>NZ_FOPV01000039.1 GCF_900113575.1 Nitrosospira sp. Nsp14
GGAACGATAAAATTACCGCACTGAATAGTTAAATCTGATCTGACAATTGCACCTGTCAAATCGGGTAACTGTCAGATGAAGTCGCGACTACTACAAGTTAATTGAGGCTAAACATGGAAATCTTTATCGGTTCAATAGAAGTTTCACGACATTAGCTCAAGTATGGCGGCTTCTCTATGACCTGACTCATCGGTGAGCGTCCTTGTGGCGGAAAAAAATGGTAATTGAGCGAACCGCTATTCCCACACGCCAGATTCGAGCCCTCGAAGACTAAATAATTCTTTTCGATTGAAACTGAGCCATCGACTCCTCCTCAACACATCAGTAGATCACCACGATCAGTTTGCTCCTTCGACTCAGGGATCGACAAAAGGTGGGGAGTCAGAATGTCTTGCCAAGTAATAACTCGGTGTCCGATCGGTCGCTTAGCGTAATAACAATATCGCTCTGCTGCACAGAATCCGGAAGATCATCGTTAATGGCGGTTAATATGTATTGAAAGTCATGCTCTGAAGCGCGCGACTTCATGGCTGCGATAAACTTCTGCTTAATATTCTTATCGGCATTATCAATGACTCCGTCGTGAATTATGAATCCCGTATCATCATTATTGACTATTCGTAGAGCTACATCGAAGGCCGCACAGGAAATTTTCTTCGCCATCTCCCCCTTAAGCTCCTGCGATCGAATTCCGTCACGCCACGAGATTGTACGAAAGTCGAGATTGCCTGTTGCGTTCTTTTCAATTACAAGCTCCGCATCGATATCCATTACTTCTCGCATAATGTCTCTGTACTCTTGCTTTATCAGCGAGAAGTTCGAATCATTCTCATCAATCTCTGACGCGACTGCCGCCGCCAACTTCAATTGTTGGGTTCGTAGTAGATTACGCTCTGCTGTAGCGGTCTGTATGGATTCCTTATATATGTCTTGCTTAAGTAACGTGAGCTCGGTTTCAGTTTGGGCCAATTGCTTTGATAAATCGCGATAAATTTCGATCGAATCTTTAGAAATAATTAACCGAAGCTGATCGGCTCTCTTTGTTGTCAGCTTTGCTAGCTTCTCTTCGAACGTCAATATCTTATCGACGACCTTCTTCTTCATTGAAATCAAAGCTGTGGTACGATTCTGCGTTATCTGTTGGAAGAATTCCTCAACCTCGTAAAGATCGCGGGTAACCTGTGCGGCAAAGTAGATCTTTAAGTCTCTGTATATTTCTTCGAGTTTACTGGGCGCAAGATCAATGAAAACAGTATGCGCAAGAGCTTCATTTATTGCGAAAAGCTCCTTTCGATTGACGAACAGATCTCGCTTTACGTTGGCGATGGCAACATCAGTAATTGAGGCTAGTTCAACAGAAACAGTGTCTTCGACATTCGAAAAATTGAGGCTCTTTATTGACTCGAGAAGCGCGGAGCGGCGAGTTTCGAGTCGCTCTATATCTGTCCCTTTACTTTCCCGCTGCATGCCACTATTAGCCGCAATCTGGATAAAGCTCTCGTAGTCTTGAATCGTTGCCTCAATTTCATATTTTTCAATGAGGGGCTTTTCGTCGAACCCCATAAGCCTCAACAGAAGCGGCTTCCAAGTTATGTCTTTGCCACGGATCGAAACTTTTCTAAACTCATCTTTGTAGTCATCCTGAAATCGAATGAAATACTCATAGGCATGCTTCAGTTCCCGAGAGAAGAAGGCGGACTTTCTCTTCTTAGAATAGTCGGCAATAATCTTTGTAGGGGCTCCATCCGCAAGCAGGTCAATAGTAAAGACCGGATCTTTAAAATTCGCCTTAATTGCCTTTATTCTGTCGGAATCACGCGATCCAAAGAGAATATGGTCAATCAGCTCAATAAGCGTTGTCTTCCCGAGATTGTGACTCATTCCCTCACCTCGGCTCTTCGCAATTCCTAGAACAATTGAGAAGGTGGTGTTAAATGAAACTGAACGGAAGCTCTTTATATTTGAACTAATCTTCAGTATTTTCATTATAGAAAATGGTGTCCGTCGCGTGATCAAAAGTTAGTTTGCCGAGTGCGTAAAGCAGAAGTAGACTTTCAGTAAAAACCACCCTGGCACCTGGGGTAGCGCTCCCGCAGAAGCGCTTTTGAAGTGTTAATAGCGATTCAGACTTCTGGTTTCTTAGGTGTAAACCGATCCGCGCCCCCAGAACTAATGATGTGTTTTCGGGTGTTGAGAACTGACCAATTTTGATCACGGTTTTATTCCAATTTGGCAACTTAGGTACATGAAATGAATTAGATGAACCAAGAGATGTGCTTCATCCAAGCTCCCGCCGACGGATTGACAATAAATTCCCAGAGCATGGAGCTTGAATCCGGAAAAGTTTCTTTGGAAGTTCGCCAGATAGAGCTGATTTAATATGTAGGCGGCTTTTTGGTAGTCCTTTGCAATGGCTCCTGAAGCATCGGCACTAATGGCAGAGGTTATTTCATCCCAAAGAGCGTACGTTTTATCTATTTCAATGGAATTCGCGTCGTCGATGTGGTTTAAGGAATTCTTTGCGCACATATGAGGCGGAACGAGCCTTAGTTCTGGTTCCTGGAAAAAATTTATGCGCGCAATCGTAGAAAGTATTGTTCCTATCTTGTCCGCGCAAATATCGACGAGGTCAAACGGCCTGTTAAATATCTTTGTCTCTTGGTGATTGTGGCTACCAATAGCCGTCTGTTTTATGGCTCTCACTGCGCGATATTTTGAGTATTGGCGGTGCCTTTAGCTATCTGTTTTGCACGCTTGTCTGTAGTGCTCTTGAGGCTTACGTTCACCTTTACAAGAATGCCTGTTGCGCAAATCGCTGTAACAATCGTCGCAATATCGGCCAAGATGGATAGCAGTTCTCTCATTTTTGGGCTCTTTGTGAAGCTCTGACATCGGATGTATTTGGGGGCTGACGTTTGACATGATAGACAGCTGGAGGCAGGCGAGGCCTGATTGATCGTAGCGCAGCTCGGAACGTGTATGTGCGATTACTCGACATGAGATAGAAGCCCACTGTAGAATTGGACGGCTATTTCTTTGATCTGCTCTATGGAGTAATACTCACCGGCATATTCGATGAAAAGCCCTGGCGCAGTTGAAGTAAAGAAGTACTGATACCAGTCTTTGATCTTGGGATCATCTTCAATCGCCGAAACGCCGCTGGCGTTACTCCATTGAAAGTGCTTGCTTGCATTCGCAGTGTCCCAACATGTCAACGCCGGTTTAAAACTGACCCACTTTTTGGTTATTTGGCCGGAATAAAACTGACCCACCCGGACATTTAATTTTACTAAGCCTTGACCTTTACATGCCCGGCTTTGCGTTTATCCTTGAGCCGG
>NZ_FOPV01000007.1 GCF_900113575.1 Nitrosospira sp. Nsp14
AATGCCGCAGGGGACTTGGTGCAACCATCCGAAATCAACCAGTTAAGAAAATAGCATCAGGAGGAAATCATGGCAGCAGTAGATCACGATATTGGGCACGACTATCATCCGACCGGCCTGATGGGCGGGTGACTTGTTAATTCACGAATATTTTAAAAAATAGGGGCAAGGAGAACACGATGGCGGCAGTAGAACACGAAATTGGTCACGTCCACGAGCATCATCCGACCGGCATGATGCGCTGGTTGACCAGCACTAATCATAAGGACATAGGCACGATGTATCTTTGGTTCAGCTTCATCATGTTCCTGACGGGGGGCGTGATGGCGCTGACCATCCGGGCAGAGCTGTTCCAGCCGGGCCTACAGATCGTTCAGCCCGAGTTTTTCAACCAGTTGACCACCATGCATGGCCTGGTGATGGTGTTCGGCGCCATCATGCCCGCGTTCGTGGGGTTCGCCAACTGGCAGATACCGATGATGATCGGGGCCCCGGACATGGCCTTCGCGCGCATGAACAACTGGAGCTTCTGGCTGCTGCCGCCGGCCGCCCTGCTGCTGATCAGCTCGTTCTTCGTTCCCGGCGGTGCGCCGGCGGGCGGCTGGACATTTTATCCGCCGCTATCGGTGCAGATGGGTATCGGCATGGACATGATGATTTTCGCCGTACATATCCTGGGCGCTTCCTCCATCATGGGCGCGATCAACATTATCACCACCATACTCAACATGCGGGCACCGGGGATGTCGCTGATGCAGATGCCCATGTTCGTCTGGACCTGGCTGATCACCGCCTATCTGCTGGTGCTGGTGATGCCGGTGCTGGCTGGTGTGGTGACCATGCTGCTGACGGACCGAAACTTCGGCACCAACTTCTTTAACGCGGCCGGCGGCGGCGACCCGGTGATGTTCCAACACATATTCTGGTTCTTCGGCCACCCTGAAGTCTACATCATGATTCTGCCATCATTCGGCATCGTGTCCGAGGTCATTCCCACGTTCGCGCGCAAGCCGCTGTTCGGGTATTCGTCGATGGTGTACGCCACCGCGTCTATCGCCATCCTGTCCTGCATCGTGTGGGCGCATCACATGTTCACTGCTGGCATGCCCGTGACCGGCCAACTGTTCTTCATGTACGGCACCATGCTGATCGCAGTGCCGACCGGGGTGAAGGTGTTCAACTGGACCGCGACCATGTGGCGCGGTTCCATGACTTTTGAGACGCCCATGCTGTTTGCCATCGGCTTCATTTTCCTGTTTACCATTGGTGGCTTCAGCGGGGTGGTATGCGCGGTGGTGCCGGTGGATGTTCAGGTCCAGGATACCTACTACGTGATTGCTCACTTCCATTACGTGCTGGTATCGGGCTCGCTCTTCGCCATTTTTGCCGGGACCTACTACTGGCTGCCGAAATGGACCGGGCACATGTATGACGAGACGCTGGGCAAATGGCACTTCTGGTTGTCGATGTTCTTCTTCAACCTTACCTTCTTTGTTCAGCACTTCCTGGGACTTGCGGGCATGCCGCGCCGCATCCCGGACTATGCATTGCAGTTTGCCGACTTCAACATGATATCCAGCATCGGCGCCTTCGGCTTCGGCACCACTCAGCTGCTGTTCCTGTACGTTGTGTTGAAGTGCATCCGTGGGGGAGCAAAAGCACCGGCCAAACCCTGGGAAGGAGCGAAGACCCTGGAATGGACGCTGCCCTCGCCCGCGCCGTATCACAGCTTCGAGACACCCCCGATCATCAAATAACAGTGGAGATAGGAGGATGCTATGTACAAGCAGTCAAATATGGCGGGAAACCTCGATGTGTCCGAAGATGCGGAGATGGAGCGGCGCTTGGCATCCATTAAAACAGCATTGTTCTTGCTGGCTTCGTCCCTGGTTCTGCCCATGATCTATTATTTAGTACAGTGATTCATTTAAAACCGGGCGGCGTCGACCATTTTAGCGATCGCTGCCGATGGATAGCTCGAAGCGGACTGGAGCGGGAGGCGAGCATGAGCCAAGAAGGAAGCGTGAGCCACGAAGGAAGTCATTATTACGTTCCAGAGCCATCGACGTGGCCTATTAAAGGGTCGATTGCGCTGTTGTTCATGGGTTTCGGTGCGGCGTTTTCCGTCAACCGGCTTCCAATTGGATACGGGCTGCTGGCCATAGGGTTTGCGGTGCTCTTCTATATGATATACGGCTGGTTCAAAACAGTGGCACGGGAAAGTGAAGGCGGAAAATTCAATAAGCTGGTGGACAAGTCTTTCCGCTGGGGGATGAGCTGGTTCATTTTCTCCGAGGTGATGTTCTTTGCCGCATTCTTCGGCGCCTTGTTTTATCTGCGCGTCTACTCGATTCCGGATCTGGCGGGCCTGAACGGCAGAATGCTTTGGCCGGACTTCAGCGGGGACTGGCCTACCTCGGGACCCGGGATCAGCGAGAAGTTCATGCCCATGGGACCATGGGGACTTCCGGCGGTCAACACCATGATACTGCTGACCTCGGGCGTGACCGTCACTTGGGCGCACTGGGCCCTGAAGCTGGACAAACGCGTACAGGTCAAGCTGGGACTGTTCCTCACCTTCGCACTGGGGTTTCTGTTCGTGGGCATGCAGGCATACGAATACGGCCACGCCTATTCGGATCTCAATCTCAAGCTAACCACTGGGGTCTATGGCGCAACGTTTTTCATGCTGACCGGCTTCCACGGCTTCCACGTCACACTGGGCTCCATCATGCTGCTGGTCATCTGGTTCCGCGTGCTGGCGGGGCACTTCACGTCGGCGCACCATTTCGGCTTCGAGGGTGTCGCGTGGTATTGGCACTTTGTCGACGTGGTCTGGCTGGGATTGTTTATTTTCGTGTACTGGCTTATCTAGCGGTCGTGCCTAATTTTGGTTCAGCTATGATCTTGTCCCGCACTACGCAATATGCCATCCAGGCGCTCATCTATATCGCAACGCAGCCCCGGGGGATGGTGGTGTTGAATCGAACAATCGCCGAGTGCTTGAGATCATCCCCGACCTATCTTGCCAAGATCCTGCAGGACTTGTGCAGAGGCAATCTGCTTTATTCTTTCCGCGGGAAACAGGGCGGCTTCTGTCTGCGGGAGAATAGCGATAGAATCACTTTAATGCAGATTGCAATGCTTACCGAGGGTCCGGGGTTTACCGATGAATGCGTGCTGGGACTGAAGGTTTGCAGCGACAAAACGCCGTGCCCGATGCATGTCAGGTGGTGGCCGATCAAGCAGGAAATCGTGAAGCTGTTGCAAAGCCAGACCCTGGATATGCTGGCCGCAATGGTGGTGAGCGGTAAATACCAGCTTACCGATTTGCCTGAGGCCGCCCTTGAGGACTCAGCCAGACCGATGGGTTGGAAATCGACTCTGAAAGGCATTGATCATGGGCAAGCAAAGTTCTAAGGCGATACCCATCCCCGGCACATCGCGCGATGTGCCTACCGCTTGCAGGGATTGCGGGGCCTACAAATTATGCATGTCGCTGTGGTTGAAGACCGGCGATTCGTCGTTGCTTGAGCGCGTGGTAAAAAGAAAGCAAGTGTTCAAACGCGGGGAAGTGCTGTATGCCATGGGGCAATCCGCCCAGCATATGTACGTCATTCGTGGAGGCTCGGTCAAAACCAGCGTCAGTACCGAAGACGGGCAGGTGCAGGTGATCGGTTTTCACATCGCCGGAGAACTGCTTGGGCTGAACGCAATCGAGAACCGGCAGCAGAATTACGAGGCGCGGGCGATGGGACTCACTTCCGTTTGCGAAGTTTCCATCGACCGTTTCGAGGAATTGGCCAGGGAAGACCCGGCGATACAGCACGAAATCATCAAGCTCATGAGTCTGGAGCTTCGCCACAGCCATGAGTTGCTGCTGTTGCTCGGCAAGCACAATGCGGAGGAGCGCATCGCCGCCTTTCTGCTCAATCTATCGAAGCAGTTTGCCCACCGCCATTGTTCCGCAACCGAATTCGTTCTCAGCATGTCGCGCAGCGACATCGGGAATTACCTGGGCATTGCTGAGGAAACCGTGTGTCGCATATTCGCTCGCTTTCAGGAAGAGGGGATGATGACCTGCGATTGCAGGCGTATCAAACTCAACGACCTGAATCGATTGCGGCAGATCGCCAATCACCGGGTCGAGCATAAGACTGAAACATCTCCCCCTCCTCTAGGGAGTGAGCCGTTTTTATCCTAATCTTTTTCGAGCACTACGTGGATAGGCGGATCACCGGCTTTTGGTCTAAGAACCGGATCGATGGTCCTCGTCGTCTCGGTTTCGCTACGGTTTGTGCCCCGGGTCTGCACTGGTTTCGGGGCTGTGACTCATTGTAGACTGGAGCTCGATCAGTGGCCCCTGGGGAGCTCGGATACCACTCCTAGGGCTATCAAGTGCAGCGATCAGTGCTATCACCATAGCAAATGACGGAGCCAGAATCGATGTGGCCAATGTTCGGCGCGTGGAGCCCGCAATTGCCGTCTGATATCCCACGCCGATCACGCCCAGAATGATGAGGGCGTAGAGAATTAACCAGAGGGTGCCTGGAATCTGCGCATGTAGTGCTATGGCAGTCCGGGTGCCATGAAGATCAATTACTGTGTTCAGCGATTCAATATAAAGGGCTGCGACGTCCGAGTCCATGTCCTTGCGGGCATTTTTGACGGCCATGTCCCATACTTGACGCTGGATTCGTTGAGACTCAACAACCAGTTTTTGTATTTGATCGGGGCTCGTACCCTGAACCGCGTCCAGACGAATATCGACATATTTCCGTAAAAGCCCTGCCGACTCCGCGCGGTCCGGTTCCGGCAGGAAATCAGACCGCAACCAGGCAGTGCCAATCGCGTTGGCTTCTTCGCGCACAAGCTTCTTTCGGTCGTTCATCCGTTCGGCTGCGATCCCGAAGGTGAACACCAGCATGAATCCCGCCAAGCTCAGAATGGCGGCTGCAACGGTGGAGACCGATGATGCTTTCTCGTTCTCCGATCTGCGGTGCACCACAAGCCCCAGCCTGAATCCGACCTCAATGCCAATCGCGACAACGATCATCGTTGCGAGGAAAATCACCTCGACGGGTATGGTGTCCATGCTCATTTAAACCTCGCGCGCGTCACTGGTCGCACAGCCGTTTGAACCGTCCTCGCCAGCAGAGCCCTTTTTGGTCCATGCTGCTATCTCATCCGTTTGATAGCGACTTTCCTGGTTCATCGCAGCACCCCGGCGTCGGGCCTCCGAACATTCATGTGTTTTATTTAGTATGGTTTATTTACAAGATACTTCAATAAAACATGTGAAATAACCATCGGCGAAGCGGCGCGCTCCGATCTACATTACTATCAGTAAAATACGGTCCAAGCCAACGGGCGGGTTCTGCCATCAAGACCACAGGCGGCACTATATTGTAGGGGGGCTGTGTGAAAAGTTTTAGATACAGTCTGGTCAGGGCGTGCGCGTGGATTATAGGGTTGATGTCGCTGTTCGCAGCGTCCACCCCCGCAGCGTCAGGGCAAGAAGCGCCACCGGAAATACCGCGGAGTAGCGGGCCCCTTGAAGGCCCAAACCGACAACACGGCATCGAAGACTCTGCAAAAGAACCGGATGCCGTGACCGGCAGACGCCGAACGCTCGTCGGCCCGCAGCCGGTTACCCCGGAGCAGCAGGAAGAGGCGGAGCGCCTAAAACAATTGGGCGCCAAGTATGGGACCGATCCCACAGCAATCGTGGGACGCGTGCAGTTGTCTTCCACCTACCTTAACCTCCCTCAGGGGAGGCAAGGCATCGATACGTTAGCCCGTGTCGACTTGGCCCTCGGGGGAAACTACGTGCTGCGCACAGATGTGCCGGTCTTTAAAATGAATGATCCGAATCGACCCGGCGCCGCGTCCCTGCAAGGTTTCAGCGATCTCTCCGTGACAGTAGCACGGCGCGTCTACAGCACGCCTGAATATACGGTACTGGTGGGCGTGACATCGACATTCCCCACGGGAACCGAGCCAGGATTAAGCCTCGGCAAATATACACTCGGCCCGACCGTCGCTACAGCCCGGTTTCTTCCCAGATTGGATTCGCTTCTGCTCGGGTTGTTCACCCACCAAGTCTCTGTCGCGGGCGATCCCGCTCGAAGTTCCGTCAATGTTTCAAAGGCAACCCTGCAAGTCAATTCATTTTGGGCCCAGCGGTGGTGGAGCGTCGTGCAAGCCGAGTGGAGGGTCGACTGGGAACGAAACGCGAGAAGCAACATGACCGTTGAACTTGAACTGGGACGCAATGTGGCGGAACGACTGGGTATATTCGTGCGTCCCGGAGTGGGTATCTGGGGGCAGGATCTTCCCGGCGCTTACACGTGGAGTATCAATGGCGGCGTTCGTTACATGTTCCGGAGCTTCTAGCGATCAGCCTGAATTCGGGAAATGGGAAGGGACGGCAGATTTTCCCTCGGCGTCCAACGGTTAGAGATCCGGTGATCCCTACCTGATGGTTCGTTCAAATGGTCGAGTCTAATCACGTCCGACCCCCATCGCTAAACCGTGGTTGTCGATGCCTCTTCGTATTATCAAATGGAAGCCCATTACCGGATCGTCGCCCTTTGTTGAGATAGTCACCCCGCCCGCATCTTTTACCGATTCAAGGATTTCACTCAAGCTCGAACATATTTGAGAGGGATCATGGCGGTAGCCCAAATCTGCACCTAGAATAAAATCTACAGCATCCTGTTTGATGGTATTCATCCCCTGCCATCGGCTGCTGGAGATAAAACAAATCCCGCATTGCCGGCAGAACAACAACTGATCAAGGGACGTCATGGACAACAATGAAGAAGCGAAGCGGCTCGAGGCTGCGCATACCGAGAATGTTCCCTGGAAGAAGTGGGGACCCTATCTGAGCGAACGTCAATGGGGCACGGTCCGCGAGGACTTCAGCGAAAACGGGGATGCCTGGAATTACTTTTCCCATGATCAGGCGCGTTCCCGAGCATACCGCTGGGGAGAGGATGGGTTAGCGGGCATTTCCGATGACAAGCAGCGCCTCTGCCTTGCCTTGGCCCTCTGGAATGGCAAGGACCCCATTCTGAAGGAACGCCTTTTCGGGCTAACGAACAGCGAAGGCAACCACGGCGAGGACGTGAAGGAATATTATTTTTACCTCGACAGCACGCCGACCCATTCGTACATGAAGTACCTGTATAAGTACCCGCAGGCAGCCTATCCCTATAGTGACCTGATATTGACGAACCGGCAGCGCAACCGTGATGAGATGGAGTACGAACTTATCGATACCGGCATTTTCAACGACGACCGTTACTTCGACGTCTTTGTGGAATACGCCAAGAGCAGCCCGGAAGATATTCTGGTCCAGATCACTGCCATAAACAGGGGACCGGATGCGGCCGAGTTACACCTGCTGCCGACCCTGTGGTTCCGAAACGACTGGGCAAAGTGGATCGCCAAGCCATCCAACAGACCGGAAATAAAGCAGATCGCCCTCCCTGAGGGTGTCACCGGAGTCTCCGCTGAGCATGAGGTGCCGGGTGCGTACCATCTTTACTGCGAAGGCAATGTACAACTGCTCTTTACTGAAAACGAGACGAATTATGAGCGCGTCTTCGGAACACCCAACGAGACTCCCTTTGTCAAGGACGGGATCAACGACTACATAGTGAACGGCCGCCAGAATGCGGTGAACCCGGACAAAACTGGAACCAAGGTTGCGGCACACTACCGACTTGAGGTAAGCCCTGGACAGTCAGCGATAGTGCGGCTGCATCTGGCCAAGGCGAATGCCACGACGGACGCAAACACCATGGGTGCGTCCCTCTTCGGGAAAGATTTTGAGGAAACCCTCACTGCGCGACGGCGGGATGCGGATGAGTTCTACCGCTCAGTGACGCCGCCGTCGGTTTCTCCGGACGCCGCCAGGGTGATGCGCCAGGCCCTCGCCGGTATGCTCTGGTCCAAGCAGTACTATTACCTGGATGCCAATCAGTGGCTGGAAGAGCACCACGCTCACCCCCTTCGTCGAGGCAGTCGTGATTTCCGGAATCGGCAATGGTTTCACATGGTCAACGAGGACATTATCTCCATGCCCGACAAGTGGGAGTACCCCTGGTACGCGGCCTGGGATCTTGCCTTCCACACACTACCGATCTCGATCGTGGACCCCGACTTCGCAAAACAGCAGATGGAACTGATGCTACGCGGACACTACCTTCACCCCAGCGGCCAGCTGCCCGCCTATGAGTGGAACTTCAGCGACGTGAACCCCCCCGTCCACGCCTGGGCAACCCTGTTCCTGCATCGCACCGAGCAGGCGCTGCGCGGTGAAACAGACGTTGATTTCCTCAAGTCCGCGTTCAACAAGCTTCTGTTGAATTTCACCTGGTGGGTGAACCGCAAGGACCGCTTCGGCAAGAACGTATTCGAGGGTGGCTTTCTGGGCCTGGATAACATCGGTGTCTTTGACCGCAGTGCACCGCTTCCCACAGGAGGCTACCTTGAGCAGGCGGATGGCACGGCGTGGATGGCCCTCTTCACCCAGAACATGCTGGAACTCGCCGTTGAGCTGGCTTCCTACGACCAGACCTACGAGGATATGGCCTTGAAGTTTGTAGAGCATTTCCTGTATATCGGCGCTGCCATGAATCAGCCCGGAGCGGATGGGATGTGGGATGAGGAGGACGGCTTCTACTATGACCTGCTGCGGCTCCCCGACGGCAGCGCCAGACGGCTCAAGGTGCGCTCGATGGTGGGACTCCTGCCCCTCTGCGCCACCACCGTGATCGAGAAGTGGCAGCGTGAGCGCACCCCGCAGACAATAGCCTTGTTCAGGGAACGCTTGCGCCAGATGCCGGAACTCATGGAGTCGGTCCACCCCTTTGGCCCCGGCCATCTTGGCGTGGCCGACCGGGGGATGATGGCCCTGGTCAATCCGGAACGGCTCCGCCGCATCCTGTCGAAAATGCTTGATGAGAACGAGTTCCTGAGCCCCTACGGGATTCGCTCGGTCTCCAAATTTCATTCCCAGAACCCTTACGTTCTCGAGGTGGGCGGCCAGGACTACCGCGTGGACTATCTGCCTGCCGAGTCGAACACGGGCATGTTCGGCGGCAACTCGAACTGGAGGGGCCCGATCTGGATGCCGGTGAATGCCCTCATCATCCGGGCGCTGCTGCAGTTCTATCTGTACTACGGGGATAACTTCAAGATTGAATGCCCCACCGGTTCAGGCAACATGATGAACCTCTTCGAGGTTAGCAAGGAGATCGGCGACCGGTTGACCCGCATCTTTCTGCGCAATGAAGAGGGCGGGCGTCCGGTGTACGGGAGAACAGAGAAGTTTCAGAACGACCCGAACTGGCGCGATCACATCCTGTTCTATGAGTATTTCCATGGCGACAACGGCACCGGCCTCGGTGCAAGTCATCAGACGGGTTGGACCGGTCTCGTGGCAAAAATAATCCAGCTCTTTGGATTTCTCGATGCTCAAAAAGCGCTCCAGCAAGGGAAAAGCGCCGCTTTCACTACTCGTGACGCGACGAAGTGAGGTATCGATATGACGAGGCCAACAGCGGAGCAGGTGATGTGCAGGTATTTCAGGTGGCCTTGATCAAATTACTCCAGGAAGTTTGAATGCAAACCGAAGTCTTGGACTTGATGAGGATGCATAGTTGCTTCGAAGGGCTGGAAGACGATGCGCTTGTGGAGATTGCCGAGCATATGGAAGTGGTGCGGTGCAAGCCCGGCGAATGTGTACATCAGCCGAATACGCCCCTGACAAATATCTATTTCGTTGTTCTGGGTACCTTGAAAGCGACGCGCCGCGATTTTCATGGGAACGAGAAAGTCATTGGGGTATTTTCGCGGGATGATCAAATCGGCGCCATGCTGGCGATGGAGATTTCAGAGGCCGTGCCCGAAGGTCTCTTTGCAATAACGAATTGCACGCTACTGAAATTAGTGCACAAACAGGCGCTAAGCCTCGCGCCCAAATACCCAAAGTTCCGACTCAATGTCCTGAAGGCTGCCCTTCGAAATTATCGCCGGCTTTTTTTTGAGGAGAAATCGAAGCCGCAGCCGCGGATCGTGGCCATATTCCATAGCTCGCCTGCAACACGGCCGTTGACTCAGCGAATCGTACGGCGATTAACCGAACTTGGGGAACAGCCGTGGGTGTTGAGTGATCGAGACGAAGAGAAACAAGGGGGCGATGCAGGTTACACCGCGCTCTCCAAGGGGGACTGTGAACTGTTCATATCGGAAATTCGCGAACAAATTAAAATCAGCCATGGGCGAAATTCGGGGCGGTTGTTTATCGATGTGGATGCCGCCCTCGACCGCGAGCGAGCGTCTCAATTAATCGAACTCAGTGATTCAGTGATGTGGTGTGTCCAGGCGGGAGACGAGAAATCAGCCGCGGACCGCCTAAAGGCTAACTGCGCGGAAATTCCCGGTTGCCGTACAAAAAGCAATGTTGTTTGGCTGCTTGCGGACGGGTATCAGACGTCGCCTTTTGCTCCGGAGTTGAGCGAGCTGGTGTCGGGGGATTTCAAGATCACTTTCTCCGAACCGCAGTCGCCGCTGGGTAAAACGCTGGCCTATGGCGTGGAAAGACTCATCCATTACCTGCGTGGGATTAAGATTGGACTGGCGCTGAGCGGGGGAGCCGCGCGTGGCATGGCCCACCTGGGAGTCCTCCGGGTTCTGGAGCAGAATGGGATTGTAGTCGACATGATTGCCGGGACGAGTGCCGGAGCGCTGACAGGCATTCCCTATGCTTCCGGGGTTTCAGCCGACCATTGGGTTGAGCGATTCGTTTCCGATCTGACACCGCCAATCGCGTTTCGCTGCCTTCCGAACGGCAACCACTGGTATCTTGTGTACAAGTATCGTAGTGGGCAATTTGACGGAATGCTGAGAAGGTACTTCTCGGATTGGAGACTCGAACAGCTACCCATACCTTGCTGCGCCGTAACGCTCGACCTGGTCAGCGGCGAGCCAATTGTCCGTGACCATGGCGACGTAGTGCACGCGATCCTGGAGAGCATCAACTTACCCGGGCTGTCCGAGCCGATCTTTCGCGATGGGCGCGCGCTGGTCGACGGGGGACTGGTCAAAAACGTTCCGGCGGACGTGCTCGTGGATTACGGCTGCAATTATGTTATCGCAGTTAGCGTGACAGCCAAAATTGAACGGGAGTTCCCTCCAAATCCGCGGCACGCTCCGAAGTCAACGATGAGTCGGGCTTCGACGATACAGACTATTTTGCGCAGTCTTCTGGTTCAGAATAAAAGCGTCAACTCTGTGGGTATGCGGCAAGCGGACGCCATTATTGAACCCGATGTGACCCGATGCGAGTTGACAGATTTCGTAAGAGCCGGCGAAATGGCCGCGATTGGCGAACAGGCGGCACTGGCTGAACTTTCAAATATCAAGGAACAGCTGATGCAGTTGGATAATCGGCTCTTTGCCGACGTTGCCAAACGGTGACAGTGAATTCATCCACCCGTTCAATTTGGGTAATCCCGTCCGATACCTCCACTTATGCCGACCACTTGTCGACCAGTTGTCGGGTTGTCCAGACTTAGCAGCACCTTACTCGGTCTTAAGGATGACAAGATGCCCGTCTCTGGAACTGCACTGATGTTTCCGGGGGAGTAATACTGGGAAACCAGGAACCGAACCCGCGTCCAGCATCCTACGATCCTCAGCTCGAACTCTATCGGCAGGCAAGCTCCGGTAACGGCTTGCATGCCCGTGTCGCCATCTTCCACCACTACCATCTTGTATCCCATGTCGGCAGTTTTGCTGGGAAAAAAGCCCGGGCTAGCCGATTTTTTGGAGGACGTCGATGTAGTGATGAGAATCCTGCTATAAAAAGAACAAGAGCTGTTGACGTCCAGCTAGTACCGGTTCGCTGAATTCTATGAGGAATGTCTCAAAGACAGCCGCAAGCTCAATAATGGACCGCTGAAGGCAGGACCGCTGCGCATCTAGTATGTGATACACCCGCAGGTGGGTACTTTCTAACCGTATCAGCATGGCCGACGCCACGACATGGACATTATGCCGACTCGAATCTGCACCGTAGCGGGGTTGACAATGCTGAGCTTGCTGGTTGTCGCGACGAGCGCGTGGGGAATACTCGCGCTCACTTTTTCAGCGCCGCGGCGCGATACAGTACATCTCGCTGCGGCGGCAATATTTGTGGCTGTATCGGTTGTGGCGTTGATTGCACTGGGCTTCCACCGCTGGCGCTGGCACGCAATTGCCATCTATTTCGCGCTGTTTGCGCTGGTGGTCGTGTGGTGGCGCAACATCGAGCCGTCTAACGATCGCGATTGGCAAACCGATGTGGCGGTACTCCCCTATGCCACCATCGAAGGCGACGTGGTTACGGTGCACAACATTCGCAATTTCGACTACCGCAGCGAGACCGACTACACTCCCGCCTACTACGACAAGCGCTTCGATCTGCGGCAGTTGGAGGGTGCCGATCTCGTGGCGGTCTATTGGATGGGGCCGGCCATCGCGCATATATTTGTCAGTTTCGCCTTCGCCGGTGGGGACCATCTGGCGATTTCCATTGAGACGCGCAAGGAGAAGGGAGAGGGCTATTCCACTCTCAAGGGCTTCTTCCGGCAGTATGAACTTTACTATGTGGTTGCCGACGAACGCGATGTTATCCGGCTACGGACCAACTATCGCAACGACCCACCTGAAGACGTTTACGTGTACCGCTTGCAAGGTCCGCTTGAGAACGTACGGCGCGTATTTCTGCAGTATATTAACAAAATCAATGACTTACAGAGCCACCCTGAATTCTATAACACCTTAACGACCAACTGCACAACCGGTATCTGGCTGCACACCCTGGTTAATCCAGAGCATCTTCCATTCAGCTGGAAGGTTTTGGCAAGTGGTTATGTGCCGGAGTACGCGTATGAAGCAGGGCGACTCGACAGGGGCTTGCCATTCTCGGAGCTGAAGCGACGTGCGCACGTAAATGTGCGGGCAAAAGCGGCAAACGGCGCCACCGATTTTTCGCACCTCATCCGAGAGCCGCCTGAGATAGCGGCAGAGGGCTCGCCTTAAGCTCGCGGCGAACAGGTGCTGGCCCTTGCTCCTGTGGTTCCAGGTTTTGTCTTTCACCCCGGCGTGGCATCCAGAGTCAGGTTAGCTGAGTTGTACTCTCTTATTCGTCACTGTGTCAGGAAACGTGTGGGACTTCAACCCATCCATCAAGCCCCGTGCTCAGCAGTTCTGTTTTTCATTCTTTCCGCCCGTCTATATTGAGGTGGCAGTTATCTTCCTGCAACCTCATGGATTTCCCCGTTCGGCGCCCTAAAGAGGCGTAGGTCTCATTATGGCAACATTCTCCCCGCTACGCCTGAATTCCCTTATCAGCGAGTGAGTCCCCAGCAGATACCTGGGGCCACCTCAGACTAGGGCCTGCTCGCGTCACGGGTAGGGTGCGCCCGCCGAGTTGTCTTTCCCTGATCACATATCCTTACCGTCAGGCCGGTCTTTTTTCAGCAATATTCACACGGATTGCTATACTGAAATTGTTAGAAGTGCAGCCGAGAATGGATAGCACTCTTTCAGTCATCCTTAAGAAGAACTAGTCCACGCATGCTCAACCTGTCAACCGTAACCTTTCCAGGGAGATAAAAATGATAAACAAATATTCGCGGGATATGCTGCGCGCCGTTCTCTTGATCCTGGCTGCAACGTTGGCGCAGCCTGCGTTGAGCGCTGAGGAGACCGCACCAACTAAAAGTGATATGGAAGTACTGCGCGACAAAATTTACGCGGATAAGAAGCTTATTGTTTCAGAGAATATGGATCTGACCGAGGAGGAGGCAAGCAAATTCTGGCCGATCTACCAGGCCTACCAGGAGGACCTGCACACGATCAACGAGCGCATGGCCAAGCTGATCAACGAATACGCGCTGTCCTACAACAAAGGCGCGATATTGGACAAAACGGCGCGGCAACTTATCGATCAAGCGATTGATATTGAAATGGATGAAGCCAAGTTGAGGAAATCTTATGTGCCCAAGCTCAGCAAGGTGCTTCCCGGGGCAAAGGTCGCACGTTACATGCAGATCGAGAACAAGATTCGAGCCATCGTACGCTACGAACTCGCTTCTGCAATTCCGCTGGCGTATTGAGCCGGATTACCTGATGGTCTCTCTCCAGGCAGGGTAGATAACGGAATTTTTCAAATAGACGAGGAGGCAGGAAAATGATTTCAAAATCGATCATGTCAGCAGCGGTGCTGGTAGCGCTCGCCAGCGCTCCTGCAGTTGCGCAACAGGTTATTTATCCCGCAAAGGGTCAGTCAGCAGAACAACAGCAGAAGGATGAAGCCGAGTGTTATGCATTCGCCAAGAAGCAGACGGGTTATGACCCGGCGCAGGCTACCCAGTCCGTATCAGCGCCACCGCCGCAACATGAAGGGGAGCGGGCTCGAGGCGCCGCTCGCGGGGCAGCCGGCGGAGCGGTGGTTGGCGCCATTGCCGGCGACGCCGGCAAGGGCGCTGCCATCGGCGCCGCAGGGGGCACCATGGCGGGTGGCCACAGACAACGACGTAAGCAGGAGGATTACCAACAGGCTGCATCACAACAGCAGCAGGCCGCGGCGCAGCAGCAACAGCAATTTCAAAAGGCCTATGCAGCGTGCTTTGAAGGCAAGGGCTACACGGTCAAGTAAATCTGCCACGGCTGGCGTTGTCGGATTGAAGAGCCCTTATCGCCAACCGCGGCATCGTTTGCGAGGGAGATCAGGGAAAAGGTAGGTCATTGATCGTCCCAAAAGGATAGCAGCTGAGTATATTAACTTAACGACATCCAGGACAATAACACCATGGCGTCTCGCGCGTATTATTTCGCCAAGAAAATAATCTGGTTGAGTTCTTTTCTCTTGATCACGACCGTATTGGCCGGTTGTGTCAGCGTAAGTAAAGGCGTGACGCTGGCGCTTTTGGAAAAATCGGAAGAGGTGGATACCCGGCGGTGCGAAGTGTGGGGCAAACCTTTCGAAGGTATTGAACCAAGATTGGCTAAAGAAAAGGGGAAAACCAGAATTCTGATGGTGCACGGCGTCGGCGATCATATTCCAGGGTATGCCACTCAATTTCAGGCGAAATTAGCCAAGGAGATGGGCTTGAACGCCCGTTCGGCGAGCCCGAAAAATATCGAACTGGAGACTCCTCTGTTTCCCGACAAGGAGCTTGGCAATCTGCGCATTTCTCGCTTGGCGAACAGGGAAAATGGCAAGGAAGTGCTGTTTTATGAGCTCACCTGGTCCCCGATTACCCGGAAAGAAAAAGAGCTCCTGGCCTACGATATCTCCGGGGAATACGATTACCGGAGGGCAGCCTTCAACGCCATGCTAAAGAAATTCAGCAACGACGCTATGTCCGACCCACTTATGTATGCAGGAACCAACAGAGAACTTATTCAGGCGGCATTCGGGCAATCATTCTGCTGGATGCTGAAAGAGGATTGGGACGATCTTCCCGCGAGCGGCGGACATGCATGCCTTGAGCTGACGGACGCAGCGGCAGATCGGGTTATCCACGACGATCATATTTTTATCTCCCACAGCCTCGGTAGCCGTATCACTACTGATGGTCTGCAGCGTATTGCCGGAATACTGCCGCGTCAGGAGCAATTCCTACTCGAGAGAGGCGCAAAAAACGTGAAAATGAGCATTTCGCCAAAAATAATCGAGGCATTCCGCCCCAAACGCATACCCATTTTCATGATGTCGAATCAACTCCCGATGTTGCAGTTAGGCCGGGAGCCTCCTGAGGTAGTCGGGCAGGAAGCGGACTATTGCAGACCTGGAGGTCAATACTACAATCAACGTATGGTCAGCGAAACATCCATTATCGCCTTTAGCGATCCCAACGACCTGTTAAGTTTTGGCATCCCCCCGGGGTTTCGTGAGCAATTCCTCGACTCCAGAGTATGTGCAGACGTCACCAATATCAGTATCAATGTGGCCCCAATTATCGAGGCCTTCGGTATGACCGTCGCCCGTCCCGGTTCAGCGCATATCGGTTACGATAAGGATGAACGCGTGGTTGCGCTGATCGCGAAGGGCATCGGAACGCCCCATACATCACCGCTTGTGATGGAAAGGTGTGAATACACACCGACCATCGAGTGAAACAGGGGTAGAAAAAGAAGGTCGAGGAAGGCGCACATTGGCAGCGTAGCCGGATATTTTGGTTAAAGTGAGCCTCGCAGCGAATTCGGAATGGACTTCCTTGCTGCTCCGTTGCAGAGCCAGGATAGTCGCACATGACGAGTATATGGGGTTTCTCGGCTGCCAACACGGGGACCACCATGAACGCGACCGCCAAGAACACGGCAAGTCGGATCGTGCTCGCAAGTTTATTCCTTGCTCCTCCATTACAATCGGTTGAAAACTCGCGGTCCGTGCCGATTAACTATTAACAAAGCGCAAAAAACAGCACACCATGCTCACCCTACCGGCGCCCATTGGGTTAGGACATGATACCCCCCGGGGACGAGATCCACGTACAAGCCTTGGGTGCGCATCACGTCGCCGCTGCGTTCATGCTCATTTGGGGTAAAAATGTCGCATATTCGCCATGTCCTGCCCTTTAGGTCATCCCACGGCAGCAGCACCAAGCGGGCCAGTCTTGCCCGAAATAGCTATCGGAAGCGCGCCAGATTTCCCTGGTTCTTTCTTGTATTGCTGCTGATGCCGTCTGCTATGACGTTAGCGGCTCCGGTCCCCACTGCCAAAGACATCATTACCTTGCTGGCGCTCACGCAGGACCAGGTGGCCAAGCTCGACCGGGGCGAAATCGTTCCACTGAAAATCGGTGAAGCAACTGAAAAAGAACTGGCGATGGGTCTGGCCATTTACCTGCCATCGCCACCGGCGAAACTCGTGGCTTACTTCAAGAGCGGTACACTAGCGTCGATCGACCCGGATACCATAGCTCGGGGCGATGTGCAGCCAGAATCAGATGCAGGTGCCTTCAAAAGGTTTGATTTTAAATTCAAGCAGAGCGATGAAGCCAAAGGTTTATTGAATGCCGCGGCGAGTGACCGGTTTAATTTATCCACTGATGAAATCCAGAGCTTTGCACTCCTTAAAAAAAAGCTCGCCGCCGCTGATAACACCGTTTTGGTTGCGGGCGTGACGCAACATTATCGGGAGATTTTATTGCAGCGCTGGCAAACTTACCGCAAGGACGGTTTGTCAGGAATTGCACCCTACGCGCGACCTGGGCCAGAGGCTAGTCCTGCAAAGGAATTACGCACTGTTACCATTAGCAGCAATTTATTGGCACGCTACTACCCCGATCTGTATCAGGCTTGGCAGAATTATCCCGTCACATTGCCGACTGGCGCCGAGGAGCAATTTTATTGGCTCAACCGGAAAGTGGAAGACCGGCCCACTGCTATTCTCGGCCATCTCGTCCTGCAAACCTCCAATGCTGGTTCGGTGATTCTGGCAAGACACTTCTTTGTCGGGCACTCCTACAACTCCAGCCAGTTGATAGTTGGTTGCCTGCCGTATCGTAATGGGTCCCTCGTATTTTATGCGCATCGAACTTCCACTGATCAGGTCGCCGGAATGGGCAGCAGCTTGAAGCATAGCATCGGCCGCGAGCAGATGAAGGAGCAGATGGTCAAGAACCTGGAGCGGCTGCGCTCCGCAAGTCGATCCTTCTAGGCTAGATATCAC
This sequence comes from Nitrosospira sp. Nsp14, assembly GCF_900113575.1. GTDB lineage: Bacteria > Pseudomonadota > Gammaproteobacteria > Burkholderiales > Nitrosomonadaceae > Nitrosospira. Next base: position 17,738 of record NZ_FOPV01000007.1, read on the forward strand.
GCGTAGGGAACTGCTAGCCGGCGCTGACAGTTTGAGTCTCTGGAAATGTGTTGTGGGCCGAAGCCGCGGAGCCCTTGCAGAGAAAGCCGATCGCGATATCGTGAATATCGTGAGACGGCTCACGGCGCAACATCGTGGTAGTTTGCCCTACGTAACCCTCAGCGTAGCCCCTTCGCCACGAGCGCACGCCTCAGCGCCGCGCGAGCTCACCTACCCCATTGCATCAATGCCGCTAGTCCTTCCCCGCCCGTTGGAGGGATTCCAGCACCCGATCAAGTGAGAAACTCCCTGCCTTCTGTCGCGGCGGGAATTCCTTGAAGGTCGCGAGGAACTGCCCTACCTACTGCTGCCCCGGCACGAGCAGGAACATGTGCTTCCGCTCTCCAGCGCCCGTAATCCATGCCGCTGTCGCCGGTTTCAAAAGGATCTGAGCGAATATTAACGAGCTTGGGAAAGCGAAGGGTCACGAAAGGCTCCTGCCAGGCATCCAAGCCATGCGCGCGCTGTTCCGCGAACACCAGCTTCCACTGGTTGTGGCGGAGCGCCAGCAACGAGCCGTCGTCATTGAAGTAGAAGCACTCCTTGCGCGGACTCGGGGTGTTGCCGGCGTGGGCGTCGGTGATATTGTAGCCGTCGAGATGCACTTCCCACCTTTGTCGAAATGGCGTGCCGCTCAGCCCGTGTTTAACGAGTAGAAGCATTTGGACAGGTTATTTAGTTGCCATAGATCAAGAATTAGCGGGGGCCAACGAGCAGGGCAATTTAGTCTTGGTGAACGCTGAGGTAGCGGGGGCGAAGGTTCTGGCGTTCATTTTTTTGGTGCCCGCCGCGTTTATCATCCGAATCCGATCAGTTACAGCCTGCGCTGCCTGAAGATATCAGGACATCCGCAAAATATGGTCTAAACTGGGATTGCGCGACTCCCGCTGCCGGAGCAAGATTGTCGGGCTGAGGCCCCATCAGATGAGGCAAGTACTGTGACGAGTACGAATCTAACGCGAAGGCGATGGCTGATCGCCATGGGTGCTTTAGGCTTTGGAAAGCCCCTGAATGCCTCGGTCGAAGCCCTCTTAGCCGGATCAGTGAATACCGAGCTTAATCCGCCTGATGCCCGTGGCGCGCTCGAACGACTGAAGAAGGGAAACCGGCGGTTCATGGAGGGTGTATCGCGTCATGCGCACGAAAGCGCTTCCTGGCGCAGCCTGCTGACCAAAACCCAAAAACCTTTCGCCACCGTTCTGGCTTGCAGCGATTCACGCGCGCCGCCCGAACTGATCTTCGACGTGGGGCTCGGCGATCTCTTTACGATCCGCTTGGCGGGCAACATCATTGCCGCAGACGTGATCGGCACCGTTCAATATGGCGTAGCCCATCTGCATACTCCATTGGTGGTCGTCCTGGGGCATGAAGGTTGCGGCGCGGTTGACGCCACTTTGGAGGAGATGCTCCACAAGCCCACGGAACTGAAATACGTAGGGGCGCTGATCCGGTTGATCAAGCCCGGGCTAAAGGAGCTCGATCTGAACATGGACAGGACGGCGCTGCTGAGCGCTGCCGTTGAGGCGAATGTCCGGTGGTCGATGCAGCAACTATCCACAATGCCGGAAGCGGCACGGGCGCTACGGGAAAAACGTGTAAGCCTGGTAGGAGGCGTGTACGAGCTGGCGACAGGGCGAGTTCGCTTCCTTGATGGGGTGAGTTAAAGGGAGGTGCCTCTGCGGTGGGAAGGTATTGCGGTCCACTTTATTGCGTTAATCGGCTTTCTGGGCGTTTTACGCGCTTGAGCATTGGCGCTTGCGCTTGAGATGCCCCTGCTGAAAAGGGGCAAGGCGGGCCGAAAAATGGCGCTTCGTCTCGTTCATGACGAATGGAATGGTTCATGGCTTGCTCCTGTTTTCGCCACGTGCCAAAAACGAAGGGGTCCAAGTTTTACTGATCAGGAAACAAACCTTGCAATAGGTTTTCTTTGGTCTAAAGTAAATGGGTATTCTTCGAGCTTCACATTTGGACGGCATCTGGACAGCCATAGTAGAGGACAAATTTGTCGTAAGGAGCTTTACGAAACGTGCGCTCTTTGAACGGCTCTGGTGGAACGACCAGGTCGTGTTTGACGCCGTTCATGCAGAGTTTTGTTGTACCTCACTAAAAAAAACGGGTCGAGCACAACGACGTTGCCTCTTCAATTATCGAGCTAACTATGAAAGACTTAATCGTACCAACCGCTTATGTTTGGGTCACGCCAGCGTGGGCGTCAGATTCGCCCGTCGATCATACGTGGGTTACCACTTATGATAATCAAATTACACCGTTACCGGACGTCGAAGCGGTCGCCGCGCGAGGGGAGCGTTACTGGTTTTGTTGGGGGAGCTTCCACGCCGGTGGGAACCCGGCTGCCCCACTGCGTTCGGGTGCTGTGGACATTCCATTCGCTGACTGTCTGGTACGGCCAAACGCTGATTCACGCACGGATAGCGCTGCACGAGGAACAATATTCACATACGGTGCTGATGGTGTTTGTCATCAACTTGCCAATCAGGTACTTTGGGCAACAAAGGGCAATACCGGTGTTCCGTTGACAACGGCGGGAGCAAATGGATACAAGGCAAGTGTATTCTTTTACCAGATGTACGGTCGGGAGAAAGAAGCATGGAACGACAAGAAAACGAGTTGCTCTCCAAATGGCGGCGGGGCTGGGGGAGGGGGAGGCAGCAATGAAATGACGGACGATCCTGACGACGATTTCGATAAAGACGCCCGGCGGATTCTTCCGCCGGCCCGTTTTGCAGAACTGAAAGTGCTCCGGGAACAGTTTGGCGCCGAATTGCAGCTGGGCGCAGAGGCGAAAATCGACCTGCTGCCCGGTAAGCAGGCTGCAGCTGAGATAAACGACGCGATAAATATGTACTTGCGCGAGGTCGCCAAATTGCTGAGCAGAAGCGAATTCGAATCATTGTTTGGTTTTCCACCCGAACAACGGATTGAATTGGTAGATCCGAACATGGTGGGTTTAGATCGGGACGTTGAGCGTTAATGACACTTTCCTTGAATGAATTTCCCGACAATGTGATAGACAATTGTTCATGAGTGCCCGCATGCTGCAGGAGCCCTCAACGCCTGCTTATCTCAGCGGCGCTCCGTGCACTAGGGCGCCTGCGTATTGTTCCGAGTACACTATCGATCCTCTGCCAGTTTCCTGTGGTGGCCAATAACATGCCCGAGTTCCCAGCCCGCCGAATCCGGCTGCACAATACACCGCGGCAGTACCGTTGCCTACTGATCCTTCCCTTGAACTTGGCCAGAGCGTTGCCACAGCCGCTTATTCCCTTGTTAGTTTAATGGCCGTCCCAAGCATCGCGGCATTGTACACCGCAAGACGCAGACCGAAGTTCGCGGGATCGGGCCCTGCCTTACCTGATTCGACTCTCATAGCCCCGGTGAAGCGGTTGCTAGCGCCTGCGGCGGATGGCATCTACTGATGCGTAATTGTATACATGAGCAGTTATTTGATCTGCTGCTATACTGAAATCGGTAGAAGTGCAGCCGAGAATGGATAGCACTCTTCCGGACGACCTTAAGAAAACCGAGTCCCGCGTAAATTCGATTTGTTAACCGTAACCCTGATGGAGGTAAAAATGATAAACAAAAATGCGTTTGACATGCTGCGCGCCGTTCTTTTACTCCTGGCTGCAATGGTGGCCATGCCAGCGTTTAGCGCTGGGCACACGGCAGGTTCCAGTGACATGGAAATAGCACGTGAAAAAATAAAAGCGGATAAAAAGTTTGTTGTGGCGAAGAACATGGAGCTGACCGAGGAAGAGGGAAAGAAATTCTGGCCGGTGTACGAGGCCTATCAGGAGGATCTGCAAAAGATCAACCAGCGTATACTCAAGCTGATCAATGAGTATGCCGATGCCTACAATAAAGGCCAGGTCACAGACGCAACGGCACGGAAACTTACCGAGGAAGCGATTGATATCGAACACGACGAAGCGTCGTTAAAGAAGTCTTATGTGCCCAAGCTCAGCAAGGTTCTTCCTGGGGTAAAGGTGGCGCGTTACATTCAGATAGAGAACAAGGTCCGGGCCATTGTACGGTACGAACTTGCTAGCGCGATTCCGTTGGCGTATTGATGCGATAGCCAAACTTCTATCGCAAGATAGATAGCGGAATGTTTCAAGTAGACAAGGCGAAGAGGAAGATGATTTCGAGATCGACAATCTCCGGAGCGGTGCTGGCAGCGCTTGCCAGCGCTCCGGCGGTTGCGCAGCTGGTTATTTATCCCGCGAAGGGTCAGTCGGCAGCGCAACAGCAGAAGGATGAAACCGAGTGTCATGCATTCGCCAAGAAGCAGACGGGCCATGACCCCGCGCAGTCCACCCAGTACGCGGTAGCGCCACCGCCGCAACATGAAGGTGAGCGGGTTCGAGGCGCCGCTCGCGGGGCAGCCGGCGGAGCGATAATTGGTGCCATCGCCGGCGGCGCCGGCACGGGCGCTGCGATTGGCGCCGTTGCGGGAACCATGGTGGGCGGCGCGCGCCAACGGCGGAAACAGGAGGAGTACCAACAGGCTGCATCACAGCACGAGCAGGCCGAGGCACAGAAGCAACAGCAATTTCAGCGTGCCTATGCAGCGTGCTTTGAGGGCAAGGGCTACACCGTCAAGTAAACATCCCCAAACTATCGGTTGCTGTTCTCCGGCGGGGTACACGTAGCGGCTAACAACAGCTGCGGCTCGGAATGAGCCTCAGGCATTAAGCCGTGTCATCCGCCAAAGCGGAGGATATCATCGACCGCCGCTCCAAAGCCGGCAAGTTCGGGCGCGAACAGTTATCGCCGAGGAGCGCTTTAAAGGTAGGGCGCTCTCCGGACAAGCTGGCGGCACAGGGAGAGGCACCATGAGCCGAGCGACCGGATGCCGGATATTAGTAGATAGTGGTTACCCCATCGGATAGAACCCCGGTTCTTACGGCGTTCTGCTTTATGGTTTGCCGAAACTTCCAAACTTGGATCTGGGACGCCGTGGTACATGGATATGGCTAATAGGCGATGTAGCTATCTGGGCGTACTTCTCCATGATCTGATATAATGCCGCCCTTTTGTCGTCCTGGCAAAGGAATTTATCTATGTCCCGTCCCATACGCAATATCGCCATCATCGCGCACGTCGATCACGGCAAGACTACTTTGGTCGACAAGCTGCTGCATCAGGCGGGTTCTTTCGCTGCGCACCAGCACATTGCAGACCGGGTGATGGATTCGAGCGATATCGAGCGCGAGCGCGGTATCACCATCCTTGCCAAGAACTGCGCGGTCGATTACGAAGGTGTACATATCAATATCGTGGATACGCCGGGTCATGCCGACTTCGGCGGCGAAGTCGAGCGTGTCCTGTCCATGGTCGATGGTGTGTTGCTGTTGGTCGATGCAGTCGAGGGACCCATGCCGCAGACACGCTTTGTAACCAAGAAAGCGCTCGCGCTGGGTTTGCGTCCGATCGTCGTGGTCAACAAGATAGACCGTCCCGGGGCGCGGCCGGACTGGGTGGTCAATCATACGTTCGATTTGTTCGACAAGCTGGGCGCAAATGAAGAACAGCTGGACTTTCCCGTCGTCTACGCCTCGGCGCTTAACGGTTATGCCACGACCGATTTGAAGCAAGCCGCGGCTGATATGCGCCCGCTGTTCGATATCATCCTCAGGCATGTTAAAGCGCCCGCGGGCAACGCAGACGAACCGTTGCAGCTTCAGATCAGCGCGCTGGATTACTCCAGCTTCGTCGGGCGCATCGGCATTGGACGCATCAGCCGCGGCCGGCTCAGACCTGCCCAGGATGTCATGGTGATGGCCGGAACAGCCACCCCCAGGAAAGCCAGGGTCAACCAGGTGCTGGGTTTTCGCGGCATCGAACGCGTACAGCTGGAAGAGGCGCAGGCGGGTGACATTGTGTTGATCAACGGCATTGAAGAGCTCTGCATTGGCGCAACGCTCGCTGATATCAACCAGCCTGAAGCGCTACCGATGCCTGCTGTGGACGAGCCCACGCTTACGATGAATTTTCAGGTGAATACGTCCCCCTTTGCTGGCAAGGAAGGCAAATTCGTTACCAGCCGGCAATTGCGGGAACGCCTCGAAAAGGAGCTTCTGACCAATGTTGCGATGAAACTGGAAGAAACCGGGGACACCGATTCATTCCTCGTCTCGGGCCGGGGCGAACTTCATCTTACGATTTTGCTGGAAAGCATGCGCCGGGAAGGCTATGAGCTTGCCGTGTCGCGTCCGCATGTGGTGCTACGGGAGATCGACGGGGTTAAATGCGAACCCTTCGAAATGCTGACGGTGGACGTCGAAGAAGCTCATCAGGGCGCGGTAATGGAAGCACTGGGAGCCCGTCGCGGCGATCTCCAGGATATGGTCTCGGACGAACGCGGGCGGGTGCGGCTGGACTATCGTATTCCTGCGCGCGGACTGATCGGTTTCCAGTCCGACTTCATGACCATGACCCGGGGTACCGGCCTCATGAGTCACGTATTCGATGAGTATGCGCCGGTTCGCCCGGAAATTGCGGCGCGCCGCAACGGGGTGCTCATCTCCGCCGAGCAAGGGGAGGCCGTCGCCTACGCGCTTTGGAAACTGCAGGAGCGCGGACGCATGTTCGTCAGCCCGGGCGACCGCCTGTACGAGGGGATGGTAATCGGCATTCACAGCCGGGACAACGATCTGGTGGTCAATCCCATAAAAGGGAAACAATTGACGAATATACGCGCATCCGGAACCGACGAGGCCGTGACCCTGACGCCCCCAATTCAGCTCACCCTGGAATCTGCCATCGAGTTCATCGCTGACGATGAGTTGGTGGAAATTACCCCAAAAACCATCCGCATCCGCAAGCGTTTTCTGCAGGATCATGAACGCAAGAAAGCTTCCCGCGCTGCTGCATAGCACGGCCGAACGGACAGGTGCCTGCCACGCCGTTCAGCCTGGCGTGCGGCATGGGGGCCATTTTCTTGGTCAGCTGATCCGCCGCGGCAATTAAGCGCAAGTCTGGTCGGCGTGAACGAAAAAATCCTCTGGTATGTGGCCGACCCCATGTGCTCCTGGTGCTGGGGGTTCATGCCCGTGATCGAGCGCGTGCGGAATGATTATGATCAGCGTTTGAAGGTGGAGCTACTGCTTGGGGGGCTGCGGCCAGGCACCGAGCATCCACTGCCAGCAGCCCAGCGACAACAGATCATCGGTCATTGGCACGCCGTGCATCGCCTGACTGGACAGCCGTTTCGATTCGAGCGCGCAATGCCCGATGGGTTCATTTACGACACCGAGCCCGCCAGTCGCGCAGTGGTTGCCGTTTCGAAGCTCAGTCCGGATGCGACCTTCGCTTTTTTTCGCGCAATTCAATCCGCCTTCTACGTTGAGCAGAGAAACGTCACCCAAGCCTCGGTGCTATCCGAACTGGCCGTCCACGTGGGGCTTGAGGCACAGGCCTTTCTGGACGCATTTGAATCCCAAGTGGCGCGGGATATTACGCAAAGTCATTTTCAAAAGGCGCGTCAGTTGGGCGTGCATGGTTTTCCCACGTTGATAGGGCAGCAGGGGGATTCCTATGCGCGGATTTCCAGCGGCTACTGCTCTTTCGAGGAATTAAATCCAAAAATCTGGCAGTGGTCGGATGCGTAGCACCAGTTAGACGCAAACTCGCCGTTAATATAATCATTAAGAACCCATCTTTCTCAGCTGAACCATGCATGATTTCCGCTTGAGGCTGTTCGCGTTGGCTATTGCTTTCTCCATGTATTTTGTTTCCGCGCCTGTTTCTGCTGATCCGGGCGGCAATCATAAAGCAGGCAAGAATGGGCATTACAAGGGGGAGAAACGGAACAAGGGCAAAGGCGCGGGGAGCCCGAGAAACGGCTATCCCATGCGGGGATTTGACGAGCGCCAACGGCTTGCCGTGCATAATTATTTTACACCTCGCTTCCAGAGCGGACATTGCCCACCGGGATTGGCAAAAAAGCATAATGGCTGCATGCCGCCAGGGCAGGCAAAATGGAGAGTAGGATACCCATTGCCGCAAGGCATGATCTATCATCCGCTGCCGCCCCACCTGATCAGTCAACTTGGGGTTCCAGGACCTGGCTATCGTTACGTGCGGGTGGCGGCGGATGTGTTGCTGATCGCAGCCGGCACGGGACTGGTTATTGACGCGATTCAAGACCTGAATGCAATGTGACCCATGATACGTTCCATAGCACGTTACATTGGGCCTATCTTGCCCGGCCTGCCGGCTGTTAATACGCGGGGCTCCATTACCGCTCCGGCATGCTTGTCTCATTGATGAGCTGAACCCCGCGATTCATATCGCTTTGGCGGGGTTTTTGTTTGCCCTCCGCTTCATCGTTTTCCTGTTTCTTTCCTTTTTAAAATACTGGAGTTGATACTGCCTCGGTGCTGTAATTCGGTTGCGTCAGCTCAGCGAGGAAGCAGCTTACTTGCTTACTTGATGCGATTTCCCGCCTCCACCCCAGGGCTTTTCGGGTTGCTCCATTCATGCGCTGAATATTTCAAAAACTTGTACTTCAGTCCAATGTTCACCGCTGGCGTATTGGGGGAAGATGAGTTCTATCGGGGAGAGTTTTGGGATTCCCGAGAGTGAAGGGAAAACCGGGAAAGCACTCGTATACAGGATTAAAGGAAACCGATTGAGCACGGTAGTTTCCCGGAAAACCGATTCGATAGGTTCTTTTATATTTTCTATTAAATAGGCTGAGGCTAACTATGGAATCGAATCGAATTTATGGCGGATACAGATCAGTTGCTGGTGCCCTGGTCGGGCTGGGACTGATGGCCGCGACTTTGCCGGCCTCCGCGCTCCTTATTGACATCAATACCTATGTAACGGGCAGTCTGGTGTCTGGTACCGCCTCTATGGGTCAGCTCACCCTGACGCAGAATGGCGCCCACGTCGATTTCAGCTTCAGCAATTCGGTCAATAACCTTCAGAGCGGCATTGGTGATGACGCATTTATATCGAAACTGCTTTTCTCTTATGCTGGAGCTTCAGCTCTGACGAATGCTTCGTTCGTGAATTTTGGAGGCACGCAGCTCGTTACGGCTAACGATTTTGATCTAAACCCTCCCGGGAACGATGCCGGCTACGACTTTTATATTGGGTTGGATTTCCCAACCAAATCCTCGGCGCGCTTTGTAGATGGCGAGTCCAGTTCTTGGACAATCAGGAATGTTTTGTTAGATGACTTTTTGAACCCCGTGACCGGCAGCGGCACGGCTTCCGTCGCCATGGTTCACGTCCAGCAGGTTGGCGCCGGGCCTGGCGGGGAGAGTTCACTGAAATACGTCGCGTCGGACGGGGAGGTGCCTCCGCAGGAAATCCCCTCCAATCCGATCCCGGAACCAGGCTCGCTGGCGCTTACGATGCTGGGACTACTCGGATTGGCAGGGCTGCGCATGAGGAAACACACCAGGAAAAATAATGCTAGGGCAATACCGCTCCATTAAATCGGTCAAATGTTGTTATTGGAGGAGCCGTATTGCTTATCCAAGCTTATCCATGATCCTCGACTGGCACTATAGACCGGTTCCACTCGAAAACCCGAAGCGTTCCAGCAATGCGCGGAAGGAATCACTGGCAATGACGAACGCGATCAGATACGAGGTTAAGCTTAGAAGAACAATCGTTCCGACAGAGCGCCACGGGCTCAAGGTGGAATAACGCCTCCATGTAGTTAAAAAACCTGCATCCTCCGTTGCTTCCCGGCCCTTGTACAAGTTCAATTCGACAAGAATGCTGTGCCGGGCCCTGCGCAGCGCGTCACGAACCCCCGTTCGATACGTGGCATCGATCAATTCAAGCCGTTTGGCCTGACTATCAGTAAAAGGCTCCTGCTCAGGCGTGTTCCTGGCGGCCTCTCGGAAAAAAGATTGCATTCGATCCTCATAGCGGTCCTCCGCCAGCATGGAGCCAACCAGCGTCTCGATTTCGGCTAGCTGTTCTTTTCTGGGTCTGGGATGCGAGGCCGCGGCTGCCGGTTTCAAAATGCTGCGTATTTTCTGAATAAACTCGTATTCTTTTCGAGTAATCAGCCTCAACCAGATTGCCTCCACTGCCTGAGGAGAAGGCATATGGGGTTTCTGACCGGAGCGTGCGTCACCGAATAGCTTTTCCAGCTCGATTTTGGCAGCGCTTTCGCATTCAGCGTCAATTGCCTCAAGCCCGGTTTTGAAAATATCGCTCATTATGCTTGCGGAAGCAGTCACTCGTAATTGAAGTGTAACGTAATTTAAAAGAGCCGTGCATGAGTAACTTCCGCTGGCGGCCGTTGCGCTATCCATGGGGGTGACAGGGATTATCAGCGGAGCCTGCCGATGTGGTTGTCAATCTATCGGGCGCATTACGCTGGATGCTATCCGACCGCAGCGTCAAATCGGTATCGCAGCAAAGGCATCCAGATCTTCTACGGCAGCGGTTACGCGGCGAATGAGCTCGTGATTGCTCTCCGGTTCGATCATCCCGCCCACTGCCAGCGAGACAATCATGGCTTCGAACGGATAGGCGAGATGCGCCCGGTATCGCTGCCACAGACTGCTCGGTTCAATTCCGGTAACTCCGTGTGCAGCGAGTGCCTGCGCATAAGTCGTCAAAAAAAGAGCTTCGTGCATCCGCCGCACTTCGGGTTGCAGTGCCGTGGCGAGGAAATAAGAGACATCCGCGATCCCCTCCCCAAAGCGAACCAATTGCCAGTCGAGAAGGCCCGGCTGAGACTGGCGCCAGAATATATTCCCTGCGTGACAATCGTGATGCACCAGGGTTTGCGGCGCATTTGCAAGAAAACGCATGGCTCCGCGACGATGCCGGGCATAGCGGACGGCCCATCTTCGTACGGCGCCAGGCACGAGCTTTCCAGCCAGTCTCAGCCCCCGCTGCATCAGTGGTACAGCCAGGGCCGTGCCCAGATGATCTTCCAGCCGGCGGACTGGACCGGCCAGCCATCGATAGGTTTCCCCGAGCGCCACCTTATCCGAAAAAAAGGCATGAAAACGGGCGAGCTGCTCGATGACGAGCATTGCTTGCGCCGGAGTCAGGGCGTCGCCCGGCTTTCCCGTGGTCGCACCGGTTTCCGTCACATCCGCCAGAACCAGAGTTGTGCCTCTTCCAAGCTTGCTCTCTGCCGCCAGAAATCCGGGCACTGCAAGCGGTATCGCAGGAGCCGTTTCTCTGTAGAAACGTACCTCGGTATGCAGCAGGCCCGGTAAAGCCGTAATGACCCGAGCGCGCCAGTTGAGGGAGGGCAATTTCACAAACCACCGCCGCGGCATCGCGGCCGGCCCATCATGTTCTATTGCCAGGCGTACTCGCGTCGTTGTGCCGATATCGACAGAGACGGTGGCGACATTCGACACGATTACCCCGGGGCAATTGTTTCCGACCACTCGTTGCGCCCAGTCTATGGTTAGGTCGCTCGGTCGGTGTGCAAGGATGTCATGCTTCATTGTCGGGGGGAATTCCTGCAGCTACCCCGACAATTCTCCAGCATGGCGTGCCTTTTCCGGGATGTGCTGAAGGCGGAATGATATACAGGGACGCTTTTGAATTAATTTCGGTATGTAAACATTTGGCATAAAAAAGGGAGCCAAGGCTCCCTTTTTTATCGATGGGGTCGACGTTATTTGGTGTCCGTCGATAACTTCCAGTCGGGAATATAATGCGTTTTCTTATCCCAGTCTTTCCAGATGAAGTCGGGTTCGATAATCGGTTTGGTAGGAATGATAAATGTTACCAGGTCGACCGCACCCGTCAATGTGCGTCCAATCCCGTGTACAATACCCGTCAGCGTTCCGACGGTAAGGCCATAACCCAGGCCCCTCTCATGCGTTTCTATAATCACATTCTTAGGAATTTCCCCAAGTCCCGTTACCGTGTTCGCAAGACCGTGCGCGAGCTTGTCACCTACGCCCTCGACGTAATCGTGGGCCATGGCGGCTTGCGGCGAAATGAATAAAAGTGCAGATAGTATCAGCAGTGATTTCAGCATGTTTTTCATCGATACCTCCCTAGTGATTGATAAATTAAAGCCGGTCTAATACTAGCATACCGTTGAGGATATGGGTACGGCATTTAAAAAATTGACGGTTTCGGCAATAAAACGTTGTGCGGGTGCCGGTTTACGGGTGCTGACCGCCGGGGACGGTCGCTGCAGCGCATTCGAGCCATACCCGGCTCGAATAATTATGCTAGGCTTCGGCATGCTTGTCGCGGCCGCGCTATCTACCGAGCAGATGCCCCTTCAATTCGTAAAAAAATAACAGCTACGTGAGTTCGTTAAGCAAACCTACGGATAGGACGGGCCTCCTGTCGCTTCGCTTTGCCCCGGACCCCCCCGCGGCGGGCCCGTCCGGCGCGGGGGGTCCGAACGCCATCCGGTTTTCCGTGGTGGTGGCCGCGCTTAATGATGCGGCGGGCATCGATCTGCTCATGGAGAGTTTATCTGCTTCCAATATTCCGGCGGAAAGCTTTGAGGTCATCGTCGTAAACGATAGCTCAAGCGAGCAGGTGGCGGGAAGGGTGCGCGCTTGGGAAAATCGGGCGAACATACGCCTGGTGGAGCCGGAGGAAAAGCTTGATTGCGCGCGTTCCGTGCTGGCCGGCACAGCCCTGGCTTGCGGAGAAGTGGTCGTGGTAATGGGTGGTGATTTCAGTCATCCGCTTGATCGGCTTCCAGCGTTGATAGAGTCGGTGTTGAACGGGAGCCATGACGTTGCGATTGCCAGCCGCTACGCCCACCCGCCCGGTACCGGCAGCCTGGGCAATTTGCTTGCGTGGCCGCTACGCCATGGATATGACGCAGCATCAGAATTTTTTGTATTCCGGCGTGACTTGGCGCGTCTGATAACCGCGTGCCCTGACGGGGGCAGGATTCTGCCTGAGCTGCTGATGGCGGGTGGGGGAAAACTCAGGGTGGTGGAAGTGCCCACCCGCCTCGGCGACGAAAACGATGCGCCATTACGGGCGGGAATCAAACAGCAAGCGGGAGACCTGCAACGCCTGATGACGCTTACAGGCAGCACAGTTGCGCCCGGTGCCGGCAGCCGCTTGGCGGCGGTCGCGCTGTTGGGTGCCATAATCGACGCGGTACTGTTTCTTTCGCTCACGGGTCAGGGAGCGGGGCTGGCCATGGCCCATATCCTCAGCTTTCTTCCCGCTGTAGCGGTCAGCTATTTTCTGTATTCGAAATCGTCACGTCGGACTCAGCAAAACGACGGCCGCATGCGCTCGCCGCAAATCGGGCGCTTTGTGCTCGTCAGCATGCTCGCGTTGTCGATGCGTGGCGGTGTGTTGGCCCTGCTGGTTAATGCCTGGCACATCCCGGCGTTCATAGCGATTTTTCCGGCCATCGTCGCCGCTGCTGTCATCCTTTACCTCGGCTCCGGCTTCTATGTGTTTTCGGCCGGGTCGGCTTTCAGTTTTCCTGATGTGCGCTGGTGGGTAGCCTCTTTCGGAATCGTCGCGTTTGCGGTGCTATTGCGTCTGATCTACATAGGCGCGGCGCAGCTGATTCCCGACGAAGCCTACTATTGGAACTATGCGCAGCATATGGATCTGAGTTTTTTCGATCACCCGCCGATGGTTGCTTGGCTCATCTGGCTGGGTACGGGACTCTTTGGCGACAATGAGTTCGGCGTGCGCGTCGGGGCTGTCATATGCGGGCTGATCGCGATGGGCTATCTGTATGCGCTAGCTCATAATCTGTACGATAAGTCGACCGCGATGCGCGCCGTTCTACTGCTCGCGGTACTGCCTTTCGGTTGTGTCACCGGGGCTCTTATGACCCCCGATGCGCCATTGATGGCAACGTGGGCGGCCACCTTGTATTACATGGAACGGGCATTGATAGCCGATCGCCGCTGGGCATGGCTGGGCATGGGCATTGCATTTGGACTGGGTATTCTGTCCAAATATACGCTGGGCCTGATGGGTGTGGCGGCGTTGGTATTTGTGGTGCTTGATCCGGAGTCCCGCCGCTGGCTTCGCCGGCCGCACGCATATCTCGCCGCCGCGCTTGCGCTATTGCTGTTTTCCCCGGTCATCATCTGGAATATGGAAAACGGCTGGGCATCGATTTTATTCCAATCCGAGCGAGCTACGGGGATCGGGAATCAATTTTCGCTGCACCTGCTTTTTTTCCACATGCTGCTGATGTTGACGCCAGTGGGTCTTCTGGCCGCTGCCCTTGCTCTATGGCCAGGACGGGACCAACGCCCCAGCCCCTACGCAAACAGGCGGCAGCTATTCGTGCGGGTATTTACAGTTGTGCCATTGGCGGTGTTCTTTGGTCTTAGCCTTGTTGGTGCGCCGAAGTTCCACTGGACCGCTCCCGTATGGCTTGCTGTGTTGCCCACGATCGCGTGGATGATGGGTTCGGCGGGGAACTGGCGCAATATTACACGTCGGGTAGCGGCGGCGTGGAAGCCGACTATCGTGGTTTGTCTGTTTGTCTATGCAATCGCGCTGCACTATGTCACGCTCGGCATCCCTGGCGTTCCCTACAAGGGATTCGCCGAACACTACTTCTGGCATGAAACAGTTCCTGAAATCGAGAAGCTGGCAGCGGAGATTCAGCATCAGACTGGGCAAAAACCTATTGTCGTCGGCATGAGCAAATGGTCGGTCTCCGCCGCGTTGTCCTTTTACGGCAACAAGGCGGAGCCCATGGAGATACGCGCGCGCAACATGTTCCATCAAAGCGCGGCGGCGTACGATTTCTGGTATCCATCCCAGTCGCCGACCACGCGGCCCATCCTTCTGGTGGGCATGAAGCCCCACCAGTTGGAACATGATATTCATGGCGTTGACAATATCACGCCATCCCTTGTCCGCCCTGGTCCGACGCAGGAGCTGGTCATTTACCGGGACAAGCGGCCCCTGCGGCGCGTTTATTACCGGGTGGCGTATGGTTACAATCCGGTCTAATGAGACATCGGAGCGCGGCCAGTTAACGGATCACGCGTCGAACGCAAGCTGTAGCAAAACCCACTCAAGCTCTGCACAGTCCAGGAGGGGTGCGGCCGGATTCTTCCAATTTCCCGGCCGTGCTTCCAGAGGACTGAACAGAGCTTCTCCAAGCTGTGTCGGGGATCACCTCGCATGTTTGCAGAGGAATCAGCTCAGGGTCCGGCTGCTGGACTCTTCCTTTAATCTTTTCGTACTCCTGCGCTTATTCAGCCGACGTGACGTTGATCTTCTTCGGCTGAACCGCCTCCCGTTTGGGAATGACAATTTCAAGCACCCCGTGGTTGGACTTTGCCGATATCGCGTCGGGATTCGCGGTGTCGGGCAAGCTGAAGCGACGATAAAACGAGCCATAGGTTCGTTCGACCCGCTTATAGCCTTCCCTTTCGGTTTTGGCCTCGGTTTTCTTTTCCCCCTTGATTGTCAAAACTCCGTCTTCCATGCTGATGTCGATTTCTTCGGGTTTCACGCCGGGAAGGTCGGCCTGCAATACGAATTTATCAGCTTCTTCCTTGATATCGACGGCGGGGGCCCACTCGGCAGTGGCCGTCGATCCGTCGCCATTCGTGCCCTCGCGGGCTCTGTCCAGTTCTTTGTGCAATTGATGCAGCAAGCTCCAGGGCTCATAACGTGTAATGGGCATACTCCCTCCATGATTAACGGTTGAAAAATAATTGATTTGCATCATCTCTCAATATAGTGCCATTTGAATTTTTTTCAACTGAACCTGGTAATCAACATGAGCCGGTCTCGATGGAGGCTAGAGGGTGGGGACGGAAGAATGCGCGCAGGGTTTTGAGCGTGCGGGGAATAAACCGGTGTTTGCCTCGCTCAACTATTTGGGATCAATCTGAAGCGCGACTACAAGGGAACATTGAACAGATTCCTTATGTCGCAGTTAGTGGCGTACGCAATACGACCGGCGTACTGGCGCGGCTGCGCAGGAGCGTGTGGCTCGATGGGGCGCAATCGGCCGTGACAGGGTTTGAGCGAAAGTGGCGCCGTTATGCCAAAAAAACCTTTGGCCAATGCTTGGGAGGGGTCAGAGGCACATTGCGTATTTGCAAGATGGGGTGCCCGGACGGCGAGGACGCAAATGGCCGATCCTTTTGACAAGGGTGTACAAAGAGACCACTTGTGTACATGCCTATTTTGCCGGCAACGGGCTCCGCGGAGGATTTATTCGACATTCCCTAACGGCAAATCTCCGCTGCTCATTCCAATACCTCCAATTTCTTTTACCGCTTTAACAAAATCAGTGTTTTCGTGCAGCTCAACGATGGACTCGGGGTGGGGGTGTCCATGCATGCGAGCGAGGCGAACCAGGCTGATGGCGGGAATATCCCAGCGCAACTCGGCCAGCAGCGTGTCGGCGGCGTCCGGATTGTTGCAGATCAACACCATATCGCACCCGGCATGCAACGCGCTTTCCGCGCGCTGCAGCACGGTGCCCGCAAACGCTGCGCCTTCCATATTCAGGTCGTCACTGAAAATACATCCCTCAAACTCCAGCTCGCCCCGCAGTATCTTCTTCAGCCAGACCTCGGAAAATCCAGCAGGGCGTGAATCCACCTTTGGGTAAATCACATGCGCCGGCATAATGCCGATCATCCCGAGATCGATCATTTTGCGGAACGGGACCATGTCATTCATTTCGATGTCCGCATAGGCGCGTTGATCTACGGGCAGTTCAAGATGAGAATCCGCCTGGATGCAGCCGTGTCCGGGGAAATGCTTGCCCACTGCATTCATGCCACCCGATTTCAACCCGGACATCAGACTATGCGCCAGATCTGCTATCGCTTCCGGTTCACGGTGAATCGCGCGGTCTCCGATGACGCAGCTCGTGCCGTAGTCCATATCGAGGACGGGAGTGAAGCTGAAATCAACCCCCGCGGCCCGCAATTCGGCTGCCAGGACATACCCCATCTGCCTTGCGAGATGGCGCGCCTGGCGCGGATGCTCATCCCAGATTCTTCCCAGCTCCCGCATCGGCGGCAAGCGGGTGAACTCGGTACGAAAACGCTGGACTCTGCCGCCTTCATGATCGACGGCAATGAGCAACGGAGGGTTCCGGAGTGCGTGAATCTCGGCGGTCAGTTGCGTAAGCTGAGCAAGGGACGAGTAATTGCGGGCGAAGAGGATTACCCCGCCAACCGTCGGATGCAGAAGTTTTGTCTTATCGGCAGCAGTGAGCCTAGTGCCGCCGATATCAAGCATGAGAGGGCCGAGCGTCATGGGCTTATTTTTCTAGTATGACAAACGCGCAGGCGAGGTTCAACTCGTCGCTGATGGAGAGATGGTGGCTGGTTATGCCTTCATTTTTGACCAGCGAGCTCAATTCGGGATGAAAGGTAAAATAGGGTTTCCCCAGGGGGTCGTGCGTGATGCCGATATTATTCAAGCTCACGGGATAGCGCATACCGGTCCCGATTGCCTTGGAAAGAGCTTCCTTCGCGGCGAAGCGTTTGGCGAGAAACATCGCTGGCTGCATACTCTTCACATATTCCGGCCATTCGTCGTCGGCGAGCAGCCGTTTGGCAAAACGCTCGCCGTACTTCTCGAGCAGCCGCGCAATGCGTGAGGGTTCAACCAAGTCGGTGCCGATTCCATAAATCATTTGCAGGCTTCCAGCATCAGGGTTTTCATTTCCCGTACCGCCTGCTCGAAGCCGACAAACAAAGCGTGGGCCACGATGGCATGGCCGATATTGAGTTCGGATATGCCGGGGATAGCCGCAATCGCCCGAACGTTCTGATAATGTAAGCCGTGTCCCGCATTGACCGCCAGGCCCCGGGCCAGCCCTGCGCTGACAGAGGCGCGGACACGCTCCAGCTCATTCTCCTGTTGAGCGACAGTTCGCGCATCGGCGTAGTGGCCGGTATGAATTTCGATAGCCGGCGCGCCGGCGTGCGCCGCCGCCTCGATCTGTGCTCGATCGGCATCGATAAACAGCGATACCCGAATCCCGGCCTCAGCCAGTTTCCGGCAGGCGCGCTGCACTTGGTCGAAGTAGCGCAGCACATCAAGGCCCCCTTCGGTTGTCAGTTCTTCACGCCGTTCAGGTACCAGGCAAACGTCGTGCGGTTGGATCCGAAGCGCGAAATCTGTCATTTCTTCGGTGACCGCGCTTTCGAGATTCATGCGGGTCTTTATCAAACCGCGGAGGGTTTCAACATCACTGTCCTGTATGTGGCGGCGGTCTTCACGCAAGTGCAGCGTAATCGCATCCGCCCCGGCCGATTCCGCGACCAGTGCCGCCTCTACCGGGTCGGGGTAACGCGTACGCCGCGCTTGCCGTAGCGTCGCGACGTGATCAATATTTACGCCAAGTTTTATCATGTCTCATTATTCATTGTGATTGGCCCGCGCATACCAGCATAGTCTCCGGCGTGCCTTGCGCGGATAATAGCGTAATTGACGATTCGGTGATTGCCCGCCGCCGTGCGTAAAAGTTCTATCTGACGTATTTCAAATGCGTCCTTTTGTACAAGCCGAGGGTCGCGCCAGCCTGCTACCAGGGCGAAGGATGAGCCGGCATCGCTTTTTGAGCGTGAGGTCATGCTTGCCACAGTGGTTACGACTCAAGGCAAGCCCGATTGAGCAAATTTACTATACTAATACAGTCTTCGTCCGAAGGTAAATCTGTCGCGCGGTAATTCGCGCCTCGTGGTGATCGAGGTTCTGAACTTCCTGCGACTCCAGGTGGGGGCGGTAGGAACTCAATGTTGCTACAAGCTGGAGCCGTATGAAACGAATGCAGGGAGAGAGCAAGCCGGGTAAATGCGGGACCCTCAGTCTTGAACGTGTCGCAGAGGGCAGGGGACTAGCGCGCCGGTCGGCGGAAGGCGGTGGACTGGGTATGGGAGGACTCGAGGGGGAGGCAGTGGGATGGATGGTCGGGGCCGAGGTAGTATGGGCAAGTTGATGCCATGCCCCATCCCATCCATCTGCGTGGCCAGCGGTTTATGGTTATTTCGCGTACCATGTCGACGGAGAACGAGGATACGATAGCTACGCCGGCCTGTGGAACGGTTTCATTAACAGCGACGGGGCGGACGCGGTGTTGGTCATGCCGTTTGAGGAAGTCCATTCCCATGGCATTCCAGGACTAATTCGGGGACTATACTGTTGTCCTCTATCACTGCCAAAACCTGGAGCATGACGACCTGGGCATGACTTTCATGTGAGTTGAATCGGATAATTCAATTAACTAGGGAAGAACCAATGATATCGCCCATTAAACGAATCGTCGTCGGCACGGACATGTCCGCCATGGCGGCCCGCGCGGAAATGCGAGCCGCAATGCTGGCGCGTGAACTGGATTGCGAATCTCTGGATTTGCTGCATGTCATCGATAGGCTGGCGCTTGAGTCGCTGCGCCATCTGGCCGAACCGCGCGTGGACACGGAGCAGCATTTGATGGAGTCCGCTCGCCACCAGCTGGCCGAGGTTGAACGCAGGCTGTCAGATACCTACGGGATCCGGGTAATGACGGTGACGCTGAACGTGGGACGGGCCCACAGCGAAATCGCCCACTATGCCAAACTGCTGAAAGCGGGACTGGTGGTGCTGGGTGCTCACGGTGGCGGGTTGATGCGCGACTTGTTCGTCGGCTCGACCACCGACAAGGTATTGCGCACGCTGCCCTGCCCGTTGTTGATTGTGAAGCGTGAGCCCGAGGCGCCTTATCAACGGATATTGGTGGCCGTGGATTTCTCGGAATCTTCCAGGCGCGGATTGGAGTTGGCGCGAAGCGTGGCACCACGGGCGACTGCCACTGTCCTGCACGCGGTTGAGGTGCCGCTCGAAAAGAAATTGAAATTCGATGTGGAAAAGATAGAAGCTTACCGTGCCGAGTTGAGTGACCGCAGAAGCGATGAGATGCAAAAACTTATCTCCAGGTCGGGTGACGACACCCTTTCATGGTCGCATATGGTCGAGTCAGGTTCGCCAGCCGATGTCATACTGAAAAAGGCACAGGCGCTGGAAACGGATCTGATCATCATAGGCAAGCACGGCAAGGCAGGATGGGAAGATATGCTGCTTGGCAGTGTCACAAAACAGGTTCTGCAGTATGCGCCTTGCGACGTGCTTGTGGTAGAAGCGGCTGAGGCTGGGGCCGTGTCAAGATAAGGTGTTACATGAGCATGGATCTGTAGCCGTTAAAAAGCATTCGAATCAATGAAAATCCCGAAGAGAATCGAACCGCTGGTCCAGGACGGCCTCGTCGATGAGGTCATCCGCCAGTTGATGAGCGGCAAGGAGGCCACAGTCTATGTGGTGCGCTGCGGAGAAAATATCCGTTGCGCGAAAGTATACAAAGAAGCCAACAAGCGCAGCTTCCACCAAAGCGTGGATTACACGGAAGGCCGCAAAGTAAAAAACAGCCGCCGTGCGCGAGCCATGGAGAAGGGGAGCCGCTATGGACGCAAAGCGCAGGAAGAGGCCTGGCAAAATGCCGAGGTGGATGCCTTGTACCGGCTCGCTGCAGCGGGTGTGCGTGTGCCCCAGCCATATAACTTCCATGAGGGCGTGCTGCTGATGGAACTGGTGGCCGACAGCGACGGCAATGCGGCACCACGGCTGAATGACCTGGTGCTTACGGCAGAGCTAGCCCGCGAATATCATCATATGTTGATCAGGCAAGTGGTGCGCATGCTCTGCGCGGGAATCGTCCATGGCGATCTCTCGGAATATAACGTCCTGGTCGACGCGACGGGTCCCGTTGTTATCGATCTCCCACAAGCGATTGACGCCGCCGCCAATAACCAGGCGCGCAAAATGCTGCTGCGTGATGTCGACAACCTCGCTACCTATTTCGGCCAATTTGCGCCCGAGTTACTGACCAACAATTACGGCATGGAAATCTGGTCGCTCTACCAGAGCAGTAAACTTCACCCGGAGACTGTGCTGACCGGATACTTCGAGCATAGCGAGCACGCCGTGGACGTGAAAAGTGTCATGCGTGAGATTAACGACACGCTCAAGGAAGAAGAGGCACGGCAGCTTTATCGTGCATTGCGTTCACGTCAATAATCCTCATGGTGCGATAGCCGCCGGGGCGTCGAATAGAAGATATCCGAAGCTTTCCGCCCAGCCATCAACGCGGAAGGTTTCCCGAGCACAGCGACCGCCCGGCTAGCGTTGTTCTTCGGCCCAGGCAGCCGATTTATACTGCCTTGCTGCTCATCCGGACGCCATCATTGCGGCACGGCAGCATGAGGTTCCCGAATGCCGTACGCCCCGAACCCTGAATTCCCTACCGCTACCTGTAAAAACTTACAGCTATTCAGAAATCCCTCCCCGTTATCTAATGCGCAAGCAGGATGAATGGTACATCCAGCGATCGGATACAAAGGACCCTGCTGGGCTGATGCCTCCCCGGTGATCGGTCTTGCGTCTGCCAGCCTTCACCGTGCCTCGGTTGCGCACGATACAAAGACAAAGACAAAGACAAAGACAAAGACGATTTTAGTCTGACGGACGCCTGCTGTTCCGGCCAGAAAGCAGGCAAGCGGCCGCCGATTCCGGTCGCATATTCCGGTCCATAAAACAAGAAAAAAGCGACGTCTGCGTTGGAATGATCATGCAGCTGCGCCGAAGGAGAGAGTATGACAATCCGGAAATTGAGTTATATCTTTTACCTCACGACCGGGGTACTTATCGCCCTGCTTACGCTCTTTGTGGTGCTCCGCTTCTTTGAGAGCCGCAAGCTGGATGATGCGCTGAATGTTCGGCACGCTTCTTTTCTTGCCGCGGATGAGCTGCGCCAATCCTCTGATGATTTGACGCGCATGGCCCGCGCCTTTGTGGTCACCGGTGATCCAAAGTTCGAGCAGTATTACTGGGATATCCTGGCGATACGCAATGGCGAGAGGGAACGTCCCTACAAGTATGAGCGGAGTTACTGGGATCTCGTGCTGGGTGATCCCGGCTTTGAACTCAAGCCAGGCCCGGGCCGATCGCTACGATCGCAATTGGAACAGCTCGGGGTCCCGGCGGCGGAGCTTGCAAAACTTGACGAAGCCGAAACCAGGTCAAACGAATTGGTCGAGCGGGAACGCCGGGGGTTAAACGCGATGAAAGGGTCGACGCAAGGGTCCGCGGATTCCCATTACATCAAGAGCGAACCCGACCCTGAATTCGCGCGCGGTCTCCTGCACGACGAGAATTATCATATCGCCAAGGCCGGCATCATGCGGTCGTTAAACGAATTCTACGATCTGATCGACCAGCGCACATCGGACTTGGTCACTACTGCAGAGCGGCGTGCGGGCTTTTATATGTCGTGCGTCTTTGTCACGCTGATTTGTATCATTGCCTGGGTTGCTTTTTCCTACCGGATCGTGCGGCGAAAGGTCGCGAATCTGGAGCAGCTTGAGGAAGAAACCCGGCATATCGGGGAGGAAGGCTACCATTCAGCGTTTGAAATCGACTCAAGTGATGAGATAGGCCATCTCTCCTACGTTTTTACAACGACCCAAACCGAACGCGACCGCTACTTTAACCAGTCGCTTAATTTTCTCAGTATCTCCGGCTTTGACGGGCACTTCAAACGCTTGAATCCGGCTTGGGCCAAGATTTCGGGTTTTTCCCAACAGGAATTGGTATCCCGGCCGTTCATGGACTTCGTTTTTCCTGGTTCGCGCACGGAAGCTTCGGCGGCGCTGGATAAGCTCATACAGGGTACGCCGGTCTCCTTCGAATGCCAGATGTGCTGCAAGGACGGCTCGACGCGTTGGGTGTTGTGGAATATCACTGCTAACAAGGATGTGGAGGAGTTCTATTTTTCCGGCCAGGACATTACCGCGAGAAAGAATATGGAGATGGAATTGCTTAACGCTCGAAAAGCAGCCGAGGCGGCAAATCGCGCAAAAAGCGAATTCCTGGCGAACATGAGTCATGAGATTCGCACGCCCATGAATGGGGTGCTCGGCACCGTGGGCCTGCTTCTAAATACGCCGCTGACGGCGGCGCAGCGCGAGTTGGCCAGCCTCGCGCGCGCGAGCGGCGAGACCTTGCTCACCATCATCAACGACATTCTTGATTTCTCCAAAATCGAGGCGGGAAAGCTCATCATTTCGCCCATCCATTTTGACCTGCTCCAGACTGTCGAAGAGGTGGGGAGCATGATCGCGATGCAGCCGACAAGAAGGAAAGATGTCAACGTCATCGTGCGTTACCCGCCGGATGTGCCGCGCTATGTATTTGGAGATAAGGGTCGGATCCGCCAGATCCTGACTAACCTCACCAACAATGCCATCAAGTTCACCGAAAAGGGGCACGTGCTCATCGATGTGGAAACCGAGGAACTAAACGATGATGAGGTTTCGCTCCGTATCAGTGTTGAGGATAGCGGGCTCGGAATCGCGACCGGCAAACTGGAAAGCCTTTTCGACAAATTCACCCAGGCGGATACCTCTACCACGCGTCGGTACGGCGGCACGGGCCTGGGTTTGGCTATCAGCAAGCAGTTGGTAAAATTGATGGGTGGAACCATTGCGGCCAAGAGCCGGGTTGGCGTTGGTTCAACGTTCTGGTTTACGCTGCGCCTGCCGTTACAGAAGCAGCCGCCGCTGCCGGCGACACCTCGCGTCGATCTCGCGCGTGTTCGCGTGCTGATCGTGGACGATAACTCGGCAAACCGGCTGGTGCTGCAGGAGCAGCTTCGCGGCTGGAGAATGCGCATCGGCAGTTGTGCATCAGGTGGGGAGGCGCTTCGGGCACTGCGCGACGCCTCTATGGCAGATAACCCGTACCAGATCGCGATACTCGATTATCAGATGCCAGAGATGGACGGTGAAATGCTGGGCCGAGCCATTAAAGCGGATCCGCTGTTGCGTGATATTCAGCTGGTGATGCTCAGCTCACTGGGACAGGAAGGAGACGTCAGGGAACGGCTTAAGAAAATCGGCTTCGCGGCTTATCTGGTGAAACCCGCGCGCCAGTCCGAGTTATTGTCCACGCTGGCGGATATCTGGGATGCTTACTGTCGCAAGCAGCCGGTAGATCTCATCAGTGGCACTTCATCCGTGGCTGCCCCTCTCGACGTACAAACTAAGAGCAGCGCCGAAGCGCTATTTACGGGCGCGCATGTGCTGCTTGTGGAGGATAACGTAGTCAACCAGATCGTCGGCGCTACGATGTTGCGGAATCTGGGGTGTGAGGTGGATGTGTCCGCCAATGGCCAGGAAGCAACCGAGCGGACCCGGAGCTACCATTACGATATTGTCTTTATGGATTGCGAAATGCCTGAAATGGATGGTTACGAGGCTACCGCCGCGATTCGCCGGCAGCCAGATGGCCAGCATGTCCCTATTATCGCGGTAACTGCTCAGGTGATGGCGGGGGATCAGGAACGCTGCCTGAGCGCGGGCATGGACGGGTATATCAGCAAGCCGGTCAAACAGGAAGATTTCTTGGCGGTGTTGAACCGTTGGGTGCCAGATAAAGCTGAGCAGAAGAGTGATGAGCCACAGCCGTCGGGGAAGCTTGATGACGTGATCGGCCCCCTCAGCGTAGAAGACCCTTCCTCTTTTCCCAGTCCCTCGGCTTTTGGGAACATTTCCTTCGCTCTGGATCCAGAGACTATTGCCCGCCTGCGCGCGCTGGCAGGAGCATCCGAGCCATCGTTAATCGACCAGTTATTCACGGCATTCGTGGGCGATAGCATCGAACGCATCCGGGCCTTGCGCGACGCGATAAGCGGCAGCGACCATGAACTGATGCGCAAGGCGGCGCATGCGCTCAAAGGCGCAAGCGCCAATGTGGGCGCATTACACATGGCAAGTATCGCGCAGCAACTGGAGTGCTCCACAAGCGACCAGCGGATGAATTGGGCCGTAGGGCTGGTCGATCAGCTTGAAGCGGAATTTGAGCGGGTAGTAGGAGAAATTGCCCAGCTCAGGGTTCACCCAGATATTTTATTCCCCGGAAACAACCGAACATGAAGATTCTGATTGCTGAAGACGATACCACCTCGCGGCTTTTGTTCAGCGCCACGCTAAGGAAGTTGGGCCATACAGTCACTGCCGTGGAGGATGGACGTAAGGCATGGGAAGCCTGGAGACAGAATGATTATTCCCTGCTCATCTCCGACTGGATGATGCCCCATGTAGACGGTTTGCAGTTGTGCCGAATGGTTCGCGCGGAACCTACCCTGCAATATACCTACATCATTCTTCTTACAGCGATGGACAGCAAGGGCAGCTACCTCGAAGGCATGGACGCGGGCGCGGATGATTTCATTACCAAGCCGCTCGACGAAGAACACCTGGCCGCCCGGCTCCGGGTCGCGGAACGAATACTTGGGCTGCATAAAAGGCTGCATATCGAAGCCACGCATGACCGCTTGACCGGCGTATGGAACCGGGCGGCAATCGTAGACAATCTGCAACGGTCACTGCAACGCGCGGCACAGGAAAATTTCCCCCTCGGCGTGATAATAGCCGATCTTGATCACTTCAAGCGTATTAACGACACCCTTGGCCATGCCGCCGGCGACACGGTATTGCAGGAGGCGGCGTGCCGCATGCAGGGCGCCTTGCGTCCCGATGACAATATGGGGCGCTACGGCGGGGAGGAATTCCTGATCACAACCTCAGGCTCTGGCGGGAGCCAGACGATGGCCCTCGCCGAAAGCATCCGTCGTGCCGTCAGCCTGACGCCCGTTATAAGCGAGGCCGGGGAAATTCCCATCACGGTAAGCCTCGGGGTAGCAATGAGCGATGGCAAGCGTAAAGATGCAGGGCGTCTTATCGCCGCCGCAGACGAGGCGCTTTATCGGGCAAAAAAGGCCGGTCGCAACCGGGTTGAATATTTCGGGGGGAGGTTATGATTCCCGGTGTGTGTTCCACCTCCATCGTCGACGCCAGCCTGCTCTGGAGTTTCTGTTGCCCGCGCCATGCAAACGATCGCAACCAGATCGACCAATCTCATAATTGATGTAGCTCCTTCAGCAATTGCCGTGTATGCAGCGGTTGGTCCCCGAGGTAATGGTTGAGGATGTAGCGCATCAGCGTTTTGCTTTGTTGCCGGGTCATGGCGTCGGAATAATCGCCTTGCTGCATATCCACCAGCGTTTTTCCGCAAATCACGAGACCGTGCGCGGGGCTACCCTGGCGTAGGGGACCGCGCTCGATTTCATAAGAATACTCGCGGCTGGGGTCGATTGATTTCCCGGAGGCAACGTCGTGATCAAGCGTCAGTGCGTAGCCGAGCTCCTGCAGCATGCGTTGCTCGAAGCCGCGCAACACGGGAATATAATCCTCCAGGGTACTGAGCTCTGCCAACGCCTTCTGGTAATACTCGAACAGGTGCTCGTGAGGGTCGTTGCGATGCAGCAGCCGCACCAGCAGCTCGTTGAGGTAAAATCCGCAAATCAGCCCCGTGCCCTGTAATGGCTTTTGTCCGCCCTGCCACTCGGCTTTATACAAGGTCCTCAATTCGGACTTACCTCCCCAGCTGAGCAGCAGTGGCTGGAACGCCCGCAGTACGCCCCTTAGGGCGGATTTCGGTCGCTTGGCGCCTTTCGCCACCAGCGGAACCCGTCCAAAGTTACGCGTGAACGTCTCAACCAGGAGGCTGGTCTCCAGATAGGGATAGGTATGTAGCACGAACGCAGGCTGGGCATCCTGGCGCAGCTTATCGTTGCTCACGCTCTACCCAGTCGCGAATTTTTTACTCATACCCCAGACTTCTGAGTGTTCGCGCATCGTCAGCCCAGCCGCTTTTCACCTTCACCCAGATCTGGAGATAAACTTTACCGCCGAAACTTTCCTCCATGTCCTTGCGTGCGGTCGTACCAATCAGCTTGAGTTTTTCGCCACCCTTGCCGATAACGATCGCTTTTTGATTGGGCTTGTCGACGAGGATCGATACATGAATTTTGCGCAGTTCGCCCTCGGTCTGGAATTGATCGATGACAACACTGGTGGAATAGGGTACTTCTTCGCCCAGCAACCGAAACAGTTTTTCACGGACCAGCTCCGCGGCTATGAAACGCTCGTCGCGGTCGGTGACTTCGTCTTCAGCGAAAAAGGGTGGGTTTAGGGGAAGATATGGCCGTATCGCGTTGATCAGCGCCGGCAGTTGTGTTCCCCGTTCTGCGCTTACCGGGACGATCTCTCTGAAGCTGTACGTTTTGGCCATTTTGTCGAGAAAGGGCAGCAGCTGTGATTTGTCGCTCAGCAGGTCAACCTTGTTGATGGCGAGAATCACTGGCCGGTCCACTGGCAGGAGCTTTATTACCAGCTTGTCGCGGTTATCGAAATGCATGGCCTCAATTACAAGCACCACCACGTCCACGTCACGCAGGCTCTGGGTAACGACCCGGTTCATCGCACTATTCAGGCGATTAAGGTGTTGTGACTGAAAACCGGGCGTGTCGACAAAAACGAACTGGGACTGCGCCTCAGTCAATATGCCAGTGATGCGATGGCGCGTGGTCTGGGGTTTTTTGGAAGTTATACTGATTTTCTGCCCTATCATCCGGTTGAGCAGAGTGGATTTGCCGACGTTGGGCCGTCCGACAATGGCGACATATCCACAGCGGTATTCGGCATGAAAAGTATGTTCCATGTGGTCGCTGGTCATTACCGCCGGTGATCCATAAAAACGGCGGACGCCGCCTGGGAAAAAACCAGAGCGGCAGGGACGTTGCCGCTTGGGAGCCGTGCGCGCGCGCTTGCGAACGAGTCCCTGTTGAAGCGGCGGGAATCCGTGAACATGTTCCTCACGGGCGCGATGGACTTGACAAGGTATTTCCTACTCATCCTGTGGGTATAGCTGATCATAAGCTTGTTTTGCTGCTTCCTGCTCCGCCCGCCGGCGGGAGGCCCCTTCACCTACCGTGCGCATGGCCGGCCTGACGATAACGCATTCGACCGTGAAATGCTGCTGGTGAGCCTCGCCCACGGTGGCAATAACAGAATATTGTGGTAACGCCAGCCTGTGGCTCTGGAGATATTCCTGTAAAAGGGTTTTAGGATCTTTTCCAAGCGTGCGCTCATCGAGGTTTTGCAGCAGGGGGACAAAAAGACTCACAACCACTTTCTCGGCGGAGGCGAAACCGCCGTCGAGATAGATGGCGCCGAGCACCGCCTCCAGTGCGTCGGCGAGCGTGGAAGGGCGCCGGTCCCCCCCGCTTTTGAGTTCTCCTTCGCCCAATCTGATCAGTGTTCCCAATTCAAGCATGCGCGCAAGGTTGGCGAGTGCCTGCTGATTCACAAGATTGGCGCGGACGCGCGAGAGGTTGCCTTCGGTGAGGTCGGAAAAATGGCGGAATATCAGTCCTGCGACCGCGCAGTTGAGCACGCTGTCGCCAAGAAACTCCAGCCGCTCATTGTGCGGGAAGCTATGGCTGCGGTGAGTCAACGCCTGGCGCAGCAGATCGGGACGATGGAATGTGTACCCGATTCTCCGGCAGAACTCCTCATTGTTCATGGTCTCAAGTTTACCTGCAATTCCTATCCGTACCATCTGCCGGCTTGCTCTCATTGGTCGCCTCTGGCCCGGCGGATCCCCTTATTCTGAGGGAGCGAGCGTACACGCTGCCGCCGTCGTTCCAGCAAACCCAGGGCAGTTGGGGCGCCGCGAGCGCCGGCACTATTTGATGGATAATCCGATGCGCTTGAGATCGTTGAAATTCCACCAGATCATGAAGGCCTTGCCGACGATGTTGCGTTCGGGTACAAAGCCCCAGTAGCGGCTATCGCTGCTGCTGTCCCGGTTATCGCCCATGGTGAAGTAGTGGTTCGCAGGCACCTTGCAGGCAAATCCCCGGTCATCGTAGCTGCAATTCTGATGGTGCGGAAACGGGTGTACCCCCCCAAGCTGGATATCTGGCGCATCCGGATTAATGAGGATATCGTGCTTATGCCCGTCCAGAGACTCGCGGAAGCGGCGGTTATAGACGTAATTCAAGCCGGATTCCACATACGTGTATTCGCCTTCAGGTTCCATTACTACAGGGATATTGTTAACCGTCAACTGTTTGTCGCGATAGGTAACGGTATCCCCCGGGATGCCGATAATACGCTTGATATAGTCCATGGATGGATTGACCGGATACCGGAACACCATCACTTCCCCGCGCTGGGGCTCGTTGATATCTACCACCTTGACGTTTGCCACCGGCAACCGGATGCCGTAGGTGTATTTGTTCACGAGGATGAAATCCCCGACCAGCAGCGTCGGGATCATCGATCCGGACGGTATTTTGAAGGGTTCCACCAGGAAGGAACGCAAGCAGAAGACAACCAGGATGACCGGGAAAAAGCTTTTCGGATATTCCACCCACCACGGGCCCTGAGCGTCCGGCGCACGGCGGCGCCGCAGCACGAGGCGGTCAAGCAACGCGATGCCGCCGGTAATCACCAGCAGTATCAGCATGATGAGAGGGAAGTTCATCGCTATTCCTTATTTTTCGAGTAGAAGGCGTCCCGCGTAAAACGATCCCGCATCGGGCATGTGCGCGCGCGGTTCATCCCGCTATTTGTCGCCGACCTGCAAGATCGCCAGAAAAGCTTCTTGCGGGATCTCGACATTACCAACCTGTTTCATTCGTTTTTTTCCAGCCTTCTGCTTTTCCAGCAGCTTGCGCTTGCGCGAAATATCGCCGCCATAGCACTTTGCAAGCACGTTTTTGCGCAACGCCTTGATGCTTTCCCGGGCAATGATATGAGAGCCGATGGCGGCCTGCACGGCGATATCGAACATCTGCCGCGGAATCAGTTCGCGCATCTTCTGCGCGAGTTCCCGCCCGCGGTACTGGCTATTGCTGCGATGCACAATCAGCGAAAGCGCATCCACCTTCTCGTTGTTTATGAGAATGTCCAGCTTGACGAGGTCGGAAGGGCGAAATTCCTTGAACTCGTAATCAAGCGAGGCATATCCCCGGCTGGTCGACTTCAGGCGGTCGAAAAAGTCCATAACGACTTCGTTTAGCGGAAGTTCATAGGTGAGCATGACCTGCCTGCCCATGTATTGCATGTTTTTCTGTGATCCCCGCTTGCTGATGCAGAGCGTGATAACGGATCCGACGTATTCCTGCGGGACCAGAATGGTGGCGGTAATGATCGGTTCGCGAATTTCCGCGATTTTCGACAGGTCAGGCAACTTGGAGGGATTCTCGATTTCCATCATGGAGCCGTCGCGCAGCACGATCTGGTACACCACCGTTGGCGCCGTGGTGATGAGATCCATGTCATATTCGCGTTCCAGCCGCTCCTGCACGATATCGAGATGGAGCAGCCCGAGAAAGCCGCAACGAAAACCAAAACCCAACGCTTGCGAGGTTTCCGGCTCATACTGCAACGAAGAATCGTTGAGTTTCAGTTTTTCCAGCGCATCGCGCAGGGCATCATACTGATTGGATTCCACCGGATAGAGGCCGGCAAATACTTGCGGTTTTATTTCCTTGAAGCCGAGCAGCGGTTCCGCAGCTGGACGTTCTACCAGCGTCACCGTGTCGCCGACTTTTGCTGATTTCAGTTCCTTGATGCCCGAAATAATGAATCCGACTTCGCCGGCGCTGAGGGATTCACGGTTTTTTGATTTGGGAGTGAATACGCCGACCTGCTCGCACAGGTGAATCGCTTTGCTGGCCATGAGCATGATCCTGTCTTTTGGCCTCAGCACGCCATCCAGCACCCGTACCAGCATGACGACACCGACATAGTTGTCGAACCACGAATCGATGATCAAGGCTTTCAGCGGGGCCGCAGGGTCGCCTTTGGGCGGCGGGATACGGGAAATCACCGCTTCAAGGATGTCCCGCACCCCCTCACCAGTCTTGGCGCTGGCGTGCAGGGCATCCTGCGCGTCTATGCCGATAATATCCTCAATCTCCTTGATGACCCGCTCCGGCTCGGCTGCCGGCAGATCAATCTTGTTCAATACCGGTACCACCTCCACACCCTGTTCGATGGCCGTATAGCAGTTGGCGACCGTCTGGGCCTCCACGCCCTGGGAGGCGTCCACCACCAGAAGCGCGCCTTCGCATGCGGCCAGCGAGCGTGACACCTCGTATGAGAAATCGACGTGGCCGGGGGTATCGATCAGGTTGAGAAAATAGCGATTTCCATCGAGCGACTGGTACTCCAGTGCGGCCGTTTGCGCCTTGATGGTAATGCCACGCTCCCGTTCCAGGTCCATGGAGTCCAGCACCTGCTCCTCCATCTCCCGATCGGACAGGCCGCCACACAAATGAATGATGCGATCGGCCAAGGTGGATTTGCCGTGATCGATGTGCGCGATGATGGAGAAATTTCGAATATGCTGCATCGGGACCGAGTGAATGATCGAGGAAGGCTATGAGGGGATGGCTGGGGACAATTAAAAAGGGCACGTGCCGTGCCCCTCCTGAATCTCTGGCGCAGCCCCGCAGGTCCGCACAGATTCGGCAACCTTCTTTATCGAGAAGTGCGCATTCTAGCTAATTTTGACTAAATAAGCATCTAGCGCATCCCGGTCAAGATGATAGTGGCAAATTTCCTCACCGCTCCCTGCCACCAGTACCGGGACTCGAACGCCATATCGCATCCGGAGATCGTCGTCGCTATCCACGTCGATCACGTCGAAGTGAAAAGGATGTCGCGCTTGCAATTCCCGCAGCGCGGCAATCATGTCTGCGCAAAGATGGCAGTGCTCCCGCGCGTAGACCCTCAATTCGAGGGGTCGGTCGCCCGGGAGGGAGCCGGGCATGCCCGGCTTACTTGCCATCACCGTTTACTTTCATGGTGATGAAAGTGGTAGTGTCGCCGCGCCTGATCAGGAGCGCGATGTTGCGTCCTTTTGGAACCTTATTGAGCAACTGATTAAAATCGTCAACCGTTTTCACATCCTGGTTGTTGATGCTAAGAATCACGTCCCCTGGGCGGACGCCTGCGCGGGCCGCGATTCCAGGCGCCATATCTTCGACCAGCAGACCGTTGTCCACTTCCAGTTGTTTCTTCTGCTCAGCAGTAAGCTCACTCAGGCTCAACCCGATACGGTTGGATGTATCGGGTGCTTTGCCGCGCTTGCCACCACGCGCCCCCGGTTTCTCGTCGGCCGGAAGCTCGTCCACCGTTATGGTAATGTCTTTGGTGGCCCCATTACGCCATACCTGCATCTGGACCTTCGCGCCCGGCTTGGTGGCGCCGACGATCCGCGGCAGATCACCTGAGCTGGTTACCGTTTTGCCGTCAAATTTGAGAATGACGTCGCGTGGCTCAACTCCGGCCTTCTCGGCGGGTCCGCCCTTCTGCACCGACGCGACCAACGCGCCGCTGGGCTTGGGCAAGCCAAAGGATTCAGCCAACTCCTTGGTTACCTCCTGGATCAGCACGCCGATCCTGCCACGGCTCACCTTGCCGCTCGCGATCAGCTGGTTGGAAATATCGGTCGCGACATCGATGGGTATGGCGAACGACAGGCCCATGAACCCGCCGGTGCGGCTGTAAATCTGGGAATTGATGCCGACCACTTCCCCCTTCATATTGAATAAAGGACCACCCGAATTGCCGGGATTGATGGCGACATCGGTCTGGATGAAGGGCACGAAGTTTTCCTGCGCGAGGGAGCGCCCTTTGGCGCTGACAATACCCGCCGTAACGCTATTCTCAAAACCAAAGGGCGCGCCGATGGCCACCACCCACTCACCAACCTTGAGCTTTTCAGGATCGCCTTGGGTAACTTTAGGCAAGCCGGTGGCGTCAATCTTCAGGAGCGCGATGTCTGTTCTCCGGTCGGCTCCGATCAGCTTGGCACGGAATTCACGCTTGTCCGTCAGTTTTACATTGATTTCGTCGGCGGCATCCACCAGATGGGTATTGGTCAGAATATAACCGTCCGAACTGATAATGAAGCCTGAACCCAGGGATTTCGATTCGAAATCTTTGGGCATTCCATGCGGAGGAGCGTAACGGCGGAAGAATTCGAAGAAGGGATCGTCCTCCGGAATATTCGGCATGCCGGGGAAAGCCCGGCTGCCCATGCTGGGAGCCTGGACCGTGCTGATATTCACCACGGCGTGGCCCTCCCGTTCGACCAGTTCGGTAAAATTGGGCAAATCTCCGGGCTGCGCCCAGACCGGAGCAGATAAGCCGAACAACGCCACAAGAAAAAATTTAAATATCATTCTCTGCCTTCCATGGGAAAATAAAACCGGCGAGCCATTGAATTAATACGAAAGGTATATATCCCTCGCGCCGGGCTTCACATACGGAAATATCGTCTATATGCGGCCGGTATGGCGTCTTTCAAGGTGATGTCGGATCTGGAACGAACCTCGGGACGAACCGCTCCCCGCCCATGATTGTAATACAAGCACGTCGATACCGAACGGTGTCTTGTCGCCGGGGTTGCAATATCCCCGGCTCTGGCTCGGGAAATGCCCTGGCATCCCTCTGATCGGTCAATCGGTCTTATGACTGGTGACGGAGTTTCCGATTTGCATGACGGTGGCTGGCGGCACTTCGCCCACAGTGGTGATGACGTTATCCGCCACGGTGCGGGTATAGATATTGATCGCTCCGCGGCTGTGATAAAGCCCCTCGGCCGGTGGCGTGAATTGTGTCGAAACCGGTTCGATGAATACCGATACTGCGGCAAGCCCATCCGAAAGGGCAATATGAGACACCGGTCTGGATTTTTCGGAGAGATTGCGCTTCATTTCAATAATCTTTTTGAATCCCGGTGGCGGATCCTTGACTTGCCAGCCCAGCTTTCCGCTTTTGATGGTGGACGATACCAAGTTGGTATTGTGCCAACCGGCGGCTTTTCCCGCATATCTGGATTTCAGCAATTCCTTGTCTATCTTGCCGCCGATTTTAAGATCCGTAAACACAAACTGTTCCACCACCCGGTCCTTGTCCATTACGGCGGCTTTCAGCAGCAAACCGGTTTCAGTATCCACCCACAGCTTTTGTCCGTAGCGCTTGTCGTCCCGGGGTTCCAGCTCGATGACCTGACAGAGGTAGTCGCTGATGCGTTCCAGCCCGCCTTTTTTAACAATGTAGTTATCGTCGAGATTGCTCAGCGGTTGGGGAAGCAACGCGGGAAAGACCTTTCGCAGCCAGCGCTTTTCGGTAACGACGGTCTTGGTCTCGGGCAAATAGCATCTCATCTCGTCATTGTTGCGGACGATCTCCCGTGGCGCGCCGTCCAGAACCTCGCTTTTTTCCTGCTCCCCGTCCCCATTTACTACGTGGACGATGCGGGAAGTCTCGATCTCGTTGCCGGAAGAATAGACAAAAGTGCCGATGTAGTTATGCTGACGCGGTGCGGCAGCGACCTTTTGCAGCCAGCCTAACGCTTCTGGGGACGAACTGGACGGGTTTTGCGCGAATACGAGCTGACCGCTGGTGCCTAGCAGCAACAGGGCAGCCAGTGCAACTCGTGTCATCTGCCGAAATGTTCGCGCGACTCGGCTACCGTACGCGTATAGGGCGCTACGCCATGCATGGCGGTACTGGGCGAAAACTCCCTGTGCGCCAGCAGATAATCGTTGATTTGAACGGGAGCGGATGCCGGAACCGGACTGACTGCCGGGATGACCGGCATGGAGTTTGCAGGAGCGGTTCTGGCATCAGCGAGATTTTGCTGCTGATGAGGCGCTTGCGTTGTTTGCAGACTCATCCAGCCCGCTGCGACCACTGCGGCTATCGAGGCAGCCGCAGCATAGGCAACCGGTTTCCGCTTTGGCTTGGGTTTGGGATGGAGCACGGTGACGGAGGGGATGAGCGAAGGTTCAGCGGCCAATCTTGCACTCACGCGCCGCGAAACGTCGATATGTCTTGCCTCGGAATGCTCCAGAACATCACTGATCAGATGATAGACCGCCCATTGTTCGCGCAGTCCGTCTGTTGCCTCAAAGTCGCCAATGACGCTTTCGGCGTCTTCCCCGCTTAATTCACCATCCATTAATGCCGATATTTTTTCCTGCATCCTACCACCTCTTGTCTTTGCCGGTCCCCAGCAAGGGCCGTAATTTTTCCGCTATCGCTTCCCGAGCGCGAAATATGCGCGATCGGACCGTGCCAATGGGGCAATTCATGATGACTGCAATTTCCTCATAACTTAGTCCTTCTATTTCTCTCAGCGTAATTGCCGTCCGCAACTCCTCAGGCAATTCTTCCAGCGTCTGGTTCACTGTTTGAGCGATCTGCTTGCTTGTCAGTTCACTCTCGGGCGTGTTCATCTCCCGTAACTGGCTTGCTTCCTCAAATCCTTCGGCATCTTCGTTGTCGAATCCGGCTGTGGTGGTCGGCGCGCGCCGACCTTGCGCCACGAGAAAATTCTTCGCCGTATTAATTCCGATCCTATACAGCCAGGTGTAAAAGGCGCTATCCCCGCGGAATGACGGCAGCGCACGGTACGCCTTGATAAACGCCTCCTGGGTGACGTCTTCCACTTCTGTCGAATCGCGGATAAATTGCGAAAGCAATCGTGCAAGCTTGCGCTGGTACTTGACCACCAAAAGATCAAACGCCTGTTTGTCGCCGTGCTGCGCGCGCTCCACCAGTTGTTGATCGATTTCCCGGTCACCCATGCCGCCTAATCCCTGAATTAATGATTCTTTACCTGCAACTGCCGCACAATCGTGCGGCTCAGGCAAGTATACCCGTTCAAGGGTCTATCGGGGAATGACGCGCTCCAGGCTTGTTATCCGTGATCTGTGTAGAGAGACAACGCATAGTATAAATTAGTTCAGTTGAAAACGTGGTTATTGCACAGATAGATCGAACGCATCATTCAACTGTTTTGCACCTGAATTCGACGCCGCCTGTGGAAAGCCAGAATGACTCCCACAGGGCACCTCAGTCGTCGCCTGGGGCGTTGCCAAGCGTGCATGAGCTTCAGTATCTCCCGGCCGATGCATTACGCCCAGATAGTAGCGTCGTGGTACCGCCGCAGAGCCGTCTGATTCCCAGGAAGACTTGAGGCAAGGTGATTTTTTGCGGGGGGCAAAATTGGCGCCCCGACTGCTTGCGCTTGCATCAACCATCGCGCATCAATTATTCGGTGCCGCCCGCCATATTGCGGCAGCTTTCGGCGCAATCGCGGCAGGCCAGTGCGCATTCCTCCATGTCCTCCAGCTTCTCGCAACTTTCCGCACAGGCGTCGCAAATCTCGGCGCAGACTCTGCAGATCTGCTGGCTGAAAGGGGAATCGCTCAGCATGAAATTTGCCGATGTCTGACATATTTCAGCGCAGCTCATCATCAGCCGAAAATGCCCTGGCTCGACATGCTTGCCGCCCGTTTCCAGGCAATGACCCATGGCAGTCTGCAAACAGGTTTGATGGCAGCTGATGCACTCGTCAATGCATGAATCCGTGTTCTGGCTATTAGTCATGGTGAGCGGCATGGTGATCTCCTTGGCGGCAGTTAGATGGAGCTGGCAAAATTCGCGCGCGGTTCCGGCGTTGGTGGGGCAAGAATGGGAAACCGACGCATAATGTGCGCCCATGCCTGGGCCAATTCTGTTCGGTAACCGACGGAATAGACCAACGTTGGTCTAGGGGAGGGCTGGGAATTATGGCCGTCCCTCGCATTGGAACGGCTCATCCGTTGACTGCCGCGAATCAGTCAGCCCCATGAGGACGCTTGTCTCGACACTGTCGGGATTGGGGTCCCCTCAAAGGAGCGGCGCCAAGTCTGGTATCATTCTGGTCCTGTATCAATACAATGAATTCACGTGCCGCAACTACATTTTGATACCCTGATCATCGGCAGCGGTCTCGCCGGCCTGACGCTTGCGCTCAATCTGGCATCCAGCAGAAAGGTCGGACTCATTACCAAAAAAGCGTTGCTCGACGGTGCCAGCGGTTGGGCCCAGGGGGGCATTGCCGCAACGCTGTCGGAAGAGGATTCGCCCGAAGCCCATATCCGGGATACGCTGGTTGCGGGGGCCGGCCTTTGTAACGAGGCGGTGACCAGCTACGTGGTGGAAAACGGACCCCAGGCCATCCAGTGGCTGATCAGGCAGGGCGTGCCATTTACCCGAGATCATGACAACGGTACGGGATATCATTTGACGCGGGAGGGCGGGCATAGTGTGCGGCGCGTCATCCATGCGGCGGATGCGACCGGGCAGGCGGTGCAACGCACCCTCATCGACCAGGCGCGCACCCATCCCAATATCACCGTGCTCGAGCATCATGTCGCAGTCGACCTCATTACCAGCGCCAAGTTGGGACCCCTCCGGGGGGTCGCCGAGGAGAAGAGCAACCGCTGCCATGGCGCCTATGTGCTGGATAGCGCCACCGGCCAGGTGCGGACTATCGGGGCGGATAATACCGTGCTGGCGACGGGCGGCGCGGGGAAGGTATATCTCTACACAACTAATCCAGATACCGCCACCGGCGACGGCATCGCCATGGGATGGCGGGCGGGTTGCCGCATCGCGAACATGGAATTCGTCCAGTTCCATCCCACCTGTCTTTACCATCCGCATGCCAAGTCTTTTCTCATCAGCGAGGCGGTACGCGGAGAGGGCGGCGTGCTGAAACTCCCCGATGGGTCCCGTTTCATGCCTTGGCACGACTCGCGCGCGGAGCTTGCGCCGCGTGATATCGTCGCCCGTGCGATCGACTTCGAAATGAAAAAACGCGGGCTCGATTGCGTTTACCTGGATATCTCGCACAAGCCCGCGGAGTTCCTGAAGGAGCATTTCCCCAACATCTACAAGCGCTGCCTGGAATTCGGCATCGATATTACCAAACAGCCCATTCCTGTCGTGCCGGCAGCCCACTATACCTGTGGCGGCATCGTGACTGACTTGTACGGTAAGACCGACCTGGACAATTTATATGCGGTCGGGGAGACCGCGCACACCGGTCTTCACGGCGCCAACCGGCTGGCGAGCAACTCATTGCTGGAATGCCTGGTATTTGGCCAGGGGGCCGCGAGGGATATTACGGGGCGGGCGCCCGAGCCTCCCGTCGAGCTGCCCCGCTGGGACGAGAGCCGCGTAACCAATGCCGACGAAGAGATCGTCATCTCGCATAACTGGGATGAACTGCGACGTTTCATGTGGAGCTATGTCGGCATTGTCCGTACCACCAAGCGCCTGGAGCGGGCGCGGCGCCGAATCGAGTTGCTGCGCGAGGAAATCAACGAGTATTACGCAAACTTCCACGTCACCAGCGATCTGCTCGAGCTGCGAAACCTGGTGGATACCGCCGACCTGATCGTGCTGTGCGCCATGATGCGCCACGAAAGCCGCGGCCTGCACTACAGCCGGGACTATCCGGAATTGTTGCCGCAGGCGAGGGATACGGTATTGAAACGGCAGGGCTGAGGCAACGGGCTGCACCGCCCCAGACACTGAACAAAAGTAAAGAATTGGCAAGGAGATGTTGTGTAGATTCAGCAGTAATTACAAGGCGAGCTGGTTCTGCCATATCACTCGATGCGATCTTTTTTTGCAAGGTTGTGCCTCGCGCACAGCAATTGCACGTTCGTGGCTGTTAATGAAGTTCCCCCTTTAGCAAACGGAAGGATATGGTCGAAATGTAGTTCGTCCGTAGCGCTGCAAAGTGAGCACTTGCCCCCATCACGTTTCCACACCTCAAGCTTGACGTGAGTGGGAATAATACGGCGTCGTTGCGCATCGAGCTGTACCGGTTGCTCAAAGTCATCTTCACCTTCCACTGCAATGAGTTTGAATTTGCAGACGGTACGGAAGTCGTCGGGTTCAATCCATGAATCAAGGAGATGAAAAACCCCGTTGTACGACCAAATACCTGGACGAATTTTTTCGTAGACTCTCACTCGCTCGGGATGACGCTGACCGAATTTTGTGGCTTGGGCAGCGGCGTGGAATTTGCCGTTTTGCGTGAGTCCACCACTTGGATACTTGAGAGGTTGGTCAACGATTTTGGGATTGGGAAATAAGGTGCTCTTCGGTATGTCGTGACCTTCATACACTAGCGTTATTCCAGAGTCTTCTAGATAATCGCGATAAGGTGCATTAGGTCTGAGGGACATAAGAATGACCGAGTGGCTGCCGCCTAAACCGTAATTCATGCCTTGTTGCAAGCTTATGCCTTCACGTCTGCACATTTCGTTATATGAAATTATGTTGTCACGCACGGCATCCATATGGTCTTGTTCCTTAGCCTCTTTCTTAAACTTTATGGCTGAATTCACAACGGTTTGGCCTAAGAGCTATTATGGCAGGTTTAAGTATTTACTCAGCAATTTTGGGGCGCTCCATTAATCTCTCCCGCACACCTCTGTGGTTTCAATCGTAAATTCGCACGGTTCCGGTTTCTCACCCATCCACCGATGGCGATCCATCGGCCCGGAGCATCCCGCATCCTCGAGCAGGGCGCGAGTACCTGATGTATCGCATACCAGCACTACCGAGTGGCGCGCGTGCCGCAGCACCCGGACCGTGTAGTCTTTGAAATTATCCACGAGTGCGGGATCCTGCCGCGTGGCGAGCGTCAGCAGTTCGCGTTCGTCAAGTCCCGTTGGCGGATTCTTGTAGCGGACGGTGGATTCCACCGCAGCTGATAACTTCGTCAGCGCGGAGGCCTTGATGTACATTTCTTCCCTGTCGGGACGCTGCTTAATCGGTGCGCAACCCACCGCGAAGGAAAGCAAGAACACAACCGCAGCAGTAGCTGTAACAGGCGTCCGTATCGTGGTCACGCCAGTTTTTTCTCCTGCCAGTACACGTAACTGCCGGTTTGGTCGCGCCCGGTGTCGAGGTTCCAGTTAACCGCCGCGGTCTGGTAAGTGTTGCTGTTCCTGAACACGGCATCGGCAACGTGTGCCCACGCATCCAGCACGTTTTCCATCGCCCGGTCGAATATCTGGTCATAATGCATCGCGCCGAGCGGCGTTTCGAGTGCCTCCAGATATTGCGGATCGAGATCGCTGATGGCCGGATAGGTCAAGCCGATATTGGCCGCGACATGGCGGGCAAAGGGGGGAAGGGCGTTGCCTTCTTCGGCTTTATCGACGATAAACTTGAAAGAGCCATGCCAGTCGTCGATGACCGGCGGCTGGGTTTGATAGGCGTCGGAGTAGCACACCTCAAGCATGCGCTGCCACGTACCGGCAACAGCCGTGTCGAGCTTTCCGCTGCCAGGGGGCGCACAGCAGCCCCAGATCCCCGAATCGAGGTGTTCGGCCAGGCCTATTTCACCGATGTTCAGCCGCTGGAAGATATAGGCGTCCTGGTGCATTTCGCAGATTCGGTGCCTTCCCTTGTTCTTCTGGTATTCACCCACCTTCAGCTCGACGACAGGATGGATGGTGACGTCGGTCACGACATGGCTGGTGTAGCCCAGCACCCACGCAAACGTCTTTTGCTGCGACGGACCGTCGAGCTTTCTGATCAGGTCGATGCCCGTTTTGACCATGTCGCCGGTTTTCTGGTAGTGCATGCGGTCAGCCCACTGACACGCATCGGGATGGGAAATATCGAGATAAGGATAGTCCGGGCTGATCGCACCGAGTTCGCAAAAACGGAAGTAGTCGAGTACCGGAACAATGGCTTCAGGCGGGAAGCCATGGCTTTCAAGGCGGGCCGGCTCCCGGACCAGGTTGACCAGCGTCAGGTGTGCATATGCACCAGGCATTAATGGGCTACGACGATAGGTTGTTGGGTCATGAGTATTTTCATCCTGGGGAATGCGCTTGCGACAGCGCGGTGAGATGGCATTGAAGCGGTCATTGCCTGTATTTTCTCCTAATTTAACAGAGCTGCAACATCCACGGAGGTCTTTCATTACATGGAAACACCGTCTTCCCGCTCCTCGGGCCATCGGGCGGGGCCGCCGGACCCACCTACCGGCGCCAATCTCAACAATGCCCCACAAACAGCCAGCAAGGCTCTATTCGATTGCTCAGGCGATGGATATGCGCCTCATTCGCGTAAAGTCTTGCCATAACGCCGCCAATACGTTACTAAGACTGGATGTTTAATTACTTCGAGAAAAAGCTTTACCCCTATCCCGATATCGAGGAAACGGTACCCCCGAAAGGATTTTTGGTATTCGTATGGGAAGCCACCAGCGGCGTGCGGCGCTATCTGGTCGCGATGACCTTGCTCACTGCGGCGATAGGCGCTTTCGAGGCATTATTCTTCGCCATTCTGGGAAAAATCGTGGATTGGCTAAGCCGCATACCGCCCGCGCTATTATGGGAGCAGGAGCAGTCGACGCTGCTTCTGTTCGCCGGGTTATTGGCGGTGAGCCCGGTTTTGGTGGGCTTGCAGAACCTTTTCAAGCACCAGGTGCTAGGCGGCAACTTTCCGATGCGGCTGCGATGGAACTTCCATCGCCTGATGCTTAACCAGAGCATGAATTTTTATCAGGATGAATTCGCCGGCCGTGTGGCTGCCAAAGTCATGCAAACTGCGCTGGCACTGCGGGATGTTTGCTTCATCCTCGGCGACATCCTGGTGTATGTGACGATCTATTTTTTCACCCTGGTTTTGGTGGTCGGTAATTTTAGCGGCTGGCTGTCCCTGCCTTTTATCGCGTGGTTTGTCCTTTATGCCGCCGCATTGCGGTTTTTCGTGCCGCGGCTGAGCCGCGTCTCCCAATCCCAGGCCGATGCGCGCGCCCTCATGACGGGGCGCATCAGCGACGCCTACACCAATATCGCCACCGTAAAGCTGTTTTCGCATGCTGGCAGGGAAGCAGGTTATGCAAGATCGGCGATGCAGGATTTTCTAAAGACCGTATACAAGCAGATGCAATTGGTGACCAGCTTTGAAATCGTCAATCAAACCATGGGAGCGCTTCTGATCATCAGCACGACATGGGTCGCGCTGATGTTGTGGACCGAAAACGCGATAGGCGTGGGGGCGGTTGCGGCGGCAGGCGCGATGGCGCTGCGACTCAACGGAATGTCCCACTGGGTAATGTGGGAGATGGCATCGTTATTTGAACAGGTAGGCACGGTGCGGGATGGGATCGAAACGCTATCGCGTCCGCACGTGGTGACGGATGTTGCCGACGCAAAACCTCTTCAGATCCGCAAGGCGGATATCCGCTTCGAGGACGTACTGTTCTGTTATGGTGGGACGAAGCCGGTCATCGATCATCTTTTGCTCCATGTCAGGCCGGGCGAGAAAATCGGGCTAGTTGGGCGGTCGGGGGCGGGCAAGTCCACGCTAGTCAATCTGCTGCTGAGGTTTTATGACATCGAGCAGGGGCGCATACTGATCGATGGGCAGGATATCAAGCACGTCACCCAGAATAGCTTGCGTGCCAATATCGGGATGGTCACGCAGGATACCTCCCTTCTGCATCGCTCGGTGCGGGAGAATATTCTATACGGTAGGCCGGACGCGACGGACGCGGATATGATAGCCGCTGCAAAAAGAGCCGAAGCCGACGACTTCATTATGAGCCTGACTGATCCCGCGGGACGCGCCGGCTATGATGCGCATGTCGGGGAGCGCGGGGTGAAGCTTTCCGGTGGCCAGCGGCAACGGATTGCAATCGCGCGCGTCATGCTCAAAGATGCGCCTATTCTCCTGTTGGACGAAGCCACCAGCGCCCTGGACTCGGAAGTGGAGTCGGTTATCCAGTCGAGTTTATACCGATTGATGGAAGGCAAGACCGTCATTGCTATTGCACACCGCCTGTCGACAATTGCGGCGATGGATCGTCTGGTCGTGATGGATAAGGGGAGGGTGGCGGAGGAAGGGAGCCATCAGGCGCTCATCGAGCGCGGCGGTCTCTATGCTCGCCTGTGGAGCCACCAGAGCGGCGGTTTTCTGGGCGAAGAAGCGTAGCAGGTTGCGTCCAAATGAAAGGGGGTTGATCGGGCATTGCGTCGCTATCGCGGAGCGGTTCCTTCTTGTTTTTCTGGGCGGTCGCTAGTCAGCCGTTCTGCCAGACGCCGGGCATGGACCCGCAGTTCGGGAACGGCGATCGCCTCCCAGAAGCGGGCCTTCAGCATGGGTCCGATATAGAAAAGGTTTTCTGCCGGACGGCCCTGGCGGTTGATCACTTGGTAATCGTCATTTACTTCGAATCCAATCCTGGTCGGATCCTGTTGCAGGTATCCTTCGTCCCGCAACTGAACCACCAACGGTACGGTCACCTTGCTGATATCGCAATTCGGCCCAGTGCAATTGACCACCCGGCTTATGTTCAACTCGCGGAGATGACCGGTATGGCGTTCCCGTATCTTGATCGATAAATTACTGCCATTCACCACGCAACCCTGGATGTAACCGGCTACCGCTTCCACCTGGCCCGATTCGATCATGCTGCTCAGGCGCAAATGAGCGGACGGCGCGAGCCGATGACGATGAATATCCCAGTAAGCGACAGCGCGAGAAAGAAATCTTTTCCGCTCTTCCAGCGGGAACTGCCTCCATATTTGCGGCGTATAGGGGCGGAGAAGGTTGATAATGTCGCGCCAGTCGCCGCCGCGCGTAGCATTTTTCCTGATTTCCGAACGCAGCGCGCGAGAATAGGCCCGCACGGTGGGGGGCAAATTCTCGAGAAAAGGTGGAAAACCTGCTGCGGCCGGCGGTTTTGGGTTGAAACGATGGGGCTGTGGAAAAAGCCCGTGCCGGGAAACCAGATAAATTTTTGGGGTATCGCTAATGCTGGTGAGCCGGAACAGCACATCGAGGGCTGTTAATCCCATCCCCAGAAGCGCTATCGGGGCCTCGCCATAGCTGCGCTCCAGCGCCGCGGAATCCCACGGATTGCCGATATAGGCGCTTGTTTTATGTAGGCCGGCAATGGGAGCGGGATTCAGCGGAGGAAAATGGCCGAGTGCGAGAACAACCTGGTGGGCGCGGATGCTCCGTCCATTCGCAAGATCGATTTGATAAGCGTTATCGCCAGGTTGCTGTCGAACAGCGATTGCTTCGCCATGGACCTTCTCCAACGACGTTCCGCGGTTTCGTTCCGCCTCCTGCCGCAGGGTAAGTTCCAGGTAGTCGCCGTAAAGCCGTCTCGACGCAAAGGTCGCAGAGTTGAAAGCCGGATCGATATGCTGGCAAAACCGGACAAAATGGCCGGGGTCGTCCGCCAGCGCGCTCATATTGCCGGCAGGGACGTTCAATAAAAAATTATCGTCCCAGGTACCGTAAGCAAGCCCCCGCCCCGGCCTGGTGCCGCGATCAACGAGAATGATGCGGAGCGCGTCCCCCGGATTCTGACGGAGGAGGTTGACAGCAGTCAGCGCGCCGGAGAAACCGGCGCCAACTATGGCAATTATTTTTGTTGGCGAAGAGGAGTTATCACTCATCAGGCACTCGTTGCCAAAAGGTAGTAGGTAAAAGGGAAAAGGTAACAGTAAGGGGTAAGAGGTAAGGAGCGCGGGTGCCCGGATCAGGTAGCTTCAAAGCGGCAGCGAGGGAAAAGCCGCATGCACATGCGTTGGCTGACTAAATAGTCCGGGTAATAAACCGGGGGATGAACCTGTGGTGTCAACTTGCCGCCGCTCCATTGTCGAGTTCCACATCCGCCTCAGGCTTGACCCCTAAACGAATTGCCTCTTCAGTCAGCGAGGGCAGGCAAAGCTCAATGAAGCGGTAGGCGTACCCGCGTAGGTAGTGTCCACGCCGGACGGAAATATTGGTTGTATTCATCTGAAAGAGATGCGAACTATCGAGTAGATGGAGTCGTGTATCGCGCGCCGGGTTGAATGCCATTGAGGCGACAATGCCCACGCCCATACCGAGTTCGACGTAGGTTTTGATGACATCCGCATCGAGTGCCGA
The DNA here is from genome assembly GCF_900113575.1 of Nitrosospira sp. Nsp14. Taxonomy (GTDB): domain Bacteria; phylum Pseudomonadota; class Gammaproteobacteria; order Burkholderiales; family Nitrosomonadaceae; genus Nitrosospira. The sequence goes on from NZ_FOPV01000007.1 coordinate 62,458, forward strand.
CATGGCGATATCGAGTATCAGACCTGCCTTGGCAAATGTTTCATCGATCCCTGAACGGCCGGTAAAGCCTTCGTGATAGGTGATGATGGGAAACTCGGCAATCGCTTCGAGCGTAAGCGGACGCACGGACTCCAACGGATGCCCGGGCGGAACGATGACGGCATGATGCCAAGAGTAGTAGGGAAAAGATGCCAGTTCCGTCACGCTCTCCAGCGCCTCGGTCGCAATGCCAATATCGGCGATGCCGTCGAGCAGCATCGAAACGATTTCGCCGGGACTGGATTGATGCAGGACCAGATGAACCTGCGGGAATGCCTTCTTGAACTGGGTCACCACTGAGGGCAGCGCATAGCGAGCCTGCGTATGCGTGGTAGCGATGATCAAGCGGCCCTGGTCCCGCTTGCTGAACTGCTCAGCCAGCCGCTTCACGTTTTTTACATCCAGCAATATGCGCTCCACGACCTCCACCAGCTCCTTGCCGGGATCGGTCAACCCCAGCAGCCGCTTGCCCTTGCGTACGAACAATTCGACGCCCAGCTCGTCTTCGAGGTCCTTTATGTGCTTGCTTACGCCGGATTGGGAGGTGAACAGGGCGTTTGCCGCGTCGGTGAGGTTGAAGTTCTGCCGGACCGTTTCCCGGATGATGCGCAGCTGCTGAAAATTCATATTTATTATTCTGCAAGAGTGGTATCGAACAAAGGGTTAGATGCCGGCGCCGCCTTCAAACACTTCGTGACGCGCCTGTGCCTGTGAAACAGTGCTGCCGGGGGGTACGCTGCGCGTGAGCCAGACGTTGCCGCCGATTGTCGAGCCGCGTCCGATCGTGATGCGGCCCAGGATGGTGGCACCGGCGTAGATGACGACATCATCCTCCACGATGGGGTGGCGAACATTGCCTTTCACCAGCGCGCCGTGCTCATCCACCGGAAAGCGCTTCGCCCCCAGCGTGACCGCTTAGTACAAACGCACGTGCTGGCCGATGATAGCCGTTTCGCCAATGACGACTCCGGTGCCGTGATCAATGAAAAAACTGCCGCCGATCCGGGCGCCGGGATGAATCTCGATACCCGTGAGGGAGTGGGCGATCTCCGAAATCATACGCGCGATGAGTGGCGTCCCCAGACAATGCAGTTCATGGGAGAGCCGGTAATGCGCAATGGCGGTAATGCCAGGATAGCAGACAAGCACCTCGTCGATACTCCTCGCGGCCGGATCTCCTTCGTAGGCTGCGTGAATATCGCTATCCAGCAAGCCGCGAATGTACGGTAGCCGTTTTGCAAACGCCTGAACAATGCCAGCCGCCCGTTCCTGCTCCGCCTGATCGAGGTCTTCCCGGGACAGGGTAAAGCGCAGCTCGCGGCTCACCTGCGGTAGCAATTCGCGCAGGGTAACATCCAGCAGATGGCCGACGTAATAGTCGATGCCTTCATCGGTGAGATGAGGCAGGCCCAGACGGTTTGGGAACAGCGCCGCGCTCAATCCTTCGACAATCGTGGCGAGGGCCTTGCGCGACGGCAGCTTGGGCGGTACGTCACGCCGCTGCCTGTATTCCAGCGATGCGACACGCAGCGCCCGCAGCTCGGCGACAATATCATCAATACCGCCGTACATGCGTGTTAACGGATGTTCATTATTTTACTTTAGGGAAAGTTGCGGGCGCTACACAAGGGAGGGAGCGAGGCAGGTCATAGGGACTGCGCCTCGCGGTCGCACGCTGCGTGAAGGACCGGAACCCGGCCTAGCTTGCTCCCGGGATCCGGCAGACTCACGCAGCGATTGATCGAGCCTCCTTGCATTTCACCCCCTGCGTTAGAAAATACTACGTCCACCGCGCATGCGATGCAATGTCGTCACCAGGGTATCGACATCCCCTAAGGTGTTGTACATTGCCAGTGATGGACGTACCGTAGTTTCAAGATCAAAACGGCGCAGGATCGGTTGCGCGCAGTGATGCCCGGCGCGCACCGCGATTCCCGCATCGTTCAATCCGCTGCCGACTTCTTCGGTCGTGAAGCCTTTAAAGGCGAAGGACAGCACCCCTGCCTTGTCCGCCGCGGTACCAATGAGCCGTAGCCCTGGAACAGAACTGAGGCCGCGTGTTGCATAGGCCATCAGTTCGTGCTCGTAGCGGTTGATGTTGTCGATGCCGATCCGTTCCACATAATCGATCGCAGCACCGAGTCCCACCGCATCGCCGATGTTTCCCGTCCCCGCCTCGAAACGCGCGGGCGCCTCATGGTATTCCGTCTTCTCGAAGGTGACGTTCTGGATCATGTTGCCGCCGCCTTGCCACGGGGGAGAGCTATTGAGCAGGTCGCTTTTACCAAACAGCGCGCCGATACCGGTCGGACCGAACACTTTGTGACCGGAGAAAACAAACCAGTCGCAATCGAGCTGTTGCATGTCCACACGCATGTGCGAAACGGACTGCGCCCCATCCACCAGCACGCGCGCGCCGACCCGGTGTGCCATCTCGATCATCTGGCGGGCCGGGGTTACGGTACCGAGGGCGTTTGAAACCTGCGAGAAGGCCACGAGCTTGGTCCGCGAACCGAGCAGCTTCTGATATTCGTCCAGCAATATCTGCCCGTCGTCGTCCACCGGCGCCACGCGCAGTTTCGCCCCCGCCTCGTTGCACAACTGCTGCCAGGGCACAATATTGGCGTGGTGTTCCAGCCAGGTAATGACGACTTCGTCCCCCTCTCTGACGTTCTGCCGGCCCCAGCTTTGGGCGACGAGGTTGATCGCCTCCGTCGTTCCCCGGACAAAAACGATCTCGTCGGCCGATGGCGCGTTGAGAAAGCGACGCACTTTTTCTCGTGCGCCCTCATACGCATCGGTGGCCCGCGCGGCCAGTTCATGCGCGGCACGATGAATATTGGAGTTTTCGTGCTGGTAGAAGTACGTCAGGCGATCGATGACGGACTGGGGCTTTTGTGTGGTGGCGGCGTTGTCCAGCCAGATCAGCGGGCGCCCGTTTACCCGCTCGTTCAGAATCGGGAAGTCGCGCCGCACGGCATGGGCGTCAAACGGGGGATGCGCCCCCAATGCGTGCATCCCCGGTATCGCCGATGTCCGCGCCCCATTACCAAACGGAGCGAACGGAGTTGCCCCATCGAGGAAATAGAACGACGGTTCACCGACGCCAGGAACGCCGGCTCCAGGAACGGGCAGAGCGCCCGTACGAGCCGACCCGCCGGTATTGATATCAGGAATATCGTAGGACGGAAGGACGGAAGGCACGCCCGGAAATCGAGTAAACATGCCGGGGTCCGCAAACGGAACGTCTGCCCCAAACGCGGGCGCGGGCAGTTGGGGCAGGTTCATGGCCTGCGCAGCGGCGCCTACATACGGAATGGCGTAATGCGATCCCAGCCCCTGCGCAGCGAATGGCGCGGAACTCGGGTTTGGCCCGGCCGCAGCGGAGGGCGGCACGCCGTATGGCCCCTGCGGAGCAAGGGGTGACGGTGCAGGCGTTCGCGAGAATGGCGTGGCGGAAGCGGAAGGGGACACATGGTAGGGCCCCTCGGGAGCAATCGCGGATGCTGCATGCGTTCGTGGGACGGGCGCAGCTGCAGCCGACGGTGGAACGCCGTAGGGCCCCTTCGGAGCAACCGGAGTGGGTGCGGGTGTTCGCGAGAACGGCGTGGCGGAAGCGGACGGGGGCACGTCGTATGGCCCCTGTGGAGCGATGGGGTGAGCCGCGTTGGTCCACGGATAAGTGGCGAAAGCATCCGGCCCGGGAACCTCGGAGGGTATCCCTGCAGGACGATTGTCCACAAAAGACGGGGGCAGGGGCGCCGCAGTCGCAGAGCCGGGAACGACGTTGTGTGACGTTCCGAATGCAGAGGAAGCGCCCGAAGACCAGGGAGACCAGGGCGCGGACTCACCTATGCCGGTTGGCGGCACTTGTGCGCCGCTGGACGGTTTCCCGGTGACGCGGGCTCCTGCCGGCGTGGAGTATCCGGGAGGGGTCGAATAGAATTCGTTGGCAAGGCGCGTCAGCTCTCCGACGTCGGGAAGAGTCCTCGGTGCTCCGTCCAATACGCCCATCGCCAACGGGTTACTTGGCGTATTCATGCTTGTAGTCATGATATTTGCCAACCTCGACATCTTCGATCATTCCGACGGCATCTTCGGTGAGAACCGCAAGCGAGCAATAGAGCGAAATCAGGTACGACGAAATGGCCTTGTGGTTGATGCCCATGAAGCGCACCGACAGGCCCATGCCCTGTTCTCCCGTCAGTCCTGGCTGATATAGCCCGACCACGCCCTGGCGGCTTTCCCCCGTGCGTAGCAGCAGGATGGCGGTCTTACCCTCGGACACATCGATCTTGTCGGTAGGAATGATTGGAAATCCGCGCCAGGTAAGAAACTGAGAGCCGAAAAGCGAAACGGTGGGCGGCGGGACGCCACGGCGCGTGCATTCGCGCCCAAACGCGGCAATAGCGGCAGGGTGCGCCAGGAAGAAGGCCGGTTCTTTCCACACGCGGGCAATCAGTTCATCCATATCGTCGGGCGTGGGCGGGCCAATGCGTGCGGTTATCTTCATGCTGTTATCCACATTCCTGAGCAGCCCATACTCCTCGTTATTGAGAAGCTCACGTTCCTGCCGCTCCTTGACGATCTCGATGGCCAAGCGGACCTGTTCGTGAATCTGGTTGTGGGGACTGCTGTACAGGTCGGAAACGCGGGTGTGAATGTCCACCACGGTATTGACCGCGCTCAGGTAGTACTCCCGCCCCCACTCCTCGTAATCCACGAAAGTGGTATTGAATTCGCGTTCTTCCTCTCTCTGAGAACAATCCACGTTTATCTTGTTGGGGTCCTTTACCTTATTGACCCGGTAGATACCGGCTTCAACCGGCACCCAATTAAGCATATGGGTAAGCCAGCGCGGGGTAATGAGCCGCAACTGAGGAACGGTTTTGGTAGCATTGGCCAGCGTTCGCGCAGCCACGTCTCCCAGCGCGGAATGTCCCTGATGAATATCTGCCATTTCTTTTCTCCCCTGTTGAGTTAATTAGGACCATCGAGTGGTAAACGAGTGTTGATGATTAACACCTTAGAGCTAGGACGGAAGAGCTGATGCCGCATTGTTTATAGCAGATTTTATTATAAGCTTATATAAATTTGTTTGGATGAGATGAGTAAATTTTGGGTAATGTATTGTTAAACAAATAAAAAAATTGAATGCCAAAGCAGCATGGAATTAAGTTTTTAGCGAACGGAAGGAGCCATCAAAATAAAAAGCAGGGAAATATCATGCCTGACGAGTGCCAACCTGCCCGAAGGACGCCAATGGGTACGAATCGTTCTAAGCGGAGCCATCCCAGCGCCGTCTCCCGATAAGGTTTTATTCCGGGCCCAGCGGCAACCGGCTTTAATTATCTAATGCATGAGATTGCAATGGCGTTCAGCAATCCCGGATGAAGAAAAGGCGCCAGCCGATCGCCAGCGCCATACGGTAAAACATGGAGAGAAATGCCCCGAGGTCAAAATTATCAGCGGTGGTTTACAGAGGGAACCAATATCATTTCATTTGCTTATCTCTTTTTCAGATAACGAGGCGCGAATGGCCTCGCCGGGCAGCAGCCCGGCTTCCTCCCCGAATTCCCTTGTATCCGCTTGTATCCCCTGTAGCATCAGGGTTTTATCATGGCTTCTCTGATAAGCTATTCATTTTTATTTGGTTTGATTACGAAAAGAGGGATGATAGATTTCTCTCCTGATTATCAGCATTGGAGGAAAATATCATGCCGTTTGTTAAATCCCGTATCGCTATTGCCTTGGTGATATCCGCGGTCAGCCTCGGCGCCGCATATGCGGCGCTGCAAACATTCTCCGATAATTCTCACGAGAGCCCTGTCGCGACATTGCTTGCAGATTTGAACGATGGGTTTGCCACCCGCTGGAAAGCCCGCACAGGCATGGATATCAGCGTCCGGCAGGCTCAGAACAAATCCGGCACGCCGATCCGCGCCGTGCACGACGGTCTGGGTGTCGCGACGCTTGCCCTGTACTATGATCGGGACAAGTTGCGCGAAAAAAACCGTTTTATTGCTCCAGTCTGGGATCCCGTTGCACCTCAACCGGCTCCCGAAGCCGCCCGGTCTGGGTTCCCCTTTACATCGACAATCGTATTCCTGGTGCGCAGGGGAAACCCCAAAGAGGTTTTTGACTGGGACGATCTTCTGCGTCCGGGCCTGGGCGTGGTAACGCCGGATCCGCGCCGCTCGGAAAGCGGTCGATGGAATTACCTGGCGGCATGGGGATATGCCGCGAGACAACCCGGGAGCACCGAGCGCGTCGCGCTCGACTTTGTCAGGAAACTGTTCAGCAACGTTCAGTCATCGGCCGCGGGTGACTTCATAGAGGGAAATGTCGGCGATGTGCTGCTGGTTTGGGAAAGTGAAGCGCACCGGCTTGTCGGTCAAGCCGGCAAGAGCGCAGCGGACAGGTTCGAAATTGTCACGCCATCGGCTTCTGTCCTGGTCGAGCCTGTAATCAGCGTGGTGGATGCGGCAGCTGATATAAACGGTCCGCGCGACGTAGCGCTTGCTTATACCGAGTATCTATACACGCCCCAGGCCCAGGACATTATCGGCAGGAATTATTATCGCCCCACAGATGCGTGGGCGCGTGCCAAGTACGCCGGACAGTTTCCGCCGCTCGAGCTGTTTACGATCGACGAGGTTTTTGGGGGGTGGAAGCAGGCTGAAAAATTGCACTTTGGCGAGGATGGTCTTCTCGCGCAGATTCAACTGAACTAAGCGGGATCCGGGTTCCAGGACCCAGGGCCAAGGACCCAACAGCCGCGGTGCGGCTTGCGCCGGGTGGAGAGGGCGGGAGAAAGCGTGCGAGAGTCTGGTCTATGCGGGTTTATTCGCATTGTTGCCGGGATAACCCCATAGTCAAACTCCTCCTTTTCTCGGCTGGTTTTGTAATTTCCAGGCTCCCACGCGCTTGCGAGGGAATCGGCGTTGGGGCTCGGAACAAGTCCCAATAAAAGTGCTGAGGGCGACAACAAAAACCCGCTGTTACGCGGGTTATTCGGGGGCTTGTTACCGCTGATCGTAATTTAGGTAATACGATCCGTGCGTGCTGCCCTGGTGCTGCGCTTGGGGGGCATTACATGGCCAAACAACGCGACGGCGAGAAGCAGAAGGCTTCCAAGCTCAGCGACTATTGCCAATTCATGCGCGGAATGCCCGGGGGCCTGAACGAGGTTTTCAGCCTGTTCGCCCACTTCCTCCGCTAACGTCTGGGAGGCGGGGACGGTGACGTCGACGCTCGCGACCCGCTGATCTTCGTAAAACGCCTGTTCTTTCTCGAGAATGAGTCCTATGGTTAAGCTGATTATTGCAATGATGACCATCGTTCGCACGTCTTTATTCCTTATAAAAAAATTGAACGCCTTCGCTCAGCCCGGCAAAGGCAAAACAAAAGCCCGACAGCAGGGTGACTGCTATCGGGCCCCGGGTACTACCAACTATGGAGGGAAGTAGTGCCACGGGATCAATGTTACAGGTTTGAAACTTATTTACTATTGGACTGAAGTACAACTCCCCGGAACCGGAACAACGGTTCAACCCGGCCGTTCCACAAATGGAGGCATGCATAAACATACTTGTTGATGAGTACGTCATGACCACATTCTTAAAATGGTATTGTTTCGACTGCTCAGCTGTTCGGAAGTTCAGCTATCGAAGCAAAATCAGAACTGTGCGCGGCGATTTCCGATACATGCAAGTTGAAGATACGATGGGAGCAGGGCGCGGCCGCAGTTCAGTTCTGTTCTTTCCACTTCCACCGCAACAGCACGCGCAACCGTCGGAACTCCTCGCTATCGACTGCGTCGGGGAGAATGACAACGCTGTGCGCATGGAGTCTGTGCCACCATCTGGTAGTTTCCAGGGGTTTCAGTTCGAGCACGGTCAGGTAGGGCGCGACAAAGCTGCTGCCGAGCAGCGTGCATGCAATGCGCTGGCCGCGCCGTGTTTCAAGCGTGCAGGTCATGTCGTCCGCCAGCGCCAAACTTGTTATCGATCCGGGCGAGTTTCGCAATGCGTAATGCCGCAGATAGATCGCGAGGCTAAGTGCCAGCGCGGCGGTGGCCGCCAGCTTAACGACCAAGGGCAACGTGAGCGGCCACAGCAGGGCAGTCGCCGACCCATGCGCGAGACTCAGCATCAATGCAAGACGAAAAGATGATTTGAGACGAAGGACGAGGAGAGGAGGTATGGAATCCGTCATGGGCGCATTATCTCATTCCGGGCAATTTGCGGTTTATCCGCTCAGGTGTTGCCCTTATAATTGACACTTTCCACAAGCGAACAAGTTTTTGCATGAATTCCGACTGGCAAGCCTATCTGCAGAGTCAACACGCATTGATTGAGGATGGCCGAGTCGCTCATTTCGGGAATGCGGCCGCTGAGCTTATAAGCACCCGCACGGCGACGGCGACGGTCCTGACTGATCTTTCGCACTTCGACCTGATTCAGTTTGCGGGAGAAGATGCGCAATCGTTCCTGCAAGGACAGGTGACGTGCGACGTCAGCCGAATCGGTTCTTCCTCAGCCGGTTCTTCCTTAGCCTCGTACGGAGGCTATTGCAATCCGAAAGGCAGGTTGCTGGCGAGTTTCATGCTGTGGCACTATGATGACGGCTACCTCATGCAGCTGCCGGGTGAATTGCGCGCCGGGATACAGAAGCGCCTATCCATGTACGTGCTGCGCGCCAAAGTCAGGCTCGGCGACGCCGGCAATACGATGGTGCGCATGGGACTGGCTGGCGACGACGCCCGGGCGCTTATCCAGCGTGTTTGTGGCGAGGTCCCGCCGCTTAGCCTCGGCGTGAACCATGGCGAAAAAGGCAGCGTGATCAGCCTGCCAGGGGACCGCTTTGAGCTTATCGTGCCGCCTGAGCAGGCCCCCGCGGTCTGGCAAGACTTGAGAAGTGAGGCAGAGCCGGTAGGCGCGCCTTGTTGGGATTGGCTGAATATCAGGTTGGGTATTCCGGTCATTCTGCCAGAGACGCAGGAGCAATTCGTGCCGCAAATGGTGAATCTGGACACGATCGGCGGGGTAAGTTTCCAGAAAGGATGTTACCCTGGGCAGGAAATCGTCGCCCGGACGCAGTACCTGGGTAAAATCAAGCGCCGCATGTATCTGGCCAATATCAATAGCAATGAAGGCGGGGAACAAATATCCGTTGCCGCGGGAGACGAGCTGTTCAGCGCCGACATGGAAGGTCAATCCAGCGGCATGGTGGCCAACGCGTCGCCTTCGCCCGGCGGCGGATTTGATGTATTGGCGGTAATACAGATAAGCAGCGTGGAGGGCGGCCGAATCCACTGGAAGTCGACGGATGGCCCCGCGCTGGACATTATGCGCCTGCCTTATGCGATAGACCCGGGATGAAAACATAAGGTATTCTTGATCACGGGCGGCAAGGGCAGGCATTACGGCCGAGCCGCTTGTCTTGTGGTTCTTGTTGTCCGTGGCTTTGCAGAGTCGCCTGAATCGGTGTTTCAGCGTGTCATTCAGACCCGTAAGGGCGGCTCGAAAGGTTTGTTGATAAGCCGCATCGCAACGCGTTCGTTACGCTCAACCAGTATACGGCATGGCAGCATGCCAGATAAAAGGGACGATGAGAAGATTGCTATCGTGTCTTCTATCTCTGTCCAATGTTCAGCAATAATAAACCGGTACTTAACAGCGAAATGTTGTCTTTCCGTTTCCGCGTGGTTTGGCTGTTGCTGCCATTCCTGTTCATGACCTCGGGGGTGTTTGCCGGCGAGGCTGACGGGCTGGAACAGCGTGACATCGTTTTTTATTATGGCAGCCGGCCGCCAGTCGAGGATCTGCGCCATTTTGATCAGATTGTGATTCAGCCGAGCCAGATTCTGCCGCATGAGAAAACGGCCTTGTTGAATCTGGATGCCCTCGTGTTCGCTTACGTTTCGTTCGGCGAAGTGGCGCGCAATAGCGAGGATATGCCGCGTATCAAAACGAAATGGTCGATTGGCGTAAACCCCGCTTGGAACAGCCTGGTGATGGATATGACCGATCCCGCCTGGCACGAATATCTGCTGGAGCAGCATTTCGGCCGACTGTGGCAGGATGGCTACCGCGCTTTTTTTCTCGACACCGTGGACAGCTACATGATCGTGACGGGCGAAGGAAAAACGCGCCAGCAACAGGAGACAGGATTGGTCGCGCTGCTCGCCGAAGTAAAGCGCCGCTTTCCCGGTTGCAAGCTTATTCTCAATCGGGGGTTCGAAGTATTGGACCGCGCCAGTCAATATGCTGACGGAATGGTTGCGGAATCACTCTTTCACGGCTTCGATCCGGTTTCAGGCAAGCATGCGCCCACGAAGGAAGAAAACCGGGCGTGGCTCCTAAACCAGCTGAACCGCGCGCAAAATGAATTCAAGGTGCCCATTACCGTGCTTGATTACGTCGAGCCGGGCAACTGGGCGGAGGCGGAAAAAACCGCTCAGCAAATCGTCAAGCTCGGATTCATGCCTTGGGTTGCCAACGGCGACCTGACCTGGCTGGGGCAGGGCCGCTTGCGTCTGGCGCCGCGCAAGCTGCTCGCGATCGTAAACGGCACGCCTGCCCAGCAAATGGACCAGGAATTGTTCAGGCACGCCGCCATGCCGCTGGAACATCTTGGCCTGGCGCTAGACTATTGGTATATCGACCAACTCCCTCTGCCCATCGAGCCGCTCGTCGGCCGCTATGCTGGCGTGATTGCCTGGCTGAATGGCGACACCCGGGAGGCTGCCGGGCGCTACGAGAGCGTGTGCGCGCGTTTGAAAACCGAGGTCGACGCAGGTTTGCCGGTGGTATTCATGGGTCATCTGCCGTCTGGCGTCGCATGCCGGGATCTGATCGATTATCAAGGTGACCTGGAACCGGCGACCGGGGCACTTGAACTGGGCCCGGCCAATGACCGGCTGGGCCGCCCGAACGACGCGCCGGTGATCGGCAGCGGTACGCCGAATGTACGAGTGCGCGACCGCAACAACGCCTGGCTGACCTTAAGCGAGGGGGACAAGCTTTTTCATCCGATCGCGGTCAGCGCGTGGGGAGGCTACGCCTTGCACCCTCATATTATCAGCGAGAGCGCATCTGGCCGCCGCGACTGGCTGCTGGATCCCTTTTCCTTTTTTCAGGCCGCATTGCGCCTGCCGGTGCAGCCGGTGTTCGACATGACGACCGAAAACGGACGCCGATTGGGCATTATCGAGGTCAGGGGCGACCGCTTGTTTGCCAAAGACGAGCAAGGCGTCGAGGCGATAGACCGGCTTGGGGAGTGGATCGAAAAAAATGGCGCGCCGGTGACGCTGGGGGTGATCGAAGCGGAAGCGAGCGATGACGACCGTCGCGAAAGAATACGCCGGTTCGCGGCGATGCCACAGGTTCGGCTGGCAAGCCACACCTACAGCCATCCCTTTTATTGGGGCGTGTTCGAGGGCAAGAAGGATGCCGACCAGCAGCCTTATCGGTACAGCGTCTTCATGGACAATTACGCCGCGGACATCACCCGCGAGACCGCCGGCACGGTCGCGTTTCTGGAGTCGGTTGCGCCTCAGTCGTCGCCGTTGCTGATCTGGTCCGGCGATGGCAAACCCGGTCCGGCGGTGCTCGCGGCGGCGCAGAAGGCTGGCTTGGCCCACTACGGCGGGGGCGGGTTACACTGGCAGAGTGGTCCGATGTCGTTCGCTGATCTGTCGCCCGCACTGCGCCCCACCGAGTGGGGGCTTCAGGTGTTGACCCCCTTGATCGGGGAGCCCTTGTTCGCTCAGTTGTGGTACGGCGAAGCGCTGAATTTCGGCAAGGTCAGCGACTGGAACGGTCAGCTTGATCTTTCGCGCCGGCTGAGGGTCTCGTCCATATCGATTCATGCCGATGCGTTTTTGCATGGGCGCGGGGCGGAACTGCTGGATCAAGTGGTGAAGCAGCAAGGCGAGGAAAATTTGCTTGGGATCTGGGTCCACGAATATGTCCAGCGTGTGCGGGCGTTCCAAACGGCGAGCATCGCGCGCGACCTCGACGGGAACTGGCTGCTTTTTGGCGACGCACTCAGGACCGTGCGCTTTCCTGTCTCCGAAAAGGCGCCTGCAATATCCGGCGACGTAATCGGCTATTTCGACCTGCACGCCAGCCGCTATATTTTCCTGGCGCGGAATCACGCCGTTCTCAAATCCGCCGCGGCTACATCCGGCGACGATGGAGGGAAGGATGGCAAAGCCCCGGTTTTACGGCTGGCAGGAGCAAGCGCCCCGTTGAAATCCTGGCATCTCAACTCGGACGGATCAGCCACGCTGCTGTTCGAGCCGCGCGGGGTTTTAACGGTTGAAGTACCCGCCTCGTGCCGGCTCAGCCTGGACGGACGGGCGCTGACCAACCAATCGAAGGGTTCGCATGCCGTCTTTACCGTACCCGAGAAGGGTGCCTCGGGGGAATTCCGGCTTGAATGCTGAGACACGGCGCGAATCCCTACTCAACGCCCCCGCGCTAATGTTCATGAGCGCGGTGGTTCTGATCGCGTTCTGGGTATTGTTTCCCCGCCAGCCGGCCTTCAGGGATCCGGCCAACCTGTCGGCAAAGGATGCGTTGTCGGTGGCCTATCTTCGGGTGCTGGTCCAGTCGGATCCGCATAACGTTCCGTTGCGCCTGTCATTCGTGCAACTGTTGACGGAAGCGGGCATGACTGATGAAGCCGTTTCAGCGATAGGGCCGCTGCAGCGCGCTTCAGAATCCGAATCGGCACTGGTCTACGAAATTCGGCTGGCGGACCTGAAGCTGTCCCTGCAGCGGCTTTACCAGCATCCCGGCGGGGAGATGGAAGAAGCGGTGCGAACGCATATCGCCGGGCTTATACCGTCATTGATGCGCTTGGCGCGCAATGACCGCGAATTAAATCAGGTCGTGGCGCTGGCGGAGCAGTTCGGCGAGCCGTCGGTACTGGCGGGAACCTTTGAGCGATTGATCACCCTGCGGGATGAAAGCAATGAAAAGAAATCGCGCTGGCTGGTTTCCGCTGCCAACCAGCGCATGGCTGCGGCGCAGCCTCGTCTGGCTGCCCGGAATCTGTGCCAGGCATTCCTGCTTGAACCGGCACGCGACGCAAAAAGGCAAATAGCGAAATCGTGTTTGCGTGCCTACCTCCAAGCCGGCATCGACCGTGAAGCGCTCAAGGCTGCGGTGCAAGTGCAGCAGACAGTTGATGGAGATGCCGAGCTCTCGTTGCTGGCCGCGAATATTGCCGAACCGCTGGAAGATCGCGAGCATGCGCTCGCCTGGCTGGAGGAATCGAGCCGGTCGTCGCCCGACAACCTGATGCTGATCGAGCGGATCATGCGCTTGCAGGTATCGATGGGGCGCGTGAGCGAAAGCGTCGCGCGCGCCGCGCAGCTGCGGCCAGCCCTGGTACCGGGCAGCGATCGTCATCGGCTGATCGCCCGCATTTATGACTGGAATGCCCAGCCCGACGAGGCCCTGCCCTTATGGCTGTCGTTTGCGCGCCAGCGCGCGGACGAAGAGGCGGAAACACGAGCCTTTGCGCTTGCCCAGTCGAAGCCCGACCATGCGGCGCTGCTGGAGTTGCTTGAAACGGTCATGCTGCGCCGCACGCTGACCGGGGCCGAAGCCGATGCTTATGTCAAGGCCGGCCTGAGTGTCGGGCAACCTTCGCACGTGGAAGCACAATTGCGTAATCATGCCGAACGCTTCAACAATCCGCCCGCAACCGTAAAGGCGCTGGCCGATGTTTTGGTTCTCAAAGGCGAGCCGCAGGCCGCGCTGACGTTGCGGCAGGGCCAGCCCGACGGGGAGAACGGGCAGCAGAGACTGGCGCTGGCGCGGTTATTCGAGGAAGCCGGAAACGTCCAAAGGAGTTTCGACCTGTTGTTGTGGGATTACGATGCGCCCGATCCGTCGTACGCTGAAGAATATTGGCTTTTTCTGGCAAAGGTTGCTACGCGGCTCGGTAAGGATGCTTACGCAAGCAAGGCCTACGAGAGGATTCTAGGCTTCCGTCCCGACGACGTTGAAATACTTGAGCATCTGCAGCGTCTGGCGGCGCGACATCGCGATGATAAAAAAAGCGAACAGTTCGCGCGCTACGGATGGGATCGGCTAAAGCGCGTCGAAGATCTGCAGCGGCTCATGCGCTTCTCCTGGAAGCGGGAAAAATGGCGGGAGCTTGACCAGTGGCTTGCGCTTGCCGACGAGATGCGCTCGTCCAGGCCCGACGCGATGGCGCAGGCGCCCGATTACTGGTACTTTCGCGCCATGCGCAAGATGGCAGCGGGCGAGCGGGATGCGGCCCGCGAGTCATTGCAGGAAATTTTGCGCTTGCGGGGTCCCGACCCTGAAGTGACCGAGACCATGATCTGGTTGCTGTTGTCGGACAAGCAGATCGATCATCTTTTGCTCGACTCGGTGGTTCAACCATACCGCGCACAAGCGGCAAGTGCGGCGGCGGTAAGTCCGCCGCTGGTGGAAGCCCTGGCGGCGGCCGAACAAACGCTGGGCAGGCCCGTTCAGGCGGCGGCCTGGTACCTGCGGTCTCTTGCTACGCGGCCTACGGATTTTCTATGGACGTTGACGCTCGCCGACAATATGGAATGGGCTGGCTGCCCCGCCCACGCCAATCATGCTCGCTATGCGGTGTTGCAAATGCTGGCCTCGGGGCAGTCTACGCAGAAGGATGTGCAATATCCCAAACGGCTGGCCGAGCTGGTTGCCGGATTGAGGGAGGCGCAGCCCCGACGCCCGACGGGGGATGATGAAAAACTGCAACAGCAGATGCAGTCGGTGCGAAAACACTGGAGTTTAAGCGGCGAGCTTGACAACGCGCGCTTTTATGCCCTCCAGCGCCAGCGCGAGCGTCTGGCATCCCCCCCCTGGCTGCGCTTTGGTGACGCGGTGAAGAATGGCGAGAGCGAGTTGATTTCCGCGCAACTGGCGATGGTTTCGGGCTACCTGCAGGGGCCGCAGGACAAACCCGCGCCTGCCGAATTGTTGCCCATGTCCATCGAGGATGTTGACCGCGCGAATCAATGGCTTGGGGGAAAAGCGCCGCCCAGTTCAAACTCGCTCGATGGCGAACTCGATATTTGCCGTCAAACGCTCGCGAAAATCCGTGAATCGCAGAGTAAATCGATCCCGGGCAAGGAGCCGGGGAAGTTATGAAAAAACCATGGCTGGAAGGCATCGAGGTCATCGATGTCAATCAGGCCGTGCCTCCCTGGGGAGGATGGTTCGAAACACTGGCGCTGACCGCGGTTGTGATGGCAGCGTCGTTTTTTACCGAGCAACAGGACCCTTTCAGGCTGGAGGGCGGATTTCCCTGGCCAGTACTCGCCCCCTTGCTGGCCGGGCTGCGCTACGGGTTCGTGTACGCGTTTGTCAGCGCGCTGCTTATATTGGCGATGCTGGGTGTGGCGATCAACCAGCAGTGGCAGGCAGCGTCCGGATTTCCACTGGCGTGGGCGATCGGCGTGTTGGTGGTGGGAATGGTTGCGGGGGAGTTCCGCGATACTTGGGGGCGGCGTCTGCACCGGCTGGAGGGTGCGTATCAGTATCGCGCCGAACGACTTGAGGAATTCACGCGCAGTTATCAGCTGCTGCGCCTGTCGCATGACCGCCTTGAGCAGACCGTCGCCAACAGCGGCTTCTCGTTGCGCGAGGGCATCATGCGTTTGCAGTCCGGGCTGGAAACGATCGATGGGTTGACTCAGGCCTCCTTTGCGCGGCTGCTCGAATTCGTCGCGGAGTACGCTGCGCTGACGCAGGCTTGCATCGCCGGGCTCAGTGGCGACCGGGTCGATCCCGGCAGGGTACTGGCAACTGTAGGCGAGCGTTTCCCCATCGATGAAAGCGATCCAGTGGTGAGAGCCGCGCTTGAGAGCGGTGAGCTGGCGGTCGTGAACCTTGTGAACGAGCGCGCCACAGATCAAAACACGTTGTTGGTCGCACTTCCCCTGGCCGACTCGACGGGAGACGTCCACGCGATATTGCTGGTGAGGTCGATGCCGTTTTTCGCATTTCATGAAGACAACCTGAAGCTTATCGAGGTGCTCGCCGCGCATGGCGTGGATCATCTCCGTTTCGGCACCGCCACTTCCTCCACCGCGCGGTTTATTGCCGCGTTCGAGCGTGTACGCCAGGATCACGCCCGGTTCGGGCTCGACGCCACGCTCTTGAGGTTAACAGCGGCGACGGGCGACACGGCCGGCTTTGCGCGACTGCATGGAAAACTGCGCTCCGCGGTCCGCGGCATCGATCTGATATACATGGGGCGCAATCAGAACGGTGATAAAGGCGAGCTGGTGATCTGGATTCTGCTGCCCCTGACCGATATCGCGGGCGCGAGAGCATGGATGCAGCGGGAGGAAGGTGTTCTTGCCACGGCCACAAGCGAGTTGCTTGCCATCGGCGACGTCGATCCGCAGGCCATCCGGCGTCTGGAGCCGCGCTAATGTATCGCCGGCCGGTATTGGTGGGATTGACTGCCGAGGCACTTGCCGGGGGGTTGCTTTGGTTGAGCGCGGGTGATGTATCGGTGCCAGGAGCAGCGGCTGGGGACGCTGGTTGGGCAATAGCGGCGGCGATAGCGTTTCATTCGATTTCATCCTATTTCCTAGCATGGGGCTTCTGGCAACTGCTGCCCCGCCGCTACAAACTGCCGGCGCGGAGGACCCTCAGTTTTCTTTTCGTGCTGCTATGGATTTTACCGGTAGCAGGCGCGCTGGGCGTGCTATGGAGTATTGTCAGTGCGTTGAAACAGCCTCGCGGCCGTGCTTTCCAAGGCGCGCGGATTGTTCGGCTGCCGGAGCTGCCGTTTGCACCGCCGGTCATCTATGAAGCGCCGCCCTACAGCCAGGGCGCCCTGCGTCAAATCGTGCACTTCGCCACGCGTCCATTGAAGCGCCTGAAGGCCGTGATGGCAACACGGCACATGGCGCCGCGCGATGCGATGGCAGTTTGGTCGAAGGCAACACGCGACCCCGTCGATGACGTACGCTTGCTGGCCTATGCCATGCTGGACAATAGCGAGAAAAAACTGGCCGACCGTATCCTTGCCCTGACTGAAGCGCTGCCGGAGACGCCGGCGGGGCGGCGTAATGACAGCCACAAGACCATTGCCGCACTCTGCTGGGAGCTGGTTTATCACCGGCTGGTGCAAGGGGCGGTCCGGCAACACTGGCTCGAAACCGCGCGGCGCCATATCGAGGTTGTGCTCATGCCGGCGGCTCATGCATCCGGAAACGGGTCGGCTACCTTTGCGCGTGTCGCCACGCCAAGGGCCGCCGAGAGTCGGGATGCTCCCATAACGCCAGCAGTCTCCGAAGCTGCGGATGCGGACAGCTGGATGCTGTACGGACGCATTTTGCTGGAAGGGGATGATATTGCCCAGGCGGAGCAGGCGTTTGCGCACGCACGGCACGCCGGAATGGGCGAACAGAAAATTGCGCCCTGGCTGGCCGAAATCGCTTTTCGCGAACGCAAATTCGAGGCAGTACGACGTTATTTATCGGTGGGAGCGCGTTCCGGCGAGAAGGGGCGCGATCTTGCCCTCGTAACAGCATGGTGGAACAAATGAGCAGCGCCAAAGAAATGGAAACCCGCACCCGGATAGCGGGACCAGCAGCGGGATTCGAAGCGGGATCGGTAGCCGATATCGCATTATTGCTGGAAGGCACTTATCCTTATGTGCGGGGCGGGGTTTCGTCGTGGGTGCATCAGATCATCAGCGCATTGCCGGAGATCAGGTTCGCTGTGGTTTTCATTGGCAGCGAGCCATCCATGTACGGCCCGGCACAGTATCAATTCCCCGCCAACGTCACGCATGTCGAAACGCACTATCTGCTGCGCCAGGACAGCCATGCCAAACCCCGTGCGCGCACTGGCAATCGCAGCGCGTTTGCGCAGATGGACGGCCTGCACACGCACTTGCGTCAGGGTGGTGAAATCCCTGATGACGAAATGATGGATGCGTTTACGCGGCTCGGCTCTGCCAACGGCATCAGCCAGGAAGATTTTCTCCATAGCAAGGCTTCGTGGGAGTACATCACGCAGCAGTACCGGGAACGCTGCACGGAGCCGTCGTTTGTCGATTACTTCTGGGCTATACGCGCCATGCACGCGCCGCTGTTCGTATTGGCGAATATTGCCGCCGGGCTCCCGCCCGTACGTGCGGTACATGCGATTTCAACGGGCTATGCGGGGTTGCTGGGCGCGATGATACGGCTGCGGCGCGGCATTCCGTTCGTGCTGACCGAACACGGGATCTACACCAAGGAACGGAAAATCGATCTGGCGCAGGCGACCTGGCTGCACGATCACAATGACGATGTTTGCAATACCCTGCACGATGAGATGGGTTATATACGGGGGCTCTGGATCAGGTTTTACGAGCAGATCGGCCGCATGGCCTACGGGCAGGCATCGCCCATTGTCAGCCTGTACGAAGGCAACCGGCAGCGCCAGATCGCGGATGGGGCTGCCGCCGAAAGAACCCGCGTAATTACCAACGGCATCAGTCTTGAGCGCTATCACACCGCTCTGGCGAGGCGCCCGGATACAGTGCCGCCGATACTGGGACTGGTCGGGCGGGTTGTACCTATTAAGGACATCAAGACATTCATCAGGACGTTGCGGATACTGGTCAACCGGCGGCCGGACATACAAGGGTGGATAGTCGGCCCTGAAGATGAAGATCCTCTGTACGTTATCGAATGCAAAGAGCTTGCCACCAGCCTGGGCTTGAATGACAACGTCAAATTCCTGGGCTTTCAGGACGTGCTCGATATTCTGCCGCAACTGGGCCTGATGGTGCTGACCTCCATCAGCGAGGCCCTGCCTTTAGTGGTGCTTGAGGCTTTTGCCAGCGGCCTGCCGTGCCTGGCAACCGACGTTGGGTCCTGCCGCGAGTTGATCGAAGGCCGCGGTGGGGAAGATAGCGCACTCGGCGCGGCGGGTAGCGTCGTTTCCATTGCCGACCCGGAGGTGACCGCCGAGGCGGCGCTGGCATTGCTCGACGACACGGCGCGCTGGCACGAGGCGCAGCGGGCAGGACTGGCCCGCGTAGCCCGCTATTACAATGACAAGCTGATGTTCTCTTCCTACCGGAGCCTTTACATGGAAGCGCTTGGGTCAGGTTCCTCCGGGTCATCGGGCTCTTCGGGTTCCTCGGAAATCCCCGGGTCCGCGGGGTTCTCGGCGAGCGCCGGGGGCGCAGCCGCGCATCCAGTTTTGAGGATGGGGGCGTGATATGGCAGGTATCGGTTTCGAAATACGCAAGATCCTCGAACGGGACAGTTACTGGTCGGTAATACGCGCTTATGGTTATGCGGGCATGGTCAGCGGGGGACCATGGGTACTCTCCATCCTGAGCATAATGATGATCGGGGTGCTCGCAGTCACGCTCGGAGTGGCGCAGCGGGAGGTTAACGCTTTTCAGATTTGCGTTACTTATCTCATGGCAGCCTCGTTGATCTGGACCGGGGGCGCGCAACTGATGTTCACGCGTTTTGTGGCGGATCGTACTTATGCGGACGATAAGGCCGAGGTATTGCCGAACCTGTTTGGCGTGCTGATCGTTATCATGGGGGGTGGCTTCGCCTGGGCTGCCCCGTTCATTTTCTGGTTTTTCGACGGTCCATTTGTCCAGCGGCTTTTGCTGCTGTGCAATTTTGTCGTTTTGAGCGGCATGTGGATCGGTCTTATATTCCTGTCAGGAATGAAAGCCTATCGCCGCATCGTCGCGACACTTGCCAAAGGCTACCTTCTGGGTATCGCGGTCGGACTCGCGGCGGCGGAGTGGAAACTGAACGGACTGTTGCTCGGCGTATTGACCGGGCACAGCTATCTGCTTTTTTCGTTTTTGCATCACATCGTGCGCGAATACCCCGGCAGCGCGTTGCTGAAATTCGACTTTCTGGATCGAAACCGGAGTTTCTATAGCTTGTTTGCGGTCGGGACGCTTTATTACCTGGCAGTATGGGTGGATAAGTTGATCTTCTGGTTCGTACCGTACACTTCCGAGGCAGTGATTGGTCCACTGCGGGCGTCCATTATTTACGATCTCCCCATTTTTCTCGCCTACCTGTTCATTCTGCCCGGCATGGCCGTGTTCCTGGTAACGATGGAAGCGGATTTTGCCGAACAGCACGAGCGTTTTTACCGCGCGGTACGCGAAGGCGATACCCTGATGCACATCGAGCACAGGCGCGACCGCATGGTGTACGCGGCACGGCAGGGAATCTACGAAATTTTCAAGGTGCAGGGATTGACGGTGGTACTGTGCCTGCTATGGGGAAGAGATCTGCTCCATGCTGTTGGCATCTCTCCGCTGTACATCCATCTGTTCTACATCGATGTTGTCGCCGTCAGCGTGCAGGTGCTGCTGATGGCGATACTCAACGTGCTGTTTTATCTCGACGCCCGCCGTGAGGTATTGGTCATTACCGCGTGCTTTTTCCTGACTAATCTGCTGTTCACCTTCGCCACGCTGCAGTTGGGCGCAGAGACGTTCGGCTACGGATTCGCTGCCTCGGTAACGGTCTCGGCCTTTCTCGGCCTTTTTATCCTGTCGCACAAGTTCAACGGTCTCGAATACGAAACGTTCATGCTGCAGAATTAAAGGAATAAGTTTAGATCAAGGGCGCGTTTGTAGTACGTTGTCCTACACCCAACAATCACGACTCTACCTCGACAGACGTACCGGCTTAATCGCAGGTAGTGTTCGTGTTCATCTTTGTTTTACTGTTGCCTTGCTCTTGGTTTGGCCACTGACATACATACGAGTGTAGGTGTTATATAAGGAGAACATTTGCTGCTCCGCTGCGTCGTGTTTTGTGGAGCTCGTAGCTTACTAAGAATATTGGCGAGGAACTTAGCTGAAATTTTTATAATAAGTTTCTGGTGATTAAAGTATATTTCCTTAGACCAATCCAGTTCCCTATCTGCGCGTAAGGTAGTATCTGCGGATTGAGTAACGATGAAGCCCATTTGCCCATATTCGTTACAAAGATATGAATTCATCTGTCGATATTCTGTAGATCCTAAATCTTCAAAGTTTTTGACTTCAAATATGACTTGATAGCTCTTATATTTTTCTCGGACCAGTTTCCAAAAATCACTTTTCCCGAGATTCAATGCGACGATGTCTCGCCGTTGTGACGCTGCTCCGTTGGGATGTAACTCAATATTCTCAAGTTGCCCGGCAAACGCAATTTTCACTGCTTTAAAAACCCAAGCTTCAAATTCTGCCGCCCCTGCTTCCCCATGTTTGATCTTTCCTAACTCAGCGATTATTGAGCCGAGTCGTGCTTCTCTTATCTTTGGCGTAGTGGAGGAAATTTGAATCTCATACTCGTCATTTATCTCTTCTGCTTCATTTGGATTGAGCGTATTTCTCGTTAAATTTAATGCCATCCAATAACACGGATGGATAAGGACTCTGTCTTCACTACTAAACTCCTTGTCTGGTCTTTTTCCGTCATGGCAAAAAATAAAGGAGCCGCTACTCTTATCGTGGGTGCCTAAAAAGCCTACGCTGTAAAGGCTTCGCAATACCTCTTGGGGACTATCAAGAATTTCTAATTGTTGTTTTACCTCTGGAGCTTGCCTGGAACCCATCAGATCGAGGACAAGGTCACAGCTTTGACCAATGGACAATTCGGGTGATCCATTCGAAAAAATGGACGTGGCATTTGCGATGCCCGGAAATACGACTTCGTATTCTTTGTATAGATCGTCGAGTCTTGTGGCGGATATATCTTTTGCCGATTTTTCTAAATCAGCAAGAATTAATTGTTCGCGACCACCTTTCTTTGCGTTATAGAAGGATTGATTTAATAACGTAAGGATATCTCTTGGGCGATATAGGGTGAGTTGGAGACATTTTTTGAATCCAGCTTCTCCTTGCAACTCGTTAGCAGTACACCTTTTCCAAACACCGAGATTATTATCGATTTTTAAATTAAACGCTTGTCGAAGTCGAGCACCCACCAAGTTAAATAACTGATGACTATCCCAATGTAGTCGTAGAACTTGCCTTCCACATTTCTCGAAAAATCAGGATCGAAATGCGCTACGGCCCGAAAGATATTATCTCGTAAAAACAATGTCGCATTTATCTTATGGAACTCATTTAATACTTCATTTGTTCCGTAAATTACGCCATCAATGATTCCCACACCGATAATGTCGGGCTCGTATCCTTCATCTAGGCGGTCTATGAGAAAAACAAATTGCTGTTCTGACTTATCCAGCAATACACGCAGCTCCTCACTTATTTCGTTGAGTTCTAGCTTGCGGGGGAGTTCTGCTATAAGCTCTTCTGACGACACATATTCGTTCGCTATGGGTTTCAGCTTGACGCGAAGCTTTGTTAATGTCGAGTCGTTGGTCCGCCACGTCTTCAAATGCTTCCAAATCGTTTGGGTTGCTCTAACGCTGTCTGTCATTTTGTAATTTTCATAAATCTGACTAGCCACTTCCATTAACATGGCATATTTCCATGCGATTTTTATGCCCGCACGTATTCGCGTTATCTTGTCCCCGAATTTTTGTGCTATAGGGCGAAGGCCCAGCATGTGCTCTTCCTGAGGGGCGGTCGTAATTACTGAGACGTGTCTTATACTCGTCCAGTGTTTTTTAAGTTCATAAAACAGTGCGCTTTTTCCCGTACCTCTTCGACCTACAACAACTATTCGGTCCGTACTTTCGATCAGAGTTAAGAAGTCAGGTGTTCGAAAAAACGCCAAATCCAACATTTTATGATCTGACTCGGCACGAATATCACCCAGGATATTGGCATTAGTAGATTGCTTCGCCACCATTTATTTTTTCCTCACCAAGCTCAACCGTGAATATTATTTCAATAATGTATACCAATGGTAAAGGAAATAGTTGTAAACAAAGAGATCTCATTCTGTGCTAACAATTAACAAATACGGATACACCTCCATGTTGTATTCATCATGCTCTCTCTAAGGGAACGTACATGGGCTTGCTGGTCAACGGCAAATGGGTGGACGAGTGGTACGACACTGCCGCTACAGGCGGCAGGTTCATGCGCACCCGCGCGCAATTTCGCAACTGGATCACCGATGACGGAAGCCCTGGGCCCACGGGGGAGGGCGGTTACCGGGCCGAGGCGGGGCGCTACCACCTTTATGTATCGCTGGCCTGCCCGTGGGCGCATCGAACGCTGATTTTTCGTGCCCTCAAGGGGCTGGAGCGCATGATCGACGTGTCGATCGTCAACCCCTACATGGCCGAACACGGTTGGACATTCGAGGAAGCACCTGGCGTGATAGCGGACCCGATCCATCGCGCCCGCTATCTGTATGAAATCTATTGCCGGGCCAAGCCTGACTATAGCGGCCGGGTTACGGTGCCGGTGCTCTGGGATCGCCAGCGCGGCACGATTGTCAGCAATGAGTCGGCCGAAATTATCCGCATGTTCAACTCTGCTTTTGACGGCATTGGCGCCCTGCAAGGGGACTATGCGCCCGTTGACTTGCTCGGGCAGATCGACGAGATCAACGCGTGGGTCTATGGCGGAGTCAATAACGGGGTCTACAAGGCGGGCTTTGCCACCAACCAGGGCGTTTACGAAAGCGCGGTGACTGCCTTATTCGATTACCTTGATGAGCTCGAGCAGCGCTTGTCCCGCCAACGCTATTTGGTGGGCGAGCGTATCACGGAGTCCGACTGGCGACTGTTCACCACGCTGATCCGCTTCGATTCCGTTTATAACGGACACTTCAAGTGCAATCTCAGGCGTTTGGTCGATTACCCACACCTCTGGGGATTTACTCGCGAGCTGTACCAGTGGCCCAGGGTTGCCGGTACCGTCAGCCTGCGGCACATCAAGGAGCACTATTACCGCAGCCACCACACCATTAATCCCAACGGTATCGTGCCTGCGGGGCCGGTCCTCGATCTGGACCGGCCCCATGGGCGTGGCGTGTTAGGGCAGGGACCAACAGGGAGTGACTAGGCACAGGGTGCGTCGGGCGATGACCTGCGCTCAAGCACACCCGTTTCACGCGCGCCTGTTTCAGGCGACGATACCTTCCAGTCTATTTCTGCCCCGCCCACATCGCGCCCCAGGCGCCACCGCCCCCGCCCCAGTTTTCGACGTCAGCCGAGCGGACCAGCAATTTACTGTACACGGGAAAAAGCCACCTCGATCCTGTTCTATGCATGATCGCGTCCACGCGATCAGCCAGGAAATAGAGCACGTGCGAACCAGTAAAGCCAAGCATCTTCCGCATTTCAATTCCTCGACATTCCTCAATTTCAAATAACACCTTCACGGCAAACTTTGGAGATGGCTGCGGCGCAGGCCGCTTAGCTGCCCCTCCTACCTCAGTCATGCACAACTTGTGCCTGAATTTTCGTGTCAATTCAACCTTCGTAACTATGCTTCGCGGTCAAGCGAATACAGCGGGTTCCTTGTGCCTCTCTCGGATTATCGCGATGAGAATGTAAAAATTCTCGTCAGGGTCGAGGGGCGTCTATCTGTGATGCCGGATGGCTCGGCCGTAAAGCTGTCGTTTGGCGTTATCGCGCGTGGCTTTGCTTGCGCGCTTCGATGCGGTTGAGGAACACACTCATCACTTCCCGGTAGAGCGCGTCCTTGAGCACGCCGTCTTCGTTTCCGGCGTCGACATTGGGATTATCATTAACTTCGATGACATAACAGCGGCCGTCCACCTGTTTGACGTCCACGCCGTAAAGGCCGTCGCCAATGAGATTGGCTGACTTGAGCGCGATCCTGATCACTTCTTTTGGCGCCTCTTCCACAGGTACCGCCTCGGTTGGCCCCTCGCTCAGCTTTCGCCGCTGCGCATCGCGTTTCACGACCTGCCAGTGTCCTGAGGGGAAATAGTATTTAGCGACGAACAGCACGCGCCGGTCGAGGATGCCCACCCGCCAGTCGAACCCGGTCGGCAGCCATTCCTGGGCGATGATCAATGCCGATTTCGCCAGCAGTTCCGTTACTCCGGGTACGAGTTCGGCTTCCGTTTCCACCTTTATCACGCCGCGCGAGAATGAACTATCGGGCTGTTTAAGAACGCAAGGCAGGCCGAGTTCAGGCACGATTTCGGCAATGTTGTCGCGGTGCACCAGCAATGTTTTTGGGGTGGGGATACCGTGCTGTGCGAGCAATTCCGCAAGATATACCTTGTTGTTGCACTTGAGGATGGAATCCGGTTCGTCGATCACGACCAGACCTTCTGCGAGTGCCCGCCGCGAAAAGCGGAAAGTATAGTGGTTGACGAAGGTCGTATCGCGAATGAACAACGCGTCGAACTGGGGCAGGCGGTTAATGTCGGCGCGCTGGATGAATTCGACCCGCATACCCAGGTCCTCGGCGGCTTTTCTGAATTTTTCCAGCGCTCTTGCGTTTGACGGCGGCTCGGGGTCCCCAGGGTCGTAAAGTATGGCCAGATCGAAGCGCGGCGCCTGCTTCCTCGACCATTGCATGCGCCCGGCGAAATATTCTCTGGCGGCAATGGTCGCGAACTCATGGTGCCCAGGCGGCACGTCGCTCGCGCCTATCGCGCGCACACTGCGCAGGCTCCACTGGTCATGTCGACGTTCAAACCGAGCGGACAGCAGCGGCGCTTGGAGCAGCCCGAAAAGCTGTCGGCTGAGCGGCTGGTAGCGGTTACCGGTGTCGCGGCCAAAATAGATGCCGAGCTCGAAATCATTCCCCGGCATCGGTGCGAGAAGGCGCTGGATCAGGCTGCTCAAATCCTCCGTAAGGTGGCGCACAAGGGTCTGGGAGTGCAAATCCTCGATGGCGCCCACGGTGGGCAGAGGTTTATGCCCCCGGGCCTCGGCAAGCAATGACACATAATAACCCCAGCTTTGGTAGCGGTAGGACTTACATAAATTGAACAGCTTCACCGAACGGCTCATGCCCGGCGTTGACATGGCGTCAGGGATTCGCGGGGCGGCATTCTCGTCGGCGTGCCCGGCAGTTTGTAGCGCGGCCTGGTCAATGGCAAAGGCCGAGCCCGTCAAGTAGTTCCGTGCGGCGACGATCTTGGCTTCGGGAATTTCAAGCGCCCAATCGCCGGGTTCGTCAACCACGATAAGAATATTCATGGGATAGCCTCATACGGCAGCCAGCGCCAATTTCTGAAGTGATGTTGCTCGCCGCGGCCAGGGAGTCAGGACTGGGGTGCGCTTTTGCGGGTTTCACCTGGCGGCGTCCCGGCACTGCGCAGGTTGACAAACTTGCTGAGCGTGTCAAACCAAAACGGTGCGCCCATCGACACCGCCAATATCGAAACCAGCAGGCCGAATATTTTGTAAAACGCCCAACCCGCAAAATCGAGCGAAAATTCCGGTGATTGGAAGTACCTGGGATCCTTAGGGTCGAGCGACCAGCCGACGGGCAGTTGCAGGGACTGCGTTTTTTGGAGAACGTACTGGATGCTTGTCTCGTCCCGCTTGGCTTCGCCGGTTTTTGTATCGGATTCAGGCGCGGGGGACTCGGGTTCGGCGCCACCTGGGCGTGGCAGGGTTCTTACCGCGTCCTCGGCAGCCGCGACCAGTGATGCGCGCAGGGCGCTGTTGGCTGAAAGCTGCTGAACGAGCATCACTGTATCGGCGTTCGCGACCAGGACCAGCAGCGTCGCCAGGATGAGCAGCACCCGCTGCGTCCACCGCTTGTACCAGCCGCCGACCCTGTCCATGGCATCATTGAACCAGTTTTCCAGGTTGCGACGAAAGGCCTCGGCCTGATGTTCGACCTCCACAACCTCGCGCCGGGTCTTCTCCACTAGAACAAGCAGCGTTTCCTTGGTGTGCCCTTCGGGCAGGCGTTTGAGCGCCTGTTCGATATTGCCCAGCGGATCGGGATACTGCGCGGCAAAACTGCGTCCCAAAGCAAGGGCCTGCTTCAATGTGCTTCCCGCGAGGAGGAGGAGGCGAAGCTCCTTGGGATTTTTCGCGGACGCCACCGCGGCGCGGCGGGCATCGAGCATTGCTATCGTGGCGCGAATTTTCTCCGAGGCATTTCGCGCCTCCAAAGCGCTCGTGGCGAGTTCCGCTTCGCCTGGCTGGGCATTGGTCGCTTGCACGGCCTGGTCGTACGCTGCCTTGGCCTTGTCCGCAATTGTCTCAAGCGCGGCCCTGGCTCGTTCCTGAGCGCTTTTTGCCACATCCACCGCTTCAGCAAGTTTAGGGTCGCTAGCAGCGCCCCTCGCGGCGCGCAACGCTTCATCGTACGCGTCGTCTGCACTTTCGGCATCCGCCAGCAGATCACCATGTTCGGCGGAAATAATGCCCCGCGTGCCGAGAATATCGAGCAAGGCCAGCGAGAAGTTTTCCGACGACATGTATGACGGCAGCCTGGTTTGCTTGCCGGGGTTGGCTGCGTTCTGTGAAATGCCGCCTATCAGGCCGTGGTTGTATACCTGCTGGGCCAGCCCGGTGAAGGTGGGGTCGTTAAGGAGGTTCTTGATCCCTTCAAAGAGATTCTTTCCGCGTTGTTGAATCAGGGAGGCGATTCCTTCGTTCAGCGCCGTGCACATCAGGCTGAGCAGCAAGTAGACGAAAATCACGGCGATTGCCGCCTCGAGTATGCTTGAACCGAACATTAGCGCTCCATCCTCTCCAGGTGATCGTGCCTCGCCACGACCGTAAAATCGGCGACGTAGAATTCAGTCTAGCAGAATGACGCTCCTCTACGCCCGTGTTGTAGAAAATGCTGGCGAGTCGTGCCCGACGTTGGCGAATAACCAATAGTACAGTACAGTACGGCAGCGCGGCGGCGGGCAACGGTAACTCCGGTCTGCGCAGAAACGGAACCTGCGAGGACGCGGGCCGGGCGCATGTAAAAGCGGGGTGCAACTTTGCCGGCGCTGCCACAGTCTCATCAGTGGGAATAAAGTGATAGAGGATATGAAGCAGCTTCTGGTTGTGGTATTGGCATTTATTGCGGTCCCCGGGTTTGCCGGTAGGGCGGAGGCCGCTGCGCCTCGCGGGGTTCCCGACACGATGGCCGAACGCATGAAGCCCTGCACAATCTGCCATGGCACGGAAGACAGGGCGGGGCGGAATGCTTACTACCCGCGCATCGCGGGCAAGCCGAAGGGCTATCTGTTCAATCAGTTGCGCAATTTCCGCGACGGTCGCCGATATTACCGGCCCATGGCTTTGCTCCTGGCCAACGCGTCGGACCAGTATCTGCTGGAGATGGCCGATTATTTTGCAACGCTGAAGCAGCCCTATCCTCCACCTGAACGCACGGCGTTATCTCCTGCCGAAACCAGGCTCGCGGAGAAACTCATCCGTCAGGGCGATGTGACGCGCAAGATACCGGCGTGCGTTGAGTGCCACGGCAAGCAGTTGATGGGCACTGACCCTTTTATCCCCGGGTTGCTGGGGTTGCCCCGCGTTTACCTGATTGCCCAGCTTGGCGCCTGGAAGACCGGCGGATTGATACGTGGACAGACTCCGGACTGCATGTCGGATATCGCAAAACAGCTCACCTATGAAGAAATTAACGCCGTGGCGGCATGGCTCGCAGCACATCCCGTCGATGGAAGCATGGATGCGGCGGAATCGTTGCCGGTTGAGATTATGAAACGTTGCGGCAGCATTGTACTTGGAGGCGCGCTGCAATGAAGCTTGTCATGGGCGCAGCCGTGCTCGCTGGCGCCGCCAGTATCGCGCTCGGGGGATTTGCCGGTCTGGCATGGCTGGCGCCGGTACCGGCTGAGGCGGCGCCGGCGGCAAGGGAAGCGAAGACGGGTAAGGCGATATTGGCGGAACAACGCCGCGCCCGCGGCGCCTATCTTGCCCGTGCGGCGAATTGCATGGGGTGTCATACCGCGCAGGGAGGACGTGCCTACGCCGGGGGCCGCAGTTTATCCACGCCCTTTGGCACGTTCATCACGCCTAATATCACCCCTGACAAGGCCACCGGAATCGGACACTGGAACGAAGACGATTTCTGGGGAGCGATGCACGAGGGAAAGTCGCGCGACGGGCGTCCTCTCTATCCCGCATTTCCGTATACCGAGTACACCAAGGTCACCCGTGAGGACGCCGATGCGATTTTCGTTCATCTTCAGGCGCTGGCGCCGGTCCCGCAAAAAAACCCGCCCAGCCGTATAAACTTCCCTTATGACTTTCAGCCATTGCTGAGTCTCTGGCGCATGGTCTACTTCAAGCCGGGCACTTTCCAGCCTGAGCCCGACAAGAGCGCCGAGTGGAACCGTGGAGCGTATCTGGTGCAAGGACTTGGGCATTGCAGCGCTTGCCATGCCGAACGGGATCCGTTGGGCGGCATTGGAGCGACGGTGGGCGGCGAGGCGGCGGGTGGGGGTCAAATCATGGGAACGAACTGGTACGCCCCATCGTTGAATGGCCGCCATGAGGCCGGCACCGCCTCATGGCCGCTGGAGGAAATCATTCAGCTGCTTACCACCGGCGTTTCCCAGAGAGCAACCACGTCCGGGCCCATGGCGGAAGTCGTCGGCCAGAGCCTGCAACACCTGACCAAGGCGGATGCGCGCGCGATGGCGGTTTACCTCAAATCATTACCCGAGAGCAAGCCGACTCCCCCGGTATCTGCTCCAGCACGCACTGAGCAAGCCGAAGCCTGGCTACAGCAAGGCGTCAGAATCTACAAGAAACATTGCGAGGATTGCCATGGCGCTTCCGGCGAAGGCGCCTCTGGCATTTATCCAGCGTTGGCGGGCAACCGGGCCGTGACCATGAATCCGCCCATCAACGCTATCCGCAGCGTTCTCAATGGGGGTTACCCGCCGTCCACCACCGGCAATCCGCGCCCTTACGGCATGCCCCCATATGCCCAGGTCCTGAGCGACGCCGAGGTTGCCCAGGTGTTGTCCTATATACGTAATGCATGGGGTAACCGCGCCAGCATGGTGACGACACCACAGGTCGACAAAAGCCGCATAGGCATCCACTGAGACTGAATCAACTGACCCCGCCATCTCCGGAAGGGTGGGGTTATTCATGGGCGGATTGATACTCCGCAGTGAGAGGAGAGGATCATTCCTCTCACTGCCGTCTTAGGCCGCAGCGGGCAGTCGTGGGGCAGAAGTGAGCAGGAGCTAGCCTGCCACCTGGTTTGGCTGGGCTGTCAGAGCAGAGGTTCGTCCGCTGGGTCCACAATCGGATCTCCGGGTGAGGGGTCCGGATCGATGGGGCGTGGGTCTACCGGCTTGTCGGGATCGAATGGCTGGGGATCTTCGCGTGGCTTATCTGGATCGATCGGACGAGGCGGGTCCTGTACCGGCTTATCCGGGGCCGGATCCGGCCGGGGTCCCGGGCTGGGCCGATCCGGCCGATCTGTGCGCCCCGGCCCATCCGGCCGGTTTTGGGAAGAATTAATCATGGCGATATCTCCCGAATATTTCGGCAAGGAATAGTTGGAGCCAACAATGTGCCCGAATGAGCGCATCTCTGCCATTTTTTCCTGATTAGAGCGATGAGCTCGGGCGTGACTCGCTAAGACTGGTTGAGCTCATCGGCCAGCATTGATCACGCGCCGTGCCGCTCCGGTATGCGCCAGGGATCAGCGTTTGATCTGGCCGCGTATCTCGCCGCCTTTATGCGCGTTGCTATGGACGTTAACGTAAAGGCCGCCTGCCTTGGCCGCATCGTATTGCGCGTCCGTCAACTTCGCGCCGCTTGGGATCGACCACTCGTTCTCACCGGTCTTTTCGAGAGGGATGATAGGATCGCCCGTTTTGCCGGTGGGCGCTTCATGGATATGCACACCTGAAGGCTTGATGTCGATAACCGTTATCGTGCCTTTGATGCTTTTATCATCCGCGACCGTGATGGTGCCGCTTCCGGATGCCGAAGTCTGGACCGGAGGCACTTCCTGGTCACCACTCAGGTTAACCTTCATTTCGCCCGCGGTAGCCATACCTGAGGGGCCAGCCATTGCGGTAACCAAAAATATGACAACTGCCAAGGCATAGCGCGACTGGAACGGGTTTATGCTCATTGAATTATCTCCTTCAGTGGACAGGTTTATTGACGATGATATCCGCTTGAGTGGTTCTGGGATTTCATGCTTCCACGTATTCCGCTTTTCACCTCAGGCGGCGTATCGTGGCGGTAGGGTAATGTGCGGCCAATGTGTGGCGGTGGATACTACCGATGTCTTGGGATTCTACTTCTTCGTTCAGGATGAGTCCGTACGGTAGCGTACGTAAGTAAGCGATTCTCGTTTAGGTTTGTCTCCGTATTAATCCGTACCTGCCGTCTTTATCAGCCTATTTGACCGGTATGGGACTCGACCGCGTCACGGGAACGGCGGTCACGCTGTTTTGCGGGCTGCCTTCTATGAGCCTGTCCGAGTAGGTGAGATAAACCAGCGCGTTGCGTTTAGTATCAACGACCCGAACAACGTGCAGGCGCTTGAACAGGATCGACATGCGTTCGGTGAAAACATCTTCCTGTCGTGGAAGCCGCTCGGTGAAATGCAGGACTTCGGCGACCTGCCGGCAGGCGATGGACGCCTCCGCTCGGTCTTCCGCCAGACCAACCGTTCCTTTCATGCCGCCGGTGCGGGCGCGCGAAACAAAGCATGTCACCCCCTGCACCTTGGGGTCGTCATAGGCTTCGATCACCACGCGGTCGTCCTTTCCCAGCCAGCGGAACGCGGTATCCACTTCGCCGATCATTTCGGCTTGTGCGCCGACTGCGGGGAGCGCGCAGAGGAACGCCAAAACCAGTGTTCGGATAGTGTGCCGGTCTTTCTTCATACCTTGAATCCTCGTGAAAAATGTGTCGATCAGATTTCTTCTTCAGGCAGGTCGCCCGATTTTTCCCACCGATGCTTTCGGCATTTCGAAATTAACCGGGAGTATGACCTGGGTATAGGGGTAACGCTGCCCCTCGACGTGCCAATTGGCCCAGATGCGGCGCTGTGCGTCCGGTTCCAGCGCCAGCCAGTTGCGCGCGCCGATATAGAATTGTCGTGTTCCAGGGAATTCGAGCATGACCGAACTGATGTCCCGATCGGCCGACATCTCCTTGCCTACGACGTTTTCCAGAAAGAACAGCGCCGCCCCCTGCGGCGGTGGATGAATGATTCCGGATGAGGTCAGCTGGAGAATATCCTGATTTGTTCCTCCGTTGCTACGCAGATCGCGTATGACGCCAAGGGCGCCTACGTGCACATCACCGGAGAGGAGCGTGACGCGGTTTTGCCGCGAGCCGGAGAAATCCAGCAGACGATGGATCAGGCGTAGCCGCTCCTGCTTGTGCGGCGTGCTGTTCCATTGGTCGCGGAGGTCATCTTCCAACTCCTGCTGGCCGGGGAAGATCGATAACGCTTTTTCCAGTTCGGTAAAATCGGGATGGACCACCGGTATGGAGCTCATCACCAGCAGATGGGTGCATTCGCCGGTCAGGGTGTCGAGCCAGTCGTACGCCGCTTTCCACGAAGCCTGTGAAATGACCTCGCTATCGCTCCGCTCGCTGCGCATGTCCAGCGCCAGGATCGCCAGCGGCCCGAGGTTCAGCCCCTGGCTGAAAGCCTGCTGCCCCGGGATTTTCGCGGGATGGGCCTCGTCCTTGGCAAGCTGAAGCTGGAACAGCGAAAAAGAGGCCCGTGCGCTTGCAAAAAGTCCCTGATATACGTCCGACGCCTGCAGCCCTGGATCGTACGAGCCCCATCCGTCAAAGATATCGTGGTCATCCCACATCATGAAGGTGGGAATGCTGGCGAACAGTTCTTTCAGCTCCTTCTGCCCCCATCGCTTCACATAGAGCTCGCGATAGAAATGCTCGACCGCTCTCGCCATCTCCGGGGTGTAAGGATGGGCTATTTTTTCCTGCCGGGGCAGGGGGAGCCAGTCGTGCAGCTGGGAAAGCGTGTCGAACATGGAATCCGCGTATACCTGATCACCTCCCATCAGCAGCAGGTGATACGGGCTGCCTTCATGCTGGCGGACAAGGTTTCGCACCATCCCATAGGGGTCCTCCGTTTTCTGCATCAGCTTGTTCGATGAAAACCCGGTGCATGAGGTGTAGGCTATATTGGGTATCGCGCCTTTCGCCGGAACGTGAAATTCCCAACCGGACCCTTCATCTTCGATGCCTTCTATGCGATAGCTGATTTTCTGCGGATTTTGGTTAAGCGTTACGCCAAAATCAAACCGCCATACTTGCCTTGCGGGAGTGGCATCGGGGAATGTGGCCAGTAATGTCGCCGTCGCCTTTGTAGAGGCGGTGGCCGGGGCTGCGCCTGTACCGGCGGCTTGCCATTCGAGTGACGGATCATTTTCGCCGCTGTCGCGGACGATCAGCACGGACACGCGCCATTGCCGTTTGGTATCTCCCTTCAAGCCCCTGAACGAGAGGATGGGCCCCAGCTTTAACCCCATGTGGATTCTCCTTCATATTAATCACTGCCATACTCGGTGTATTTGCGGATCGGTAACGTACAGTATAGGTTGTGCCCGCGATGCACGTGGTATGTTTGGGGCAGGCACGGTATCAGGCTGGAATCGGAGAACAAACCAGAAATATAACGGATTGCGGTGGCGCTGGGCAGAAAACAATAGGCCCCGCCCCGGGTGGTGACAAAACTGGAAAGCCCGGATACTTCGAGAGGCCGCTTCTGGCCCGGCATGGGAATAAGGAAAGTCGCGCCTGAGACTGAATTATTTCCAATAATGGGGTCCCGGGTGTCGCGCAGCCCAGGCGCGAAGCTCCCCTTATTGGCCCAGTCCGACATTAGAAATTCGAACTGATCCTTGAGACTGACGCCGATGAACAAACCCAGCAGTCCGCGCTCGATCCCGTCTCCGGGATTCAACGCATCGTAGGGCGGGCCATAAGGCAAGCCGCGGCGGATAATGCGGCGCTTGAGGCCGCTGCTGCCAGCGACAGCGGAACTGCGCGGATTCATGCGACGGATATGCGATCCCAGCGGGCAGCGATAGCCGCGCCTGTCATCGAACGCATCCGGTACGCTGTCGCTAGGCACGTAGTCGAAGCTGTTACGTTCTTCCAGCGGAATTTGCTCGCCCGGTGAGTCCGGCGAGAGGGACAATGGCACGCCGTTTCGCCAACGACCGCAGAGCTTGGCGGCGATCAGTTCGCGGTCCAACCCGGTCTGGATTGCGGCGTCGGTCAGGAATTGCTCGAAGCCGTTGCAATCCTGGGCAAGGATGCGAAACGCGGCAAAGCTGCCATTTTCACCGAGCGCGGGCGGTATGGGCACCGGGTAGGTGAAGTCTGCATACTGGCTGGGATGGCCGAGCACGAATTCTCCCGCTGGCGCTCTAGGCAGCACATCCGGCATGGCTGGCGGGAGGCCGCCATCGATAGTGGGTTGAGCGAAACCATCGCGATACCCGAAGTGCGCCTTGCTTTCCGGCAGACTGCGCGCTTCGTGCACGGATAGCTCGTATAGGGCCCCGCTGCCGGAATACGTGGCCCTGAGCTGGGTGGTAACCTGCTCTAGGACGTCGTCCGCCTGTGCGAAAAGGAAGAGCAGGACATGGAGATCGGGGCTGGCAAGCTGGTCAATCCAGTTTTCGGGACTGCTTCGCCCGGTATCACCGACGCACTCGGCGCGCGCGGCGGCGCCAGCCACAAACTCTTCCGGGAACGAGGCAAGGGAGTCAGGTTGAAGCCCGAGCGCGGCAAGTCCTGCATAGGTCAGCCCGACGTTCAGGCAGTATAGCGGTTTGACGGTCCAGTCGGTTGCGGTAGCAAGCTGAGGAGAGTCTTGGGTGCCGCTAACGAGCTGGCCGAGGAATTGCCGGGCAGCCTGCGGCTGCGCAACCTTCAGGGCGAGTACGCGCAGCATCGGCATCGCGTACGTGCGAAGGATGAGTCCCTGGATAACTGCGTGCGCGAGCTCTGGCATGGCGTCAGATTAGATCAGGATAAGCCTGTGGTGGCGCCACGGGTAATTAGCATCTCTTGTCCCGTACGCAGACTGGAGGCGTAGCGCAGGCTTCCGCGTGCTGAATTAATGATGGGAGCATGGGATCAGATCTCTCCAAGCGCTGCCTGAATGTCCAGCACCGTCGCCCGCGGGTAGGCGCTGTAAAATGGTTCAATTGCACCGAGATCGTTGGCTTTGACATA
Organism: Nitrosospira sp. Nsp14; assembly: GCF_900113575.1. Lineage (GTDB taxonomy): Bacteria > Pseudomonadota > Gammaproteobacteria > Burkholderiales > Nitrosomonadaceae > Nitrosospira. The sequence goes on from NZ_FOPV01000007.1 coordinate 97,605, forward strand.
TTCCCTGAACTGGCTGCGGTTGCGTTGAACCGGAAGCGGCGGTGCGCCTTCCATGTGCTGGAGAAGCACGTTGAAAATATCCCCGATCTCGTCGATGAATTCGTTGAGATAATCATCGAACGATCCGTCATAGGTGGTGATGATCGCAAGCTTGGTGTTGTTTTCGAGAAATACGAAACGCGCGAAATGCACAATCTTGAGCTTGTCCAGTGCGATCCAGATCGGGTTTTGTTCTGGCGGTGCGGATTGAATTTCCTGAATGCGAGCGTTGAGCGCCTCGAAGTCTTCGGCTGACCGGATGGTCATGATCAAGGTCAACGGACTCTGGACAGGTTTTCGCCGGGCAGCGGTATTGGCGTCGCCGCGCTCGCCATCACCAAGGTCAAATAATCCCATGTGATTTCTCCTCAGGTTGCTGCGTGATCAGAACCGGCTCCAGGTGTGCCGGGGCTTTATTATTGTCGCCGGTATGCGAAGCTGATCAGCCCAGCCGGTATGGGCAACTACTTACATGATAGCGGTGCTATTTGAAGGGGCTTTAATGGAGTGCTGTGTCCCTTTAGGCCCATGGTTGTCACCGTAAGTTAGGCATTCAAAAAATAGCCAATAAGCTTTGCTCCAGCGCGCGATTGAGTGATAATAAACGACAACTCCCTACGCTGAAAACGGAATCGTGATGAAAAGATTTGAAATCACGTGTGCGGCTGTGCTTGTATGTCTGTTTATGGGCAATAGCGTCCTCGCCCAGGAGGAAAAGCAGCTCCACAGCGTAACTGCACCCGCCTTCGGTTCGAGCAGAAGCGGCGATTTGTCCAACCTTAAGAAAATTTCCATCCGGGTACAAAACGATGGTGAACAAATTACCATTGATGCGAGCTTTATTGTCCCGGTTGCGCCTCAGCAAGCCTGGGCGGTTTTAACGGATTTCGACAACATACCGAACTTTAATCCCGGCGTTCTATCGAGTAAAGTCACCGGCAGAACCGGAAATCGTGTGCAGGTTTCACAAAAGGCGGCCACAAAATACGGCTTCCTCACGTTCTCCTACGACTCAACGCGGGAAATCGATCTGGTTCCCTTCAGTAAAATACAGGAACGCATGATCACCGGCCGCATGCGAAAATTGGAAGAGACGACGCAGCTATTTCCCGAAGGCGAGCATACGCGCATCACATACAACGCGGTTTTGATTCCCGGCACCTGGATCCCTCCCATGGTGGGAAATGCTTTTATAAAGCATGAGGCGCACCAGCAGTTCACGGAGCTCGTCAATGAGATGATCAGACGCAACCAGGTGAAAGTCGCCAGCCGTGAACCGTAGTTGGCGAGATTCCTTCGTCATGTAGAAAGGTAGAATAGTACTGTATTTTTCCTTGCTGACGATTCAGGCCTCGCGTGACTGATCGGCCGGTGCCTCATCGGGAGCAACCGGCGGTGCCTTACGCCTTATTTCACGCAACAGCAAGGGTGTTTCCATCCTGCGCTTGGCCGGCCTGCCGCTATCTTCGATTCTGTTGGATTGCCCGTTCAAGGCTGTACCGTCGCTACCGTTCGCATGCAAGTGATAGGCCTTGATCAGCAGCGAGAGGCCTATCCAGCCGGAGATCAGCACAAAAGGAATCACCATTAGCAACGGATGGAGGAGGGCGGCCGCAGCCAGCGCCAGCAGCACTCCGCCGCCAAACAACATGATTTTTGACTCGGCCGCACCAAGTACAAGCTTGCTGGTAATCGCGGCGCCAACTGTATTTCCTACCCGGATTGCGCCCGCCGTCAGCCGGCTGGCGCTTCCGCTTCGCGGTTGGCGCAGCCCCTTGCGCGCAGGCAGCGCCGGCTTGGTCGAACTGGGCTTTGTAACCGGACGTACGCGGTTTTTTTCGCTGAGTACGATCTCGGTCGCATTGTCCAGGTCCTGGAGGTACATCTGCTCCATTTCGTCCCCAAACTCCAGGTTTTCCACTGCGACATCCAGCTCCCAGTTCCCGATCCAGCTCGCCAGATTGAGATTGCTGGAGCCGACACGCGACCAGCGCCCGTCCGCAACCGCGGTCTTCGCATGAAGCATCGATCCGTTCCACTCAAATACACGCACCCCGGCTTCAAGCAACGGCCGGTAGCCTGCGCGCGAAACGGGCCGCAAAAATTTGAGATCCCCGCTCGAACCCGGGACCAGCAGCCGCACGTCCACACCATCCATGGCCGCGCCTCGCAACGCTTGTACGTAACTGGTGGTGCCGACGAAGTATGCATCGGTGAGCCACAACGTTTTTTGCGCCAGCACCGCAATCAACTGTTCCAGCCGGTATAGTCCTGCGGTTGCGGCGCTGTCCCCCAGTACTCTTATATCTACTGCGCCTACTACCGGGAGGGCATCCCGCGTCGGTATCTCGTTTGCAGGCAACTCCGGCCCCGTCTCCACCCAGGCGCGCGAAAAGGACTGCACGATGTCGGCAACCACTGGGCCGCGTATTTCGACACCGGTATCACGCCAGGGAGGAATACTCTTTTCCGGGTAGCCTGTCCACATCCGCCCGACGCATAGCCCGCTGACATACGCCACGCTGCCGTCCACGCACAGTGACTTCCGGTGCAGCCGGCTCAACCACCCTAACGGACTGTCGAAACGCGGCGGATTAAAGCAGCGGACGTCGACGCCGCCCTCCTGCATGCGCCGCCAGTAGGCGTTGCCGGTTTCCGTGAGGCCGCCCATCCAGTCGTAAAGCAACCTGACCGGTATGCCTTCCTTTGCCTTGGCGATAAGCGCATCGGCGAACCGCACGCCGATGTCGTCATCGCGAATAATATAGTTTTCAAAATGAATCGTTTTTTTTGCGCCGTCGATCGCTTCCAGCCATGCAGGGTAATTCTCGTCTGCGTCTCGGAGAAGGCGGACGCGGTTGCCGTGAACAAGCGGCGCGCCGGCTGCCCGCGAGAAGGCCTGGGCTGCCAGAACGCGCGGCGTGGACGTTGCTTCGCGAGGGGATTCGTTCAGCTTTGCGTTGGCCATGCGCCTGTGCTATAGCTCATGTGTTGCGGGCACATATGATGATTGTATGGTGGGTCGATCATGAGGTTGGCCACGTCTCGCTCCGTCAATCGCTCACCTCTTCGCCAAATTTGAAGTCGACATAGCAACGCATCGCCGCAACCAGGGGCGTGAGTCCTTTTTGCCGGTTCCGGCCGGACCTCATGTAGGCGACGCAATTCTCCGAGCCGGCTTCGAGGCTGTGGCCCAGGTTTATCCCTTCCCTTTCTATGATGGGCCCACCTTGGGACCAGTTAATCGACGGTTTCCAGGGCATATGGTCGACGAGACAGTGAGCATCCACGACATGCACCTCTATCACACCGTTGGCTTTGGCCACCCAGTAATCGAGCAGCTCATCCTTGAGCTCAGATACTTTCATGAGTTCTCCGTGTCAACGTTTCCGGCACAGTCATAGCTGGCCGGTTTCCAAGGTATTGCACCGCATCAGCTTGCCACTTTTGAGGCCACGTGTAAACCAGCCCACCCGCTGTGCGCCGGTTCCATGGGTAAAGGTTTCGGGCACAACCGTGCCCTGAGTCTTGCGCTGCAGTGAGTCATCCCCGATTTGAGCGGCCGCGTTCAGGGCTTCGTCAATGTCGCCTTGCTCCAGCCATCCCTTCGATTTCTGTGAGTGAAAGGCCCAGACTCCGGCGAGGCAATCCGCCTGCAATTCAACCCGAACCGACAAGGAATTGGCCTCGGCCTGCGATGCGCGGCCGCGGAGGCGATTTACACGGTCTGAAATGCCCAGAAGATTCTGGACATGGTGACCAACCTCATGCGAGATCACGTAAGCCTGTGCAAAATCCCCGGTAGCGCCAAGGCGGTTCTCCAGCGTGTCGAAGAAATCAAGGTCGATATAAATGCGCTCATCGTCCGGGCAGTAGAATGGTCCCATCGCGGCGCTGCCGCGACCGCAAGCGGTTACGGTTGCTCCGCGGAAAAGCACCACCTTGGGCGCCCGGTAGACTGTGCCCTCATGCTGCATCAGTCCTGCCCACACGTCCTCGGTATCCGCAAGGACTGTCGAAACAAACGCCGCATGCCTGTCGTCGGGCGGCGGAGCTGGCGCAGGGCCTTGCTCCTGAATTGCACCTCCGCCCGCGAGGAGGCTCAGCATCGTGAGCGGATCGACACCAAACAGCAACCCGCCGATCAGCGCCACGATCACGGTGCCAATACCGATGCCGCGTCCGGCAAGCCCCTGGCCTCTTCGATCCTCGACGTTGCTACTCTGACGATGGCGTTCCCATTTCATGCCAAGTTCCCGAGTCGTATAAGTTCGGGCATGCCGTCCCCATGCCGGACCGGGCGGTGCCAGGCAGGCGCCGGTCGTGGTCAGGCATGTTATGTGCGGCTTCCCTACAAAAAATAAGGCAATGTGTGCAAATTATAGTTCCACCTTTACCATAACCCGCACATGGTTGGGATAAATAATGTTTTGGTGGCCTATCGCCGTATTCAGTGGTACAGGTGTCTCGGTCTGTTTTTAATTTTGCGATGCGTTATTATATGCAGTTGTTCTTCGGTCTCATGGCGTCATGAGCGGTGTCGGCGCCGGCTGCGAGTGAGGGGCGTGAGAGGTTATTGCGCCGATTTGCGCGTTTATTGTTAACCTGTGGAGGGGGAATGAAAAAATTGATCCGGGTTGGAATATTGTTGCTTGCGACTCCGGGATTGTCGGGATGCTGGCTGCTGGCAGTGGGTGGAGCCGGTGCATACGGTGGCTACAAGATGAAAGAAGAAGGCTACACGCTGCAGAATCCAGTAAAAAAGGAAGCGCCTGCCGAGTCATCTAAATAGGATCGGGCAGTCAGTGGAGGGCGGAACGGGTAGAACAACGAGGTTCCCGTGCGGGCGAAAGCCGCGCGGAAATCCCCTATCGGCCTGCCGGACGCAACTTCCACGTCGCCACCCATCTTTCAAACTCGCTTAAGGTCATTGGCCAGGCATAGAGATAGCCCTGGCCTTCCTTGCATAAGACGCCTTGGAGAAACGCCGCCTGCGCTTCAGTCTCCACTCCCTCGGCGATTATCCGGAAGCCAAGGCTGATCCCCATTGCGACAATGGCGGCTGCGATGGCTTCAGCATCTGTGTTCCCCGGAAGGTCATGTACAAACGATTGGTCGATCTTCAACCGGTCAACCGTGAACTGCCGCAGATAGGAGAGGCTTGAATAGCCGGTGCCGAAATCGTCGATTGCGACTTTTACCCCAAGCGATGCCAGCTGCCGCAATTTTTCCAAAGCCGGCTCCACCCCTTGCATTACCACGCTTTCAGTAAGCTCCAGTTCCAGTCTATCAGGTGACAGCCCCGATTTCTCGAGCGTGCGCTTGACGACATCCACAAAGTCAGCCTGGCGGAACTGGACCGCCGAGACATTCACCGAGATGCACACATCGAGCACGCCACGGTCGCGCCAATTCCGGGCCTGCTCGCAGGCGTGGTACAGCGCCCACTCGCCAATTCCCAGGATCATTCCGCTATCTTCCGCCACGGGGATGAAGCGCTGGGGGGAGATCAGTCCTTGCGTTGCATGCCGCCACCGCAGAAGGACTTCCGCGCCAATGACGTTTCCCGTCTCAAGCTCGATCTGCGGCTGGTATACCAGAAACATTTCGCCGCGTTCCACCGCCCCGCGAAGATCGCGTTCCAGGCTGAGCCGTTCAAGCGCCCGCGCAGTCATGTCCTCGGAATAGAACTGGTACCGGTTACGGCCTGACTGCTTGGCGGTATACATGGAAGCGTCGGCATTGCGAATGAGGATGCCGGGGTCGGAACCATTATCGGGATAGATGCAGATGCCGATGCTCGCGGTCACCGAAAGCTCATGATCCTCGATATGGTAAGGCCGGGACAGCGTGAAAATAATCTTCTCCGCAACGCGCGCCGCGTCTTCAGCTGTCTCGATTTCGCCGAGGAGAACGACAAACTCGTCGCCGCCCACCCGGCTCACCGTATCGACGCTGCGAATGGCCGCCTGCATGCGTTCAGCAACTTGCTGAAGCAAACGGTCGCCCACCTCATGCCCGAGCGAATCATTGATCGGCTTGAACCGGTCCAGGTCCACGAACAGCACCGCGATGCGTCCCAGTACGCGCGCGGCCCGTTTTATCGCCACTTTCATGCGATCGGCCAGCAGCGCGCGGTTGGGAAGCCCGGTGAGCGCATCGTAGTGGGCAAGATTCAGGATGCGCCGCTCGGCTGCCTTGCGCTCGGTAATATCGCGCGCAATCACGATGAATCGGGGCGCCAGCCCGGGGTCGGCGTCCTTGCGCGAAACCGAAAGCTCGTACCAGAATGTTCCCTGCCGTAGTTGCAGCTCCAACTGCTTCCCGGACGAGAGACCCTGCTCGTTGGCTTCACGCAACGCCGATACGATTACCTCGGCTGCGCTTGGGGAAAGAACATCGGAGATATTTTTCCCCAGCAGGTCTTCGCTGTGAAAGGTCGGTAAACCTGTGTGTGCGGAATGGTATGCGTGGCAACGCCCTTCCAGATCCAGCTCGAACAGTAAATCGGGGATGGCGTCCAGCGTGGCCTGGAGCTGGCTCCGCGCCGCCAGAATTTCCGTTTTCTGGTTTTCCTGATCGGTAATGTCCCTGATCATGGCGACAAAATATTGGACCTCGCCATCTTCCCGACGCACACATTTGACGTCGACATTGGCTGTGACAATCGACCCATCCTTGCGGATGAACCGCTTGTTCATCTCATAACCGTTGGAGTCGCCATGCATCAGGTGATCAAACTCGGCAAGGTCCTTACCCACGTCTTCCGGATGGGTCATCTCCGGCCAATTTTTGGCTGCGAGTTCTTCGCGGGAATAACCGAGAATCTGGCACAGCTGGTTATTGAAGCGCAGCCAGCGCTTGTTGTCGGGCGAGGTGATCGCCATGCCGATGAAAGGCAGCTCATAGAAGTATTTGAGGAGACGGTCCTGCTCGGCAGTGTGAATCGCCAGTGCCAGCTGATGGGCACGCCGTTGCTGGCGCCACAGCCGCAGCAATACCACGCTAACCGCTGCAATGGCGAGCAACACCACCATGCTAACCCAGAGCACCAGGGTCCATAACTGCGTGAGTACTTCGCGCTGGTCAATTTTGGCGATCAGGTGCCAGCTGGAGCCGGCGATCGGCCGATAGGCCGCCAGCACCTGTTCGCCACGATAATCGAGTCCGCGAGTCTCACCCCGGGCGGATTGACGGGCGTCAATCGCCCCTGTCAAGTCCCTGCGGGTGGTCAGCTCGATTTCTCCCGGCGCGGAATCATTCTTCAGGTGCCGTCTGCGGTTGAGATAAATGAAGGTGTGGTCTTCCTGGCGTATCAGCAGGATTTCCGCGCTTGCACTGCTCCCGGGCCACTTCTCTACCAGCGGCAACAGAAATTTGCCGAGATTCGCGCGCAAAACCACGAGAGCAACCGTTTCCCGGCTCGGCGCGTCCAAAATCAGCGGCACGACGATATCCAGCCAGGCGCCGCCGTTTATATCCAGAAACAGGTCGCTGCTCTGCATACCGCCCGAGCGCAACGCCGCAGCCAACAGCGTTTTGCTGACCTCCGGCGAATCATGCTGCACGCCCAACGCCAGTATGATCTCGCCTTTCGTGTCCAGGAGCTGCACAGACTCGTAGCTATAGGCTTTCATGATGGCCTCCAGCCGGTTGCGCATGAGCTGCCGGTGACGCTCATCATTGGTCTGTTTCAGACTGCCGACCCGTTCGACGAACGCCTGGCTGGCCGCAAGCGCCTCTGCGTCTCCCTGGCGTTCCGCTAGCCAGAGTTCGATCTGCTCCGCCTTGAGGTCTGCGATGGTGTGAAGATCATCATACATTTTTCGTTCGATCTCCGGTCCATACACCTTGATAATGCCAACGCCCACCAGGGGTGCGACCATCGACAGGGAGACAAACATCAGCATCAGACGGTTCAGCTGGAAGCGGAGTGAATCGGGAGACGGTATGGAAGGGGGGACGAGGGTATCTCGCGCGAACCTGAGCAGGGCATAAAAAACGCAACTGCTCGCGGCGACGAGAACGAGGTCCTTTATGAGAGAGGCCTGGCTCCGCAATGCGGGATCATCCAGTGTAATCGAGATCACGTAGCCCGCAACTGCCATCCACAGCGTGGAGAAGACAGCGTAGAGCAAGACAAGAAGCCAGACGGGACGACTCAACATGTTACAGCCGAGCAAGGTAAAATTATCATTATCAAAAATTTGAAGCCGATCTTGCTCTGCAGAACGAAAATTCCCTCTTTAACGGGTGATCCGGACAACACTTGACCGTCCGCGGCAACAAATGGCAAGCCTCAGGCATTAAAGTTGAGCATGCGGGACCATCGCTGTCTGTATGATTGATAACACTTCATATTTCGACGGTGCGCTGATTTGAAGCGCGCGGTCTCTACCAACCCTGCCCACCTGGTTCCGCAAATCGTGAGTCACCTTATGCCCGCCATGGTCTTATACTATTGCAACTCTCGACCATCGGCGAGCAGAAGACTCTCATTCACCCGCTTATGACAATTTATGGAGGTATCCCATGAAAACCCGTTGTGCCCCCGTCCTTGCACGCGTTTTCCCCGTTCTGCTTACGTCCTTTCTCGCATTCGAAGCATCAGCGCAGGATGCCTGCCATAACATCCTCACGGCGGGGTTCTACACAGAGTACGCCAAGAGCGATGCAAAGGTTAGAGACCGTTCGCTTTATGCGGAACTATGCTCGTTGAACTATGAGCAAGCGCAAGCCGCCATCAAAAGTGCGCGTGCGTCCGGCGATGACGGGACCCTGGGCCTGTCGTTCGGGCTTTTCGCGCTGGATGACGATGGTGTCAACGAAGGGTTAAACTCACGGGGTGGCCCGTCACAGGCCACCCTCAGCGAAGGCAGGTTCAGCCAGTGGAAGGCTGGATATTGTTCGAAAAATTCGGGAGTGGAATCCTCCCAGGCTGCCGAGTTTTTAATTCAGACCGCAATCCCGGGGAAAGCCTCGGGAAATGGGGTCGCAGCGAGGGCGGCAGAGGCGTGGTCCAGTTGCATGAAGAAGCGCGAAGGACTGACGTGCTGGGCTTCACCGCGCACCCCCCAGGGCGAAGAGTTTGTGCTGAACGTCAACTGGACAAAGAACGGTCCCAAGGAATCCCAGTCGCAGCCCGAGGTGCAGTATTCGTATCTCACCCGAGGGGGGCAATCGAAATTCGAGGGTGCACCAGCTCAACGAGTTTTACCAGCGGGACATAAGTTGGTTGCAGGCACGTCCCAGATTGCGATCACGCGACCCACGGATAAAGGATTGTTTGCCAGTCTTAAGGTAAACCATGCGGGAACGGAACAGAGCTGCAAGGTGTTTATACCCGGAGATTCCGATTTTACCCTGTCGGCGCCCTTCGTTAATCGGATGAATTTGAAGTATCCAGGTTAAGTTCTGGCATCCCCGCTCTGCGGGGCCCCTCGGGCTACGCTCCGGGGCGACCTCGAAGGGGGCCGAGCAGTTTCTTCCGCAGGAAGATGCGACCCCTAGCGGGAGACGTGCACCCTACCGATCATCGATACTGCGGTCTGGCATCCCCTTCGCTGCCCGATCCCTGCTCTGCGGGGCCCCTCGGGCTACGCTTCGGGGCGCGACCGCGAAGGGGCAGAACAGTTTCTTCGGCAGCAAGATGCGATCCCGTAGCGGGAGCGGACGCCCTACCCATCATTGATACTGCGATCTGGCATCCCCTTCGCTGCCCGATCCCCGCTCTGCGGGGCCCCTCAGGCTACGCTTCGGGGCGCGACCGCGAAGGGGCAGAGCAGTTTCTTCCGCAGCAAGATGCGATCCCGTAGCGGGAGCAGACGCCCTACCCATCATTGATACTGCGGTCTGGCATCCCCTTCGCTGCCCGATCCCCGCTCTGCGGGGCCCCTCGGGCTATGCTTCGGGGCGCCACTCCGCCATTATCTGGAGGATATCGTCGAACTGGCTGATGCGGTAATGCGGTGCCACGTTCTCAAAAGATTTCGCGCCTTGGTTGGAGTCGATAAAAATGGTTTTGATTCCGAGCAGGGCGGCGCCGTGAATGTCGCGGAACATATCGTTGCCGATACAAACCACTTCCGCTGGCGTTAGGCCCATTTTGTCCAGCGCCTTGGTGAAAAGCCTTGAATCAGGTTTTCTGTAACCGTAATGGCTCGAGATGATGACAGGCTCGAAGTAGCCATCCAGCCCTACGGCGCGAACTTCGGGGATGACGTAGCAGGATTGGGCGTCTGTTACCAACCCCAACCGGTAGCTGGTCCGTAACGTGTTTAACACCTCTTTTACGCCCGGATATAGTTGCAGCCGGTTGCGCGATATGGCACGGTAAACTTGGGCTAGCACTTTTGCCAACTGCCCGCGAATGGGCACGAACCTGATCCCTTCCTGCATGAGCAACTCGTTCCATATCGCTTCCACGTCGATTTCCGCATATTCCTCGCCGCTCGCTTCCCGCTGCTGTCGCATGATCTGGTAATAGCGCTCCCGAACCTCGTCGCGGTGTAGATACACCCCCTGGTAGGTCAGGTAGTGGGCGACGGTGCGGTATATTTCATCCTTAGATTCATCCGTTTCAATATCGATCAGCGTCCCGTAGAGATCGAACAGAATTCCCTTTATGGTCATGTTGATTACCCCAATGTTTTGTTGGCTTCATCCAACAACCGCCGGCTGTAGTGACCGCCTATCCACCCGTTGCGAGCGATGCGCAGGAGGGTGAGACCGGCATAAAACGGAACTCGGCAAGTAATCGACGCGAAAGCGGCGTCCCGGTTGGGAAAGTGGCAGGCGTATTCCCACAGGAAGTGCCCGATGAACGGTTCTGCCAGCCATTTGTCGTTCGCGTACTGGATGAAGAAATGCTGAAGTTCGCCTACTACCCTGCCGAGGTCAAAGACCCGGTCGGCCAGCTTCATCCGCTCAAGATCGATAACAATCACCCAGAGACCGTCGCCGAAAAGGATGTTGGGCGGCGTGACATCGCTGTGAACGACGACTTGCCGATCCTCCCACATGCAGCTCTGGCGAACCCAATTTTCCTTGAGTTGCCGAAATTGCCGGACTTCATCCGGTCCGGCGCGCCCCGCATCATGCAGGTTGTTGAGAATATGGTCGAAATATGCGCAATCCTTGGTAAAGTCCACGGTGTGCTCATGTACCGTCCGATTGTGCAGAGTCGCAAGAAAATAGGCCAGCGCGGCCAGTTTTTCAAACAACACGTCGCGGGCACCGTTGCGGATGGCGTTGACGATGAAAGTGGCGAATGAAGTGCCGTAACAGAACTCTTCCACCAGCACGTTGTTGAGGCTGGCATTCCGCCCCAGCGGCCTCGCAACATAGTGAGGGTAACCCGTAAACCCGATGCTTCTCAAGTAAGTCAGGTTGCTGAATTCCCGATCCATATGCCGGGTGGCCGTCCGCGGATCCAGACCGGGCAGGCCGCCGAAGAATTTTCCAATGACCCGCGTCTGGCTGCGCTCATCTTCATACAGATACACATGATTGGATGCCGGCAGCTGATATACCCTGAATCCGGGAGAACGAGCACGGACGCCGATTTGCGGGAAGATATCGTCCCGCAGGTATCCATACAAAGGGTCATCCGCGGATAAATGGCCGAGGTACCTCATGAACCATGCCGTGTGTCGGTGTGTGTAATAATTTTTATTGTGCCGTGCTCGGGGATTAGCCGCGGTCAGGAATGGCAGGTGATTCTTACTGTACACCATCACAATAGTACAGATTTCGTGGGCGCGCCACGCGGATAGCCGCGCCTCTGCCCATGTTTCCGGCAACGAAGCGATTGACGACAGGCAGGACCGCAGCGGATGGTCCATGGATTCTCTCGTTTCAGCCTCACGGATTGTTCTGGCAGTTTTCACTGCGCACCCCACCGGAAAGGTTAGGCGTCGGCCCCGCTCATGCCGGCCACGCTGGCGGTGATAGCTGGCGCAGTCGTGCTTTCTTATACGCCGCTTACGCCGATGTTCGGTTTTGCACCGCTGCTATTTCTTTTGCTTGGGCGTTCTGGGTATTGTCGTGCTGTGCTACGCGGCTTCGCCAAGATTTGAAGCGCGAATTTTACAGTGACAGCCTCCGCTGTTTCACCCGCGGTTGGGCCCGGCGGAGCGGGGCTGACCCTCGATTCAAGTCGCGTGTCTATGTAGAAGCCTGGCTATCCGGACCGCCTGGAAAACAGCAGTCCTCGCTCATCTTCAATCATGTTTTTCAACTTCGTCATATCCAGTATGTGCAACTCATGCTGCTTGCGTATGACGAGTCTGGCGCGGGCGAGCGCATTCAATTCGCGCGTCACTGCTTCACGATGGGTACTTAGGTGATTGGCGATTTCAGCGTGAGTAGGTGCGGGGGAAATTACCCCGGTGTTGGCTGCTGCCGTTTGCCTGCTTGCCAGGCGCAATAATTCGATATGAATACGGTGACGCACGGGCAGCGTGCTGTATTCGAAGATGCGCTCCGTCAGGCGGCGCACCTGGCCAGCTAGCCGTCTCAGGATGGCCAGCGATACCTGCGTATTGGATTGAAGCAGGCCGACGAAATCGAGGGCGGACATGGATGCGGCTATCGCGTCGGTTTTGGCAACGACAAGCGCAGAGCGGGCGAGGCCATCAATGGCCGTCAGTTCGCCAAAAATTTCGCCAGCTGCCAGATCGCATAAGATTACTTCCTGGCCGGACGACGAGAAGTAGGTTACCCGGATTTCACCTTGCACGATAAAGTAGGTATGCGTGGTATTTTCCCGGTAGCCGATTATATGCTCCCCCGAGTTATAATGATGCCAATGGCAACAACTGGCCAGACTGGCGAGATCCGTCGCCTGCAGATCCTTGAATTCCCTGATCATGGCGAGCAGTGCGCTTGCGCGTTCAGGTGTGATATCTGGCGCGATCATCTCCGGTCTCTTCTTCCTTACGCTAGGGGTGATGCGGCAAGTTTAGTGAGCACGCATCGGAGGGTCATCCGGCCAGTAGCAACCTGGTGCTCGATCCCTGCCAACCGACATCTTCCCTCCGCATGCTGTCACGGGGATGATGAAAAAACGATACCCGGCCTACTTTCCGCTTTGGCGACCGGCCTTTGCTCTCCGACGGGACATCCACGACCGCCTATGCAGACCTCGTGGGCTTCAATCATTGCGCCGTCCTGATTTCGCTCGCCTCGTGCCAGCCACCAGCAGCCATCCACTTCTTGTCTGATTTGAGTGGAAAATTTTCCTCCGCCGGCACCCAGATCCGGGGGGTGGTCCCCGGGCGATTCGTCGTCCGCTGGGGGATTTTCCGCTTCAGCCTCTGCCGGGTGTTTCATAGCGCTGACCGTGAGAACGTGTATATGGTTGTGCTTGTCCACCACGATGGCAAATTGAACATCCAGGATACCAACTGCCTCACGAATATTGTCGGTGATTTTTATGTGAACGTCCTTAGCTGGGGAAATGGGGGCCGCGGCTGCTACCGGTGCGGTTAGAGTTGCAGCCACCATTACCGCCAATATTTTTGTTATTGCGCACATTTTTTCTCCTTAAAAGTTTAACGTAACACGTAAAAACAAGGTGCGGTGGGGTGTGAAACGTTGATAGTAGACAGGTTCGGACGCCTGAAAATTGACGTTCCGGTAAAAGAAATGCTCATCCATAAGATTTCTGCCTTCCAGGCTTACAATGCCTCGCCGGTTAGGCAGACGGTAACCTACGGCGGCGTCCAGCAAAGCGAAGTCGTCAACCCCCGAATTTTCTGGCGTCTGACTTTTTACTTTCTGTTGAACAAACGTTGTTGTCAGCTTCGCAAACACGCCCGAGGGATGAAAGAAACTGATATTGACCGGTGCGCTTGCTGTCTCAATTCCATATGGTCCGGTTGCAGACGGATCACGGGCAAATTTTTCAAATTGAAACTCGGCCCGGGCGGAGACGTATGGATGAGGCAATAGATAAAGATATGCCCGATAGAGGTTTTCCTGTTGGCTTTCAGTTCTACTATAAGCCAGATTGTCTTCAAAAAATGGAACGCCAAGTTTGCGGTCCGATACTTCCACGCCCGCGTATAGGTTTTCCAATACATGAGCATCGAGGCCTGCTCCTCTGCGTCGCGCGGTCGTTCCGTTGACGTCATCAAATAGCTGGTTGAAGCCGGCGACCTGGGTGGGCTCAAGCGTCGGATTTGCAATGAGAGCCGACTTCACCGTCTCGAACCATGCAAGCCGGAGGCGAAGCCTTCGCGTTATGTCCCATTGCAACCCGAATTTCGGGTTGAATTTGTCGATTTCGAGATTCGTGCCCTCCTTCAGGGAAACATAACTTCCACCAATCGTTCCCGTGACGTGTCGCGGCAAATTGATATTTGTGTATAAATAACCGTTGTAGCGTTCCCTTTTGAAGTTTTGCTGCCCTAAATTGCACTCCATGAACGGGGGACACGGTGTTCCAAAATCCAGCCTTTCTGCTTTACTTGCATCGATCTGATATGCCCCACCGCCGGCGGTTACATTGAACTGTTTGCTGCGGAGCAGATATTGGGCTTCCGCCTGGTACCCTTTGCTTTTCGTGGTGACGGTGTCGGTGACAGTTGTTCCGGGGAACGTGTTGTCTGGAACAGCTATCAGATCCTCTTTCCTATCAGTATAGATTCCAGACAGGATGAGATCCTGGTTGGGTGACAGCGCATACCTTGCCCCTATCCTCGCTGTGTCTTCTCCCAGTTTTCGCCGATCCGGCGTGAAGAGCGCGGGATCAAAATTGAGCAATAAGTCGCCATGTTCAGTTTTGCGCGTGCGCACTTCCGCCTGAATGTTAAAGCGCGGGGTGGCCGCATATTGCAGGAACGCATTGTAGACATTGTGTTTCTGGTCGTTGTTGGGGCGAAATCCGTCGGTGTTTTGATGAAACTGCCCGACACTCATTGAAGCACGGTCGTAAAGCGCAGAGAGCACGATTTCGTCTCCGCGGGTGCTCTGGTTCCCTATTAGGCCGGAGGCGACGAGTTGGGGTTTGTTTCGCTCGAGCAACGGCGTAAATTCGTTAAAGCCTGCCCTCGCGGGGCCGGTGCCGGTAATGATATTGAGGTCAGCCACAGCAAGGCGCGGCTGGACCGGATTTACGTTTACAGGTTGCAGGAGTTGAGCCTGAAGAAGTTCGCTGACCCTGGCGACCTCGTACCGGGGGGTATCTGCGTATGTGTCCGAGAGAAACCGATGCGCCGAATGATTGGCTGGATCGATAGTCAACGATTTTGCTGTTTCGACGATCGCACGATTCCCAAAACCCAGGTTATCGTAGACGCGCGCCAGGCTGGAACCACGCGCCGCCTGATCCTGGTCGAGCAACAGCTTCGAACGGTATACTGCCCGGTTATCGTTCAGCTCGATGGATTTTTGAATATCACGCAATGCCTGTACCGGCTGGTTCTGGGTCTGCTTCATGATTCCATCATAAAGCCATGGAGTGGGATCATTCGGATCCCGTTCTTTTGCCAGATCAAACTGCGTTCCTGCAAGGGAATAGCGCCTCTCTTCAAAATATGCTTTTCCAAGATAGCTGCGAATTAACGAATTTGCGGGATCGAGGCTGGCGGCGATTTCAATGTCAATGCGTCCGGCTTCGAGATGGCCTTCGCGTATTTTCGCCAGACCCATGCCGAGCCTCGGCATGGGGTCGGACTGATCAAGTTGCACCGCGCGCGAAAAAGCCGTGCGCGCCGCCCCAGTGTCGATCTGAACCAGATACGCAAATCCCAGTACGGTCTGAGTCCTTGCCAGATCCGGTTGGAATTCCACAGCCTGTTGCGCAGCCTCAACGGCGCGGTCCAAGTAACCCGCGGACATCTGCAATTCGGCCAGCCGCGCCCAGGCAAGAGCATTCCTCGAGTCAAGCTCGACCGCTTTTTTCGCGCTTTCCAGGGCTTCATTAATGTTGAAATGAGCTTGATATGCGTACGATAGCGCGAGCCTGGCGCTGGAGGAGGTGGCGTTCAGGTCAACCGCGTGGTGGGCGAGAGCGAGAGCCCGCTCCTTATCGTTTTGGACGGTGGCGATCACGGCTTGCAACGCGTAGGCATCGCTGTTGCCGGGCTCGATTCGCAATGCTTGAGCAATATTCCCGTTGGCCTCATCGGTCCGACCTACCGACAGCAGGAGGCCAGCGCGATAGATGAACAGGCGAGCCGAGTGCTCATCCGCGGGCACATTGGCGAGCGCTTCCAGCGCTTCAGTAACTCTGCCTTGTTCATACAAGTCCGTAGCGGCGCGCAAGCTTCGCATGGCCGATTCACTGACCACCTGTTCGTCTGGTCGAAAATCGAGGATGGGGGGGTAGAATAACGCCCATTGAACGGCATCGAGTGGGCGTACGGCCGTCCCTTTCCGCGGTGCCTGGTTCCTCGCCGCGACCGCTTCCTCGCTGCCCGCGAGGAGGATGCTTCCCTGCTCGTTACTGGCCGATAATTTGCCTTCGTACATCACCAGCCTGGCTTGGTCCTGATCCAGCTCAATCAAAAATTCCGTTCCTTCGACCCCTGCATTCAGAAACGGGGTATTTATCCTGAAAGGCTTGGGCGTCCTGGTCAGGACGTGGATCGCGCCGGTGATCATTTCCAGCACCGTCTTGTTGTCTGCGTCGGGGCCGGGAAGGACGAGCGTGGTCTTCTGATCCAACCGGAGCACGCTCTCGTTGCTGAGCCGCAGTGCGGCCCGGCTGCGCTGGCGGACACGGATAGCATCCCCAGGGCAGAGATTGTCGTTCAGCAGCGCCGGCTGCCAGTTTTTTTCCTTGAAACGGCGAACCTCGACAATCCCTTGCACCGAGACGACCAGCGCGATCGCAGGGCCGCAAAGTTCCACAGCGGAGGCATCAAAAACCGAATTAAGCAGGACGGTTGTCAAGGTCAATAGAACCAGCTGGACGCGTTTCCAGGCAGAATCCGGCTTCGCTGATACTTTTCGATGATTATTCATTTGGGCTATCACTCGGGTCTTGCATCTCCACATTTCTCGCCACGGCCTTGCCTCGAGCGCCACACGTTGAGTCCACCAGTACCACGGCCTCCTTTCCAATTTGCGAAGCCGCGTTGGGCCGGGTAATCACTTGCCTTCCACGCGTATGCAGCCATCCCATGGCGCCGTGGGCGCCGCCTCCCGGAAGTGCTGGCAGCGCTTGAGATAAAACCGGGCGGGACCGTCCTGAGGATATGCCTTGAGAATTTCCGAGAAATAGCGGCATGCCCTGGGCCAATCTTGTGATTCGTAAGCAAGCAAAGCGTCGGCGAAGATTTCAGCCAACCACGTCTGGTCGCTGCTGGCATCCTGTTTGCACCCCATGAGCTCTGCCACGCGGAGGAACGAGGCTCGTCCCGCCAGCAAAAATCTTCCCAGCGGCCGTGTCAGGAATTCGTCCAGTCCCTCGACGATTTTTTCCGAGACGAGCAGCTGTGTATTCATGTATTTGTTGAGGCCCTGGACGCGGTTAGCGGTATTTACCATGTCGCCGACGGCGCGGTATTCATAGTGGTGAAGCGCACCAACGGTGCCAAGGAGCATTTCGCCCGCGTGCAATCCCATGCGGGTGTAAAGCGGAGGTCGGCCATTGGTAGCGTTAAATCGTTCCAGTGCGGCTGCGATCTCCAGGCCGGCGAGGCACGCTTTTTTGCGCAGTGAAGACTCATCGCCGGAGGAGGCAGACCATATCGCCAGCATGGCATCCCCTACCACATCCGACACAAGACCCTCGTGCCGGCTCACAGGCTCGAACATGGCGGCGTAGTAGTCGTTCATCAACACGCCGAGCTGAGTGGGATCCATCTGCTCCGAGAGCGCTGTGTACATATCTGCATCGGTGGCCAAGCACGCGCCATGAACCAGACGGTTGTTGGCGGTGATGGGCCCGCTGCTTTTTAAAATGTCGCTAACCACTCGCTGCGGTACAAATTTTGCGAATGCTTTCTTGAGAATCTCCCGTTCGCGCTTGACTTCGTAATACTTCAGCGATATGGCGCCGAATACAGCCACCGGGACTTGTAACAACGGGACGATCAGGGGCATCCAATTCCCGGCGTCTGCGAATTGACGATGAGCCATATAGACGTAGGCAGAGATCAAAGCTAAGCCGAGAAGTACGAAACCCGTGCCCAGGGTGATCGTGGCAGGTTGGGGGAGCGCGGCGCAGGCGATGACAATTGCGAACCCCCATAAAAAAACCAACGCCAGATTTAAAGGGAGGGGGAGGAGCCGCAAGGGGCGATCTTCCAGCAAATTGGCGAAAGCGGTGGCGGCAATCTCGACTCCGCTTAGATAGAGCCCGTCGGATTGAGAGAATACCGTATGGTAATCGTCCCTTATCCTGTCCTGCTCGGGCTGCGTAGACGCTGAGAAACCAACAAAAACAGCCTTGCCTTGAAAATCATTTTCAGTAGGTTCGCGAGCAGCCGAACCGTTTGCAGTCCCTAGCGCCTGGTGATAAGGGATGGTTCGTACCGTGCGTGGAGGGCCGTAAAAATTGAGGTAGCGTATTTCATCGCCGGAATATAGGCTCACCAGCGACTGGATAAGGCGTCTGGTCTTCTCGTCGAGAGAGGAGTCGTGTTTCAGTCCCGTGAGCATCTGCTGCGCAAGCTGCGGCTCGTCGGTGAAAATGCCCCGCAGGGCCAGGATCAAATCTTCGATTGGAATGGCGTTTCTGCTATTCGGGAGTCGCGAAGCAAAGGTTGGACTGGCATCACGCAACAACCGAATAAAATCGCCATAAGCATCGAGCGCGAAAAGCTGCAGGGCGACGACTGGCAAGGTGGGCGCTTCACCGGCGTCCATCTTGAACGTCCAGTAATCGTTGATCCTGTCCACTTTCGGCAAAGGAAACGTCGCCACGGCCGCGGCGGCGTCCGCGATGGCAGGATGAAGGGCTGCGGTCCTTACCATAGACCCGCCCACGTATGTGTGGCCTGTCTGGTCGTTCGGGAGCCAATGTTCCTCACGATCCAACCTTTCCACTATCAAGACGTTGCCCGCCTCAACCATTGCATTTGCCAACGCCTCGTCGTGTTGCGGGGTCGCACCAGGCGTGTCAAACCTCAGGTCGAAGGCAATCACTTTCGCGCCGGTAGACGATAGTTTATTGATCAGCCTGGCATGAACGTCACGGGGCCACAGACTGGGCATGACGGGTAAACCCAGTCGGCTGGACGAGGCTTTATCGATGGCCACCACAACCACCTCGGGCGGGCCAGGAGTCGCGCCACGCAGCCGAAATAGCCAAGGCAGCCCAAAATCCTCTTCAATTTGCAATCCGAGCGGCGTCAGATTGGCCAATACCCCGAGCAAACCGACGAGAAGTGCGAATAACAGATGTTTGATCCATACCGCCATGGTGAAGGAATGCGGTCAGAACTGACGTGATAATTTGCTTAAGGGCGGGAATATGGGCTTAACATTGGTGCTTAAAGCGATGGACACTTGGCGCATCATTCAGACTCCGAGTAATTAACCACAGCGGCCGTAAAAAAAAATTAGCTGCCGAGATTAACTTCTCCGCAGGATAGCGTTATCCGAACCGATTTAATGTCGGGAACCGCACAGAATTAACTAAATAACTCAAATGAAGCAGGTAGACGAGAACGCTGCGCCAGCCTGTCTTGTGACCTCCCCTCGCACGCCCTCCCTTCGCTGACGACAGCCGGAAGTTCTAGCAGGGAATAAAAACATCGATACGTGTGATTTTTCTCACATCTTTTCGGTGTATCAAGATTTACTGTGTATTTGCGCGGCAATACGCGCAGCAGGAAAACAAGAGGGAAGCAAAAAGAAATTAATAAGGAAATAAGAAGAAAACAAGAGGGAGACTAGAGAAGAGGAAACTCTTTAATCGTTTTTTATATTCTAACTAAAGGATGCAATTATCACGCCTGATTGAACAGCTGATGCAGACATCATCATCCCCGGCTTTAATTCCGCCGACACGGGCCTTCCTACGGTTGTTGCCGACGTCATCAGGGGGTTCGGTGGAGACGATTTCCTCAACGGATGGGGTGGACCCGATAATGTTCAAGGAGGTGACGGCGACGACACGCTGTTGGGAGATGCTGGTCTCGACAATCTTACCGGCGACCCTGGCGACGACCGGGTTCTGGGCGGTGGCCCCGGCGTAGACAGGTTAACCGGGGGTCGATCGCGATACCGTTATATATAACCTTGTCACCGAAAGTGGCCCCATATTTCACGATACCATTACCGATTTCCAAGGAGGTGGAAATGCGAGGGGCGATCAGATTGATCTCAGCAACATCGAGGCCGATCCGGGCACTCCGGACGATGACCCCTTTAACTGGAATCCAGGGGGCGCTGGCGCGGCAGGGGAGCTCCGGATGGTAGGAAATGAGCTACGGGGTTACACTGATGGTCTACCCGGGCCTGAATTGATGATTGAACTAAGCGGTGTATCCGCTCTTACGGTCGGTGCGTTCGCGGGCACAGATGTTCTCGTTTAACCGCATTTTGTAGGAGATAGGACGCTTTTTCATTCCTGGGATAGCGCCCTCTAGTGTTACGCCCGATCCAAGGTGAAACTTGGTCAACTACAACACCTGTTTAACCTCGTCTCTGCAATAATACCGCCATTTCCGTATTTCTTTTGCCGCGCTCCAAACGCGGCTCTGACCCGCAGCTTCGCGGATTTGAATCTGTACGAGAACTGCCATTTGTAGAGAAGACTTTAGAAATACCGCGGTCGCGGTGGTGGGTGGAGGCCCCGCTGGGGCATGGTGCGCCTACCTCCTTGCCCGCGCCGGTGTTCAGGTGACGCTGGTGCACTGGAGCGGGTATGCACCTGGAGGAATTGAACTGGTATCCGGCCGCGCCAGGCGCCAGATCGAACAGCACTGTCCCGATTTTTTTCAGTCGGCGGCGCCGGGGGTAGAAATTCAGGAAACAATCTCTCTCTGGAGCACGCCCGAGCCGGTTGTATTAAGCGCGATGTTCAACCCTTGGGGACCAGGTATAGCGGTAGAGCGCACGCTTTTTGATCACGCCCTGCGTGATCTGGCGCGCACAGGGGGCGTGGACGTGCGTGCTGACGCCAAGGTTGTAGGAATCGAGCGGGAAGATGACGCCGGCTGGAAACTGTCGTTGCGTCTGGAAGACGATAAAATCTCATCGCTGCGGGTCGAGTTTGTCGTTCTTGCCACTGGTCGCGCCGCCATATCGTTTTTCGACCGCTCGGCAGCTCCGGAGTCGTCGACAATCGCCTTGATGACATCGCTGCCAGTAAGGCATGATGGGCCGCAGCAGGCGCTTTATATCGAGAAAGCCGGCCGCGGCTGGTGGTACGCTTTACCAGCGCAGAATGGATGTTGTTTTGCCGGTTTTTGTCTTGAACGCGATGAACTCAAAAAGAGGCGGGGTTCCCTAAAGGAATTTTATATCGAGCAACTGCGCGGGACGAAACTCCTCGCCCCTTTGCTGCCGCGGACCATCCATATAGGCGATTCGCACATTTCGGGACGCATGGCGGGGGCGCGTCCTTTCGGTCGCACAGCCGGGGACGGATGGATTGCGGTCGGAGATGCCGCGTATGCGCCCGATCCCCTTAGCGGTATGGGAATTGAGCTGGCGCTTGAATCTGCCGGGTTGGGCGCCGGCGTGGTGCTGGAGGCGATGACCTCAAACAGGAAGGCCGTAAATTCGAATGCTGCGTTTGCGGAATACGACGCAGCAATGCGCGCCCACGTCCAGGAACACGATAAAGCCGCCGCCCTCCATTATGGGCGGCAGGAAAGTCGGTCAGCCGGACCATCGGGAGATTGACGGCCGCAAGGCCATCGCTCCATTCCTACATCCCGGCCCCCCGGTTATCCAATCCTCACGGCGAGCATGGAGATGGAACCGCCGTCGAACCCTTCCACAGGAAAACTGATAGGCTCGTTTTCCCTTCGTTGGGCAAGGACGTAAAGAAGGGGCAGGTAATGATCTGGTGTGGGTACCGACAACAACGCATCCGATCCCAACCTTTCGTACTCTACCAGAGACTCCACATCACCCTCGCTTAACGCGGATCGTACGCTCTTCTCGAACCTGAGCGCCCAATCGTATGGTTGGAGGTGGCGCTGTCCCCATGCATAGGTATGCAGATTGTGCACAATATTGCCGCTGCCCAGGATCAGCACGCCGCGGTCCCGGAGCCGTCCCAGTTTTCGGGCTGTATCGTAGTGCCAGGCTGGCGTCCTCGTTTCGTCAATGCTCAGCTGAACTACGGGAATATTTGCCGCCGGGAAAATGTGCATTAGGACAGACCATGTTCCGTGGTCGAGTCCCCAGCGGGTATCCATGACCGCATCCGGCGACAGCAGATCCGCTACTTCCGCCGCAAACTCGAGCGAACCGGGCGCGGGATATTCAACTTTATAGAGCTTGGGCGGAAACCCGCCGAAATCGTGGATCGTTCTGGGTTTTGCCATCGCCGTGACGGCGGTTTTCGGCACGTACCAATGCGCCGAAACGCAAAGAACAGCCTTGGGTTCGACCGGAAGTGCGGTGCCAATCTCCGACCATGCCTTGGTGAACGCATTATTCGCGAGCGCATTCATCGGATTGCCATGTCCCAGGAAAATAGCAGGCATCGGGACTGAAGAGGCTATCCGCATACGGGGTATAGGGTGCGTGTAAATGGCCATCGATGGCGCTGGAGCGCCTGCCGTCACGAACGCGACGACTGAGTTAAAGATTCGCTACATTGCTACGTCAAACATCCACCGAACTACAGGTTTGCTAAGGGTTCCTTGAACAATATCACACCCTTGCTGCGGTTGCATTCCGGCATGCTCTCGATATTTCTCCAATGGACCTGCGGGTTCGACTGGAAATGCCTGCACATCTTTTGGCGGAACGCCTCGGACCTGTGATCCAGGGGAGCGAAAGTGGCGCCGCGCGGATTCTGATCATGGTATTTTTTCATTTGCATTTTTTTCCGACAGATAGTATGGGATTTGCCGTTACATTAAAACAAAACTTTTACAATAATATGAAAAATATATTTATTATTCAGGGGGTACATTGTTCCCTTTAGGCAGTTTTTAGTTTGTGCGGAAGCGAACAGAAGCGCGATTAAGACGTGTTTTATTCCAAAATTAATTTAATGATTTACTTCAATGTTGTAGCCTCGCAGGAATTTGCCCCTTCGCGCAGTACCCCGTCAGCGATAGAGACCGGCAAGGCCTCGGGAAATTGCAATTTTTTCTTGGCGCCGCGCGAGGATTCCAGGTTCCTGCATCAGTCTTCAAATGTACTAGACTGAGTTGGCGCGCTAATTGCTCTGGAATCCTCATTGAAACGAAATATCAGGAGCTTCTTCGGTATAAAGCATGAGATCTAGCCCAGGCTATGAACAATAGAATCGAGTCGCGCTTTGGCGGTACTTTTCGTTCCTCTTCGGATGCAAGCGATCACCCCTGGTATAGGTCGCGCAGGTTCAGCATTTTCGCAGTGGCGTTTTTGATCAGCGCCGCCATCAGTCTTGCTTACAGTTACAGCCGGCCAGTTGTCTATCGCAGCAGCGCCACGATACTGACCTCCGCGATGACCGCCATCGACAGGGAAAGCAGCGACGCTGACGTTCAACATGTCGCTATTCAACGACAGATTTTACTCGGACATGAGCTCGCGGCCGAGACGCTTGCAAGACTTAAGGCCTCGGCCACGGATAAGTCGCTGCTTCAGTGGAAGCCGTCGGATATCCAGACTTTATTGACTGTCGAACCCGTTCCGGAAACAAATCTGGTCGAGATAAGCGCGGAGGGTTCCAATTCGAGGTTTTTGCCCCTGCTGATAAATACCTGGATCGACGTGTATCTGGATGCGCGGGCGGAAGAAGTGAAGCAGTTGGCCGGCAGTACCCAGCGTATTGTAGAGGATGAGGTGGAGGGTCTGGCCGAAAAGGTGGCTTCAGCCCGCATCGAGTTGGAGAAGTTCCGGAAGAACAACGATATTTCCTCCACCGGCCGCGAAGAAAACGAGGCGCTAGCCCGGCTGAAGGGCCTGACCGAGTCGCTCAACAAAGCCAATGAGGATGAAATCAAGGCCAGAGCACATCTGAATGCCGTCAAGACCTCTATTTCGCGCGGCAAGGCGGTAGTGCCCGAGGATGAAAAGGCGAGCCTGACCGATCTGGAAAAGCGATTGCAGGATATGCGGGAGAAGCTCGCGGAACTGGATAAAAAATTCACGCGTGACTACCTGGATCTTCAACCCGACCTTAAATCCATTCCTGAGCAGATCAAGACGCTGGAAACCGACGTTCAACACAGACGGCAACACGGCCAGAGCCTAGTGCTGAACGATGCCGAGATGTCTTATGCTGCGGCGCAACAAACCACCAGGGAACTTCGTGCCCAGTTGGACGAACACAAGCAACAAGCATCCGCATTCACATCCAAATTTACCCAGCACGAGGCGTTGAAAACAGACCTCGAAGGCCTGGAAAAATTATACCGCGATGCGCAAGAGAGACTGGTGCAGGTAAAAACCAGCCGGAAGGAGAAGTATCCCCAGGTGACGGTTATTAATCGGGCATATGAACCGAGGGACCCGGTGCGACCCAACTATGGGCAGGACGCGCTGATAGCGATTGCGGGCTCCTTGCTTTTTGGCCTGCTTACGGTGTGGGTCGTTGAATATTTAACGCAAAAAAAAGAACCGCCGATGCCGATCGCGGTTTTCGGTGTCCATGGCTATCAAGCTCCTCCGAGCGGGGTGGGCGCGTTAGGCGGGGGAGGCGGGCTAATCGATCAACCCCAGGCCGCGCCTCCCTCCCTCGACGCCAATACGAAGCCACCGCAATCCCTGGCAGGTCCGCAACGTCCGCAACAGCGGCGGGAGTTGTCCAGCCATCAATTGCGCACGTTGCTCAACGCTTCAAATCTCAAGGGGAAGCAGCTCATCGCCTTGATGCTCAGCGGATTGAGCCTCGACGAAGTCGTGTGGCTGACGAAGCATCAGATCGATCTGGAAGCGGATATGATTCATGTCGGGGGTAAGTCGCCTCGGTCCATTCTAATGTGCAGTACGCTGAAATCCTTGCTCATGCAATCTAAGGGTCAGGCCGTGTGGAACCCTGGGGACCCGGAAACACGGGTTGATCTCTCAGCCGCCCTGGTATGCGCTGCAGTAGACTCAGGCCTGCCTGATCCTCAGGATATAAGCGCGGAAGCAATCCGGCATAGCTATATCGCCTACCTTGTGCGCCAGGGTTTGCGGCTATCCGAACTGGAGCAGGTTACCGGGCATCTGGAACCTTCAGTCCTTTCAAGCTACAGCGCGTATTCCCCCCCACAGGAAGGCCGCCATCTCGCGGAAATCGAACTGCTTCATCCCGCTTTGATCAATGTCGCCTGAATATCCCTACTTGGGCGCGTAAACAATGCAACACAGGCGGGCGGGCAACATGCAATCAGGCCGCGCCCCGCGCCATGAGGAGGCAGCACAGCCAGCGGAGCAGCAACATGCGTATGGCTGTGCTAAGGGACGATGTTACTCGCAGACTGACTGCCTGCGTCCATCCCGTGCAGCAGCGCCGAGCGTTCTGCCACAGACAGGCGGCCGAGCTCGCGCACAGCCGCATAAAACCGATCCATGTTGCCGCCGTGCTGGGCAAGCAGTGAACGAAAAGCAGGCACCAGCTGGGTATAGGTCGAGATCGAGGCAAAATGTGCGTTGTTGAGGTGTTGCTCCAACCAGCGGTCGTAGCTGGCTCGCGCCTTCTCCGCGACCAGGCTGGACATTTTTTCCCGCAGCTCGGCAAAAATGTGCGCTTTGCCCGCCCGTTTTTCGTCGTCGCTCTGGCCAGAGGCATACAGTTCTTCCAACCGCTTGCGGTAATCGAGCATCAGCACTGCGGAAGCGGCTTTCCTTTCCTGTGTGGTGACGAAGAGCGCCCGTTGTTTCTCG
Organism: Nitrosospira sp. Nsp14; assembly: GCF_900113575.1. Taxonomy (GTDB): domain Bacteria; phylum Pseudomonadota; class Gammaproteobacteria; order Burkholderiales; family Nitrosomonadaceae; genus Nitrosospira. The sequence goes on from NZ_FOPV01000007.1 coordinate 123,585, forward strand.
GTACCGTGCTCCTTCAACCACTGGGTTATGCCTTCCAGTTCTACAGCGGTGGCAAACGATTCGTTGAAGGTGCTATCGTCGCGCACGTAGACCACCTGGTGGGCAAGCTCGTGAAATATCAATTGGGCGAGCTCGTTATCGGAGTAGCCGAGGAAAGTGTTGAGTACCGGGTCCTTGAACCATCCCAGGGTGGAGTAGGTGCGTACGCCCCCAACTGAAACGTCATAGCCTTTGCTTCGGAGGTCATCGGCAAAGCGGTTTGCTTCGGTTTCAGAAAAAAAACCGCGGTAACTGACGCACCCGACAGCGACGAAACACCATTTTTCAGATTCCAGGGAGAGTTCAGGGGTGGCAGAAACATTCCATATCGCATATCGCCGCCCCAGGTCTGCATAGGCGGTAAAGCTCTGATTATCAGGAAGCTTGAGCTTGCGCACGGCAAATTCCCGCAGCTTGACCACCAGGGAGAGCGAGTGTTTAACGCGTGGATCGGTCTGGGGATCGGCAATGACCGTGTGAATGGGCCGGATCCTGCTATGAATACTGGAATGCCCATTCACCGCCTGAGCGTAGTAGCCCAGATTGGCGCAACCGCCAAGCAAGGCAACGAGGCTTAGTGCGATCAGCCTCGATTTGGATTTGGATGAATTTGCGAACGTCATGATGATCCGGAATGCTCCCGACCGCCTTGGTCGCAGTTTAGCGTCAGAACGTTAGAAATGCAGCCTCCGTTGTTCTTGTGCCTGTGTACGCAGAAAGTGCCCGTGCCGTAAAAACGCGCACGCCTGCCTTACCAGCTCGGCGGACAGGAGCATCTCGGAATGGCCTACGTTGAGCACGATTTCGTCGCGTGCATTTGGAACGCGCGTTTCTTCCACTGTCACCACGCCATCGTTCGGACCGGGCAGCCGGGTTATGAGGCGGCCTGCCCCAAGGCTCCTGCGACCGGCAATTACGCCGAGTTCATATGGGGGATTGCGCGTTGCAGCGGCCTCATCCCGCCACTGCAGCCACTCCATCCACTGTAGCATGCTCCGCCCCAGAATGTACCGACCGGGTCCCCGCCGTGAAAGTTTCCTTCCTACCGAACATGCACTATAGGGGCTTCCGGCCAGAATAACCCGCCCAAGTCTGGGTTGGGGAAACTCGTCAAGCATCTGCAGTATCAGCAGGCCACCCAGGCTGTGACCGATAAAATGTATCCGCGATGCGGTGAGACCCGCGGTAAACCGCGCCAGCATCAACGCGTTTTCGGACAGCGAACTGGACATGGAAGGATACGAAAAGAAGGCGGATTGAAAACCGCAACGCCGAAGCCGTTTTCCCATTAAGCCCATCACCCAGCTGCCCATCCATAATCCGTGAACGAGCACGACGGTCTCCGCAGCAGGCTCGCTCTCAGTTCCTTGAGGCGGGTCGAATTCCCGTTGGCCTCCCTTGTCGCTGTGGTGCGGTCGGCCTTCCTGATCGGGCGACGCGGTGATGCCGGAACCTTTTAGCGGAGATGAGATCGTCAAGTCAACAACACGAGTATGGCGGCGCCATCATTCCGCCGCCACCCGGTCACGGTGACACGACTCCGGGTTATGCGTTGCAGAGTCGGCTAGTATTTAAGGTCGGGCAGTTCGGCAGCCTCAGGCTTTCGTCACCGGGCCATGATCGTCGCAATGACCGCCGTGAGGATAGTGGAGATGTCCCTCGACCAGATAGTCAACATGGTCTCCATGCGGCACTGTTTCATGTCCACACTCAGGCCCATGCACATGCTCTGACGTATGTGCGGCGCATTCATGCCCGGGGGTGCAGTTTTGGGGATTGGTCGATGTTATGCCAATCACATGCTCGTCGACATGGCCTTCATGTGGATGATGCAGATGTCCGTCGTGCAGGTAGTCGACATGGTCATTGTGCACGATGCCGGTATGACCGCACTCCGGACCGTGCGGATGATCATGATTGTCGTGCTGCGGCGAGTTGCACTGGCTCATTGTCAGGTCCTCATAAAATGCTATCTAGTTAAATATACAGACCGCCTGCTAATTCATGCGCTGTCGATTATGATAAAATCGAGCACTTCGGCTTTGCATTCCCGGCATCGCCATCGTGGAACACCAGCTACAACTGTAGCCGCCGGTTGTGAATGTCCGCCAACTGGGCTGCAATGAATCGCGTGGCCCTGCTGGGCATTTAGCCATTTTGCATTTAGCGGTGGTTGGTCGTTGAGTATAAGTTCGACAGATTCAGTCGCATACAGTTCCCGCACGGCAGCACGGATAAGTACGAAAGCGCCTCGTCCGCAGCGCCCGGACGCAAGTCGCGCTGCGCCCATTTATGGGGAGAATCATCGAGAGACTCGGGACCGGCCCTCAAACTCGGGGAACGACGGAAGAAAAACAGGATGAAGACATATAAACGCTACGCGCATTTGACAGGCAACCTGGTCATGGTTGGTTTCGGCAGCATCGGTCAGGCCGTGCTCCCGTTATTGTTTCGGCATCTCGATTTGCGCCCCGGGCAGGTTCGGATCGTTTCCGCTGGAGAAAACGGTGGTGAGGTCGCGCAGGAGTTTGGGGTGTCATTCACATCCCAGGCACTCACCAGAGAAAATTATCTTGAAGTGCTTGAGCCTTACCTGAACAAGGGCGATTTTCTTTTGAACCTGTCGGTCGACGTATCGAGCCTCGCATTAATAGAGTTATGCCACCGACGCGGCTCGCTCTACCTGGACACTTGTATAGAGCCGTGGCTGGGGGGCTATACCGACCCGTCATTGACGCCCTCGCTACGTTCCAACTACGCCTTGCGGGAACACGCGCTCGAAATCGGGCGCCAAACTGGCGGCGGTCCTACCGCTGTGCTGTCGCATGGAGCGAATCCCGGCCTGGCGTCCGCCTTTGTCAAACAGGCGCTCCTCAATATCGCGGCCGATACCGGATTGACTGTGGACGTGCCTGCGCACCGCGACGATTGGGCGCAACTTGCACGCGCCCTAAACATAAAAGTGATTCATATCGCCGAGCAGGACACCCAGGTCAGCAGCCGGCATAAACAGGAGGATGAGTTTGTCAACACCTGGTCCGTATTCGGTTTCGCCGGAGAGGGCCTGCAGCCCGCGGAGCTGGGATGGGGAACGCATGAGCGTTATTGGCCGCAGGACGGACTCCGGCACGAATTCGGCTGTGATGCAGCCATTTACCTCAACCGACCAGGCGCTGCGACGCGAGTGCGCAGCTGGGTTCCACTGAGCGGATGCTACCATGGCTTTCTAATCACGCATGGCGAGTCCATTTCAGTCGCCGACTACTTGACCGTGAGAGAAGATGAGAAAGTGCTCTACCGTCCAACCGTCCATTACGCTTATCATCCCTGCCCTGACGCTGTGCTTTCGGTCGACGAGTTTGCCGGCAGGAACTGGCGTGTGCAGTCGAAAGAACGGGTGATCCGGGACGAAATCGTGAGCGGTGTCGACGAGCTGGGCGTGCTGCTGATGGGGCATGCCAAGTGCGCTTACTGGTATGGATCGCGCCTGTCGATCCAGCAAGCCCGGCAGCTCGCGCCCTACAACAATGCGACCAGTCTCCAGGTTGGGGCCGGGGTGCTGGCGGGCATGGTGTGGGCGCTTCTGAATCCGCAGTCGGGCGTGGTGGAGCCGGACGAAATGGACCATCGGCTCATACTTGAAATCGCGGGGCCATATCTGGGCGAGGTTGTGGGTGTCTACGGAGACTGGACACCTCTACAAGATAGGGAATGGCCATTCCCGGAAGATGTGGATCGCGACGACCCGTGGCAATTCAAGAATATCCGGGTGACATAAGCATGAGGGCGCCGGGACTCCGCACTTCGGGCAGTAGCATGGCTGATCCAAGCACTTGCCGGGTTGTGATCCAGCCATCCCGTGCTCCATATTGCCGGGCTTCCCATCGGTTATATCACGCGGAGACGCTTATTAAGGGTGATACTGGCGCGCGCTAATTTGTCCACAATTACTGTGGATAAGTTTGTGGGTAAGGTATTAACGGGGCAGGTAAGTCTTCTTTTTGTAACACTATTTTCCTGCATGGCTATTTTTTGAACTCCAATAATTTCTACTTATTTTTCATGCACATAGTTTGGTGCTTCAAATTTAAAGGTTTTTTTTCAGCCCCATTTTAAGGTCCGCGCGCGGTTTGGCACGGCTTGAAAATAAATGTGGATTAATCTTAAATGTCAATAGAAACGTCGGTATATTAAATGATAATTTTTATAGTCCCTTTGGATTATGAATTGAGCGGAATTTGTGCACTCAGGGGGCTTCGCGATACCCTAGGAGTTGTGAACTCGGATTGATCCAATGCTTAACCCCTTCTCTCATTGCCGGGAGTTAAACAACGTATATAATTAATTTCGGCGACGGTGCGCCGCCGTGCGCCGGGGGTGTATTGCAACGGACTGGACCCCGTTCGGTCAGTCTTGAATTGCGTAGGTCCAGGTCAGCAGTGCCGGCCTGAATCTGCCGAGCCCAGCCTGGAAGTGGGGGGGGTCGCTGGATACTTAACAACTAAGAAGGAGTGTGAAAATGGAAATCGAGTGGAAAATAGTTGATGAGCATCATCAAGAGGTGTTCGTAAATCAACACGCGCGAGGCCTGCTCTGGATTACGTCCGCTGGTTTTTCATTTTGGCACAGCTATCCCAACCCAGGCGTGGACATTTCCCAGGCAAAGACTGTGGACGAGGCTCGAAAAATCGTGGAAACAGCACTCCGGTTGGAGGAATACGAAAATCCCCTCGCGGATAAACAGTAGTCAGATAAGTGGTAGTCAGATAAACGGTAGCGTCGGGCATAAGTATCTTCGCCGATGCAGGTTGCGGTACCGGATCAGTCCTTCGCCGGGCTCCACCAATTTCTTGCCTGATCCTGATCTATAGCCACGCGGCGAATGAAACCGTCTGTACCGGTCCGAGTTGGGCCAATGGTTATCCGCTATCTTTCAATGCCGGACATGGGAACGAATAAGCGGCAAGCAGCCAAGTTCATGAGGTTGCTCCCACTATATTTGACGCTGTCCTGCTAAATTACGCCTGAGCTTTGGATTGTCCACAAATCCTGTGGATAAATTTGTTGATAAGCTATGGACACGGTCTCTAAGTCGTGTTTTTGTAACAATATTTACTCATTTGGCTATTTTTTGATCTATAAAAATTCGCTATATATATCAAAGGCTTGTAAATCAAACTTTGGTTGATGCAGCTGACAGCGTATTGCGCGGAAAAAAAATTGCGCATTATTTCAGTTGTGGATTTCTGTGGGAATGTCAAGCGAAATTTAGTCTAAAAATTGTAAAAAATTAAGCGTTCTTGCCCCATATAAAACGGATTCGTAGACGTGTTCCCTTTCGCCGTGCCGTATGAAATTCATGGCGACCGAGGAGCGATCCCGCACCCGATGCGCTCTTAAATATCGGGGATTGTGTGGAAACGCACAGTTACAGTTCCAGTTTTTGACTATGCTTTCGTCGTGGTAGCCTTTTATCAACGGAAAAAAGGAAACACGATGAAAAACTTAAAATTGTTCGCGGTAGTGGCCGCACTTGCGGCGCTCGCAGGCTGTATATCGATTGGTTCAAAAGAACCTGGGCCCCAAGGCCCGCCCGGCCCTAAAGGCGAGTCAGGCGGGACCGAAAAGGTGATCGTTGTTCCCGAGAAACAGTATTAAAAGTATCAAGGGTTCGCCCCGAAAAGCGCCGGCGCGTGCAGAGCTTTCATAGTTGTTCGCGCCGGTGCTCCATCCTGATCAACGCCGCTCGTTTCTTTGGTATTAAACACGCCTGCGGCTCTGCGAAGTGCCGCAAAACCAATCGCCCACTTAATTCCCCGCATGGCCGCGCTGATTGAGGAAATGCCTGCTGCGACCCTGTGGTTCCGCAACCAGGTATCGTTATTGGAGGCCATAATGCAACCAATGACGGAATAACTTCCCGCTACGCATTGACCAGCTTGCCCCAAGCCATTAGTATATGCACCTCTCCAATTCCCCGATAGCTCAGTCGGTAGAGCGACGGACTGTTAATCCGCAGGTCCCAGGTTCGAGCCCTGGTCGGGGAGCCATGAAATCAAATAGTTAAATAGCCATATAGGATGCTTCATTATTTCATTGCTACTATATTGCTACTTTCAACTCTCTAGATCGTACGAAACGATAATTTGGTAATACATTGAAATGGGGGTGAAAAAGCATTTTTACCCTTCTTTCCAAAATCGACAGAAATCCATAATATTTCTGAAGGGATTTCGACGAGGCTTACAAAAATTCATTGCCCTAATTTCTTAAGGCAGGTGTGTTTGCTCCCAGCACCTTGGGGTATGCTTGAAATTCGAATACCACGAATAGCACGACTTATGGACAGAGCGTAGCTTGGCTGTCTTTGATCCGTACCTAACAGGGGCTCATGCGCTCCTGACCATCATTAGGTTGGCTGGGCCCGCATCTCCTTCCCTACGTTTGATTACGTCAGACCGTGGGACGAAAAAGTTTAATCCTTACTTTGTCCGCTACTTCCTCTCAAAGCTCGGGCCCTTCAATGATGAAATCAGGAAAACCAGTCAGATGCTCGCCACGCTATACGCTGCTCGTTATATGCTGCTTTCATCTGAGCATAGGCTTGTCTTCGAGATGTCCTTGAACCGTAAACAAGCACGAAGCGGCACACCTAGAAAATGATGATGCTGATCACGGCTGCCTGAAGCTGACAGGGAAAGGACTGATCCTCTTTTTTTGAGTGAAACTCGCTTTCAATTACGGCAGAGCTTTATCGCAGATCGACACATCTCGCGCCATTTTATTTTTTATTTGTCCGAGCTCATTCCAAGTCAAACTATCGCAGGTCGCTAGCGCCGCGTTTGACAATGAAGTTTCGGAGACAATGGCCTGCACGAGGGAACTCTATCATCCAGACAACGAAAGGATGAGGAGGAGTCCTAGCAGAACCAAGCCTAGACGCACCGTGATTAAATGATAAAAGCCTTCGGTCCAGATTGCGAGCTGTTATTAAGTTGCACAAACAGTAATACTCGCTACAAACATAAAAAACACAAAAAATAGGAGTTGTTGTGTCTCGATTGACTGACTTGATTGCCCAGGCCAGAGCCAAAGACCCGCAGCTGGGGCCAAGGGGAGGCTCCGTGTACTTGATTTGACCGATATCGATGTCCAAAGAGCCATTGCACTGGCCAAGGATGCGGTGAGCCTTTTTAATAGTGGGTCTGCAAAGGACTACGAATGAATAAGTGACCGACCTCAATGCAGACTACGCACATTGGCATGAATCTTAAGGCCGTATTGGGGCAAGCCAGTAGACACCACGTACGCGATTTGAAAGAGAAAATTAATTTATATTGCGGGTAAACGGTATCCAAAACTGTAATTTTTGATCAGCCGTATCGTCCTATCGACTCGAGCAGGTAAAGGGCCAAAATCTTGCTCCACAACCAAGAACAATTCCTGTGTTTTGCCCATAAAGTGTTGTGGAACTGAATATGTAGCAAGATCCAAGGAATACATCAGTCTTGCCAAATACCTTATCAAGGTATACCGATGCCCTTTGAAGCTTTGTCTGCCAGTTGTATGGATACATATCCTTCATGGTTTCGCCCATTTTTACGTCGGACTGAACAATAGCCGTGCCGTGTGAAAGAACATTTCTCAGAACGAACAACACTTCAATGGCTTCCCACAAATCTTTTTTAACGGCTTTGTTAAGGCTTCTGTCAAAATAAAATGAGTAGTGTTCTTTAAGTTTCTCCCAGCCGCCCTGCATTTCTAGATCAGAATGGCGCTCTGAGAGCGAACGTTCTGTCTTTGCGAGGATGGCGTGACCTTGTTTTCTCTCCATTTCTGTTGCTATACGAATATCCTGCAGCAGTCTTTCTGAGAGAATACTTCGGAGAGTACCTTCAATGATTGAAGCATTAAGAATTAGAAGAACAAAGCTGTGCCTAAAATTCATCTGTCCATCTGACAGCGTTTCTTCCTCTTCCCTTTTGCGGTGAGCCAATGCAATCGCTTCATACGTTAGTAATAAAGAGACAGCGGTTTCGATACCCTTATATGCGACGTTCCTCATTAGTCGTTCTTTTAATGGGCCTTAATGATTAAAGCGATTGATTTGAGCGGAAGATGAGCCAAATGAGCATCAGGTCGTAGCGGCAGCGCTTTTCGATCCTGGCATTGACCAATTGCTTTTCCTCCCTGGGACTTCCTTTGGGGCACCTTGAGTTCTACCAATGTGATTCTCGTCTCCTGGCACGGTTAAAAGGGACCTTTATTCACACATAGGTCAAAGTCCAAGGCTACCACTCCACGTATATTGCTGTGATGCAATGGACTTGCTCCGAACGATTTACTGCCTCGGGTGCAACGAAGCAAATCTCTAGCTCAGGTTTCGGCGCCTGGCCATGCTTTGTAATGCGATAACGCTCCATCACGCCTTCCTTCGTGCCAAACCATGATTGGCAAATGCATTTGCTCTCCATGCTGACCTGGGAAGCCCTAAATCCAATTTTTGGTAATACAGTTTTTTCAATCGCTAGCTCTTCTTTTCGTGTGAGTTTAAAGCCCTCGAACCATTCGCGATGAACTGTCGCTCATTGAATTCCTGAATTTCAAGTGCCCGTCTCGGGTACTTCTGGCCAGCAGGGTCTGTGAACAGCAACCCATTTTTTTGCCTTTCGACGGGCAGAGTCTCCTGCTGTCTCTATTCCTAAATGGTCACAAATGGCATTCCATGTGTTCAGATTCGGTATGCTTTTTAGCTCTTGAATACTTGCTGCCCATTCTTTCGCGCTCGGTGTGTGAGCGCGTCGGGGCAGTGCAGCATAAGCTTTCAACTCTTCTAGTAAGGGGTCGCAATCTATCTTGTGCTCATTATCGGCCATTTTTGCAGGAGGAAGCCCAGGAATAAGCCTGCGCAAGGCGTCCTCAAATGATAAGTGTTCAAACGGCCTCGGGTTCGCCAGCTTCCAGATAACGGCAGCTACGTCATCGCTCACAAAAAAATTTGACATCTCAGCTCTCCTTAAAATCGAGGAGCTACTAGTATGCCACCGGTTAGTACTAGCGGCAATATTTTCGTACTAGTAAGGAAATAAAGCAATGGACGCCCACTAGGTGAGGTTGGCCGCTCTTATACAGGTCGCCCGCAGAACTCATCGTTCAACAACGCTTTGATCGATCCCGGGAGTAGTGCGAGTGATCCGTGCGCCTTTGTTTTCAGAAAAACCCAATTTTAGAATTACGAGATCAGATGCGGCTCATCGTTACTTCTCGTGGGGCCGTTCGGAACCCTGCTGCAACTTGACTCTCTTAAACGGTCGTTTTTAGGAGATAGCGGGCGGGCGGAAAAATTTGCGGTTTCACCCTCTTTTTACCTCCCAAAACTATCTCTTGAAATTATCTCTCCCATAAGCTATAGTTGAGACGAGTTTCAGGAGAATAACAACTGGTAGAGGGAGTGAGATGAAGATTGGTTACGCGCGGGTAAGTACTCAGGAGCAGGATCTAGCCTTACAACTCGATGCCTTGACTAAAGAAGGGTGCGACAAGATTTTTCAGGAAAAGGCGTCCGGTGCGCAGCGGGATCGGCCAGAGCTAAAAGCTGCCCTGGCCTACATGCGCAAGGGTGACACGTTGGTGGTCTGGAAAATTGACCGGCTTGCCCGCTCCATGAAACAGCTAATCGAAACCATCGAATCGTTTCAGGAGGGGATAGGACTTAAGTCGCTGCAGGACCCCATCGATACGAGTTCACCAAGCGGCAAGCTCGTCTTCCACATCTTTGCTGCCCTTGCCGAATTCGAACGCGGCGTCATTCGTGAGCGGACTACCGCAGGCTTGAGAGCCGCACGGGAACATGGCCGTGTGGGTGGCCGACCCCGATCGCTTTCAGCCAAGGACCTTCAGGCAGCCAAGGCAATGCTGAAGGATTCTGAGCTCACTGTGGCTGCCGTCGCCCGGCGGCTGAACGTGGCCGCATCTACGTTATACCGCCATATTCCCCATGCGAGAAGTGCGAGTCTGGAGACAGACTAGGGCGCGAACGTACTGTCGACAAAACAACCTCTACTAATCCTGTTTGCTCGTGTGTTATCTGGCCGGATTCTAAATTACTCACGCTAAACTAGGCTGGCGGAGTCCTATAAGTCGAGGAATTCAAATATAGCTGGGACTTGAATATAGGAAAAAGATTATGGAGTGCGGGAAGGCGGGTTACAGCCACATTGCTGGATGATTGAGTTATTGTGGCAAAAACTCGCTTGTTAACCCACGTTTTACTTCGCGATATCGTCGCGGTACACCTTGCCGCCCTTCATGATGAAGGAGACATCTTCGAGGATAGTAATGTCTTCGAGAGGATCACCGCGGACGGCAACGACGTCGGCGTAGTAGCTTTTCTCAAGGACGCCCACTTTGCCGGCTTGGCCGAGTAGATCGGCAGCATTGATAGTGGCAGCCCGAATGGCATCGACGGGCTTCATCCCCCACTCGACCATCTTTGCGAATTGCTTCGCGTTGTCGCCGTGCGGGTAGACCCCCGAGTCCGTGCCAAACGCCATCCTGGCGCCCGCCTGAAATGCCTTGCGAAAGTTCTCTCGCTGCAAGCGGCCCAACTGGCGGTTTTTTTCAAGGGATTCGGGTAGCACCCCATTCTTCTCGCCATGGGACAGGATGTAGTCATCATTGTAGATATCGAATACGAGATAGGTATCGCGCTCCTTTGCTAGGCGGATGCCTTCGTCATCGATGAAGCTGCAATGTTCAACGGAGTCCACCCCGGCACGGATGGCATCCTTTATGGACTCCGTACCATGGGCGTGTGCCGCGACTTTCCGTCCCAGTCTGTGGGCTTCTGACACGATCGCCTGCATTTCTTCGAGCGTATATTGCTCCGCGCCGGGTTGACCACCCTTGCTCAAAACACCGCCAGAGGCGCAAACCTTTATTACATCCGCCCCAAATTTGATCACTTCACGAATCTTTTGGCGAACGGCCCAGGGACCGTCTGCCACACCTTCCGCTTTAAAGTTGAATTCGCTTGGGAGCAGATTTTCATCGCAGTGACCCCCAGTAATGGTGAGCGGAGGCCCGGAAACCATCATCCGAGGACCCGGAATTTCTCCGGCATTGATGCCGTCGCGCACCGCAACATCGGTGTAGTGCCATGCGCCGACATTTCGTATGGAAGTGAACCCGGAAAGCAGCAGGAGACGAGCGTTCTTGACGCCGATCACAGCCTCGCGCGGGGCTGAAATGCCCAGCCCTTTATAGCCTGAGTTTTGCGGGTCGGATGTGACGTGGGTGTGGACGTCAATGAGACCGGGCAGGCAGGTTAAGCCCGAGAGATTGATGCGTGTAATACCCTTCGGAGCGGAGCTGGCGGGACCGACGAAGATGATGACCCCGTCCTTGTCCCAAGTGATGACCTGGTCTTCGATGAGGCGCCCGGCACGGACATCCAGAAGGTTGCCGCAGTGAATGGCCTGCGGTGCAGCCTGGACTTCTGAAATCACCGTAACCTCCGCTACAGTCAAGATAAGGGATAAAACTAGTGCGCTGCCCCTTTTCACTTCGCCCAACCGGTTACCAATTTTGTCCTTCCCTAACAGAAGAGTTGCAAAGCTCACCTGAGAATGGTGGTCTGTAAAGGGAGCCATAAAGTTTTATAGCAGGTCAAAGATCTTTTTCCAGTCTCAATAGGGTTCGATACGTATCTCCTTGAGAAAACCTTCAACGCCAGTCGGTTCACAAGAGCCGGCACGCAACATCCGGCCGGTTCATCATGCCGCTGAATCGCCGCAGTGTGCTCGCGGTCAGCATCCGCCTCGGTTTTTCTGAATGTACGGAATTCTCTACGAGCGTAGGAGAGGTTGACTTGCTGGTTCGGTTGCGCTTCCTCGATTTTTGGGGATGACAGGGAAGTAAAAGCGCTAGGGGGAAGCGAATGACTACGCAACAACGTCGGTTACCAGGTTGAAGGATGAGACGCCGGTTAACTCGATTTGTAGATATGGTCCTCCAATTACGTCTCCTGTTAACACTCCGGTGGCAAAAGATAGCTGGTCTGAAGCGAACACTTGGTCCCCGGCTATCCTTAGATTTGCATCAATTGTGGAGAGGTCGATCTTATCGCCATCCCCTCCGGCTCCGCTAAAATCCAATATGACATCTTTTAATGCGCCAAATGGACTCTCGCTGGCATAATTCACGTCGAAGACGTCAGCGCCGCCCCCGCCATTCAGATGGTCCTTGCCCATTCCCCCCGTCAAGAGGTCACTGCCGTCCCCCCCGTAAATGTAATCGTCGTCCCCACCCCCGGCTAAAGCATCGTCACCCCCATAGCCGTACAGCGAGTTAATACCTCCACTCCCATTAATAGCGTTGTTATTGCCGTTGCCGTAACCGTCGATCTTCCCGCTGTTAAGCGTGAAATTTTCACCGTATAGGTTAAGGTGCTCTATACCGTAACCAAGCGTATGAGTTGCAGATGCATTTACCGTGTCTATTCCACCTACCGTGTCGTTGTACTTCTCTTTGGTGACGTCACCAATATTGTCGACCATAAAGATATCATTTCCACTGCCCCCATCCATGGTGTCAGCCCCTGCCCCACCGTCAAGATAATCGTTGTCTCCTCCCCCCGCTAATGCATCGTCGCCCCCGTAACCATACAGAGAGTTAATACCTCCACTCCCATTAATAGCGTTGTTATTGCCGTTGCCGTGACCGTCGATCTTCCCGCTGTTAAGCGTAAAATTTTCACCGTATAGGTTAAGGTGCTCAATGCCATAACCAAGCGTATGAGTTACGGACGTATTTACCGTATCCGCTCCGCCTTGGGCACTGTTATGCATTTCCCGAGGTATATCATTGATGTCGTCGACCATAAAGATGTCATCGCCATTTCCGCCTTCCATAATATCCGCTCCCGAACCACCGTCCAGATAATCGGCGCCGCCATAACCGTAAAGGATGTCATTGCCGCCCAAGCCCGAAATGGTATCGGCCTTACCGGTGCCCTGCAGTGACTGGTAGTACACGGAGTTCAGCCACGTGTCGTTATCGTTGTAAATTGTTCCGTTAACTGTTGCCATGATGATTGCCTTGAAAGAAGTTGGAAAAGATACGGAGAAACAATCACAAGCTAATATAGAATGCTCGGAAAGTATGTGAGTAATCGCACTCGTGGCGCAGTATTCCCGTGTATGGGAATTACGGGTCCAGCTCGGCTCATGGGTATCTCGTGTTAGCCTAGCTGATCAGGATGCGACTTATATGTCCGACGGTTTTATAGTTTTTTCGCGTGGATATGACAACTGAGCAAAAACTGCCCCCTCCGCAACTAGGGGCCTGAGATGACCGTTCGGCAACGAATCTTTCACGATCCCGGCTTCAGGACCGTGTTGATACAGTCACTATCCAAACCTATTGGCGCAGGGCGCAACAGCGAACGAGGACTAAGGGGGCTACGCGTTTGTCCACCTTCCTTGGCAAAGGTGAAAAATAGCGATGTGCGGCAGGTTTGAACAGTCGGAAACGCCGCGCTATTATGCTGATGCGCTGAGCGTTCATATCAGCGAGCGGCTCAAAATGCTGAGTGACAATACCCCTTCCTATAATATCGCCCCAGGGCAACGTCCATGGATGATCATGCTCCGTCAAGGCGAGTTGCTGTTCATCAGTATGAACTGGGGCTATCGAACCCCACAGGAGGGCACTGAAAAGAAGAAACCATGGATATGTGCGAGAGTCGAGAAGTCTCTAACAGGACGATATTTCTGGCACATGTTCAGCGAGGGACGCGTCATCATTCCTGCGGCGGATGGTATGTAGGGACGCTGGAGAACGGGAAGAAGCAGCCGTGGTACATCACCCCCAAAGCGAACGACCCTATATTCATGGCTGGGCTGACGAACTTTCAGCCAGACATCCAGCAAACAGTGGAAACCGGTTTCGTGATCGTGACTGAAGACTCAGGCGCCGGGATGGTCGACATCCACGACCGGCGACCGGTAGTGCTGGAGCCGGAGGACACGTTACAGTGGATGGACCCTTATACGTCAGTCGAAGAAGCCGCACACATTGCCCAGACCAGATCAGTCCCTACACAAGAATTCATGTGGTGGAAAGTGGACCGGGCAGTAAACCGAGTGGATCCCAATAACGACGGGAAGCACTTGCTAGTACCGATAAGCGAGAGCGGCTGAAACGGATAGTGCTTTACCGCTAGTCCTTACTTTCCGCTCCCATTGACCGCAGCCTTGAGCGCTGCACCAGGTTTGAATGCTGGAACCCTCGATGCGGCAATCTTCAGTTCCTCACCGGTTTTGGGATTGCGGCCAGTCCGTGCGGCACGATTACGTACTTCGAACGTCCCAAAACCGGGCAACGTCAGCGAATCCCCTTTTTTCAGCGTATGGGAAATAATTTCTATCAGTGCGTTCACCGCGCGGTCGGCGGCAGCGCCACTGGCGTCAGTCTTCGCAGCCATTGCCGCAACGAGTTCTTTTTTGTTCATGGTTTGTTCCTTTTCCCATCAGTGGATCAGGACAATATTATAAGTGCTAGGAACAGGAGGGCGGCAACAAGCTTCTTCCTGCAGCGAAGCCATCATGCTGCAGGCAGGATGGGCACGTTCAAGTCAAGCAGAATTATGCAGGGCTTGCGGCTGGTTGGATCATGGAGGTAGTTTAACGCCTCTCCTCCTTTTTCAACTTGCGCGATCTGGTTCTCGACGTTGGCCTTCCTTGATCGCGGATAACTGCTATAGCATCGACTTTATCACCTCCATAAGAGGTCATACTCGTTATGACCAATCCCGAACGCGGCCCACCTCACTTTATTCCTAATCAGAGAATATTGAGTCCAATCTATGAACCTCTAAATAAACTGTGGTGCGATAATATAATTCTTCAGCTTTGTTTTGCTGCGGAAACTCATGACCAAGGGGGGAAAGGGAAAGGCAGAAGCCTGACCGGATACCTTTGGGCGTCGTTGTATGAATACCCGCCTCTCTTTAAGTCAGGCCCAACTTTGGATCATAAATGCCGCTACATATTGAAACACCACTAATTGAATCCCACTCGATTAGCCGTAGAGTGGGTCAATCGATTTGGCTGAAAATGGAATCCGCACAGCCATCCGGTTCTTTCAAGACCAGAGGAATCGGGTATGCATGCGAAGAATATTTAAAACGAGGAGCAAAACGCTTCATTGCGTCATCAGGCGGGAATGCGGGGCTCGCGGTCGCTTTTGCTGGGCGGCGTCTTTCGGTTCCTGTAATCGTCATCGTGCCGGAGACAGCTTCAAAGCGGGCGGTAAATTTGATGTGTTTAGAGAACGCAGAAGTTATAGTCCAGGGGAAGTCTTTGGACGAAGCGCACCGATTTGCACTGTCGCTCATGCAACCTGCCGATGCATATATACATCCTTTCGATGACCCCCTGATTTGGAGAGGTCATGCCAGTCTAATTGATGAAATATTCCGAGCTGGTCTAAAGCCTGATGCAATCGTTCTGTCAGTTGGGGGCGGCGGTCTCCTGTGCGGTGTTATAGAAGGATTGAAGCGGAATGGAGGTGCCGATATACCTGTCATCGCTGTTGAGACTGAAGGTGCAGACTCCTATGGGAAATCCTTAAACGCCGGATTTCTTATCGAGCTTGCAAATATATCGAGTATTGCGACGACGCTAGGTGCGCGCATAGTTTGTGAACAAGCATTGGCATACTCAAGAGAGCACTGTATCCAAAGCGTTGTGTTGCCGGACCGGATAGCCGTTTCTGCTTCTTTGCAGTTTTTGCAAGATCATGGAATTGTGGTTGAGCCGGCGTGCGGCGTTGCGCTTGCTGCAGTTTACGAAAAAGTTGCGGCGTTATCAGGATATAAAACGGTATTGGTTATCGTGTGCGGCGGTGTTGGCTCTACCGCTGATCATTTAGTCGAGTTGTCACGTCTGGAATGTGACGCAATATAATGTTGCGCTCTATCGCCAGGCCGTATCGCCAAGGCTAGGTATGACTTGGAAACGTGAACATTGCGACGACCGGATCTTTGGAACAGGTAACCCCCCATTTCCCAAGGCTACTCGGCCACAATCAGCATCAATTTTTCTTTCTTGCCCATCTGCTTAATTTCGTATTCGCGCTTGCCTGCGGCTGAGCGGGTATCGCATTTTTCCTGGTACACAAGCATCACTGGACGCCGGTAGCGCGTGTACCTGGCCGCAAGCACATCATTAGTATTGTGTTCAGCCACTCGCCGCGCTACATCCAGGGCGATGCCAGTATATAAGCTGCCATCCGAACAACGCACCATGTATACGTTCCACGTATTCATTAATTAAACTAATCCAGTTTGGATCTGAGGTTAGCAGTATTAACTTCATCCGTGCAATAAAGGGCTATGACTTTCCTCTCTCCGTACTAAAGATGAGCATCTCCGTAACTGGATTCTGGAAGACAAGGACGCTTTGCAGCAGATAAGATGTTCAACAACGGCATGTGGGTTATAAAAAAGCTGCGGGCGTTAATCCCAGAAGATCCATTCGAAGTATTAATCAATGGCAAATCAATGGGGATGTCCAGACTCCTGTCCTTTGCGAAACGCGTACCCAATACAAACCGTTTCCCTCAGGTTCTTGTTATCTACTCTTCCGGTTATCTGCGGCTTAAAGCCGGGGCTGATCCTACGCCGCCGTTGGCGTTCGGTCAGAGCCTTGTCCTCGGGCCAGCAATCTCCGGTACCTCGACTTCATTTCGGAAGAGAACCTTATTCTTCCATCCCCAGTTACAGCGCGTCACTATTGACACATCCCAACTCAGTCCGAATGGTACGGGCAGGCTGCTGATCCAGATTACAAGCTCCCGCTCAAGTTCCTCCAATAGCGCCACGACTAATCAGATCATGAATCTCTCTTGGGCGCTGATCCTGGAAGACCCATGTGACTTGGCAACCACACTCCACGTAGCGGGAACGTTTGAACTCACAGAGGATGTGATCCCCGATCCGGCGCAGACGGAAAAGTTCGAGTCAGTGCGGCTCCTCCAGATTTCCACAATGTATATCGATAATGTCCGGCATGATGTTAACGCGCTTCGCTTCCTCACCGGTCGTAATGTGATGACGTTATGGTACGACCCTGCATTGGCGAATCTGCTGTTGCCGGTTTCTCCCAGCTCCCTAGATCTTGCAATGCCGATGTTCGATTCTATCCATACAGATGATGTCGGACAGCCCAACGGCAATACACCGAGCTACAGAATTAGGATTAACTCAACTACAGGCCCCATGACGGGCCCTATTGTGGTTCGAGCATTTTTCAACAGCAGCCCGAACCTACACAATGACAACTTGGGGCTGTGGGCCTTTCAGCGAACGCCAGCGTCGATTAAGAAGGGTACAACCGGAGACATCAATTACACCGTAATCGCTACTATAAATCCTCATTCCCTATCACTCCCTCATTCGTGATTTGCAGACTGCACTCTGTTGGGGCTGGCAGGACAACGGTCTCCGTTCTTCCATAAAACCCCACCTCATCGAACGGGCTGTTCTGAATGAATACGGAAACAGCGTTAGCAAACACGCGCTGCTTGCGCAGCCGCTGCGCTGCATTGGCAGCATGATTACTGATAGCTTCCCGCAGCTCCTGCAGGCTTTCGAACCTTTGCCCGAATGAGCGCGAACTCATGACCTGCTTGGCAATGGGCATCTCATCCAGCGGTAATTCGCCATATCTTGCTCTGTAGTGAGCGAGATTGAGTGCGAGTGATCTGGAACATTCGGCAAGCTGTTCTTTTGACAACGAGCAGAACGATGCGGGTAATCCTTGCCCCAATGGCACAGGGCAAGCAGGTGAAGCAAAGATTTACTCCGCGGAAAGCCTAGCCCAGTTATCTCCACTAGCGTACGACAAGAAAGAATCGAGGCCGCTAAAGCCTTGGGTGTGCGCATTAGTACGTTAGACGCCGAGGTGCGACGTGCGAGGCAAGCGATGGATGGCCCGCCGCCCCTGATTGACCAAACTGAACCATGCAATTCTCCAGTAATAGTTGCTGAGGTCCTGAATGAAATACTGGCCGGGTTTAACTCTCACGCCATACTGCCGAAAGGTGCCGGCACCCGTGTCCAGTTCGTCGGTATGCTCATGTGTCCATGGCAGGTAATATCATGCTTGCCGGACCCGAGAGGCGTTTTGTAAAGGCCTTTAGCCTGGAGCGCGGCCAAGACGGGGTTCTGCGCTGGCTTGGGTGTCAGAACGTCGTCACCCTGGTTACCTCTCCCTTTCGGATTAGCGGGCGAGCCTTTGCGTTCCTTTTTGGAACGCCCGGCTGGAACAAGCTCCAATTGGAGCCTATCCATGATTTCCTGCTCCGTATAGCGCTTTTCAGGTCGCCACTCAACGAGACGACAGCGAAACAGCTCACCGGCTTCATTCACATATTTTGGCTTGCCGTTGATAGCAACGGGAAGACGTGCCCACCGGCTTGAAGGACCGGTTGCGCCAGGATCGCACAAGCGGGCTTCAATTAGAGTATTGAGTAACCGGCCCGCCGCAGTAGCGTCAGTGATGGGGTCGCCGCCGTTTTTGGCCTTATCCCCGAACCCGAAACCTATGCCCTGCTGCTAGCTGGTCTGGGTCTGCTGGGCTTTATCGCGCGCCGCCGCAAGATACTTAAGCAGAGTTTGATGCCGTGCCATAGGGGAGCAGACGCGGCCCCCTTCGGGCTTATTGTTTCCAACGCTTGAGGGCTGCTCCTGGCACTTGGCGGCAGTTCGAATATGATCCAAAACGGACGCAGTCGCTCCCACCCAGCCCAGGCTTGCTTAGGCCGTGCGACGCCGCGCCATGAAGCTCACGAGACCCAGACCGGCTAGCAGCAGGGCATAGGTTTCAGGCTCTGGAATAGGGGCCAGCAGGAAGGCATGATCTACCCCTGATTTTGAATTGTGCGCGTCCCCAACAATCCACCCGTGGTCGTTGATACCATTTGCAACAGTCAGCACCCAGCCCGCATTCACCGTGCTGGTATCCAGAAAACTATTGAGATCGGTCACGGTGGTGCCATTCCACAGGGCGGCGTGTTGAGCCCCATCCGTGGTAGCGGCCCACCCTGTCACTTGGCCCGAATCATTGATGGCAAAGGCTTCACTGGAACCGCCACCCAGCGTGCCCAGGTCCTTTAGCGTAGAGCCATTCCACAGGATGGCGTGACCGTTCGCATCGCCAGGGAAATATGCACCGCCAGCCACTTGGCCGGCATCGTTGATGGCGTACGCCCAGCTAGAAGTGCCGCCCAGCGTGCCCAGGTCGGTCGCCGTGGTGCCATTCCATACGATAGCGTGAGGGGCCAGCTGGGGATCTGGTCTGTCGGAGAGATGAGTAGCATACTGCCCATCCTGCCACTTGGCCGGCATTGTTAATGGCGCGGGCGGTGCTGTTGGGGCCGCCTAGCGGCGCACCCAAGTCAGTGAAGGTATAAGCTTGGGCATTAGCTTGGCTTGTGCTCGTCAACAAAACAGCCGTGATGAGCAAACCAAGAAGGGATAATTTTGCGCTCATTTGATCTACCTCCTGATAACGTACGTTAATCAGCTGGGGAAAGCTCACCGAATAGGAATCGTTGCGTCGCTTGCTTCCTCAAACGATGATGCCGAGCGAAGGCGCCGCCCCTCTTATTATCGTGGTCACTCTTACGATAGTCTAGTTAGGGGTACGCGGCTACAGCCTGAGTAGACTATTTGAGAAGACGTAAGTCTCTGTGGAGTGGAACAACAATAATTGGCCTTCGGGATTCGTTTAACAGCCAAGCCAACGCCATCAACAATGCCGGTCAAGTGGTAGGGACTGTGGAAAGAATTACCGGCAGCAGCCACGCCTACTTGTGGAAGGGTGCCACCACGAGGACCGATCTGGGTATGCTCGGAGGAAACCCCAGTTGCGCCGTCGCCATCGACAATACCGGCCAAGTGGCAGGGTGGTCCGAGACGACTGGCCCGGCTGCTCCGCACGCCACCCTGTGGAATGGCACCACGAGGACCGACCTGGGTCCGCTGGGCGGGATTGATAGCAGAGCCTTCGCCATCAACGATGCTGGCCAAGTGGCAGGGTGGGCTTCTACCACTGGTGGGGCTCACCACGCCGCCCTGTGGAATGGCACCAGGGCGACGGACTTGGGCACGCTCGGTGGGAGTCGCAGCGAAGCCCTCGCCATCAACAGCGCCGGCCAAGTGGCAGGGTGGGCCTCTACCACTGGCGGGGCTCAGCACGCCATCCTGTGGAAGGGCACTACCGCGACCGATCTCAACGGTTTTCTGGATGCCAGCATAGTGAACGCCGGCTGGATGCTGAGTGTGGCAAATGGTATCAACGACAATGGGTGGATTGTTGGGAACGCACACAATTCAAAATCAGGTTTAGATCACGCCTTCTTGCTGGCTCCCATCTATACATTCACCGACCTGGGCACTCTGGGGGGACTAACAGCTACGCCAGCGCCATCAATAATGCCGCCAAGTGGCGGGGTGGGCCGATACCAGCGCTGCCCAACACGCTACCCTGTGGAATGGCACCACGGTGACCGACCTCGGCACGCTCGGTGGGGATCACAGCCAAGCCCACGCCATCAATGAAGCTGGGCAAGTGGCGGGGTGGGCTAATACCACTGGCAACGCTGCACAGCACGCCACCGTGTGGAATGGCTCCAAGACCACCGACCTGGGCACTCTGGGCGGCCCGAACAGCCGTGCCAACGACATCAATGATGCGGGCCAAGTGACGGGGGACTCCCGGACCACTGGCGACGTTACCACTCACGCCACCGTGTGGAATGGCAGCACCGCGACCGACCTGGGGTACGGGGTTAGCATAGCGTACGCCATCAACAATGCCGGCAAAGTAGTAGGGGAGTCCTTCTCTCTCTATGACGGCTTCCACGCTACCGTGTGGAACGGCGCCACGGCGGCTGACCTGGGGCGGGGTATCGCCCGCGCCGTCAACGATGCCGGCCAAATCGCGGGGTCTGACCTCGGCTCAGATGGGCCTGATTGGCTACGTCATGCCACCCTGTGCTGACTGTGGCAAGTGATATCAACGACAATGGTTGGATTGTCGGGAATGCACACAATTCCAAGACAGGTGTGGACCACGCCTTCTTGCTGGCTCCCATCCCCGAACCAGAAACCTACGCCATGCTGCTGGCTGGTCTGGGTCTGCTGGGCTTTATCGCGCGTCGCCGCAGGACTGCTTGAGCAGAGTTTGATGCCGAGCCATAAAGGCGTAAATGTACCCTCGGGGCTTATTGTTTCCCGCGCCTGAGGGTCCCTTCCTGGCACTTGGCGGCAGTTCGAAGCTGACATCACTTATCGGATCAAATCCGAACTAATACACTTGATAACATTTTGTTGAACACTACTCATGGGGTTACTCCTTTGCGCTTTTAGCGCTCAATTGATAAAGATTCGCACCTCTATCAAATCGGGTAACCCCGCCTTTGGCAAGGCCCTACTGTCAGATCATCTGAACTACTACACTTAAAGGCATAAGCAGGTGCTTTCCGTCGTTATACCGTTACCACCCGGTCCACCTTCCACCACATGAATTCTTCTGTGGGGACTGATCTGGTCTGGGCAATGTGGGCCGCTTCTTCAATTGGTGCATCAGGATCCATCCACCGTAACGCATCCTCCGGCTCCAGCACTACCGGTCTTCGGTCATGTATTTCCACCATTCCGCCTTCGCAATTCTGGGTGACAGAGGATCACGTCGTGGTAGCGCTTCCTGCTGCTGTGCCTAAAAAGCTTGGGGAACTCTATATGCTATGGATTAAGGCGTAAAGGGGGCCCTCACACCGTGGTCTTCCTTCTTTTTGAACATTTCACATCCGCGCGGCGCATCGTCAAACGAGAACGTGGGCACGGGCGCTTTCGGGTATTTTAACTGGCGGTTAATCGAACCCATGATACTAATCGTGCCGCGGCAGCATGAAATTCCATTTTTCTACCCCCCCCCCGCGCTTAATATTGCGCATTCTTTTCTTCTACCACAAGCTCCTCAAATTGATCTAATGGAAGAGGTGGACTGAACAGGTAGCCTTGATAAGTAGTGCATCCATGCGTCGCAAGAAAGTCCTTTTGTGCTACGGTTTCCACCCCCTCGGCAATTACCGCCAACCCCATGCTTTTTGCCAAGAGCAGAATGGCGCGGACTATTGTTGCGTCGTTATTATCAGTGAGCACGTCCCTCACAAATGACTGATCGATTTTTACCCAATCTATGGGCAGGCGTTTCAGATAGTAGAGCGAGGAATAACCGACACCAAAGTCATCCAAGGCAAAGCCCACACCCTTGGCTTTAAGTGCAGCCATCTTCTCAATGGTGTCTTCCATGTTGTGGACCAGGATGCTCTCCGTAAGCTCAAGCTTGAGTCGTTGCGGATCGGCGCCGGTTCGATCGAGGATCGAAACTACCTGCTCGACAAAGTCTGGCTGAGAGAACTGGCGGGCACTGATATTCACGGCGAGATTAAGCTGAGCAGTCGTCGGGCGCTCCGACCAGATTGCAAGCTGGGTACAAGCAGTCTCCAACACCCAGGCACCCAAAGGAAGAATCAGGCGCGTTTCCTCCGTTTGAGGAATGAATTGGTCCGGAGGCAAAAGGCCGCGTCGAGGGTGTTGCCATCGTATCAGCGCTTCCGCACCCATAATCCCGCGGCTATCTACCTGCGGCTGGTAGTGAAGAACAAACTCGTTTCTCTCCCAGCTTTTGTGCAGGTCCGACTCCAGAGCAGCGCGAGCATTAATTGCGGCTTGCATATCCGGATCAAAAAAACACATGGCATTTCCCCCTGATGCTTTTGCCTGATACATCGCCAGATCCGCTTGCTTGAGCAACTCGTCGGTTGTGTGTGACTGATCGTTAAATACTGCGACCCCTATGCTCGCCGTGGTGTGGTGTTTATATGCATTTAGACTGAAAGGTTGATTGAACGTACTGCGAATCCTTTCGCAGACGGCTTTTACCTGAGCAACGGCTGCGTCATAATCTTCGCTAAAGTCTGTTACCAGAATTATTACAAACTCGTCGCCCCCTAAGCGGGCGACAGTGTCACCTTCGCGCACACATGAGCTCAGGCGGGGAGCAAGTTGCTGAAGCAACCGGTCACCCAAGTCATGGCCGAACGTATCATTGAGCAGTTTAAAATTATCGAGGTCGATGAACAGTAGCGCGCCCATGCGGTGGTTACGGGCCCTCGCTACGAGCGCCTGCCGCAACCGGTCCAGCAAGAGTTGCCTGTTGGGCAAACCCGTCAGAGAATCGAAGAATGCCAAGTACTGGATTTTGTTCTCAGCGCTCTTGCGTTGCGTAATATCTGTATTGATTGCGAAGACCGCTTTGGGCTGTCCCTCCTCATTTCTGACCAACGTCCAACGTGCTTCAACGGGCAATATGCTTCCGTCCTTGCGCCGCTGTGCGATCTCGCCTCTCCATTCCCCGGAGTTCAACAACAGGCTGGTTGCTTCATTGAAGGTCAGGGTGTCCTCATACAACAGCTCTATCGATTTGCCCAACACCTCTTCGGAAGTCCATCCATAGAGCCGCTTGGCACCCTCATTCCAAAACTGAATGCGATGATCGATGCCATTCACAATGATCGCGTCGGTTGCCTTGTCGAGCAAGGAAGCCTGCTGGCGAATGCGAGCACCGGCTTCCTGGCGCGCCTGCTCAGACTGCTTGCGCTCGCTAATGTCGTTAAAATATACAGCCAGGCCCTCTTCCGACGGGTAGGCGTGCACCTCGAACCAGCCCTCCAGAGGCGCGTAGAAGGTTTCAAATTTCACTGTGGTGTTTTCAGCCAGCGCTCGGTGGTATTCACGATCAAAGATTGTGCCTATCGCCTCCTTAAATTCGTTCCAGAGCACTTTGCCCAGAAGTTCGCCCCGCGGGCGCCGTAGCAGATTTTCCGCTTCCTTATTCACATAGGTGAAGCGCCATTCCCGATCCACGGCGTAAAAAGCCTCGGTAATACTTTCCAAAATCTTCTCTGTGCGAAGCTTCGCATTTGAAAGTTCGAGCGTTGTCGCCTGCTGCTCCTCTATGGCCAACAGCAGTTTTTTATTTAAACGTTCTAGTGCTACAGCTTTTTCTTTTTTCACTAAGAGAACAAAGAAACTTTGCTCGTCAAAATCCGATCAGAGTTCCCCAGACCGATGTTTTCCACTGTTAAAAAGAAGGAAACTCTCTACCATGCCTCACTAGCAAAAATTCTCAAAGGTCTGGGCACGATACCCTGAACACCCAGAGAGACAAAAGCCACCGCTCTGTGACGAAACTCTACCCCACACCTCAGTACCTGTCATTTGTTACAGCTGTTTACGTTATCCATTCTGATGTCTAATGCCCTTGGCTCTGCGACAGAGTTCCTCGGAACAGTGTTTCTCAATCTCACCAAAAATTAAAGGAGCCTGACGTTTCTGCATGAGACTCATCATATTGCCATTACACTCGGCGGCAACAACGTCCGCGATTGCCGCTGTCACAACTGCGAACCCATCCTACTTCAGGGGCTGCGGCGCCGCCCCATAAGGCCCGCAGCCCTAAGCCGGAATTGATCTCGTGAGAACAAAAAAATCAGGAGAGGTAAAGCTCAATCAAAACGGTCCGGACTGATGTGAAGGTTGATATTAAGAAGATATGAGGATTGATGAGAACTGGCAATAACAAATTATTCAAGATATACGAGCATCCGACTGAACGGATTGAGGCTGTTAAAGTCGGATTTAGCTGGCCCGCATTTTTTCTATCAGTTATCTGGATGATGGTACATCGCCTATGGTATTCCGCTGTGTTGTGGATTGCCCTATACGCCATCGTACACGTTGCAGAGGGGTTCGTTGAGAGGATGGAAGATTCATCCTTGACGTTTCTATTACTCTTTGTTGTATTAATTGCATGGGGAGCTCTCTGCCTGGTTCCAGGTTTGAGAGGTAACTCTTGGAGAGAAAAAAATCTGGTTCGTAGAGGTTATAGCCCGATTCAAACTATTAGAGCTGAATCCAGTGGGGACGCTATTTCCAAGGCGAAATTAGCCGCAAGTGGCAATGTGAGTAGGTGACAGCTCAGGCTGCTACTGAGGGATTAGAACAATGCCGATCGCGTTTTTGTTCGGCCTGGACCCCCACAAGCGTTGCTGGCCTCCTAGTCCTTGCACTTTATAATGATGCCCAGTTAACTGATTAGAAGCGAATTACAAACATGACCAAAAAAGAACTCGTTGATGCACTGGCTGCGAAGACTGACGCCAGTGGCGCTGCCGCCGACCGCGCTGTGAACGCACTGGTGGAAATTATTTCCGATACGTTGAAAAAAGGGGAGTCGCTGACGTTGCTGGGCTTCGGAACGTTCGAAGTACGCGATCGTGCGGCACGAACTGGCCGCAATCCCAAGACCGGCGGGGAACTTCAAATTTCCGCATCGAGGGTGGCAGCATTCAAACCAAGTGCAGCGCTCAAGGCCGCCCGTCAACGGGGGCGGAAAGTAAGGATCAGGAGCGTCAAAGCACTATAGGTTTCAGGCGCTCTCGCTTATATGTAGTAGTCGCGACTTCATCTGACAGTTACCCGATTTGACAGGTGCAATTGTCAGATCAGATTTAACTATTCAGTGCGGTAATTTTATCGTTCC
>NZ_FOPV01000049.1 GCF_900113575.1 Nitrosospira sp. Nsp14
TGACGTCATCCCCAAAAACTAGGGCAGTTCTAAATTAGAGTAAAGTCGCATCTGGCTCCCTTATTGAAGGAGTTTGAAGCGATGAAGAGATCCCGATTCACCGAGGTGCAGGTGGCATATGCGTTGCGACAGGCCGAAGCCGGCACGCCAGTGATGGACGTGTGCCGCAGCCTGGGCATATCCGAAGCGACGTTCTACATCTGGAAGAAGAAGTACAGCGACCTGGGTGCCAGCGAGGTCAGGCGGTTGCGCCAGCTTGAGGAAGAGAATGCCCGGTTGAAGCGTGTGGTGGCTGATCTGACGCTGGACAAGAACATCCTGCAGGAGGTCATCCGAAAAAAGGTCTGACGCCGACACGCCGCCGGGAAGTTGTTCAATGGATCATCGATATGTGCAAGGTGAGCGTTGAACGGGCGTGTCGGCTAGGCAATTTCTCTCGCGGCGGCTGGTACCGCAAGAGTACGGCCAAGGATCAGTCAGGATTGCGCATGCGCATTCGCGACATTGCCATGAGCCGTCCGCGGTTTGGTTACGAGCGCATTCACGTCCTGCTTCGGCGTGAAGGCTGGCATGTCAATCTCAAACGTGTCCATAGGTTGTATTGTCTGGAAGGTCTTCAAGTGCGCATGCGGGTACGCCGAAAGAAGCGTATGAGCCTGCACCGTGGGCCGGCACCGACGCCCACGGCGCCAGGACAGCGTTGGAGCATGGATTTTGTGCACGATCAACTGGTCAATGGGCAAACCTTCCGGGTTCTGACAGTCGTCGATAACTGGAGTCGTGAGAGCCCGGTATTAGAGGTGGGTTTTCGGTTAACCGGCAGCAGCGTGGTTGAGGCGCTCAGTCGGGCTGGCAAGACGGTTCGCCTGCCAGCATGCATCACCGTGGACCATGGCACCGAATTTACTTCCAGAGCACTGGACTGCTGGGCTTGGGAGAACAAGGTGCAGCTTGATTTCACGCGCCCTGGAAAGCCTACGGACAACGGGCTTTGCGAGTCATTCAATGGTCGGCTACGCGACGAATGTCTGAATACTTACGAATTCGAATCCCTGGAGCAGGCAAGGCGTATCATCGAAGCGTGGCGACGCGACTATAATGATCACAGACCCCACGGTTCGCTCGGAAAGCTGACCCCAAGCGAATACGTTAAATCCAACCAGGTCAGACTGCTCGAAGCGGCTAGATTCTAGTTTTGAATCCCATCAGAATTGGGGGAACATCA
>NZ_FOPV01000029.1 GCF_900113575.1 Nitrosospira sp. Nsp14
AGTCAACATAATCGGCAGCCAAAAAGCCACCATATTCGCCCAGGTGGGTCAGTTTTACTCCGGCTCAGTGGGTCAGTATTACAGCGGCGCTAACATGAAACAAAAATATTTTAATAACAAGTTCCAGAGCTTACTCACG
Source organism: Nitrosospira sp. Nsp14 (assembly GCF_900113575.1). Taxonomy (GTDB): domain Bacteria; phylum Pseudomonadota; class Gammaproteobacteria; order Burkholderiales; family Nitrosomonadaceae; genus Nitrosospira. Next base: position 140 of record NZ_FOPV01000029.1, read on the forward strand.
AGTTCTCTTCTATTAATCGGTTCTGTGCAGGCTGCACCACTTTATGTGTTTACCGATCTTGGTTCCGGAACGGGGATGCGTAGTGAAGCCTATTCTATAAATAACTCTGGTCAAGTTGTGGGTGTTAGTTGGTCCAATAGTAGTCAGGACAATCCACGGCCCATGCTTTGGTATAACGGCACAACCACGGATTTAAATGCTGCTGACGGATTATTAGGCGGCGCTTACGGCATTAATGACTCCGGATCGATTGCTGGCTATCAGATTGATGGGCAAGCGTCAGAGGCAGTCATTTGGAATGAGACAACTAAGACCATCTTTCCTGTTCGTAACAACTTTAGTTCGCATTCAGATGCAATGGGGATTAATAACCTTGGAGATATCGTCGGAAGTAGCTTTGGTGCGCAGCCTGATGATCCGATGCAAGTCCCTCCAAATATTATGTCGGCGGCTTTATGGAGTAATGGGGTTTTCACAGACCTTCAGGCGTTCCAGGGTGCATACTTTCTGAGCCTAGCCTATCGCATAAACGACTCTCAGCAAGTAGTAGGGTTCAGCGTCATTCCTACCCCTGGCTCTACAAATAATGAGAGTTCTTTACGTGCCACTTTATGGGATCATGGTGCAGTAGTCGATTTGGGAGCCCAAGGCGGCGGGTTCCTTGGCGGCTCGATTAACGGAAGTATAGCTGCCGATATTAACAACTCGGGGCACATTGTAGGCACTAGCCTAATCGCCTCTGGTTGGGACGGGCCTACTGAGCAAAGGGCGACGCTCTGGGTTGGCACAACAATAATTGACCTCGGCACATGGGGGGGTAGAGAAAGTGCTTCATACGCTATCAACGATGTCGGCCAGATTGTTGGGTTTAGCTGGGGGGTCGGCCCCATCCTTTATGAGAACGGAATAGCGATAAATCTTAATACGTTATTCGATTCTGCTGCTCTTGGTACTGAGTGGACGCTAATTCCTAACGATATAAACGATAATGGGGCGATTGTAGGGCGCGCCTACAATACAATAACGGGGCAGTTGCATGCGTTTTTGCTTACCCCAGAGCCCGTACAGCCGGCCGAAATCGTGGCTGTATCGGCTCCAGAAACTTACACATTGGTTTTGCTCGGTGCTGTAATCCTAGCGTTTAACCGAAGCCGGAGAACATATTTTCGGAAAACCATTCACGGCTCGTTGCATGCCTGACAATTTGCTAATGCCCTGTCGCTAGCCACGCTGCTTGACCTCGTGTATTCACACGCGCAAGACACTAGTTTCCCCTCACGTACGCACACGGAAACGTCGACGCACAAGCGCCGTTGTACTACGGTAGACGTGAATCAAATGTATGTGTTCAGGAACTGCTGAGGGGGGTAATTGCGTTCTCGCGCATATGCGCGTGCCAGGCTGTTGAATAAAACGGTCTGCATTAGCAAGGGATTAATGAACTAAATTTAGTGCATGATCTTGTCTCCTTTGACGGGTCTTTTCCGGTAAAGGATAGGTACAGTTAGGTATGTGTAGCTTGGTATGTCTAAGATGACCTGCTCCCAGTAATTAGCTACATGGTGCAGTAGAATCCTGGGTTGCAAATTGACGTTGGGCCGCAAATTCGGCTGGCGTGATATTGCCAAGGGAACTGTGAGGCCGTGCTGAATTATAATCTTTTCGCCATGCCTCGATCAGGACACGTGCTTCGTGCAGGGTTAAGAACCAATGGTCGTTGAGGCACTCATCCCTGAATCGCCCATTGAAGCTTTCGATGTATGCATTTTGCGTGGGCTTGCCCGGCTGGGTGAATACCAGCTTCACACCGCGAGCATGAGCCCAAGCATCCAGTGCCAGACTGGTGAATTCAGGCCCATGATCGACCCTGATCATTCGCGGCAGAGGACGATAGCCGGCAATGCGATCCAGTACACGCGCCACACGCGCTCCAGAAATGGAGGTATCGACCTCAATGAGGATGCTTTCCCGGGTACAGTCATCCACCACATTCAGGCAGCGAATGCGTCTGCCATCAGCCAAACCGTCATGCACAAAATCCATCGACCAGGCATGATTGGGTGTTTCAGGAAGTAGCAACGGCACTCTTTCTGTCAGACCGATCCGCTTTCGACTGCGTTTTCGCACTGCTAATCCCGCATTGCGGTACAGCCGTAGACCCGCTTGACCTTGACGCACCAGGCTTCGCGCCTAAGCAGAATGTGGATACGTCGATAGGCAAAGCGCCGCCTTTGTCCGGCAAGCGAAACAATGCGCTCATGTAATTGCCTGGATGTGTCAGGCCGGGCGCGATAGCGCAATACGGAAGTGGAAATGTTCACCAGCCCACAAGCCCTGCGTTCAGAGAAGTGTCGTTCTGTCTTCAGAGCCACAACTGCTTCCCGCCGCGCTTGTGGGCTTACCACTTTCGTGAAACGACATCTTAATACCCACAGAAGAGTTTATGTGGTGGAGAGTGGACAGAGCAGTAAACCGGCCTGATCCTGGCAACAATGGGAAGCATTTATTATCCCCCCTTACCTACGGGTAGCAATCTACCTTATCTTCTTATTAGAGAAGAGTTGACCTTCGTTTCTCGATTCCTCGCGTATAACAGTCCGAACAGTCCAGCGAGCAGAAGGGTATAGGTCGGGGGGGTAGGAACGGGTATTTCCGCGGGTGCCGCATCTGGAATGGATAAGTCCGGAGCTAAGAGAAACCCGTGAGTGAGGCCCAGCTGGTTATTATATGCCGCGCCCACGATCATTCCCAAGTCGTTAATGGCATGAGCTCTTTCCAGCACCCATCCATCATTCACGATATCGTTACCGAGAAAAGAATTGAGGTCGAATATTGTGGTGCCGTCCCACAACGTGGCGCGATCAGTATGGAGGGGAGAACTATCATAGGGAGAACTATTATCAACGGAGCTCCACCCGACCACCTCCCCCCTATTATTAATGGCGCTGCCTAGGCTGTGGTTGAAACCAGGCAGAGTTCCGAGGTCAACCATCAGGTCGCTACTCCATAGAAAAGCATGCGTGTCGCCACTTCCAGATATGGCGCTATACCCGACAACTTGCTGCATGTCATTGAGAGCTAATGCGCTACTAGTTCTGCCCCCTAAGGTGCCGAGATCAATCAACGCGTCGAAATCTCCATAGAACGCGTGGGAATTGTGAGTTCCCGCAACTTTTCCCGAGTTGTTAATTCCTGCGCCCATCTCTAAGGCTAAGCTGCCAACAAACCCTCTGTCGCCTACTATGAGTACCCCAGAAGAACCATTTATTAGGATTTCGCCGCTATCATTAATATCGGCAGCACTGTTGGGTTTACCGTAGCCGCTGAGAAATGTACCGGTAGGGCCATTCCAGACGATAGCCGATACTGGGCAACAAAGATCAAAGCTTCCGTTTCCAACTACCTGACCTCGTTCGTTGATTGCTTTCACGCCCGAAAAAACACCAGCTGTAAAAGATTGTATCCCCCCTGGAAAATCGCCAATCCCAGTTGCAGTCGTGCCGTTCCAGAGAACAACCTTCGCAATGCCGTTTCCGACGATTTGCCCAGCATTATTGATAGCACGAGCGTCACTGTAGAATCCGGGTCTACCGAGGTCAAAGTAAGTAAACGCAATAGCGTTTGCTGCGTTAGAAGTGATTGAAAGAATACTAATCACAACAAGGTTAGCAAAATAGTTTATGGCGGGTTTGAGGGCTGAGGTTTTCATTATTTTTATCTCCCTAGGGCAAGCTCAGCAATAAAGCAAAGAGTATGCCAAGGGGGTAAAATAGCAGAAAGCCCAAAGAAACAACCCATTACCGGAACAGAAATAACTACTGGCTGACATTGAGCTGCAACTGTAAGATTCAGCGACAGGGAAGAACAGGAAGTCTATAAAGCGAAAGGGTATTAGGAGGAGGCGCTTTCCTTGCTTGACCTCACCAACACGCGCTAACCATTCTGCTCGTAAATATACGAGTCAAGGTAGCCGGACTGGTCTACGGCCTCGACGGGTGGTATCAACTAGAGATTGCTTCGAGCTCGCGTATTTGCTTTCTGCGCAAGGGGGAATAACCATAAGTATGGGTTGCCCCCCCGCGCTTTAATCAGAACAGAATTGAACGGTTGTCGAAAAACTTTTCTTAGGTGTCATAGTCGCTAGCCTTCGCTATCGCTGCCTCCACTACTGGGAAATGTTCCTGTAAAGTGTCCCAGAACGTCCCATAAAAGACAAGGCTCGCGCAATTAAACGTAAGTCTTTGATCTATTGGTGGGTCGTGAGCGATTCGAACGCTCGACCTACGGATTAAGAGTCCGGTAACTTGTTGACTCGAGTTAATTCACTTCTCATCACTATCAGGAGACACAATTAGTTCAGGGATGTTTAGAACGGGTAAAAATACGGGTAAATTTCTGCTAGACCAAATTCGGATTGGCAACTCTTATTGGTTACAAGGCTCATTTCGATTCCCCCTCCCTTCCTACGCCCCTTGCCTGCTCGAACCACCCATCGAAAAATTGAAACCACATCTCGATATCTTGAGAGGCGCTCTCCACAATTTTTGCAGTGATCGAGCACCAAAACAGGTAGCTGATGAGCGCTTGTATCCTTCCCCGTGGAAGTGGTACGTCGTCCTGTGTGATGACGCTTGTGCTTTAAGCTAGCCTTGAGACTACTTCTCGACGAAAGTCATCTCAGCTAATCGCGAAGAAATTGGGGGGTGGGATGATGGGTTAGAAAAAATAACCCATTTAACTTATTGTTTTACAAGAAAACTTGGCGGAAGCGGTGAGATTCGAACTCACGGACGGTTGCCCGTCGCTGGTTTTCAAGACCAGTGCCTTAAACCGCTCGGCCACGCTTCCGTGGCGTCTATTTTAGCATAACGCCCGGTATGGTTTCCTGCCGGAGAGTCCGACGGTGCTGCTTGCTGCGGGTGGCTAAGGATAAAGTGGACTCGGTGATCTCGCGCCTGGGTAGCCAAGAATGGCGGTCGCAATTATTGGTGCTAACGCCCCAGTAACTCACCAACCGGTTTAAGCGATTCAACGCGGTCGCAGACCACTTTGGCAATAGCCAGCAAAGGAGCGCCGAGCAGGAGGCCGGCCAAGCCCCACAGCCAAGCAAAAAACAGCAGCACGATGAACAGGACCGCTGCGTTCACGCGTGCAACTCTTCCCTGCAACCAAGTCGTAAACACCATTCCAACCACGAACGAGACGACAACCGATGCAGCCCCTACGGATAATGCGAGCGTGAGCGTGCCAAATTGAAGCAGGCCCGATATGCCGCTCGCCATTACAATGGTAACAGTGCCAAGGTAGGGGATGAAGCGCAGCACTCCGGCTGCAACGCCCCATGCACCGGCGTGCTCGAGTCCAATGGCTTCGAACGCGAGCCATGTCAGGACCGCGATAAGGATGTTTGTGATCAGGATTACAAGCAGGTAGCGCTGGATTTGTACGTCCACCTCTTCAAGTATTCGCACAGCATCTTTCTTCTGCGTTAGAGAGGGGCCGACAATTTTTACCAGTTTACGTCGAAAATGCGTACCCGCCGCCAACAGAAAGTATGTAAGCAACAACACTACCGGCGCTTGCGCGGCAAAGGCGACCAGTAGCGCGGCTTGGGTCAGGATGAAGTCGCGCAGCCATGTGCTGGCGTCAGGCTCCTGCGTAATGACCACCGGTGCGGCTTCTGATTTCAAACCGGCGTCAACAGCCGCATTTTCCAGCTCAGCGGCGGCTTCCCGAACCCGCTCCAGCGTCGATGGGCTGCTGGATAACAAATTGTGCAGATTCTGTCGCAGTTTTCTGGCAGCTTCGGGAAGCCTTTCGATTATCGCTTCAGTATCGGCACTTAAAGATAGGGCCATCCAGGAGGTGCCGCCGACAAGGGCCCCCAGCACCAGAGCCGATGCGATCGCGCGCGGGACGTGATAGCGCTCGAACCAGTCCACGATCGGTCCCAGCGTATAGCTCACAAGAATACCAAACAACAGGGGGACAAAGAATGCGCGCGCCAGGTGAAGCACAGCAACCAGCGCGACCAGGGCCAGTATCCAGAGTGCCGTAGCCACCTTGGGGTGGTATAAAGCGGAGTAGCCTGGCCCCCTTTCATCGCCAATGTCTGGGGTTGAATCGGCAGCAAGTGACGGGCCAACCTCGTGTAGAGCTCCCTTGGATTCGCCCTGGGGTTCACCCGGCAGGGATTTCATGATTTATGCCAAAGGTTGTTAATTTTTCTGAAGTGATCGAACGGTCGGGAGCTATGGATCATCCAGCTCTCGGGCCCGCTCGTCTATCTTCCTCTTTCGATTTATCCACGGGGCTTACGATTCAGCTCTGCATACTTGCGGGGCTATTGCAATTCGCGCCGTCTTTTTCGCTTCATCAGGCAGATTGCTGTCCCCAGTAATGCCGATCCAATCGCAAGTTTTCGTATCGCGCCTGCCCGGTTGTACTTCAACTCCGCCTTCCACCCCATCTCGTCAAGAATATGAGGGATATGGCCCTTGTTCAAATCATCGATCAGTCCTTCGCATACGTTTATTCGATCTGCAAATAAGAGGAGCACCCAATGACGCAGATCGCTCTCGCTATATTTAAAGGCAGCTTCGCGTATCGTTCCGCTCAACCCCGATGGCGGGGTACTTGTGCCAAAGATGGGTGTGATATCGGGACGTTCATTCGAACGCAGGATCTCGATTTTTTGTTCCTGCTGTTCCGGTTGATCCCAGTGGACGCCATTCAGGCGTGCCGGCATTCTCTCTTTCGGATACGCTGGCCTGTTTTGAGGGTCCAGATCAGCGCCCCATCCCTGAATATGGGAATAATCTTTTGCAGTGTTCATGATGTCGTCCTCCTATTGCGTGGGGCATCTCAATGTCGAGCGCTTGGCGGAAACAACACTGTTTTGATGCAGTTGTCCAATTTGCTGGAAAAAATATGATAAGCATCCGAAACCTCTTCCAGAGGAATTTTGTGGGTAATGATTTTTTTCGGCTCTATCCGCCCCGCCTGGATGTGTTCGATTAAACGTGGCAGGTGCCGCTTGACGCTCGCCTGGTTCATGCGAAGCGTGAGGCCCTTGTTAAGGGCATTGCCAATGGGGATGGCATTAAAGGTGGGGCCGTAAACGCCCACGATCGATACATTGCCGCCTTTACGAACAGAATTGATAGCCCAGTGGAGGGCCGTCGCGGAACCCGCCTGCATTTTCATTACTACTCCGGTCAGCTTCTGCGCAAAGCTCCCGTCAGCTTCACATCCAACCGCATCGATGCATACGTCGGCTCCCAGCCCGTCCGTCATCTTTTTGATGTGAAGCGCCATGTCATCCACTTCCTTGAAATTGACGATTTCGCACTGAGCGAAGGTCTTTACGAACTCCAGGCGATACTCCAAATGATCGACCACGATTACACGGCCCGCTCCCATAAGCCAGGCGCATTTGGCGGCGAAAATGCCTACCGGGCCCGCCCCAAAAACCACTACGGTATCGCCTTCCTTGATGTCTCCCATTTCCGCCGCCTGATATCCGGTAGGGTAGGCATCGGTTAGCAGCACAGCATCGTCGAGATCCAAATCCGCTGGGATAACGGTAGGGCCGATATCAGCCATCGGCACGCGTACGAATTCGGCTTGGCCCCCATCGTAACCGCCGGCAGTGTGCGAGTAGCCATAGATTCCGCCGACTGCTGTCGCTTCAGGGTTGGTGTTATGACAGTTTCCGTAGAGCTCTCGCTTGCAGAAGAAACAGGATCCGCAGAAGATGTTGAAAGGGACTAGAACGTGATCGCCGACGTTGAGATTCTGAACCGAAGAACCCACCTCTTCCACGATGCCGGTGAACTCGTGCCCAAAGGTCATGCCAACCCGTGTGTCTGGGACGAGCCCATGGTAAAGGTGCAAATCCGAACCACAGATGCAGGAACGCGACACCTTAACGATCGCATCATTCGGGTGTTCAATGACAGGGTCGGGCTTTTGCTCTGCCCGAACCCGGTAGGGCCCTCTGTAATTCATTGCCAACATAATGTTCTCCTTTGCGTAATGCAGCCCAAAGAGCAAGCGGCATGTCAGTAAGAGGAAGCGGGAACCAGGCGTGGAGGTATAAGATCGACCATCTACCCGGAAAGGAGCAACCAGCCTAAGCCGATGATGTGAGGGAGTCTGTGTGGTAGGTCACGTTTAAGCCGAGGTGGAGCTGTTGATATGGAGGCACGGGAGCGGAAATATGCCGACGGGGCGCGCTACGAGCTCACGCGGGACGGTTGCTCGGACTGAATAGCACGGAAATGAGATTGAGCTGAATATAAAGCTCATGCTCATTATGAAAGTGTACTTTGGTACAGTACGAAAATTAGCTGACTTCTGCTACTTTACGGGCCGTAAGTACCGTTATAGGTAAAGAGCGTTCCTGGCTCCCACCTTACTTAACTGAATAAAACACGTAGCATGGCGCAATATCCGGATTCGAGCTTTCTTGTTCGTTCTCCGCATTTCAGTTTTGAAAAAAGCTACCCACCCGGAACTGTCGTTCCAGTTTCGGGAATATACCGCTGCAGGGGTTGCGGTCGTGAAGTCGCATTGGCAAAAGGTAGCGCACTGCCAACGCATGGCCAGCACGATCACGGTTTTGAATTTGGGCCGGCAAGCTGGGTGGCTATCGTTCTGGCCTTTAGCGCAGAGTGACCCAGATCTGTTGCTGCGGCGCGGTATGAGCCCTCGCGTGCTCAGGCGGTAGCCGCTTAGCCCTGGTTTGACTGCGTGTCCCGCGGGAGTTTTACCGCGACTCTCATAGACCACAACTATGGAAAACATGGAGAGACGACATCCTCCCAAAGCAGTCATCCGCCAGGGTTCATGCTTCCGGCTTCGTTTTATCTTGCACAGAGAGCTGACTCAACTTACTGCCATAACCCCCAAGCCAGCGGCAAGCACAAGAATATAGGTACCCCAAAAAATTATTCTATTGCTCATGGCGTATCTCCTTGTGGCGGCAACTCATGCGACTGTCTCCTAGGCACGATCCGTTTCACATGACCCTTACCCATGATGATGCAGGTCATGTTTGTCCAAGTTTCCTCCACAATTGTTACAACTGTTCGTATAGTGGGCTGTCATCAGATGGACATGTGAGTATGGGACTATTGATGGCGGTGTCTATCCCTCCTTAAATAGATGCCCTTGGCGTCAGCCCCTTTCATCGACGCCGCAGCCCGGTAGAGGTTAAGCTCGCCGGGCTTTTTTTGCCGGTTTGCCTGGGTCTTCCTCGTATGAGTTTGGTGCAGTGCGTTTGGCGACCGACTCCCATCAAAGTAAAGTCATATCCAGGTCGGCGCGGAATATCGATGCGATAGATATTTCCTGAACGCTGAAGACTGGCTCAGCGGCGATATTAAGGCTATCCCCCGTTTTACATAGAATCCAAGCTCCCTCTGGATCCAGACCTCTCTGCTCTGCCGCGGGCGCTCGCTCGCACGGTTGTGTGCTACGCTTCTTCGACAGATAATCTTGTCGCTGTCGCGGATGTGTTTGATGCGCTCAACAGTCGTCGTCCGTACAAGGAAGCCTGGAGCACCGATGAAGCCTTTCGTGAATTGCGTAGGCTTGCGGACGACAAGCTGGATTGCGATTGCGTTGAGGCGCTAATAAAACATCGCGTGCAGGTGGAGGAGATCAGGCAACACTTTCGGGCAAACCCTTATGCATGAGCAGGGACAGGTGGGTTACGTTATTATCTTGAAGGCGTGCGCAACCCAGACGCTCGGGCACGTTTGCAGAAAACGTGATCGGGCTTATTTACTAAATAAGGAGGACATATGGCAAGTGAAGGTTACCATGAACCAATCGAGGAGCTTTCCGATGAAACCCGCGATATGCACCGTGCAATCGTCTCGTTGATGGAAGAGCTGGAAGCGATTGACTGGTATAACCAGAGAGCAAGCGCATGCAAAGATGGGGAGCTCAAGGCGATTCTGATGCACAACCGCGATGAGGAGAAGGAGCATGCGGCAATGGTGCTGGAATGGATTCGACGCAAGGATCCGCGATTCTCGGCCGAACTGAAAGAGTATTTGTTTACTGACAACCCCATCACCCATATCGAGCAGGATGGGTGAAGCAAAATCCAGCCTATCTATGAATGCCGCAATGGTTCAATAAAGCTTGCGCTACCATTGCTCATACCTTATAGCAAGATCAGGATTCATGGTGTGTCTTTCAACCATTGCCGCCGCGCTTCGCGCGCATCGGAAAAAACTCTCTCCAGCGCTTCCCCGTCACCCCGCGCCAGCATTTCACGCAACGCGGCCAGTTCATTCTGATACGCGTCAATTTGCCTGGAGAGTACTTCCCGGTTGCCGAGGCATATATCTCGCCACATCTCGGGGGAGCTCGCCGCGATACGGGTAAAGTCGCGAAAGCCGCTGCCCGCGAAGCGTAATAGTTCGCTGGAGCGAATCATGTCATCGGTAGAAAACGCATTGTCGACATCCGGACCATGTCCGGCGGCGCCAATGTAATACATCAACGCGAATGCAAGCACGTGTGGAAGATGGCTTACCGCCGCGAGTATTTCATCATGTCTTCTCGCGCTCATCTGGGAGACCTGAGCGCCACAGGCCTGCCACAGTTGGGTTACTCGCTTGAGCGCCTCGACGTTGGTTTCTTCAATCGGAGTCAGTACCAGATTTTTGTCGCGAAACAAATTCGGGTTGGCCGCACCGGCACCGCTCAGCTCAGCCCCTGCGACGGGGTGTCCCGGTACGAAATTGGGCAAATGCTCAGCCAGGTGAGCGCGTGCCGCAGCGAGTACATTTTGCTTGGTGCTGCCAGCATCGGTGACGATGGTGTCGGGTTCGAGGTGGGGCGCGATTTGCTCCATGATTTCGCCGGTCCGGCCCACCGGTATGGCAAGGAATACCACATCGGCATCTTTAAGCGCCGACGGAAGGTCGCGCGCGATTTCGTCTATGGCACCAAGGTCACGCGCCCGTTCCATGTTCGCCGTGCTTCGTCCCACGCCTGTTATATGCGTTACGAGTTCCGCCTTGCGCAGCGCCAGTGCAAATGAGCCGCCGATCAGGCCAACGCCAATAACCACCAGCTTGTTGATTGCGACATCCGTCATTGCCCGATCGTTACCGCGTTTGATACCAAACGAATTTCCGAACAGCCCCGCGGATAATTCGGAAGCTCGACAATTAAAGGCTCCGTCCAATTACATTCGCTATTCCTCTAAGCGATCCCATGAGAGCGTGGAATTCTTCGGGGTTCAGCGCCTGGTCCGCGTCGCACCAGGCTTCGCAGGGGTTGGGGTGCATTTCTACCAGTAGGCCATCCGCACCAGCCGCAATCGCCGCCCGAGCCAGCGCGGGCACCATCCAGGTTTTGCCGCCGGCATGGGATGGGTCAACGATGACAGGGAGATGGGTCTCCCTTTTCAGCACAGGGATGCAGGTGACATCCATGACATTCCTGTAGGCGGTTTCAAAGGTGCGTATGCCGCGTTCGCAGAAAATGATGTTATGGTTGCCGCCCGCGGCGATATATTCCGCCGCCATGAGCCACTCGGAAACAGTGGCCGACATGCCGCGTTTGAGTATCACCGGTTTATTGATGCGGCCGACTTCCTTCAACAGCTCGAAATTCTGCATGCTGCGGGTACCTATCTGGATCACATCCACGTCATACCTGAGAAAAGTGTCAAGCATGCGTGCGTCCATCAGTTCCGTGACAATACGCAGTCCATGCTTGTCCGCCGCGTTGCGAAACAGTTTCAGTCCCTCCTCGCCCTTCCCCTGGAAGGTGTAAGGACTGGTGCGGGGCTTAAAGGCGCCGCCACGCATCAACCGACAGCCCGCTTCCGCAACATGCTGGGCCGCGAGATCCATCTGATCCTGAGTTTCCACCGAACAGGGACCGCCGATTATCTGCACCTGCTTCCCGCCGACCGGTATCCCACCCACATCGATAACCGAGTCCTCCTTGTGCGACTCGCGCGATACGATTTTGTATTGCTTGACGATGTGCATGGAATATTCCACACCGCTCAGCGAATCGAACATCTCGGGATCGAGCTTGCGCTCATCGCCGATCGCGCCAATTACCGTGCGCTCGGTACCGCGTGAAACATTTGCGTCAAGGCCGAAACTGCGTATCTTTGCCACCACCGTTTCAATTTGCTCGCCGGTGGCGTCGCTATTCATGATGATGATCAAGCGGATTCTCCTGTCGCTACTTCCCGCGTCATCTCCGCGTCCGCCTTCTTCTCGGTTGCGTTTGCCATATCGAGCGCTATCTCCAGTGACCTGAGGAACTTCTGATTTTCCGATTCGAGCCCGACTGTGACACGCAGATGTTCAGGCATCTCGTAGACCCCGATGGGCCGGACGATTACGCCCTGCCTGAGGAGGCTTTCGTTCACCGCCTTCACGTTTCCGCGCACCCGAAAGCTTAAAAAATTACCGTAGGAGGGGATATATTCAATGCCCAACTGTCGCAGCCCCGTAGTGATTTGCAGCATCCCTGCCTGGTTCAGCGCATATGAGCGTTTCACGAATTCCACATCTTCCAGCGCGGCCACCGCGCCGGCCAGCGCGATACTATTTACGTTGAACGGCTGACGTACCCGGTTCATTAGCCCGCTGACGTCAGGATGCGCCAGTCCGAAGCCTACGCGCACGCCAGCCATGCCGTAGGCTTTGGAAAAGGTGCGCGTGATCAGGAGATTGGGAAAGCGTTTCAGCCACGAAATGCTGTCAGCCTTGATGTCAGCCGGCAGATACTCGTTGTAAGCTTCATCGAGCACGACCAGCACGTCGGGCGACACACGTTCCAGAAAGCGCAACAATTCGGCGGCAGGCAGCAGCGTGCCGGTTGGATTATTTGGGTTGGCGATAAAAACGATGCGGGTCTCGGGCATTACTGCGTCCAGCATCGCATCCAGATCATGGCCGTAGTTGTAAGCCCGAACGGATATGCCGGTGGCGCCAACGGCCTGGGTCACGAGCGGGTAAACCGCAAACGCATGCTGCGAAAAAACGGCGGACCCGCCCGGTTTAAGGAATACCCGGGCCGCCAGTTCAAGCACATCGTTCGAGCCATTTCCAAGCACAATCTGGTCACTGCTTACGCCATAACGCTGTGACAGCGCGGCCTTCAACTCGAAGCCGCTGCCATCCGGATAAAGCGCGACTTCACCCAGCGCCTTGGTCATCGCCTCGAGCGCAAGCGGGCTTGTTCCCAACGGGTTCTCGTTGGATGCGAGCTTGATGATGGATCGTTCATCCATACCCATCTCGCGCGCCAGTTCCGAAATGGGCTTGCCGGGCTGGTAAGGGCTGATACTACGAATATACTCGGGAGCAAGGTCGCAAAGGTTCATAACGGCTGGTCCATGAATGGAGAGTTATATTGGAAGAACCTGGTCTGGTATGTGTGGCAAGAGCGGGAAACCTTATCGTCCTACAGTTGAACCGCGCGGATATGAGCCGAGCACCTTGAGAAACGCCGCTTTCTCCCGCAATTGCTGCAACGCCTGAGTGACTCTCGGCTCCTGCTGATGACCGTCAACATCAACAAAAAAAACATACTCCCATAAGCCAGCACGGGAAGGGCGGGATTCCAGGCGGCTCATGCTCACGCCATGTTCCGCGAAGGGCCCCAGCAGCTGGTGGATGGCCCCGGGACGGTTTTTGGTAGACATGACGAGCGATGTTTTATCGCTGCCCGAAGGCGCGACTTCCTGGCCACCGATAACCAGAAAACGTGTCGTATTGTTAGGATCATCCTCGATATTCTCGGCACAAATGGTGAGTCCGAATACTTCCGCCGCTTTTCTGCCTGCCACCGCCGCGGCGTTTTCATCCCCCGCGGCCAACCGCGCCGCATCCGCATTGCTCGCGGCGTTTATCCGGGCCGATCCCGTCAAGTGAGGCAGATTGACATTAAGCCACTCATGGCATTGGGCGAACGATTGGGGATGGGAATAAATTTTCTTGATTCGGGTGATATCCGGGTGCCTCGCAAGCAGTTGCTGGTGTATGGGCAATACAATTTCGCCACAAACCTTCAAGGGCGTTTGCAGCAAGAGATCGAGCGACCTTCCCACCGCGCCTTCGGTGGAATTTTCAACCGGCACAACCCCATAACTGGCCTTACCCGCCTCCACTTTGCGGAAAACATCATCTATCGAGTTGCACGCCAGAGTCGTCACGACGCTGCCGAAACGCTTCAGTGCCGCCTCTTCGGAAAAGGTACCTTGCGGGCCAAGATAGGCGACCGTCAACGGTTCCTCCAGCGAGCGGCACAGTGACATGATCTCGGTGAATAGCCGCACGACATGCTCATTTGCCAGCGGGCCGGGGTTCAGTTTGCAGAGCCGCGCCAACACCTGCGCCTCCCGTTCGGGGCGGTAAGCAATGCCGTTCTTGACCTGTCCGATCTCTCGGGCAAGACTTGCCCTCGCGCTCAAAAGTTTGAGCAGCTCGCTGTCGATCGAATCTATTTTGTCGCGCAGCTGTTTGAGTTGACCGGTCATAGAGATGAGTTCTACCCTGCCTTACCTAGGCTATTCAGCCAACACCGGCAGGTAGCGCACCATCAATACGCCGCGTATTGCCGAAATTTCGTCTATTGTTTTTTGCGGAACCGGGCTATCGACATCCACCAGCGTGTAGGCCATTTCCCCGCGGGATTTATTGCCCATATTATGGATATTAAGCCCGGCATTGGCCATGGCGGTAGAGATCTGGCCCAGCATGTTAGGTACATTGGCGTTGGCTACCGCCAGCCGGTAAGGGGATTCGCGCTCCATGGTGATGTTGGGAAAGTTGACGGCATTGGTGATGTTGCCATTCTCCAGGTAATCGATCATCTGGTTGACGACCATTACCGCGCAATTCTCTTCCGCTTCCAGCGTGGATGCGCCGAGGTGGGGAAGGGTGATGACTTTCCGGTGATTTTGAAACAGCTGACTGGGAAAATCGCACACGTAATATTTTATTTTTCCCAGCTCGATTCCTTCCAGCACCGCGTTCTCATCCACGATGCCATCGCGTGAGAAGTTAAGCAGGATCGTGCCATTTTTCATGGTTTGCACGAGTCTATGGTTGATCAGGTGACGCGTTGCGTCCACCAGAGGCACGTGCAAGGTGATGAATTCGCTATTGCGCACCAAATCTTCGATGCTTTCGGCGCGCTTAACTTCCGAGGGAAGATTCCAGGCCGCGTCCACGGTAATGTTGGGGTCATAGCCCATTACTTTCATCCCGAGGCGTATGGCCGAGACCGCGACAAGGCGACCTATTGCGCCCAGACCAACGATCCCCAGCGTGCGCCCGGGCAATTCGATTCCCGCAAACTGCTTCTTGCTTTCTTCCGCCAGTTTGTGCAGGGTGGCGTTGTCGCCTTGCAAGCCCTCGGTAAAGTGGATGGCGGGAACGAGGTTGCGCGAGGCCATCAGGAGCCCGGCAAGCACCAGTTCCTTCACTGCGTTGGCGTTCGCCCCCGGGGCATTGAAAACCGCGACGCCGCGAAGATTCATATCCTTCACCGGCACGTTGTTGGTTCCGGCGCCAGCCCGGCCGATCGCCTTTACGCTCGAGGGAATATCCATCTGCAGCATGTTGTGCGAACGGACCAGGATCGCATCCGGCTCGGCTACATCTCCGCTGACAATATAATGACCGCCGTCAAAAAGCTTGAGGCCTAGCGGCGAAATCTGGTTGAGGGTGAGTATTCGAAATACTTTATGGGCGCGCTCAGGCATGACTGTCGGCAAACTCTTTCATGAACTCCACCAGGACATTTACTCCCTCGAGCGGCATGGCGTTGTAGATCGAGGCGCGCATACCCCCAACCGAACGATGCCCCTTCAATTGTACCAGTCCACGGGTACGTGCCTGCTTCAGGAATTCCTCATCTAGCGACGTATCCGTTAGAGTGAAGGGCACGTTCATGCGCGACCGGTCCGGGCTGGCCACCGGGCAGCGATAGAAATCGGTGGTATCCAGAAAGTTATACAACAGATTGGCTTTGGCGATGTTGATTTTTTCCATCGCTTCCAATCCGCCATTTTTCTTCAGCCACTCGAGAACCAGGCCGGTGATGTACATCGCGTAGGTTGGCGGAGTGTTGTACATCGAATCGTTGTCCGCGTGGATCTTGTAATCGAACATGGTTGGGGTGCCCGGTACGGTTGTCCCCAGCAAGTCCTCGCGCGCGATGACGATGCACAACCCAGCGGGACCCACGTTTTTCTGGGCCCCGGCATAGATCACGCCGAACCGGGAAACATCCAGCGGACGCGACATGAAGCTGGACGACATATCCGCGACCAGCGGCATATCCTTGTTATAGCGCGCCAAATCGGGAACCCAGTTGAATTCTACCCCCCCGATGGTCTCGTTGGGCGTGTAATGCAGATAGGCAGCGTCAGGATCGACGTTCCATGTCTCCTGGGCTGGGGCGTAAGTGAAATTCCTGTCCTCGGACGAAGCGGCGACATTTACCTTGCAATATTTTTTCGCTTCCTTGATAGCCTTTTTGGACCATTCCCCAGTGTTGATATAGTTGGCGCTGTTCTTTCCGCGCAGCAGGTTCATCGGCGCCATGGCAAACTGGCTGGAGGCGCCGCCAGAAAGGAACAGAACCTTATAGTTGGCGGGAATGCCAGCAAGTTCGCGCAGATCCGCCTCGGTCTTCGCCGCGATGGACATGAATTCCTTGCCGCGGTGGCTCATCTCCATCACCGACATGCCGCTGCCATGCCAGTCGATCATCTCATCGCGCGCCTGACGTAAAACTTCGGCCGGAAGGACCGCGGGGCCTGCGCTGAAATTATATATATGCTCCATGGATTCCTCGACGCTGCCTATGGTTCGTCCTTGCCGACGAGATCCGAGTTTATCCCCTCGGTTTCGACCACCCGCTCCAGTCCGGCCAGTCTCTCGCCCTCATCCAGATTGATCAGGGTCACACCCTGGGTGGCGCGGCTCATCTCGCGGACCTCATTGACGCGGGTGCGGATTAGCACGCCCCCGGTCGTGATGAGCATGATTTCGTCGTCTTCCCTTACCAGTTTCGCCGCGACTACCTTGCCGTTTCTCTGGCTGGTCTTGATCGCAATCATTCCCTGGGTGTCGCGTCCATGGCGGGTGTATTCCCCTATCGGCGTACGTTTGCCAAAGCCGTTTTCGGTCGCCGTCAGGACCGTGAGCTCTTCGCTCTCCGCCACGAGCAGCGAAATAACCTTTTGATTCCTGCCGAGTTTCATCCCTCGCACGCCGCGGGCGCCGCGTCCCATTGGACGCACATCATTCTCATCGAAGCGGATCGCCTTGCCAGCATCGGAAAACAGCATCACATCGTGTTTACCTTCCGTCAGCGCCACCCCGATCAAGTAATCATCCTCGTCCAGCCCCACGGCTATGATGCCACTGGCGCGAGGCCGCGAGAATTCCGACAACGGCGTTTTTTTAACGGTGCCGAACGCGGTAGCCATAAATATATAGCGATTTTCATCGAACGCTTTTACTGGCAGGATGGCGTTGATTTTTTCGCCTTGTTCCAGTTGCACGAGATTGACGATTGGCTTGCCGCGCGAGATGCGGCCGCCCTGCGGCACGGCATAGACCTTAATCCAGTAAACCCGTCCACGGCTGGAAAAGCACAAAATATAATCGTGCGTGTTCGCGATGAACAGGTTATCGATGAAGTCGTCTTCTTTTGTGCCGGTGGCTTGCTTTCCGCGTCCGCCTCTTTTCTGCGCGCGGTAGTCATCCAGCGGCTGCGACTTGATATACCCGTTGTGCGAGAGGGTGACGACCACATCTTCCGACGCGATCAGATCCTCCATGCTCAAGTCCTGCGTATTGATGACGATCTCACTGCGGCGCTTATCGCCAAACTGCTGCTTCATCGCCGCGAGCTCATCGGTGATGATGGCGGTGATGCGTTCCGGCTTGGCAAGGATATCGAGGAGATCGGCAATCTTTTCCATGATCTCCTTGTACTCGCCGACGATCTTGTCCTGCTCCAGCCCCGTGAGCCGTTGCAGGCGCAATTCCAGAATTGCCTGCGCTTGCGCATCGGACAAGCGGTAGCCATCCGCAGATAAGCCATATTCCGGCGCCAGGTTCTCAGGCCGGTAGGCCTTCACGTCGACCGAAGCGCGGGCGAGCATGTCCTCCACCATTGCCGAGCGCCACACCCTCGACATCAACCCATCCTTCGCCACCGCGGGCGTGGGAGCGGCCTTGATCAGCGCGATCACTTCATCGACGTTGGATAGCGCCACGGCCAGGCCTTCCAGCAGATGGCCGCGCTCACGCGCTTTTTTCAGCTCGAACGCAGAGCGCCGGGTCACCACTTCGCGGCGATGGCGCAGGAACGCGTCCAGCATCTGCTTCAGATTGAGCAGGCGCGGCTGCCCATCCCGCAGGGCCACCATGTTCATGCCGAAGGTGTCCTGCATCTGCGTTTCTTTATACAGGTTGTTGAGCACCACTTCGGGCACTTCACCACGCCTGAGCTCGATCACGACGCGCATGCCGGACTTGTCCGATTCATCGCGCAGGTCCGAAATACCCTCGATCTTTTTGTCGCGCACCAGCTCGCCGATGCGGATCAGCAAATTGGCCTTGTTCACCTGATAGGGCAGCTCATCGATGATAATGCTCTGACGGCTGCCTTTGTCCATATCCTCGAAGTGAGTGCGGGCCCGCATGACGACACGGCCGCGCCCGGTGCGGTAACCTTCCTGCACCCCGGCCACGCCATAGATGATCCCGGCGGTGGGGAAGTCCGGCGCCGGCACGATCTCGATCAGATCTTCGATGCCGATGAGGGGATTCTTCAAAAGCGCAAGGCAGGCGTCAACGATTTCACCAAGATTATGGGGCGGAATATTGGTAGCCATCCCCACCGCAATGCCGGAGGAACCATTTATCAGCAGATTGGGGATTTTCGCCGGCAGGATCAGCGGTTCTCTTTCCGAACCGTCATAGTTCGGGCCGAAATCCACCGTTTCCTTGTCCAGGTCCGCCAATAGCTCATGGGCGATGCGCGACATGCGGATTTCGGTGTAACGCATCGCTGCGGCGTTATCGCCATCCACGGAGCCAAAGTTGCCTTGGCCATCGACAAGCATATAACGCAGGGAAAAGTGCTGGGCCATGCGCACGATCGTGTCATACACAGCCGTATCGCCATGCGGATGGTATTTACCGATGACGTCGCCAACAACCCGGGCCGATTTCTTATAGGGGCGGTTCCAGTCGTTGGAGAGCTCATGCATGGCGAAGAGAACCCGCCGGTGTACCGGCTTCAACCCATCACGCACATCGGGTAGTGCCCGCCCGACGATTACGCTCATGGCGTAATCCAGGTAAGAGCGGCGCATTTCCTCTTCGAGGCTAATGGGCAGCGTTTCTTTCGCGAATTGATCCATTAATTACTGTTTGTCTATTCAGGCTGTTACCGTTCGAATCCCGCAATGGATGCAGTTCGCGGCTATCAACACGTAAAACCACTCATTTTAGCACTACCGCGATTTTGAAGCCACCCGGGCTTTGGAATATTCATGCCGAATGCAACAACATGATTTGACAAGAAGTGCGATATGAATAGATAATCAAAGACGCGACTTATGCAATAATGTGCTATGGTCAAATCAATGGCTGTGCCTGTTATAGCTGTACTTGTTATTTGGGACGACTCAGGGATGATTCGATTTTGAATTGAAGTTTTAAATGAAAAGGGGCAATAGAATGAAAAATATGGTAACGAAAAAGCTCTTGCTTGGAGCGATAGTTTTGCCGATGATGTTTTCAGGGGCGGCAATGGCAGCCGAGCAGCCTGAAGGATACGCCAGTGATGTCAGCGGTGCGGCTGCCAGAGATGCTTCCGGAGACTGCTGGCGTACGGGTTACTGGACACCGGCCATGGCCACCTATGAATGCGATCCCGATTTGCTGCCAAAACCCGTAAAAGTTGTAGAGCCTGAACCCGCTCCTGCCCCAGCTCCGGCTCCTGCCCCCGCGCCAATTATAGAACCAGAAAAACTCTCGCTTTCCGCTGACACCCTATTCGATTTCGATAAGGCCGTCCTGAAACCAGAAGGAAAACAAGCTCTGGACGACCTCGTAAGCAAACTGGGCGGCGTCAAGTTCGACACCGTCGTAGTAATCGGGTACGCAGACCGCCTCGGTTCCGACGCTTATAACAAAAAACTCTCATTGCGCCGTGCTGAAGCTGTCAAGACCTACCTGGTCAACGAAAAAGGACTTGCAGCTGACAAGGTCTTCACGGATGGCAAGGGCGAAGCCAACCCTGTAACCGGTGATTCCTGCAAGGGTAACAAGAAGACCAAGGCATTGGTCGCTTGCCTGCAACCCGACCGCCGCGTAGAAGTTGAAATCGCTGGCACAAAGGAAGTAGTGCAATAATTCCACCTGAACAAAAAAATCAAACCCTGCCGCGCGCAGGGTTTTTTTTTGCTAAGCTTTCGATATAAATGACCGATCCCGTAAAAATCGATACATTGGTGGAGGCGCGCTGGATAATCCCGGTAGAGCCGGCGGGTAAGGTATTGGAGAACCACGCGCTGGCAATCGATCAGGGCGTGATCAAGGCCATCGTTCCCAGTGACGAGGCACAAGCGCGATTCGACCCGCGTGAGCGGATCGTCCTCGATCATCACGCGCTGATCCCCGGCCTGATCAACCTGCATACGCATGCCGCAATGACCTTGATGCGCGGGTTGGCGGATGACTTGCCCCTGATGGAGTGGCTCAACAATCATATATGGCCGGCTGAAACCACGCACGTCGATGCGGGGTTTGTCTTTGATGGCACCCGCTTGGCCTGTGCGGAGATGCTGCGGGCCGGGGTTACCTGTTTCAATGACATGTATTTCTTTCCCGAGGCTGCCGTCCAGGCGGTGCTTGCCTCGGGCATGCGCGCGGCCGTCGGCATGATCGCGATTGACTTCCCTACCGCTTATGCCAGCGACGCCGACGATTATCTGGCCAAGGGCCTCGCCCTGCGCGACGACTATAATCCGCACCCGCTGCTGTCTTTCTGCTTCGCGCCGCATGCGCCGTTTACAGTGAGTGACCGCGTATTCGCGAAAATTCTTACCTATGCCGAGCAGCTGGATTTGCCCATCCATATTCATCTGCATGAAACGGTGGACGAAGTGACAAGCAGCCTCAAAACGCATGGCATGCGACCCATAGAACGCATGCATAAGCTCGGGCTGCTGGGGCCCAACTTGATCGCGGTGCACATGATTCACGTGACAGCGGACGAAATTGAACTCATGGCCCAGCTCGGCTGCACCGTTGCCCACTGCCCATCCTCGAATCTGAAGCTCGCCAGCGGTTTCGCCCCTGCCGCCACCATGCTGGGCGCAGGGATGAACGTGGGCTTGGGAACGGATGGGGCCGCGAGTAACAACACGCTCCGGATGTTCGAGGAAATGCGCCTTGCCGCACTGCTGGCGAAGGGGCAGAGCGGCAGGGCGGATGCGCTGCCCGCGTGGCAGGCGTTGCAGATGGCAACACTCAACGGTGCCAAGGCCCTGGGGCTGGATTCGGTCATTGGCTCACTGCTGCCCGGCAAGGCGGCCGATATTACCGCGGTGGATTTCTCCAGCCTTGAACTTGCGCCTTGCTATGATCCAATTTCGCACCTTGTTTATGCCGCGGGACGGGAACACGTGAGCCATGTGTGGGTAAATGGTAAAATGCTGCTGAACCGCTCCGAGTTGACCACGCTGGATGAGCGGGAATTATTGCGTAGAGCGGGATTCTGGCGGGAACAGATGGCAACAACTCGACTGGGGCAATGAGCCGAAGAATAAATGAGCAAACAAATGGAAAACGGTAGCGCGAACGTCGATCTGCTGGAGCTGGACAAATTCAGCCAGCTGGCCCATCGCTGGTGGGACCCCAACAGCGAATTCAAGCCGCTGCATGAAATCAACCCGCTACGGCTCGGATACATCGACCGCCTCGCGGGGCTGGAGGGGAAGACCGTGCTCGACGTTGGTTGCGGCGGCGGCATCCTGTCCGAGAGCATGGCTGGGCTCGGTGCGCACGTGACCGGTATCGATCTTGGCGACAAGGCCCTGAAAGTGGCAAAACTGCATTTGCTCGAAAGCGGCAGACAAGTGACCTACCGAAAAATCGCGGGAGAGGCCCTCGCCAAGGAACAGCCTCACCATTACGATGTAGTGACCTGCATGGAAATGCTGGAACACGTGCCGAGCCCGGCGAGCATTGTCCACGCGTGCGGGCAACTCGTGAAGCCCGGAGGTTGGGTCTTCTTCTCGACCATCAACCGCAATCCGAAATCCTATCTGTACGCCATTTTGGGCGCGGAGTATGTGCTGAATCTTCTGCCTAAAGGCACCCACGACTACGCAAAATTCATCAAGCCTTCCGAGCTCGCGCGGATGGCGCGCGCGGCCCGTCTCGATGTGCATGAGGTGATCGGCATGACCTATAACCCCATCACCAAGGTTTATGCCCTGGAGTCAGACTCGGACGTCAACTACATCATGGCATTTCGCGCTTGAGAAGCCTGGGCGACATCCGATAAACGCGAGGCCTGAACCGCCATTCCGCCGTTCCGCCGCTCGTCGCCGCGTGATTCTCGGCGCGCAACTCTTCGATTTCCCCCATGACCCGGTTATGATCAAAGCTGTTCTCTTCGACCTCGACGGGACCCTCGCGAATACCGCGCCCGATCTGGGAAATGCCCTCAATCGCCAGCGTATTGCCCGCGGTCTTTCGCCCCTGCCGCTTGAGACCATCCGCACCGAAGCCTCGGCCGGGGCGCGCGGCCTGCTCGGCCTCGGGTTCAATATCAAGCCGGGCGATGCAGGCTATGACCTGATGCGGGCGGAATTCCTTGATTTCTACGAGGAGCGGCTGTGCCATGACACATCCTTATTCCCAGGGGTAGCGGAACTGCTTGAACAACTTGATCTTCGCGGGCTCCCATGGGGAATCGTCACCAATAAACCTGCACGTTTTACCGTGCCGCTGCTGCAATTGATGGGTTTGAGCGACCGCCCCGCGTGCGTGGTCAGCGGCGGCGATACCCCACGCTCCAAGCCTTATCCCGACCCGCTGCTGAAGGCAAGCGGCGTCATGGCCATCGATCCCGCCGAGTGCATCTACCTGGGAGACGACATGCGCGACGTGCAGGCAAGCCTCGCCGCGGGCATGGAGCCGGTTATCGCCAAATATGGCTACCTCGGCAGCGTGAGCGCCCCCGAATCCTGGGGGGCCAGATATCTCATCGACCGGCCGGGGGAACTGCTCAGCTACCTCTGACAGCCCGTTTCTGTTATAGTGAAGTGGTAGTAGAGGGAATAGGGGAGAGCGCACAGCCTGAACAAGAAAGCATTCCCTGGTTGGCTGAGCGAAGCGGAACGCAACGATAGATATTGATTAGATGGGTTGTGACAGTCGTTACCCATCCATTGAACTCTTCCAGCTCAATACCCTCTAAATAGCTGAAACACAGAATGCCGGGGGCGACCTGGCTTCGACGTGGGTTGCAAAGCAGATCAGGGCATACCGAGGACCAGTTACCTCGTAAATACATCTGGAAAAGTATAGTCGCAAACGACGAACGTTACGCTCTAGCCGCTTAAATCCGGCTGGACTCCGCACCGGTGGGCCTCAACGCCGGGTCTGGCAACAGGCAGCGGAGCCATTAACGAGGATCGCGCTCAGTAGGGTTACTTTATCGAGCGTTAAACAATAGGTGACTCGCCTGTCGTCAGTCCGCCGGTTGACGGACGCCAGGTTAAACTAAATAACATGGCTAAGTATGTAGAACTGACTGTAGAGTACTTGCGGACGCGGGTTCGATTCCCGCCGCCTCCACCACTAAAACGATAAACCGCTGATCTAAGGCGGTTTTTTCGTTTCTACGCGTTCGATCTAGCTTGGGACCCCAACCAAGCACCCCAAATAGATCGAAATGGCGTTCAAACTACCTTCCCATCTCCATAGAAGCCGTTCCGGCGTTTTGCATTTTCGACTTACAATACCGCCCGATCTTCGCGGTCACTTTAACCGCAAAGAGATATATCGTAGCCTGCGAACGGCTAGCGTGCGAGATGCCGTGACCTGCTAGGAATTTTGTATCCACCCGCTGAGTGAGTCTTCATGTTAAGTTTTTACATGTAGGCGAAAATGAAGAAGCGATTTAGTGAAGAGCAGATCATTGGAATTTTGCATGAAGGAGAAGTCGACGGGGTTATCATCCGAGACATCTGCCGTAAGCACAACATTACCGAGCAGACGTTGTGCCTTGCAATCGAGGTAGGTAAATCCCTGCGCAACCAGGATGTCATCCTGACCCTTTCAAGACTGATGCGCATCTACGGAAAGCCAACCTTTA
>NZ_FOPV01000006.1 GCF_900113575.1 Nitrosospira sp. Nsp14
TTCAACTCATCCATCGTGAATTCCTTGTTGACATCCACGGTCGCCGCCGCCAATTTGGTCTTCTGCTCACCCACCCACTGGGCATACTGCTCGGGGGTCACCGCTTCCACCACGATCGGCATGAAACCGTGCTCCTTGCCGCATAGCTCGGCGCATTGCCCCCGATACGTGCCAGGCTTCTCTACCGTGAACCAGACATCGCGAATAAAGCCGGGAATGGCATCCTGCTTGACCCCCAGCGCCGGCACCCACCAGGCGTGGATCACGTCGTTGGCCGTCAGAAGTATGCGTACCTTCTTGCCCACCGGCACCACCAGGCGGTTGTCAACTTCCAGCAGATAATTCTCGCCCTTGGGCGCGGCATTCTCGATCTGCGCCTTGGGGGTCGCAAGATTGCTCAGGAAGCTGATCCCCTCCCCTTCGCCCGTCAGGTAGTCATAACCCCATTTCCACTGATATCCCGTGGCCTTGATGGTGATGTCCGGACTGGAGGTGTCCTTCATCGCAATCACCGTCTTGGTCGCAGGGTAGGCCATGCCAACCAGAATGAAGATGGGAATGATGGTCCAGATAATCTCAACCGTGGTGCTGTGATGGAAGTTCGCAGCCGGATAATCCAAAGACTTGCGGTGTTTCAACACGGAGTAAAACATCACCCCAAACACGCCCACGAATATCGCCAGACAGATCCATAACAGCATCGTGTGCATGTCATAGATCTGCTGCGCGATGACCGATTGCGGTTCGGGTAAGTTCAACTGGTGAGGATCCGCCGCCGCCAGGACCAGCCCGCTATAAAACCCCAGCGCCAATGCCCCCACTATTCTTGCTGCTGCTTTACCGCTCATATTTCCCCCCAACCTTGTTGCTGACGCGCACCTGACCGAAGCCTTCGACCAAGAGATGGACAAATTCCTGATAACGATCTCTTGTGGCTTGTGCCTGTAACAATTACTGAGCGTTGCTCGTTCCTTATAGGGATACATCCCGGGGGTCCGATTCCATTTCAAGATAAACGGACTCTGTTATCCGGTATCGAATCGTATTGCCCGGCAGGCAACAAAACCTTGATGAACGTCAACTTCCGTGCGGGTAGTGAATAACTCGGCTGCCGAGTTGGGGTGCGGGATAATCGCCAAGACGGATAATCGTCAAGACTTGGCTATGGGGCAGGCTTGCGCTACGCCTCTGCCGCGTGAGGCGCCGTCACGGCGCGAATCAAGGACGGAAGCTGAATGAGATGCCGACAAGACCGCTGCAACAGGAAAATGAGGGAAACGAGAGGAAATGGGGATGGGAACAAGCGGAGCGGTTAACCGGCCGGAAGCAATGAACAGGCACATGAATTCGCGCAGTTCGGACAGCCCGAACGGGGCGGGGAGCGGATTGAACGGTTCCTGAACCCGAAACAATACCCGATTATGGGTTGGAGACGGAACCGCAGCGAAGCGATAGGCGACCGATCAACAATTTTTAAACCGCCGCTTTTCTCCATGCGGCGAGAGAGCCGCGCCGGAGAAAAGCATTCGTTCCCGAGATGACCGGGTTCGCTCGCGACAGTGCTGGAACACTTCACAGGCAAAAGGCAGTGCTCTTGGCGTACCTTTCCGATCCGTTTTCCGGGCTCTCGAGGTTTTAGCTCTTCCCAACGCTGGTCGGGGCACCTACCTTCGCGGCCAAGTCCATTGCAAGCTGCCTGAGCGTTTCGCCTTCTTCCAGGTCGTCGAGGAAGCGCTGGGGAATGCCAGACAGCCCGGTTTGGGCTCCGGCGAGCGCCCCGGTCAAAATGGCGCGCGCCTGGTTTTGCCCGCCGCCATTCACGGCGTGCAGCACAGCCGATTCGAAGTCGCGAGGGAAACGGGCTGCCAGGTAGTAGGCTGCGGGGAGCTGGTGATAGATGGCGCAAGGCATGCCGTATATGAGGGAAACCTTCCACGCGGGCTCTATCGGGATTCCCGGGTCCGTCGCGGCAGTGGAAACATACGACGGCGTCAGCAGGGCGTCAGGGGATGCGAAACGTCCGGCGCGAGGCGGATCCGGGTCGCCGGGACGGGGCGGTTGCAGATCTGAGTACGTCACCGCGTGAAAAGGCAGTTGGCCCGTCTTTACCAATTGCATCATCTTACTGGACAGCGTCTTGTCGAGCTTGTGCCCCTGGACCAGGAGACCGAGCACGACCCCGTAAGCGACCGTCATCGATAGCACGACATCGTCGATCTGAGTAAGACGGGCGTTATCGGAAATAACGGTGGCCAGTTCGTGGGGCTGCATGGCATAGCGAACCGCCAGGGCGAGCGTGCGTTCGATAGCTTCGGTAGTATCGGCATTACCGCCGGTCTGTCCCCAGGGCAGTCCCTCCTGGACGCGCTTGCGCCAGGCGTTGCGGATGGATTGGCTCGTGTATCCGCCTGGTCCGTTCGCCGGAGTACCGTCAAGCAAGGGGAACAGCTCTTCATCCATGCGCCTGCAGAAATCCGCTTCGTCATAACCGCCTCGCTCCACGAGCGAGCGGAGCATGAGCCTGAGAATAATGCCTGCCTGAGACAATTGGCCCGCCTTGAGGCCTTCATGGTATCGCCCGGGCTTGGGGTCAGTATAAGTCGTAATCCAGTCCCCGTAGTCACGGTGAAGCTCGTCCAGGTCATAGTACCAGTGAGGCCCAAGACCCAGGGCGTCCCCAATAAAGGCGCCCATGATGGCACCGGCAGCACGGTCTTGAATGGCGGCGTCGGTCATGTTCTGATCCTCCTCGTGGTTAAATTATTTCTGAACAAGGCGCCCATCGCGCCGTTAGACCGGAAAAACTCGACTTCCATTTTCTGCCCGCAATCGTCACTTTCTTTATAGCCCACAATATCTTGTTCCCCGTAAATCGTACACTTGCTGTTAGCGCCGGATATCCGAGCAAGAGTGCGGGCCAAGACCATGAGCATCTATCACTTAAAGCCTATGCAAGAATGCGTGCGCGACCGGGGAAGAGCCTGCGAAGCGTGAGGCAAACGAAATTCTGAGACATTAAATCTCTAGAATCGCTTCGCCTTTCAGGGCCGCAAGGTTCAGACCCTCGCTCTCCTTCCCTAGATACTGGCAACACGTTTCTCAACAAATGATTTCAGAATCCATCCCAGGGACCCACGCGGTGCTACGCATGAAAAAAATTACGTTGCCGGTTGCCATCGCTCTCTCGGCCTGCGCGGGGCTCCCCGCCGGCACACAGGGCGCATCGGACATACGGGGCGTGCAGAGCCCGAGCAGTTTGCAGACGCCTTATGTCACCCCCACTGCGCCGGACTGGCATGTGACCTCCATCATTTCCGCGGGCGATGCCGCCGACAATGGCTACAAGATGGTCGGTATCCCGGATGGCCTCGGCGCTTACGACAACGGCAACGGCACGTTCACCGTGTTGATCAACCACGAACTCGGTGCCAGCGATGGCATTGAACGGGCGCATGGGGCGACTGGCGCGTTTGTGTCCGAGTGGGTGATCAACAAAGCCGATTTCAAGGTGATCAGCGGTGCGGATCTCGCCACCACTCACCTCGTATGGAACAGTTCTGCCAATCGCTATGAGACCGCAACCGGGGTGGTCAATCGCTTTAACAGGCTTTGTTCTGCCGATCTGCCCGCCGACTCCGCTTTTTATAATAGGGCCAGCGGCAAAGGCACCATGGTGCGCCTCTTCATGACCGGCGAGGAAGCTGGCACCGAGGGTCGCGCGTATGCGCTCATTGCCACGGGAACAAACAAGGGCACGGCTTATGAATTGCCTAAGCTCGGCAAATTCTCATGGGAAAACAGCCTTGCCAATCCCTACTCCGGCGACCGCACGATTGTCATCGGCACCGACGACTCCACGCCGGGACAAGTGTACATCTATCGGGGCGCAAAGACCGATAGTGGCCTTCAAATCGACAAAGCCGGGCTGACCAACGGCACCCTTGCAGGGATCAAGCTTGCATCAAATCCGGGCATGACCGGTAACCTGGAATCAGGGCAGATCAATGGCACGTTCTCTACTGTTGCGGTCGATACCTCTGTAGATGGCGCCACCCAGCAGGCGAACAGCCGCTCGGCGGGTATTACCGAGTTTGCGCGTCCTGAGGATGGCCATTGGGCGAATGCGAAAACCTTCTACTTCGTCACCACCGGGGCCGATCCTGACGGACCCGGTGCTGTCGGGACGCAACCGGCGCGCCTATATAAGCTGGTGTTCGATGAGGCTGGGGGTGAGGTCGATTACAGCAGCGGCTCGATTGCCATGGTGAAGGACAGCAGCACGCTGATGGGAACCGACGGCCAGATTGCCCGGAAGTTCGACAACATAACAGTCGGGGAAGACGGCAAAGTGTACATCCAGGAAGATGGAGGCGACAGCGCCTATATCTCCAAGACCTGGATGTTCGATCCCGTCGCCAACTCATGGGCACAGATCCTTGAGTCGGACCGGGCGCGGTTTCTTGCCCCGGCAGCGCCATTCAACCACGATGAGGAAAGCTCCGGCATTATCGAGATTACCTCGATTCTGAGACGGAACGACGGACGGCGTTACTTCCTCAGCACGATGCAGGCACACTACGTCATTCCCGGCGAACTTGTCCAGGGCGGCCAGCTTTACCTGATCAGCGCAAGTACGGAGCCCTGAACCTCGGGCTTGGCGCTAGGCCCTCCGTCTGGTCCCTGTGCGCCGTAGCTCCGTGGGGACCCGTCCCGCCTGCATGCCCGCTCCACCCACGTCAATCGAAACGGAGCGTATAGAATACGTCTATCGCATTGTCGAGGCCGGCTCTGGTGACGACGGTGATCTTTGGTGTGAGGTTATACGTCAGCTTCGTTATGCCTGCCACCGCAGTCAATCCCTGTTCATAAGTGATATAAGCGCGGTCCGACAAGCGCTTGCCAACCACGCCAACCTGCCCCATCAGGGGGTCGATTCCTGATTGGCGGATGGAGAGCTCATCCACCCCGATGGTCCGGCTGATTTTTTCCATTACGCCCCCGGCCTGCCCGCCCAAAATGGAGCCGGCAGCGGAGATTAAAAGCGACGCGTCCGCCTTTCCACCGGGAGCGCGGCCCAGCGCGATCCATGACAGCTTTTCCAATTCAGGCAGGTCAGGCGTGGATACGAGCCGTACTTTAGGCTGCCGCACGGTTCCCGTCACCTCCACGCCTGCCTCCACCGCCAGCCCCTTGCGCAAGGCAAGTATGTTCAAGGCCGGATCGTCGATGGGGCCCTGGAAATTGACCATTCCGCGCTCAACCACAAGGTTTTGACCGTAGGCCTCAAATTTCGTATCGCGCGCCGCTATGGTTCCCATGGCGCGCAAGGGGCGCCCCGGCTCTCCCCGCAGCTGCAACTCGCCGTCCAGCCGGCCCTGCAGACCGGAAGCGCGTATATAAAACCGTTCACCCAGGTTGAGACCGGCCTCCACATTGATCCGCAGCCGACGCTCGGGTTGTGCGGCCCCGTCGATATCCTTTCCGACGACGACGACATCGTCCGGCAGATGCGGCCGGCCAGCAGTAGGCTGGGCGAGCAGACCGGCATCCGCCGCCAGCGTGCCCCTTAGCGTGAGCATGTTATTTTCAAGCGTGGCCCGGCCGTTGCCGGAAGCAATAATCCAGCGGTCGGGGCGCTGGGCCAACGGTAGCAGGCTGGCGGTTACTTCCAGATTACCGCGCTCGCCCGCCAAGTCCATTACGCCGGATGCGCGCAACTTGCCAGGACCTGCCGCCAGCTTCAGGTTTTTTAACAAGGGGTCCTTGGGTATCGCTTGATGGGGCGCGCTGAAGTCCAGGACCTCCATATGCACCGCTTCCTCGTCAAAATGCGCCGCCAGGGTTCCATGCTCCAGCCAGATGCCCTGGTCCAGCAGGGCCACCGTGAGATCGTCGCCGCGTACGCGTCCCTTGAGGCGTGGCTTGTCGAACGTGCCCATCAGGTCGGACTGCAAGGCAAGCTTGCCGGCGGTTCTGAGGTTATTGTCACTCCCGAACGCGGCCCCGCCCCAGGAGATATCCTGCATATCGACGGAAACGCTCCCAGCCAGCGGCGCAGCCGGGGCCACAGTCCAGTTGAGCGCGGATTCGTCCGATCTCGTTACCGGAATTGCAAAGCTTGCGCTTGCGAGACCCAGACGCGTTCCCTGCGCTTTCAATTCACCCATCACCCTGCCCCCTCCGGCGTGGATCGACATCTCCAGCGTTTGCAGCCCAAGGGGAAACGGCGGATCTCCGGGTAATATCCAATCGCCGCTTTCGCGCGCCACACGTAGCGTACCCTGCAACTGCGCGGCCGAGGCAATATCCCACTCGCCGCCAAGCCGCAGCATCTGCTGACCTTCCCCTTCCTGTTCCTCGGCTCCGTCTCTTTCGGTCAAACTGGCCCGGGGACGCAACCCGATCCGGCTGAAGTCGCCCTTGGTGTTCCAGGTCTGCGGTGTCCAGAGAACGCGACTGATGCTTATGTTGCCGCCCGCCATGGCCATGCTTGCTGTGCCAAGTGAAAGGTGATTGGCAGCCATTTCCAGAGGAGCGGCCTCCTTTAGACGAAATGCGAACCGGCCGTCCCCCGACAGCTCCGCGAGCTTGCCGGTCCATCGGGGGTCCCGCCACCCCTGCCATTTTTGCAGCGATTCCCGGAGTCCCCCGCTGATTCGCAGGGCGAGGTTCTGGTTCTCGCCCAGCCGGGCCCTGCCTACCAGCTCGTGCTCCCAGCTGGGCCCGCTCATCTCCAGCTCAACACTTTGTACCACGGTTTTTTGACTAGTCCCATAATCCTTGAGCGACACTGTTAAAGCAACTTGATCACCTTGGAGCGACCCATTCGAGGAGAAGACGGCGAGCTTGTGATCCCCGAAAGACAGGCTTTTCCCTTCGGCGCTGAAGCGTATATCGGGCAGTTTCTGACCAGATTGCCCAAAATCGGCAGCCCCCGTTTCCACTACCGCCTCCGCCTCGAGCGACCCGCGCAGCCCAAACCCGATTTGCGCTAGCTTGGGGGCAAGAAGGCCCAGCCACAGCTGGTCGCCTTTCTGGCCGATCCCCCCTCGCGCCAGCAGCTGGTTTTGACCCAGCCGTAATTCGACTTCTGCCGAACCCCTAGCCGTTGCCAAGTCGCGGCCCAAAAATTCGATGCGGCCCTCACCCGTCACCGCATGGTCCGCTATCCGGCTATTCCCCATCCTGAATTCAACCTTGGCTTCCGGTCCCCTTCCGGACGGAGACTCCAGCTCGCCCGCAACCTTTAAAGTTGCATTTAGACTCGTCCGGGGCGCCTGCAGGAAGGCGGAAACGTCGAAGTGCTGAAGGCTGCCTTCGAAATTGAAAAACCGGGGCGCGTTCAAGCCGAGCTTTCCGCTGCCCATAAGCGCCGCTGCCCGGCCATGCCTGAGATGCAGCTTATTCAGGCTGAGTATTTCCTGCGCTCTTTCGAACACGACCTCCGCTTTCAGGTCTCGGTCAGCGAGTGACAAAATACCCTGCTGGCTTTCAGCATCCCCGCTCAGCTTCATTGTCCCGTTGATCCGAGCGGTACGCAGACGGCTGTCGATGCCCGCAGGATCCAGCCCGATCGCCCGCAGATCCCCGGAAGCGGTGCCCAGCTGGTGCCGCCACAATACGTTGCCGGTGATCTTCGCACCGTTCGGCAGCGCCAACATCAGCTCGTCGAGCTGCAGCGACTCCGGGGAAATTAGCGTATCCGCCTCGATTTCGGTTAGTGGCAAGCCCCCCTGATCGAGTGGCTTGGAAGCGCGGTTTTTACCGGTAAGGCGCCCTTCAAGCCGACCGGCAGCGTTTTCTCGCAGATCGGCCTGAAGGTCGAGCCTGGCTTCCGGCGCCGCTGGCGAGAAAACGTGGGGGTCGAGGCCATTCACTGCCATGCTCAGGCGTGCAACCTTTAGCGGGTCATACGGCCGCAGCTGCGCCCGGGCTTCCCCCGTCAGTCCGCCACCTTCCCCACTTGCCCTTATCTCCAGCTGTGCAAGGCTGCCGACGACGCCCCCGGAGAGGCGGCTTTGCTGTGCTTGCGGCGCACTGGGTACAGCCAACCCCTCCAGCTCCATGCGTGCGCTCAAACCGAAGGGTTTGGTCCCCTCGATTTCGCCGGAGGCGGTCAAGGCGCCAAAATCCAGCCGGACGCGAAGATCGGGCACCCGATGATGACTGCCGTCGCTAAAAAAGCTCGCAATAAGTTGAGTCGCGGCGAAATCCGGCTTTCCGTCCTTCTCGTGCAATACGCGCAAGGCGCCGATATCTAGCTTGTGTAAGCTGACGCCAATAGGCAACTCAAGCGTTTGGGGAAGGGATCGGGGCTCCGAAGAAGGCGGCGAGATGATTTCGATATCTTCCACCGCCAAGGATGTGATCTCCAGCAGTCCGGACCTGAGAGAACCCGGTTGCCAATGCAGTCTTACGTTGCGGCTGACGGCAACCGAGTCGTCCGCCGTCAGGCGGACGACATGCGCGCTGAGGGGCCCCATGAGTGTGCCGTCCAGGCCTTCGATCGATACTTGGCCGCTGCTGAGATGCGACACGGTCGACCCCGCCCATCGAAGGCCGGATGTGCTTGTCGTCAGCCAGACACCAAATCCCGCAACCATCACGACAAAAACCGAAACCAGCAACGCGGCAGGCTGCCACCGCGGCGCGCCGGACTTTCTGGAAAGGTTGTCCTTTACTCGATGTTCCATGTCTGGTCGGTGGACGCCGGTTAGAATGCCACGGCAATGGAAAAGTGCATGCGCAGTTTCCCGTCGCGATGACCTCGGGCGAGATCCAGTGCGAGCGGGCCTACCGGGCTGCGCCAGCGAATGCCGCCGCCATAGCCGACAACAGGATCCAACCGTTGCCAGCTGTCGGCGGCATCACCGACATCGGTGAATATGGCAGCACCCCAGTTCTGGGTAAGCCAGTGATTATATTCGATGGTTGCAGTGGCAAGGACGCGTCCCCCGACCACGGCGCTGCCCTCTTGCACACC
Source organism: Nitrosospira sp. Nsp14 (assembly GCF_900113575.1). Taxonomy (GTDB): domain Bacteria; phylum Pseudomonadota; class Gammaproteobacteria; order Burkholderiales; family Nitrosomonadaceae; genus Nitrosospira. Next base: position 8,984 of record NZ_FOPV01000006.1, read on the forward strand.
CAGGCTCTGGAAGGGGTAACCTCTGACCGACTGGATGCCGCCAGCCCGGAACAGGTATTCCTGCGGTATGCCGAAGCGCGAGGGAGCGAACGTATAACCGAGCTCTCCCCGCAGGAACAGGACATGCCGGTCCCCCACCGGATACCAGAACTGGTGCCGCGCGTAGGTACGCACAAAATCCTGGTCGGACAGGACCTGCTTGCTGCCACCCCCGACTCGCAATTCGGTCACGCCGCCATCCCGTGGAAAAAGGGGATTATCCACGGAACGGTAGCGCAAATACCCGTCCAGCGCCAAGGTTTGATTGACCTGGTGCAGCCCCCCTTCAGGATTACGGTCTTCCCGTTGCCAATTTATTGCAAGCCGCGTTTCGGTATTGCCGAATATCTGATTACGGCTGAGGCCTACTTTTCCCCGGATGGTTTCAAGCTGCTGGATGAAGTTTCTTTCGGCCGTCGCCCCCAGGGAAAACCAGCGGCCCGCCTCGTTGGGCACGCTGTCGAGCGTGGACGCAAGCGTCTGACGCTTTTGCTCCACCCGCAAGACACTGTTGAGACGCAAAGCGTGATCTAAAAGGTTGTTGTTGGTGTAATTGATCTCGCCCCGTGCACCAGTATTCGAGCTATAGCCGGCGCCAAGGGAGATACGCTGCGTTTGTGCCTCCGACAATACCACTTCCACCGGCGCTGCCTGAGACGCGGCCAGATCCGTCTCCATATGGACGACGACAGAACTGAATTGGGGCATCTTCTGCAGCTTCGTCTGGAAGGTGAGCAACTCATCCCGCTTATAGGGATTGCCCGGTTTGAACGGTACCAGGTCTCTGATCAATGATTCATCATAACGGCTGAGCCCTTTTATGATCACGGACCCATAACGAAATGCCGGCCCTGAATTCACCGTTACCCATAGACGGGCCTGGAGTGAGTCGGCATCGACTTCCGCCCTGCTTTCCTCGATCGTTGCTGCGGGATATTCTTCGCTCGTGACGCTGGATAACAATATCGCTTTGGCTTCTTGCCACGCAAGCGAACGAAACGGCTGACCAACCGCCAATGACCAGGCCCCACGCAACTTTTCAACCCGGGCAAGACGCCCCGGCTCTTTAATCGCCAAGTCGCCCGTGAATTCGATATGAAGCTCGGCCACCAGCGTTCGGGGCCCTGGATTCACCTCAAGCGACGGTACGTTATGAGGCGGGACTGAACGAACTTTTATGGTTGGTTTGAAATAGCCTTCAGTGGCGAGGAGCTCACTGATCTCGCGTTGCGCCCGCCGCGCGAAGGCAGCGCGGGCGATTTCGTCCGTAAGCGGCGCCATGGGAGGCTGGAAGTGTGTTTCCAGCAAACTCTTCACGGGTTCCGGCGCCTTTATCGTAATGGATGGTGGCGGTTTCTTTTTCCAGAACAGTTGTGCCTCTGCCTTGCCGATCGTTAACGTTAGCGCCAAGCAAAGCAATACCGGGATAAATACCGATATCGGGATGCCCGCCGTCCGAGAACGGGTGAAGTATGGGACGATAGACATGGCTCAATGAGATCACGCGGTGGAAGACCCCAATAAAAGGAATTAAGGGTATTTCCGACCGCAATCATTTCGAGTCCCACTCCCCGTATAGTGTTCGAGGGACTGAATTGCGGACTCAGAGGTACAGCAAGCAAAGGCTTGCAAAGATAGGTGTTGTGCTCGAGTAGAAATGGCACAGCTGCTGGAATTATCGATAATACCTAGCAGCACTTGCCACTGCAACCGAAGAGAACAGTTAACCCTGTGTTAAACGCTGCCTCGTCGGCACGAAGGTCAAGTCAAGCGGCCCAGCGGTTCAGCGCGAAACCATCCGGGGAGTGAGTGGGTTCGACGGGAGATGTCAGGCGGCAAGCCGATGGTCGGCGCGGTGTTAACAAATCCCGCAAGTACATGATTTCGCTTTTGTCCGTGGCACGAGGCATTAACTTCCATTAGTTTTCCGTGAAACCGCAGCTTGCCGCTCCACCGCCGTTCAACTGCATGAGATTCTCCGATATGCTCTCCGCGGCAGCCGCCACCACATATTGAATCCCTTTGACTAGGCTTTCAATACTGTCGCCCGCCGACTCTGATATCAGCGAATAACACGCGGCGCTACGCGCCTGGGTCGAGTGGGTGATTGTCCAGTCAAACCTCGCGTTAACACTGCTGCCGATCGTTGCGTCGAATTGGCTAAGTTCAACCGCAATACGATAGACCGCTTGACCGGGTAGCCGACCACCCCGGATAACTTGTATCGCGCCAATTTTCCCCGCGATAGCCGCGGCAAGCGCATCCCGCAGCTCGTGATTAAAAGGGGAAGACCACCGCGCCTGTTCAAGAACCAGGAGTTCACCTCCCTGTCCCTTGCTACTGACGACAAGCTGCGGACGGGCAAGCCGTTCCGGTACGCCGACCGGCATTACCTCAATAAAAATCGGAGTAACCGAATATCCTGAATATGGGTCCTTTCCCCTTGTATCAGATGGGACCGACAATGTATAAAATTTCGTTTTTTCGCCCACAGAGGCACAGCCGGCGGCCAGGAACACTACAGCCAGCAAACCACAGATTGAACTTGGCATGAATTTCAATGCTTGTCCTCCCGCTTGCCACGGATTATCGCTTCTGGATGACGTTCCAGATAGTCGGTTAGAACTCTCAACGAAGCAGCGGCACGCGCCAGTTCCTGTAAAGCCTCGCGCAAATCCTGCTGCAAGGGGGCGTCTTCCGCTAGCGTACGCTCCACCGTCCCCAGCGCTTTACGCGCGTCCTTCATGGCGCCGGCAATTTCTGGTGCAACATCGTTATTCAACTGCTCGGCCAATCGTCCTGCGCTGTCCAGTGTGTGCTGGAGCGCGTTCAATGATTGCCGCACATCATCGCCGATTTGATCGAACGGGACTTTGCTGAGCTTGCGCGTTATTTCCGCAATGTGCGCCTGAATTTCATCCGAACCGCCGGGAATGGTTGGCAACTCGATAAGTGTACCGGGAGCGCTCGCATCCGCACCGGGCGGCCCTGCTTTTTTTACAACCTTCGATAGAGACCCTTTAGGAAAAAAATCCAGGGCAATATACGCGTGGCCGGTCAGAAGATTAGCCGTTAGTAGTTTCGCGGCCAAGCCACGGTCCAACATCGATTGCAGACGTTGCTGCGGCGTATGGGCTGGCTGCTTTCCCTCATCAACAGCGACCGTTCCGCTTAGACGTGCAGGGTAAACTTCTCCCAGCACTGGCATGACGAATTCTTGTTGGCTACTGTCATATTCGATTCCAACCGATTTGACCTTCCCAAGGACGATGCCGCGAAAACTTATCTCCGCGCCGGGCACCAATCCGCGCACGGATTGCTTGAAATTGAACAATATCATCTGCGGTTCGCCCTCGTTTCCTGACAGCGCTTGAATCTGGCTTTCCGCCAGGGTGAACGCGGTATTTTCTTTCGCTTTAGGTCCAGGACCTTCCTCTGGCGACTGAAATGCGAGACCCCCGAGCACAATGGAAGCGAACGATTGCGTTTTGAGTGAGGCGCCACTGGGACTTATTTGCATATCGATGCCGCTGGCGTGCCAGAAGCGCGTATTGATACCAACCAGCCTGTCGTAGGGAGTATTAACGAATATACGCACCGTAATGCCTTGACCGTTTTGATCAACATTATACGCCACGACCTGTCCCACCTTCATTCGGCGGTAATAAACGGGCGCGCCGATATCCAGCGAGCCGATATCGGCGGCATGCAAGACATATTGTTTGCCGGAGGCGTCGCGCGTCACGATGGGGGGCGACTCCAATCCGGTAAACGTATATTTTTTTTCACTTGCAACGCCCGGGTCGACGCCTATGTGCGGCCCGAATACCAGGGTGCTCAGTTCCGATATCCCGGAGAGCGCAAGCCGGGGGCGAACAACCCAGAATCGGCTGTCGGCCGCGGTAAAGCTCTTGGCCTCTTTTTTCAACTGCACTTTCACCAGGACATAAGAGCGGTCCTCGCTAAGGGTGACGGATTGCACCACGCCAATTTCAATGTCCTTATATTTAACTTTGGTCTTGTTGCCCGCTTCAAGACCCCCGCCAGATCTGAATGTTATCGTAATTTCCGGGCCGCGCTGGATTACAGTATTAACCGCGAGGGAAATTCCGATAATGGCGGCAAGTATGGGAATCAACCAGATTAATGAAGGAACCCAATCCTTTTGGCGCGCCTTTTCAGGTGCCGGCATTGCTTCGGCCAAGTGAACGGCGTCCCCCGCATCCCCGGTTTTCCCTGCCTCATCTGTTCTGTCCCCGTTCACGCCGTTACCTCGGAATCCCGTTCGTTGGCGGCATCCCATATCAAGCGAGGATCAAAGCTCATTGAAGCAAGCATGGTCAGTATCACTACTGCCGCGAACGCTGCGATCCCCGGTCCCGGATGGACCGCGGCAAAGCCGGGGAGCTGTACAAGACCGGTCAATAACGATACGACGAAAACGTCCAGCATCGACCATCGGCCGATTACTTCGACCACGCGGTGAAGTTTTGTCCGCTGCAGGAGTTGCCAGCGACTACGCCGTTGCACCGTTATCAGCAGCAACATCATGGCCGCCAGCTTGAACAGCGGCACCACAAAGCTGGCGATAAAAATGATAGCTGCCACTACCCATGAGCCCGAAACCCAGAAATAAATGATGCCGCTCATGATGGTGTCGTGCTGCTCCCCCCGCGGGAAGGAGGTGGTAACCGTCACGGGAAGCATATTTGCGGGCAAATACAGTATGAAAGCGGCAATCAGGAAGGCCCAAGTTCGACGCACGCTGTCAGGCTTCCTCATCTGCAGCTTTGCTCCGCAACACCCGCAACGTTCGCTCGCTTCAACCGCTTTCCATAGTTTGGCGCAATGAGCGCAGGCAACCATGTTCAGGCTCGCCGCCGTTTTCACGATGCTTTGTCCTTTACGGCTTCTTCGATTGATCCACCGGTTCCGGTTCTGTTTGCCGGCATCGCCTTATCGTCATCATTGTTAAGCAGGGACATGTGCCACATACATTGCGGATCGAATGAGAGCACTGATGCGAGAAGCAAGGCGAGTCCGCCCAATGCCCATAGCGAGATTCCCGGCACGACCGTTGCCATGCTCGTCATTTTGACAAATGAAACGATGGCGCCGAGCAGCAGAATCTCCAACATAATCCAGGGCCGTAACAATTGAATCATTCGCACCAATAAATTGAACCCCAGTGGATTCACCCGCCGCTTTATGCATACAAGCAGATAGAACAGAGCAACAAGTTTAACGAAGGGGAACGCAATGGTCGTTGCAAATATCAGAAATGCAATCAAGGGCATCCCTGCCGTATTCATGGACAATACGGAGCCCATGAGTGTCGTCTGGTTGGAACGACCATGAAGCTCGATTTCCATAATCGGAAACGCGTTTGCGACAATGAACATGATCAGAGTTGCAATAGTCAGCGGCAGAATGCGCCTGCGATGGGCCTGCATGTCCCGTTCCAGCTCACCACCGCAGCGGCTGCAGCGCGCGATCTCGCCAAGTCCCAGCGCTGGCCGGATGTGAACCGCATCGCAATGTTCACAAGCCATTAAACCCGGTATTTCTTGCACGGACAGTCACCGTAGTGGAGTTTCGAGAGTCGTGTTCCGTCGCAGAAAGGATATCTCTGCAAGACGACATAATATTTGCTAGTCCGATTTGCGGGACTACAGGACACGTTGTGAAAATAGAACTCACTTCGAGTTTTAGTCGAGCTTCTCGACTTTTACCAGCTTTTCATCGCCCTTAACCCACATGCACCATGAGGCCGGATGTATTCGGCGGCTGAGCGTCCATCTGCTATGCTAGAACGAAGGCCCGGCGGATTGGTCTGAAATACAGTGAGTTTCAAGACAAAAAGGATCGATAAATGGACAAGAAAGCGCAACTCAATTTCTGGTACATCATTATCGCCATATTTGGCATTTTGCTCATACAAAGCATGTATTCGCAGTACACCAAGGTGGAGCCGATCCCTTACAGCCGCTTTCACGAACTGCTCGACCAGGGCAAGATCGCGGAAATTGCCATCACCCAGAATCACATCTACGGTTCGCTCAAGGAGAAAGGTGCGGATGGAATCCAGGATTTCGTTACCACCCGCGTCGAGTCCGATCTCGCCGAACAGCTCGACAAACACAAAGTCATATATACCGGGGTAGTGCAGAGCACCTGGTTGCGCGACCTGCTGTCATGGATCTTGCCCATGGCTATATTCATCGGTATCTGGCTGTTTCTTATTCGTCGCATGAACCCAGGCGGGGTCACCGGCGGATTAATGGCAATCGGCAAGAGCCGGGCAAAGGTATTCGTTGAGAAAGAAACAAAAGTTACCTTCGACGATGTGGCCGGGGTCGAAGAGGCGAAGGAGGAACTGGTCGAAATTATCAATTTCTTGAAAGACCCGCAGGGGTATAGCCGCCTGGGCGGGCGGGCGCCCAAAGGCATCCTGCTGGTTGGCCCGCCGGGCACTGGTAAGACGCTGCTGGCGCGCGCCGTTGCCGGTGAAGCAGGTGTACCGTTCTTCTCGATTTCAGGCTCCGAATTTGTCGAAATGTTCGTCGGGGTTGGCGCTGCCCGCGTGCGCGACCTGTTCGAGCAGGCACGCCAGATGGCGCCGGCGATCATTTTCATCGATGAACTGGATTCGCTGGGGAGAGCTCGCGGCGCTTACGGACTAGGTGGGCACGACGAGAAGGAGCAAACGCTGAATCAGCTCCTGGCTGAACTTGACGGTTTTGACTCAAAAAGCGGAGTCGTACTACTGGGCGCCACCAACCGCCCGGAAATTCTTGACCCAGCACTTCTACGGGCTGGCCGGTTCGATCGTCAGGTTCTGGTCGATCGACCAGACAAGCTGGGTCGCGAGCAGATCCTGGCAGTGCATATGAAAAAGGTAAAACTCGATGCCGATGTGAAGCCGGAACAGATCGCGGCGCTGACACCCGGCTTCACCGGCGCGGATCTGGCCACTCTGGTCAATGAGGCGGCGCTTCTTGCGACCCGGCGAAACGGCGCGGCAGTAACAATGAACGACTTCAACAATGCCATCGAGCGCGTCGTTGCCGGACTTGAAAAACGCAACCGCCTGCTGAATCCGTTTGAACGGCGGGTGGTCGCTTTTCATGAGCTGGGACATGCAATGGTCGCACTCGCCCTACCGGGAACCGACGAGGTGCACAAGATTTCGATCATCCCTCGTGGCGTCGGCGCCCTCGGCTATACCATTCAGCGTCCGACAGAGGACCGCTTCCTGATGAAAAAAACGGAACTTGAGAACAAGATGGCTGTGATGATGGGCGGACGGGCGTCGGAACAGGTCGTATTCAACGAGATCTCAACCGGCGCATCGGATGACCTGGTGCGTGCTACCGACCTTGCCCGAGCCATGGTGCTGCGTTATGGCATGAGCAGTGCATTAGGGAACGTGGCATATGACCGGGAACGCTCAGTCTTCCTGCAGCCAAATATTCCCCTGCCGCAGAGTCGCGAGTACAGCGAGGAGACGGCTAAAGCAATCGATAGCACGGTGCGCGCACTGGTGGACCGCGCCCTAGAGCGGGCGATCTCCATACTGAAGATGAACCGGAGCTTGCTGGACCGCACCGCCGAGGAACTGCTCAAGAGTGAAACGCTCAACCCGCCGCAGATAGAAGCGTTGAAACGTGAGATCCGGAGGGGCGAGGCGCTTGCAGCCTGACCCGGTTCAGCCATGGGGCGGGTGCCGACTTAAGGGGTATTGAAACTCTGTCGCAGAGCACGCTACGCCACATGGGGATAATCTTGAGTTGCCCCGCGTCGTGCGCAGGTCCCGCCTAGACTCTCGGCGCACGACGCACCAGGCGCGTATTTGCACATGCCATCAGTACTCGATTTTGCTGCAACGGGAACAGACGTCGCCTCGGAGTGCCTCGCTTGCCATTCTCCTGGAAAGAATGCTGAGGATCACCCATTGGCGCCGTCGCCCTTCGGGCATCCCATCCGCACAGCCCATTGTGGTGCCCGGGAGAGCTTGTTCAGAGGCTTTTTAAATAACTGTAATTTACCGCGGCCTTCGTGTATACTACGCAAAGCGATGGAAAGGGTACAAACGTCGCAACGTGTATCTCTTCCCTTTTCTTCGGTTCATCGTTCCTGACCGTTTCCGATCTCTCTTCGATTTTCCAGTTCCCAGGAAATTGTGCGGCACGCTGGTTAGCGGCGATGTTTAGGGTTTTCTCGAATAGCATCCCTTAAGCGGGACGCCTGGAAAACTCCTTGTTGTGCGCCAGCGGTGCTTTGCCCGTCAGTTGTCCGTTTTACGGCAGTCATCTCCTGCTCGCGTGCGTTAGCGCATCAATAATCCCAAGTCCAGCATATACGGGCGACCACAAACGCGGGAAGCACCCCGGCGCGCTCGAAAAAAGCGACGCGTGGTCATTTACATTGCGGCGATAAGCCTGAGGGCGGCAATGCAGAACTGGAACCCGGAAAATACGATGCATCATGCATTCCATTTATAGGAAAACAAAGTGTCCTTCGAAAATCTGAATCTGCATCCACTCATCCTTAAAGCCATTAACGACGCGGGTTATACGTCACCCACACCCATTCAGGAACAGGCCATTCCGGCTCTTCTCGCGGGCCATGACATCATGGCCTCCGCCCAGACCGGCACGGGCAAGACTGCAGCCTTCATGCTGCCGGCGTTACACCGCCTCGCAGAGCCCTCCAGCGTACCCGGTCGCGGACCACGGGTACTGGTGCTCACGCCGACGCGCGAACTTGCGCTCCAGGTATCGGAAGCGGCGGCAAAGTATGGCAAGCATCTCCCGCGCGTCAGGGTCGTAAGCATTCTTGGCGGCATGCCCTATCCGCTTCAGAACAAACTGCTTTCGCAACCGGTCGACATTCTGGTGGCAACACCGGGGCGGTTGATCGACCACATCCAGCGTGGACGCATCCAGTTTTCGCGTCTCGAAATGATGGTGCTGGACGAAGCCGATCGCATGCTTGACATGGGTTTCATTGATGACGTGGAGACTATCGCCTCGGCCACACCCGCAACCCGTCAGACCCTGCTGTTCTCAGCCACGCTTGACGGCGCGATCGATAAGGTCGCCGCACGCTTACTCAAGGCGCCCCAGCGTATCCAGGTGGCAACGCAACAGGCAAAGCTGGATAACATCGAGCAGCGGCTGCATTACGTCGACGACATGTCCCATAAAAACCGCCTGTTGGATCACCTCCTGCGCGATATAACGATGAAACAGGCGATCGTTTTCACCGCCACCAAACGCGACGCCGACACGCTGGCTGACAATCTCTCAGCCCAGGGTCATGAAGCCGCTGCGCTGCACGGGGATATGAATCAACGCGACCGCAACCGTACGTTGACAAAGCTCCGCCACGGTGGGCTGAGAGTACTGGTGGCAACTGACGTAGCCGCGCGGGGAATCGACGTGGCCGGCATCACTCACGTGATTAATTTCGACCTCCCGAAGTTTGCCGAAGACTATGTCCACCGTATCGGCCGCACCGGCCGGGCGGGCGCATCTGGAATCGCGGTATCATTCGCTTCGGTGAAGGATGGCGTCAGCCTGAAAAAAATTGAACGCTTCACTGGCCAGCGGATCGATTCGCATGTGGTACCGGGACTGGAGCCAAGATTCAAACCCCGTCCGGGTGTTGGTGCCGGCGCGGGCGGCGCGTCCCGAGGCGCGCCCAGCGTCGCCCACAAGCGCAACCGTACTTGGTCAAACGATAGCGGGAGAGCGCCCGCAGTCGGCAATGGAAACTGGGAGAATGGCCGCGGCCGTTCCTTGAGCGATAATCGAGAAAAGGCGCCGCGGGCAAACACCGCAACCAATACTTTCAGAAACAGCGGCGCGTCGAGCCCCTATTTCCGGCCGAAGTAAGCATTAGAGCAATGGATGGTTCGGGATGGTACGTCCCGGACCATTTTTTTCCTGTAAGGATCCCCCTGCGGCGGCGGGAAACTTCGTCAGCACCCGGTCGTGTACATCGACCGGCAACTATGTATAGAGATACACTGATCTTCTATTCCGGCTGGTTGCGCATGAAATCGGCCGTCTGGTAAAACGCCTTTCCAAGGCTCCTGCACACTTCCTGTTCCAATCCCACGTCTTCCATCGCCCGGCTCATGCAGGAAAGCCACTGGTCACGCTCTGAAACGCCAATGGAAAAAGGCAGGTGACGCGTGCGCATGCGCGGCTCGCCAAATTTCTCCGTATACAAGGATGGACCGCCCATGAAACCGCACAGGAACATGAACAGCTTCTGCCGGGAGTTGGACAGATCCTGCGGGTGAAGCTTGCGTATGCCGTAATAGTCCGGGTCCTCATCCATCAGATCGTAAAAACGATCCACCAGACACCGCACGGCCGTTTCGCCGCCCATGAGTTCATATGCTTCTATTAGGTGCACTTCGTCTCTCCAGTTAAACCATTGCCGATTCAAAACGCTGCGAAATTGGCGTTCGTCGTCGCAGCATGCGCAATATCCAGTACGCCCCCACGGTAGCGAGCAGATGCTTTGCCGTGTGTCCGCTCACGAGATTCCCCAGGTCATAAATTTGCTGATCAGCCATTTCCACTGCCTTGGCGAGCGCGTACCACCCTAATACCGCGTATATGTCCGCTCCGCGGCTATATCGGGAGGGAAAAAGCTTTGCCAGAAGAATAATCACCAGAATTGAGTAGAATTGCACCACGATATAAAAGTTCAGATTCCCACCACCTTGTTGCTCGCTCCAATTCCAGTACAGCACGGATCCGGCCCCGAGCACAACCAGCAGAGGCAGCAACCGCAGTCCGGCCCGGACGCTCACGCGCTCGGCCAAGGTCGCCGCTACCAGTGCCGTGATAGCAGCAGCCATCGGCAGCCGGTCCCACATCAGCCGGTCATTATCCGGCGCCAGGTGATAATATGCGGAGCCAAAGCTGGTCACCGCGACGCTCGCAAAAAGCACGAGGTATGGCCAGCGTTCACGCGGATCGACAAAAGCTATATTCGTCCGGGTCCTGCCTGCACGCGTTAAAAAAAGCATACCAGCCATCCCCACCAGCAGGAATCCAACGTTGGAGACAACATTTAATAAATGTGGGATACCGAAAAACTCGCGTTGATCCGCGAACTGGTGATATTCCACTGGCTGGGAAACAGGAGGAGCAAGCCCGGCGATTAGCAGCATTGCTACAGAAAGAACGCCTAGCAGCCACAGGCGGAAGCGGGCGCGACGGCGGCTTGTATTTTCTTCACGAATAAATATAAAGTGCCCTCCCCTCATTATCGTAGCCATCCCGTCGCCATCGCAACGCCTCAGCGCATTTTCGCCACTGCGTCCTCCACCCGGTCCACCGCAATAATCTCGATACCCTGAATGCCCTGTTTGGGCATATTGGCTTTAGGTACGATGGCGCGAACAAATCCCAGTTTGGCCGCTTCTTTCAACCGTTCCTGGCCGCGCTGGACCGGCCGCACTTCGCCCGCCAGGCCCACTTCCCCAAACACCACCATTTTTTCCGGCAAGGGCCTGTTCCTGAGCGAGGAGACAATCGCAAGCAACACGGCCAGATCGACGCCTGGCTCGGTAATTTTCACCCCGCCTACCGCATTGACAAAAACATCCTGGTCAAAGCAGGCGATGCCCGCGTGCCGGTGCAGCACGGCGAGCAACATCGCCAGACGGTTCTGTTCCAGTCCCACGCTCAGCCGCCTTGGATTGGGCCCGTGCGCCTCATCCACCAGCGCCTGTATCTCCACCAGCAGCGGCCGGGTCCCTTCCTGCGTTACCATCACGCAGGAACCCGGCACTTCCCCCCCATGGTGAGAAAGGAATAGCGCGGAAGGATTGCTGACCTCACGCAAACCTTTTTCGGTCATGGCAAACACGCCCAATTCGTTCACCGCACCAAACCGGTTCTTGAAGGCGCGAATCATGCGGAAACTGGAGTGGGTGTCGCCTTCGAAATATAGCACCGTATCCACCATGTGCTCCAGCACGCGCGGCCCGGCCAGCGATCCTTCCTTAGTGACATGACCGACCAGGATCATGCATGTGCCACTGGCCTTGGCCAACCTCGTCAACTGGGCGGCGCATTCCCGCACTTGAGCAACCGAACCGGGAGCCGATTGGAGCGCGTCCGAATAAATTGTCTGTATCGAATCAATCACGGCCACGCCAGGCTTCCGCTCGGCGAGCACTGTCTGTATCTGTTCAAGCCGGATCTCCGCCAGCAGGTGTATAGCCTTCGCATCCAACGCCATGCGCCTTGCCCGTAGCGCCACCTGGCGAGCCGATTCCTCGCCGCTGACATACAATACCTCTCGTCCCGACGAACCCTGGGACATATGACAGAGCGCTTGCAGCAGCAGCGTGGATTTGCCGATGCCCGGGTCTCCTCCCAGCAATACCACCCCACCTTCCACCAGGCCGCCGCCCAGCACGCGGTCAAACTCAGCTATGCCACTGGAATAACGCGCCTCTTCCCCGCCCTCCACCTCGCTTAAATTCTGAACCTGACCCGTTTCAGACACAGGCGCGAAGCGTGACGCAGTTCTCTCCGCCACTGCCTCAACGAGCGTGTTCCATGCCTGGCAATGCGGGCACTGACCCTGCCATTTGAGGGTCTGGCCCCCGCATTCGGTACAGGAATAGGTCGATTTGGTTTTAGCCATCTTCTTGAAGAGTTGAGCTATCGTCACGCGGACAGCGTGTAAAGAACTATTCTACTCCGTTCGGAATAGCGCGTTCGATCTCCCCGCAACGAGCGAGCATCCGCGCGCATGCCGCCCGTTTAATACGCCCATCGGCAAATCCAGGTTCTAGGGAACCCCTGAACAAATCTCCGCTGGCGCGACGGTGGCTTTGCGGGATGGGATGCGCGAAAAGCGACGACGCGAATGGTTGATCACCTTCGCTAGGAGCCTGACAAGGCAGACCGCCCGCAAAGCCTCGTCCCATCGGGGTTGCGGTAAAATCGGGTGCTCATGGCGTTGCGCTCCTTGGCATCGTGGTCCCAGCTACGATCAGCGTCGCGCGCCTTATGATCATTCCGATTTTAACAGCAACGCGATCAGCGAGGATTTGTTCAGGGGTTCCCCTAGTCTTCGGTTGCGCGATCAGGCAAGCTCCACGCTTCCGTTGACGAGACTCACTCATTCTTCGATCTCCCGTAAAATGCGGCACGGGTGGCCAGCCGCCACCACGCCTTCGGGTATATCTTTTGTCACCACGCTGCCCGCACCTACTGCAGAGCGCGCACCGATCCGCACACCGGGACAGATGATCACGCCCCCGCCTATCCAGACATCGTCGCCGATCTCGATTCTTGCTCCGAGTTCACGCTTCGCTCGTCGATCCGCCGCGCGCAACGGATGTGTCGCTGCATACACTTGGACCGCTGGCCCGAACAACACGCGCGATCCGATGCGGACGGGAGCGACATCGAGTACTACGCAGTTGAAATTGAAGAAAACATCGTCACCCAGGGTGATGTTGCTGCCGTAGTCGCAGAAGAAAGGCGGCTCGATCCAGATGCTCTCTCCGGTAGAAGGCAGGAGGCTTTTTATCAGGCGCTTACGCTCCTCCACTTGATCGTCCCGCGTGTCGTTCAGCTTTTTAACAAGCAGCCGGGCATGGCGGCGCTCAGCGGACAACTGCGGGTCAAACGGGTTGTAGAGTTCGCCGCTCAACATTTTATCTTTTTCCGTTCTCATCGGGCCTCCCTTGGTTAAAACCATTGGACAGCCAACCCTGACGCTGTAAAGATTGGCATGAATTTGCGATAACAAGCCGGCTCTATATGCTATAGACAATTATCGGTATGCCTGTGCCGCGACGCGGGTAAGCGACGCGGATTAAAAACGGGGACGCGCCCACCCGCGCCTGAGGGTGTATTCGCGAAACCCGAGCACCGTGCTTTCCGGGCAAACCAGGGGAAGGGCTTTAATCCTGGCTCCAGGCAAGGCCAATACCTGAGCGGCGACGAACCGCGGCATCATGGCGCTACGCTGACGAGACCTGTGACGTGTGACTGAACCAAACGAAAACACCGCCTCACCTGCCCCGCGCGCCAGCGCCTGGGGACCCCTGAACGTGCCTGTGTTCCGGGCCTTCTGGCTGGCTGCGCTCGGTTCCAATATCGGCACCTGGATCAATGGCGTCGCTTCCGGCTGGGTAATGACCGATCTGTCCCATTCGCCGGTAATGGTTTCCCTGGTGCAGGCTGCCGCATCGTTGCCGATGGTGCTGTTCGCGCTGGTTGCCGGGGCGCTCACCGACATTGTCGACCGGCGGCGGTATTTGCTCGCTACCCAGTCATGGATGGCGATTTGCGCGGCAGTGCTGGCTTTCCTGGCCGCGGCCGGTGAGCTCGATGCCTGGAACCTGTTGATCCTGACCTTCGCCCTGGGGATTGGTGCATCCATGGCGACCCCAGCGTTGAACGTCACGGCGCCCGAACTCGTTCCCAGAAATCTGCTCCCGCAAGCGGTTGCCCTGGGTTCGCTGTCGATGAATCTCTCCCGATCCATTGGTCCCGCCATTGGCGGACTGCTGCTATCGCAGTTCGGGGCATGGGCTGCATTCAGCCTGAACGCCATTTCGTTCATCGGCATGATCGTGATGCTCTGGTACTGGAAAAGCCAGCCGGATGAGCGATCGCTGCCGCCGGAACGCTTCTTTCAGGCGCTGCGTGCCGGTCTCCGCTATGCCCACCGGGCTTCGCCGTTCCGCGCGGTGCTGATCCGCACCATCGCTTTTATTCTCTTCACCATTTCCGCATGGGCGCTGCTTCCGCTGATTGCGCGCAATGAACTTGCGGGCGGGCCCGACACTTACGGATTTCTGCTGACCTTCGTTGGCATCGGCGCGGTTGTAAGTGTCGTCATTTTGCCGCGGCTGCAGGCCCGCATCTCCCGTGACCACCTGGTGCTGATCGCAAGCATCGTCTATGCGGTAACGATGGCCGCCCTGGCCACCGTGCGCAACGAGGCGACCTTGTATGGCGTGATGGTCATCGCCGGCGCGGCGTGGGTCATGGTGCTGTCATCGCTGCAGGTTGCCGCGCAGGTCTCCGTGCCAGCCTGGGTTCGAGGCCGTGCCCTGTCGCTATACATCATGGTGTTTTCTGCCGGGCTTACCCTCGGCAGCCTGCTGTGGGGGTGGGTCGCCGCACATGCAGGCATTCCCGTCGCGCTGCTGGGGTCGGCCGCCGGCGCTGTGCTGGCAGCCGTCGCCGTGCGCGGATTCAGCCTGGGCAGTGGCGACGCGCCTGACTTGTCGCCGTCTTTCCATTGGCCCCATCCCGAAGCGGCGGGCGATCTGGACAGGGAACGCGGTCCGGTCCTTGTCACGGTCGAATACGAGATCGAGCTTGCGCAGCGGGAGGCCTTCCTGGACGCCATGCAGCAACTCGGAACGATCCGACGGCGGGATGGCGCCTTCAGCTGGGGTGTCTTTGAGGATATTGCCGTACCAGGAAGATATATCGAGCTATTCCAGCAAGACTCATGGCTAGACCACTTGCGTCAGCACGCGCGTGTCACACGCGAAGACCAGCGTGTGCAGGAAATTATCCACCGTTTTCACATTGGCGCCGCCGCTCCCAGGGTTTCACATTTTATCGGCGGCGCGCCAAAAGCACTTACCGACCGTTCAATGGAAACTGCCTCATGATAACTTTTGCGTTCGCTTCAGCTCGCACCGCGATGCTTTCTTTCTTCGACTGAAGTAAGCTTGCCAACAAGCCGCACCCTCGCACATTCATTTATCAAAGGAGAATGGACATGATGGAATTACGACGCGCGCAAGACCGAGGTCACGCCGACCACGGCTGGCTGAATTCCTGGCACAGCTTTTCCTTCGCCGACTATTACGATCCCAAGCATGTTCAGTTTCGCGCGCTGCGCGTGATTAATGACGATACCGTCGAGCCTGGCCGCGGTTTCGGCACGCATGGACACCGCGATATGGAGATCGTCAGTTATGTGCTGAACGGTGCACTTGCCCACAAGGACAGTATGGGCAATGGTTCCGTTATTCATCCCGGTAACGTACAGCGGATGAGCGCCGGAACAGGCGTGCAGCATAGCGAATTCAACCCTTCGCAGACCGAGAAAGTTCATTTCCTGCAGATATGGTTTCTACCCAATGCTGCCGGCATCAACCCTAGCTATGAGGAAAAGTATTTTAGCGACGAGGAAAAACGCGGCAGGTTGCGTCTCATCGCTTCCCCCGACGGTGCCGATGGTTCCGTAAAAATTCATGCGGATGCGAAGATGTTTGCCGTACTGCTGGACGGAAACGAACAGGTTGAGCACCCGCTCGCGCAAGACAGATACGTTTACGTCCATGTGGCCCGCGGCGATGTGGCGCTAAACGACACCCCCCTGCACGCAGGAGACGGGGCCATGCTCGCCGGTGGCGAGCGGGTGATGCTTGCCCAGGGCCGCAACGCCGAGGTGATGGTCTTCGAGTTGACATAGAAGGAAGGAGCTGCGCGATTACCGCAAAGCTGGTCGCTGTGGGTGCAGATGGGCCGTGTTGCTATGGCCAGCTGGCGGCTTGGCGTGTTGCCCGGTTTGAGTCAGCGTCAAATCGACCCAAGGTTTCACTCTCAGGCCGGGGCTGGGCCGGGGCGCCAGTGAGCGATCAACGCCTGCTCCCCCGGGGCCGCTTGGAAATCACAATCCACCCCGAGCCCGGGCACACTGGCGAGATACTCGCCGCTGAATATCAGCGGCAACGTTTCACGCTCCCATGGCGGGATCGCCGCCTCCTGTAAAAGGTTCTTTAGGCTGCGGCGCGGGCGTTTGCAATCGGGCCGCAAGCGCTCGCCGCCGCTGCGTAACCGTATAGTTACAGGAAATTCCGTGAGCCTGCCCAGGCTGATCCCCGCTCCTTCAGTGGGCGTAAATGCCAACGTGCCCCCCAGCTCGGCAATAACAACTTGCTCTTCTCCCTGCCAGGCCATCCGCCAGTGGATAGGCGGAGGGACGCTGGTTTCGCGCAGGTGCAGAAGGCCCCCAAATGTCCGGATTTCAGTGTCCCCGAACGTCACGTGCAATTTCGTACTTGCGCCTGTGGAAAGCAGCTGGCGCAAGATATCCTCAAGCTTTGCGGCACTCGGCAGGATCGCGCCCTCGCGCGCAAACGTGTAGCGCAACAAATTCTTTGCGCGAAGAAAACCCAGCTTGCGCAAACATTCGATTTCAATTTTTCCGGAAGCCGCGCATTCCCTACTATCCGCCTGCGCCAATTCATCCAGGAGGGCGGATGCTTCCGCGATATGTCTGCTGGCCCGCAGGAAAGTCTTGCGGTAGGAAGGGTAACGTTTTTCTAGCAGGGGGAAAACTTCGTGGCGCAGGAAGTTGCGGTCAAAAGCGACATTATCGTTGCTTTCATCTTTCATCCACTGCAACGCATGTTCGAGCGCATATTCCTCGATCTCCCGCCGCGATACGTCCAGCAGTGGCCGCAAAATTTTTGGGTGAGGCGGAACACCGTGCCCGGAAGCCTGCTCGCTGCTTTGCGGCAATGGAGCTTTGATCCATGAACGTCCAGCCCTGACAACGGGCATGCCGCTCAACCCTTTCACACCCGCACCTCGTAACAGCTGCAGCATCAGGGTTTCAGCCTGGTCATCCAGGTGCTGCGCCAAAACCACATAATCTGCCTCGAGGGTTGCAAATATGCGGTAGCGCTCATCCCGGGCAGCCGCTTCAAGGCTGATGCCAGGTGTCCGGCAGATTTTCAGCCTGACGATCTCGAATGGAACACCTCTCGAGTGGCATAAATGATGGCAGAAGCGGCTCCACTGGTCCGCATGCGGACTGATACCGTGATTGATGTGAATGGCGGAAAGCGTAACCTGAAGCGGAATGGATAACGGCACAAGCAGATCCAGCAACACAACCGAATCCACCCCGCCGCTCAACCCGACGACCAGCCGGTTTCCTGGCCGGACCTGCTCACGCAACACGTTTTCGGCCTTGCGCGAAACGCTATTTGACTTTAACTTCCTTGAACTTGCCATATCCCATCAGCCGGGTAAAACGCCTCTCCAGCAACAACTCCGGGGAATGGCCTTGGAGGTGTTTAAGCGATTCCTCAAGCGCCTTCCTCACGGCTTGCATGGTAGCAAGATAATCGCGATGGGCTCCGCCGGCAGGCTCGCTGATGATTTTGTCGATTAACCCCAGGGTTTTGAGGCGATGCGCCGTGATGCCCATTATTTCGGCGGCTTCCGGCGCCTTGTCAGCACTTTTCCACAGGATGGAGGCGCAGCCCTCGGGAGAAATGACCGAGTATGTGGCGTATTGAAGCATCTGTACCGTATCGCCGACGGCAACCGCCAAGGCCCCGCCGGACCCGCCTTCGCCAATGATGGTGCAGATAACCGGCACTTTCAGCTCCGCGAGAACATAGAGATTCCGGCCGATGGCTTCGGACTGGCCTCGTTCCTCTGCACCGATGCCCGGATATGCGCCAGGGGTATCGATGAACGTGACTAGCGGAATGGAGAATTTTTCAGCGAGGCGCATCAGGCGCAGCGCCTTGCGGTAGCCTTCCGGTTTGGGCATACCGAAATTGCGGTGGATCTTTTCCTTGGTGTCACGGCCTTTCTGGTGACCGATGACCATCACTGTTTGACCCTGAAATCGCGCCAAGCCACCCACCATGGCGTGATCGTCGGCAAAACTGCGGTCGCCGTGCAACTCTTCGAAGTCGGTAAACAGGTGTCCGATATAATCTAGCGTGTAAGGCCGCTGCGGATGCCGCGCGACCTGCGAAATCTGCCAGGGCGTGAGCTTGGCGTAGATGCTATTGGTAAGTGACTGGCTTTTCTTCTGTAAACGCGAGATTTCGGCTGAAATATCCACCGCTGAATCTTCCTGGGCGAAGCGCAACTCCTCGATTTTTGCCTCAAGCTCAGCGACAGGCTGCTCGAAATCCAGAAACGTGATTTTCATGCAACACGGGTGTAATTCGAAAACGCAATGATACATGAATGCCGGGGCGCCGCACGAATGTATCAGGCAGGATTCAATAGCAGAAACGGGGGCGGGCGACGCGCGAATCCGGAGGTCGATCGGGCCTTCGCGCGCAGTTCAGGAGTCCCATGGAATAGTTGCGTACTTATTTTTGCCACCACTCCAACCTCGCAAGCCCGTCCCGCATGTCCCGCTATCGCTTGACCTCCGGCACCGGATCGTTTTCAGAATGCCGGAAGGTTACGTATTATATATTTATCCGGTAAAATTTAAGGTTTTCTCCTTTTCCGGACAGACCTTTGATTACTACCGCTAACGTCACCATGCAATTTGGGGCACGACCCCTGTTCGAAAATGTTTCGGTCAAATTCGGCGACGGCAATCGTTACGGCTTGATCGGCGCCAACGGCTGCGGCAAGTCCACCTTCATGAAAATACTCGGGGGCGATCTGGAGCCAAGCTCCGGCAATGTGAGCGTGGACTCCGGGGAGCGCGTAGGCAAGCTGCGCCAGGATCAGTTCGCTTTCGAAGATTTTCCGGTGATCGACACCGTAATGATGGGGCACGCCGAGTTGTGGCGAGTGAAAGAAGAGCGGGACGCGATTTATGCGAATCCCGACGCCACCGAAGCAGACTACATGCATGCCGCGGAACTGGAAGCGCACTTCGCCGAGCTGGACGGTTATTCCGCCGAGGCCCGCGCGGGTGAATTGCTGCTGGGAGTGGGCATACCGCTAGCACAGCACCAGGGCCTGATGAGTACGGTCGCTCCTGGATTCAAGCTGCGGGTATTGCTGGCGCAAGCGCTGTTTGCCGATCCCGAGATTCTGCTGCTGGATGAGCCGACCAACAACCTTGATATCAACACCATCCGCTGGCTGGAAGATGTCATTAACGCGAGCCGGAGCACCATCGTCATCATTTCCCATGACCGCCATTTCCTGAACAGCGTCTGCACACATATGGCGGACCTGGACTATGGCGAAATCCGTATCTATCCCGGAAATTACGATGACTACATGATCGCCTCCACCCAGGTGCGCGAGCGTATGCTGGCCGATAACGCTAAGAAGAAAACCCAGATCGCGGAATTGCAATCGTTCGTAAGCCGGTTTTCCGCCAATGCGTCCAAGGCACGGCAGGCCACCAGCCGTGCGCGCCAGATCGAGAAGATCAAGCTGGAGGATATCAAACCTTCCAGCCGGCAGTACCCGTACATCCGGTTCGAAGTGGACGAGCGGGAAAAACTGCATCGCCTCGCAGTCTCCGTGCAAAGCATCAGTAAGCAATTCTCGGGAATGGAAAAACCGCTGTTCCACAAGTTTAGTCTGAACGTGGAAGCAGGCGAGAAAATCGCGATTATCGGCCCTAATGGCATCGGCAAGACCAGCCTGTTGCGCTGCATCTCAGGCGACCTTGCACCAGATGCGGGAGAGGTAAAGTGGGCCGAGAAAGCGCGTCCCGGCTATTTTGCGCAGGACCACGCAGGCGATTTCGGGCAAGGCATGTCGCTCACCGACTGGATGACCCAATGGCGGGGATCCCATGACGATGATCAGGTGGTACGCAGCGTTCTCGGGAGGCTGCTGTTTTCCGGCGACGAAGTAAAAAAATCGGTGAAAGTCATATCCGGGGGCGAGGAAGGACGCATGTTGTTCGGCAAGCTCATGCTGACAAGAAACAACGTGCTACTGATGGATGAGCCAACTAACCATCTGGATATGGAATCGATCGAGTCGCTCAACGCGGCCCTGGAGAAATATGCCGGCACGCTGATCTTCGTTTCCCATGACCGGGAATTCGTTTCTTCGCTGGCGTCACGTATTCTGGAAATGAAACCCGATGGAATCACCGATTTCAAGGGTAGCTACGAAGACTATTTGCGCGGCCAGGGCGTCGAGGCCGGGTCCGGCTCCAACAATAGCAATCCGCCATCGAAGGAAAAGCTGCGCGTCTCGTCAAGATAACTGCCGATGATGCCGCTTCACGCCGGCGTCTCGCATGAGAACAGGAAGCCTGATCACCCTTCCGAAAGCAATGCGCGGTAGCGTGCCCAGTCGAAGCATGGGCCGGGATCGGTCTTGCGCCCAGCCGCGATATCGGAGTGGCCCGCAATGTCGGTAATAGGGTACTGTTTTCGCAGCGCGCGGGTAAGCGCCGCCAGCGCGGCATATTGGACGTCCGCAAACGGGACGCTGTCGCTGCCTTCAAGCTCTATGCCTATCGAATAATCGTTGCAGCGGCGCCTACCCTGCCAGCAGGATTCCCCAGCATGCCACGCGCGTTTCTCGCATGGCACGAACTGAATGGTCTCTCCATCCCGGCGTATCAGGAAGTGAGAGGAAACCCTGAGTCCGTATATGGAACGGTAATAGGGATGGGCCTCGGGATCGAGCCGGTTGGTAAACAGCTCGAGCACCCCATCGCCCCCAAACTCATCCGGAGGCAGGCTGATATTGTGGATGACCAGCAGGTTGATTTCACACCCGGTGGGGCGCTCATCGAAATTGGGTGAAGGAATAAAACGAATGTTGCCGTGGCAAACCGCCGGATCAATGTGCATTTCATCAATCGGCGTTTGATCGCCTTGAAGCCGCACTTCACACCCTCCCCATATGCAGGTTTTACAACTTCAAATGCAGGCGGCGATGCTCATCGCTACAAAAAAATTTTCCTTCAGACGTGACGCTTTCGCTCCTGGGCAGGTGCACGCCGCAGTGCACGCACCGCACCATATCCTCGCCCTCCAGCGAGCGCGGCTCTTCATGCGCTTCTTCCCGCTTCTTGAGCGACCGCCGGTAGCTTCTTATTACCCAAAAAAGAAGGGCAATGATAAGGGCGAAGAAAAGAATTCTACCCACGGTGTTGGTTCCGTTGGCGCATCAGAATAGGCTGCGTATATCGTGAATACCGGTTGAGATACGACCTTGCATTCTACTTGCTACGCGGCCGCGTGCAAGCTGCATACAGGATCATCAGCGAATGGGAGCAAGCTGGCGGAAAATAAATCAGCCTTTCCATTCCCGGAGCATCTGCGGCTGAAAATCCGATAGAAACTGAAACTGTTGCGCGACTTTACTGGAAAAACCCGGGCCGAATCACGGCACACCCCGGAGATAATCTGCTATAAAGTCATAGCTGTAAAACGGTGGTCGGGGTGAGAGGATTCGAACCTCCGACTCCTGCGTCCCGAACGCAGTACTCTACCAGGCTGAGCTACACCCCGAATTGACAGTGCTGTTCCTTGCGCGCCTGAAATAATCACTTCACGGCGTGGGCAGCAATTGTACGCAGGAAGGGATTTCCGGGCAATTCAAATTTCCTTTAGATCGTGCTTGCGCTCTCAATAAACTCAACACGTCTGGTGCGTGCGGTCGGGCCATAAGCCGCTAATAATTTCGCGCCACGGCGAAAGTGCTGAGCTGCAACAGGCACTCCTTGTACTCGGAGGCGGGCAATGACGCAATCGTTTGGGATGCGGTGTCGGATTCGGCTTCCGCGCGCTGCCGCGCGTAATCCAGTGCGCCAGTCTGCTGGATAACCTCGAGGATGGGCTGAAACCCTCCCTCGCCGCCCTGCTCTATCGCGTTGCGTATGATTGCCGCCTGAGCGCTCGACCCTGTTTTCATGGCATAGATCAGCGGCAGCGTCGGCTTGCCTTCGGCAAGGTCATCGCCCAGGTTCTTGCCCGTCTCCTGGTAATCCCCGGAATAGTCCAGCATGTCGTCCGTCAGCTGAAATGCGGTGCCGAGGTGCATCCCATAAGCCGCCATCGCCTCCTCCTCTGCCGCGGTGGCCTTACCGAGGATTGCGCCGAGCCGGGTGGCTGCCTCGAACAGTTTCGCGGTTTTATATCGGATCACGCGTAGGTAGTTTTCCTCATCCACATCGGGATCACGGCAGTTGAGCAACTGCAATACTTCGCCCTCGGCAATCGTGTTCGTGGCATCGGCCAGCACCCGCATGACCCGCATATTGTCCACCTCGACCATCATCTGGAATGCCCGCGAATACAAAAAATCCCCAACCAGTACGCTGGCTGCATTCCCGAACAGGGCATTCGCGGTCGCCTTGCTGCGCCGCAACTCGGAAGCGTCAACGACATCGTCGTGAAGCAAGGTTGCGGTATGGATGAATTCAACGATGGCGGCAAGATTGTAGTGATGTCTGCCAGCGTATTTGAATGCGCCGGCGGAAAGAATCACCAGGGCGGGGCGCAGCCGCTTTCCCCCGCTGTTGATGATATATTCGCTTACTTGGCGGATGAGCGCCACATCCGAATAGAGTTTCTCGCGGATAACAGTATCCACCGCGCCCATGTCCTGGGCGATAAGGCTTCTGATACGTTCAATCGACACAAAGGTTCCTGCAAAAAAGGTGCCATGGTAGAAACGTCGCCGCCAGTATGTCAAGCCGATAACTGGGGCAACCCGTTATTGTGACACAAAGTCATAGGTAACAGAACTTTGACCTGGGAAAGATGGCGATGTATAATTGTTGTTTACCTTTTTCAGGTACTGTTTATGTACCTTGGTCACTCACGCAAGAGAAAGAATTAGCTATGTATGCAATTATAAAAACTGGTGGCAAGCAATACCGTGTCGAGAACGGGCTTAAACTTAAAATCGAACAGATTCCAGCAGATGTGGGCAGCGAAGTTGTGATCGATCAGGTGCTGCTCATTTCCGACGGCGACAATATCTCGATGGGCACGCCCGTGCTGAACGGGGCCTCGGTGACGGCCACCGTGCTGAAACAAGGCAGGCATGACAAGATACGCATTTTCAAGATGCGGCGGCGCAAGCACTATCAGAAACATCAAGGACACCGGCAGAATTACACCGAAATCCAGATCAGCGGTATTTCGGCATAAGGAGAGTCAAGCATGGCACACAAAAAAGCAGGCGGTAGCTCAAGAAACGGACGTGATTCAAATTCCAAACGCCTGGGGGTGAAAAGCTACGGTGGCGAATTGATTCCCGCCGGAAGCATCATCGTTCGTCAGCGCGGTACCAGAGTCCACCCGGGGGAAAACGTGGGCATGGGCAAGGATCACACCTTGTTCGCCAAGGTCACCGGTACAGTGAACTTTACAACGAAAGGCTCGCAACAGCGTAAAACGGTCAGTATCCAACCGTTTGAGTCGAGCCCTCTTTGACCCGTTTTAGCCTGGCGAGAGAATTCGTTCAGGCATAAGTCTCTCCAGGAACCACCGCCTAAAAGCCCTGTCGATCCGATAGGGCTTTTTTGTTTCCATTTTTTGTTTCCATGTAATGCGGGACACGATCCGATGAAATATATAGACGAGGCGCTGATCCATGTCAGCGCGGGCAAAGGAGGCGATGGGGCCGCCAGTTTCCGCCGCGAAAAATACATTCCCAAAGGTGGTCCCTCGGGCGGCGATGGCGGGCGCGGCGGCAGTATTTTTGCCATTGCAGACCGCAACATCAATACGCTCGTGGATTACCGCTTTGCGCGTGAACACCGGGCTAAAAAGGGCGAGAACGGGCGCGGCTCCGACTGCTACGGCAAGTCGGCGGACGACATCGTGTTGCGGATGCCGGTAGGCACCGTGATCACAAATGCGGATACCGGCGAAGTGATCGCCGACCTGGCGGAACATGAACAAAAGGTAGTGCTGGCCAAGGGGGGAGGCGGCGGGCTCGGTAACCTGCATTTCAAGTCCAGCACCAATCGGACGCCCCGTCAATTTACCCCAGGCGAGCCTGGGGAAGAATTCGCGCTCAGACTTGAGCTCAAGGTGCTGGCGGATGTAGGGCTTTTAGGCATGCCGAACGCGGGCAAGTCGACCCTTATCCGGGCCGTCTCCGCCGCGCGGCCCAAAGTGGCCGACTACCCCTTCACCACCATGCACCCGAACCTGGGCGTGGTGCGCGTGGATCAGAATCGGAGCTTCGTGATGGCGGACATTCCGGGTTTGATAGAAGGCGCGGCGGAAGGCGCGGGCCTCGGTCACCGCTTCCTCAAGCATCTGGCTCGTACGCGCCTGCTGTTGCATGTTGTGGACATCGCGCCACTGGACGAGAACGTCGATCCGGTGCATGAAGCCAAAGCCATAATCAAGGAACTGAGAAAGTATGATGAAACGCTCTATCGCAAGCCGCGCTGGCTGGTCCTTAATAAAGCGGACTTATTGAACGCGCAAGACCGGGATAAGATTTGCAAGAAGCTCGTCCGAGATCTGCGATGGAAAGGCAGAAGCTTCCTTGTTTCGGCAGTGACCGGGGCAGGTTGCCGCGAGCTGACATACGCGATCATGGAATACCTGGAGCAGGAGTCTCGAGCTGCGGATGAAATCGCGGCGGTAGCTGATATGCACGCTTCCTGACTCGCCGCGCACTCTCCCCGTTAACCTCCCGTTAATCCCGTTACCACGCTCCACGTGGGTGGGCGTGCTCACCCGCTCTTTACGCTCATCTTCTTCCGCGCGGCGCGTTTCTTCTGCCAGACTATTACTCCCGTCACCGAAAGCATCGCTACCAGTAGTCCCATCATGGAAATCATGATGCGGCCGGGAAGCCCAAGAATCCTGCCGGAATGCAGAGGAAACTGCGCCTGCATGAAAATGTCTCCCGCGCTTCCCGAGCCCGGTATGTTTGCGCCGGCAGGTGCGCCATCCTTGCCTTCGAAAAACAACGATGGATTGCCCAGTCCCCCATCTCCGTGCTCGTGCCCCGGTTCGAAAAACGTTACACCGTAAATACCGAACTCGGGTGAATAGAAAATACCACCCGGGGGCGTACTCCAGCCGAGCGCTTTAGCTTCGGAAGCGGCGAGCTCGAGGATTGCTTGCCGGCTCACTATAGGCTCGATTGGCAACTCGGGGGGATTGGGTGTACGGGTAAACGGGCTGGGCGTAAGCGGAGAAAAAACGGATACAAGCGGGCGCATGATCTCCTGCTTGAGATTCATTGATATGGCGGTAACAGCCAGAATCAATAAAATTCCCCATACCCAGACTCCACCGGAACGATGCAAGTCGAAATTCAGCTTGGCGCCCCCTTGCTGCCAGCGAAAACTGAACGATTTAGACCACGCGCTCGCGCTTGGAAACGATATCGATAAGGCGATAAAGCAGTCAATCGCCCATACAATGGCCAGGATGCCCATGAACCAAATCCCGATCTCGATCCCGAACCCATCCGGGATATGCATGCTGTAATGCAACTTGTACAGGAAAGGAAGCAGATTCTCGCGGCTTAGCGAAATCTCCCCCCACATCCGCTTCCCGCGCACGTCGCCATTCACAGGATCAAGCGTTACCTGGTTGAAGTCCAGATCGAAAGCTTTGCCGCTAGCCGGATCAAGGCGGGGGCCTACGCCCAATCCGATGTTATGCCCAGGCTCCCCTGCCAGGGGAACCCAGGTTATCATCAGCCGCGGATCGGCTGCTTCCAGTTGTTCTGCAAGTATCAACGGGGAAACGGGAACGCCCTCGCCCCGCGCTTCGAACAACTGCGGGTTGAGCCACTCGTCCAACTCGTGGTCCCACGAGATAATCGCGCCGGTAAGCCCTGATATGAACAGGAAAACAGCCAGAAAAAGCCCCACCCAGCGGTGCATCAGGACCAGTAAGCTGCGCCCGATCCGCTGCCTGGTAGCCTTTTGAGCCCTTTGCTTTTCCGGCGCTCCGGCAGCACCGGATATTTCGTGTGCCATGGGTTGTATCTATACCTCAAAATGTGCCGTGAAGCGCAAACGCCGGCGATAAAGCCGGTTCGCCCTTCGCTGCCCGGCTATCATAAGTCAGGCATCCGCTCTCCATGCGTATGAGACGGTCCGCAAGATGAAAGTAACGATCATCATGGGAGATTACCAGCACTGCCTTGCCCATTGCACGTAATTCCGGGAGTATTTCGCGGTAGAACACCTCCTTGAACACAGGGTCCTGGTCCGCAGCCCACTCGTCAAACATGAAGAATGGCCGATTTTCGAGATAGGCTACCACGAGCGCCAGCCGTTTGCGCTGTCCTTGTGATAACGCAAGCGTATTAAAAGCACCGTCCTGCACCTTTACCTTGTTCTGAAGGTGCAGTTTGGCCAGCAGGCGGTTGCCCTCCTCATCCAGATTGGCGCTGCCCGTTTCCAGCAGACGATCGAAAAGATGAAAATCGGAAAAAATCGTCGAAAACAATTGCCGGTAATGATCACGGCTCGCGTCGCTCACAACCTCCCCGTTAAGGAGTATGTGACCCTCTTCCGGTGGGTAAAGTCCTACCAGCAATTTAGCCAGCGTTGTTTTGCCACTGCCATTACCGCCAACCAGAAACGTTATTTCTCCCGGCTGGAACTCCAGATCTACCGGGCCGAGGGTAAACATTTCGCCGCTCTGTTCGTGGTAATAACGGTGCAAAACACCCTTTAGCGACACGGACTGCAACGATGGGACGGCGTATTCGTCTGTCTCCACCTCAGAAGCTGTCATCGCCCGGGTTAGCTCGTCGATCCGGTCACCGGAGACTTGCGCAAGGTTTGCCCTGGGAATGTTGAGCAGCAACGCTTCCAGCGGCCCCACCATATAGACAAACACAAGTGCAAATCCGGTCATTATTAATGCCCGGTCGGGTACGTCCCCGACCAGCATGAATAACACCATACCTATAAACGCATAGATCAGGAAATTTCCCCAGCTCGCAGACGCAATAAACAGCGACATGCCGTGCGTTCGCTCCTGCCGTACGACTTCGATCGAGCGCCCCAGCACACCCTTGTAAAACGCGTTACGCTTGCTCCGGTTCAGGCGAAGCTCCTTGGCACCGTCCGTGAGCGAACGAAAATAAGCAAATAACTGGTCCTGTTCGTCCGCGGCGGCAGTCAGGTGCTTTAGGGCGCGCAAATGAGCAAGATGGTACCCGAGGGAACCAAATCCAATGACAACCAGCGCAAGCAAAAACACTTGCCAGGACAGCATTGCCATATACACCAGACAGCCTATTACGATAACAGCGTTTGTCAGGATGATGGGAAAGCTCTCGAAAAATTCGGCAACCAGTGTGCAATGCTCCGCGAGGGCGGACTGTACGCGAGCCGCGCCCACCACTTCAAGTTGCCGATAGTCGGCGGCTAGCACACGCTTGGCAACGAAGTTACGAAGCTCCGCGTGGGATCGCTGGCCAAGACGCTGAAATAATATGGTAGCGCACATATACGTCAGCATCACGACAAAGGCAGTTGCGGCGAAGATCAATCCCGTCTCTGCGCGGTCGGACTCCGGGGCGGTAAGCGCGGAACTGATCTGTGCCAGCAGAAATACACTGCCGGCACCATAAATTATGCTGACCAGCGCGGCAACTGCTAATAGTCCTTTGGATCGACTGATGAGGTACTTCAGCACAGCTATCTCACAATAAGGATGAATATGAAAAAAAGACGAATGGGCAGCGCAAATATTCACTTACAGAAATTGGACCAGAGCCCCTTTTTCTTGAAAGGGCTCCCGCGAAATCGGCTGGAGTACAGCAGCACCCGATCGTTCCACGGCTCGCCCTCCTTTTAATGAGATTGATTATTAAAAAATAACGTTTCTCATTCGTCTTTATACGGAATAAAGGCAATTGCCTCAACCATGTTTTCGGGAAGTTTGACAGATGGGAAAGTTGCACGAGCAGGGTCAACGTTTATCGACTCGTGTCACGACAAATATTTGCCGTCCTGATGGGATCCCTTATACAGCAACAATAGATGGCAATACGCTTCTCGTGCAAAAAGCGAGCGAGGCGGGAAAATCGACGTGGCGATTAGATCCACACCCGGATCAGCTCTTACTGGAATGTATTACGGCGGACTCCGGGACGCCTTCGGTTGCAGAACTACTGGTGGCGATCGAAGCTTGTTTCCTCACCTATCCCCAGCACGAGCAGCTGACGCTCGACGTCAGCGTTGCCGACATAAATGAACTGATGTACTTGGGCTTGGTGCTGAGAGACGAAAACAAGCAAATGATTGTCAGGGCCGAACTTTTCTGGCAACAGCCAACACCATGGCTGCGCCAACCGCAACCGTATGGATTTCCGCTCACCTATACGCTCCGTCAGGGTGAGCGGCACCCTCTACGGCCGCCCAAGCCGGTCGGCGTCGTATACGAGCGCTACATTCCCTGGCTCGGTGCTACTTTATCGTTTCGCACCGTCGACCTCCAGCATGACCTCGAATCGTTCAGCCGGTGGATGAACGACCCCGTCGTAACGGCGGCATGGCGTGAGGAAGGCGATCTTGCCAAACATCGCGCCTATTTGCAGAACATCGACCGCGATCCCCATGTAATAGCCTTGATCGCTAGTCTCGATGACCGGGCTTTTGGTTATTTCGAGGTGTACTGGGCAAAAGAAGATCGAATCGCTCCATTCTATGATGCGGATGACTTTGATCGCGGCTGGCACGTGCTCATCGGAGAACCCGGTTTTCGTGGCAAGCCTTTCGTAACCGCCTGGCTGCCTTCGATCTCCCATTACCTGTTTTTGAATGACTGCAGGACTCAGCGCATTGTCATTGAGCCGCGATCGGATAACTACAAGATGATACGCAACCTGGGCAAATGTGGTTACGTGAATCTCAAGGAGTTTGATTTTCCTCATAAACGCGCCACGCTCGCCATGTTGTTGCGGGAAAGGTTCTTCGCGGATCGCCATTGGATTCCGAAGGACAGCGCGGCTTCGCCCTCTTCCAGATCCTTACCCTGAGGCTATCGCCATGCATATCCATGATCTAATCGGTATCGGCTTCGGACCATCCAATATCGCCCTTGCCATTACCCTGGAGGAAAAGAGACAGGAGGGGTACAACGTAGACTCCTTCTTTATCGAAAAGCAGCCTGGCTTCGCGTGGCATGCGAACATGATGCTGGACAACACGCATATGCAGATATCCTTCCTAAAGGATCTGGCAACCCTGCGCAACCCTTCCAGCCATTTTACGTTCATCAATTACCTGCACCAGAAACAAAGGCTGCAGGACTTCATCAACTTGAAAACCTTCTTTCCAAGCCGCCACGAGTTCAACGACTACCTGAAGTGGGCCGCGGAGCATTTCGATGATCGCTGTGCTTACGGCGAAGAAGTTTTGGAAGTGTTGCCTGAGAAGCGTAATGATGAAGTTGCGTTGCTTCGTATTCGTTCACGGGATGCCGACAACGTCATCCACGAGCGGTTGACCCGCAACCTGATCATCAGTGTAGGCGGCAGGCCCAGCATCCCTGAATGCTTTGCACCCTTGAAAGACGATCCGCGCGTGTTTCACTCCAACAACTACCTTGGTGAAATCGAACGGCATGAGTCCGCGAAAAGGATAGCAGTGGTGGGAGCTGGGCAAAGCGCTTCGGAAATTTTCATGGACTTGCACGGCCGTCCCAACGCACCGCAAGTTGATTTGATCATGCGGGCGCGAGCGATAAAGCCATCGGACGATAGCCCCTTCGTGAACGAGATTTTCAACCCGGACTTCACCGATTTTGTATTCAGCCGCGCAAACAAGGATCGGGCCGCGCTGCTGGATGAGTTCTGGCATACCAATTACGCGGCCCCGGATCTCGTGCTGATCGAGCAGATCTTTAATGTTTTCTACCAGCAAAGAGTTACCGGTATTGCCCGCCATCGCTTCCTGCGGCGGCATGAAGTAGCCACGGCCCACGCACTACCGGAAGGCATCCGGCTCGTTTTGCGGAATCTGAACGATGGTGGCGAACAGGTCGCCACCTATGACGCAGTCGTGCTTGCGACCGGATATAGCCGGGATCATCATAAGTCTCTGCTGAAGCCGCTCTCGCCCTATTTGGAAAATTTTACTGTCGACCGCCAATACCGCTTGCTGAGCACCGCTAACTTCCGGCCCGCCATCTTCCTGCAGGGGGCGTGCGAATCAAGCCACGGCCTGAGCGACACCCTTCTTTCCGTTACCGCGGTTCGCACGGATGAGATCGGCGAAGCCCTGCTGAGCACTGTAAACCAGCATGGCTGCCAGCAGCCGGATAACACCATCCGCGCCGTCGCCAGCCGCTAAATCCTTTTTAACGCTCCTCATCAAAGCAAAGAGCACACCAGTTTTTTAATCACCAGTTTTTAAACCACCAGCAATTATGACTATGAAAGCCTACACAAAAACCAACAAGTGGCTAATCCCATCAAAACAAACTTTACTCACCCGGACCCTGCAGAGTGCATTCCTGGCTTTGTCCGTTACCGGATATGCGCTCGCGCAGCAAACGGGCGCCGAACCCGTGAAGCCGGAACAGAAAGGAAAACCGGATGCACCGGCTACCGTTGATGCGCAGGAAGACAAATCGAAAGCCACTACCGGCGCTAAGCCGGCAGTGCTGCCAACGGTAGTGGTCAAGGATACAGGGAAGGTCGGCGGATACGTGACCACTCATACCGTAAGCGGGACGAAAACG
The DNA here is from genome assembly GCF_900113575.1 of Nitrosospira sp. Nsp14. Taxonomy (GTDB): domain Bacteria; phylum Pseudomonadota; class Gammaproteobacteria; order Burkholderiales; family Nitrosomonadaceae; genus Nitrosospira. The sequence goes on from NZ_FOPV01000006.1 coordinate 40,428, forward strand.
GATACGCCACTTACGGAGATACCCCAGTCGATCTCTATCATCAACCGAAGGGAACTCGACATGCGCGGCGTTCACCTCAACTTTACCGAAGCGCTGCGCTACGTGCCGGGGGTGGTAGTCGACCAGTTCGGTTTTAATGGAACGGGTTTCGAGTACATCGGCATGCGCGGCTTTAATGTCCAGACGACAGGCAATTTCCGGGACAACCTGAGTCAGCAGGGGACGGGGCTTTATTTCGGCGCCTTTATAACCGACCCTTATGCCCTTGAGCGGGTGGACGTGCTGCGCGGCCCCACTTCGGTCATGTTTGGCCGCGGCGATGCCGGCGGTATCGTCAACCGCATCACCAAGCTTCCTAGCGCGACTCCGATTCGTGAAGTCGAGCTCCAGTACGGCAATTTCGACCGCAAGCGGATCGCAGCGGATTTTGGGCTCGTCAACGCGGATGGAACATTGATGTTCCGGCTTGTAACGTCCGCGCTCGATACCGACACCCAAGTCCGTTTTCCTAACACCAATGGAGATCAGGCAGAAATCAGGCGCTTTTACATCGCCCCATCGCTGACATGGCGCCCCTCGGACAGGACCTCCATCACGGTTTTTGGGGACATCCTGAACAATCGCAGCGGTGCAGGCACTTTTTATGTGGCAACGCCTGACGGCAGGCCTACCAGCACGCTGCTAGGCGATCCTGGATTTACCCGGTATTCCACCGATCAGGCGTCGATCAGCTATAAAATCGAGCATCACTTCAACGAAACCTTCACCGGAAGGCAGAATTTTCGTTTCATGCGGCAGGATGGCCGCTTCAGCGATATAAATCCGGTTGGGTTTGTTCCCGGTACGTCCATTCTGGATCGTATGGCGTTTTCCACCAATGAACGGCTCGACCAAACGGCCCTGGACACACACCTGCAAGCCCGGGTAAATACTGGGCCGGTAAATCATACGATGTTAGTCGGAATCGATTGGACGCGAACGAACGCCTCGCTCAAATACCTTGCGGGCTTTGGAACCCCAAGTATCGATGTACTAAACCCGGTATATTTTCAACCGATCGCTACCCCGGATTTCGTGGCGGCGGATGGAACACAGAAAATCGACCAGGTGGGTTTTTATGTGCAGGATCAGCTCAAATACCAGAACTGGGTTCTAACGCTGAGCGGTCGGCATGATCGGGTTTCAAACAGCACCACCGAACTTGTCGCTGGGACTGCTTTCATGAACAAAGACTCTGCCTATACCGGCAGGGCTGGCCTGACCTATCTTTTTTCCAGCGGCGTTGCCCCCTACGTGAGCTATTCGCAATCATTCCTGCCTCAACCCGGGCTGGACCGAAGCAATGCCGGCAGACCGTTCGATGCCACCCGCGCCTCCCAGTATGAAGTTGGCATTAAATATCAGCCGCCAGGTACCAGAAATCTCATTACATTAGCATTGTTTGATCTGACAAAAACCAATGTTCTAGTTCCCGATTTGCGTGTAGGCGGCTTGGTCACCGCAACGGGTGAGATCCGCTCCCGAGGAGCGGAAGTGGAGGCAAGGACAGAGATCTACCGGGGACTGAATTTTATCGGAGCCTTTACATACAGCGACGTCAAGGTCACTGAAAGTTTCGATGGCTTTGCGGGAAAAATGCCGGTTCGCGTTCCTAATCTGATCACCTCGGGGTGGCTAGATTACAGTCTGGGCGCGTTGAATATAAGCTGGCTGAAGGGCTTCGGTATTGGAGGCGGCGTGCGCTACGTTGGACGCGTGTACAACGATGACGCCAATACCAGCATCACCCCGTCGTTCACCCTGTTCGACGCAGTTCTCCGCTACGATCACGGCCCCTGGCGTTTTTTCATCAATGCCAACAATATATTCAACGAAAAATATTACTCGGCCAGTTCTGGCGGAAACTTCTTCCGGGGCACTGAACGCTCCGTGATCGGCACGCTAAAACTGAACTTCTAGCCGCTTGAAAAAGTTATACTTGAGAGACACGGACGATGCCCCTTGACCCTGATCTTGCAGCCTTTCTTGAGTTGGTAGAGGCCGGCATTGCCAGTGGGGCCCAACCGTTGCATGAAATGCCGATTGCGGAGGCCCGTCGCCAATACGATGCCTCCACATTGGCGCTGGATTCCCCAGCGATGTCAGTTACGAGCGCTCGTCCGATTCGCATCTCCTGCCGCGACGGGAACGAGATTGACGCAAGGCTTTATGCGCCTGATATTCCTGTGGGAATGTCCCGTTTGCCCGCGCTGTTGTATTTCCACGGCGGGGGTTACTGCGTTGGTAGCCTTGATTCCCATGACTCCCTCTGCAGGGCGATCGCTGCTTTAACGCCGTGCTGTGTCCTCAGCGTCGCCTACCGGTTGGCGCCCGAACACCCCTTTCCGACTGCCGTTCACGATTCACAGGACGCATACGAGTGGTTGCGTGCCAACGGAACCGCCTTGGGCATCGATACGAGGCGCGTCGCGGTGGGAGGCGACAGTGCAGGCGGGACACTGGCGACGGTAATAACGATTACGGCTCGGGACTCGATCCTGCCCCAACCCGTGCTCCAGGTGCTCCTCTACCCGTGTACGAGCCCGCTCCAGGATACTGGCTCTCATCGGCGCCTCGCAGAGGGGCATCTGCTTGAAGCCTCTACGCTACAGTGGATGTTCGACAATTATTTGGCACGCGAAGCGGACCGGCACGACTGGCGTTTCGCCCCACTTGAGGCAGCTGACTTGAGCGGCCTCGCTCCGGCCTTCGTCGTCCTGGCCGAATATGATCCCTTGGTGGATGAGGGCATCGCGTATGCGGAAAGACTGCAAACTGCGGGGGTGCCGACAGACCTCAGGATCTATCCGGGGATGACGCACGATTTCGCTCGTCTAGGCAATGTCGTCGCTGAAGGAATTCAAGTACGCGAAGATATTGCGCGCGCCCTTGCAATTGCTTTCCAGGCTGATTAAGTCGGCCGGCATCTTTTTTGAAGCAAACCTCCGGCGCCACCCCCTCTGGCAGCGCCCTTCTTGCTTCATGCGCACAATGGCTCAGCCCTCCCGTAGGAAGGCAAATCCGAATCCAGAGTGGCCTTATGACAGGATCAGGGGCAGGCCAACCCAATATTTTCGTCGTTTAGGCCGAAGACATCGTGGGCAAGCCGCCGAGGGCCGACTCGACTGTTTGCATCAGAGCATCATCCCGCACGATACCAAAGTGGTCGGCGTCGATTTCGATTGAGCTCAACTCTTGCTGGCTTATCTGCTCTGCAAGCGCCAGACGCTCGGCCACGGGACGTGCGGCTGCCCACCAGCAGACCGGCTCTACCAATAGCGGCCTTAACGAAGGCGCTTTTGCAGATATCGCTTTCAGATGCCGCGCAACCATAAAGATGCGGGCAAGCTCCTCCGCGCCCATATCCGCGTAACCGCCGGCCGTTACGCCGGCAAGGTCTCCTGCGCCTTTTCGTTTATTGTTACCTGCTGCTGCAATCAGGCGCTCGATCCGGTCTTCTATCATCTGTATCGATTCGGGGAGCGAATGTATCAGGTTTCCGTCAGGCGATTCCTCGCCCTCCGCCCCATCAATACCTGTTGCCGCATGGGGAAACAGCACGGAAACGAAATCCGAGAAATCCCGCTGCCAATCATCCACGTCAGGTTCATCGATATTTGGAATGAAAGGATCAATGAGTCCCAGGAATGCTACCGTTTGCGCGTCCGCCTCCAACCGGGCGGCAATCATTGCCGCAAGCGTGCCACCAAGAGACCAGCCTATCAGGTGATAAGGTCCCTCCGGCTGCATGCTCCGGATGATTCCAGAATAGTCTTTCGCCATCTGCTCAAGCGAGTCATCCCGGTGCGCGGGATTGCCCAGCATCCGGCAGGGAAGCCCGTAGACAGTTCGCTGATTCTGGAATTGCCGGGCCAGGGGCTGATAGTCAAAAACGGTTCCCAGTCCCGCATGGATGCAGAATAATGGCCGTACGGTTTCCTGTACATTGGTCCGGTTCAAGGCCAGCAATGCATTCGACTGGGTGAAAGCCTGCACCTCCAGCCCAAGCAGTCCAGCGATGGTCGGCCGCTGCATCAAATCCCTCAGCTTGAAGTTGAATTTCGCATCAGGCAGGGTGCGCATTCGCGCCATTACCTTCAGGCTGGATAACGAGTCTCCGCCCAGAGCAAAAAAGTTATCGCTTTCACCCACGCGCTCGACCCCCAGAACGTCTTGCCATACTTCCGCGAGCATTTTGGCTTCCGGAGTGGAGGGCGCCCGATATGCGTCAATCGCGATTGCGCCTGGCTCGGGCAAGGCTTCCCGGTCGAGCTTACCGCTGGGCAAACGGGGCATCGTCTCCAACGTAATGAACATTGTGGGGAGCATGTATTCGGGTAATCGTTTGCCAAGCTCCTGCTTGAGCCGCGTGCTTATTTTGGACGGATCTTCCCTTGAAGCACTTGGTTGGGACACCACGTATGCGACAAGTTGCGCACCTGTCGCAGCCTGGTGAACCACCACCGCAGCGTCCGCGATGCCATTAACCTCGCGTATGCGTGCCTCGATTTCACCCGGCTCGATACGAAACCCTCGAATCTTTACCTGATGGTCGGCGCGTCCGATGTATTCGATATTCCCGTCACTCATCCAGCGCACGAGATCGCCGGTCCGGTAGAGCCGTCCGCCGTTGTCATCGAAGGGATCGGCGACAAAGCGTTCCGCCGTCAGGCCGGCGCGTCCGAGATAGCCACGTGCCAAGCCATACCCGCCGATGTACAGCTCGCCCACCTCGCCCATGGGTACGAGCTGCAGGTCGTCGTCAAGCACATAGGCTGTGCGTTCGCCGACGGGACGCCCAATCGGCGCGTACGTGCAATCAAAGCTATTGCTCGCCTCGGTCTTCCAGATCAATGGCGTGACAACTGTCTCGGTCGGCCCGTATCCATTGATGAGAATGCGGGGTCGCAGGGTACGGCGGACCAGATCGTAGGAAGCCTTGGGCATGGCTTCCCCTCCGAATACATACAGATCCACCGGAGGAGGATCGGCGCGAGGCGCGGCCCACTCGGCCACCTGGCCCAGATAGGCCGGCGGAAACGCCGCATTGGTTATGCCATAGTGATGCAGTGCGTCGTAGGTCTGTTCGGCGGTCCACAGCTCCTGATCCCGTATGGCCAGTCCTGCGCCCACAGTGAGGGCGGTGAGCCAGCGCTCATGAGCACCATCAAACGAAAACGACATGAAAAGCAGTTCGCACGATCGGGGCGTCATGCCGTAGATCTCAGCCGTAGCCTGGCAGTGCATGGAAAGGGGCCCATGCGCCACGGCGACACCTTTCGGCAGCCCCGTGGACCCCGAGGTGTAGATGATATACGCCATGTTGTGTTCATTGATCGCGCTATCCGGGTTCGACGCCTGCTCCTCGGCAAGATCGGCCGGATCGAATATCAGCACCTGCACCCCGGGTTGATCAGGCTCAGTTACTGCAAGCTTTGACGACAGGCTTGCCTGAGTGATAAGAAGAGACAGGCCGCTGTCTTTCATCATGAATGCGAGCCTGGCGGATGGATACTCCGGGTCCAGCGGAACATACGCTCCTCCGGCCTTTAGAACGGCAAGCAGCGTGACGATCATATCCAAGGATCGCTCCAGTGCGACCCCTACACGAACCTCAGGACCAATACCCATGCGGATAAGGCGATGTGCAAGCCGGTTCGCCCCTGCATTCAGCGCGGCGTAGGAAAGCTCGCGCTCGCCCATCAAGAGTGCAATCGCATTAGGCTGCGCAGTTGCATTGCGCTCGATCAGGCTGTGAACAGGTTGGCGCGCCTGTGCCGGGAAAAGGGAAGCCGGGCGGGGAGCCCGACCGAGAGAAAACAGATATTCCAGGCCGCTCCTTTCCATCCATCCGAGTTCACCCACCGCACGGGAAGGATTGGCTATCATTTCCCGCATCAGGTGTTCCATCTGGGCGCGCAGGTCCAGCACGAAGTCGTCTCTAAAATCCTTCCGGCCGTATGCGTATTCGATTTCCATCGTCTCGCCAAGGGTCACCTGCAAATCCATGGCATAGCCTGTAAGCCCCTTGCCTTCCATTTCGCCGAAACGAAGTCCGTAGAATTCGTTGCTGCGAAGGGTCTCGACGATAGGAAAGTTTTCGAAAACCACGATGCTGTCGAACAGAGGTCGGCCCGACGACCCCGCCCAGCGTTGAACGTCCGCGAGGGACGCATGCTCGTATTCGCGCAAGCGGGCATTGGTTTCCTGCATCGACTCCAGGTATTCTGCCACCTTCAGCCCGCTTTGCCGTTTGACCGGAATGGGAATCGTGTTGATGAAGAGACCAATGATTTCGTCTGCCCGATGCAGACTGGGGGGGCGGCCCGCTATGGTCGCCCCAAATACGACCGTTTCTTTGCGCGTATGGCGCTGGAGCAGCAGCGCCCAGGCCGCCTGTACGAACGTGTTGACCGTAACCCGCTGCTGCTGCGCGAAGGCCCGCAACTGACCCGTTTCCTCCCGGTCCAAGCGAGTATAGATCAGCTCGAAGCCCTCACGCTGGTCCGTCTCCGCGGAGTTGGCTGAGGGTGACGCCAGCAGCGTCGCGCCGTCCACGTGGCCAAGCTCGGCTTGCCAGAAAACCTTCGTCGCTTCCGCATCCTGATCGGCAAGCCAGCGCACGTAATGGCCATAGTCCGGTCCGGGTGCGCCAAGAGCCTCGCCGGCGTAGCAACGCAGCCATTCGCTTATCAGGATCGATTCACTCCAGCCGTCCAGTAGGATGTGGTGCAACGTGCAGACCAGCCGATAGCGGTCATCGTCTATGCGAATCAGGCTGAGCCGGCCCAGGGGGGGTGCGAGAAAATCGAATTCCTGCTTCAGGTCTTCGTCCAGGTAGGCCGCGATACGTGATTCCAGTTGGTCGTCACCTCTCCAGTCCAGGAGTACGACTTGGACTTCCGCCTGTTTGAACACTATTTGCAACGGTCGTGGCAGGCCTGACTGCCATAAAAAGCCCGTGCGCAAGACAGGATGCCGCGCAACCATCGTTCGCCATGCATCTACCAGCCGTTCAGGCACGAGACCGGTTACTTCAACACTGAACTGGTTCACATAGAGGCCCGTGCCCGGCGCTTCCAGGGTATGGAACAGCATTCCTTCCTGAGTCGGCGATAGCGGATAGACATCCTCGATTGCTTCCTCGCCGAAACTCAGCCCGGCAATCGTTTCGGCACTCAGGTGATCACGCAGATAACCGCGTTCAGGCTTCGCTGCCACGACGACGGGTTCACGAATGACTTCCGCCTCCTCTGCCAGCGTAGCCACGGTCTGGCGTTGGAACAGTTGCCTTGGCGTGATCTTCCACCCCGCGCGGCGCGCCTCGGTAACGATCTGGAGGCTGAGGATAGAGTCGCCGCCCAGTTCAAAGAAGTTATCATGCCTGCCTACTTGAGCGATACCCAGTACTCCCCCCCAGATAGCGGCTAATGTTTCCTCCACCTCCCCCTGAGGCGCCTCGTAATTTTCCGCATTAGCGAACTCGGGCTCGGGCAAGGCCTTGCGGTCCACTTTACCGTTCGGATTAAGGGGCAGTCTTTCAAGTACCACGATCGCATAGGGGAGCATGTAATCCGGCAGGGTTTCGCGCAACGCCTCCCGGAGGACATGGCCATCGGCCGTCGCGTCAGTCGCCGGGGAAACGTAGCCGACAAGTCTTTTCCCGCTTGCCCCGCCTGCCGCACCCGGTGCTTCCTGCACAACGACCACCGCTTCCCGCACCTCGGGCCGTGCCAGCAATAGCGATTCGATTTCCCCCAACTCGATCCGAAACCCGCGAATCTTGACTTGGTGATCCAGCCGCCCGAGGTACTCGATCTCTCCATCCGCCCGCCATCTCGCCAAGTCTCCCGTGCGGTACAGCCGACCTCCCCGGCAGTCGAAGGGGTCGGCTATGAACCGCTCCGAGGTAAGCGAAGCCCGGTTAAAGTACCCGCGAGCGAGCAGGTCGCCGCCAATGCATAGCTCACCCGGAATCCCTACGGGAACAGGGATCAGGTTCGCGTCAAGCAGGAAGATGCATCGGCCCGCAAGCGGGCGGCCGATGGGCACAGACACGGGCACCTGACCCAGCCTCGACTCATCGCCCCTGGGCAGGCTGGTGCAATCTGCCACCGTGGCGGTTACGGTTGCCTCGGTCGGGCCGTAGGTGTTGAGCAGCTTCACGCCCTGAAGCCCTGCTTCCTGCCATGTGTTGATGCCCTCCTGCGTCATTGCTTCCCCACCCACGTGCACTTCGCGCAGCAGCCCGTAATCCCGGTGGCCGTTCCGGGCAAAATCCTGCAATAGTGAAGACGCGTAAGCGGTAGTCAGATCGGCCACCGTGATCCGCTTTTCTATCAGCTCACGGTAAAATGTCTCGCTATCCCAGAGCGAAGCGCCACGCAACACAACAGCCGCTCCTGCGCACAGGGGAGGAAAAAGCTGTTCAACAAATCCGTCAAAGTTAAGGGTGGAAAACTGCAACATTCGATCGGAAGAGTCGAGATTGAAGAAACCGATCGATACCTGGGCATGTTCGGCGAGCGCTGAGTGGGGCAGTCCCACGCCCTTTGGTTTTCCGGTCGATCCAGAGGTATAGATGACATAGGCGAGGTTATGCCCGTGGAGGCAGACGTCGGGATTGGTTTCCAATTCGGCTGACAGGTCCAGCTGGTCCAGTTCCAGCACCCTGCATCCTTGCGGACAAGGTATGTGCGAACGGAGCGGACTTTGCGTCAGCAATATCCCTATCGCGCTGTCCGCCACCATGTACTCGAGGCGATCACGCGGATAGTCGGGATCCAGCGGCACGTAGGCGCCCCCTGCCTTAAGAATGGCCAGTAGCCCCACGATCATATCGACGGAGCGTTCCACCGCGATGCCTACCTTGACCTCGGGCATGACCCCAGACGCGATCAACCGATGCGCCAACCGGTTTGCGCGTCGGTTCAGCTCGGCATAACTGAGCTCAACGCAGTCGAGCCCGGCACCAAAGATCAGCGCCAACGCTTCCGGCCGGGCTTGTACCTGCCGCTCGATCAGACAGTGCACCGGTTCCGTATTGCCGTAGCGCTGCTCGTTCACACCCCACGCGGTGATCTGCGCCCGCTCCCCTGCACTCAATAAGTCTATCTCGCACGACAGCCGGCTCGTCCCCCGGACGATATCTTTGAGCAGCCGGGTGACCTGTTTTGCGATGGAGTCCACCGCAGCCTCGGAGAAATGGGTGCAAAGATAGCTATAGTGCAAGCGAAGCGTGTCGCTCTGGAGTATCGAAACGGTCATCGGATAGTTCGTCGTTTCCCGGCCGCCGAGGTCCGAGAAAACGAGACCGCCGGGTGCGGCTTGCTGCAGAGCCTCGTCCATCGGATAATTCTCGAAAACCAGGATGCTGTCGAAAAGCCCTTCTCCGCTTCTCCCCGCCCAACGCTGAATTTCGTACAAGGGGGTTTGTTCGTGCTCGCGCAAGGCGATATTCCGTTCCTGCAGATCGCGCAGCCACGAAACCTTCTCTCGTTCCGGATCAAGGGCCACGATCATCGGCAAGGTGTTGATGAACAGCCCCAGTAACCGGTCCGCGCCCGGCAGATCCGCTGGCCGCCCGGATACCGTCGCGCCAAAGGCCACTGTCTGCAGCCCCGTATACCGGTGGAGCAGCAGTGCCCATGCTCCCTGCACAAGCGTATTCACAGTAATATGTTCGCGGCGGGAAAAGCGAATCAGGCTTTCGGTGACAGACTGCTCCAGTTCGACAGAATATTCGCCGTAGCCAGCCGTCTTTGCCGGGCTGGGCAATACGCTTGCCAGCCGCGTGGGCTGGACCACGCTTGCCAGTTGCTGTCTCCAATAAACTTCCGAAGCATGCGCATCCCGGCGGTCGAGCCATTCAATGAAATCCCGATAGCGGCCTCCTCCCTGTTCTGCACGCGCCGATGACGGAAAGCCGCTGCCATATTGGCGAAGTACCTCACCCATTAAACGGGAGGTACTCCAGCCGTCAAGCAGAAGATGGTGCATGGTCCAGATGAAGTGATACCGGTCTTCGTCAAGGCGGACCAGGGTGAGCCGCATCAGCGGCGGCCGTGCAAGATCAAACCCTTTTGCCCGCTCCGCTTCCGCCAGCTTTTCGAGATCCGTTTGCGCGTTATCCGCTTCCCGATGGCCTGCGGAGGCGGTTGCCGGCCTGCGCCAATCGTACTCGATGAAGGGCAACTCGACAGACTTCGCCACCCATTGCAAAGATGCCCTGCCGCGGTCGAGAAAGGCGGTGCGCAGCGTTTCATGTTGGCCCATTACCGTTTGCCACGCAGCTTTGAATCGTCTGACATCCAATCCCTGGATGTCGACTTTGAGCTGGTTGAGGTAGACGTCGGTATCGGCATCCGCGTCGAATACGCTGTGAAACAGCATTCCCGACTGCATGGGCGAAAGAGGATATAAATCCTCTACCTGTTCACGCAGGATCGGAAGGCTGTCCAATTCCTCCTGCGTAATGCGAGCGAGCGGGAAATCCGACGGAGTAAAATCGAAATTACCGCCAACGCAATGACCAATCAGCGATTCCAGCTCGACCCGGAGGATTTCACTGAATGCTTTAATTGCAGCTTCATCATGGCGCTCCTCGCTGTAGCTGATGTTTACCCTAAGCTCACCCTCGTAAACATGCGCATTAATGGAAACGCCGTGGCTTGAGGGTGCCGCCTTGTCTATCAAGTCGCCCACAGGCTCATCCGCCAGCGTCCACAAGGCCTTTTCGTCAAAACTTGTATCGAATTGGCCTAGATAATTAAATACCACTTCCGCTTTCGGCAGACATGCCAAAGCTTGCCGCTGAGCCGGTGTGCCACAATATTTGAATAACCCGTAACCCAGGCCTTTATGAGGAACCTGCCGGAGACTCTCCTTGATACGCTTGATTCTTTGAGCCAAATCTCCGGACGCGTCGAGTACCACGGGATAGAGGCAGGTAAACCACCCCACGGTACGCGAAAGGTCGATCTCCTCGTATAAATCCTCGCGGCCGTGGCCTTCCAGATCAATCAGGATCTTCTCATGACCGCTCCACCGGCAGAGCGCGCTTCCGAGGGCAACCAGCAAGAGGTCGTTGACTTGCGTGCGATACGCCGCAGGTGCCTGCCTGAGCAGCGCATGCGTCAAGTCGCTGTCCAGCCTGATCTCAATGCTGGCCTGCTCGCCGAGCTTTTTTGTCCCGTCGGAAATGCTCGATGGCAGCGTTGCCTGCGCATCCGCCAAGCGATGCCAGAAGGTCAGCTCATCCGCATGCTCGTGAATATACCCCCGCAGCCGCTTGGCCCAAGTCCCGTAGGCTGCACTTTTCTCGGGCAATACCACCGCGGTATTGCTCAGGGCCTGACCATATGCGGTCTGCAAGTCTTCAAGCAAAATGCGCCAGGAAACACCGTCAATGACCAAGTGGTGGATAACCAGCAGCAAACGCTGGGCACCGTCCGCCATATCAATCAGGGCAACGCGCAGAAGTGGCCCTTCGACCAGGTTCAGGCTGCGCTGGACCTCGTTGCATATCGACTCGAACTGACCTGTGCTCTGCGCTTGACGCTCCCAAAGCAACTCGCTTGCAACCTCTTTGCTGCGATTTGCGCTGTAACTTTGCTCCCAGCCGTTGCCGTCCTGCTTCGCATATCGAAAACGAAGAGCATCATGGTGCTGCACGATGCTCTCCAGCGCTTGAATGAGCGTTTCCCGTTGCAAACAATTGCGGCTTTTCAGGAGAACCGCCTGATTCCAGTGATGCCGGGCGGGAATCTCCTGTTCGAAAAATTCCAGCTGGATGGGCAGCAAAGGCACCGGCCCCAGTTGCTCCCGGTTTTCGTTCCCGTTCTCTAGACCGCTACTCGGAGTAGCCCCGGCTGTTACCGCGGTCACCACCGGTGCGAGCGCGGCTATGGCTTGGCGTTCAAACAATTGCCTCGGCGTGATCTTCCAACCCACGCGGCGTAATTTCGTTACGATCTGGAGGCTGAGTATGGAATCGCCGCCCAACTCAAAGAAATTGTCCTGACGCCCCACCTGCTTGATGCCCAGTACTTCCGACCAGACGGCCGCAAGCGCCTCTTCCACTTCCCCTTGCGGTGCCTCGTAATTCTCCGCATTCTCAAACTCCGGCTCAGGCAATGCCTTCCGATCCACCTTTCCGTTCGGATTCAACGGCAGGCTTTGCAGCATTACGATGACAGAGGGAATCATGTAATCCGGCAGCGTTTTCTGCAGGGCCTCCCGCGCAGTCGCGCTATCCACCTCGGCACCCGGTTGAGAGGAGATATATGCCACCAGCCTGATCCCCCTCGAAGCAGCGGTGTCCCCCGCGTGGTCTACGCTGGCCGGACCCTGCCGCGCAACAACCACGGCTTCCCTTATCTCCGGCTGCGCCAGCAGCTGCGCCTCGATTTCACCCAACTCAATCCGGAAACCCCGCACCTTCACCTGATGATCCAGCCTGCCCAGATACTCAACCTGCCCATCTCGCCCCCAGCGGGCCAGATCGCCCGTACGGTACAACCGCCCTCCCTGAGAATCGAATGGGTCGGCTATGAAGCGCTCTGCCGTTAGTCCGACCCGATTAAGATAGCCGCGGGCGAGTCCGTCGCCGCCCAGGTACAATTCGCCCGCCACTCCCTGCGGAACCGGATTGAGATGGCTGTCGAGAATGTATGCCCTACGGTCTCCAACAGGATGACCGATCGGGAGGTATGCGGACTCAAACTGTGTTTCAGGGTAAGCCTTGAAAATCAGCGGAGTAATGACAGTTTCCGTAGGGCCGTAACCATTTATAATGCGCGGCGGCTGCAGCGTTTCCTGCACAAAATCGAAACTCGCCCGGCTCATCGCTTCGCCGCCCACCGTATAGGAACGGATGGGCAGGCTCCTTCCTGCTGTGCCTGTCAGTTCCGCCAACTGATGCAGATAACCCGGCGTGAAACAGGCGATGGTTATCCCGTGCCGCTCGATTTCGTTGACCGTACGATCGACCGTCCACAGCTCGTTGTCGCGTGGCATCAACGCCGCGCCGAAAGCCAGGGGTACGAGCCAGCGCTCATGCGCGCCATCAAAATTGATCGATGCAAACTGAAGCTCGCGATCGGATACTGTCATACCATACATCTCGCCGATCGATCGCACATGCATTGCCAGCGGCCCATGGGCGACACCCACGCCCTTTGGTTTTCCGGTCGATCCGGAGGTATAGATGACATAGGCGAGGTTATGCCCATGGAGGCATACGTCGGGATTGGTTTCCGGTTCGGCTGTCAGGTCCAGCCGGTCCAGTTCCAGCACCCTGCATCCTTGCGGACAAGGTATCTGCGAACGGAGCGGGCTTTGCGTCAGCAGCATCCCTATCGCGCTGTCCGCCACCATGTACTCGAGGCGATCACGCGGATAGTCGGGATCCAGCGGCACGTAGGCGCCCCCTGCCTTAAGAATGGCCAGTAGCCCCACGATCATATCGACGGAGCGTTCCACCGCGATGCCTACCTTGACCTCGGGCATGACCCCAGACGCGATCAACCGATGCGCCAACCGGTTTGCGCGTCGGTTCAGCTCGGCATAACTGAGCTCAACGCAGTCGAGCCCGGCACCAAAGATCAGCGCCAACGCTTCCGGCCGGGCTTGTACCTGCCGCTCGATCAGACAGTGCACCGGTTCCGTATTGCCGTAGCGCTGCTCGTTCACACCCCACGCGGTGATCTGCGCCCGCTCCCCTGCACTCAATAAGTCTATCTCGCAGAGACAGCGTTCCGCGTGCTCGGCCAACTGATGAAGGAGATGAAGATAATGCTGGGCGAGGAGCCTGACCGTGCCCGACTCGAACAGTTCGGCCGCATAGGTGAAGGTAGCCTCCACCGTGCCATCCAATCGCTCGACCGTATCCAGGGTTAGTTCGAACTGGGCTGCTTGTCCCCCAAGGTCGTAATTTTCGACCGTTAATCCGGGTAATTGCTCTGATTCACGGTGATCTTCACGCAGATGGTTGTACAAGACCTGAAACAACGGGTTCTGATTCAGCGTGCGTTCGGGTTGAAGGGCCTCGACAAGTTGCTCGAAAGGCAGGTCCTGGTGCGTCTGCGCGCCAAGGGCCGCTTCGCGAGCCTGATCGAGTATGACCTTTAGCGTCATGCGCGCATCAATGCTGTTGCGCAGCACCTGGGTATTGATGAAAAAACCGATCACGTTCTGAATCTCGACCCGGTGCCGATTGGCGATAGGCACGCCGATACGTATGTCGTTCTGTCCGGCATAGCGTTGCAGCAAGGCCTGAAACCCCGCCAGTAACGTCATGAACAGCGTCGCTCCCTGGTTTTGCGCCCGGCGCTGCAAGCCCGCTGTGAGCACAGACGGCAACATAAAGGTATGAGACGCAGCGCGATAGCGCGCATCCGAGGATCTGGGGTGATCGACAGGCAACTGCAATGCCCCATGCTCTTCTCCCAACTGGCCACGCCAATAGGCTAATTGCCTATCCTTCTCCCCTGCTTCGAGCCAATTGCGCTGCCATATCGCATAGTCGGCATATTGAACCGGCAATACTGGCAGAGAGGCTCTCGGTGCCTCGCCTCCTTCCTTTCTCGCTTCTTCGCGGGATATGTGTTCGCGGTAGACGATTGCAAACTCATGAAAGACGATCTGGTTGGACCACGCATCGGATATGATGTGGTGCATCACCACGACCAGCAGGTGTTCTTCCGGCGCTGTTCGGATAAGCGCAACGCGCAGTAGCGGGCCTTGCGTGAGGTCAAAAGGGGTAACCCCTATCCGGCTGGCCTCCTCCTGTGCATTCTTCTCCCGCTGCTCGACCGGAAGACTGCTGAGGTCGATCAACGGTATATCAACCTTTCCCTGCGCCTGTATAACCTGTTGTGGCAATCCGTCCTCGTTCGCCTGAAAAACGGTACGGAGCGATTCATGCCGCGCAACCAGCACCTGAAAACTTGAACGCAGCGCTTCAACATCGAGCCTTCCGCTTAAACGCAAGGCGCCGTTCAGGTGATACGCAGTGCTCAATGGTTCAAGCTGCCATAAGAACCAGTGCCGCTGCTGCGCATAGGAAAGCAGCCTCCGCTTTTCGCTTTTTTGCGGAACGATGGGGAGGAGAGAGAAGTCGAGCCCCCGCTTCTTCAACGCAGCGAGGAATTCTTTCTGTTTCCCGGGCGCAAGCGCTGCAAAGCGCCCGGCAATATCATGCTTGTTCAATTCCATTCAACTCTCCATTAAATCAAGCAATTCCACCATTCCCGACAACTCGTCATACTCATCATTTTGTTCAGCAAAGGGACGTCTTTCGTGAACAGCGGCCGCAATATCTTTTAGAAGAGGATTTTCAAAATAGAGGCGCAGTGGCAATGAAACGGACAGAGCCTGTTGCAGCTTCTGCTGAACCTGCAGTATGGCCAGAGAATGTCCCCCCAGCTCGAAGAAATTATCGTGGCGTCCGACCTGAGCAATACCCAGTACTTCACGCCAAGCCCCTGCAAGTGCTTCTTCCACTTCGCCTTGTGGCGCCTCGTAGTGGCTGGTACTGACAAAATCAGGCTCGGGCAACGCCTTGCGGTCCACTTTGCCGTTCGGGTTCAGCGGCAAACTCTCCAGGACCACGATGGTGGAAGGAACCATGTAATCCGGCAGTGCTCTACCCAGCGCTTCGCGCAAGGCGCCCACATCTGCCCGGGACCCGGGATGCGGGGCGACATAGGCCACCAGCCTGGCTCCGCTTGGCCCTTCCTGGGCTATCACAATCGCTTCCCTGATCTCGCGCTGCAAAAGCAGCTGGGCTTCGATCTCCCCAAGCTCGATGCGGAAACCTCGTATCTTGACCTGGTGATCCATGCGGCCCAAGTATTCGATCTGTCCATCCGCACGCCATCTCGCCAGATCCCCCGTGCAGTACAGCCGGCCACCCCTCTCATTAAATGGATCTGCAATGAAACGCTCGGCAGTCAAACCCGGCCTGTTCAGATAACCACGGGCCAGCAGGTCTCCCCCTATGCATAATTCACCTGCCACGCCTGGCGGAACCGGAACAAGGTTTGAGTCAAGCAAATAGATATTACGCGCCGCAAGCGGTGCGCCAATGCTTACCTGCGCGGGCATGTCGTCATTTGAGTAATGACTGCAATTCAACGCAGTGGCGGTTACGGCTGCTTCGGTCGGGCCATAGGTATTAAGAAGCGTGATGCCGCCAAGCCCCGCATCGCGCCAGGCCTTGAGTCCTTCGGGTGACATGGCCTCGCCGCCTGCGTGTACTTGTCGCAGCAGACCGTAATCCTGCAAACCTCGCCTTGCAAAATCCTGAACCAGCAACATCCAGTAGGCGGTGGTAAGATCGACGACGGAGATGCGTCTAGTGACGAGCTCCCTGTAAAATGTCTCGCTGTCCCACAATGCAGGGCCGCGTAAGACGATTCCCGCACCGGCGCATAACGGTGGGAAAAGCTGCTCGACGAAACCGTCGAAATTGATCGTAGAAAAAAGAAGCATCCGGTCACTGGCGTTCAGACGAAAGAATCCTACTGCTGCCTGAGCATGCTCCGCCAAGGCACGGTGAGACAGGCCCACGCCCTTTGGCTTTCCTGTTGAGCCGGAGGTATAGATGACATAGGCGAGGCTATCGGGGTGCATGCAAACTTGAGGGTTGCTTGCCGTTTCGCTGCTCACATCCACTCTATCCAGCTCCAGCGCCTCGCATCCGGGCGGACACGGTATGGATGCCCTGATATGGCTCTGCGTCAGCAGCATGCCGATGGCGCTGTCCTCGACCATGTATTTCAGGCGCTCGGGCGGATACTCCGGGTCGAGGGGCACGTACGCGCCCCCAGCCTTGAGAACCCCCAACAAACCGACGATCATGTCAATCGAGCGCTCAACCGCGATGCCCACCTTCATGTCGGGCTTAACGCCCAACGAGATCAGCCGGTGCGCTAACCGGTTCGCTCTCTGATTGAGTTCTGCATAGCTCATTTCGAAATTATCAAAAATGAGGGCGGTAGCGTCGGGACAAGACTCCACCTGCCGTTCTATCAAATGGTGCACAGGCTCCGTGTTCGAATAGCGGTGCTCGTTGATTCCCCATACCTTCAGTTCTGCTCGTTCGGCTTCGCTCAAAAGGTCAATATCGGCCAACGATCGTTCAGGGTGCGCCGCCAGCTGCTCAAGCAGGTGAAGGTAATGGCCGGCCAGACGCCTGATGGTGTCAGGCTCGAACAACTCCGCGGCATAACTGAACAGGGCGCTTACCTGCCCATCCCCATGCTCAGTCGTATCCAGCGTCAGTTCAAACTGCGCAGCCTGATCGCCTACCTCGTAGCTCCCCAGCGTGAGGCCAGGCAGTTGCTCCAGTGGACGATGATCTTCGCGCAGGTGGTTATACATGACCTGAAACAACGGGTTCTGATTCAGGTTGCGTTCAGGCTGCAGTGCTTCAACCAGTTGCTCGAATGGCAGGTCCTGGTGGGCCTGAGCGCCCAGCGCTGCTTCACGCGTCTGGTCGAGAAGAACTTTAAGGGAAGCACGACTGTGGATACGGTTACGCAACACTTGGGTGTTGACGAAAAAACCGACAATGCTTTCGACCTCGATGCGGTGACGATTGGCAATCGGAACACCCACGCGTATGTCATCCTGGCCGGTGTATCGGTGCAATAACGCCTGAAAGCCAGTGAGCAGCGCCATGAAAAAAGTGGCACCCTGACGCTGCGCCTGCCGCTGCAATCCCGCAACCAGCGGAGCCGGCAGCACAAATGAATGGTGCGCTGCCCTATAGCTGGTAATGGATGGCCGGGGATGATCAGCGGGCAACTGCAGTACCGGATGATCCTCTCCCAACTGTCCACGCCAGTAAGCCAGTTGCCGGTCTTTCTCGCCCGCTTCCAGCCAGCGGCGTTGCCATACCGCGTAGTCCGCATACTGAATCGGCAGCACCGGCAAAGAAGGCGCCTGCCCTTGCAGGCGGGCACGATATTGGGCGGCAAACTCATTGATGATGATGCGCTTCGACCAGTCGTCGGTCACAATATGATGCATCACCACCGCGAGCAGGTGCTCCTCGGGCGCGACTCTGATAAGCAGCACCCGCAGTAGCGGACCGTTCGTGAGATCGAAAGGCATCGCATTCAACGCGTTGATTTCTTCGTTCGCGCGGGCAGCGCGTTGCGCATATGGCAAGCCGTCGAGGTCGATCAGCGGGATAACCAGTGGCTGTGCCGCTTCGATGACCTGCTCGGCCATTCCCTCCGCGTTGGCCCGGAAAATAGTGCGCAGTGATTCATGACGCATAACCAGTGCGTCAAAACTTGAACGCAACGCTTCAACATCCAGCTTCCCGACTAAACGCAACGCGCCGCTCAGATGATACGCGGTGCTCAATGGCTCCAGTTGCCATAAAAACCAGTGCCGCTGCTGCGCATAGGACACTAATGGGGGCTGCAAGGACTCTCTGCGCGGAATGGTGGGCTCACCCCCGGCCAGAGCCCCGCCAGATGCCAGGCGTTGCGCAAGCCGATGCCGCTGTTCCGGTGTCAGGCGCGCACGCCTGCCCGCAAGGTCGTCGTTACTCATCAAAGAACCGCCGCCCAAATGTCTGGCCGAATGCGAGGGGTCGCCAAGCTATGAGCATTCGATCTCATCGATCAGCTTTGTTTCCACCAGTGCCGCCAGGCCAGCGATTGTAGGCGACCGAAAAAAGTCGGCGGGATGCAAGTCGACCGCGAAGCCAGCCCGGACTCTCGAAAGAAGCTGTATGCCCAGCAGGGAATCTCCGCCCAGCTCAAACAAATTATCATCGATACCAATCGCATCCATTCCCAGCAGGGTCTGCCAGACTTCGGCAATTGCTTTTTCCAGATCACTTTCCGGCAATTTAAGAATTGTCTGCAGGGCCGGTCGAGGGTATCTTCCCTGCTTCTCCGCGACAGCAAATGTCAGCGGTTGAGCTACGAGATCATCCTGTGACTGGCTAAGTCTGCTATTCAGTTCGAGCGTTGAAACGATTATTTGAGGTCTTATCACACCGCTTACGATACGCTCGAAAACCTCGGCACCTTCCTGGGGTGCTATGCCCACCCCGGCTGGCATCGCCATGTTTGCTGCCATTCCGACTTCCCGCCAGCCATCCCAGTTGATCGAGATGATCGGAAACGCGGACTCATGAGAAGCGGCGCGAGCGATGGCGTCGAGATAGGCATTCGCAGCACAATAATCGACTTTGCTGAGGCCGCCTGCAATCGCGGCGAGCGACGAGCACAGCAACATGAAGTCCAATCCCTCATCCTTGAATACAGCTTGCAATGCGCGCGTTCCTTGCACCTTCGGCGAAAATATCCGAGCCACCATCGCCTCTGTTTTAGCCGAAATCAGACCACTGCCAACTTCACCCGCAGCATGAATCACGCCATGAATGGGGCCAAAGCGTTTGTGCGCCTCGGCGACAGCCCCTTCCAGTTCCGACGTGATGGCGACATCAGCTTGCACTACCAGCACTTCGGCACCGAGGGCTTCGAGTTGCAGGATTTTTTCTATCTTGCCGCGGGCCGTTGAATCGATGCTGCCGTTATCCGCCAACAGGCTCGACCATTGTTCTCGCGAAGGGATCGGGGAACGTCCCAGCAATACGAGCCTCGCCTTGCAGGTCTTCGCGAGATACTCCGCAAGGGTGAGCCCGACCCCGCCCAATCCTCCGGTAATGAGATAGGCGCCCTCTTGCCTGAGAACGGAGCACTGGGGGGGAGGAAGGCGGACGGGCTCGAAGCACTGAACCCAGCGGTGCGGCCCCCTGTAGGCAACAACGGAGGAAACAGAATCTGCCTGAGATTCCGCCAGTATCTGTTCCACGAGCCTGGCTTCCGTCGCTTCGTTGCGGGACTGAAGTTCGATATCGATGATGCGGCAATCCAGGTACGAATATTCTTGCGGAATGACTTTGCACGGCCCAAGCAACAGGGACTTTTCCGGATAAAGCTGCTCATTTCCCGTAACATCCTCCAGCCCATTGGTAACAACCGTAATTTCCACCTTGATTCTGGAAGGATCGAGTGCCTTATTACTTTCCATCGCTTGCGCAAGATAAAACAGGCTGAAAAAATTCCTCGCCCAGCTCTCCTCCTCAGGCCACTCCCTGATACCTCCGTCGATACTCCACAAATAAAAGATGCGGCCAATGGTTCTCCCGTCATCGCGCAGACTGCCGAGTAACAGGTCATAATCCTGGCGGTGTCCGGGCCGGACAGTATAAAAATCCTCATCCTCTCGCCGGAACGCAAGATCGGGACGTATTACGATTGGTTTAATGCCGTACGTTCTCAAGCGGGCAACCAGGTCGGGTCCGATGTAATGTTCGTCCGTGAAGACGACCACAGATCCGTGTTCTCCAGCAAACGCGTCACGAAGCACGGGACGTTCGCTCCGCCGCCACGAAGGCGCATAAAACCACTCGTCAAGCGACGAAATGGAAAGCCCATGCCCTTCTGCCACACCCTGCACGGCTGTCATCGAATTGCTGGCGTTCCCCGTCTTGGGCTTAACCCAGTAAGACAGGCGTTCGAATGGATATGCAGGCAGTGAAACGCGGTTACGCCGCTCCTCTGCGTAGAAGTATTCCCATTTGATGTTGACACCCTTCAGCCACAATTTCCCTAGGGTAAGAAAAAAATGCTGTAGGGCCATCTGTGTCTTGCCAGGATGGGGCAGGGACGACAATACGACCTGCTCCGGATTCTTGTCCGGATGCCTTTGCGCGAGTGTGGTCAGTGTTTCACCCGGACCGACTTCCAGCAAAATATTGGCTGGTTTACTCAGTAATTCGCTCAGACCCTCACCAAAGCGAACCGTCCCGCGTAAATGCTTTCCCCAGTAATTGGGATCAGTCGCCTCGCTTGGCGTAATCCAGTCGCCGCTGAGGTTTGACAGAAACGGAATTGTTGGCCGGCGGAGGTGAGTTTCTCCCACCATCTCGACGAAAGAAGGCAACAGGGGTTCTGTCATTGCCGAATGGAATGCATGGGAGACATGCAATCGTCGGGCTGTAATACCTTTACCAGTGAGAAGTTTTTCTACAGCTTCGATTGACGCCGGCGTGCCGGACATTACGCATAGTTCAGGTCCATTGACGGCCGCAAGGTCACAGTTGGCGTTGAGATAAGGCGTTATTTCGCCTTCCGGCAACATCACCGCTAGCATCGCGCCCGCTTCCATTCCCTGCAGCAGGCGGCCTCGCATTGAAACCAATTTCAACGCATCCTCAAGGGAAAGCACGCCGGAAAGGCACGCGGCAACGTATTCGCCCACGCTATGACCTATCATCGCGGCCGGTAAAACGCCCCACGACATCCAAAGCTTCGCCAGGGAATACTCAATGATGAAAAGCGCTGGCTGGGTAACTTCCGTTTGCGCGAGGCGCATCGTCGCGGCAGCCCGATTGGCCTCGTCGGTCCCAGGGTAAAGGAGTGCAAGCAAATCGAAATCGAGAAAAGGTTTCGTTATGTCGATACAACGATCGAATTCCTCGCGGAATACGGCTTCGCCCCGATAGAGGTCGCGCGCCATATCGACATGTTGAGCACCTTGTCCGGGAAACATAAACACCACGGAGGGATCTTCAGGGGCGACTTGTCCAGTCAGGAATCGCTGCGGGTCGCGGCTCTTCAAAACAACTATTGCGTCCTCGGTATTACTGCAAAGGGTAATGGCGCGATGGGAAAATCGCCGTCTTCCGATCTGCAGGGTATACGCCGCGTCGGCCAGCGGCGCTCCATGATGAGTCTCCAGGTGACTGCCTAGACGCTCCGTCATTGCCTCGAGCGCATGGCTGCTGCGCGCGGAAAGCATGAGTATCTGCCAATCTCGGGAAGGCCCGGATTGCCTTGCTGGCGGCGCCTCTTCGAGGATTGCGTGGACGTTCGTGCCGCCGATGCCAAACGAACTTACCCCTGCCCGACGCGGCGTGGAACCGTCGGCCCAATGCCTGCCGGTGGCATTCACATAAAACGGACTGTTGGAAAAATCGATCTGGGGGTTAGGTCGTTCAAAATTAAGGCTGGGTGGAAGCATTTGATGCTCCAGCGCCAAGGCAGTCTTGATCAGGCCGGCGACGCCTGCAGCCGCGTCTAGATGACCCACATTGGTCTTGACGGAACCGATGCCACAAAATCCCTGTCGTTGTGTACTTTCCCGGAATGCTTGCGTGAGCGCCTCGATTTCGATGGGATCGCCCATCGTCGTACCAGTGCCATGCGCTTCGACATAGCTGATGGTGTCGGCTGAAATGCCTGAAATTGCCTGTGCCGCCAGAATGACCTCCGCCTGCCCTTCGACGCTTGGCGCTGTATAACCCACCTTGGCTGAGCCATCATTATTGATCGCGGAACCTTTTATGACGGCGTGAATGGTGTCGCCATCCGCCAAGGCATCGGCCAGCCGCTTCAATACCACGATTCCCACTCCGCTCCCGATCACGGTCCCCGCCGCCTGGGCGTCAAAGGCGCGGCAATGGCCGTCCGGCGAGAGGATCGCGCCGGGCTGGTAATGATAGCCGGCGTCATGTAGCAGATTGACCCAGACGCCTCCCGCGAGCGCCATATCGGCCTCGTGGTTGAGCAACCCTCGACAAGCGACGTGGACGGCAGCAAGCGAGGTTGAACAGGCCGTCTGCACAGTGACCGCTGGCCCCCGCAAATTGAGCTTATAGGAGACCGTGGTGGTCATCGAATCCTTGTTATTCCCGTTCATCAGACCTTGCAGAGAGGATATGTCCCGCATGTCAGAGAAGTGCCCACTGGAAAGGAGGTTGAGGATCAGATAAGTGTTTACACCGCAGCCCGCGTAGACGCCAACCAGATCTCGATAAGTCGAGGTGTCATAGCCGGCGTCTTCCAGGGCCTTCCATGCGGTCTCCAGAAAAAGACGGTGTTGAGGATCCATTTCCGCCGCCTCGCGGGGACTGTAGCCGAAAAAAGACGCGTCAAAAAGATCAATCCCGTCCAGCTGCGCGATTGCTTTGACATAAAGCGGATCCGCTAGCTCGCTTGCGGAAGCACCGCGTGCCAGTAAGTCTTCATCGCTCAGCGGAGTAATCGATTCCACGCCATCGCGCAGGTTCCGCCAAAAAGCATCAATATCGCTTGCACCCGGAAAACGTCCAGCCATGCCGACAATGGCAATTTCGATGCCCGAGCTCTCCGGAAACTCGTCTTCGTGTTGCATCAGTGCGTCCTCCCTGCCTTTTGCTTCCGTTGAATAAATGCGCCCCGTTGACGCTCTGCGCGTTCC
The DNA here is from genome assembly GCF_900113575.1 of Nitrosospira sp. Nsp14. Classification (GTDB taxonomy): domain Bacteria; phylum Pseudomonadota; class Gammaproteobacteria; order Burkholderiales; family Nitrosomonadaceae; genus Nitrosospira. The sequence goes on from NZ_FOPV01000006.1 coordinate 63,741, forward strand.
CGGTGGTGTTGCAGAGGCAGATGTTCTGCCCGTTCCTGCCCCAGGAATTTAGCCAGACTGGCGACCGTACTGTGTTTAAAAAGCTCGATCATCGGTACGCGTGTGTTTAGCCGCTGTTCCAATTTCGATTGCACCTTGATCAATAGGAGCGAATGACCGCCGAGATCAAAAAAATTATTGTGCAGCCCGACGCGGGAAACCTCGAGAACGTCGGCCCAGATCTCGGACACAAGTGTCTCGATGCCGGTGACCGGTGCTTCATAGTCCTGCTCTTTCGGCTGGTCAGGGAGAGGCAGGCGCAGCCGATCCACCTTACCGTTAGGACTGAGCGGCAATACGTCGAGAAAAACGAAAAGACTGGGTAGCATGTAGTCAGGAACAGTCGTGCCAAGTGCAGTCTTAAGCAGCGCGGAATTGAGTAGCACGTCCGCATGCGGCACGATATAGGCAATCAGACGCGTCCCATTTCGGCTTTCCTGCGCGGCCACGACAGCTTCCGATACTCCCTGCTGAGCCAGGAGTTGCGCTTCAATCTCGCCTAATTCCACACGAAAGCCACGTATCTTGATTTGATGATCGAGACGGCCTACATACTCCAGTTGCCCGTCCATATCCCAGCGCACCAGATCACCGGTACGGTAGAGGCGCCCGCCGGTTTGACTGAACGGATCGGCAATAAAACGTTCGCCAGTCAATGCAGGACGGTTGAGGTAGCCACGGGCAAGACCTTGTTCTCCCATGTAGAGCTCTCCGATGACGCCCGGCGGCACTAAATTGAGTTCATCGTCGAGCACGTATGCGCTACGCTTGCCGACAGGCTGGCCAATAGGCACATAATCTCCGGCAATACCGGCCGCCGAACTGCCCACCCAGGCTGTCGGAGTGATGATCGTTTCCGTGGGACCGTAAGCATTCACGAGCCGGACGTTCGGAAATGTCTCCTCTGTTGCCGCCAGATCACCCGTAAACCAGGCTTCTCCGCCGGCGATACATACCCGAACCGAAGCAGCGCTACGGCGCGCGGATGGCAGAAGAAGCCGTAAATAAGCCGGAGGCAAATGCAGTGTTGAAATGCTATGACGGATGATCAGGCTGGTGAAATTGTCGATCGAGAGTTCGCTCGCGGAAGGCACGACAATCGTCGCACCGCTGGATAGCGGCGTCATCCATTGCTCGGCCGCAGCGTCGAAATTCATCGAGAAAAACAAAAGTTCCCGATCTCCTGGCTGAACGTCGTAAATTTGGCGTATCGCCGCCAAATGCATGGCTAGCGGTCCGTGGGCAACCATGACACCCTTGGGTTTTCCTGTCGAGCCAGATGTATAGATGACATAAGCGAGATTGTCGCGATGCAGCGTTATGCGGGGGTTGGTGTCGAGCCCGACCTTCCAGTCGAGCAGATCAAGCTCGAGCACGGGGAGTTCTGGTGAACGCGGAATGCGATCGGTGATATGACCTTGTGACAACAATAGGCTGATGCCGCTGTCGGCTACCATGTAATTCAGCCGCTCCTGCGGGTATTCCGGATCAAGGGGGACGTACGCGCCACCTGCTTTCAGGATCGCCAGAAGACCTACTATCATTTCCATGGAACGTTCGACCGCAATGCCCACCTTGACTTCCGGCTTTACCCCCATGGCTAGGAGCCGGTGCGCCAGGACGTTGGCTCTTCGGTTCAGTTCGGCGTAGGTCAACTGGATGTCAGCGAAAATCAGAGCGATATCCTGAGGTCTTTTTTCCGCACGCTGCTCAACCAACCGGTGTACAAGCGCGGCTGGCGCGGACCCAACCTTGCCGACGCTCCAGCTTTTAAGGAGTGTTTTGTCCCTGTCACAGAGCAGATCAATATCGGCAATCGATTGTTCAGGGCAACTGGCAAGCGTTCGCAACATGCCGACGTAATGCTCGCCCAACCGCTTCATGGTCAAGGAATCGAAGAGTTCAGATGCATAGATAAAGCTGGCGCGCAAGCTGCCATCTGGTGATTCGATTGTTTCCAGCGTCAGCTCGAACTGCGCAGCCTGTTCACCGAGCTCGTAATCCGACACTTTCACGCCGGAAAGCTGGTGTAGCGCCCGATAATCCCTCAACAGGTGGTTGATAGTCACCTGGAATAAGGGGCTGTGACTCAAACTCCTCTCCGGCTGCAGTGCTTCGACCAGCTGTTCAAACGGAAGATCCTGATGCGCTTGCGCATCTATGGCGCCTTCCCGCACCTGGTCCAGGACATCTGCAAGCGACATGCGGCCATGCAATTGGGTACGCAATACCTGCGTATTCACAAAGAAACCTATCAGGCTCGCTGTTTCAACCCGAGTGCGGTTGGCGACGGGCACGCCCACCCGGATATCCCGCTGCCCGGTATGTCGATACAGCAAAGCCTGGAACGCTGCCAGCAACGACATGAATAGCGTTACGCCCTGCTTCTGCGATATCAGGCGAAGTTCGCTGACCAAGTCGGGGGAGAGATCAAAGGAATGACGGGCTGCGTGATAATTTGCAATCGGCTTGCGAGGATTATCGGCGGGTAGCGTCAATACCGGATGAACCATTCCCAGGTAGTTGCGCCAGTACTCGAGCTGCCGGTCTTTCTCACCCGCATCGAGCCAGCGCCGCTGCCATTCGACATAATCGGAATACTGGATAGGCAACGGGTCGAAGTCGATAACTCTTCCTTGAACATATGCCAGATAACGGGCCGAAAGCTCGTCGATTAAAAATTGCATGGACGCCCCATCGGAAACGATATGGTGCATGACCATTACTAGAATATTCTCGTCGCCGGCTATCTGGATCAATGCCACTCTCAGCAGCGGGCCTTGCGTGAGATCGAAGGGAACCGAACAGAACCGCCGCGCCTCTTCGGCTGCTCGTGCTTCCCGCTCCGGCAGCGGCAACTCGCGCAAATCCACGCAGGAAATTTCGAACGGAGACATTGGCTGGATAATCTGCTCGGGAGATCCATCAGCTCCTACGCGAAAGATCGCGCGCAATGCTCCATGCCGTCGGAGGAGACCGTCAAAGGCCGCGCATATCCCCTCGATATTCAATGTTCCATTCAGCCGCAAGGCATGTTGAATATGATATGCAGTGCTCGATCGATCGAGCTGCCAGAGGAACCATTGGCGCTGCTGACCAAATGACAAGGGATATGAGGGCGCTCTGAAGCCTGTCGGGAAAATACGGATATCGGCTTGCCGCCGCAAAGCACCGTTCGCCAGAACGCGCTTGATTTCGCTGGCACACTCACCGACACGAGGATTCTCGAACAGGCTGCGGACTGGAAAATCGATTTCCCAGTAATCGGAGATACGCGCGACAGCCTGTACTGCGGCAAGGGAATTGCCTCCAATCGCAAAGAAGTGGTCCTCGGCCCGCGCGACCGCGCGACTAAGAACAGTTTCCCAGATTCCGGCAAGCGCAATCTCGACTTCATCGGCTAATGCATCCACGGGCTGCGTGTTTTGCGCATTGCCGCCCAGCAAATAGCGGCCGAATTCATAAATTGCATAGGCATCCAACGTACGCTCGTGCCACCCCTGGCGGCAGGCGGCGCGCTGTAACTTACCACTGGAAGTTTTTGGCAACGCGCCCGGGTTAAGTAATACGACCACCGATAGCGGTTCGTGACAGTGGTTGCTCACCGCTTCGCTGAGCGCGTTGACCAGAGTTTCAACGGATACCAGCTTTCGCATACCGCGGGATATTTCCACCGCGATACCGATACCTTCCCCTTGAGGAGCTTCCACCGGAAATGCCGCCACGCGACCCTTGCGCGACGCCTCCACCTCCTCCTCAACCACTTTTTCGATATCCTGAGGATAAATATTCTGCCCGCGAACAATGATGAGATCCTTGCACCTTCCTGCGATGTAGAGCTGCCCCGCATGAACGAAACCGAGGTCACCGGTACGCAGCCACCGATTCCCGTCGCGATGTACAAAAGTTTCTTCCGTTTCCTCGCTACGCTGCCAATACCCTGCAGCAAGGCTGGGCCCGCTGATCCAGATTTCACCAACGCTGCCATCGGACAGTGGAATCAAGGATTCCGGATGGACAATTTCCACGTCGTGATGGGATACAGGGGCTCCGCACGCAACCAGGGGAATTCCCTGCTCCACCACTTCGGCGTGGCTTTGAGCCAGCCTTTCCATGGAAAACTGGTGTGCTTCGACGCCGTCCCCGCGTGTGCCTCCCGTTACAAAAAGCGTGGCTTCAGCCAGCCCGTAGCAGGGATAAATTGCTTGAGCCGCGAGCCCCACCTGCGCAAACCGCTCCATGAAAGCCTGCGTCGTGTCATGGCGGACCGGCTCGGCACCGGAGAAAGCGATACGCCAGCTTGATAGATCGAGTCCCTGCATCTGCCCGTCTCTCACCCGCTCTACGCAGAGCCGAAAAGCAAAATCCGGAGCGCCGCTCACCGTGGCGCGATGACGCGTGATGGCTTCGAGCCAGCGAACAGGCCGTTCAATGAAAAATCGGGGCGTCATCAGCACGGCGGGGATGCCGCGGTGAATAGGCTGCAACAGCCCGCCGATCAGACCCATGTCGTGGTAGAGAGGCAACCAGCTGAGATATATGTCGTCCGGGCTCATCGACATACCCTCTTCAAGTGCCCTCGCATTTGCCATGAGACTGCCGTGACTGACCATTACCCCTTTCGGCGTCGAGGTGGAACCCGATGTATATTGAAGAAATGCAACATCGTCTTTGCGGAGAGGCTTAAGGCGCCATTCGCTACCGTACTCCAACGTCACCGTATCTACGTTCAGGATAGGTACCTGAGAAAATTGCTCCGTAAGCAGGGGGCGGATTTCACCGGTAGTGAGAATACAACCGGGCCTGGCGTCAGATGAGATGGCAAGCAATCTTGCCAGATGTCGCTCGCGCGTTCCTTCAGGCGGGAACACGGGCACAGCGATTACACCGGCATACAGGCACGCAAGGAATCCGATGACATAATGCTCGTCGTTATCCAACAGCAGCAACGCGCGTTCCCCGGGAAGAAAGCGTTCCTGAAGGGCAGCGGCCAGCGCACGGACGTGCTGATCCAACGTTAAATAGTCGAATCTCGTATCCACTGCGGCGCCACTCCCCGACTCCTCCGGGCTTACCACGATCAGGGCGGTATCATGCGGACGCTCCAAGGCAAGCGTCTGCAGATGCACTACCATATCGTCCGGATAATCGCGCTGCGTAATTTGCCGTGATTTCATTGTTACTGACTATTCCCTGTTCGCTATTGTTCACTTACAGCTTGGAAAGAACTGATTAACATAATGAAACTGAGCTGTTATTCGAGTAGCGTGAAGGAACGCTCACGCAAAGTCCCTATTCCCTTATTCGGGCGTTTTACGGCCACCGCTGCTGCGTATCCCTCCGGCGCGTCGATCGGCCAAACCTTTAGTCCCGCCCACTCCGGCTGGTCGTGTATGACTCGATAATCGCTCCCCTCTCCGGGCAGAATAGAAACGGCCTGCAAGTACTCGGAGATTCCCAGTCCAAGGGCTTTCAAGACAGACTCTTTTGCCACCCAATGCTCAACGAAATTGGCTATGCCTGACCCAGAACTTCGTTCCATTGAGGACAGTACATAATGATCAAACATTTTTTCCTCGACTCCCCGATTTCGGCATTCGATATCCACCCCAATTGGCCCGTCCGTGGAAATTGCAATCAATGAAAAAGTGCCCGCATGCGACACATTGAACTCGATGCCCTCTTCATGGCGCAGAAAAGGCTTGCCATATTTATTGGCGACAAAACCTATCTCGTCGGCGGGAGAGGCAAGCCGCTCAGCCAACAGCCGCCGTAGTGCCGCTCGCGTAGCGATTGCGCGTACTCTATCTTCATGCCTGTAAAAATATAAAGCCCGTGCGCGCTCGTCCTTGCTAAGCAGCGAGAAATCCGTACTCGAAATGGGCAGCCTTAAATTAAGCTTGAGCTGCCACACTTCAATACTCGATGGAATAGTTTCAGGCAGAGGCAGGCGCAGCATGCGGGTTATGCGGCAACATGGTGGCATTAGACGTCAGGCGCTTCACAAGGGCCGAAAGGAAGGCCTCTTCGTTCTGGCGAAGAAAAAAATGGCCGCCGTCAAACCAGTCCAGAGAAGTACGCAGGGCCGTTTCCTCCTGCCACGCTTCAAGCCTGGAAGGATGGATTTCATCGTCCCGCCCGCCAAACACATGGAGAGGAAAAGGTAAAGGCGATAGTTTCTGATAGCGGAAGCTAGCGCAAACTCGATAATCGGCACGGAGCAAATTTAACGTCATGGAGAGGAGTTCCGGGCTCTCGAACATTTCGTCCGGCGTTCCATTCTGCTTGCGCAGCTCAGCGACCAGGGAGGCGTCAGTGGTTTTGTCCGCGTACCGTTTCCAGTCCTGTAGAGATGGCGCCACACAAGCCGATACCGCCAATGCTACGGGTAAGGGAGCGCTACCCGTCCGAAGGCCGTGTGCGATTCTATATGCCAATAAGGCACCCATGCTGTGCCCAAAGATTGCGTAGCGCTCAGGAAGCTGAGACCCAAGCTCATTGCATAGAAGCGCAGCCAAAGCGTCCAGATTGCGTTCCGGCGCTTCATGCAAGCGCCGTCCCCGACCCGGCAACTCGACTGGCACGACCTGTATCCATGACGGCAATCGTTTCCGCCAACGCAAATACATAACGGAACTGGCGCCCGCGCATGGCAGGCTGAATAGAGTAAGTGGTACAGGCATTACTGGCTTGCACCCGTCGCCTGCTCATCCATAAAGCGCCGGAGGCTCAGCGGCCGCATGTCTGTCCAGACTTTTTCGATATATTCCAGACATGTTTTCTTGTCGCCAATTATCTGAGTGTCGCGCCACCCGCCGGGTATGGCTTTCCATTCCGGCCAGATCGAATACTGCTCTTCGTGATTGACCAGCACACGGAAAATCCCCTCTTCACGATCAAAACAACTTGTCATCACAAATCCTCGAATAAATGAACCGCGTTACCCTGCCCATTAGGGCGTTTCTTATCCAACTAGACGAATCAGGATGAGGAAATAACAAAGAAAAAAACCTTGCGTGATCGCTAAAAATAACGATAATGCCAATCGTTCTCATTGTTATTACGTCATATCGAATTGGCGCAAATTAAGAGAAAAGAGGCGCAAGCGTTTATCGGAAGGGATCGGATCAGAGATGCAGGTGACGGTCTGCGGAAATAGGTCAGGACGCAATAGGAGGGTCGAGATTCTTCGATTTCGGGAACTAAGAGATCACTGACATAACTTCAAAAATGAAAGGAATTGCCCTGCGCCCCTGCCTTGCGAATTAGTAAATCGTTTTAATAATTTGTGAAGGAGGTGATCCGACGAATAAGAGTGAATCCGCCGTATTGAAGAAACAAACTTTGACAAACTTGTAGTACTCATAGGAGGGAAGTTTTATGAAGTTAAAACTCAAAAGCAATTTTTCCGGGAAAGCCGGCGTTGCAAAGGTAGCCGTTTCGGCATCTTTGTTAGCATCTTCCCTTTTCATCAACCCTGCATACGCGGTCAACTGGAATGAGTCCGGAGATGCCGGACAACTCCTTGCCACAGCACAGGAACCGCTCGGCAACGGCCCATTACGAAATATCTATGGAACCGTGACAAATGGCGCGGACGTTGATCTATACCGGATTTACATTTCCAGTCCTACCACCTTCTCGGCGTCCGTGACTGGCACGTTTGATTCCGGCTTGGCGCTCTTTAATTCAGGCGGCTACGGGATATATGGAAATGACGATGCGCGGCTGGGTGATTCCAATGCCGGCTTACCGGCCGGAGACCCCCGCGGTCCGCAAGCCGTGGGCTGGTACTATCTGGGGGTATTTGATATCAATAGCACCACGCCAACCAGCGGCAATGGCGTCGGGCCGGAAAACTTCATTGCTCCCAATACCGCTGCTCCGTTTACCTCGATTATAACGGCGTCCGGTCCCGGGGGTGCGTCACCTTTGACCGGATGGGCACCACCGCCGGATGCTACCGGTGGTGCAGTTAACGAGGCATACCGCCTCCGGCTGTCGGGAGTTTCCGTGGTTCCTGAACCGGAAACCTACGCTATGCTATTGGCTGGCCTGGGTCTGGTCGGCGCAATGGCGCGCCGAAGAAAAGTATTTGCAGAGCTTTAGGCTTGACAGGGGCCTCGGCCCCTGTTTTTTCGGAAGACTCATCCGTCTGATTTCGACCCATCCGAACGAGGAACCAGACCAGTCAGCATCCACAAATAGGATGCCTCCTCATAGGCTGCCCGATGGGCAGGATCACTTTCCAGCCAATCAAACAATTCCTTTTCCGCGGCACCATTTAATGGTGACTCATGCTCGCGCGTGACCCACTCCACGGCGGCTCGCCATACCCTGTCATCACCATGCGGGTCAGTAAAGTTCACCTTGCGGTGGGCTCGATCCGCAATAAAGGTCTTCCAAATCTCAATTTGATTCACACTCCAATACTATTGCTAACCAAGCAATTGTAGCGGATGCGAACATTTTAGGTAAAAAAAGTCACATGGACCGGAGTGCGGCCCGGCAGTGATCCATGGCGTCATGGATCAGAATATTCACCAGTGACGTTGAAATATTCAACTGGGCGGCGATGGCACAATGAGTATGCCCGTCCAGTCGATGCAGTTCGAAAACGCGTCTCGTCCGTTCCGGAAGCTCGGATAGGGCACGTGCCACCACTGTCAGATTTTGACGGCTGATTGCAGTTGCCTCAGGCGTTGCCATCTGCCCTGGCACCTGAAGCCCTTCTTCCTCGTTCTCAAAGAGCCCTCCTTCGAATGCAGCGCGGCGATGCCGATCGATAGCGAGGTTACGCACGATCTGATATAAATATGCCAAGGGCTGCTTGATGTTCGGCGCGCGTTCCGATTCGGTTACCTTCAGATACGCATCCTGCACCACATCCTCTGCCCTGGCAAGATCGCCGAGAATTTTCAGCGCGGCCCGCCGCAATTGCGCCTGATGAGCAACAAAGACTGTCCCCAAGTCAACAGGCTGCTGGTCCAAGATCATCCTACCCTCCCCATGTGAGTTGAATCAACGATAGATAATAACGAGAATTGTTCTTATTATCATATAACGAATAATCTTGTACAATACAAATATGTGATCGCACAGTCCTTATTTAGCATTTCCTTATTACAAGCTCATGATATAATTGTTTTTTTTAAACTGGTTTATTAACCATGACAAAAATTCATATCACGTAGCGACGGTGTGAATGATTGTTTTATCGATAACTTATCTTGCCATCACCCGTCGAGCCGTTCATGGATGTCTTGTCACGCAATTGTTGTAGACCATTGGCCCGTTCGTCTATATGCATTGGCCCGTGTTAAGCTGGTTGAGATAGAGATGCTTGTTGCCCTTGTTTACACTCAAGCGAACCGGGTCATAGATAAACTTCTCTATCAATAAATAAAGGGGCGGGGGCAAACCTGCTTTTGTCATCTAGTCCGGGGTATGTGGAAGCACCTGCGAAGCAATCCGGACCAGTGACTGAATTCATTTCGAGATCAACGCTCGATCCAGCTGAAACGAATGCCAAGAATACCGAGGCTCGCAATTCTTTCCATGCTGCTCCTGATCGGTGCAAGCGGCTGCAAAGCGCCGCCGGTGCGACACGCGGAGGATGCTGGAGCGGAGATACCCTCTCATTGGACCGGGGCGAATGGGTCTAGCCAACCGACGCCGGAGCAGTGGGTTGAATCATTTGGCGACCCGAATTTAAGCAGCTTGATCCACAGCGGGCTCGCCGATAACTACGATTTGAAGGCTGCGGCAACACGGCTCGACGCGGCCATTGCCCAGGCTCGGATTGATGGGTCCGGTCTATTTCCCCAAATATCGTTCATCGCGGATAATCAACAAGTAAAGGTTCGGGAAGCAGGATTCGGCTCGGCAAGATTCGGCGTATTCGATGCTGTATTCAGCCTCAGTTGGGAGCTGGATGTATGGGGCCGGATCAGGGATGTCAGGCAAGCCGCCTTCGTGGAGTCAAGTGCCGTGGCGTCGGACCTCAACGGTGCTCGGTTATCGCTGGCTGCCAGGATCGCTCAAAGTTATTTTGACTTGGCGGAGGCAAGGCTTCAGTCGAGCGTAGCAGAGCAGTCCGTCAAAGACCGCCGCACGATTGTCCAGCTTGTGCGAGGGCGTTTTGCACGAGGAATAACGAATGCACTTGATTTGCGTTTGGCGCTCACCGACCTTGCTACTGCCGAGGCAGAGCTTGGCGAAGCCCGTAACCAGATACAATTGGTCAACCGCCGGCTTGAGGTGCTGCTCGGCCGTTATCCCGCAGGGGGTTTGACCGAGGCGTCGGCACTGCCCGAGCCGCCTTCCGGGCTACCTGCTGGAATACCATCCGAGCTACTGGCAAGACGACCCGATCTAGTCGCTGCATTTGACCGCCTGCTGGCAGCCGATTCGCGGGTGCAAAGCGTAAGAAAACTCCTGCTGCCCAGGATTGTCTTAACAGCAGCGGGCGGCACGCGCAGCACAGCGTTGACCGACCTCGTCGACCCCCGCTCGCTGGCCTGGAACGTCGTAATAGGCTTGGCCCAACCCTTATTTACCGGTGGGCGCATACGCGGAGAGATCCAGTTGAACGAAGCGCGCGCAGAGGAAGCGCTAAATCTTTACAAAAGTACCGCGCTGAACGCATTTCGTGAAGTGGAGCAGGTACTTGCAGCGGATGAGTGGCTGCGGGAACAAGAAAAAGCGCTGAGGCAGGCGGTCGAGCAAACGGAGGCAAGCCGCAAGCTGGCGATCTATTCCTATCAGCTTGGTATGATTGAAATTCTCACGCTGCTGGACAGTTACCGCAGCACGTTGAACGCACAAAGCGCTCATATTGCTGTGAAACGGCAGTTGTTAAATAATCGCGTCAACCTTTATCTCGCACTGGGGGGCGGCGTTTGACGAAGCGCCTCGTTGAACGACATATGAAGTTTTGTAGCTGGTCGAAGAAGTGGGCTGTGGACGAGACTAGAGAGGAGATTCATTGAAAGAAACGGTAGGAAGAACATGCGAGGCTTAACTGGACGGCACCAATTACCCAGCATGCGCGGAGGTAGGCAGCCCAGGCTGATGACAAAGCGTTTCGGGGGCAATCTGTCCGTTGATTCCCGGGCACCATGCTGAAAAACTTGAAACGCAGAGCCGTGCTGAAAATTATCGCGCCTGTTGTGGTGGTACTGACCGGAATCAGTATTTCCTGGGCTATCGTCGTTCACAAGCCACAGCCAAAGTCAGAATTATTGAATGACGAAGCGCCGCTGGCGCAGGTGGTCCAGGTTGAGCCGCAGACAGTCAAGCTGAATATCCGCTCTCACGGTGTGGTCACGGCGCGAACAGAAATTGACCTGGTGCCAGAAGTCGCGGGCCAGGTCGTTGAGCTGCACCCGAGCCTCGTCGCGGGCGGCTTTTTCAATCGAGGGGATGTATTGATTAAAATAGACCCGCGCAGTTACGACCACGCAATCGCTGAGGCGCAGGCCCGCATTGCCGAGGCGGAGCGGCAAGTAATGATGGAAGAAGCGCAGGCGGAGCAGGCGCGCAACGAATGGCACTCCCTGGGAGAAGGGCAGCCTTCGGCCCTGATCTTGCGCGAGCCTCAATTAGCGGAGGCCCGTGCCAAATTAAAAGCCGCGCAGGCTGACCTTGCGAATGCCCGCCTGCAGCGCAACCGATGCGAATGGCGCGCCCCGTTTGCGGGGCGCGTCAGGGAAAGACATACTGGGCTCGGGCAATATGTTCAACCAGGGGAAAAGCTGGCGCGTATTTATGCCATCGACGTTGCCCAGGTGCGCCTCCCCTTGGCCACCGATCAGTTTACCTATCTTGACCTGCTGCTGGACCAAGGAAACAGTAAAGCGGAAACCGGTCCCAAGGTAATTTTAAGCACGCAGTTTGCCGGGGCATTGCAACGCTGGGAAGGACACATCGTTCGCGCGGAAGGGGCGCTGGACGAAGAAACGGGTCTTCTGCACGCGGTCGCCGAGGTAAACAATCCATATACCGTAAAAGCAGGACAAGCGCCGCTCATGCCCGGGCTGTTCGTAAATGCAGAGATCGTGGGTAGAGATCAATCGGATGTATTTGTCCTGCCGCCCGGAGCGGTAAATCCCTCGCACGAAGTGTTATGGGTCGATGGAGAAGATCGACTTCATATTCGCCATGTGGATATCCTACGTAGCGAGCCTGATCGGGTCCTTATAAAAGGCGGTCTTAACCCTGGAGATCGCGTAGTCGTCTCCGGTATTCAGGTTCCCGTGCAAGGCATGAAGCTCCGGACGCAGATCGTGCCGCTCGGGCTGGCAGCGGAAAATGCGCGAAGGGATACGTCAATGCCTCAACCAGCACTGTGATACCCTTTTTCTCTCCCTGTCACGTCCCCGCGCCAAGCCTCTGTAAGGAAACACCGAGGTGAAGCCCATACTTCCCGCCATGCCGCCCTCCGGCTTGATCGCCTGGTTTGCCTCGAATCCAATCGCCGCCAATCTGCTGATGCTGCTGATCCTCTTGGGTGGCTGCGGCAGCCTGTTGCTGATGGATAAGGAGGTATTCCCCAGATTTACGCCTCACCAAATCGATGTCAGAGCCGTCTATCCAGGGGCGGGCCCCCTCGAAATCGAAGAGTCCGTCTGTATCCGGATCGAGGAGGCAATTTACAATCTTGCCGGTATCAAACGGCTTAAAACCGAAATAATCGAGGGGGAATGCCTCGTCAAGGTCGCTATCCTTCCGGACTATGATCGAAACCAGATGGTGAACGCGGTCCAGGGACGTGTTCAAGCAATACCTCGCCTGCCGAAGGGATTGGAGAGAATCGAAGTTCTTCCCGGACACCGTATCGGAGACGATGGCGTGATTTGGGTCGCGCTGCACGGACCCACCGACCCGCTTACACTCAAGCGCCTGAGCGACCGCATCCAGGGCGACTTATCGCAGATACCCGGTGTTACGCGCGCTCACAACTACTATGACCAGGCCTACGAGATCGCTATTGAGGTTTCGTCTGAACGCCTGCGTCAGTTTCGCATATCGCTAAACGAGGTCACGGAAACTATCAGGCGAGCTTCTATAGATTTACCCGGGGGGGTAATAAAAAACCCGATGGGTGAGCTGCTGCTTCGCGTGAAGGGTAAGGCGCAGGACAGTGTTGCCATCGGAAGCTTGGTGGTGAAAACGAATTCGGACGGCAGCCGGGTACTGCTGCGAGATGTCGCTATAATCAAGGATGGCTTGGAGGAGCGCATTTCGGAATGGCACCACAACGGAGAAACCGCGCAGGGCTGGGAGGTTCACGCGGAGCGAGACACAGTTGAAGTTGCGCGACGCGTCAGAGCGTACGTTTCCGAAATGCAAGCCCAGTTGCCACCCGGAATCGGGCTTATCACCTGGTGGGACGATTCTCAGGCCTACGAGGAACGAATCGGAACCCTGCTTGAGGACGGATTGACCGGCTTCGTGCTCGTCTGCCTGATATTGACGTTGTTTCTCCATTTCAAGGTCGCGATCTGGGCGGGTATCGGAATACTGACCTCGATTTTTGGCGCATTCTGGCTCATGCCAGCGCTGGATGTGTCGCTCAACATGCTATCCCTATTCGGTTTTCTCCTCGCCATGGGTGTGCTCGTCGACGACGCGATCATTATCGGGGAATCCATCTACGCGAAACAGGAAGCCGTAGATGCCTCCGGCTCACCCAAGTCAGAAATCGAGTCCACACCATTATTAACAGCAGGCAGGCGAAAGTTGGCATACCTCGAGGCCGCAATTTCTGGCGCTCGGGAGGTTTCTCTGCCAGTAATTGTTGCCGTCATGATCGTTCTTGTCGCTTTTCTACCCGGTTTGTTCCTGCCGGGCTGGGCCGGCCAAATGATGAAACCGATCTGCCTGGTCATGATCCTGACCTTGGTATTTTCGCTGGTTGAAGCGCTCCTCATTTTACCTTCTCATCTCGCCGCACCCCCAAAGCCGGTTGCGCAAACTCCATTGGCAAAGGTGCGGACTAGCCTGAATCGGGGATTGCGACGCTTTGTCCACCGCGTATATACGCCAGTGCTGGAAAGAGCCCTGGCGTGGCGCTACTTGACTATTGCGATATTTGCGGTAGTCCTGATGCTGGCCGCCGCGCTGGTTGCCGGAGGCTATGTCAGGCTTTCCTTGCAGGCTGACGTAACGAAAGACAGCTTCTGGGTCGCCTTAAAATTACCCAAGGATGTCCCATACAGCGAGACACGTCGCATCGCGGAAAAGGTAGAACGTGCATTGCTGGAAGTTCGGGACCAACTGGATAAGGAAGCCCGAATTCGCGATCCTCATATTAAGCAAAGCGTCATCGTCGGAGTGGAAACGATCATTACGGAACATGAGGCCGGATTCTGGACCGAGTTGTCACCCACGGGACGAAAACATATCGTGGTAGAGGATTTCGTGCGTGAGTGGCGGAAGCGAATTGGAGATATCGGCCGCGCCAAAATCGAATTCCACTATAAAGAGGGAGACCTCCCTTTCGATATGGAATTTGATCTCGGGCATCCCGACCCCGCGGTTTTGTCCCTTGCGGCCGCGCAGTTCAAACAAAAGCTGGCGGGCTATCCTGGCGTGTACGATGTCGTAGATTACGCCGAACCCGGCAAGGCTGAAGTTCGTCTTCGCGTTAAACCAGAGGCCGAACACTTTGGCCTCCGGTTGGAGGATCTAGCCGAACAGATGCGTCATGCATACTACGGCGACGAAGTGCATAGGTTCCAGCGGGGGCGTAATGAGGTAAAAGTAATGGTGCGCCTGCCGCCCAACGAACGGGATTCGCTGCCCGGCCTGTCCAGCCTTCCCATACGGCTCCCCAACGGCGGGCAAGCGCCTTTAGGGACGCTCGCCGAAATCGAACTCGTACCCGGCCAGTCCATGCTCATACGCCAGGACCGGCAACGCATCCTTAAAATTCAAGCACAAATCGATTCCAAGATAACAGACCTCAACGCGCTCCACGCCCGGTTGGCCGCCGAAGAAATCCCGCAGCTCAAGCGGCAATTTCCTGGACTCGACATAAATATCGGTGAGGAACGCCAGGAGCAGGAAGATACCGCCCGTACCCTGATATTCTTGACCGCGATCGCCTTAACGTTAATCTATGCCTTGATCGCGATCCCCTTTGAGTCGTATGTAAAACCGCTCGTCTTTTTATTGGGTGCCCCAGTAGCCTGGGCCGGCGCAGTATGGGCCCATTGGCTGATTGGTCTGCCAATATCAAT
The DNA here is from genome assembly GCF_900113575.1 of Nitrosospira sp. Nsp14. Lineage (GTDB taxonomy): Bacteria > Pseudomonadota > Gammaproteobacteria > Burkholderiales > Nitrosomonadaceae > Nitrosospira. The sequence continues at coordinate 79,025 of NZ_FOPV01000006.1, forward strand.
GGAATCCCTGGTTGGCATGATTGCCGCGAGTGGCGTGGTCGTGAATGACAGCCTCGTGCTTCTGGATTATGTCAAGCAGCGAGAAGGCGCAGCCGATATATCCATGGCAGACCTCATCGTAGAAGCTTGTACTGCGCGGTTCAGACCAATTTTGCTTGCCTTTCTGACCAATTTCGTCGGATTCCTCCCCATTTTGCTCGAGACAAGTGAACAGGCCCAGTTTCTGGTGCCGATGACGTTATCATTAACAGTCGGCCTTTTGATCGGAATGACTGCCAGCCTGATATTGACCCCCGTCTGTTACGGCATAATAGAGAGTCGAAATAACCGCGTCTTGGCCCGCGAACCCGCACAACAATATTGATTGCATTATCCGGTTATCCGCCGAGACTGCCAGCCTGCGCTGCCCCACATATAATAATTATGCACGTGCAAATTTTCGGCTCGCGGTGAAGGAAAATTAACCGGGTTTTTCTCTGGTCGGTAGCAAGCCTCAGCTGGCTTCGGACAAGCCGTACCGGCTGGTTTGATCCAGCCAGCTTTCTAAAAATAATGACAAAGATTATACTGATCGCCTCTTCCATTTGAGCATGCCTCATCCATTTGAGTCGCTCTATTATCGGTTGTCATAATAATTCTGCCTTGCTGCCTCGCCACCCATACGCATCATTGCCCTGCTTCAGCGTAAAAAGCTCATGCAATCCATCCTGAAAAGCGCCCGGCGTATTGTGGTTAAAGTCGGCAGCAGTCTGGTCACAAACCAGGGACAGGGGCTCGATCATGCGGCCCTGGCCCGCTGGGCGGAGCAAATTGCCAAGCTCAAGGAAATGGGCAAGGAGATTGTGCTGGTTTCTTCCGGCGCAATCGCGGAAGGCATGCAGCGGTTGGGCTGGAAAAAACGTCCTCACGCCTTGCACGAGTTGCAGGCTGCAGCGGCCGTCGGCCAGATGGGCGTGGTGCAGGCTTACGAATCATGCTTCCGCAACCACGAATTGCACGCGGCGCAAGTGCTCCTTACGCACGACGACCTTTCTGACCGCAAGCGCTACCTGAATGCGCGTTCAACGCTGACCACATTACTAAGCCTCAATGTCATTCCGGTCATCAATGAAAACGATACCGTCGCGACCGATGAAATCCGCTTTGGCGACAATGACACCCTGGCAGCGCTCGTCACCAACCTGATCGAAGCCGATGTGCTGGTTATTCTCACCGATCAGGGCGGATTATTCACCGCCGACCCGCGCAAGAATGCGGAAGCCACTCTGGTGGAGCAGGCAAGGGCCGGAGACCCTGCGATTGAAGCGATGGCTGGGGGGACGGGCAGCGAGATTGGGCGCGGAGGGATGCTGACTAAAGTACTTGCCGCAAAGCGGGCTGCCCGCAGCGGCGCGCATACGGTGATCGCGTCGGGCCACGAACCCAATGTCCTGATCTCCCTCGCGCAAGGCGAGGCGATAGGGACGCAATTGTTGGCGGATACCATGACGCTCGCGGCCCGGAAGCAATGGCTCGCTGATCACCTGCAGCTACGCGGAAGCGTGACCCTGGATGAGGGAGCAGTGCATGCGCTTGCCGCAGGTGGGAAGAGCCTACTGCCGATCGGAGTCATGGATGTCGGCGGCAACTTCGAACGCGGGGAAGCCATTGGATGTCTCGACCCGAGCGGAAGGGAAATTGCGCGCGGGCTGGTCAATTACAGCGCTGCCGAAACCAGGAAGATCCTCCGCCGCGCGAGCAGCGACATCGAAGCTGTCCTGGGTTACGTGGTTGAACCCGAACTCATACACAGGGATAATCTGGTTTTGCTTTAACGAACCTCTGAAGAACCTTTGGACAATTCCTCTGTGGAGCGGATGGGAATTATTCAGGGTTCGGAGACTCACATACAATATCCCGAAACGCCATTGCCCGAGGAGATTTAATGAAGCCGCTTACCAGAATTGACGACAACTTTTCGTCCAGCCCGCAAATCGATGTCGACGACCTCGCGGAGATCCAGGCGGCGGGCTTTAAAACTGTCATTTGCAACCGGCCGGATGACGAGGATGGCGGCGCTCATGCCGACCATGCGCTGCTTGAGTCAACAGCAAGGACGCTCGGTCTTGAGTTCTTTTACTTGCCGGTGGTGCCGGGTCAAATAAACGATTCCCATGTGTCCCAATTCAAGACAGCCATTGAAACGCTGCCGGGCCCCGTACTGGGCTATTGCAAGCTTGGAATGCGAGCCAAGACGCTTTACCAGAGAGCCAGGCCTGCTTCCTGAGTTAGGTGGATTCGCCCGCGCGAGCGTGAAATCCGTAAAAAAACCATTATGATATTCCGCCAGCTGTTCGAGCCTTTATCCAGCACCTATACCTATCTGCTAGGATGCGAGAAAACCGGGCAGGCGCTGCTGATCGACCCGGTGATCACGTCCGTCGAACGTGATCTGGCCGAAATCAAGCGCCTCGGGCTGACCTTGGCCTGCACTGTCGAAACCCATATTCACGCTGACCATATTACTGCCGCGCTTGAACTGAAGCAGACCACAGGCAGCAAAATTGCCGCGCCTGCTTTCGACCGGCTTCCCTGCACGGATATTGGCATTGAGGAAGGTATCCCTCTTTGCATCGGCAGCGTTGCGCTGCAACCCCTGCATACACCCGGACATACCGATGGGCACTTCGCCTACCTGTGCGGCGACAGGGTCTTCACCGGCGATGCGCTGTTGATCGACGGGTGTGGACGGACCGACTTCCAGAATGGCAATACTGAAGTGCTGTTCAGGAGCGTGACCGAAAAATTATTTGCCCTGACGGATGACTGCCTGGTTTACCCCTGCCATGACTATAACAACCGGCGGGTTTCCTCAATCTCGCAGGAGAAGACCCGCAACCCGCGGCTGGGGAACAACCGCACCCTCGAAGAATTCAAGGAGCTCATGGCGAACCTCAAGCTGGCGCCGCCCAAATTTATCGATTATGCGGTCGCAGGAAATCGCCGATGCGGGGTCTGCCCCGATCATCTGCCAGACAACCTGCAAAACTATTGTCGACACATGACCCAAAGCCCGCAGGGTTAGCCCGTCCGTCCATCTGCGAGAGGATAATTGACAATTAGAGGAGGCTAATATTTGACCGCCTTGGGATGTCCCCCCGCCTTTAACGCCCGCACCGCCTCATCCGCGTCTTTAATCATTTCAGTCCCGAGAGGACAGAAAAAATATCGGAAGAGCGCGCGTTGCGCATAATTCTGTTTGATATTTTCCATATCGACCCATTTCCCCATTTTCGCTGGCGCCCACGCCTCATTATTCGCGCGGCCATAGGCGTAAATCTTGCGTTCATTGGTCTGACAGCGGATGCCTTCATAGCTGACATTCATTGCCCCCGTGGGCGACTTGACCACCAGGCTGTAGCGCACTACGCCATCCTCACCTACGCTGATGGATGAGCTATCGACGAAATGAAGATTGTTGCTGGCCGGCCCGGCGTCGAACTCCAGCAGGTTCTCCGATTTTGGGTAGCTTGGCAGTTGACCCTGTATCTCCACCCACGGCTTCTCGTTTTCGTACTCGTAATCCGAAGTTTTTTTCGGCCCGAAGAAAGCGGCAGCCGGCGCGACCATCGAAAGAAGACACAACGATATCAGCAGCCGCTTCATTACGAGGTTAAGTCCGTATCGAGATCGTTGACCAGGGAATCGCGCACGGCTGCGGGCACAGGCGTCATCGGAAGCAGATAAGCAGGATGGTCTATGCTCATGCTAAGAGCCGCGCCATTCCGCAACGCCACGACCCTGTTCCGATCCAGTTCAAACCGCAAAAAATGTACCGAGGAAGTTTTTTCTTCCGTTTCACGGTCTAGGTCTTCGTCAGCAATGGCATACACCGGCTCGTAATCCCCCACTTTTACGTATACCCGGTCCTCGATCCCGATCAATTCCTTCAACTTCACGCCACGCTCGAGGGGATCGGAAAATTCGATCATCATGGTCGCTTTCAAGTTCGATCCGTCGGGCACCAGCGGCCCGTATGCATCCAGCTCGTCAAGGATGCCGGCTTCTTCGAAAACCTTTTCCGCCCGCAGCATTTCCTGGATCTGGTACCGCACCGTCAATTCATCCTCGAAGATAAGTGTAACGTGCTCGCCCACGTGAACTTTGCGGTTTTTTTTATGCGCGATCATTCGTTTCCGGAATTCGGGCCGTACTTTGGCATAGGCTTCCAGGGTCATCAGGCTATCGGCGGTAATGCGTCCCATGGTCAGGTCAGGCTCTTATAAAAAAAGTAATAGGAATGCCGTCAGAACGATTCAGTCAAGCCCGTACGCGATCCGCATAAGTGTCAATGGATGCTGCTTTTGCGCCTTTGTTGCGCCCATCCCCTGTTCGATATGGCGTGCGGCAATGGCGCAATCGGAGCTGATGTAATCTGGGTCTGGGGCGGCCATTTGCCTGAATACCGGTCTGCCGATTTTCATGGAATTGGCAAAGTATTCGCTTTTTACGCCCCAGGTACCGTCGTGTCCGGAGCAACGTTCCACCACTGTTACCTGGGTGCCGGGAATAGCTTGCAGCATCTCTCTCGTTTTCTGCCCCAGGTTCTGGACCCGCAGATGGCAGGGAATGTGGTAGGAGACCTTGCCAAGAGGCTGTTTGAAATCACTCTTCAGCAAGCCATCCCGTTTCCGCAGCGTAAGGTATTCGAAGGGATCGAACATTGCGTTCGCTACTATTTGCACATCATCATCCGCAGGAAACATGAGGGGCAATTCCTGTTTGTACATGAGCGTGCACGACGGGACCGCGGTAAGGATTGCATAGCCTTCTCGCGCAAGTTGCGCCAACGGTGGAATATTCTTCTCCTTGAGTTCTTTCACCGCCTGCAGGTCCCCCAATTCCAGCTTTGGCATCCCGCAGCATGCTTCCCTTTCCACCAGACATGCCGGAATTTCATTGTGATCCAGAATCTTCAACAGATCGTGCCCGATGCCGGGCTCGTTATAATTCACGTAACAGGTAGCATAAATCGCCACTTTCCCCGGTGTCTTGGCTCCGGCGCGGACCTCGTGAGCGGTATTGACCCGAGCGTTGGAACGGAATTTTCGGCTGTCATACTCGGGAAGTTTTCGCTCAGCATGGATACCGATCATATTATCCATCAGCTTGCGGGCCGCCGCGTTATTGTTAACCGCGTTTACAGTCTGCGTGACCACCGGAATACTGGCCAGCTTGCCTACGAGATCCGTGCTGGAAAGCAGCTTGTCGCGAAAACAGGTCTCTCCCTTTTCATGTTTTACCACCTTGGCGCGCAGCATCAGGTGCGGAAAGTCGACGTTCCAGGGATGCGGTGGAACGTAAGGGCATTTGGTCATGAAGCACATATCGCAGAGGTAGCATTGATCCGCCACCTCCCAGTATTTTTGCTTCTCCACCCCATCCAGCTCGCCAGTCGACCCATCGTCGATAAGATCGAACAACCGCGGAAACGCCGTACACAGATTTACGCAACGGCGGCAGCCATGACAGATATCGAAGACACGTTCCATTTCGTGGAACAACTTCGATTCGTCATAGTATTCGGGGTTTTCCCAGTCGAGCGGATGACGCTTGGGCGGCTCAAGACTGCCTTCTCGAGTGGTCATGACAAGGGAAAAATAAGCAAGAAATTATGGAAACCAAAATGAGGGATGAAGCCAATATCAACCGGGTCAGGCTGTTCTGCCCGACCCGGTGGTATAAGTCGTAAAAACGCTCAATCCGCGAGGCTGTCCAAAGCCTTCTGAAAGCGATTTGCATGAGAGCGTTCAGCCTTCGCGAGTGTCTCGAACCAGTCGGCTATTTCATCAAAGCCTTCTTCGCGCGCGGATTTGGCCATGCCGGGATACATGTCGGTATACTCGTGTGTCTCTCCGGCTATTGCTGTTTGCAGGTTCGCGCGGGATGAGCCGAAAGGCAAGCCGGTTGCGGGATCGCCGCAGCCCTCGAGATACTCCAGATGTCCATGGGCATGGCCCGTTTCGCCCTCCGCCGTCGAGCGGAAAACTGCCGCAACGTCATTCTGCCCTTCCACGTCTGCTTTCGCCGCAAAGTAGAGATAGCGGCGATTGGCCTGCGACTCGCCGGCAAAGGCCGCTTTCAGGTTTCCTTCGGTTTTTGATCCTTTGAGTTCCATGAATCTCTCCTGTTATATATTGGCAACCATCAAACCAACCGGGCGTTCGAGTCCGGCTGGCATGCTGAATCGCATGAATTAAAGCTGCCTGACCGAAAATCAGGCCCAGCTTAACCGGGTAGGAGACTAGCGGAGGGAATCTGGCTTGTCAACAGCCGGGCTTGACCTGGGAAATGTGCCCTAAGGAAGGGGACGAATTCGCCGTGCGATCTTGCCTTCCTCTTCCTTAACGGCTCGCCCCCGACGCTTCTACCGCTTATCCGCTTCCATCCCACCACACGCTTGCTATCCTGGAATAAATTAGCGTTGCAGAGTCTTTCCCACCCTCTCGGCTCGCTCCGACATCTGTCACGTCACCAGATTTTGCGGCCTGCCTGCCACCCAAGCCTCGATATTATCGATCAATTGATCGGCGAGCGTTTGCATTGCCTCAGCCGAGGCCCAGGCAACGTGAGGCGTAAGGATAAAGTTTGGACCGCGCAGCTCGAGCAGAGGATTGCCATTTGCCGGTGGCTCCACAGTCAGCACGTCAAAGCCGGCACCGGCGATAACGCGCTCCTCCAGCGCCTGAACCAGCGCCGCCTCATCAACCAGCCCACCGCGCGCCGTATTGATCAGCAAAGCGCTGCGCTTCATCTTGCGCAGCTCCTCGATGCCGATGAGGTTGCGCGTGGCCGGCAATAATGGACAGTGCAGCGAAAGCACGTCCGATTCGGCAAGCACCTGGTCCAGAGGAGTAAGCACTACCTTTTTTTTCTTGGGCGACGGATGATATGCAAACAGCACGCGCATGCCGAAGCCGCGAGCAATGGCCGCGGCCGCCTGCCCGATAGCGCCTTCACCAATGATTCCCATGGTGGAACCGAACAGCTCGCCGATATCATGCGTGAACAGGCAGAATTGCTCCGACTTCTGCCATGCCCCCTGCTCGATCTCCTGACGATAGGCCAGCAGGTTCCGGCGTAACGCAAGCACCAGCGCAAACACGTGCTCGGGCACGGTATGGATGGCATAGTTGCGTATGTTCGTCACCGCGATACCTCGGCGGCGGCAGGCATCCATGTCTATCCCGTCATATCCAGTGGCGCACATCGCGATCAATTTCAGGCTGGGCAACTGGGCCAGGATCTCGTCGTTCAGCCGCACCTTGTTGATAATCGCCACAGTCGCAGGTCGCAGGCGCGGCACGACCTGATCACCGCGAGTGTGTGGGTATTCCTCATAGCTATGTTCAAAATCAGGCCGGCGCATACGCGCCTTCAGCGAGTCCCGTTCCAGGAAAACCACGTGCTGGTTCATCACAGCGTTAAGTATAAGATCCGTGTCGTATGCGTTGTGATCATCCCGCTTTTACCTGCAATGTATTCAAGGAAGACTCCTTCAAATATTCCCCGAGATTTCGTGGGGCCGCGCTCCCGGAGTAAAACCGCATCCGCGCCTGGGACGAGCGGGAACATGCATCAAATTGGCACTATCAGAAGACCATGTTACGCCCGATTCATCCTGGAGGAAAACAGGCTAGCGGAAATAATCATGGCACCGCCTATCCACTCTCTCGTTGTCATGGCCTCGCCAGCAAGAAAATAAGCGCCTAGCGCAGCAATGACCAACTCGAACAGCATAATGACAATAGCCCGATTTGCCGGCACCTGCGCCAGACCATATTGAACAGCCACGCTAAGACCGAACACCACCAGCCCCACGCCAAACATGAGCAGATAAACACCGACCGGAACGCTGCCGAGCAATGGCGGCTGCAAAAACAAGCTGTATCCGAACGCAATCAGTGTTACGCCCGTCCATACCGCAAGCGACTTCAGCTGTATATTGTGCACCTGATCCATGCGGCTCAACACGTTGGAGAGCGCAAACATGAAGCCGGCTGATAATCCCATCCAGTCTCCATAGGACGAAGGCATCGAAAAACCGGTTTCGGGCTGCCAAAGCATAACGATCGCACCCGTCAGCGAAAAAACCATAACCAGATAGCCGTGCAGGCTGAGTACTTCGTTGAGCAGCAGGCGGGAAAATACGATGGTCCAGAGCGGCGCGAGATAAAACAGCAGCATCACCCGCATGATTTCACCGTGAATGACGCCGAGTACGTAGGCAAGATTGGTCCAGCCGGCGCACAAACCGATCCAGAGCAATAATTGTGGTCTACCGCTTAGGATGCGAGACTTTGCCAGGTTTTTCCTGAAGGCCGCCAGGCCCAGCAACAGCGCAAAAGCATAAGTGAGCGTGGTGGCAACTGGTCCGCTGACCTCCGCCTGTTCCAGAAGCCGGTACGGGTACCACAGCAGGCCCCAGATAGCGGCTCCCCCCAGCAGGGCCAATACGGGAAAAACATTTTGCTGATTTTGATTGCTCATTTTGTCTGGTAGCAAAACGTTTGCCACTTTATAATCTCGCAACGATCAATAGACCTCGTTCCCAATAGACTTCGTCCTGAAAGCCAGCGCTCCTTCAAGCCCCGAGGCGAGACTTATAAAATTGAATCCCAATCTCGACCGCCTGCAGCCCTATCCTTTCCAGAAGCTCAACAAGCTGTTTGAAGGGATCTCGCCGCAGCAGGCTTACCCGCCCATCAGCTTGCACATCGGGGAACCCAAGCACGCCACACCCGACTTCATCCGCCACGTACTGACGGACAACCTTTCCGGCATGGCAGTTTATCCAACTACACTGGGGGCCAGGCCGCTACGCGCCAGCATTGCTCGGTGGCTGACCCGGCGCTACAGTTTGTCGGATATCGATCCTGACACACAAGTCATTCCTGTCAACGGAAGCCGTGAGGCGCTGTTTTCCTTTGCCCAGGCGGTAATCGATCCATCGCGCCCAGAGGCAATTGTAGTTTGTCCAAATCCTTTTTATCAGATATACGAAGGCGCAGCCTTACTGGCCGGCGCTACGCCCCATTTTCTCAACACGCTGCCGGAAAACGATTTCGCACTCGACTATGGGCAACTGCCCGAGGAAATCTGGTCGCGTACGCAATTAGTCTACGTATGCTCGCCGGGTAACCCTACCGGGAGGGTAATGACCATGGACGAGTGGCGACGTCTGTTCGAGCTATCCGACCGTCATGGTTTTATCATTGCCTCGGACGAGTGCTATGCCGAGATTTATTTCGACGAAGACGCCCCGCCGCTCGGCGCGCTCGCTGCGGCCCAGCGTCTGGGCCGCAGCGGCTTTCCCCGGTTGGTGGTATTCAGCAGCCTGTCAAAACGATCCAACGTTCCGGGCATGCGTTCTGGGTTTGCCGCGGGCAATGCGTCGATACTTAAGGAATTCCTCCTCTACCGTACCTACCATGGCAGCGCCATGAACCCGGCGGTTCAGGCGGCTAGCAAGGCAGCCTGGGACGACGAACATCATGTCATCGAAAACCGGCGCCTCTACCGGGAAAAATTCGCGGCCGTGACCGAGTCGCTGCAGCAAACCCTGCAAGTATCGATGCCTGACGCGGCATTTTATTTGTGGGTAAGAACACCCATCAGTGACGTGCAGTTCACCGCCGAGCTCTATCGCCATTATAATGTATCCGTTCTACCGGGCAGCTACCTGGCGCGATATGCCGGCGGGATTAATCCTGGTGAAAATTTTGTTCGCGTTGCCCTGGTCGCTTCGCTGGCAGAATGCATGGAAGCGGTCGAACGGATAAAAATGCTGATGTCAACGGCTTGACCCCGGCACAGCGTCAAACTGGATAACACAATACCAAAGGAAAACCATGGATCAGCTCCAACGCATCATTGAAGAAGCATTCGAACGCCGTGCCGAGATCACCCCGCGCAACGTGGAGGCAAAACTGAAGGAATCCGTAGCGCAGGTACTGGAAATGCTCGACAGCGGCAAACTGCGGGTGGCGGAAAAAGTAAACGGCGAATGGACCACGCATCAATGGATTAAAAAAGCGGTGCTGCTCTCTTTCCGCATAGAGGACAACAGTTTCATCAAAGGCGGATTTTCCAACTATTTCGATAAAGTGCCATCCAAATTCGCGGATTACAGTTCCAAGGATTTCCGTAACGGCGGTTTTCGGGTAGTGCCCCCCGCAGCGGTGCGAAAAGGCGCATTCATTGCCAGCAATGTGGTACTCATGCCCTCGTACGTCAATATCGGCGCGTATGTCGATGAAGGCGCCATGGTTGACACCTGGGCTACGGTCGGGTCATGCGCGCAGGTTGGCAAGAATGTGCACCTCTCAGGGGGCGTGGGAATAGGCGGCGTGCTCGAACCCGTCCAGGCCAATCCGACAATCATCGAGGATAATTGTTTCATTGGCGCGCGCTCGGAAATTGTCGAAGGTGTCATCGTTGGCGAGAACTCGGTGATTTCCATGGGCGTATACATCGGCCAAAGCACCAAGATCTACAACCGCGAAACGGGTGAAGTCAGCTACGGGCGCGTCCCGGCGGGCTCGGTGGTCGTGTCGGGCAATCTTCCCTCCGCGGATGGCAAATACAGCCTTTATTGCGCCGTCATCGTGAAGCAGGTGGACGCAAAAACCCGGGCGAAGACTGGCATCAATGAGCTGCTGCGCGGCATATAGCGGTAAATCATGATTGAATTCGCCTACGCACCACCTTTCCGGATGATACCTCATGCAAAATGAAACCTTGGCTCTCGCGCAAGCCCTGATCGCCTGCCGTTCGCTCACTCCATTTGATAACGGCTGCCAGGAAATTCTGATCAGCCGCCTGGAGAAAATCGGCTTCAGCATTGAAAGAGTACGCTGCGGCGAAGTGGATAATCTATGGGCGCGACTCGGAGCAGCTGCGCCGCTGCTGTGTTTCGCCGGGCATACCGATGTGGTGCCGACTGGCCCGGTCGACCAATGGGACAGTGACCCATTCATTCCGGCAATTCGAAACGGCAGGCTCTATGGCCGGGGAGCCGCCGACATGAAGGGATCGTTGGCGGCGTTCGTTACTGCAATCGAAGCGTTCGTCGCGGCATATCCCAACCACGGCGGCTCGATTGCGCTGCTGATCACCTCCGATGAGGAAGGCGTGGCCGTCGACGGAACGGTCCGCGTGGTGGAGGCGCTAAAAGCCCGCAACGAACTGATCGACTACTGCATCGTCGGCGAACCTACCTGCGTCGATAAACTTGGGGACACGATCAAGAACGGCCGGCGCGGCTCCCTTTCAGGGACATTGACCGTGAAAGGCATACAAGGCCATATCGCCTACCCCCACCTCGCTAAAAATCCCATCCACCTGGCCGCGCCTGCCATTGCCGAACTGGCGCAAACAAGATGGGACGACGGCAATGAATATTTTCCGCCCACCACGTGGCAGATTTCCAATATCAATGGCGGGACGGGCGCGACCAACGTCATACCGGGTGAAGTGACGATGCTGTTCAACTTCCGCTTCTCCACCGCGAGCACGGTTGAGTCGCTGAAAGCGAGAACGCATCAAATCCTTAACCGTCACGAGCTTGACTACAATCTTCATTGGGAACTGTCAGGCAAACCCTATCTGACACCCAAGGGCAGCCTAGTGGATGCGATAAGCGGCGCAATCTCAACCGTAACCGGAATCGCGCCCGAGCTTTCCACCTCCGGCGGCACCTCCGATGGGCGCTTCATTGCCGACATCTGCCCCCAGGTAGTGGAAATGGGACCGCGCAATGCCACCATCCACAAGCTCAACGAATACGTGGAAGTGGAGGACCTGCATCAGCTGCCCCAGATTTACCGGCTGACGCTGGAGAGCCTGTTGCTGGGATAAAACCTTTCCTCAACCTTGAATTTTCAGCTGGGTGGGCAAAGCGAACGCAACCTATCGGAACCGGCCGCGAAGGGAAAAGACCGCGACCGCGGTGCGCCGGCTTTCCATATTTTCATATGAAAGGTCTACTTTCACCTGAGGTGGTGGCCATGCCTGAACTTTTCTTCCCCTGCCGGTTTCGATCAGTCGGATTGAGGGGCATTTTCAGGCGCGTTCAAGGTGATTGTCGGTATCACTTCTTCACCCAGTCTATTGCGCGGGATCACACATCTTCGGCAGACAGCGCCGCCCGCCGCACACGCAATAGATGTTTCTGCACATGCATTCGCAATAACCCGGACTGACAATAAGGGCTAGCCCACACCACTCCATGCATCGAGCATATTCTTCAGCACATAGCACACTAACCAGGGTCATTTGAGGAATTACTCCATACTGTTCACCGCACAAGCCCGGTCTCGTATGAGGGCGACCCGCGGTTCTTCCGTATAACGAAAACTCGGCGGTAAATCCTGGCAGGTTCATTTTGCTTACCTCCTTTATCTCCTATAGCTTTCATGTCGAACAGGTAATAGGGCCGCATTTTTATGACCATAAGCGCGAATCTTCGCTACGCTTGTTGACCCAAATGTTTCTTTCTATCCAGATATTAATAATTTCAAAAAATCTGGGAAATCCAAGCTCAGCCTATTTTTCGCCTTGCTTCAACTCGTGCGGCAACGCATCGGACTTTTAACAGGGGTATGTAAAGTGAACCTCGATCTGCTTTAAGTACTGATCCTTGTCCGGTATCGTTGAAATGGGAAAAGCAAGGAGTGGTAAAACAGGTAACGTATACTAAGCCTTATGTACCACGAAGCCAGAACTCAACTCCAAACTATCCGTGACCTGCTCCGCTTCGCGGTAAGCCGCTTTAACGAGGCCGGTCTCTTTTTTGGCCATGGCTCGGCCTCGGCCTACGATGAAGCGGCTTATCTCATTCTCCACACGCTCCATCTTCCGCTCGACCGGCTCGGACCGTTTCTCGATGCCAGGCTTATCACGGATGAGCTTGAGCAAGTGTTGGGCATCATCGAGCGCCGCGCCACCGAGAAAATTCCCGCCGCATACCTCACTAACGAGGCATGGCTAGGAGATTTCAATTTTTTTGTGGATGAGCGCGTGATCGTACCGCGTTCCTTCATTGCCGAGCTGTTGCGGGAACAACTTGCGCCATGGATACGGAACCCCGACGAGGTCGATTCAGCACTTGATCTCTGTACTGGTTCTGGTTGCCTCGCCATATTGCTCGCACACGCATTCCCCAACGTCACCATAGATGCGGCCGACATTTCGCCGGAAGCGCTGGAAGTCGCCCAAAGGAACGTAGCGGATTACAACCTGGAGCAGCAGGTCAATCTCGTCCAATCCGATCTGTTCGCAGGATTAGAAGGCCGCACTTACGATCTTATTATCAGCAATCCGCCGTATGTCAGCGCGGAAGCAATGGCGACATTACCGGAGGAATACCGCCGTGAACCCGAAAACGCGCTGGGAAGCGGCGTGGACGGACTGGAAGCCACGCGGACGATACTGAACGAAGCGGCCAGCCATTTGAACGACCGGGGGCTACTGGTCGTTGAGATCGGCCATAATCGGGACAACCTTGAACAGGTCTATCCCGACATACCTTTCACTTGGCTGGAAACCAGCGCGGGAGACGAATTTGTGTTTCTGCTGAAACGAGACCAGCTCCCCTGATCGTTTCCTTTCCTCATATTGGAGGGCAACTAGGCGACCAGCTCGAGCAGTCGCCGTATCTCGGTCTCGGTCAATTCCAGGCACCTGCCGCGCTTCAGGCGCGGCGGCAGATTGATGGGACCGAAGCGTACCCGCATAAGCCGGCTCACCGTCATTCCCACCGCTTCGAACATGCGGCGCACCTCGCGGTTTTTGCCTTCTTTCAATATCACGCGGTACCAGTGATTGGAACCTTCGCCGCCTTCGTCGGACAAATACTCAAATTTTGCCACACCGTCTTCCAGCTTCACCCCGATGGTCAACAATTCCGACTGTTCCGGAGCCAAGCGTCCGATAATTCGGACCGCATATTCGCGCTCGACTTCGAAGCGGGGGTGCATCAGGCGATTAGCCAGTTCGCCATCTGTCGTGAATATAAGCAGGCCGCTGGTGTTGTAGTCCAGCCTGCCGATTGCTATCCATTTAGATGATTGCATCTGCGGCAACTTGTCGAATACGGATGGGCGGCCTTGCGGGTCATCTCGACTCACGATCTCACCCTCCGGCTTGTGATAAAGCATGACTCGAGGGGTACGTTTGCCGGATCTGGAATGGATAACACGCTTTCCCACCCGTACGACATCTTCCGGTCCCACGCGGTCGCCTATGTGTGCAATCTTTCCATTGATGGTCGCCTGCCCGGCAATGATCAGCTCTTCCATCTCGCGCCGCGAGCCCAGCCCCGCCTGCGCCAGTAATTTTTGCAATTTTTGCGTTTCAGGCGCTGCCTCCGGACGGGCGTTTATGTCGCCAATTGCAGGCGTCTTTTTCCTGCCCGATCTTAGCGTTTCGGCTAGTCCGGTCAATTTGGTGGATTGGGTGGATTGCGCCGATTGGGCCGTTTTAGGCGCTGGGCGCACCCGAGGCGATGCGGGCGGCACCAATGGCGGCCGCAGGGGCGACTTGGGCGATTTTGCCCCCCTGGACGGCCTGGTCGATCTCGATGGCGTTGCCGCCTTGCTTGATTGTTGTGACTTGGCTTTCATCTGAACCTCTTTGCCAGTTCTCGCGCCCAGGGGGCAGGGTAAAACGCCATGTCAACCGAAAGCGGCTATCACGTTGCTTGAGGATGAATCACTTGCGTGCATTGGGATTCGCGGTCCAGTACGGCTACCAGACAACTGAAGTGGCACCTGCACCGATCGTTACTGAAGCCGGTTTAAATTCTGCGCTAAACCTCTCGTCGCTCGAGTACCGCCTGCGCGAGCGTCCCGCTATCCACGTGTTCCAGTTCACCGCCCACCGGCAACCCGCGCGCGATACGCGTTACTTTCACTCCTTTGTTATGCAGCAGCTCGCCAATATAGTGAGCTGTCGCTTCGCCCTCGACGGTAAAATTGGTCGCCAGCACTACTTCTTTTACGATGCCGTCCTGAGCCCGCTTCAGCAAGCGGTCAAGGTGAATTTCCCGCGGGCCGATGCCGTCCAACGGCGACAACCTGCCCATCAACACAAAATACATGCCTTTGTAGCAATGCGCCTGCTCCATCATCAGCAGGTCGGCCGGCATTTCAACCACACACAGCAACCCACTATCGCGATTCGGCGACCGGCACAATTCACATACCGCCTCTTCAGTAAAATTATTGCACTTCTCGCAATGCCTGATGTGCTCCAGCACATAATCTAGCGAATTGGCAAGGCGGCGTGCGCCAGCATGATCACGCTGCAGCAGGTGATAGGCCATGCGCTGCGCCGACCTCGGGCCGACACCCGGCAGACAGCGCAGCGCATCGATCAGCTCATCCAGGCTACGCGGCGTTTTCAATAAACTGAAGTCATATAAGGATAGAAGGAGTACCCAATCGAATCCGGTCGTCGCGACCCATTAAGGGGCGAGATTAAAACGGCAGTTTCATTCCTGGCGGAAGGCTCAGTCCGGAGGTGAAGCTGGCCATCTTTTCCTGGGTCGTCGATTCGACCCGCCGAACGGCGTCGTTCACTGCGGCTGCGATCAGGTCCTCCAGCATCTCCTTATCATCGCCCATGAGGCTGTTATCGATGCTGACGCGCTTTACATCATACCGGCATGTCATCACCACTTTCACCATGCCTGCGCCGGACTGCCCCTCGACCTCCACCGAGGCCAGCTTTTCCTGCATGGCTTTCATGTTCTCCTGCATTTGCTGGGCCTGCTTCATAAGATTACCCAAGCCGCCTTTCATCATTTGTACCTCCGCTATTGAATGGGTTTGATCGAAGAAATATTTATTTTTGCGTCAAACTGTTCCACCAGCTCGCGCACGAACGGATCCGATTCCACGGCCGTGATGGCCTGGGATTGCCTCTCCTGTTTCGCCCGATTCTCCAGTTCCGCCGGGGTCATGCCCGTGACCATCCCAACAGAGAACTTTACCCGTACTGGCTTTCCCAGGTGAGCTCTCAGCGCGGCCTGCACCCTGGCCTGGTAATCTTTATCCAGCAGGTGCTTTTGCGTCTCGGGCACGCAGAATTCGATTTCGTTCGACGCCACATGCTTTACTTCGCTGTGCTGGGCCAACATCTTTGCCAGCCCGCTCAGCTTTAACTCGGGCACCATCACTATCCAGTCGCTGCTGAGCAGACTTGTGTCAGCGTCTGGCTTCGCTACAGCTGGCGTTTCCATCCAAGCGCTTGTCGCTGCAGGCTTTGCCGTGACTAAACTTGTAGCGGAGGGCGGCGCGGATTTAACCTGCGCATCAGTTCCGCGCCCCCTATCGGCAGCGCTACCGTCCGCGTTGATTGCTGCGGCGGGCGCGGGAGTGGATGGGGGCGGGGTTTGCGGAAATTCCTCGGGCATGAAGGCCAGCATACGCATGAGGGTCATGGTGAAACCTGCATATTCATCCGGCGCCCGGCCGAGGTCGCCTCGGCCATGGATGGCGATCTGGTAAAACAGCTGAATATCTTCCGCGGCGAATGTCTTTGCCAACGCCAAAAGATGTTCACGCTCCGGTGTATCCTCGGCTATTGCCGGGCGCACGATTTGCACCAGCGCGATGCGGTGCAATAACGATCCCAGATCCTGCAGCGCCGCATCAAATGACACGCTCCGGCTTTCCATGGCGTCCGCTATTGCAAGCATGCGCGCCCCATCTTTGTGCGTCAACGCGTCCAGCAGTTCATAGAGGTAGCTTTGGTCAATCGCGCCCAGCATATCCCGCACCCCGGCTTCCTCGATCGTGCCCCCACCAAAAGAGATAGCCTGGTCGAGGATACTCAGGGCGTCGCGCAGACTGCCTTGCGCTGCCCGTGCGAGCAATTGCAACGATATTGCATCGCAGCTTATCTGTTCCTGTTCAAGCACATGCTTGAGATGCGCGGCAATCAGCGCCGGTGGAATCTGCTTCAGGTTGAATTGCAGGCAACGCGACAAAACCGTGACCGGAATTCGCTGCGGATCTGTGGTCGCAAGGATGAACTTGACGTGCTCCGGCGGCTCCTCCAACGTTTTCAACATCGCATTGAAAGCCGATTTGGAGAGCATGTGTACTTCGTCGATGATGTAAATCTTGTAACGGGCAGTCGTGGGTGCGTAAAGCGCATTCTCGAGCAATTCCCGCATCTTTTCCACTTGCGTATTGGAGGCCGCATCCACCTCAAGCAAATCAACGAAGCGCCCCGCATCAATTTCAGTGCAGGCCGAACATATCCCGCAGGGCGACGAGGTAATGCCTGTCCGGCAATTGAGAGCCTTGGCTAGAATGCGCGCGATCGTGGTCTTGCCGATCCCGCGGGTACCGGTGAAAAGGTACGCATGATGTAAGCGCTGTTGTTCAAGCGCGTTGGTAAGCGCCCTGACCACATGGTCCTGTCCAATCAGTTCGGAGAAGCTCTTTGGCCGCCACTTTCTGGCGAGAACTTGAGTCTGGGGCACGATGAATAGAAAAGGAAGGGGGACGGTTATTTATCGACTGGGCGCAAAGGTAGATTTGGTGCTCGCAGCTTGAGGTTCGGCAGAACCGGCTTACCGCCGGTTCCGCCGGTTCTATTGCACGTCGACCATTTTTCTCGAACGAAACGGGTGGCGAGCCTGACCCCCGGCACTTGCAGAAAATAGCTGTGGCTGCTTCCTTCCGGACCTGACCAGATTCACTACCATGCAATGCGGGGAGGCCCGCCATATAAAGCTAAAAGCACAACATAAAGCGGAAAGCAGAATACCGGTAAAAGCGCGAACTGCCCCCAGTTAAGGTGCATTGTAACATGCATGCAAGGCAAGATAAGCTTGCATGCGCGGGGGTGCGAGGCTAACCCCGACCTTTTTTTCCCAGCGCCAACATTCGTTGCCATTCTCAAGACCATCGAGAAAACGTCCGGGAATACCTTCTATCCCGACCCGAGTACCGATTAGCGCGCAGTCAACACGCCGCACGGCATATTCCACCGACTGCCGTTTATCGCATGTAGCACCACCCGGGAGCTGCACCTGACCAGCAAGCAGCAAATTGAGGGGCCAAATGAAGATGCTTATATTGTTACGGGTAATGCGCGGGACATCGTATGGCTAGGTAATGCCGGTAATATCGCTTGGGATAAGATCGCTAAACGGTGGTTGCGTCGACTTCGTATTTGCGACCCGGCTGCTTCTGCTCGAGCAATATTTCCTGGTCGTGTTGTCTGCCGCCTATTAGGCAAGCGAACTTGCCCCGGCAGCGTCCGTCGAGCCTTGAAAAAAACTGGCTTCCGACAGAATTGGAGGTTGGTTGCGGGGGCAGGATTTGAACCTACGACCTTCGGGTTATGAGCCCGACGAGCTGCCAGACTGCTCCACCCCGCGCCAGAATAAGGATTATATCAGATGAATTCGAAAGATCAAATTCTGTTCCAATGTCGCAAACGAGAAAAGGCAACCGCCGCTCCGCGTGCTGCCGCTCAGGCTCTGCACAACAAAAGCGAGCGATTGAACTGCTATGCGAGATAACGCACAGAGGCGTGCTTGCAATAACGGCAAAATGACGATTTGTTATGAGTATGCTGGGCAAAAGGACGAGAAATAAGATCGGTAGTTGAACGATTGAAAATACCGCACCCTGGCGTATGGCAGCGATTTTTCTGGAACCATCCCATCCATATGAATACAGGAACACGAAATGCCCACCTTACTACCCAATAAGATGAGCAAGGTAAAGATGAACACGTAGCGATATGATCAGCGAAACCGAGATTCATAACGCCAAGATACTGATTGTTGATGATCAGGAATCCAATGTTTTGCTGTTGCAACGCGTGCTGGAAGTCGCAAGCTATACGTCTGTTTCCTTTACGACAGATCCATATAAGGTTTATGAACTGCACCGTCAGAATCACTACGATCTGATTCTGCTCGATTTGAAAATGGCGGGCATGGACGGATTTCAGGTGCTGGAAGCTTTGAAGGAGATCGAAGCGGAAGGCTATTTGTCGGTATTGGTTGTTACCGCGAATCCGGATTGCAAGCTTCGCGCGCTCCAATCCGGCGCCAAGGATTTTGTCAGCAAACCGTTTGACATGGCCGAGGTGTTGGCGCGCGTGCACAATTTGCTGGAAGTACGCCTATTGCATCAGCAGGCCCGCAGCTATGCAAAAACCCAGGAGTTTATGGCACTGCACGACCCGCTCACGGGGCTTGCGAACCGGCGCCTTCTGGTAGAAAGAGTCTCGCAGGCGATTATTCACGCAAAAAGGAACGGCAGCATAATGGCCGTCGTATACCTGGACCTGGACGGATTCAGGCAAATTAATAACACCTTGGGCCACGATGTCGGCGACCTGCTGCTTAAACTGGTTGCCGCGCGCCTGGTGGCGGCTGTGCGGCAGGAGGATACGGTAGCGCGTCTTGGCGGTGATGAATTCGTGATTGCTATGCCTTACGTAAATAGTGTCGATGGTGTGGCGCTTGCGGCGGAAAAAATCATTAAAGCGCTATCACAACCTTATAGTATCCAGGGTACCGAGGTCAGGCTGACGGCGAGCGCCGGGGTGGGTCTTTATCCGCGCAATGGCAGGGATGTCAAGACGCTGTTGAAGAATGCAGATACTGCGCTGCTCGAAGCGAAGCAGGCGAACAAGAACACTTATCGAATTTCCGCACGGATGAGCCATTGACCCTCATTTCCTTCACATGTCGTACTTGTGTCCAATTGTTTCTGCTTTAAACGCAAATATAATAAATATCATCTATATAATAACTTTTCGGAAGAGCCTTTCGGGATAGGCGTATGTTGCCTGAAAGACGCATCGAGTTGATAAGGTACAGTGCACGGAAAAATAATGATTAGCAAACCCGAAATTCTAAATGCAAAAATCCTGGTGGTGGATGACCAGGAGGCGAATGTCCGGCTGCTTGAACAAATGCTGAGTGACGGCGGTTATACCCACATTTCTTCCACCATGAATCCACACGAGGTGGCCGATCTCTATCGCCAGAACCGGTATGATCTGATTCTCCTTGATCTTCAGATGCCCGGTATGGATGGCTTCCAGGTGCTGGAAGGGCTGAAGAAAATTGAAACGTACGGGTACCTGCCGGTACTGGTGATCACGGCCCAACCAGGTCATAAATTGCGAGCACTGCAGGCCGGTGCAAAAGACTTCGTCAGCAAGCCGTTCGACCTGATCGAAGTCCAGACTCGCATCCACAATATGCTTGAAGTGCGCCTTTTGTATAAGCAACTGGAAAATTACAACAAGGTATTGGAACAGACCGTGGCAGAGCGGACCGCCGAACTCCGCGAAAGCGAGGCGCGCTTCCGCCGCCTTACCGAACTGGCGTCCGACTGGTATTGGGAGCAGGATGAGAAAGGGAATTTTACAAAAGTATATGGACCGGTTCTCGATATGCTCGGAATCACGGTCGACAACCTGCTCGGTGAATCTAAAGAAACTGCCGGAGCACGCTGGAACGACGCTGAGTATGCTGTCTTCAAGGCCAACATCGAGGCACGGCGCCCTTTTATCGACTTTGTGTACAGTCGAACCAGATCCGACGGTGCCCAACAATATTTAATGGTGAGCGGCGAACCCATGTTTGACTCGTCAGGCCGCTTTACCGGCTACCGCGGAATAGGAAAAGACGTCACGGACAGCATGCGATCCAAGGACCATTCATAACTTTTGTCCGTTCCCCAGGATTTTTTTCGGGGCGATATCTCCCCCTGCCGTCACTTCCCCGAGGCCCAGGAAATTTTTTTCCTCGTCATACAAGCGGATTTTCTCTCCTTCAACCGCCTTGCTGACTCCGGCAACGCTGCGTCCCTGTCTTAGCGCTGCCGCCGCCGGTGCCTCCAGCACAACGGCAGCTAGATCCCGCAGTAGCGTGTCCACCGTAAGCAGGCGAGAATCTCGCTCGCGGATGGACATGGTCTCAAGGGTATCCAAGCTATATGCTTGCGACAAATCGAAATCGTCTATTGTCGTGCGGCGCAAGGCGGTGAGATAGGCGCCCCCGAAGCCCAGCGCTCTCCCTATATCTTCAGCAAGCGTGCGAACGTACGTTCCCGAACCGCAACGGACCCAGAGCCTGATTTTGTCGCCGTCGATCACCATGAGATGCAACTCATGAATCATCACTTGACGGGGTTGTCGTTCGATCTCCACCCCTTCCCTGGCATAGACATACATGGGCTTCCCACGATGCTTCAGCGCACTGTACATCGGCGGTATCTGGGTGATCAAGCCGGTAAAACTCTTCTGTACCATCTCTACCTGAGGCGCCATGTCTTTCAAATCGTGACACGAAATGCCTTCCGCGACGGAAATGTCGCCCTCGGCATCCCCAGTCGTGCTGATATATCCGAGTCTCAGCGTCGCTTCATAGGACTTGTTCGCTCCCAGCAACGCAGATGAAAATCTGGTTGCGTCGCCGAAGCAGATGGGCAGCAGGCCTGTTGCCATCGGATCAAGCGTGCCGGTATGACCGGCTTTGCGCGCGCCGAAGAGGCGTTTGGCAATTTGCAGCGCTCGATTGGAGGATATGCCGCCAGATTTGTCCAGCAGCAGGACACCGCTGATTTCGCGCTTGACGCACAGTGGCCGCGCGACTTCGACTTTCAATATGCGGAACGAATCAGAATGCGGCGGCGAGACGGAAAATTAGCTCTCATCCGGCTCGCTCGAGGATCCTTCACGCGACACGGCCTCGTCGATCAGTTGGGACAAGCGGACGCCCCGCTCGATCGACTGGTCATAGACGAAATGGAGCTGCGGCACCACCCGGAGCTTCAGCCGATGAGACAGTTGGCTGCGTAAAAAGCCAGCCGCGTGCTCCAGTCCGTTACTGATGAGGAAATTGTCGCTTTCGCTGCGAAGCGTCGTGTAGAAAACCTTGGCATGCGCGTAGTCTTGGCTCACTTCAACGCCGGTCAAAGTGAGCATGCCGATGCGCGGATCTTTAAGCTCGTTGCGGATCAGATCCGCCAACTCGCGCTGGATCTGATCGGCGATGCGCAAAGAACGGGAGAAATCTTTTGGCATAATGCATCCACGGGCGAAGCAATCGCGTTACAGGCTGCGCGCGACTTCGACGATTTCGTACGCTTCCACTTGATCCCCGACCTGGATATCGTTGAAGTTCTTAAGCGAAAGCCCGCACTCGAAACCCGCTCTTACCTCTCGCACATCGTCCTTGAAGCGCTTCAGAGAGTCCAGCTCACCGGTATGAATCAGCTCGCCGTTGCGTATCAATCTCACCAGAGAACCTCGTTTGATGAGACCCTCCAGTACGTAGCAGCCCGCGACCGCGCCAACCTTGGAAATGCGGAAGACATTGCGGATTTCAAGCAATCCCGTGATATTCTCTTTGCGATCGGGCGCCATCATGCCGGATAGCGCTGCCTTGATTTCATCCACAGCCTCATAAATGATGCTGTAATAACGTACATCCACCCCGGTGGAGGCGATAAGCTTGCGTGCGACCGCGTCCGCGCGGCTATTAAAGCCAATCACAACCGCCTTGGAAGCCAGCGCAAGGTTAATGTCGGATTCCGTGATTGCGCCCACCCCGCTGTGGATGATATTCACCCTGACCTCATCCGTGGAAAGCCTTTGCAGCGCGTGGGTCAGCGCCTCGTAGGAGCCCTGGACGTCGGCTTTGATGATGAGGGCTAGCACCTTCACCTCGCCCTTCTGCTCAAATACGTTTTCCAGTTTTGCGGCATGCTGCCTGGCAAGCTTCACATCACGGAACTTGCCTTGACGAAAGAGCGCGATTTCCCGCGCCTTGCGCTCGTCGACCAACGCCACGACCGCCTCTCCCGCGACAGGTACTTCGGACAACCCCTGAATCTCGACCGGAAGGGATGGCCCCGCCTGCTCCACAGGCTTGCCGTTCTCGTCAAGCATTGCGCGCACACGACCATATACTGCGCCAGCCAGCAATACATCGCCCCGCTTGAGCGTGCCCGCCTGCACAAGTATGGTCGCGACCGGGCCGCGGCCCTTGTCCAGGCGGGACTCAATTACGATCCCTTTCGCGGGCGCATCCTTTGGCGCGCGCAGTTCCAGCACTTCCGCCTGGAGCAGTACGCTTTCCAGGAGTGCATCGATGCCGGCGCCCGTCTTCGCGGAGACGTCGACAAACATCGTGTCGCCTCCCCAATCTTCGGGCACAACCTCTTGCGTAACCAATTCCTGCCTGATGCGCTCGGGGTTCGCTTCCGGCTTGTCCACCTTGGTCACCGCCACCACGATCGGTACTTTGGCAGCCTTGGCATGATGGATTGCCTCGATGGTCTGCGGCATGACGCCATCATCCGCCGCCACGACCAATACAACCAGATCGGTAACCTTCGCGCCGCGGGCGCGCATCGCCGTGAATGCCTCGTGACCGGGCGTGTCAAGGAAGGTCACCATCCCGCGCTCGGTTTCGACGTGATATGCGCCAATGTGCTGCGTGATCCCTCCCGCTTCCCCGCTGGCGACCCGAGTCCGCCGTATGTGATCGAGGAGCGACGTCTTGCCATGGTCGACATGGCCCATCACGGTAACAACCGGCGCACGCGGTTCTGTTTTAACCTCCGCAGCCGGCGCCTCGGTATCCGTCAGGAATGCCTCGGGACTATCCAGGGTCGCATATTTAGCGACATGACCAAGCTCCTCCACCACGATCATGGCGGTTTCCTGATCCAGCATTTGATTGATGGTTACCATATTCCCCATCTTCATCAAAGTCTTGATCACTTCGGCCGCCTTTATCGACATCTTCTGCGCCAGCGCGCCGACGGAGATGGTCTCGGGCACCATTACTTCATGAACGACCGGCTCGGTAGGCGCGGAAAAACCATGAGCACCCTGCTCATCCGAGACATGCTTACCGTGCTTGTCCCTGCGTGTCCGCCAGCCCTTGCCCCCGGACAAATCGCCGTGGGTCTTGAGTCCACGTTTTTCCACGCGGTCATCTTTCCAGACGACCTGCTTAGTCTGTTTCTTTTTCTTGTCAGCCTTCGCCGCCTTGTCCTCCGGTTTGACGACCGGTTTATGCAAGGTCCCTTCAGTTGTAGCAGCCTGAGGCTGAGGCGTCTCAGCCGGCTGAACCATCGCCGCTACCGCTGCCGGCTCGGGAGCGGGCTCAGACACGGCCACTGCAGCTGGAGCGCCGGCAGAAACTGGCCCGGCCGGCTCCACTTCCTTGCCTTGAACCTGGGCAGGCCTCTCACGCTGTTTCTTTTCCCTCAATTCCGCGGTTTGCCGCGCAATCAATTCCGCCTGTCTTCTTGCCTCTTCTTCCCTTAATGCCTGCTGCGCCGCATCGATCACCGGGGTGGGAACCGGGATGGCAATAGCGGGCGCGGGGGGCACGACCTCGGCAGGCTTGGCTGCCGTTGACCGATCCTCCAGATCACCCTTTACGAATACGCGCTTCTTGCGCACCTCGACCTGGATGCTACGGGCTTTGCCGCTGCTATCCGATTTCTTGATTTCAGACGTCTGCCTGCGCGGAAGAGAAATTCTGTTTTTCTCCTCTCGCGTACCGTGAATTTTGCGCAAATATTCGAGAAGCTGTGTTTTATCCTTCTCCGTCAGGCTGTCCACTGTCAGATTCTTGCTGACACCCGCAGCCCGGAGCTGCTCCAGCAATACTGCCGGAAGCACACCCAATTCACTCGCAAATTGTTCTACATTCGTTTGAGACATTGATGACCTTTTATAACCCTATGCCCTGTCCGCCGCGGCAAACCACGGTGCGCGCGCAGCCATGATCAATTGCCTGGCTCGCTCTGCATCCATTTCGACCATTTCCACCAGATCATCCACCGCCAGATCGGCCAGATCCTCCTGGGTATTGACCCCCTTGGCGGCTAGTTCGCGCGCCGTCTGGCTATCCATACCCTCCAGGGCGAGCAGATCTTCCGCGATGTGTTCTACTTTTTCCTCGCTTACAATCGCCTCAGTCAAGAGCGCATTGCGAGCACGGTTACGCAGCTCGTTGACGGTTTGTTCGTCAAACGCCTCGATTTCCAGCATTTCACCAAGCGGAACATAGGCAACCTCCTCCAGGGTGGTAAAACCTTCCTGTACCAGTATATCCGCCACTTCCTCGTCCACATCGAGTTTTTCCATGAAGAGTTGCCGCAGCACTGAAAATTCCTCTTCATTTTTTGCCTGAGACTCTTCCATTGTCATGATGTTGAGCTCCCAGCCGGTCAACTCGGAAGCGAGCCGTACATTCTGCCCTCCCCGTCCGATAGCCTGGGCAAGGTTATCCTCGTCCACTACGATATCCATGCTGTGCTTTTCCTCATCCACGAGGATACTGCTGATTTCCGCTGGCGCCAGAGCATTGATCACAAACGTTGCCGGATCGTCGGCCCATAACACGATGTCTACCCTTTCCCCAGCCAATTCGCCCGTCACGGCCTGGACACGGGAACCACGCATGCCCACGCAAGTACCGATGGGGTCGACGCGCGGGTCGTTGGACTTGACCGCGATCTTGGCACGCGAACCCGGATCCCTGGCCGCAACCTTGATCTCAAGCAGACCTTCCTCTATCTCCGGCACTTCCAGCTCGAACAGTTTAATGAGAAATTCCGGGACCGTCCGGGACAGGATCAACTGTGGTCCCCGGGCACTGCGATCGATTTTGTATAAATAAGCGCGCACCCGATCGCCAACCCTCAAATTTTCCTTCGGGATCATTTGATCGCGCGGCAACGCCGCCTCAACCCTGCCCGATTCGATAATTGCGTTACCGCGCTCCATGCGCTTGATGGTCCCGGTAACCATGAATTCCTTGCGCTCAAGAAAATCGCTCAGAATCTGTTCGCGCTCGGCATCGCGTATTTTCTGAAATATTACCTGCTTCGCCGCCTGCGCGCCGATGCGTCCGAACTCGACGGGCTCCAGCACCTCCTCGACAAATTCTTCTAGCTTGATTTCGGGGTTGCGCTGTAGTGCCTCGCTCAATGCGATTTGACGAGACGGATCTTCCACCGCATCGTCCGGCACTACCTGCCAGCGTCGCAACGACTGGTAATCACCGGTCTGGTGGTCTATCGACACGCGCACATCAGCGTCCTCGTGAAAACGCTTTTTTGTAGCGGATGCCAACGCCAATTCAAGTGCGACAAAAACAATGTCTTTCTCGACATTCTTTTCGCGCGCCAGCGCGTCCACCAATAGCAAAACCTCGCGGGTCATGTTCCCTCCACCCCATTTCTCGGATTATTACAATTTTGGAACCAAACGAGCCTTTTCAAGATTGCTCAACTCGAGATCCAGCGTCTTTCCGTCCACTTCCAGCTTCAGTATCCCGTCGTTTACTTCGCGCAGAACCCCGACAAAATTCCTTTGGCCCTGCAATGCCACACGCAGCCGCAATTTGACAGACTCGCCCGAGAAGCGGATGAAGTCAGCCGTCTTCCTTAGCGGCCGGTCCAGACCAGGCGACGATACTTCCAGCCGGTCGTAATCTATATTCTCAACCGCTAGCAATCGGCTCAAGTGATTGCTGACCGCCACGCAATCATCCACGTTTACGCCGTTCGGCCTGTCAATAAAGACTCGCAGCAGCTTTCCGCGTATCGATCGCTCCAGGTCCACCAGTTCATACCCAAGTCCAGCCAAGGTTGATTCGAGCAATTCATGCAAATCCATGGCACCGACACAAACAAAAAATGGGCTGAAAAGAGCCCATAATCGGCGCCATTTTAGCAAAAATTTATAACTAATGAAAGGCTATAAATTGTTGCAGTAGCACAGACTTACATGGGCACATCGGTCAAAATAGGCTGCCAACCGCCTACCAGGCCGTTTTGCCGCTCAAATCTTGACTGCTTGTCTTACGTCGTATTCATGCGGAATTTGTATAACCATTAGAGCGTCCCAGTGCAAGATAAGTTTTCCATCCTGCGGGAGAATCCACGTTCTCACCCCGTCGCAGCACCAAAATCCATGCTGGGTTCCTGCTACCTGGACAATACACGTCCAATAATACGCTGTTTCTTGCTCGCTATGCGGACCGGATAAGAGATTCCTTTGCCTATGGATGATACAATTTCCGTTCGCGATTATCGGAAAAAACTCACCGGAGGCGCTTCGTGTCTGCGATTAAATCCATTTTGCATGAAACCCGGATATTTCCCCCCAGTGCCGACTTTGTACGGCAAGCCAACCTGGCCGGCATGGAACGCTACCAGGCGCTCTGCGCCGAAGCTGAAAAAGACCTGCCCGGGTTCTGGGGGAGACTCGCGCGAGAACATATCATCTGGCATAAGCCATTCACCCGGGTGCTTGATGAAAGCAATCATCCTTTTTTCAGGTGGTTTGACGATGGGGAATTGAACGTCTCGTTCAACTGCCTCGACCGACATCTGACTGCTCAGCCCGACAAAATAGCTATCATCTTCGAGGCGGACGATGGCACAGTGACGAATTGCACGTATCGCGACCTTTATCACCGCGTATGCCAGTTGGCCAACGGCCTTAAATCGCGGGGCATTGGCCGGGGTGATCGGGTTATTATTTACATGCCGATGAGCATTGAAGCAATAGTAGCAATGCAGGCCTGCGCTCGTATCGGCGCGACTCACTCAGTCGTATTTGGCGGCTTCTCGGCCAAAAGCCTGCACGAGCGCATTCTCAATGCGGGCGCAGTGGCCGTCATAACCGCTGATGAGCAGCACCGCGGCGACAAGATCAACTATCTGAAAACCGCCGTGGATGAGGCGCTGGCCATGGGGGAAACCGATTCCGTGCAAGCCGTGGTGGTGTATAAACGCGGACGCAGCAACACAACGTTCGA
Organism: Nitrosospira sp. Nsp14; assembly: GCF_900113575.1. GTDB lineage: Bacteria > Pseudomonadota > Gammaproteobacteria > Burkholderiales > Nitrosomonadaceae > Nitrosospira. Next base: position 106,902 of record NZ_FOPV01000006.1, read on the forward strand.
CTCCTCCCGCGATGTTTGGTGGCACGACCTGGTAAGTGGTCAAGGCGATCATTGCGAGCCCGAATGGATCGACGCCGAACACCCGTTATTTACGCTCTACACCTCTGGCTCGACCGGCAAGCCGAAAGGCGTGCAGCATTCCTCGGCTGGGTATCTGCTGGGCACGATCACCAGCATGAACTGGATATTCGACTACAAGCCCAACGACATTTTCTGGTGCACGGCGGATGTGGGCTGGGTTACGGGGCACAGTTACGTCACCTACGGCCCGCTGGCAGTTGGTGCGACGCAGGTGATATTCGAAGGCGTCCCCACCTATCCCGACGCCGGCCGCTTCTGGAGGATGATTCAGGATCACAAAGTCACCACGTTTTATACCGCACCCACCGCTATCCGATCGCTGATTAAGCTGGGCGCAGACCTGCCGGGAAAATATGATCTTTCCTCGCTGCGACTGCTCGGTTCGGTTGGCGAGCCGATCAACCCGGAAGCATGGATGTGGTATTACACGGCGGTTGGTCAATCCCGCTGTCCGGTGGTGGATACCTGGTGGCAGACTGAAACGGGCTGTCACATGATTGCGCCCGTCCCGGGGGCGGTGTCGCTCAAGCCAGGCTCCTGCACTTTGCCGCTCCCCGGCATCATGGCCTCAATCGTGGATGAGGCCGGGCACGACGTCCCCAACGGAAGCGGCGGATTTCTTGTCATCAAGCGCCCCTTTCCCTCACAGGCACGAACATTGTGGGGCGACCCGGAACGGTTCAAAACATCCTACTTCCCGAAGGAACTGGGCGGTAAATACTATCTGGCGGGTGATTCGGCCAACCGGGACCCGGACGGGTATTTCTGGATCATGGGCCGCATCGACGACGTGCTGAACGTTTCCGGGCACCGTCTCGGGACCATGGAAATCGAGTCGGCGCTGGTGGGAAATCCGCTGGTGGCGGAAGCAGCCGTAGTGGGGAAGCCGGACGAGATCAAGACCGAGGCCATCGTGGCATTCGTCGTATTGAAAGGTGCGCGACCCGACGGCAAGCGCGCGCAGGAGATCGCAGTCGAGTTGCGCAGCTGGGTTGCGAAGGAAATCGGGCCGATCGCCCGGCCGGATGAGATCCGATTTGGAGACAATCTGCCAAAGACTCGCTCCGGCAAGATCATGCGGCGACTACTGCGCACCCTAGCCAAAGGCGAGGAAATAACACAGGACGTTTCCACCCTCGAAAACCCGGCAATACTGGAGCAATTGAAACTCGCGGTCGCGTAGCGAGCATCCTCCGCCCACATACCAGATAGATGCCTTATGAATAACAGCTTGCCTGCAGCGGCGCAAATGGGGGCGGAAACATATCCATCAAGCCCGGGCACGCAGAGCGTCACTGATTACGACAACGGCGTCAGCGCGATTGATGCCGACTATTTGCGCCCGGGACTGGCTGCGATTCACCTGATACGGGAGAATGGCCGGGCCGCGCTCGTGGATACCGGAACCTCGGCCTCCGTCGCCGGCGTAATGAACGCACTGCGCGAAAAAAACCTTGCGCCCGCGGATGTGGCCTACGTGTTCCTCACCCACATACATCTGGACCATGCGGGCGGCGCGGGTGAATTCATGCATCAGTTTCCGAACGCCAGACTGGTCGTGCATCCCCGAGGCGCGCGGCATATGGTCGATCCCGCCAGGCTCATCGCCAGCGCAATGACGGTTTATGGCGAAGCGGAATTCAGACGCATATATGGCGCCATTCGCCCCGTGGATCCGAGCCGCATTATCGAGGCGCCAGATGGATTCCGCCTCGACTTTAATGGTCGCCCGCTGCTTTTTCTCGATACGCCGGGTCATGCGCGTCATCACTACTGCATTCTCGACGAGCGATACCGGTCATTTTTCACCGGGGATACATTCGGCATCTCTTATCGTGAATTCGACGTCGACAGAATGGAATTCGTATTTCCGACTACCACCCCAGTGCAGTTCGATCCTGCCGCCGCTCATGCATCTCTGGACCGGCTCATGAGTTATCACCCCTCATACGCTTTCCTTACTCATTTCGGTCGCATCGGTCACTTGCCACGTCATGCGGCCGAAATGCACGACCTGATCGATGCACACGTAGCGGCAGCCCTCAAACTGCGCGACTGCGGGCCTGGAAGGCTGGCGGCCCTGACGGAGGAACTTGGCGAGTTGCTGCTGCACCACGTCCTCATCCACGGCTGTAAACTGCCGGACCACGAAATTCGCAACCTGCTGGAACTGGACGTGAGGTTGAACGCGCAAGGCCTGGAGAACTGGCTGAATCATGCCGGGGAGACCCGATAGCAGGATCAGCTAGCTGTTGCTGCGACGCTCATCTGCCTCACGCGTTCAAAAAAACATACTGCCGCCGCAGCCGCCGCATTTAGCGACTCCGTGCCGCCCGGCATGGGGATAACGATATGGTCGCTGGTCGCTTGCAGCAACGCATCCGATATGCCCATTCCTTCATTGCCGAACACGAACGCGACCGGTCCAACTAAACGGGTCTGGTAGAGGCTGTTTTTTGCGTTAAGCGACGTCGCGATCACCTTGCCATTGAAGTCCCGCGCCACGTTCGCCAAGTCTGATTGCTCATGTATCCCAACCAGGAAGTGCGCGCCCATCGTGGCACGCAGCACCTTCGGCGACCAAGCGTCGGCGCAGCCCTCTGAGAGATAAATATTGCTTGCGCCCGCAGCAGCGGCGGAACGCAGGATTGATCCAAGGTTTCCCGGGTCCTGTATGGCTTCGAGCAGCACAAAAAAGCGGTCTTCGTTGCGTTCGGCAAATACTTGTTGCGCAGGAATGGCTATTAGCGCGATCACACCGGTCGGCGTCTTCACCGGCGAGATTGCTCGGAACAACGCATCGCTCAACACCGTCACCGGCGTCTCGTTTTCGACCCCCTTTTCGCGCTCTTCGGCGAGCAGTTGCTTGACCTCCTCATTCTGGCAACCCGACTCGCTCATTATCAGATTTTGAGGCTGTCCTAACGCCAACCGGTACGCACGGATCAGATGAACGCCATCAAGCAGCGTTAACGCGCTTGCTCTGCGCTGCTGCGCGGATTCTGCCAGTTTGACAAGCTGCTTGAAAAAAGAATTATCGCGAGAGGAAATGAGTTTCACGTTAGCTACGGCGATGTGATGACCGGGGATGGGCGCGCTTGATAACCCGGATTAACCGGGATTGAAAACTATTGCGGAAGGGTTGCGCTTGGACAATGCCTCGTTCACTCCACACCGCCGGACCCGCCTAGACCGCCCCACGGCGCGCCTCGGCCTCACCAGGCGAACTGCGTTAGTCAGACATCATCGCCCAGGCCCATCCGCGTTTCCAAAGGGCTCGATCGGAATCGGGCGATATTTTACTTCAAGGATTTCGAGATCTTCAGTTCCTGCGGGTGCATGCAGTGTTACCACATCGCCTTCTCGCGCCTTGATCAACGCGCGCGCCATGGGAGAAACCCAGCTGATATAACCGCGAGCGGTATCGATCTCATCCACGCCGACGATGGAAATAGTTTTCTCTTCACCGGCTTGGTTCGCAAACGTCACCGTGGCGCCGAAAAAAATCCGCGTCTCATCATCTCGCGGCGCCGCCGGGTCCACGACTTCGGCGATGTCCAGCCGGCGGGTAAGAAAACGTATGCGCCGGTCGATTTCACGCAAGCGCTTCTTGCCGTAAATATAATCCGCATTCTCCGACCGATCGCCGTTCGCGGCGGCCCACGCGACGGTCGCCGTCACTTGGGGGCGCTCCTTGTTCATCAGCCAATGGAATTCGTCCATCAGGCGTTGATGTCCGCCTGGAGTGATGTAGTTTTTGCTCCCCACAGGCAATGGCGGCAACGGGCTCGCGTCTTCTTCCGCGAAATCGTTATCCGCTTCCGTTTCCCTGGTAAATGCCTTGCTCATATCCTGCTTATACCTGGATCGTCGACTTCGGAAAAATGCGGGGCACTTTCACTGCCGGCCGGCAGAGCGCCGAGCATCCGCCTTGCCTCTTCCGCCGCGCCGATGAGCCCGGCCTTCGAATTAATCACGACATACACAGGGATCTCCTCCATCAACGAGGAAAATCGTCCCTTATCCCGGAATGCTTTAATGAAGCCCCCTTCCTGCAACTTGACGAGGATTTTAGGCGCGATCCCGCCCGCCACATAGACCCCGTTACGGCACAATCCCGCGAGCGCGAGATTTCCGGCATAAGCGCCGTAAATTTCCACAAACAGGGTCAGTGATTTCATGGCTATCGGGTGCCCGTGATTGAACGCAAGATCGGATACTTGCGGGGCACCATCGCTTCCCAGTAGCGCCTGCGCCCTATCTGCGACGCCAGATTCAACCATGAGGAAATTGAAAATATTGACGAGTCCCGGTCCGGACAATATGCGCTCGACCGATACATGGCCAAAATGCCTGCGTAAATGATCCCATAGCCGGACCTGCAACTCATCGGCGGGCGCGAAATCCATATGCCCGGCTTCGGTGGGCAAGGGGATGTAGCGCCCGCCTTGCCATATCAGCCACGCGACCCCCATGCCGGTTCCCGCCCCGAGAGTCACCCGCATTCCGGTTGCGCGGGGCGCGCCGTTCTGCAGGACCACCAGGTCGTCTGCCGCCAGGACCTCGACGCTTAGGGCCACTGCTTCAAAATCGTTGATGAGCTTAACCACAGGGATAGAAAATTCACGCTCCAGCGCCGTCGCATTCATCAGCCAGGGCAAATTGGTCAGCCTGATGCCCTGCTCGGTAATCGGGCCTGCCACCGCGAAACAGGCGCTCAGGGGAGGCTTCATGCCAAGCGCCGAGGTGGCGCCCAGAAAATCCCTAAGTACATCGGAAAAACTCAAGTACTCGCGATTTGCATAACGTCGCTCGCAGCGTACATGCCCATTGCCATCCAGCCATTCCGCAGCCTGCAGCAGGGTTTTGGTTCCGCCGATGTCACCGCTGACGAAATATGTCCCCATTATGCAACCCGCCGTTGTGCCGGATCCTGGCGGTAAAACAGGGCCAACTGCTCATATACCGCCGGGTAATCTGTTCTGACGACTTGGGGGGCTTGAAAGAATGCTTCGCTCATCACCGCGAAGAATTCCGCAGGATCTTCGGCGGCGTATGAGTCCAGCCGCGTGGCCTCGTCCGCGTCCACGCGGCTGCAAAAATCCCCATAGGCTCGACTGAATGCGTCGCTCCATGCTTCCCGGCTCATATCCGCATGAAGCGGGGGAAAACCATTTGCATCGCCGTTCAGCATATCAAGCTTATGGGCAAATTCGTGTATGACGACGTTGTAGCCCGCGTCAGGCTCGGCAGTCACTGCGTCCTCCCAGGAAACAATCACCGGACCCCCAAGCCATGACTCCCCCGACGCAGACTCGTGCGCATGGTGTGCCACGCCATCTTCATCGACATATTCGTAGTCGCGCACGAATTCGCCCGGATAGACAATAATCTCAACCCAACCATCATAATAGTCCAGGTCTAGATTCAGTATCAGGATGCAAGCCTGGGCTGCGATCATCAGACGCATTTCGCCAGTGACGACCAACCCGTGCGCTCCGCTTATTTGCTTAGCACGAAGAAAGAGCGTGACGCATTCGCGCAGCCGCCTTAGCTCGGCGTCACTTAGCCCGTGCAGGAACCACAGACCTGCTACGACGTGTCGCCAGAGATCGTCAGGGAGAGATTCGTTCTTGAGAACACGGTCACGATACCAGGCTTTGACATTCCAGGGCATCACCAGACCTCGAAATCAGTCACCCCCGGAACCCAGGGCCCGGCTTTCGGCCTGAGACGAATCCAGATCCACCGCGTCAATTCGGGCAAAGCGCTGACTGATCTTGCGACTGGAAACATGTACCTCTTCGACGTCCTGGTTGGCCTGGCGGATGTGTTCCGCAAGCTTCTTCATGCGCTCGTCAAAGCGCACAAAATCCTTGCCAAGCCTGGAAAGCTCGATTTTTATGATATGTACCTGCTCACGCGTTTCAATATCCTTCAGCACCGCGCGCGCGGTATTCAGAACCGCCATCAACGTCGTGGGCGAAACGATCCATACCTGCTTCTGCATTGCGTAGTCGACTACATCGGATTGATAAGCATGAATTTCGGCAAAAACCGCCTCCGCGGGTACAAACATGACGGCGCCATCGCATGTCTCTGGCGGAACAATATACTTCGCGGCGATGTCATCCACATGTCGTTTCACGTCAGCTTTGAATTGCTTTTGCGCGGCAGCCCGGCTGGCCTCATCGGCATCGCGGTCGAACATGCGATGAAAATTCTCCAGTGGAAACTTCGAATCGATGGCCACCATCCCTGTCGGAGGAGGCAGACGCAACACGCAATCGGCCCGGCTGCCGTTGGACAACGTATGCTGCATCGTATACGCGGAAGCGGGCAGGACATTTCGTACCAAAGCCTCCAGTTGCACCTCGCCAAAAGCCCCGCGCGAGCGCTTATCCCCCAAGAGTTCCTGGAGGCTCACCACGTTAGTGGTAAGACTGTCGATTTTTTTCTGGGCTTCGTCTATGGTGGCCAGCCGTTCCATCACACTGGTGAAAGTTTCGTTGGTTTTTTTGAATCCTTCATCCAGCCGTTCCGCGACATGCCCGCTGATCTGGTCTAACCGCGTTTCGATCGTGCCGCGCAACTGCTCCGAGGTCTTGTAAAGCGATTCAGACAACCGGTCGCCCTGGTTGACCAATCCTTCATGCAAATCCTTGAGCATATCCCGGTGTTTATCTTCCAGCAGTTTCGCTTGCTGCGCGAGCAGTTCACGCACCATTGTGGAAAGGATGCCAAGCCTGATCACGAGAAAAGCCATGGTGATCAGCATCACGGCGGCGGAAGCGGTAATCAGCAGGGTTTCGGACATGATGCAATAAAGTATACCGGAGAATGAGAACGTCCACGGCTCGTGTGATGAACCCACAACCCCGCCGTCTCCTCTTGCGCAGACTGAGGGCTTGAATTTCGACTATCTCATGCCCATGGGGTAGTATCGCTCGCTCTCCATCTGGTGCCTGCGCCATTTGTTCGGACGCTCCCGCATTTGTTCCGCGAGGTTTCCAACCGGCTGAACATCTACATTTTCCATATTCCTTTTCTCAAGCTGCTCCTTTCGCGCTTTTCTGCCGACCCGGCGGCGCTCTTCCATTGATTTTCGCGCCCCCGGTCGCAGCTCCTCCTGCGCCGCCTCCCATGGTCTCGTCTCCCAGGGTTTCGCTTCCCCCGGCTTGGGATGGATATTTTCCTGTCCGCGCAGTGTTGCCTGGCTCGTGCCGGGCTCCTGGTACCCTCCCAACCCCCCCTCGTCCGTCGCCGCCGCCTGGGACGCCCACACGGCCAGAACGGCCAGCGCGGCCCATCTGTTACATCGTATTTTCATCTGTTTTGCCACCTCCTGCTGTTGGGCCAGGGGCTCTTGCCGGATTTCGATGATACCCACTCGATGCCCGGCAAAGCCCGGAACTTACCTGTCGTTGCTGACCGTTATTGGTGTATCGACCATGCTCTCGTCGCCACTGGGGTATAGGATGTCCAAACCATCAGTTCGCGCCCAGGGCGTCATCACATGCGTTTTCCGCTCCCGTATGCTCATGATATGTTCGACGCGCAGGCCGCGCAACACAAGCGCGTCAGCGATCAACGAACGGTGACAGCGCCATGGCACCGCTTCCGCACACATCAGCGCGCATGGCCCGGATGCGGCCATCGCCAAAACAACCTTAATGTTACTGGCGAAATCAGGCGTTTGCATATAGTCCGCATAGCCGCGAAACGATGCGTTTCGCCAGCCTCCATTAATGGAGTCCTTGCGCGCATGCCTCAATCCACCAAGCCCCGGCAAGTGCCGGTAATCGATGTTTGATGCGCGTAGAGCCGATGCCAGCGTTTCCTGGTTGAACTGCGGGTTCCGCCGCGAACGAGGTATGGTACGCACGTCGAGAAGGTGTGTGATCTCGTTTGCCAGCAGCATAGCGATGAACACATCCAATGGATGGGTCGAATGGCCGATGGTATAGATGAGCGATGGGGGTTTCGATCCCTCTTTTTCCATACGTTCGGCTCTCCCTCATCAAGTGTCGGTAAAACAGCTCCAATAGTATGACGTCATGAGGTGATGACGTTACGCCGTGATGCTCTTATGCCGTTCTGCCGGAAAAACATCAGCGAATATACCTGCTCCGCCAAAATAGAGAATGTGCGCGTCGCGATGAGTCTAGCGGGGTGGTTATGGCGTCGCCGGCGGTGCGGCAACGCACCCAAAGCGCGATGCGTTGAGTTTTACGTCCGATCGCGCCCAGGCGTTCTTCAGACGCGCTTCGATCAGTTCAGCCTGGTTTTTCTTGTCTTGCGCGCGCAATGCCTGCAGCAGACCATAAAGCGCCCACCCGGTGTTCCGATTGCGCCGCAAGTCCTCCCAGTAAACGGTTTCGGCTTCAGCCGGATTCCCTGATTCCAGCAGGATGGCACCAAGCGTCAGCCTTGGCGGGGATTGCCACTCCGGCGGCTCGGTGTAAGCCAGGGCATCCTCCAGGCGGACCGCCCGCTCAAGATGAGAGATGGCCGCCTCCGACTGCCCTCGGGCAGCAGCAATTTCTCCCGCCAACACCTCGGGGCCGATTGCCAGCACTGACCGCGCGGTATTCAGCGATACGAGCGGATGGTCCAGCGATGCATCCCTCATGATGCCACGCAGCGCTTCCAGCTCCTGCTCCGCCTGCTGCAACTGCCGCGTAGCGGCAAAAGCAAGTCCGCGCGCATAATGCCAGGAGCCCCTCACGAACGCGTTCTCCCCTGATGGGGCAGCTTCCTGGAGAATCTCGTTCCATTTCCCGAACCGCGCTAACGCCCAATACGGCACGACGCGAAACACCGCCGTTGGCGGTAATTCCGCAAGCGTCCGGTCGTCCACTATACTCGCGACCTTCCGGGCGGACTCGATGGCAACACGGCTTTGACCCTCGGCCGTCGCAGCCGCCCAGAGAAAATGGATGTTGTGCGGAAAGTACACCACGGGGTACAGCCCCTTGGCGTGTTTCCGCTCCAGGTAGGCTTCGTCGGCGGCGACCGCCTTCTGATTGCTCTTTATTGCATCTGCATACCTGCCTACGCGCAGGTAAATGTGAGATGGCATATGCACAATATGGCCGGCGTCGGGCATCAGCGTGAGGAGCGTATCGGCCGCTTTTTCCGCTCGCTCAGGGGTCGCAGTCGGCTCGATCAGATGGATGTACATATGCAGCGCTCCGGGATGCCTGGGATGGCCACGCATCACTTCCTCGGTGATTGAGACAATTTCGGCCGTCCCTTCCATTGGATATCCGTCGCGCATCCAGTAACCCCAGGAGTTCAGGTCCATTGTCGACTCGACATAGAGCATGGCAATGTCCGGATCAGCGGGGAAGCGGCGATGCACCTCCCGCATCGCGTCAGCGTAGGCCTTATCATTCGCCTTGCGGCGTTCCGCGTTGCCGCTATAACGCTTTTCAAGGGCGGCAATAAGCGCGCGCTCGCGCGGGGAGGCTTTCTCTCCGAGAGAGGCTGCCTTGCGTACCAGCTCGAGAGCCGACATCTCGTCCTTCGGCTCCATCGGCGCATTGATATTCGGCCCCAGCACAAGCGCCTGACCCCAGTAAGCCATTGCAAGCGATGAGTCCAGTCTTGCCGCTTCCCGGAATGCGCGACCCGCCTCGGCATGATTGAATGCGTAGGAAAGGTTCAGTCCCTGGTTCATGAACTGCTGCGCCAGCTTCTTCCGCGTGCTCACCGGAAATGTATGCGGGCCCAGATTCAACAGCTGTGGTGAAGCCTGGTCATCCTGCCGCAGCCCGCTGCCAGAATTAGGCTGTCCGTGATGCTGATGGGCGCCGCCGGAATGCCCGATTTCCAGTGTGGGTTCGTGCGCCTGAACAGCATGAGCGAACACAGCGGCAATAACTGCCCCCATTGCCGCCAACCGAGTTGCCATAAAACGTACGTCCTGTGTCTCCATCGATGTCACCTCATAATCCGGATTCATAGCGCCGCTACCTGAAGCCGCAATTCAGACAGACGGGCAAGTCCAAAATGAATAAAAGCCAGCGCCGCCAGCACTGGGGCCACCAAATTTAAAAACGGAATAAATTGCATTAAACCGGTCAGCAACCCCAAGCCCCACAAGGAGGGGCGCTGAGCGGAAAATATCGCGCTCATTTCTTCCCTGCTGGCATGTTCCGCCAGGGCGTCGTATCGGAACAGACGCTGGTTCAGATAGGCCGTGGCGACGAAGGGAATAATGACACCTGCGCCGACTACCCACAAGGGAATAGTGACCACCCATATCGCAACAAAGATTCCTAGAGCGACCAAGGCGTTGAGCACGCTGCCCGCGAACCCGCCGCCTTGTTCACGGCCCAGATGGGGATAATCGCGGCTGGCGACCAGGCGAACCAGGGCGGGCATGGCGAATAAGGCGGTGATAACGAGCGCGGTAACGAAAACGAGCGGGACAAACAGAATCAGATGCGCGATTCCCTGAATCCCATACGCGATCCATCGCGGTTCGACACCTTCAAGCCAGGTTTGGATACCAATTGCAGTGAGACCGCTGGCGATCCATACCGAGAAAGTATTCCAGAAGACCACGCCCAGGACCAACCATAACAGACCTGCCGTGAGAATAGGCCAAATGATGATCCACATGACCTGAAACTGGAACATATCGCGAAATGCCCGCGAAAGTGCTTCGAATACACGTGTCACGCACGCTCCTTCACGGAATGATGCGCAGCGAGGAAATCCGGATGCTACCGATGAGACTTGTAAGAGGTATTAAACAATATCAAACAATCTATGCCCAACCCTCGCAAACGTGCAGAAAAGCATCGAATGCTGCGACAGCATCACTGGATCCCGCTTTTGCACAGCGGATCAGTCTCGTAAGCGAAGGAATTGTACCAAGTGGTGCGCTCCCAGATTTCTTCGCATACCTCGCCGCAGATTCTGCGCTCGAAACCGCACATGCCTCCCAGCACGAATCGCGCGGTGTATGCCCCCGCTCCATCTCCACCTTTGACTTCCAGAATAATCCGCTCTTTATCTTCGCTAACGTTTACCGCATGAGTATTGGTAAAATCCTTATAGAACTTCTCGGGAATCGGAAACGGGCGGCCCTCGATCCGCACCCGCAGAGTTTCAGTAATAACTCGCGGGATACCGCTATCCATTCCCCACATGCCCCCGTCCACCTCGCGACACTCGCCATTTTTGCAGTGCCGCTCCCGCAGGTTGACATCGACTTTCTTGCCGGAGGGTAGCACATGCGTTTTCTCATGCACGTACGGTATTGCCCCATCCATTTGCGCATAGACCCGTGAGGACCCGGCGAGACAACTGATAAGCAGCCATTTCAGCAAGCGCGACATGCCGCGCGTGTTCATGGGCGTCATCATGAACGTCAATATGCCAACGCCAACGCCATTTCCGGTTTCATGCTATTTCCATTAAGATTTTTTCCGTCGCGGCCACCGCCTTCAGCTTTTCGAACAACCTTTCGAACGCCACCCTGCTCTGTCCGATAAAATCCCCGCTCTTCGTTTCGCCCACCAGGATACATCCTTCCGTGTTCGCCGCCGTGTTTCCGGGATGTATCCTTATCCCTTCAAAGTTTGGCACCTTTAAAAGGAGCGGAAGCGGCCGCTGAAACCGCTGCGAGAAACTGATAACCACTTCGTAGCGCCCCGCCGGTATGGCCGTCTTGCCTGCGATCTTTTCCGGCCTGAGCTTGTCTTCCAAGGTATAGCACTCAAACTGGCCGTTCACCGACAATTCGCCTATCGTGCTCTGGTCAGAAAAGTCGGTCCGTTTAATGCGCAGCTCCATTCCAGCCCTCCTCTATTAAAACAGTAACGCGCACACATCCTTCACCCCGTTCCAGTAGACGCGCGCAGCAAGTCGAGCACGCCTATACACGGCAACGATCGCAGCCCGGTGTGCTCCGGCTCGCACCGCGGGTATGACACCGCATCCGCGGGACCTGAACCGGGGGAAATCCCGAATGCCGCAGCAAAGTTTCCCGATTCAGCAACGCCTCCAGGTCGTGCCTTTTGCTGTGTCTTCAAGGATGATACTGGCACTCATCAACTCATTGCGAATACGATCAGCCTCGCCGTAATCTTTGTTTGCGCGGGCAAGAAGGCGTTTCTGAATCATTTGCTCGATATGTTCAGGCGTAAATCCCGACTCCGCTGCCGCTCCGGCTTCCTGAAAGTATCGCTGCGGGTCCTGCTGTAGCAGCCCCAGCAACCCGCCCAGCACCTTCATTGATTTGATGGTTTTTGATGAAACCAGCTTATTGGCTTCATTGGCGAGGTCAAACAACACCGCAATGGCCTCGGAAGTATTGAAATCGTCGTTCATCGCCTCCCTGAACCGTGCCGCGTGCGGCTCATCCCAGTCAATTTCCCCCGGACCTTCGCTCGGATCAAAACCTTTAAGTACGGTATAAAGCCGGTCCAGCGCCCGTCTGGCGTCTTCCAGATGGCGGTCGGAATAGTTGAGCGGACTGCGGTAATGCGCGCGCAGAATAAAGAACCTCACTACCTCCGCCGGGAAGCGGGCAAGAATGTCGCGCACGGTAAAAAAGTTGCCCAGCGACTTTGACATCTTCTCGTCGTTGACGCGAACGAAACCGTTATGCATCCAATAATTGACGAAGGGATGATCATGCGCCCCCTCGCTCTGTGCAATTTCATTTTCATGATGTGGAAATTGCAGGTCCTGCCCCCCACCATGAATATCGAAGTGTTCACCCAGGTAATATTCACTCATTGCGGAGCATTCAATATGCCAGCCCGGACGACCCACGCCCCAGGGTGACTCCCATTGTGGCTCGCCCGGTTTTGCCGCCTTCCACAATACAAAGTCCAGCGGATCGTTTTTATAGGGATCGACACCTACACGCTCCCCGGCGCGCAGATCGTCAAGCGATTTTCCCGAGAGTTTTCCATAACCGGGAAATTTGTGCACGGCAAAGTACACGTCGCCGTTCGCTGCCGTGTACGCAAGGCCTTTCTTCACCAGAATGCCAATCATGGCAATCATGCTGCCGATATACCGTGTAGCCTGCGGCTCCCACGCGGGCGGCTCCACCCCAAGCGCAGCGGCATCCTCTTCCATCGCCTGGATGAATCGTCCCGTCAGCACCTCGATGGGCTCGCCGTTCTCCTGCGCGCGCCGGATAATTTTATCGTCGATATCCGTGATATTGCGCACATACGTTACGTCCAAACCACTCGCCCGCAACCAACGTTGCACCATATCGAAAACCACCAGCATTCGGGCGTGCCCGAGATGGCAATAGTCGTAAACGGTCATGCCGCAAACATACATTTTGACCTTGCCGGCCTGCATGGGAATAAACTCCTGTTTTTCCCTGGCTAGCGAATTGTGGATTCTGAGCATGTGGCGAGATTGTGAATTGAACGGGCTTCTTGGTAGAATCGTGCAGATTCCAAGACGACTCAACAAGAACCGGAGAAGTATAGCATAATGAAAAGGCTCGATTTTCGCCGGGTAAACGCATCCATTGCGGCCTGTCTGATTGCTTCACTCGGACTGATGAGTCCGGTCGCGCTGGCCGATGAAAACGAGGAGGTCGCCAAGCTCTATCAACAAGGCAACCTGGTAAAAGCGCTGGAGCAGGCCGATGCCTATCTCGCCATAAAACCCAAGGACGCCCAAATGCGCTTCAACAAGGGCCTGATTCTTACCGAGCAGAAAAAAACCGGCGAGGCTATCAAGGTTTTTTCTTCCCTATCAGAGGATTATCCTGACCTGCCTGAGCCGTACAACAATCTTGCAGTCCTCTACGCCAGTCAGGGCCAGTACGAAAAAGCCAAGGGCGCGCTTGAGGCGGCGATACGCACCCACCCCAGCTATTCCACCGCCCATGAAAATCTGGGTGACATTTACGCAAAGATGGCCAGCCAGGCTTATGGCAAGGCTCTTCAACTGGATAACCGGAATGCCGCCGCACAGACCAAGCTCGCGATGATCAAGGACCTGTTCGCGACCAGATCCGGAAGAATCCAAACCGCAGCAGCTCCTGCAACATCTGCCCCGACGGGTGAGTCGCGGGCGGAATCTTCAGAAAAGATTTCCGGAAAAACCGCGGAGAAGGCACCCGTAAAAGCAGGACAAACGGAAAAACTGGGATCCGAAAAAACCGCCATCGGAACCCCCGCGACCGAAAAACCCTCTCCTGAAAAACAGGCTGATTCAGGTGATTCTTCTGAAATAATCAAGACTGTGAATGCGTGGGCGAAGGCGTGGTCGGATAAGGATGTCGCGGCATACCTGGCCTTTTATGCGACTGACTTCCGCGCGCCCGGAGGCGTCTCCCGTGCATCGTGGGAGAAAGCCCGCCGCGAACGCATCGCCAAGCCAAAATCCATCCACGTCGCAGTTGTCAATCCCAGGATCAATGTTATCGACGACACCCATGCCAGAGTGACTTTCAAGCAATCCTATCATTCGGACGCAATCAAGAGTAATACGCTGAAAACGCTTGAGTTAGTCAAAACAGGCGGCACGTGGCTCATCAACCAGGAAAATGTAGGGCGATGACAACACGGCGCATAGCAGCAGGCTATCTGCTTGCCGCGCTCGTGGGAGCCGGCGTTACATTCGCGCCGGTCATGACGAACGCGTTCGCAAGCGATCGCCCAGCCTCCGCCGGTCCTTTCGCAACGGGACCGGAAGCGATGCTTGTCAAGAGCTTGCAGGAAATCGCAGATAGCCGCATAGACACCGCCTTAAGCGGAATTGAGCAGGTTCTCCAGGCAAACCCGAACTTCCGGCTCGCTCATCTGATAAAAGGCGATATGTTGCTGGCTCGCACCCGCCCGATCAGCGACATGGGCGAAACTGCCGGGGTCGGTCAACAACAAATCAGTGACCTTCGGGATGAAGCGCGAGCGCGAGTGCGACGCCACCTTGAGCCAGTCCCGAGCGACAGGGTGCCCAAATACCTCCTGCAAATGCAATCCGAACAGAAATATGCCGCCATCGCCGATACCGGCAAGTCCCGGCTGTATATATATCAGAATCTGGGCGGCAAGGTCCGCTATGTCGCCGATTATTACATCAGTAGCGGGAAAAACGGATCCCGGAAATTGAAGGAAGGAGACAAAAAAACTCCCATCGGCGTCTACTTCATTACAGCTAATGTTCCGCGCGAAAAGCTGACTGATTTTTATGGGGGGAAGGCATTTCCCATCAACTACCCCAACGAATGGGATAAACGGCACGGCCGTAGCGGTTATGGTATCTGGCTCCACGGCACCCCCTCGGATACCTTCAGCCGCGCGCCGCGGGCCAGCGATGGCTGCGTCGTGCTGTCGAACCAGGACCTCGACCGGCTTAGCGCCAAATTGCAGGTTGGGATCACGCCCGTTATCATCAGCGATGGAATCGAGTGGGTGAAGCCAACGGATGCGCAGATCATGCGTGAAAAGCTGGCTCAGCATCTGGAAAATTGGCGACGGGATTGGGAAAGCGGGAATGTCGACGCTTACCTGAGGAACTATGGACGCGATTTTTCCAGCGGAAATCAGGGATTGGCTGAATGGGCGCAACACAAGCGCCAAGTGAACGCCGCCAAAAACTGGATCAAAGTTGGAATCAGCAATATTGGAATGTTTCTCTATCCTGGAAGAGAAGACCTGGCAGTGGTGGATTTCGATCAGGAATACGCGAGTAATAACCTCTCGAACAAGATGAGAAAACGTCAATACTGGATGAAAGATCAGACCAAGGGCTCGTGGAAAATAATCTACGAAAGCGCTGCATAACCCCGTTCGTGAATTACTGTCGTGCAGCATTCATACAAAAGGTTCCCGGAACGCTGAAAGCAATTCGTTATTTTTCCAACACCTTATCCAATCATCCTATTCCCGACCATCTTCCTATCATGCATATATCCAGACTTCTCGCTATTGCTCTTGCGGTTTGTTTCAACGCCGTCAGCTACGCCGCCAATCCTCAGGTTGAGATCAAAACCAATCTTGGCAATATCGTGGTTGAACTTTATCCCGACAAAGCCCCCAAGACTGTTGATAATTTCCTTCGCTACGTTAAAGACGGCCACTATCACAACACGGTGTTTCATCGCGTCATCCCTGGCTTCATGATCCAGGGTGGTGGCTTCGATAAAACCTTCGCCCAGAAGCCGACCCGACAACCGGTGGAGAACGAGGCGGCGAACGGGCTCAGGAACGATGCCGGGACCATTGCAATGGCCCGCACTTCGGAGCCACATTCGGCCACCGCGCAATTTTTCATCAACGTCGCCAATAACACTTTCCTTAACTACACCTCGCCCGACCCGCGAGGTTATGGCTATACCGTGTTCGGTAAAGTTATCCATGGGATGGACGTCGCCGAGAAGATCGCAGCTACGCCTACCGGGATGCGTGGGCCGTTCCCAGGCGACGTACCCAAATCGGACATTGTCATCGAAGACATCAAGCTTGTTGCGGCCGAACCACTTCCATCCTCCAACTCTTCCATGAAATAGGGATAAACATGATCAAGCTACATACCAATTACGGCGAAATTACCCTCGAGCTCGATAGCGAAAAGGCCCCGGTAACCGTGCAGAATTTTATTGACTACGTGAACAGCGGGCACTATGACAATACGGTATTTCATCGCGTCATTGACGGTTTTATGATCCAGGGAGGCGGGTTCGAGCCTGGCCTGGTGCAGAAACAGACCCGTGCTCCGATCCGGAACGAGGCGGCGAACGGCCTGAAAAATGACAAATACACCGTTGCCATGGCGCGCACCTCCGACGTCAACTCTGCCACCGCACAGTTCTTCATCAATGTCTCGGACAATGATTTCCTTAACTATAGTTCGCCGACGCCACAGGGTTTCGGCTATTGCGTGTTCGGCAAAGTTGTCGAAGGAATGGACGTGGTGGATAAGATCAAGAAAGTGAAAACCGGCGATCGGGGGGGGCATCAAAATGTGCCGCTGGAAAATGTGTTGTTGGAAAAAGCGGAAGTGATCGAATAAGAATATCGCCGGGAACATACATGCCCGCCGGTAAAACAATGCGCTTCGCACTGCCCGGCAAATCGGCAAATCCGAACATTCTTCCACGGGGTACGTTGCCGGGGGGAACGAATGATCACAAGTGCCCAAGTCCTGGCGAGACCGTAACTTGGATTTGGGTAGCCGGTGCGAGGCGGTAACGCGTTGAGCGCTGATCTTCCCACAACCTTGGGTGGCTGAACTGCCGCCCTTCTTCTGTTTCGGAGCCCGGAATCCCTGTTTGGCATGGGGGCGGTGTGCCCCCTCGGTATTAGCAACCGGCGGACGAAGTTCCCATTACCAAAAACCGGGAAAAGCTGGAACGCTGGGGTGAGCGTTTGGCGCCCGCTTAGGGGGACGACGTGCGGTGGTTCTTCAGGATGCGGGGTTCGAGTATGATCAAGTTTTTTCAGCGGATGAAAGTCAAGACAGCTGCCTGATCCAAAATTCGACGGGACGTGAGAAATACGCGTCGTCACAAGATAGCTATTTCATGAAGGGAAAAACCATGTCTGCTTTGCGAGTTGTTACATCGGTATCGATCAGTATCTGGTTGATTGCCGTGTCGGGATGCGCCACTACCACGAGCGGCGGCGCGGTTGGCGCAAACCGTTCTCAGCTGCTTCTTATATCGTCCGAGCAGCTGGAGCAAACAGCCGCCCTCGGCTACAGCAAGCTCAAGTCGGAGGCGACCCAAAAAGGCGCATTGAACAAGGACGAGAAGCTGCTGCAACGTGTACAGGCCATCGCTCGCCGAATCGAACCTCAAACAGCGGTATTCAGGAAGGATGCACCGGGTTGGAAATGGGAAGTGAATGTAATCGAGAGCAACGAACTCAACGCATTCTGCATGCCGGGCGGCAAAATCATGTTCTACTCAGGGCTGATCAACAGGCTGAAACTCACGGACGAGGAGATCGCTGTTGTGATGGGGCATGAGATCGCCCATGCCTTGCGTGAACACTCTCGCGAACAGGTGTCGCAGGCAATCGCCGCTCAGGCTGCGCTCGCATTCGGAACCGCGGCGTTCGGGGTGAGCCAGAATACCGCGAATCTCGCTGCCATCGGTTATGAAGCCTTGCTTGCCACGCATTTCAGCCGCAGCGACGAGGCCGAGGCGGATCGGATCGGTCTGGAACTGAGCGCACGCGCCGGGTACAACCCTCGCGCCGGCGTGACCCTATGGCAGAAAATGATGAACGCGAAAAGCGGGGGAGAGCCGCCCGAATTTCTGAGCAGTCATCCTGCTGACTCAACCAGGGTTCAGCAGGTGGAGTCGTTACTGCCGGTTGTCATGCCGCTCTACGAAGCCGCGCGACGCTAAACTGAACGTCTTTGGGGTCGCGTCATGCCCGGAGGTCTTCGCGCACGCAACCGAAAATGAGCAATGGTGGCCAGGTACGATCGCACCTGGCCCATTGACCGTTACTGCTGTTGTTCCATTCTTTTTCCCTTAATCCTATTTCACCACCATAACGTAAACGGAAGAGGACGAAGCATTTCCAGCTGCATCTCTGACCATCGCCTGAATCAGGTGTGCTCCGGCCCCGACATTACCGATAAACCAGTTGTACCCCAACGTGGTTCCGGTTCCGCTCGCCTTTCGTACGCCATTGATATAGAGCGTGTGAGTAATGCCCATGGGCCCGCTATCGTCCGTCGCATTCACGCTGATCGCCACATTGTTGCCTGAAACCGGTCCCACCACCGGATTGACGATTTTGACCGTCGGCGCTGTCGTATCTTTGGAAAGAGTCGTGACTCCATTAGCTACATTCACAGCTACCGTGGCCGAAGCCTTCGAGTTACCCGCTGAGTCGAATGCATACGCGACAAGATTGACCGCGCCATTGGGCACACCGTGCGAATCCCAGCTGAATGCAAACGGACCCGTGCTGTCGATGGCTACGGTTGTGCTGTTGACTTTCAGTTCAACACGTGCCACCCCGATATTGTCCGCAGCGTTGACATTGACCGGAACCAGTCCTGCCACCGTCGCGCCATTACTTGGTGATGAAATTGCCACCGAAGGCGCCTGCGTATCAGGCACCGGAACGGCTGCAACGGCTGCCTGCACTGCCCTTGCGGCGTCTACGCGTCCGTAGCCATAGTAGGGGTCGCGGCCCGCAGCGCCCAGGTCAACAGCGGTCGAAAACAGCAGGCTTTCGATCTTCGTATTCAGCAATGATGGAGCGGCGGACATCATGAGGGCGACCACTCCGGCGGTTATAGGACTTGAGAATGAGGTTCCCGATACTGCGCCATAGCCTCCCCCAAGGGTGGTGCTCCAGATCCCTGCACCCGGAGCCGCCAGCGCGATATAAGCGCCGTAGCTCGACCAACTGGCCCTGACATCATTGCCATCCGTGGCGGATACTGGAATCATCGTCGTGGTCGACACATAATTTTGCTGGGTACCCGTGTTTCCACCACTGACAACCACCAGTCCCCCCTTATTTTTCATGTATTGCGCAGCATTTTGAACAGTCAAGCTACTGGTGACACCGAGAAAACTAACGTTCGCCACGCGAGCGCCATTGTCTGCAGCATGGACGAGCCCCTGCGTTATGGTGCTCCAATAGCCCGCGCCGCTAAGGTTGGTGACGCGTATGGGCATAATCCTGGACTGCCCCGCAACCGAGGCGATTCCAGTACTGTTGTTGCTCGTCGCCGCAGCCGCGCCTGCAACCTTGGTCCCGTGGCCGTATACATCGGACGTATTGGCGTTGTTGTCATAGAAATTCCAGCCCGGCACCAGTCTGGGTCCAAGATCGGGATGTGCGCTATCGACGCCCGAATCCAGAATTGCAACGGTGACACCTGCCCCTTGTGTTTTATCCCAGGCCGCTGATGCTCCAATCTTTGGCAAATGCCATGCGCTGCCATAGTAGGGATCATTTGGTATGAGGTCGGGCAAAACCATCTCGTCTACCTCCGCGAACTTGAATGCCGGGTGATGAGCGAGCCTGGCAGCAACGGCTTTTTCCGAAGCATTAACCGGTAGATCCACGATATACAAATCGCTCTGGCCAATTTTTTTCCCCTTGCCGCCGTGCTCACTCAATATTTTCCCAAGTTCCTTCTCGGTCAGTCCGGGACGGGGCATTACCAGAATCCGGCCATTAGCCCATCCGCCTCCACCATTATTGGCGCCTTGCGCATTGTTTTCCGGCGGCGCGGCGCTAGAGCTGGACGCGGCTAATCCGATCAGGACTGCCAGCAGATATGCCGACATACGACCGCGACCGCGTTGGACACGCTGCAGGCCGCAATCATTTACTAAGGCCGCGCCTGATGGCGACCCGCTCGTTACACATCCAGATAAAAACTCGATAGTGCGCATTCCAGTTCCTCCTCGCAGTGGAGACGGAACCGCCTGGATCGCTTGCGACATAAACTCGCAATCGACTTTCGACAATCTTGACCCCGGTAATTTGCTGACACGATTAATTCATTAAACCGGTGAGATAATAGCGTTACCTGGCAGCCCTGCCGTCCTATGGCTTTCGCCCCGTAGACCGATGACTTTGCGTCCCCCGCTTTCATGGGGTATGCCCTTTTTACAGATACAAATAAGAATTTACTGAAGGCATTAACGGAAAAAATTCTTTCGACTTGAAAGGTTGCAAATAAAGAAAGGCGCTGCCCAAACTTGCCTCGCCATTGCTCAGCTCGGCCGTGCGTCAGCCAAAAAAAAACCCGCCGGAGCGGGTTTTTACTCTAAAAAAACATCTCCGTTATTTTTTTTGTCTGCGGGCCACGCCAATGCCCAACAGTCCCAAGCCAAGGAGTGCGAGCGTCGTAGGTTCTGCGATTTCCTGAGGAGGAGTGGTGCCAGGGTCACCCCCAACATACTTTAATGAGCCGCTTCCCCCTGGCCCTGCCCCCACCTGCTGAATATGCACCATAGCCAATGACGCGGGACCGCTACCACTAACATCCACGCTAAAATCGCTTACCGAGATCGCATTCGCTGAACTGATCGTCCATGTGCTGAACTCGCCATTCGTAAAGCGGGCAGAGGGAGGCCCCGTGGGGTAATCGAGATCTAAATAAAAATTATAGCCCGCGTCGCCACCCGGGGGATTGATTCCAAAAGCACCCGCCACGACGAGCTGAGTACCCCCGAAACTGCCGAATGAGCTACTTGTTAGGAGGGGGGTACCGTCGTAAGAAAAGAGGAGTCCCGATATAAAAGCGTCGTCCCCTATGGCGCCGAGATTAGCTACCGAATTATTGAAACTGAAGTTCACCGCGTTCGCTCCATTCTGCGTAATCGTCAGCGTTGCGACTGTGACATTGCTCCCGACCGGATTGCCAGTCAGATACGTATTTATGTCAATGACCAACGCAGACGCAGATAATGGAGCAGTGATCAATCCAAGACTGACTACTGCTGCCGAAAAAAATTTATTCATCATCTAACCTTTTTATTAGTATTGGTTTCTTGTCGATTCCGCGAATCCTGCTTACTCCTGTTAACCGGCGGACATCAGTAACAGGAGCCAACGACTAAGAAGCATAAGTCGTGCCATGCTATAAGATATTGGTCTTAAACTATAATTTAGAAGACTCATCCTCATGTGTAAGCTTTTTCGACACGCAAGGAAAAAGAAGAATCGGAGTGCCTGGAGAAAATTTAACAGACGAGCATTTATCGAATTCGCCATCTAACAGCCCCAATTCCAGCGTCTCCCTGCAGTTTAGCGCGCGCGTTGTACGAACATCTAGGCTAACCTTCACAACTCACTGTTCTTGCGGGTCCGCTGATCGAGCCGGTGGAGGAGTGGACAACTTGGAACGGATGCTTGAATGCGAAGTGAAGCTAGAAAATCAAGGCTTCCGCGCCTCGGTATTCTTGAGGCTTAAGCGACGTGGCTGCTGGGATGGGAGGAGTTACGGAGGTCTCCGGCGATACTTCTGCCAGCGTGAATAGCACTTAGCAGATCAAATAGGGCGGGGTGCCCTGTTTACGCGAGCTTGCATGCTCGGTTCATCGTCCGTTCAATCCCCTGGCCAAATCGGCCCGGATATCCCCGGCGGCTTCCAATCCAACGGCAATTCGCAACAACCCATCGGTAATTCCTGCAGCGTCCCGGCTCTCCTGGCTAGTACGGGCGTGCGTAGTGCTGGCGGGATGAGTCAGGGTGCTCTTGGTGTCGCCCAGGTTGGCGGTAATCGAAATCAAACGTACCGAATCGACCACCCGCCATGCTGCTTCTTTGCCACTTTTCAACTCAAATGAAACGATTCCGCCCCCGGTCTTCTGTTGACGCTTGGCGAGTTCATGCTGCGGATGAGAGGGTAAGCCCGGATAATAAACTCTGGCAACGCCGGGCTGCGCTTCCAGCCAGCGGGCGACTTCCAGCGCATTAGCCGAGTGCGCCTCCATTCTTATTTTAAGTGTTTCCATCCCCTTCAGGATAACCCAGGCGTTAAACGGACTTAAGCTTGGACCAGCGGTGCGAAGGAAGCTGAATACCCCTCCCATGACAACATCACGCGTGCCAAGCACTGCCCCACCCAGAACCCTGCCCTGTCCCTCCAGGTATTTGGTAGCAGAGTGAATCACAATATCGGCGCCGAGTTCCAGCGGCCGTTGCAGTGCCGGCGAGCAGAAGCAATTGTCAACCGCCAGCAATGCGCCGGCTTTCTTCGACACGGACGCAAGCGCGGCGATATCCGAGATTTCGGTGAGCGGGTTTGACGGTGTCTCCACGAACAACAATTTAGTGCTCGGCCTTACCGCCGCCTCCCACTCCGGCGGTGTTAAGCTATTTTAATACCCTCACGTTCACCGACGCAGATGAAGCATTACCTGCCCTATCCTTTGCTACTGCCCGGATGGTATGCAGCTGACCTGGCGCATTCTTCGGGCGCGTATTCCAGGCGTAGCTCAGCGTACTGCCCGTCCCGCTGGCTGCCATTGCCCCATCCACATAGATGTATAGCATGATCCCCGCAGCGCCCGCGTTGTCTGATGCCACGCGTCCCGAGACATTTCCCGGGACGGGGTTGATGATCTTAACTGTCGGGGCTAGCGTGTCCTTGGTAGTGGTCGTGGTTCCATTCGCAACGTTTACCGCCACCGGATCAGAGGCATCAACATTACCCGCAGCGTCGTAAGCGTAAGCAACAAGGTTTGTGATTCCGTTTGGCGAACCGGCCGAGTCCCAGGTAAAGGCAAACGGGGCTGCATTATCGATGGCCACAGTATTGTTATTTACCCTGAGCTCCACCCCCGACTCACGCCAATATTGTCGGTGGCGGAAACATTGACGGGCACCAGTCCGGATACCGTCGCATCCGGATAGGGGGATGAGATCAAGACAACGGGCGACTGAATGTCGAGCGCCGGTGTCGCGGAAATAACAGCTTGCACCGCCCCGGCGGCACTTACGCGGCCGTACCCGTAATAGGGGTCGCGCCCCATGTCGCCAAGGTCAATGGCGGTCGAGAAGAGGCGCTTTTCTATGTCCGTGTTCGGCAACCCAGGATTCGCCGTCATCATCAGCGCAACAACCCCAGCCGTTACCGGACTGGCGAATGACGTGCCCGACACCGATCCGTAACCCCCGCCCCATGTCGTGGTCAGGATGCCCGCACCGGGTGCCGACACTGAAACAAAGCTTCCATAGCTTGACCAGCTTGTTTTGAAGTCGTTGCCGTCTGTGGCAGATACTGCAATCAGGGTTGTGGTTGGCGCGTAACCTTGGTCAACTCCGTTATTCCCGGCGGCAACCACCACCAGACCGCCCTTGTTCTTCATATATTGCGCGGCATTCTGGATGCTGGCGCTTCCCGCAACGCCGTAAAAGCTAACGTTGGCAATGCGCGCCTTATTGTCAGCCGCCCATGTCAGGCCCTTTGCGATCGCGCTGATGTAGGCGGAACCAGTAGTGTTCGAAACGCGAACGGGCATGATCCTGGACTGGCCTGCCACACCCGATACGCCGACCGCATTATTCGTGATTGCTGACGCAGTGCCAGCCACCTTCGTGCCATGAGCGAATACGTCAGAGGTTAAGGAGTTGTTATCGTAGAAGTTCCAGCCGGCGACCATGCGGGACGAAAGGTCAGGGTGCAACCCATCCACCCCGGAGTCCAGAATAGCAATGATGACGCCTGCTCCCTGCGAATTGTTCCAGGCCGATGATGCGCCAATTTTGGACAAATGCCAGGCACTGCCATATTGGGGATCGTTCGGCACGAAATCGGGCTCCACAAGATAGTCAAGTTCCACAAACTCAAGATGCGGGTGGTGGGCCAGCCTTGCGGCAACCGCCTTTTCCGAGGCGTGTGCCGGTAAATCCGCAATATACAAATCACTCTGCCCAATTTTCCTCGCCTTGCCACCGTGCTCCCCGAGAATTTTCGCCAGCTCCTTTTCAGGAAGCCCGGCGTGCGGCAGAACCAGTATCCGCCCCTCCGCCCAGGTCCCGGTTCCCTGCCCCCTGCTCTCCGGCTCTGCAGCCGTCGAACCAACCGACAACAATCCTACAAATGCAGCAAGTAGAAATGAGACAACGCCATGCCGAGTTGGGACCGCATCTCCAGCAATTTTTAACGTAGCCCGTGATGAGCACACTCCTGAGTCCGAACACAATTCCCTCTTGTTGACGTTCACGTCGATTCCTTTTTTTTGTTGTGAAACCCGTGGCACCCTAAAAACCCAAAGTTGCAACAGGCATAAAATTGCATTACGGCTATTTGATCTATTTCCTGAACATGAAAAACGGCTATCAATGTCGCACATACATGCTTTAGCCGAGGTTTTCGGCGGCAACGCCTTGAACTGATGAGCTTGGGCGTTATAAGCATATTTCGTGCCAGCTTCTAATTCCCTTTTTAGATAAGGGATTAAATAAAAAAGAAATTAAATTTTGTTGCTCGATGACTACAAGCTCGACAGTATCTCCATATAAGGCCCTGAAAGTAAGTCCACTTTGGATGTCTCCACGCAGCGACAATACCCTACGAACAATGTTATGAGACCTGCCCTCAAGGTTGTCTCTGAAATCGAGCTCCACAGGAGTGCGGAGAAAACGTGCCGCGACCTCCACCTTGTACCGGCGCGCTCGCCTTAGACTCTGGGAATATGAAATACCAATGGCATGTCCTGCTACTGGGAATGGCCCGGCTGGGTCTATTGATTTCGCTCTCGAAACGATTCCCCCCAGTGCCAGCACACTCGCCATTCTTGGGCGGTGGCCTCCCGCTCCGAACAGCGCGTGGCGCAGGCGCGTGCGCAATGGGAAATACGCCATATGAACGCGATTAATGATGCCTAGAACGGATGCGCGAAGGCGTAAGCCTGGCCCGGGAGTTGCAGGAGATGTGGATTTTGCCGCCCCTGTTCGCTGTCGCATGACGAGCAAGATACCGAACGACAACTTGGAGCAGCTGATGGAACGCGGCGCGCGGCTTGAGAATCAAACGCTGAAAGGGCACCGCGCGCTCTGCTTGAGGAACTTGTAATTCTGATAATGGAGGAGGCTGCTGGTGATCGTCCTCGCGATGAGACGCCCAGGATGAGGTGGGATTGGGCTTGCCTGTCGGCCGGAATTTGGTCCAGCCGGGGTTTATGCCGGGTTCAGCCCCCTGGCCAAATCGGCTCGGATATCCCCGGCGGCTTCCAATCCAACGGCAATTCGCAACAACCCATCGGTAATTCCTGCAGCGTCCCGGCTCTCCTGGCTAGTACGGGCGTGCGTAGTGCTGGCGGGATGAGTCAGGGTGCTCTTGGTGTCGCCCAGGTTGGCGGTAATCGAAATCAAACGTACCGAATCGACCACCCGCCATGCTGCTTCTTTGCCACTTTTCAACTCAAATGAAACGATTCCGCCCCCGGTCTTCTGTTGACGCTTGGCGAGTTCATGCTGCGGATGAGAGGGTAAGCCCGGATAATAAACTCTGGCAACGCCGGGCTGCGCTTCCAGCCAGCGGGCGACTTCCAGCGCATTAGCCGAGTGCGCCTCCATTCTTATTTTAAGTGTTTCCATCCCCTTCAGGATAACCCAGGCGTTAAACGGACTTAAGCTTGGACCAGCGGTGCGAAGGAAGCTGAATACCCCTCCCATGACAACATCACGCGTGCCAAGCACTGCCCCACCCAGAACCCTGCCCTGTCCCTCCAGGTATTTGGTAGCAGAGTGAATCACAATATCGGCGCCGAGTTCCAGCGGCCGTTGCAGTGCCGGCGAGCAGAAGCAATTGTCAACCGCCAGCAATGCGCCGGCTTTCTTCGACACGGACGCAAGCGCGGCGATATCCGAGATTTCGGTAAGCGGGTTTGACGGCGTCTCCACGAACAGCAGTTTAGTGCCCGGCCTTATCGCCGCCTCCCACTCCGAAATATCGGTGGCTGAAACAAACGTCGTATCGATATTGAAACGCGTGAGGATATTACTGAACAGATTTACGGTGGAGCCGAACAGGCTGCGCGATGCGACGATGTGATCCCCGGCCGACAGCAGGCCCATTACACAGGATAGAATCGCCGACATGCCGGAAGAAGTCGCGACGCAGGCTTCCGCTCCCTCCAGTGCGGCGAGGCGCTCTTCAAAGGCTGTTACGGTAGGATTGGTAAAGCGCGAGTAGATGTTTCCTGGTTCTGCCCCCGAAAAGCGTGCGGCCGCCTGCGCGGCGCTGTCGAATACAAAGCTTGAGGTGAGATACAACGCCTCCGAGTGCTCATTGAATTGGCTGCGGTGAATACCGGTATGCAAGGCCAGCGTTTGCAGCTCGAAATCGTCAGACATGCAACGAAACTCCTTCAAATAAAAAAACCCGTTCAGCACTCGCTAAGACGGGTTTTTTCCCGCTTTAGCCGAATTTATAACGCGCCCGCAAGCTGAATATCAAATCGGCGCACAACTGTTACGCTACTCTGGATGGTTGAGTTTGTCAATCTTCAATGACGCTCCTATTCTGCGGAGACCAAATTCAAATCCAGTTGGGTACTGGATCCGGTACGCGATAATACCCCGCCGCCTGAACGCTGGGCTTCCAGAACGGCCAGGTACTCGGGGGTGACATCACCCGTAATGTAATGGCCGTCAAAACACGACGTTTCGAAATTGGCGATGACGGGGTTCAACCTGGACACGTCTTTTATGAGCGCGTCGAGCTCCTGAAAAACAAGATAATCCGCCCCGATTTCACTACGGATTTCGTCTTCATCCCGGCCGGTGGCGATCAATTCCTGTCGCGTGGGCATGTCAATTCCATAAACATTGGGGAACCTCACGGGCGGAGCGGCAGAGGCGAAATATACCTTATTGGCGCCCGCCTCCTGCGCCATTTGCACAATTTCACGACTGGTAGTACCGCGCACGATGGAATCGTCCACCAGCAGCACGTTTTTCCCCCGGAACTCCACGCTCATGGCATTTAGCTTCTGGCGAACCGATTTTCGCCGCAGCTGTTGACCCGGCATGATAAAGGTACGCCCGATATAGCGATTCTTGACGAAGCCTTCGCGAAAACTCACGCCCAGACGGTTGGCGAGCTGCAACGCGCTCGGACGGCTGGAATCCGGTATCGGGATGACCACATCGATATCCAGATGCCGCATGGTCGACGTAATCTTGTCCGCCAGGCTCTCGCCCATGTTAAGCCGGGTCTCATAGACCGAGATGCCGTCCATCATGGAATCGGGACGCGCCATGTAGACAAACTCGAAAATGCATGGATGGTGCACCGGGTTGGTCGCGCACTGCTTATTATAAAAATTACCGTTCTCATCGATAAAGATCGCTTCCCCCGGCGCCACGTCACGGACCAGCTTAAACCCCAGGGTGTCGAGCGCGACGCTTTCGGATGCCACAAGATACTCCACCCCATGCTCGGTCTCGGCACAGCCAAATACCAGTGGGCGGATGCCGTACGGGTCGCGAAAAGCCAGCAATCCATAACCGGCAATCATCGCCACGACTGCATAGGCGCCCCGACAGCGGCGATGAACACCGGCTACTGCCTCGAAAATCGCGGCAGGATCGAGTTGATGATTCTTCGTGCTCGTCTGAAGTTCATGAGCCAGTACATTGAGTAGAACTTCGGAGTCGGAATTGGTGTTGACGTGACGCAAATCCTCCCGGAACAACTCCTCGTTGAGCCGTGCTGCGTTGGTAAGATTGCCGTTATGCCCGAGCACGATGCCGAACGGCGAATTAACGTAGAACGGTTGTGCCTCGGCTGGGGATTCGGAGGACCCGGCGGTGGGATACCTCACATGCCCGATTCCGATATTACCCAGCAGTGCGCGCATGTTGCGGGTGCGGAACACATCCCGGACTAGCCCGTTACCCTTATGCATGTGAAAAGTATTGGCTTGCGCGGTCACGATCCCAGCCGCATCCTGGCCGCGATGCTGAAGCACCAGCAACCCATCGTATAGCAACTGGTTGACGGGCGTTTGTGCGACAAGACCCAGTATTCCACACATGATTTATACTCCGCGAAGATCGCCCGGATGAACGCTGCAAAAAATTGAAGGTAAAGCTTCTCTCATACGGGCCGCCCGATGCCGATCAAGTAGCTTTTTACCGATACTCCCGCTCATCAGTCGCGCTTCGATTTTACATAACTGATATGCCGCGATAAATCCTGAGGCAACCATGGGATGATCATCATCGCGACGGTTTCGAGCGGTGCGCTCAGCGTGGCCTTTTTCCAGAAAGGCTCCTGCGGCACAGTTGTAAATCCCGCCGCCAGCACCGCCAGCAACACCACCAGCAGGCCGCGCGCGAAACCGAACAACGAACCCATAAACCGGTCAGCGAAACCGAGCCCCGCTGTCTTGACCAAAGCGGATATCAGCATCGTGAGCAGGCCCATTGCTAATAGGGCCGATAAGAATATGGAGGCAAATGCGAGCACGCCCCGAAACTGGTCGCCGACAATTGCCGACGGCAGCATGGGAGCAAACGCTGCTGCGAATGAACTGGCCACCATGAACGCAATAACCCAGCCCACCAGCGACAGCAGCTCGCGCACCACACCCCGTACCACGCTCAGCAAAATCGATAATACGAGTATGGCAAGAACCGCATAGTCAAAAATAGTCATGCGCAACTAACCAATCTACCGCAACGCGATCCACTACCGCTCAGCATCGGCGACGAACAGCATGATCGCATCGCGCTATTTATCCGCCACTACCCCGCTGAATCCCAGCGTCTTCAATTTTTCGCGAGCGTTCTCGGCTTCTTCACGGGAGCGAAATGGGCCAACGCGCACGCGGGTAATATCCCCCTTCCCTACGCCCTTCTCTATGTTTTTGTCGAGCCCCTTTTCAGCTTTGATGATTTCAGTATAAGCTTCCACGCCGATTACCGAAGCAATATCCTTCTCTTGCAGGCTCTGCAGCTTCTGATGGGCCTTCGCCGGATCAGTAAATGCGCCCAATTGCACGACAAACAATTCGGAGTTGACTGGTAGTGCCGTCCCCTTTGCGCTTCCAGTCGCGCTGCTGGAGGCTAGTCTGGATCCCGTTTCCGCGGTGCCGGCGGCATGCGGCTTTTCGACAGCCCCCTTTGCAGGCGCGGCGGGCTTGCCGGACGATTGCGGCGGCGCCCGATTGGGCGCCTGATTTGGCGGCTCATTTGCGGCCTGTGTTCCACTGACGTCGGTATCGGAAGTGGCGCGGTCGGACGTTCCGCCGGATGCCTCGGATTCAGGCCCGAGCTCATCGACAGCATTCTCCGAGGGAATGCGAATATCAATCTCCTCGATGCGCTGCTCAGGTTTACTATCGAGCACCATAGGCAAAATAACCACGGCGGCGATGACGAGGGTGATCGACCCGACCAAGCGTCTCCGCGCACGTTTCCTGAGCTGGGTTTCTTCTTCGCTGACGGTCTTTGCCACTTGAATCCCTGACTAACTGCGCACAACCGTTTTATGGCTTTGTAATGCTTCAGCCACGGTGTGGAACGAGCCGAAAACGCAAATTCTATCATTTATGCCCGCCTGCTCACAGGCGTAGGTGTAAGCCTCGGTAGGAGAGGGAAAGCAACGTATGGTTTCGCTTCTCGCTGCCCTATCCTGCTCTTGCGCTTCCCCTTCCGCTCGCGTGTCCCCCGGTATCACTCCCGCTGCTTCCAGCGCATGCACGACTTCATCAGCAGAAGCGCCGCGAGGCGCCTTTATACCAGCCACCAGCCAGACATCCACTTTCGGGGCAACGGCGCGCGCGACGGCGGTAATGTCTTTATCCCTGAGCATGGCGAACACCGCATAGGTTTTATGAAAGCGGCCCATGCTATCGAGACATTCCGCCAGGACCGATGCCGCGCCCGGATTATGCGCCACATCGAGGATCGTGACCGGACGTCCCGGTAAAACCTGGAACCGGCCGGGCCACGCGACATCCAGTAATCCGTGGCGTATGTCGCCCATGGTGATCGGTAGCCTGTCCCTCATCGCGTCCAGTGCCGCCAGGCAGGCACTGGCGTTGCGCAACTGATGCGCGCCGCGCAGGGCTGGGTACGGGAGGGAATGGCGCTTTACCCCGCTTCCCCAGTAGCTCCACCCGTTCGCATCCGTGGAGTAGCCAAAGTGTTCGCCGATATGAGATAGCTCCGCGCCAATCGTCTCCGCATGCAGACGGACCGCGGCGGGCATATCCGGCTCGGAGCAGATCGCAGCGTTCCCTTTGCGCAAGATCCCCGCCTTCTCGAACCCGATCATTTCACGGGTCTCACCCAGATAATCCATATGATCGAAATCAACGCTAGTCAGAACGGCACAGTCGGCATCGAAAATATTTACCGCGTCCAACCGTCCACCCAATCCCACCTCCAGAATTGCCACATCCACCGCAGCCTGGACGAACAGCTGCATCACCGCCAGCGTACCAAACTCGAAATAAGTCAGGGAAAGACCCGAGCGAATGCGCGCGGACTCGACAGCTTGGAACGCATCGCATAATTCGGAATCGCTCGCCTCTCTGCGGCCGATCCGCACCCGCTCGTTATAACGTAACAAATGCGGCGAAGTGTAACAGCCGACGCGATATCCCGAATGGCTCAGAATGGACTCCAGCATAATGCATGTCGATCCCTTGCCGTTGGTCCCGCCCACGGTGATGATGGGAAACGTCGGCGCAACACCAAGCTCAGCCCATACCTTGCTTACGCGCTCCAGCCCCATATCGATTGTGCGGGGATGGAGTTGCTCAAGCCGCAGCAGCCAATCGGAAAGCGTGCGTGATTCAGGATGGATCTCGTTCGCTGCCATGCGCCCTGAAAAAAAGTACGGGTTTTAAGGGGAACCGGAAATCAGGCTACAATAAGGCTGGCTATAGGGTTGACTACGAAGCACGCGACAACAGCGTGCACAGGTTGGCGATCTTGTCCCGCATGCGCCTGCGGTCCACGATCATATCGATGGCCCCGTGTTCGAGCAGGAATTCCGCGCGTTGAAAGCCTTCGGGCAGCGTTTGTCGCACCGTCTGCTCGATAACGCGCGGCCCGGCGAAACCGATCAGCGCACCCGGCTCGGCAATTACCACATCACCGATGAAGGCAAAGCTGGCCGACACGCCGCCCATGGTGGGGTCAGTCAGGACGGAAATAAAAGGAAGCCCCTCCTGGCTCAACTGTGTAAGCACCGCTGTTGTCTTGGCCATCTGCATGAGCGACAGCAGTCCTTCCTGCATGCGAGCGCCGCCACTTGCAGTGAAGCACACGAAAGCCAGGCGTTGTTCTACGCAGGTCTGAACACCGCGTACGAAGCGCTCGCCGACAACCGAGCCCATCGATCCACCCATAAAACCGAATTCAAACGCCGCCGCCACCATCGGTACGGCTTTGACGCTCCCTTGTATCACCACCAGCGCGTCGTCCTCATCGGTGTCTCTTTTCGCCTCCGCCACCCGATCGACATAACGCTTGCTGTCCTTGAACTTAAGTGGATCCACCGACTGCACTTCCTGGCCGATCTCATACCGGCCCTCGGCATCGAGAAATAAATCGAGGCGCACGCGGGCGGAAATGCGGTTATGGTGGTTGCACTTGGGGCAGACGTTAAGATTGTTTCCCAGATCGGAATAGTACAGAACCGCGTCGCATGAAGCGCATTTGCTCCACAACCCCTCAGGCACGGCCTTTTTTTCACCGCCAGTTTCCTTGCGCTTGATTTTAGGCGGCAGCAGTTTCTGAAACCAGCTCATAAGTGTTCGAGGGAAATCACGCGGACTGTCATTTAGTTCTGGCTTCGTTTATGGCATTGCGCAGCGTTTTGACCAGGCCATGCACATTGGTTAACACCTCAGCCTGGGGTGAGTTTTCTATTTCCTCGATGATGCGGCTCCCAACCACGACCGCATCGGCCAGTTCTGCTACCGCTTTGGCGGTGGCGCCATCGCGAATGCCGAAACCGACACCGATCGGAATGGAAATAGCTGAACGCAACAGCGCCAGCTTATTGGCAACATCGCTCAGGTCGAGATTGAAGGAGCCGGTAACACCTTTCAGCGAAACGTAATAAACATATCCGCTTGCCATCTTTGCCACTTCTTCGATGCGCGCCTGAGGAGTAGTGGGAGAAAGCAGAAAGATTGCGTCGATTTGCTGGCTTCTGAGAAATTCGACCCACTCCGCAGACTCTTCCGGAGGGTAATCCACCGTCAACACTCCATCTATGCCGCACTCCTTCGCGCGCATGGCGAATGCCCCGTACCCCATCGCCTCTATTGGGTTGGCATAACCCATCAGCACGACGGGCGTGATGGGGTCGCTTTGCCTGAATGCCATGACCATGGCCAGCACGTCCTTCAAACCGACGTGATGCTTCAACGCCCGTTCCGACGACCGCTGTATCGTCGGACCATCCGCCATCGGATCGGAAAATGGCACTCCAAGCTCGATAATATCCGCCCCCGCCTTCACCAGCTCGTGCATTAACGGAACCATCATTCCCGGTTCAGGGTCACCGGCAGTGATAAACGGAATGAGCGCCTTTCTATTTTGCCGGCGAAGCTCGTCGAATACGGTAGCAATACGGGACATGAAGGGGAAGTCGGTTATAAAGCGATATCGGAAGCCTGCGCCACAGTGCCCATGTCCTTGTCACCTCGGCCGGACAGGTTCACCAGCAGCAACTGATCAGTGGCGAGTTGCGGCGCAAGCTGGGCGGCATAGGCGAGCGCATGGCTGGATTCCAGCGCAGGAATGATGCCTTCGTAATGGCACAGGGCATGAAACGCCTCAAGGGCCTGGTCATCGGTTATGCCGACATACTCCGCGCGATTGCTGTCCTTGAGCCAGGCGTGCTCGGGGCCCACTCCGGGGTAATCAAGACCAGCGGAGATCGAGTGCGTCTCGATAATCTGCCCATTCTCATCCTGGATCAGATAAGTGCGATTGCCGTGTAGCACGCCAGGCCTCCCTGTTGTGAGGGTGGCAGCGTGCTCTCCGGTCTCGATCCCCCTCCCCGCCGCTTCCACACCGATCATGCGGATACTGCTATCCAGGTAGGGATAAAAGAGCCCAATGGCGTTGGACCCGCCCCCTACGCAGGCGATCAGGACATCCGGCTGGCGACCGTATTCTTCCTGCATCTGCCCGATGGCTTCCCGCCCGATAATCGCCTGAAAATCCCGCACCATCATGGGATAGGGATGGGGCCCCGCCACCGTCCCGATGATATAGAACGTATCCTCGACGTTGGTCACCCAGTCGCGCATGGCCTCGTTGAGCGCATCCTTCAATGTCTTGGAGCCCGATTCGACCGGTATGACCGTGGCGCCAAGCAGTTTCATCCGGTAAACATTGGCAGCCTGACGCTCTACATCCACCGAGCCCATGTAAACGACACACTCCATTCCATAGCGGGCGGCTACCGTGGCGCTGGCCACACCATGCTGTCCTGCGCCGGTCTCGGCGATTACCCGCGATTTTCCCATGCGCCGCGCCAGCAGCGCCTGTCCGATGGCATTGTTGATCTTATGCGCGCCGGTGTGATTCAGGTCTTCGCGTTTCAGTAGTATCTGTGCGCCGCCTAAATGAGCCGACCATCTTTTTGCGTGATAAATGGGACTGGGCCGGCCCACGTAGTGCTTCAATTCGTAAGCAAACTCCGCCTGGAAGCTGGCATCGTTGCGAAAATGCTCATACTGACGGCGTAACTCGTCCAGTGCCGAAATTAATGTTTCCGCCACAAATACGCCGCCATATGGACCGAAGTGACCATATTTATCGGGAAAATCATAAACGTTCACTGTTTCGAACTCCTTGCATGAGCGCAGCAATTTTGCCGGCGTCTTTGATGCCTTTCGCGACTTCCACTCCGCTGGATACATCCACGGCCCATGGCTGGGTCCGCTGGATCGCTTCTGCAACGTTACCCGGATGCAGTCCACCGGACAGAATCAGCGGCAATGGTAACGTCTGCGGAATCAAATCCCAGTCGAATGCATGCCCTGTCCCACCCGGCTCGCCTGCGACATAAGTATCGAGCAGTAGCCCGCTTGCCCCCTTATAAAAGGTTGCGTATTGTAGCAAATCTAATCCCGCCCTGACGCGTACCGCCTTGATATAAGGCAGGGTGAATTGCCGACAAAATGCCGGTGGCTCATCTCCATGGAATTGAAGGAGATCCAGCCCAGCCAAAGAAGAAGTTTCCCGCACCCAATCCGGATCCGGATCGACATAGACACCGACCTTGGCAAGGAATGGGGGTAGCGCCGCGATAATATCCCTTGCTTTCTCTGCCGTGACGTAGCGCGCGCTGTGCTGCCAGAAAACAAAGCCGACGGCATCGGCGCCACTGTGGGCCGCGGCCAGAGCATCCTCAACGCGCGTAATACCGCAAATTTTTACCCGTATCGCCATGGAACAGTCGTTTGGTTTTCTATAGGTTCCAACAATTTCATTATTTGCGACCGCCATGACCCCGCCGGGACCTGGGTATTTGGCAGATCCTTAGCGTCCGTCAACAGCCTCAGCCACAAGCTGTGCGGCCATCGAGGTACGGCAGCACGACGGCAGGCAGAGGTTCATGTGAGGAATCGGTAAAGCTCGGCACGTTCCATTTGGCATCGTAGCGGACCCCCGCCAAGTATAACCCGGTAGCAGAAAATGTCGGCGCGGCAGCGGCGCGATTACGTCCCTCCAGCAGCACCTTGACCCACGCCGGGGGGTGTTTGCCCTTACCCACGTAGACGAGGCAACCGATAATATTTCTCACCATATGATGTAAAAAGGCGTTGGCGCGAAGTTCAAATAGAATAATGTCGCCCCGCCGCGAAATGTCCAGTTTGGTCAGGTGACGTACGGGAGATACAGCCTGGCACTCCGCGGCTCGGAAGGCGCTGAAGTCATGCTCGCCGACCAGCATTTGCGCCGCAACGCGCATGGACTCGAGATCGAGCGCTCCGTGAAACCAGCCAATATTGCGGTGGCCAAGCCCTGGGCGGACGGGGTGATTCAATAACACATAGCGGTAGCAGCGTTCAATAGCTGAATATCGGGCATGGAACGCATCGGATATCTGTGACGCCCACAGCACTGCGATGCTGTCGGGCAACAGCGCATTGACACCTCGCACCCAGGCGCTGGCGGGGCGCTGTGCCTGCGTATCGAAATGCAGCACCTGATAAAAGGCATGAACGCCGGCATCGGTACGCCCTGCCGCCATAACGCGAATATTGCCGCCCGCGATTGCGGATACCGCCGCTTCCACGGCATCCTGCACCGAATCCCGTGAGTGCTGGCTTTGCCAACCGCAAAAACTGCTGCCATCATACTCCAGCACAAGCGCGATTCTCATCGCCGCGATGACCCTAGATCGTGATCCCGGCACAAAAAGGATGAAATAATGGTGTACAACTATCGCCCCGCGCTCTAAAGATTCGCCAATATATGTCGTGCACGCTCCCGCTGCCCCGCGTCGCCATTGCGAATCACCTCCCGCAGAACTTGCAGCGCCGCATCCTTGTCGCCCATTTCCTGATATGCCCTGGCCAGATCGAGCTGGGATAGCATTTCCCGTCCCCCGACCCTTCTTTCATGCAAGGGGCGCCCCCGAAGATACGTGTAAGGATATGCGGAGGAAACGTTTTTGTTTAAATCAATTCCCGCCGCGTGGCATTCCGTCGGCACACCCGCGCCGGTTGGCAGAGATGCGCCTTCCGATGAGCCGGACAATAGCGCACACACGTTCATCTTCGTCTTCGGAATTGGCACATGTTCTGCCGGGGTATTCTGCAAAATTGGGGAAACCGGTTCAGTTTTAACATCTCGCGTGCCCCGATGGCGGCGTTTGCGGACCCCGGCTGCGCCCGCTGCTCGCTCGGTAGAAAAAGCGGCATGCGTCTCGTGCTTGGCGACAGTGGAAGGTACGCGTGCAGCCGCCGCGGCTGAAGAGTCCAACGTAGGAGATATGACGTTTCCGCCCGCCGGGTCGCCCGCCTTCTTCGACCTTCGCACAATGGATGCGCCGACAACACCAGCAATCAAAAGCGCGAGCGTCCCGCCGAGAACGTCACGGTTCGTCATCAACCGATCGACAATCGGCTGCGTCATCTGGGCGAAGTCCAGAAAAACAGCCTCGGGTTCTGGCGAGCTTACGGAAAACGAGGCGGCTTGCACAGGTTTTGCGATTGCCACCGGCTCATCCGCTGCCTCATAAACGGGCCGGGCTCCTTCTGGACGATTTGTTTCGCTCTGTGTGGGCGCCGATGGAGCGGATGGCGTTGACTGAGGCACGACGGCGAACGGCGAAATCGCCTTTCCCGGCGCAAGCGTTACCGCCTGTTCTTGCATTTCCGCCTGGGCCGGATTTTCTTGCTCGAACAGACGCTCCGTGTTCTCGATATCTTTCTCAAGCAACGCAATGCGCTCGCCGTCCCCGCGAGGCAAACCAATTTTGCCAGTTGCGTCCTCGTCTACCTCGCGGAGGCTAGGCTGAGCACCTGCATCTCTTCCGTTCCCGCGAACGATCGCGCCGACCTCTTCTTCACTGCGGGCATGCGGCGGCTCCGCGCCTTTAGAACGCTGAAGGACCTCTTGCCGCACCTCCCTCTGTTTACCCAATAGGCGATCTGCGTTCCCTGCGGGTGCGATCTTTCCCGTTACCGTCTGTTTCAATGCTTCCTCGTTCGCACTCCCTTTCGCGACCGGAAATCCAAATCGCTCCCAGCCAGAAGCATCCTGCGTTTTTCCAGAAAGCAATTGAGCCTCTTCCAAAACAGCCGGGGCAGTTCCAGCTGTCTGCGCGGCGTGCATCAGTCCATCACCACCCAGCGGTGCGAGCACAATCGCATATTCGCGCATCAGGCGTCCCGAGGGCCAACTCAGCTCGACCAGCAAGTTAAGCAACGGTTCGGTGACAGGCTGCGAAGAAACGATCCTGACATAGGGTTGTCCGTCCGAACGGACTTCGACACTCGCTCGAAAAGTTGCGAGCAGCGGCAAGTAATCGATATTTGCCTGACGAAAAAATTGCTGGGGCGCAAGGCTCGCTGTTAGCCCGGGCTTTTCCCCATCCTTAACCGCGACCAGCTCGATTTCCGCCTCGAACGGCTGTCCCAACGCCGAAGTCGGGGTAAGCCTTCCCAAGCCAGCCGCCCATCCGGTTCCGGAAGCCATAAGTACGAACAAAAGCGCACAAGCTGTTGCAAACCCGTAAACAAAATCCCCGTGCGGGGGGGTGCCGGGAACAGCCCCATGCCTCCCGCGTGGGATGCCCATCCGGCTTGGCGCGACTCCTCTTTGAAACAAGGCTGTCCTCGCAAGTGCCCGGGTCTTATTCAGGAATCCCGCGACTGGCTTTCGCACGGCTACATTCTCGCGAAAGAAAAAGTAACGTCATAAAGGAATGACAACGGGAATAAAACCAGGATAGGACAACGTTTATGGAGGAGCAAGCCTCGCGGAAGTCTTTATTGAGTCCTGCGAAGGGATAGCGTTTACCCTGCGTGGTTCTCAGGCTTGCACGAGGAGTCTCAGCATCCTGCGCAATGGTTCCGCCGCTCCCCACAACAACTGGTCTCCGACAGTGAAGGCTGAAAGATACTCGCCCCCCATCGCAAGCTTGCGCAACCGCCCCACGGGGATTGCCAATGACCCCGTAACCGCAGCCGGCGTCAACTCCTTCAACGTGCTCTCTCGGTCGTTTGGAACAACTTTCACCCAACTGTTGGACGCGGAGAGAATATCCTCGATCTCGTCCAGCGGCACATCCTTCTTCAACTTGATCGTCAACGCCTGACTGTGGCAGCGCATGGCGCCCACGCGAACGCAGATTCCATCCACTGGAACTAAATGATCGGAGCGGCCCAGGATCTTGTTTGTCTCCGATTGGCCTTTCCATTCCTCGCGCGTCTGCCCATTGTCAAGACCCCTGTCTATCCATGGGATAAGACTGCCCGCCAGCGGCACGCCAAAATTCTCGGTCGGAAAACTCACATCGCGCAGCGTCCCCGCGACTTCCCGGTCGATATCGAGGATCCCTGCGGCCGGATCGTCCAGCAGGTTTTTCGCGACCCGGTGGGCTTCACCCATCTGCAGCAATAACTCGCGCATGTTCTGAGCTCCGGCACCGGAAGCGGCCTGATAAGTCATGGCGCTCATCCATTCCACCATGTCTTCTTCGAACAATCCGCCCACCGCCATCAGCATCAGGCTTACGGTGCAATTTCCGCCAATATAGTTTTTTACATCATCGTGCAGCGCCTGCTCGATAACTGGCAAATTGACCGGGTCGAGAATAATGACCGCGTCCTTTCCCATACGCAATGTCGAGGCGGCGTCGATCCAGTAACCGTTCCAACCCGCCCGCCGCAACTTGGGAAATACTTCGCTGGTATAGTCGCCCCCCTGGCAGGAAACAAGGATATCCATCGCCTTGAGCTCGTCTATATTGTGCGCGTCCTTCAGTGGCGGAGTTTCCTGCCCGATATCCGGACCTTTGCCACCCTTCTGCGAGGTAGTAAAGAAGGTCGGCGCTACCAGCGCGAAGTCGTTTTCTTCCCGCATCCGCTGCATCAGCACGGAGCCTACCATGCCGCGCCAGCCAATAAACCCAACTTGTCTCATCGTTCGTCCTGTTCATCCTCAGCCCAGGCCCACCAGGGTCCGGATCTTTTCTACCCTGCCAATCTATAAATTTGCCAGAACCGCGTCGCCCATCGCCGCCGTGCCAATTCTTTTCATTCCGGGCTCATCGATGTCCGCAGTTCGATAACCTTTCGCCAACACCGCTTTTACAGCATCTTCTATCCGGGATGCCGCGACCTCCAGATCGAACGTATAGCGCAGCATCATCGCCGCGGATAATATTGTCGCCAAGGGATTGGCCACGTCTTTTCCGGCGATGTCCGGGGCTGAGCCGTGAATCGGTTCGTAAAGGCCCTTGCTTCTTTCGTCCAGCGATGCCGACGGCAGCATTCCGATGGAGCCCGTCAACATGGACGCTTCATCCGATAAAATATCCCCGAACATGTTGCCGGTCACCATCACATCGAACTGGCGCGGGTTGCGCACCAGCTGCATCGCGGCATTATCCACCAGCATGTGCGAGAGTTCCACATCGGGATACTCCGGCGCCGTCTCGGTCACGACATCGCGCCACAACTGGGTGCATTCCAGCACATTCATCTTGTCCACCGAGCAAAGCCTCCGATTACGCTTGCGCGCGGCCTGAAACGCCACCCGCGCGATTCTGCGTATTTCCGCTTCGCTGTATATCATCGTATTGTATCCAACGCGCTGGCCCTCGCGCTGCTCAATCCCGCGCGGCTCGCCAAAGTAGATGTCTCCGGTCAGTTCGCGCACGATAAGAATGTCCAGCCCGGCCACGACTTCAGGCTTCAGTGTGGACGCATTGGCAAGTTCCGGGTACAGCGTCGCGGGGCGCAGGTTGGCAAACAGATTCAGCGCCTTGCGTATACCGAGCAACCCTCGTTCGGGCCGGAGCTGCCGCGGCAGCGTATCGTATTGGGGGCCTCCTACTGCGCCGAGAATCACTGCATCAGCATCGGCAACAAGCTTGCGTGTCGCTTCAGGAAAAGGCTCTCCCGCGGCATCCACAGCGCAACCGCCCAGTAGCCCATGCTCCAGCTCGAATTCCAACCCGTCGCTCCTCAGCGCTTCCAGGACTCGTACGGCTTGAGCGACAATCTCCGGGCCTATTCCATCGCCGGATAGGATCGCAATCTTCATAAAAACCTTTTCACGCCGGCGAGCCTGAGCTTCATGCAAACAACCACGGCTGCGTCGCGCGATGCCTGTCCTCAAATGCCTTGATCTTGTCCGCGTGCTGCAAGGTCAGGCCAATTTCATCCAGCCCGTTCAACAGACACTGCTTGCGAAATGGATCGATATCGAAAAAGAACGACTCCCCACCCGGTGTCGTCACCGACTGGTTCTCCAGATCAACAGCCAGCCGATAGCCGTCGTTTGCCTCTAGTTCACGAAAGAGCTGATCCACTTTTACCTCATCGAGCACTATAGGCAGCAGACCAATCTTGAAACAGTTATTGAAAAATATATCGGCAAAGCTTGGGGCAATGACTACCTCGAAACCATAATCCTGAAGCGCCCACGGCGCATGCTCCCGGCTTGAGCCACAACCGAAATTGGAGCGCGCGAGCAATATTTGCGCACCGCGGTAACGAGGCAGGTTAAGTACGAAATCGGGATTAGGCTTGCGCTGGGTCGAATCCATCCCTGGCTCGCCATGATCAAGATAGCGCCACTCGTCAAAAAGGTTCTGCCCGAAACCTGACCGCTTGATGGATTTCAGAAATTGCTTCGGAATGATGGCGTCGGTATCGACATTAGCGCGATCAAGCGGCGCCACCAAACCGTCGCAGAAAGTAAATTTTTTCACTATCTACTTCAATCTAGACCTATTTCGCCTGATTCTCCAATGCCTTACCCCCGCTCTGCACATCTTTGCCCATGCCTGCGAAAGTATTACATCCGGACAAACCAAAAACAGCGATCAAGGCAACCACTACCGGCAGTATTTTCATCATAACCCCCTTTTTTGTAATAAATGAACAGAACCCATCTGTGCTGGGCTTGCATCGGGTCGCGTCGATTCCCGACTCGGTGTGATTCAGATACCGCCACTCGTCACAGAGATTCTGTCCGAAACCAGACCGCTTGATGGACTTGAGAAACTGCTTGGGAATGATATCGTCGGTATCGACATTGGCGCGATCGAGCGGCGCCACCAAACCGTCGCAGAGAGTAAAATTTCTTCACTAGCGAGTTAAATTCAGATCTATTTCGCCTTTTCCTCTACGGCCCCACCCACGCTCTGAATATCTTTGCCCATACCTGCGAAGGTGTTACATCCGGACAAACCAAAAACAGTAATCAAAGCAATCATTACCGGCAGCATTTTCATCGTAAACCCCTTTTTTGTAATAAATGAACAGAACCCATTGGTGTTGGGCTTGCGTTGGGTCGCGTCGATTCCCGGCTCGGCGTGATCCAGATACCGCCACTCGTCACAGAGATTCTGTCCAAAACCCGACCGCTTGATGGATTTCAGAAACTGCTTGGGAATGATGGCGTCGGTATCGACATTAGCGCGATCAAGCGGCGCCACCAATCCGTCGCAGAAAGTAAATTTTTTCGCTAGCGAGTTAAATTCAGACCTATTTCGTCGATTCCTCTACTGCCTTACCACCGCTCTGGATATCTTTGCCCATACCTGCGAAGGTGTTACATCCGGACAAACCAACAACAGCAATCAGGGCAAACATTATCGACAGCATTTTCATCAAAACCCCCTTTCTTGTAATAATTAAACAGGACACACCGGTGTTGCGCTCTAATATTAATATATTTTCAATATTTTTTCCGTACATCCACAAAATGTCCTGCTACCGCCGCAGCCGCGGCCATGGCCGGGCTGACAAGATGTGTACGCCCTCCCGGTCCCTGCCTGCCTTCGAAGTTGCGATTGGAAGTGGCGGCGCAACGCTCGCCGGGCTCAAGCCGGTCATCATTCATTGCAAGACACATTGAGCAACCGGGCTCCCGCCATTCGAATCCCGCATCGCGGAATATCTTGTCGAGCCCTTCCTGCTCCGCTTGTTTCTTGACCAGGCCGGAGCCAGGCACGACCATCGCCAGCCTGATGTTCGCGGCAATATGCCTGTCTTTCACCACTTCCGCCGCGGCGCGCAGATCCTCTATGCGGGCGTTGGTGCAGGACCCGATGAATATCTTGTCCGGCCGGATCTCGCTAATCGGCGTATTGGGTGCGAGTCCCATATACTTCAGCGCGCGTTCCATATCGTGGCGCTTTACCGCATCCTCCACCTGCGCCGGATCAGGCACCTTTCCATCGACCGCCGTTACCATCTCCGGGGAGGTGCCCCATGTCACTTGCGGTCTGATCTGTGCCGCATCAAACCGCACCACCTTGTCGAACCTGGCGCCTTCATCGCTTTTGAGGCTGCGCCAGTACGCGGTCGCCCTATCCCACAGCTCACCCTTGGGCGCAAATGGGCGTCCGCGGAGGTATTCAATCGTGGTTTCGTCCACCGCAACCATGCCCGCGCGCGCGCCCGCTTCAATCGCCATATTGCACAAAGTCATGCGGCCTTCCATGGAAAGCCCCCGTATCGCGCTACCGGCGAATTCAATCGCGTAACCCGTACCGCCAGCCGTACCGATTTCGCCGATGACCGCTAGCGCGATGTCCTTGGCCGTTATTCCATGACCAAGCTCACCGTCGACGCTGACTTGCATTGCCTTGGTTTTCTTTGTCAGCAAGCACTGAGACGCGAGCACATGCTCCACTTCGGAGGTGCCGATGCCGAACGCGAGGCAGGCGAACGCGCCGTGGGTGCTGGTATGCGAGTCGCCGCACACTACTGTCATCCCCGGCAGCGTGGCGCCCTGCTCCGGGCCGATAACGTGAACAATTCCCTGGCGCAGGTCATTCATCCTGAACTCTGTGATACCCAGTTCGTCGCAGTTCTGGTCCAGCGTCTCCACCTGAAGACGTGACACCGGGTCGCTGATTCCCTGCCCGCGGGCAGTCGTGGGCACATTGTGATCCGCCACGGCTAGAATGGAGTCCCGCCGCCACGGCCTGCGCCCGGCCAGCTTCAGGCCTTCGAATGCCTGAGGACTGGTGACCTCGTGCACCAGGTGCCGGTCGATATACAGCAGCGTCATGCCATCCGGGTCGCCGGGCGATTCCTCATGTACCACGTGACTGCGCCAGAGTTTGTCGTATAACGTTTGCATCTTTAATTCAAATGTAAAGGAAGGATTATTCTGCCAAAGTGGAAATTATCCCATAACAGGAACATAACAGTAACAGACAACGGTATCGCATTGCAGGTTCTTCCGGACAAATCATGTTGCGCGGCCGACGTTCATTTTCCAGACGACCAATATCAATCCGAGCAGAACTGCGATTGAACTCACGGTGAACGTGAGACCGGCCCCCAGCCACTCCCAGGCATAGCCGCTGAAGATGCCGCCCAATGTTCCGCCGAGCCCGAACGTGAGACTGGTATAGAGCGCCTGTCCCTTTGCCTGGTGACGGCCGCGAAAGAATTGATGCACCACCATCATCGCGGTGGCATGGTGGGCACCGTAGGTTGCGGCGTGCAGCGCTTGCGCCAGCAGAATCATTGCTGGCCAGTCCACGCCCCAGCCTATCATCAGGAACCGGGCGATAGCGCAACCGAAACTGAAGGCCATGATCTGTTTGAGACGAAACCGATGCATCAGCTGCGGCATCAGGAAAAAAATCCCTATTTCGCAGATCACGCCTATCGCCCACAACCAGCCGACGATGCTCTTGCTGTAGCCGTGCTCAACCAGGTAAATCGAATAAAATGTGTAATAGGGGCCATGCGCAAGCGCCATCAGCATGCAGGCCGCGAAAAAGGCAATCACTTCCGGGCGCCTGAATATCTGCCCTATCGAAGTTCCATCCGCGTGATGAACCATAACTTCCCCTTCGGGAATCTGGCGTGAGAAAATAACGATGCCCAGCTTAAGCCCAAGCACCGCCCACAACAGGGAAGCGATACCGGCCGCATCGAGCAGGTACCCGGTCGCGGTGACGGCTAAAATAAACCCAACCGATCCCCAGACCCGTATGCGTCCATAACGCGCCGTGCTTTCGCCCAGGTAAGAAAGTGTGGTGGCCTCGATTAACGGCAGCGACGCGCTCCAGAAAAAGCTCATCAGCGCCATGATTACGAACATCCAGCCAAACGACTCGCCAAAGAATACGCCACAATAACTTGCCAGACCGGCGAGCGCGGCTACCTGGACGATCAGGAGCCGCCTGCCGGTATGATCTGCAAGCCAGCCCCATGCGGCCGGAGCGAAAACGCGCGTGACGTGCAACAGCGACATCAGCATGCCGATTTGGAGCGCGCTGAACGAGAGATGTTTGAGATAGAGGCTCCAGTAAGGCGCGAAGGCGCCGATGAAGGCAAAATGGAAGAAGTAGAAGCCGGAAAGACGCCAGTAAGGAACGGTGTGCATGGGGAACTGATCAGCTCGGCTCAGAACGTGAATGGATGCGCATTTCCGGGAACCCGGTAATAATTTTCAGCACGTCCTCACAATGGGAGACGATAGCAAAGTGAGCTTGCGACCCGCGGTAGAAATCACGAACGTCTGCCCAGACACGTCCGTCACGTCGGCTGACGCTCTGGCTGAGCGGAATCCGTGCATGAAATACGCGGTCTCGGTGCGCGCATTATGCGAATTCAGCGCC
Source organism: Nitrosospira sp. Nsp14 (assembly GCF_900113575.1). Taxonomy (GTDB): domain Bacteria; phylum Pseudomonadota; class Gammaproteobacteria; order Burkholderiales; family Nitrosomonadaceae; genus Nitrosospira. The sequence continues at coordinate 151,725 of NZ_FOPV01000006.1, forward strand.
AAATGTGGCGATCTCGATCTACGTTTCACCCCGGCGCCGTCGGCGGAGGAAGGCATGGCCGGACACAAGGTTGTCACCGCGCGCCGCCCCTCGCAGTATCAAGCGGAAATCAGTCTCAGCGGCGAGTATAAGCACCTGCTTGTTCGTGGGCGCGCCGATGGGTTTGATCCAGCCCTGAATCAGCTGGAAGAAATCAAAACGTTTCGGGGCGAACTCGGCATGATGCCTGATAATCATCGTCAACTCCACTGGGCACAGGTCAGAATTTATGGCTGGTTGCTGTGCCAAAAGCTGGGCCTGCCGCGGATCTGCCTTGCCTTGGTGTACTTCGATATCGTACGCAAAAAAGAAGTTATGCTGAGCGAAACCCAAGAGGGAGGGGCGCTCAAGGCACACTTCAATGACCAGTGCGAGCGCTTTCTGAACTGGGCTGAACAGGAACTGATTCACCGGGCCGGTTGCAACGAAGCATTGATACATCTGACCTTCCCCCACGGATCATTTCGTACTGGCCAACGACAGCTGGCTGAGGCCGTGTACAAAGCGGCCGTGCTCGGCCGCTGTCTGATCGCGCAGGCGCCCACCGGGATAGGCAAGACAATCGGCACGCTTTTCCCGCTGCTTAAAGCCTGGCCCGGACAGAAACTGGACAAGGTTTTCTTCCTGACGGCCAAAACATCAGGGCGCAGACTCGCGCTGGACGCCCTCAGGTTCATGAAGCGTAACTGCGCCCAGCCTACAGTGGGCCTCCGGGTACTCGAACTGGTCGCACGTGAGAAAGCATGCGAGCATCCCGACAAGGCGTGCCATGGTGCTTCCTGTCCGCTTGCAAACGGCTTTTACGATCGACTGCCGCAGGCGCGCAGCGCCGCGCTTGCCCTCGCCGGTACGGATGTGCTGGACAAGGACGCGCTCCGCGCCCTCGCCCGCGAGCATCGTGTTTGCCCCTACTATCTCAGCCAGGATCTGATTCAGTGGAGCGACGTAATCGTAGGAGACTACAACCATTATTTCGATCTGGGCGCCATACTGTACGGATTGACCGTCGCCAACCAGTGGACTGTTGGTGTGCTGGTGGACGAGGCACACAACCTGATCGGCCGAGCACGCAAGATGTATACGGCGGAGCTGGATCAAGCGCATTTTCAATCTGCCAGGCGATCGGCCCCGGTACAACTCGGAAAAGTCCTTGCCCGCCTCAGCCGCTGCTGGAACGCGTTCAGCAAGGAGTCGGCCGAAGCCTATCGGGTGTACAGCGCGGTACCTGACAGTTTTTTAGCCGCGTTGCAGCAGGCCGTCAACGCAATAACGGAATATTTGACGGAAAACCCCGATGGCATCGACGGAGAACTGCAGCGCTTCTACTTCGATTCACTGCGCTTCACTCGAATATGCGAAACCTTTGATGAGCATTCATTGTTTGACGTGACGGCGGATGTCAAAAACAAAAAGGCAGGCGGGGTAAAAAAGCGGACCTCGCGCACCAGAAGCGTCCCTGTGGTACTCTGCCTCAGGAATGTCATCCCCGCGCCATTGATCGCACCCCGGTTCGCCGTGGCGCAGTCAACGGTGTTGTTTTCGGCCACACTGAGCCCATATCGCTTTTATAGCGATATGGTGGGACTGCCTCAAAATACCGGTTGGGTCGACGTGGAATCGCCTTTCAAACCCGAACAACTGCTGGTTAAGGTCGTCAGTAATATTTCAACGCGGTATCGGCACCGCGAAGCGTCCATTCCCCCCATTGTTGACTTGATCTCCTGGCAATACTTACAAAAGCCGGGAAATTATCTCGCATTCTTCAGCAGCTTTGACTATCTCCAACGCGTGACGCTTCAATTCAGATCAAGCCATCCTTCCATTCCCATATGGGAGCAAAGACCAGGAATGGACGAGATTGAGCAGGACGTATTTCTTGCGCGCTTCACCGCGACCAGCCAAGGCATAGGCTTTGCGGTGCTGGGAGGGTCTTTCGCCGAAGGCGTCGATCTCCCTGGGAGTCGCCTGAGCGGCGCGTTCATTGCGACGCTCGGGCTACCTCAGGTCAATCCGGTAAATGAACAACTAAGACGTCGCATGGACACAATGCTTAATGCAGGCTACGACTACACGTATTTTTTTCCGGGCATGCAAAAGGTCGTGCAAGCAGCTGGCCGCGTCATCCGAACTCAGTCGGACAGGGGGATCATCTATCTAATCGATGATCGGTTCGCGCGGCCCGACGTGCGTCGCCTGCTACCAGGTTGGTGGAAGACCGAACGGTTTCAGGGCGCCTGAAAAGCAAAAGAGGCAAGATCTCCTTGCCTCTTTTCCACCTAACTCAAACTCAGCTAGACTTCATCCCGGCCATTAGCTGGCCGGAACGATTTCGTCCTTGCCTTATTTATGGACGTAGTCGCCACCGGTTTCGTCCTTCACGAAATCGGTGCCCGACGGCGCTTCCGGAATGATTCGGTCCTCCTTCTTCCCGGATGAGGTGTAACCCTTGGTCGCCGTCGTGTCGGTGTAGGACTTCGTGCCGTAGTAGGAGTTGATCGTGTTCTGCCAGGTCGGGTCGGCCATATTGGGCCAGTCGTCCTTGTCGAATCCCGGCGCGGCCTCCAGGCGTTCCTTGTCCACATTCAGTATAAAACGCTTGTTTTCCGTATCCAGCTTCAGCGCCTTCCACGGTACGGCGAAAAGCTTGTCGGCGATACCCAGGAATCCGCCGAAGGACAGCACCGCGTAAGCAACGGCTCCGGTGTTCATGTCCAGCATGATCTCCTTGATATCGCCCAGATCTTCATCCTTGTGATTGTAGACATCCTCACCAATGAGCGTATCGGCACCCATCAGGCGAGGCCCGGGTCCCTGCTTGTCATAGCTTTTATAGCTGGTGCTTTTATACATACCGTAGGTATCGCGATCTTCATAGCTCATGGTTATCTCCTTTTTAAAGGTTAAGAGTTCCCGTATTTGGACTTCTACTTTCCGCCCGGAATTTCCTAGTACTCATCCCCGACCCGTTCGATTCACTTTGCAGCGATCGGATAGGTGCATGATGCGGAAATTGCCGACGAGGGTCAGTGCGGTAACGTACAAAGACGTCGCAAAGCGAGCATTTTCGCCGCGTTTGACCAGTTTGCATAAATATCCAGCATATCCAGGGGGCCCTTCATTCTTGTTTACGGCGGAGGTCTGCTCAGCCTATGTCTGACAGCGCACAGAGGAGATACGGCAGGTCGGGCAGAATAACTTCCCATGACATGCATGGGAATGTGCACGCCATGCAGCAGACCGATGACGATGAAGCAGATCATCCGGCTGCCTACCCGAATCATCCCATTGCCAGAACCCATTGCCAGAACCAACAGCAACGAACTACGGAAGAACAGCAATGCCGACATCCCCGTCTACTATCCGATGTAAGAGAGGCGCCGGGCTTGGCTCCGTGGTAGTGCCCGGCCGCGGTGAAACTGAACTCTTCACCCTCTCCCAGTCCCTGCGCGACGAAGGTACAGGTACGCGTTTGCCATCCGAGCATTGGCTCGAGCGATATCATCAAGTACGAAATCAAACGATGGATCTGGTGGCAACCCTCACGCCCGAGGATCAGATGGTTCAATCGATGCCGGATGCGAGTCCAACAAAATGGCATCTTGCGCACACCACGTGGTTTTTTGAAACCTTCGTGCTGGCTCCGCATGTAACCGGCTACCTGCCGTACGACGAACGTTACGGCTTCCTGTTTAACTCGTACTACAAGCGGCTGGGGCCGCACCCCAGTCGCACTACCCGGGGAACGTTCTCCCGTCCCACGCTCGATGAGGTATGGTCCTATCGTACCCATGTCGATAACATCATTCGCGATTTACTCGATCAGGGCGCTTCCCCCGAGGTTTTCCGTTTGCTCGAGCTGGGACTGAACCATGAACAGCAGCATCAGGAGCTCATCATCACCGATATCAAGCATGCCTTTTGGGTGAACCCGGTACGCCCAAGCTATCAGCCGGGCCAGAGCGGGACCCCCGTGGACGTCGAGCCTGCTTCTATGCCCCTGCTGGCCTGGTTTTGCTTCGATGGCGGTCTCCATCATATTGGCCATGACGGTTCCGGCTTTGCTTTCGATAACGAATTGCCGCGGCATACCGTTTTCATTGAGCCTTTTTGTATTGCCTCCCGTCTCGTGACCAATCAGGAGTATCTGGCCTTCATCGCGGACGGCGGATATCGACGCCCGGAACTGTGGCTATCCGATGCCTGGGATCATGTCTGTCGCAACGGTTGGGCAGCGCCGCTCTACTGGGAACAGGCAGGATATGGATGGACCCAATTCACTTGCCAGGGAACCGTGCCGTTGAGGCCAGCCGAACCAGTGTGCCATATCAGTTTCTATGAAGCCGATGCGTTTGCCCGCTGGGCCGGAATGCGGCTCCCAACCGAGTTTGAATGGGAAATCGCCGCGAGCTCACTCAAGAATACAGGAGCGGCAGGCTTAAACTTGCTGGAGAGCCGGACGTACCATCCGCGGGCGGGCTCTCGGCAAACGGGTTTGCAGCAGGTCTTTGGCGATGCGTGGGAGTGGACCTCCAGCCCTTACACCGCTTATCCGGGCTACCGTCCACCCGCTGGCGCGGAAGGCGAATACAATGGAAAATTCATGTGCAACCAGATGGTATTGCGCGGCGGCTCATGCGCCACCCCACGATCGCACATTCGCAAGTCCTATCGCAATTTCTTCCCACCGCACGCGCGCTGGCAATTCTCCGGCGTCCGCTTAGCTCATGATGGAACTGTCGAATGATCCCGCGACAACGGTCCAGTCCTATTAGTCCTGTATCACCCCCCCTGCCGGCGATAGCGACCGAGGTGGTGGATGGCCTGTTTCGCACGCCGAAGAGCCTGCCGCCGAAGCTGCTCTATGATGACCGCGGCTCGGCCCTGTTCGAGCAGATCACCTGCTTGCCCGAGTATTATCCCACGCGAACAGAAGCGGCAATACTGAGTACGCATGCGAACGAAATATGTTCTCGGCTCGGGCAGAATGTCACCGTTGCCGAATTAGGCGCCGGCACGGCGACAAAAACGCGCATCTTGCTGCGCTCGCTGCTTCAGCATCAATTCAGCGTCAATTACTTCCCTCTGGACGTATCGGCCGCCGCGCTGCAGATGGCAAAAGACGAGATGGAGCGCGATCTCGATTCGGTTTGCGTGCATCCCCACGTCGGAGATTTCGAAGACCTTACCTTTCTTGAGCGGCAAGCTCCCCCGCGGCTGGTTTTATACATTGGCTCGAGTATCGGTAATCTGGAAAGGAATCAAGCCATATCGCTATTGCAAAACATCGCCAGCCATTTATCCAGGGGAGATCAGCTCCTGCTTGGGGCAGATCTGGTAAAAGATAGCGGAATCCTGCACGCGGCGTATAACGACAGCGCAGGCGTAACCGCTTCGTTCAACAAAAACCTTCTCGTCCGGATTAACCGCGAACTAGGCGGCCACTTCGAACCGGACACTTTCTCCCATGTATCGTTCTGGAATCAGACAGCATCGCGGGTAGAACTGCACCTCGAAAGCGTTATTCCCCAATCCGTCAGGATAGATGCACTCGACATGACATTGCGCTTTGGTCAAGGTGAACGCATTCATACCGAGAACAGCTATAAATACACCATCGAATGTCTGGAAAGCCTGCTGAACGATGGCGGATTCGAGGTCGAACACACCTGGACAGACCCACTGTCATGGTTCGCCGTCACCCTCGGCGTGATAACATAGAAAGTTGCTGCCGTCGTCCACAAACCCGGCTATCAGAATAAAATAAGCCGTATTAAAGTGTGTTTGCGCGGCCGCTTCGCAATTTTTCATACCTTTTGCCGTAAGAAATTCTGCAGGGAACGTCCCGCAGAGGCAGGCAACCGTATTCATTGGAAAAATTGTGTTCCAACCAATCCAGGTCAAGAATAGGGGAAGTTGATGTTTGAATGGGTGGCGAGCCCGGAAGCATGGGTAGCGCTGGTGACCTTAACCGCGCTGGAAATTGTTTTAGGCATTGACAACATTATTTTCATCTCGATCCTGGTAGGGCGTCTCCCGGAGGCGCAGCGTAATTTCGCGAGAAGAATGGGCCTTAGCCTCGCCATGCTGACTCGCCTCGGCCTGCTATTCTCGATTTCATGGGTCATGGGCTTGACCAAGCCCTGGTTCGAACTGTTTGGCATGTCGATTTCGGGACGCGATCTGGTATTGATCGGCGGCGGGCTATTTCTATTGTTCAAGGCTACTCATGAAATTCATAACAGCCTGGAAGGCGCGGAGGACAACAATAAACAGATGGTCGTGACGGGTCTGGGATCGGTGCTGATCCAGATTGCCATACTGGATATTGTATTTTCGCTGGACTCGGTTATTACCGCTGTAGGGCTGGTTGAGCATGTCGCGTTGATGGCCATCGCCATTATCCTGGCCGTACTGGTAATGCTTTTCGCCGCCAAGCCTATCGGTGATTTTGTGGAGAAGCACCCCACCATCAAGATCCTTGCGCTTTCATTCCTGATACTGGTAGGGGTAACACTCATCGTTGAAGGCTTCGACATACATGTACCCAAGGGCTATATCTATTTCGCTATGGCTTTTTCCGTCAGCGTCGAATTTATCAATCTTCGCATGCGCAAAAAAATGGCCGAGCCGGTCAAATTACATAAAGCATTAAGCAAGATTGAGTGACCGTCCAATCATTACTGTTGTGAGGGCTGTCCATCGGCTGCTTGTTGGGCTCAAGGGATCGTGGAAAAACCGCTATGCTTGATTGGCAAGGCGGACAACCTTTTTGCAGCCGTTTTGGCGATGTTTACTTCTCCCGCGGCTCCGGGCTTGCCGAAAAGCGCCATGTTTTCCTTGAGGGCAACCAGCTGGCCAAGCGGTTTGCTTCACTGCAGGATGGCGACGGCCTTGTCGTCGGCGAGACAGGCTTTGGCACCGGATTGGCCTTTTTATGCGCCCTGCAATTATTCGACGAGGTTGCCCCACCCCGAACTCACCTGGATTTTTTCAGTATCGAGAAATTCCCTCTGGACGACAAGGAACTGGCGGATGCATTGGCGCTGTGGCCGGCGTTGCGCCAGTATGCGAACGAGCTCGTCAGGTGCTGGAAGCGCCGTGTTCCAGGCTGGAATCGCTGGGCCTTCCGCAACGGCCGCGCGCACCTCACCCTCGTCATCGCTGACGTAGCGGAGGCACTGGATGAAGTTCGGAGCGATATCGACGCATGGTTTCTGGACGGTTTTTCACCTGGGCGTAATCCGGAAATGTGGACACAGCCGGTGCTCGACCGCATTGCGCAGGTATCGCGCCCGGGCGCAACCTTTGCCACCTACACCTGTGCCGGCGAGATTCGGCGAGGGTTGGAGCAAGCCGGGTTTCAAGTAACCAAATCGCCTGGCTTCGGGTGCAAGCGCCATATGCTGCAAGGCCGTCTTGCCGGTTTGCCGCTTGTTCGCCGCACGCCTGCAACAGCGGTTGTCATCGGCGGAGGCATCGCCGGTTGCGCCGCTGCCTCCGCACTGGCGGCCCGGGGCGTCTCGGTTACGCTGGTCGAGGGTGCACCGACGCTGGCCGCCGGTGCTTCCGGAAACCCACGCGGCATACTGCACACGCGCTTGAGCGCCGGCATGAATCCGCTGCATCGTTTCGTGCTGGCGTCCTACGGTCACGCGCTCGCCTTGCTCGACGAGAAGTTACCTGCTGACGGAACGGTACGTGCGGAATGCGGCGAACTGCAACTGGCGTTTTCGGCGGAAGAAGCAAAACGAATCGACAAACTGGCAACGCTCGGTTGGCCGGAGCACGTGTTTCAGCGGGTGGACGCGGCCGAAGCCTCTCGCCTGGCCGGTATCGAGCTCGCCAATGGCGGTTTGTGGTTCCCTGCCGGCGGCTGGGTGGTCCCGCCGAGGATGTGCGACGTGCTGGCGCAAAGCCCGGCCATCGTGCAGCGCACCGGCTATCATGTAGACGCGTTGACCGCGGTGGACGACGAGTGGCGTGTGGAAGGAAGAGACCGGCACAATCAGACCTGGTTTTGTCGAGCTGAGGTAGCCATCATCTGCTCCGGCCCCAAGGCAACCTCGCTTCAGCCCTCGGCGAATCTGCCGCTCACCCCTGTGCGCGGCCAGATTACCTTGGCGCCATCGACGCGCGCAAGCGAAAATCTCAAGACGATTGTATGCACCAGTGGGTATCTCGCGCCCTCGACCGCGGGATTCCATTTAATCGGCGCAACACATCGCTTCAACGATGAAGAAACGGGGGTACGGATCGCGGAACACCTCGAGAATCTATCCAGGTTGGCGGAAATGTCGCCGGGACTGGCCAAGGCAGCGGCCATCATGTCGCAGGGCGCCGGCCAACTGGAGGGCCGCGCATCGATAAGAGCTTCCGTCCCCGGCGCCATGCCGCTGGTAGGCGAGCTTTCCCCCCGGCTTTACACCAGTCTGGCCCACGGTACGCGCGGCCTGATAACCGCCGGCCTCTCGGGTGAAGTAATCGCAGCAGCCGCGTGCGGACAGTTGCCGCCTTTGCCTTTACACGTGCTGGCTGCGCTTGCTCCCACCGCGCGGGGTCAGCAAGGGTCGAAGCAAACGGTAAAAACAACGGTAACCGGGTGAGAAACCTGCAGGGGCAGCCATTGAAAAGTATTCGCCAGTTGCTGGCGGAGCGCAGTACTGATACTGATACGGAAACTCTTCATTCACCGCGCACGGCTTCACCTGCCGTATAATCTTCGAAACAGGCGAGCCCGCGCGTGAATATCCGGCGAGCGTTTCGTCCGACTCTCCGGTTGCTTTTCTACTGTTCACTTACCGCTGGATCAAGGCTCAATCCGCCCGGGAATTATACATTTTGCCTTCCTGCTTCTTATCGCGCTCCACTCGGCCCCGACCTGATTTGATGTTCAAGCTTTTTCAGAAATGAAGATAACCCTTCTGCCTCGGGCCGCGCCGGTTGAGTGCCTGCGGCTATGGATCGGCATACTTGCATCGCACGCGCCCGTACTGTCCTGGCATGTGGACAACATACCCCTCAGCGACGTCCGCATGCAGACGCTCCGTCCCCTCGCCAGCGCCATCCCGGACGAGCTGCTGGACGAAAGGGCCACGGAGAACTTTACCGGCGTGTTCGAGATCAGCGGGCTGCAACCGGGCCGGGTCTATAAAATAACCGTTACCGCAAGCGCTAATGGCACAGTAACACGCACCGAGTTGCGCACGAAAACATTGCCGGCCGGCGTTCCAGGCCTCCTCGACGGCACGTTCAATGTCCTGCTGGTTTCATGCTTTCATCAGGCGGAGGATAGAGGTGGACGGGCAGGCTTGCTTGCGCGCGAACTGAACAGCGCAGCGCGGCCTGATTTGACATTATTGTTGGGAGACCAGGTGTATCTCGATCTCCCTACACTAGCGAATTTCCCCCCCGATGCGGCACGGCTTGCGCGCAAGTTTGAAGCCGACTATCGTGCGAACTGGCAGGGGGAAGCGGGATACTCGCAGTTGCTCCGGCTTGCGCCGGCCATTTCGGTACCTGACGATCATGAATACTGGAATAATTTCCCTCACCCCAGCCCATTCATCCAGAATAGCTGGACAGAATCCGGGCGTGAAAACTGGACAGTAGCCGCCGCGGCCTTATACGAGGCCTTCCAATTCACCCATGAGCGCGACGCCTACTTTCACGGAGGCCCCGCCAAGCTGGGCGATGCCTCAGTGCTCGATATCGAGCCGCTGTCCTTCTTTTTCGCAGACGGACGATCGCGGCGCGACCCTGATCGGGCTACAGTGTTGACGACGAGAGCAAGGGAACAGCTCGAACACTGGGTGGCCGAGGTCATACGCAAGCGTCGCATCGCATTGTTCATTACCGGACAGTCGCTGCTCGACGTCGCATCGAGCGAATGGAAGGGCAAGATCGCGGATTACCTGATGCCTAACTATGGCGACTTCGGTCACATCACCCAGGCCTTGGCGAAGTTGGCCGAAGCCGGCCTCCCGGTTATTCTCATCACAGGAGATGTGCATTGGGGACGTGTCGCCGCCATAAGAGACGCCCATACCGGACGCGAGTCAATATTTGAAATCATTTCCTCCCCCACCTCGCTCGCAAGCTCCGTAGGAAAGGATCAACTCGTTGCCCTGTGGGACGCGATTACGGGCCGGCCCAACCCCTGGCCCCGCCATTCATCGCCTGGGCCGGTACCCGAGCTTCTATGGTTCAGCGGATTTGGGGGAAGGTTTAGCTGCTCCAGATTGCATGAACAGGTCGGCAATCATGTAGCACTGCTCTCGTTTGCGCGCAATGGCACGGGTGTACGCCTGCGCACCACTTATTACCCGCTTCATGAAGACCCCCTTCAAAGCAAGCCGCAGCTGCTGCGTGAGATGTCCCTGTCCCCTGCCTGAGGAGCAAAATTATGTACACGCTTTCTTCAAGAGCTAAATCGATCAACAACGGATTCGCGGAGAGCAAGCGGGAAAAAGGGAATACAAATATAGACTGGTTGCGCTCGCACTGGCGACCCGACAGGGTGGCGATGTTGCTTGTAGGAGGTACGGATCTCATCCATTTCCGTTTAAGAATTGCCCAATCGCACTTGCGCAACGATTTGACGCCCAGCCACTGGTCGCATGTCGCGTTGCTGGATGAAAGCACGACAGCCGACCTGTATGCCGCTCCCTTGTATGAAATCTCCCTGACGCCTGCCGGGGGCTTCGGTTTTCCGACCGCGCGCAACTGTTTGCAGAATAGTGCCCTTGAAAAGTACGGTGATCCGAAGCTCTTCCCCAACATCGGCATCCTTTACCTGCCACCCTCGGTGGAACCCCGAATGCTGATGAACGCGGTCGAGCGTTTCCAGCAGCAGCGGATTGTAATTGATGCAGTGCAGCTCCTTCTGGCTTGGCTGGGATACGCATGGGGCGCCGGCCGTGCGGGAAATCCGCTGCTGGATGGATTGGGGATGCCCTCAGCCGCCATGCTTGAAACCGTAACGGGCGCTGCCGGGTTCGATCTCACCCCGGGGCTGGAGAGCCGCGCCAGTTGCCCGGAAGCGATCTGGCAATCAGCACGCTGGTGGCACGAATACCATGAGGAAAACAAGGAGGGGCCTATTACCGGAGCCTTCTATACACCACACCGGTTACCGGCAGGACAATAATAAACCGCGTCCCGCAGCGCCAGGTCCCGCCCGACCGATGTTCATTGGCGTTAGCCTGAATAAAGCGTGTGATACTTACTAAAACGCGAATGCAAGAGTTAAAATAACGTGTTTTTCTACCGCCGCACGCTTGATGAGTGCCTCATCCTGGGCTGCATCATGGGCAGGGGCTAACACCAGAAAGAGTCTCTGCTCCGATTATTCTGTCGGTCCAGATACGGTCGGCCGACGGCGAGTGTACTTTAGGCCGATGTACTTTGGTCCAATGGGCAAAGTCGCTGGAACGCGTAACATGGAACCGTGGAAAGACCCCGCAAGCGAAAAAAAGTGATGAACTACTCGCGAAATCGCGGGAACTACGTAATGGCAGATAAGTGTATCAGTTCAGCGAATGGAAGCAGTATCGAGGCGGCTGGATGCGAGTTGGAAAATCAGCCCCAGCGTGTTTTATGTGTTCAGTTGACAAGCTCTTACCGGAGAATCGCTCGATCCGACTACATCCATGGTCGGCACGATAACTAAAATAAGCGCGAATAGCCCTCGTACAAGGAATAGAGGGACAACGGCCAAGATAACGTGATCATCTTCTGAGGAAATTATGAAAGCCAAACCCAACCGCGAATCCATCCAGGGCTCAAGCTCCAACTCCCAGGCGGTGCAGCCGCTTATGCCAGTGGATTGCTGGAGAAGCGCCGCCATGGGCATTACCGCGTACGTGTTCGAAGAATCGGAAACCAGCATACGCGAATCCGGCCTGGTTCCGGAATGGGTCCACTATCCATCTGAACCCGGTAACGGGGTTGCGGTGCCTGCGCATCATATTTTTCCCAATTACCTGAAGCTCTTGCGGCTTGAAAGCGGACGGTTGCGTCTCGTCGTGGACGCGCGCGCGGTGCTTAGGAGCGACCAGCTCTTCCAGCATTTTTTCGGCGCCTTGACAGCCGACGACAGTCTCTCGCTGGTCAGGGGAGAATCTGCCTGAGCAGTACGTGCCCAAGCTGGGCAAGGGATTCGGCCGGGCCCTCATAATACCGAAAACCGAGCCGATGTCTTCACAAGCTCCCATGTCTAATGGGTCCTCGTGTCACCGGTCGGGATTTTTCGGCGGGAGCAATGAGCCTGATTTTCTGTGGAACGTGCCGAACCGCCACCAGGAAAAAATCGCGCCACGCCTCGCCGCCGCCCGCCCCATCCGCTATCCACCGTCTGCGGCTAATTTGCTCATTCCCTAGTTTAATTTAATTCCTTCATAGGGATCTTTCGGCGGCTCTTTTTTAGCCGGTTCTCTCTTTGGGCTCCCGTGAGCGCTTCCCTGCGCGCTTGTTTGTCTTTCGTCCCCAGATGCTCCCCTCCCCTCGGCTGAAGCCTTCCCTTTGGCTGCGGGGGCGGATTCCCGTCCTTCGCCAGCGGTTGAATCTTTAGCGGCGGATGGACTCTGCCGGGCCGTTGTGGCGCCGTATCCATGGCTTTGGTCCGTGTATATATCTCCCGAGTCAGACGACGCCTTCCTTCTCGTTTCGCTGCCGGAGGTGCGTGTTTGGCTGGCGGACGCGTCTTTGGACTCGGGTCGCGCCTTGCCTGACGTTGCGCTTCCGTACTGGCGTTTTTGGCCGGAACTCGCGGCTTTCGACCCGGACTTGCGGGGTTGCCCGTACGGGGTACTTTTCGCGTCGCCTGGGACCCGTCCGAGCGTTGGGCCGCCATATGCACCGGCCTGACCAGAGGGCGCCGTTCTGAAGTCGTCCGGGCTTTGCCCGCCCGTTGTACCGCCCAGCGTCTCTACTCGTCCCCGCGGCATGTTTCTCGAATCGTAAGAGAACTGCCCGGGTGCGGAGCCGCCTGGTTGTGTGCCTGTTTGACCGAACGGGGCATTTCTTGGGTCGGGGGAAACCTGGCCTCGTCCTTCCCGGTGTCTTTCCTCCGGGGGAGCATGCTGCAAGTCGTAGGCAGGCACCCCTGCTGGCGTACCGCCTGGACCAGTCCCACCAAACCGACCTGACTCGGGAAGCGGACTTGTGGGTGTAACGGGGTGAAGCTGCTGCCCATTAACGGTACCCACGATACCACTTGTCAAGGCGGCAAGTAACACCGCACGGAGATTGTTAATCAACAAGGAAGTGTGTTTCATGACTGACCTCGTTTTATCCAGAATAGCGTGAAATGGTACCTGTTATATAGACTCGTTGCCACGTTGTTCCGTTCGTTTGTGCTGGAATGAACCGACGTCATAGCGACAGGGCGTGCCACCCGCCTGGATCGCTCTGCCTTGCATCAGGCTGCGCCAAATGCTGGCTCCCGTCGCATTCATTCCAAGGATAGCACCTGTTGGCGCGCAGATCCCGTTTCCGGGCCCGTCCCCCTCCATTGCGCCACCCTTGGCAAAAGTAAACCCCGCGATGGAACCGCACTCGGCGTCCTCAGATTGATTCTACCCCGCAAGCACGATCTTAAGGGGGCAAAAAAAACAGGAGGCAAGTTTCATAGCTCCCACGCCCTACGCTGAAGCCGAACATTTAGCTGGCGGTTCCTACCCCACACATTGACCAGGGCAACTTGGCGTCGGAATATTTTTGAAACGATGGACCAGCTTGCCGCCCAGCTGCGAGACCGCGATCAACCGCAAACGATCCGCGAGCGCGTTTGGCAGCAGCGCCGCCTCTTCACCTTCGATCATCACGTGCCGGAACTGGTTGACTTCTTCCGGCAAGCGATTAAAGCAGGACGAGGATGAGTTACCGTCTAACTGACGAGCTAGACCAGAGAACCGGAAATCTGGAGGACAAAAAGAAAAATGCGGTTCTGTAAAGAACCGCATGGAATGGTGCGCCCGGCAGGATTCGAACCCACGACCCCTGGGTTCGTAGTGGCCCTATAAGTATCTGATTGCTAAAGAGTCGTGTTTTCTGAAAGCACACTGAAGGTATAGTAGTCGAGATTTGATTCAGAACTGCATGGTCTATATGGGGTCAGCTCACGAATGGAAAAAATCGTATGTTAGCAAAATACATAAATGGTTACTGGCTGGCACCAACGATTAGAAGTCCGACGACAATCAGCAAGACCCCACACCATAGACGGGGCGTCATTTTTTCCTTGAGCATCATACTAGCCCCAAACGCCATGAAAAGCGGACCCAGGGCATCGAACGGGTAGAGATAGCTCAGCTCGACCCGTGATAACAGCTCCAGCCATAGGAAGAACCAGAGCGTCATCAGACCGAGACCATAGGCGAATGGCGCAGCCCGCTTCCAGGTGGAAGTTTCTGATCCGTCCACCGTGCTATTCAACGCATGCTTGAGAAAAATCTGCCCTCCGACCACAAGGGCTTGGGAGAGGATAACGAGAACGAAGAACCCGCTAGTCACACTCGTTCCTCAATCCGACAATAAGCTTCTGCAATCACCCAGACCCCCAAGAGAACAATACCAATTCCGACAGCGCGCATTGAGCTGATCATTTCACCCAGAAAAAGATAGCTGGCCAGCGGGACAAAAACATGTTCAATGTTAACCAGATTAAAAGCGATGTTGAGGGGAAGAACCTTAAGTACCTTCAACCAAAAAACAAAGCTGATGATGAAACAAAGAATTCCCGCCCAGACCCATCCCGAGACAAGTGCCGGCATCTCTAGCCAACTCAATGTATTAAGTAGATTCTGTGTGTTGTCTACCCCCTTTTTCAAACAAACCACGGACGCAGTAACAAACAGGGCGCAGCATAGGACCCCCCAGTAGGGCAACGCGCCTTTCACACTCGCTGGGGATTGAATCGGGGTCATCGTGAATCCAGAAAATTAGCGAACTTCAGTAAAACCGGATCATACCGCGTCGGCTCGGGATGGAGATCAGCTGTTAAAAAAAATAAATTGACTATCGGGGAAACATGCCGATCTATAGATAGAGCCTGAGCGGGTTAAAGCATTAACGTGGATTTTATGTATAGACTGAATTTATGGTATACAAAAAGAGAAATGCGGTTTTGCAAGAGCCGCATGGGAATGGCCCACCCGGCAGAATTCGAACCCACGACCCCTTGGTCCGTAGCCGTTAGTCTAGCAAGAGATTTATTATTAAGTTTCAGTAAGTTATGAATGTAGAACTGTGTTATAAAATCAAGCTTTATTACTTGATACGGAACTTGTTTCTAATTGCGAGGAGCAGTAAGAAAATCAGTACAGCGGATAACAAAGTCTGAAAAATACCAACCAAAACTATGACGTCGGGCATGTTCGGCATGGAAGGGGTTCCTCCATAAAGACAACTGTAACTCTGCTCCAGCTTGTTCGATCTCCCCAGCCCAGTAACAACCAATCCATTGTGAACCGCGAGGAACATCGCAGCGAAGATTTGGGTACATGAGCCGCCTCGATCCTGTTGGATTCCTTCAATATTAAATTGGTAAGAAAAGTAAAAACAAGTACATGCAATCATGAGCAGGACTAGACCCACAAGAGGGCCAAGGACTGAACGCCCAAAGTCGGACGTCTGCTCATAGAGAAGACCCATCCAGTATCGGACGCCACCGGGCCAAAGCGGTTTCCCCCGAGAGTAATTATTCCAAATCGGGAACTGAAAATCTTCTACATTCCTCAGGGATTTAATCTCCTGAGCAAAAAATTCCAGCTCCCTTTCATGATCATGAGCTTGGATAGCTAGACGTTTAAGCGCGCGCCATCTCGCCGGAAATTCAATCGTCGGCTCCCGTGAAACGGAGACACAAAATTGCGACTCATCAAAGCTGGGCGCTTCCGAGAAATGGGCTTGACGGAAGTCAGGAGGCAAATGGAACGTTACCTGACTAAGTGCAAAAAGGCTCTGTGCTCTTATGCCAACGAAAGCGACGTCCCGGCAGAAAGTGGCTTTATTGAAAGAAGTAGATCCGTCAAAGGTTGCTTGTGAAAAATTCGACATGCCTCCAAACTTGACGTCATCAAATTCTACCAACCGTTTGAATAGTGCGGAGTTGAACACAACATCTTGTTCAAAACGTGCCTTAGCAAAGCTGGCGTCTCCGGAAAATAGCGCGTCCCTGAACTTGGCATCTTTCTTAAAACTAGACCCGTGAAACGCTACATCGCTTGCAAACTTCGTCCTTTCAAAAGATATCAAGCCGCATTGAATGTGTGTGAAGTCAGAGCGGTCACCAAATTTACAGTCGAAAAACTCGGCATCGGCAATCTGCGAACCAGTGAAGCTTGCACCGGATTCAAACTTAGAATGTTGAAATGCTACGGCTTGATGGAATCTAGTGTTAAAGAAGGAGGCGTTGTATTCAAACACTGCACCTATAAACCAGGACAATTGCTTAAATTCTGCCCCCGCAAAAATTGCCTGGACGAACCGCGCACGAAGGAATGAGGTAGCATCTTCAAATAGCGTTTGGCTAAAATCGCTCACCCCGCCGAAGGTTACACTATTAAAACGACAGGAGAGAATTGAAGAATCGAAAGTCACCATCCCAAACGAAGCATTCTGAAAAGTCCCTTTTATCCGCGCCTGATCGAAAAATGACTGGCCGCCGCTAAATTGTGCATCTTCAAAATTAACATGCTGTAAAAACTGTGAATGGGTGAAATGAGCGTCTTCCTGAAAAAGAGCTCTACGGAAGCTGCTACCGCCAGCAAAAACGGTGCGTTGAAAATGTGCGGGACCAGAAAATGTTACGCTCTCGAAACTGGCGAAATGGTGAAATAAAGCAAGCTCGAAATTAGCATTTCTATGAAACGCAACTTCCCGAAAGATTACAGGCCCCGGAAAAATAAAACCTGACAAGTCAGCATTGCTTCCGAAGGAATGATTGGAAAAGTCGGCTGAGGCGCAGGACAACCAGTCGATGGTTGCTTGATTAGCTCCCACCGGTATTCCGTCTTGGTCACTGTTGAGCCTCCATTCCTCTTTTGCCTCCAGTTCGGCTCGATCTGATAAGCAGCGCTGTGCCCAGTTATTCCATTCATCTCTACCTTTTCCAAATAACCCATAACTTTCACTCTTATCCACTTTTGTTTTCTCGCCCAATACAGAGCTCCACATAGACTGGAGCTAACGATTCCTTAGATGTCGATCTCTGAGCTCAACACGCTGACGGCATTCCGATAATTTTTTACTTTCTCGCACTGCCGTGCAATTTCCGCCTTCAGCAAATCATGTCCATGAATAACACGTTTTTCGTACGTTCGCCAGTCCACGCCTTGGCCACTTCGACTGGCAAACCGTGTAAGTGGACGGCCTTCATACTGCCAGAAGAGCTGGACTGCTTGCCGGTACCGCAGCGGTATCATCAAGAGCGAGCTGCGAGAGCAGCGGTGGAGATGGCCGAGCAGGCCCGGCCAGCGCTGTCGCCGTTCCTGTTCTGCAACCGCAAGGGGGAAGGGTATCTCGATGAGGAGACCGGCAACTGCCACGGCTGGGACAGCATGTGGGGTCGGTTCATGGATTGGGTACTGAAAGAGACAAGGGTCAGCGACTGGTTCACCGAGCACGATCTGCGAGCCAAGCGCGCCTCCGCTATGGATTCCTGGAGCATGCTGGGACGCTGCTATTGCCTGCAGAGACGCCCGCACAGCAGAGGCGATTTACCGGCGCAAACCCGAGCCGGTTAGACCGCTAAAATGAAAATCTATAGCACAACTCGATTCTATAGCACAAAAAGAAAATGCGGCCCCGTGAAGAACCGCATGGAATGGCGCGCCCGGCAGGATTCGAACCCACGACCCCTTGGTTCGTAGCAAGTTAATAAGAGATGAACTAATAAACTACTTTGGACGCTAGTGGACTTGCTAGAACATATATTTTGTTTGTTTTCCGATTGTTACTTATCGCTTTTCAGGATATAGTTCGTCCATTACGGTGCAATGAGATTCGATAAAAGCCACTGACGGGTTTACCCATGGGTTTACCCATAGGAATTGATGGACTTAGGTATGGCAAGGTATCCAAGGGGCAAAAAAGGTAGCAAGTGGACCGTTAAAGAACTGGATGCCGTTAAGGCAGAATGGAAAGGTGACACGTTAAATGACGGTGGCGGACTATCTGGCGAAGTTCGCCTTAATTCGGGAAGTGTCTCTATTGTTTTTCGCTACGCTTTCAAATGGCAGGGAAAAGTGGCTTGGCATTATTGTGGCACTTACCCAACTGTTGATATGGCAGTCATTCGCGAAGAACGCGATAAAGCACGTGATTTAGTTAAGTCAGGCGTTGACCCTCGAGTCCACAAGGTCGCGGTCAAAATCGAAGCTCAAGCGGCCATTCTGGAGATCATTCGTGTCGATGAGCAAAAGCGCGCCGACGCCCTCACCTTTAATGATCTTTATGGCATTTGGATTAAAGACGGGGTGAGCCGTAGCGATGGCAACAAGTACATTAGGCAGTCATTCGGCAAGCATGCCATTCCTGTACTGGGTGATATCGAAGTACGGCATTTGACCGAGAATCATTTGCGTGATGTTTATCGGCGGATCATTGCCGCCGGAAAGACGGCAACAGCGGTCGAGTTATCGAAGGACATCGGACAAATGCTGCGGTGGGCGGAAAGGCGCAAGCCTTGGCGTGCCTTACTGATCGATGGCAATCCTGCAGAGCTGGTGGACATCAAACAACTTGTCCCAAAGGGCTACACCAAAGAGCGGAAAAGGCAGTTGAGCATCGGCGAAATCATTCAGCTGAAACGCATATTTGATGCGACAGCTCAAATTTATGCAAACCGTTCTCGAAAATGTGGCATTGAACGCCTCTTGAAAAACGAATCGCAAATTGCGCTATGGTTGTGCTTAGGAACGCTCTGCCGCATAGGTGAATTGCTAAAGACTGAGTGGAAGCATGTCAACTTTGAGCAGCGAACATGGTTTATTCCGGCAGCAAATACCAAGGGTGAACACGGTAAAAAACGCGAGCAGCTTATTTACCTGTCCGAGTTTACACTCGATCAATTCAAACAATTGCACGCTCTAACGGGTGACAGCGATTGGGCATTTCCAGCACGCAATAAAGAGGGTCACGTGTGCGAAAAAACTGTCAGTAAGCAAGTGGGTGATAGGCAAGTGAAATTCAAGCAACGCAGCCGAAAGCTGAAATGCCGAGTTGAAAATAACAGTCTTGTAATCGGAGACGAAGAGTGGACACCGCACGACTTGCGAAGAACGGGGTCAACCCTCATGCAAAAACTTAAAATCAACCGTGACATAATTAACCTCTGCCAGAATCATGTAATTGGATCGAAAATTGACCGAGTCTATTTGCTTGACGAATATACTGACGAAAAACGTGAGGCATGGAAGATGCTCGGCGATAAATTGGAAGAAATTCTAAGGTGCGATGAATAAACCCCAGCTGATCAGAATGCTATCCACTGAGATTCTTTAGGAGATGTCCTGCTCCGCAATGTTGCCATACTGAACCCTATCCACATTACGCGGCCGATGGGCGATTTGGCATATGTGATGGAGACAACCTCGGCTGACTGAAGAAATTATCGCATTTTTTCGACCAGACGTTCGTAGGGTGTTTGTCCGCCCAACCGCCATATCGTAAGCTTCCCCGTCAAGTAGACAGTTCAGAAGTAGAATTCTTCCCTGCGAGCAATCTCTCACGGAACACAGCCGGGGGCAGGCTTCCCAGCGCGTCATGAGGTCGTTCTTCGTTGTAGCTTTGTAGCCATTGGTGCGTGATTTCTCGCACCTCATCAAGTGACGTAAATAGCCAATTGTTGAGCACTTCCGTCCGATATAATCGGTTGAAACGCTCGATGAAAGCATTTTGATTCGGCTTGCCCGGCTGGATGAAACGCAGTTCAATGCCTTTGTCCTGGCACCAGTCGGCCAAGTACTGCGAGGTCAGTTCCGGGCCATTGTCGAGCCGTATCGCTTTGGGCAACCCGCGCCAAGCCTCAAGCTGCTGTAATGTTCGCACGACGCGTTGCGCGGGCAGACTGGTGTCGATCTCGATAGCCAACGCCTCTCGTACGCTTTCATCCAGGATATTCAATGTGCGGAATCGCCGGCCCTGGTAGAGGCTGTCGCTCATGAAGTCCAGCGACCAGACTTCATTGGGCCGCTGCGGTGCATCCAGCGGCTGCATTGGTCTGATCAATCGTCTCTTCGTACGACGCGGCAGATTGAGCTTCATGGCGCAATACACCCGCCAGACTCGCTTGTGGTTCCAAGGATGACCTTTAAGCCGCAGTCGGTCATGGCATTTCCAGAATCCCCAACGGCCATGCTTGGCAACAATCGCATTGAGCGCCTCAATCACCGGCGCATCCCGCACTGCAAGCTTGTTCTCGTCCCGGTAATACGCCGCCCGTGACAGGTTCACCAGTTGGCAGGATTGTTTGATCGACAGCTTCTGATCACCCGCCAAGCGCAAAACCACATCCCGGCGCTCAGACGGCGCTACAGCTTTTTTAATACCGCCTTGATCGCCTCATTCTCCAAGGCCAGGTTCGCGTACATGCGCTTGAGCTGACTGTTCTCCGCTTCCAGCTCCTTTACACGCACCAACTCGGAAACCTCAAGCCCACCATATTTGGCTTTCCACTTATAGTACGTTGCCGAACTGATCCCATGCTTGCGCCAGATCTCGTTAACAGCAACGCCGCTGTCCGCTTCCTTCAATATCCCAACAATCTGGCTTTCCGTAAATCTCGATTTCTTCATTTGAACCTCCAGCTAAAATCCTGCCAGAAAGTTCTACTTTTTGCGCGTCTCCTAAATGGGGAAGCTTACGATATGGCCGGTGGTAGTTATAGAAAGTCTCGCATTCAGCCAATTTGGCGTGAAGGTCGACATCGTCTGTATAGGCCAGTAGTTGGTAGAACTCGCGCTGATCTGTTCCATGCGAGCGCTCCACTTTGCCGTTCAATCGCGGCGTTCTCGGCTTTATGTAGGAATGGCGTATCCCCCAGATCGTCCAGGTGCCAGTGGAACTTGACCTGGACTTCGTGGCCGTTATCGGTGCGAATGGTATTTATTCGGAATGGGAACCTGGCAATGACGTAATCTACAAAGTCGATCGCGTTCTGCTGCGTATGCCTTCATAAATCTTCAAAGCACGAATGCGGGTCGCGTCATCAATAGCTGTGTATTGGAAGTACCGAATCTTGTGGCCTTCCTGAGTTTTAAGATCAAGGAATTTCACGTCGACTTGCACGTGGTGCCCAGGTACCTGCTTGCGCTGCCGGTCAGGCAGGCGATTCAGGCCCTGGCGCTTTGATACCTTGTAAACCCCGCCAGCAGATATCCTGATATCGTGATAACGAGCCAGATACCAACTGATCCTTACCTGGCCGAAGTGATAGGTTGCGGCGCAGATATAGTAGGTTTCTCTTGAAATCCCAAAATGCCTGCAGGTGAACGCTACGTTGCCAGAGCCGGCAGCATGTTCGAACACCTTCAGTTTGCGGAAAATGAATCAACCTCCAATCTATCTTTTGACTTCACTTTCTTTGGAACATGAAGGAACTAAAACTGCATCGAAGCTAATAGATCCTACGGCTTGCAAACATAGCTTACCTTCCGGACCAGAATGGTCTACAGCAATCTCGTATATAAATCTGGCACATCGGGGGTTTGTAGGATCTATTTGGGTACTTACGATTCGCGAATAAGAGGAGGAGCTGTCGTTCTGAACACTAATCCTTTCAATTATGCCTGTATCCAAACACTTTACTGTCTCGAGTTTTTGTCTACAACCGGGGTGGGTATTAGTAAGGGGAGAGAAGAAGCGTTGATCATGAATGTGAATTATAACTTTATCGCATTGTGGCTGTTGGATCTCAGTTTGTGCGAAAGCAATTCCCGATGTAGGGATGGCAAGTGTCGCTATATAAGCTAAACAGGATAGTTGAAAATATCGATATGTACTACCTCGACTAAAAGCAGCATGGCGGCGGCCGTTTATATGAGAATGAGTGAACGAGTTATTTTTCAAGTGAAAATGGATTCCGATCAATGCACCATTCTCCCTAGGTTCAGAGCGGAGAATATGGTATGGCTTTTGGTCACGCATCATGCCGGTCTAGTTAGGCAATCTCCGGCAGTTCTTTTCAAACGGCGCAATACATCTTTCCCTGATGAGTGCGGTTAGGATTGTAGCTGTGCAGCCAGTCATCCAGATCGATTTGTGGATCCTCAGTTGACCTATAACTTGCATAGCAACTTAATATCTAGTGCCACGGAACAGATTGGTTATTGTTTTTGCTGCATCACTAGTAACACAGCAAAGACCATCTCCCATTCCATCTACATCTCTGTTTTTATAGCAGGCCGCATTTAGATCAGTGATCTTTCCCGCCGTTAAAGTTACATCTTGATACCAGGTCTGTAGAGGTTTCCCTGCCGCACTAGCAAATACTTCAAGTTCGCATAATGGGAGAGATAGAAGACATTCGCATCTTACGGAGATTTTTTCATTCTTTTCTGATGTGATTGTTTCACCATGACTTCCCTGGGAAAATAGCAAAACAAATACCCCATAAAAAATATAGATATTAAATCTCATAATTTTCATTATTAATATTTAAGATGAGTTATGAATGTATCGTACGTTGAATCAGAAATATTCTCACCTTGCAGCTCGGACCAACTATTTGGACACTTTCAAACCACTTTCTACCGCATTCTGTACCGCGCGAATAGCAAAGATATTTGCGTCATGATTTGGATCGCTTACCTCTTTGAATTCAGACCCTTCTCCCCATGTAATAATGGGTTTATTGGGCTCATTACTTGTAATTCGTAATGTGTAAACACCTGAAAGTTTTCTCCTTTCTGCGGTATCAAATATAGTAATCGTGTCGCACACTATTTTCCCCCCCGCATCCAATCGGTCTATCCCGCTTGAACCCTGCCGAGTGTAGTTTCCTCTATATGTCACAGACAGCAGAGCGACATTATTCTCTAGCTTTGCTGAGATACTGGTTATTTCTACAGTCGCATCAAAGTCATTACCTTGGCAACCTTTCCACTGTGGCGTTCCTCCGCCTCCGATGCCCCCGCCCATAAAGCCCAACATCATAGGCAAGGCATCCAAAGGGTCTAACGGACCTACCGGCCAATACCTTTCTTCGGAAGCACTTCCTGTTTTAATCTTCTGAACAGCGCCCATTTCTTCAAACGGTCCTGCGTGAATGGCGAAGGAAAGGCTCCAAAGCACAAATGTGAAAAATCTCTTGTCGTAGAGCATAATAACTTCCCCCTAAAAATATTTCGCCGCAGATCTATAGCATCTACTGCAAGGATACCCGGGTAATGGGACAATTGCCGCCAAATGCCGGCCCAACTGTGTTGATTATGCTCATTCCATTCTTTGCTTGGATGCTAATACTAAATATTGAGTTTTGGAGAGTCTCCCGACCTTCCGTGATCTCTTTCTGGTTATTGAGTGCAATTGTTCCCCCCGAGTTAACGACATCAGGTTTAAAGCCGCGGTAATCGAGCGTTGCAGCAATTCTCGCGTTACCAGCCTGATCAGGCTGACTCACCGATACTCCTAAGAATCCCGGATTGAACTTTGTCGTCTGCGAATCAGGTCCAAATCTTGCAACAATCGCATTCTCCACAGATACGAAATCAGCTAAACGTATTCGGCCCTTGAGGTTTACAGCTATGCCATACAGAACATCGGTCGATCTAATTTTCCCTTGGGTATCCGTAATGTCGTATTTTGTATACGAACAATCTAGTGTGAGAGTATCCGCGGTGATTATATCCTCGAGGTAAAGGATCCCTAGATCGTTTGGAGGGATGTATCCGCAATCATCGTTCAATACACATTGCTCAATGGCGTTAACCAGATTGCTTCGAACTCCATTTATCTTCGTCAGAACTGGTTTATAAAATCTATCGTAGATCTCTTGAAAGCTGTTCTTATAATTGGTGATTCGATTCAAGGCAAAATCTATCTTTGCCAGTTGCTCGAAATAACTATTCAAGCTTTCGAGTTTTGATATATCAGCTATTTTTATTTTTGCACCAAATGCAGAATTACTAATCAGTAAATACTCGTATGGGGCAGATTTAGACTGGGTAAAGCTTGATCCGAGTGACGTCAAGGAAGTAAGGATCGCTTTGATGTCTTCTGGATTATTTGACGCGGCAATTTTTAAAGCATCAGAAACTCCACTGCCACCTCGTGACTCGAAGGAAATCTTCATTGTTCCCAACTTTGATGCAGTATCAACAATGTTTTTCCATTTCAACGTCAATTCGTCACTTGCCTCTACCTTTACAGCCTCGATAGCTCCAGAAGCTGAAAATGTGGATTTGTACAAATTCTCAAGTGAAGTTTTCGAAGTGCGTCCGAGATCAGTGATCATGATAATGGCGGAAACCATGGACTGCCGACTCTCAGCTACAACTGTATGAGTGCCACAGCGTGTCCTAAATTCTTCATGGTTTCCAGCCAAAATATACTGGTCAAACGGTTGCTTCAGCTTGTACTCGCGCAATCCCTTGCGGCCGTAATAACTGACTGCCTTTACCACAATTGCGAGTGTGCGAGATTCATCGCGAGCAAAATCTTGATATTTGGAGTTGAGCTGCAAAGATGCCCCTGCTTTCAGCGCCGCTATCGAGACATCTCCTTTTGCTTTGTAATCGACATCAAGCTCCAGCGTCTTAGCGAGACTTTTGTAGTCCGAAACCAGCTCAATTGTCGAGCTTGTTTGAGTCGCCCCGGAGGAATCAAGCCATTTAATATCTTCTTCGTTGAAATTCATGCAGGTGAATCTCTGCTGATTGATCAAATCAATGTCTATTCCAGAGCCGATCGTGATCGGAGATGCTGTACTATATGGGAGTCGAAGTGACCGAAGATCTTGGGCCTGTGCCTCAGAAAACCACGATATCGACCCGGCAAGCACACATAGAAACTTGATGGGATATGTCATTTCGCTGCTCCTGGAGCAGTATCCACAACCCGTCCCCACTTCCAATCTCCTCGATTGCCTTGACGCCCATCGCGTCCCCAAGCACCGACAGGACCAGTTTTTCCATCAACTCCAGGACGTCCGGGTGATCCCGCACCCCCGCAGCTTCCCGGACCGTTCCATCTAATCGGACCCCAATCCTTTTGTGCGCCACCGCACCCTGGCGCTCCCCCTTGTCCCCCCTTGCCGCCAAAGCCCGGGTCTCCTCCAAACCCTGGTTCACCGCCAGCCCCCCCTTCATTTTTCATTCCAAAGTCCGAGGGGGGCGTTCCGTTTTGGGTAGTAATGTATATGAATAAATTGCCACCATCTCCGCCATCACCACCATCCCCACCCCGACCGCCATCTCCTCCATTACCTCCATTGCCGCCATTGCCGCCGTTTCCGCCATTACTTGCGCCATGAAATTCGTTCGCATTCCCCCCCTGCCCACCGCTACCCCCGTTACCCCCATCGCCGCCATCACGACCCCGTCCACCTTTTGAACCTTTACCCCCGTCGCCACCAACCGCCGTTAAATATACTGATGAATTAGGCGCAAAGCTGCCGGCGCGAAGGCTAATCGTAGATGATGTGATACCGCTGCGTCCAATATCACCGGATCGACCCGCAGGTCCATGCTGACCATCTCCCCCCCCACCACCATCGCCCCCTCTGTCACTACCCCAGTCTCCGTGTAAATCAGTCTGAGCATTTCTTCCCCTGTTCCCATCTCCGCCATTGCCTCCAGAATTCATCTTTACAGCTTGATAAATGACTGGGTCGGATGCCGCATCCTCCCCCTTGGCGCGGCGCGTACTTTCGATCTTGATTGGTCCAGAAGCTAGAGTGGCGATTTTTATTTCGAGGGCTGACTTTGACATCAGCACGGCTTCGTCGGCAAATATCATCTTGTCGCAGTTTATCGAAATGGTTTTTGGGGCTGCTCTGAGATCAGTATCAGTCGGATGAAGAAGCTCAACTCTCCCTCTGATGTACAAAGTATTTGCGTCTTTAGAGCATTCAATTTTCTCGAGAGTATAGGGGGAGCCGGAGGCGTCAAAAGTCGTCTGAGCCGGAACATTTTGCGCTGAAGCTAATTCGTTCACACCTACTAAGGCAATCACCACAAGCGGCGGCAAACCAACCCTAAAAGACATCAATGCTATTCTCATGTTATCTCCCAAATGAAACGCTAAAATTCAACCAGATCTTTTGAACAATGGGGAAAGGAATAACCCAGTTAGCGGGCGCAAGCTCGAATGCCGCGTGGTAAATTGTTTGTCGAACAGTGAACGATAGGGTGAATGCGAGCTTGCGTTCATCCAAGAAACTTTGTGAAGATGGACCCGTAATTCGTACTCACCTAGGAGGGGGCCGAGTGGAGCTATGTTTATGAGAAATCGGTAGGCCACCCGTATGCAGGGAGGCTATAAAGAGCCCGTTACCTTTTATTTATGGGGCAGGTATATCACAGAAAGTTCTGCCATCTTTATTCCTTGTTATTAAGGACTATGATTTGTTTCGCGCTTTAGAGCTAAATTTACAATACCTCAAAATCAAACTCATGAATAAATATAGCACTAAAAATATGTGACGGAAAAAAATTGCACACAATCTACCTAATTTCCACGGAAATCATTTATTCATAAGAAGATTGGAGAATTTCTATATACGTTCTGAATAAAGCGTATTGACCCCAAAGTGCACAGAAGTCCATATTGTGAATTAACATTTATTTCTCTGAAGTCGGGCCTTTCTCCATGCGCTATGGACAGTTTCTTTGATTCGTTAATGGTGGTTTGAAATGTGTTGACGTCGATTCTTGTTAGCGCCGCTGTAATACTGACCCACTGAGCCGGAGTAAAACTGACCCACCTGGGCGAATATGGTGGCTTTTTGGCTGCCGATTATGTTGACTCAGGAGGAAGCAGTGGAAATCAAGGTATTGATGCGGCGAGGTGCTGGAATTCGCGAGATGGCGCGTGAGCTGAGGTGCTCGCGCAATACGGTCCGGCGTTATCTACGGGAGGCGGGCGCCGGGCGGTATGGACCGAGGCTGGCGCGCCCGACCAAGCTTGATCCGTACAAGGATTATTTGCTGGAACGGATCGATGCCGCACGGCCGCACTGGATTCCGGCGGTAGTGTTGCTTCGAGAGATAAAAGAGCGTGGCTATCCTGGCGGTATAACGCAGCTTAAGGAATTTCTTAAGCTCCATCGGCAGACAAAATTGGAGCCGGTGGTTCGATTCGAGACGGCGCCCGGCAAACAGATGCAGGTCGACTTCACTCACATTCGCCGCGGTCGCGATCCCTTATTGGCATTTGTCGCCACATTGGGTTACAGCCGGGCCAGCTGGGTTTGCTTTACCAGCAATGAACGTGCCGATACGCTGTGCGCCTGTCTTGAGCGGGCATTTGGATATTTTGGTGGCGTTCCCGAGCATGTCTTGTTTGATAATGCCGGAACAGTTGTGATCGAGCGGGATGCCTATGGAGAAGGCCGGCACCGCTGGCATGGCCAGATGCTGGCATTGGCCGACACCTATGGCTTTACCCCGCGCTTATGCCGTCCCTACCGAGCCAAGACCAAGGGCAAGGTTGAACGTTTCAACGGTTATCTGAAGGGCAGCTTCTGTGTGCCCCTGGCCGCGACGCTGCGCCAGGCGGGACTGCGCCTGGATGTAGAAGCGGCCAACGCGCATGTTGGGCGTTGGTTAACGGAAGTGGCCAACACCCGCCTACATGGCACCACGGGAGAGCGCCCAGACCGGCGCATGACTCTGGAACGCCATGCTCTGCTGCCATTGCCCGAGCCCGGCCGGACCATTGCCCCTGTTAGCCCAAGGCATTTGCAGCCAATACCCGTTGAGAGCCTGCAACATCCCTTGTCGGTCTATAACGCATTGCTGGAGGCTCGGGCATGAACCTGCAGCAGGAACGAATTGCCATGTTGTGTAACGTACTCAAGCTTGATCGTATCGGAAGCGAATGGCCAGCCATCGCACAATGGGCTGCGGCTCAGGATAACAGC
>NZ_FOPV01000023.1 GCF_900113575.1 Nitrosospira sp. Nsp14
AGTCAACATAATCGGCAGCCAAAAAGCCACCATATTCGCCCAGGTGGGTCAGTTTTACTCCGGCTCAGTGGGTCAGTATTACAGCGGCGCTAACAGCTATTGCTATAAACGCATCGTCCACGTAATCATTGGCGAATGCATCTATGTAAATATTTGGTACGTCTACTTCCTTAAGCAGTCCCCGCCACATCTTTATGAAGGTGGTTTTGCCTTCTCCCCACTGCCCGTCAAGGGAAATGACTAGTTCATCAGCACGTGAATGTATTATTAAGTCCAATAATGCTTTGCCATAAGCTTCCCTACCTAGAACATCTTGTTTAAATCCTTCAGTTTCGGAAATATCTAAGGGAGGTGTAATTAATTTCATTAAGGGTTCTTTTTTTACATGAGTTATATGGGCGACATTAACGCCCAGTAACCCAAGCCTTGAATAAATGCGGGAAGGGAAGTAGAAGATTGGGAGAGGCAAAAAGGCCCCTCCCATTATTAACGGCTTATCTTTTTAAATTATTACCAAGATCGACTTGGCTCATTTAGCCAATTCGCGCAGCTGTAACGATATGAACCCCATGTAGTACTAAGACGCGCCACAAAAATAACATCGTTTGAATCAATCAAACTCATCAACTTATCCCGGATGTCCAAACTGGACAGGGCTGTTTGTATGAGCCAGACGGATTCAAGTCCTTTGCAGTGGATGAATCCCCTTAGGTAGTCGTAGACCGGGTCATAATTCCTACCGGGGGCTTTCAGGTCGTACGTTACTAGATAGACTGCCAAAACATTTCTCCTATTAGTAAAAAGTACTAGACGGTCTATTGACTGTGAAAAGTGTTTGGGTCACTATTCGACTGCCAATAGACATGTTTGTATTAGGGCTGTTGGCCCCTACCGGCCTTTGATTAGTCACCCGCCAAGGTTATGCTAATCAAGGGCCTTTTCTATGCTCACTTGACCGAAGGGCCTGTGTCAAATGAGCGAATTATCTTCTCATGGCTTTCTCCCAATTGTTCCCGCAGGACGGGCTGTATGGTCTGTAGCAAGCTGCATCTTGGAACTTCCTCATCTATATGGGAAACGGCTATTCCCCAGCGGTTGAAGCTGAACGATTTTTATCTTCTAACCACTACATTTAGTATTTAAATTGATCAGTGTTTACTAATAGTAGTGTCAGGAACGGATTTGTGCAACCCTTTCGTTACCCGTTTCAAAGGTTTTTTTACGCGATTGAGGCAGCGCTCCGCGCTAAATCCATTCCTTTGATTCAACGGAATTTTAATCGATTTCCGAATATGGAAGCCGCATCAAACCCAGCAAAACCTGCTGAAGCATAACGGCATTTTTACGCCCAACGAACGGGTTCCGAACTTTAGTGATAGCGCAGCGTTACTAGGATGTCTGCGGGATAAGAATTCCAGAAGAGAATTCTGCCTTCTGTGCAGCGATACGGGATACGGGATTGGTGGGTATTGCGACAAGCTGATGGTTTTATCAGCCCTGATAGCTAGGCAAGCTAGAACATTATGTTCAATGTCCGGCATTCTATGCATTTTTGCTAGATTTTATTTAGGTGTAATGCACTATGTAACAGGGACCCCCGTCCCCCTGCTCCCCCCTCATCTAATGAATAAGAATGACCCCCATTAATAACAAGGGATCATTCACAATCGCCATTAGGGATAATGGCTTGTTCACAATCCCATTCACACTGTTCACAATGTAATGCTATAATCCTTCTACTTCTGATCAAGAAGTATGTAGACAGTACAAGGAGTTATAACCGCTTCGCTTTCCAGTATGCGGATTTCCAGTAGTTCTCGTTGAGATGGGAAATGGCCACGCCCAGCTTGGACGAGGCATGCAAAAACCGTCCGTCCTCCAGATACACGCCGACATGCCGGAGCGTTCTGCCGGTCTTGAAAAAGACCAGGTCACCGGCGCGTAACTCATCCTTGTCGACGTGCTGTCCCAGCTCTACCTGCAAATCCGTCGAACGCGGAAGCACAATTCCCAGCCTTGATTTGAAGGTGATATGCACAAATCCGGAGCAATCGACGCTTTGCTTGCTCAAGCCCCCGATCTGATAGCGGGTCCCTTTCCATTCGTCATACTGCGCGTAGAGGCTGTTTTTAACCGCCGCAGGGTCGCCCAGGTCTGCCTCCGCGCCTGGAATCGTCGTAATCCGCGCGCTTGAGCCAATTCCCTGCCCTGCTCTCGTCTGGCCTCTGTCCGGCACGCTGGTACATCCCACCAACGCGGCAGCGATAAACAGTCCGGCAATCCAGAGTGTATTTTTCATAAGTGGCTCTTGTAGTTATGATCGTTTGCGAGAAAGTGCGCAAAATACTGCTACGGCAATGCAGCCAGCCAGTCCTTCCCATCTTACTTCTCATCCACAGCCAGCATCGGTTGGCATCAGCTCATATCAGCTCAGTAGCGTTGCCGGCGATAATACCGAAGGATCGCACCAGCATCGCCCACGGGAGCAAGGTCTTCCGCCCCTTCGTTCCATTTTAGTCCAAGGAACAGGCCGATTTTAATCCATCAGCCGCTAGCTCAGCAATAAAGTTAAGCTATCATGTCGCCACAGCGCCATTCAATGCCGCCATTAACACCACGGCGTCTGAAAATCATAGATGTGGCCCAACGACAGTATGCCGGTGAGTTCATCCAGCGCTGTCCGGCTCTCGCGCAACAGGGAGGGGTCCGCGACGTCCCCGGGCAGGATGCGCTCGCGATAGTGCCGTTCTATCCAGGCTTTCAGCAGATCGTAAAGAGGCTGATCAAGAATGACGCGGCTGGTAAGCTGCACCGCCTCGAACTGAGCTTCGGTCAGCACCGCCCGTAGGCGCAAGCACGCCGGCCCGCCGCCGTTTCTCATGCTCTGGCGCAAATTCACGTATTCCACGCGACCGACCGGATTGTCGACATCCGCCACAATGCGCTTCAGAAAAGCAGCTGCCGGCCCGGACTCCTGGCATTCCGCAGGGGCGAGAATCATCATCCCGCCATCCGGAAGACTGATCAACTGGCTGTTGAACAGATAAGTGTTTATCGCCTCGGGAAGATCGATTTCGGCTTCTGTGGCGCGGATGAAGTGGATTGGAAAATTGCACGCGCTGGTTATGTTTTCTTCCATTTCCCGCCAGTCGCGGAAGGCCGCCTCGTGATAGAGCAACACGTCGCAATTCGACACCGCGAGCACATCATTATGGAATGCGCCCGCGTCGATAGCGTCCGGGTGCTGCTGAATAAACAAGCTTTTTCCCGGCCTGATCCGGTGCAGCCTGGAAACGGCCTCGCTCGCTTCCAATGACTGGCGGGCTGGAAAGTTTGCCGGCCTGGGAACCTCTGAGTGGGTAGACCGTCCGAAGACAAAAATTTCCAGACCAGCATCGCCGTGGTGAGCACACAGTCGCATATGGTTCGCGGCGCCCTCGTCGGCGCAATAGAGATTGGACGGGAGGGGATCGTGGTGTCGAAAATACCGTTCATCTCTAAAAATACGTGTTAGGGTCGCAGCTGTGCCGGGAGGCTCGATGCTGCGATGGAACTGCGAGGGCAGGTTGGCCGGGGTAATATGGACTTTGCCGTCCTCAGTATCCGCGCTCGGCGATATGGTTGCCGCGTTTGCGGCCCACATGCTGGAAGCGGAACAGCACGCGCGCAGCAACCCGGGCGCCACCGCAGCCGCATGGCGGACAATCGAAGTTTCATCCCCGTGGAAACCCAGTTTTTTGAGGGTAGCGATAGCGGGCCGATCCTGGGGAGGCAATACTCCCTGCTTGATGCCCATGTCCGCCAGCAGTTTCATCTTTGCCAGCCCCTGGAGGGCTGCTTCACGCGGACTGGATTCGGCCATCGCGTTCGCCGCGGCGGCGATGTTCCCAACCGACAACCCGCCGTAATTGTGTGTCGGCCCTACCAGGCCGTCAAAGTTCACCTCCCATGCCTTCATCCCGACACTCCTGCGGTAGCATGCTTGCCCCGGCGAGCCTTAGCCTCAGCCCCGCTGCACCGGTTCGCCATGACTGGGAAATTTCCTTGCCAGCGGAACGGCATTGGCGGCAGCGTATTCCAGCCGCCGGGCCCGTTTTTCCAGCCCGGCGATAACCAGTTTCTGGATGCGCTTGTGGGGAAGCGCTTCGCCGGCAGCCCAACGTGAAACAGTAGATGGCGCAAATTCGAATTCATCCGCTATGGCGCGCTGCGACACGCCCGCGATGTCGCCATGTTGGACCAGCCACGAAAATTCCGCGGGATCACCGCTCCATTCGACGCAAATGCGCCGATATTGCTCTATCGTAACCACGACCTGGCATCCTCGAGTTATTGTTCAGATAACATTGCGACCTGCAATTCTTTTTAGCCTAAAGTACGCATCACGTCAATCGCTTGCTCTGCTATATGCAATAACGATCATGAGACAAAAAAACTGCCTTCGACGGATTGATTTCCGTCCCGATAGCCCTATATTGCGCTAGCGGATAGGCAAACAGAAGACTTTGATAGGGAGGGCACAGGCACCTGAAAAAGCAGCGGAGACGGCGATATCCGGTATCCGGGGATCACGCGGGCGGCAGCAACAACCCAGGAGGAATTGAGACAATGACGATCACCCATGCAACAATCAGGGCGGCGGGACCAGCCGACGTGGAACATATCCTGGCCGAATACCGCGAGGCGGTGCGGAATCTCCCGCCGGAGGAATCGGCGAACCTCTTGTGGCGCCCTTATCAGGAGTTCAGAGGGGCGGTGGAAAATGGCCTGTTTTTCGTCATCGAAAACGCCAGCGGGGATTTCATGGCCGGCGCGGGGGTGTTCGACTTCGCCGACCCGGGCGAGAAAGAGCTGGGGATGTGTTACGTCAAGCAGGCGTGGCGGGGCTACGGCTTGCAGGCGCTGCTTTTGCGCGTCAGGGTCTGCGCCGCCACCCTTGGTCAGGTGCAGGATAAAGGCGCCGGCAAGCATGCAGCTACAGACTATGCTGCGCTGATTACCGGCGTGAAACCGGCAAATGCCCACTCGGCTGCGAATACATCGGAATTGGGATTCCAGCCGCTGGCGACGCCTTCCCCTGCGCTATTCATGGCGTGCGCGTTCTGCCGGACGCCCCCGGCTCCCGATTCCGGAAGAAACTGCTGCTGCGACTTCTTTGCTCTTGCCGATGCCGGGCGCAGGCAGGTGATAGAAAAAACTTTACAGATGGAAAACTGGAGCAGGACGAGAAACGGCCACCAGCTCATCGTCGCGCTGAAGGTTCGCCACTTGCTCGATCTCGACTTCCGCACGACCCTGCAGGATGTGGTCGATGAATTGCGGGGCGATGAGCTGCGGCTTGAGGCAGAACCCGTAGGTGGGATTATGGAAATGAAATCTGACGGCGAGGCGCGCGGTAGAACCTGATGCTCGGCATAGCGCGACGGATCCGTCGGGCTACGCTTCGCTCCCCAATCTACCCAACTACCAATGAAGGCTTCGGGGCTACCGCCAGCTACCCGCAACTACCTCGGCGGCATTTCGTAATCGACGGTGAGCATTTCCAGGAGATGCCCGTTCGGATCGCGGAAATAAACGCCGCGTCCGCCGTAATGGTGGTTGATGGTCATATCTTCCGGGCTGAACGGACCGCTGCCATATTTGAGGTTGTCCGCCTGCAATCGCTTGAATATCTCGTCGAACTCCTGGTCCGTCACCTTGAAGGCATAATGATGCCGTTCGAACTTGTCATTGTTGTCGAAATCCAGGCTCAAGGTGTCGTTCACCTTCACTACGATGAAGTGAGAAAACTCGCCGATATACTCGAACCCGAATATTCTGGAGTAAAACCGCGCGGACTCGACCTTGTCGTGCGCAGGCACGATGGTGTGATTGAGCGTGATAGTCATCTCATTCCCTGATCAGATTTAAAACCGGAGGAGATCAACCTTACCTGCCTTTTATCCAGCCTGCAATCTTCCTGACGTAAAGCGCGGAGGAAGATTTCCCAATAGCCGGGTTGCGATGATTGCGAGAAAGACGATTATCCGGTTGACAAGGATCTATTCCAGAGTCATTTAAGACTTCCTCTCCCGATCCGCCTTGTTGCTTCGCGAGATTGAAACGGTCAGCAACACCCCCCCGATCGTTGCGAATACGAAGCCGAGCAAACCAAAGAACGGCAATCCGAACAAGGTCGGGCCACCGGATACCGTCATCACCACAGAGGACCCGACGATAATGGAGGCGACGATGATCCCGATGATCAGCCGATTGGTGGCGAGGTCCAACTGGTCGCCCACATGCTTGAGATGTCCCACATCGATATGAATCTCCAGCCTGCCGCGTCGTGCCGAACGCAGCAACTGGGAAATATCGCGCGGCAGATCTGACATGAGTTTGGATATCTCCGAGGCAGCGTGCCAGCCCCGCTTGGCCAGGGCGGCTGGCGCGTACCGTGTCAATAACGCTTCCCGCAGCATCGGCACCGCTTCCCCCGCGAGATCCAGGTCTGGGTCGAGGTCGCGGCCCATGCCTTCCAGTGAAACGAATGCTTTGATGAAGAGCGCCAGGTCGGGTGGCAGATAGAGTTGGTGCGAACGCAGTATGCCCACCAAGTCGGCGAGCATAGTTCCCAGCCTAAGTTGTTTCAGCGGCGTGCCAAGATGCTGGTCCACGAAGGCCTGAAGCTCTGCGGTTAAGGCTTCTTCATTGACTATGCTGTCGCCCGCCCAGTCCAGCAGTACGTTGGCGACGAGCGCAGGTTCCTGCTGCACCAGGCCGAGCAGCAGATGGACCAACTGGTCCCGCCGCTCGTCGCTGAGCCTGCCCACCATGCCGAAATCAATAAAGGCAATGCGGTTGTCCGGCAGATAGAATACGTTGCCTGGGTGCGGGTCCGCGTGAAACAAGCCGTCGATCGCAATCATCTTGAGCACCGCATTCACTCCGCGTCGCGCAAGAACCTTGCGGTCGAGGCCCGCCCGCTCTGCCGCGGCAAGGTCGCGCCCAGGTATGCCTTCGATATATTCCTGTACGCACACCCGCTCTCCTGTCCACTGCCAATATACCTTTGGAATGACGATAAGCGGCGGGACCGCTTCCCGTTCAGGCGAGTTTACGGCCGATTGACTCTCGGTCGCCGGTGAATCGGGGCCGGTATATCCGACAAAGTTTGTCGCGATGCGCTCGGCATGCCGGCACTCAGCCGTGAAATCGAGTTCGCGCCGCAGCGACTGGTTGAACTGCCGCACCACCTCCCGCCAGTGAAAATGACGCAGTTCGGTATTGCCGGTTTCGATGGCTTCAGCCAGTCGCGACATCCAGCGCAGATCGGCATCGATAATGGACTCGACCCCCGGCCGACGCACCTTGACCACCACCTCGCTGCCGTCCGCCAAGCGGGCGCGATGCACCTGGGCAATGGAACCCGCCGCGAGCGGTTCCGCACTGAATGCCGCAAACACCTCCTCTGGCGGCGCGCCGAGGTCTTCCGTCAGTTGCTTGTAGATCTCATCGTACGGCGATGGAGGCGCGCTGTCCTGCAGCTTGCTGAATTCCGCGATCCATTCAGGATCGAAGAGATCGACACGGGTAGCGAGAATCTGGCCAAGCTTGACGAAGGTTGGGCCCATCTCCTCCATTGCTCGGCGCACGCGCGCGTGAGGCTCAAGCTGGGCCAGCTCAGTTGCTTCGTTCCATCGTAACGCGCTTCCCGTCCGTTCCAACGCATTGGCGAGTCCCATCCTGCGCACCATGTCCCCGAATCCATAGCGGATTAGGATGGAGGCAATCTCGTGAAGGCGGCCAAGGTCACGCGCTGCCATCAGCGCTTGCCAGAGCATTATCGATACCTCAGGTTTATTCCGTGCAAAAACATCAGCCCCTCGCTTATTGGGAAAATCGTGTCTGTGTTGCAGGCAGCGGTCGGCCCAGCCGGCGCGCACTATATCCGCTCGAAATCATTATTTGCAACCTGTTCTGCCGCAACTCATTTTACTGCAAGCTACCGTGTAAGAGCGCGCTTTTGCCGGCTACAGCGAAAATCGAGGAATTCAACCCCGCCGGCGGCGACTCAATCGGGTTCGGTTACTCCTTAAAGATGGACGCCCAGCAGTTTGTTCGACACCGCACAGAAACAGTCCGATTTAATCCACAAAAATAATGTGGGTTTATCCAGCTTGATGTCTGATGAACAAGCAAGAAAAGATGGATAGAACCTCAAGAGGAAAACTACACCCCCACCTAATCCTTTCATTTATTTTGGAGTTATCTATGAAACCATATTCGATTTTTTTTCCGGGGCCGTGCGGCTATTGGCACTCCTCATATTAAGCGCTGGTTTGAACATGAGCCTGAATGGGTCCGTTGCTGCGCAGGAGGGCATGCAGGGACACGATCACGGCAAGTCCGGAACACAAGCGCAATCCGCCGGCAGCGGGAAGAAACAGCTACCCTGCGGCGGGCCCAATGTCATCAAATGCCCCGCTGGCATGTCGTGCGTCGACGACCCCCACGACAAGTGCGATCCAACCAAGGATGGCCTCAACTGCCCCGGCCTGTGCGTAGCGGGCGGCGGAGCGGAACAGAAAGTTAAGCAACCCTGCGGCGGACCCTCCAGGATCCAATGCCAGGGCGGCATGGTATGCGTGGATGACCCTTCCGACAACTGCGACCCCACCCGGGACGGACTCGATTGCAAGGGGATGTGCGTCTCCCGTTGATAACTGTCCCCAAGATCAAACCGTCCCGGAGGGAAATAATGCTACGAAGGCCATGAGCTGAAGGGAGCAGTCTGTCGCCGACTGCCCCCTTCCTCCGCAGTCAAGCTGCACACATATGACGCCTAGGCGCGTCAACCATAAGAGGTTCCCACCTCACGTTTTTTTTCTCGTAAAGCACGATCCGTTTTTACTTTCACTATTGGCGTCTGAGGCTCCGCACCCTGGCCATCGGGCCACGCGCAACGTATCTTTTATATTAGATAAGCTAATCGAAATTAAATATAAAGCCGAGCCAGCGTCATCGTACAATAACCGGCATCCAACCCCTCGTACGGATAGCCCTCATGCCCAAATATGTTCCCTATGTGCGAACTGCAGAAGGTTACATTGAACGGATCTCCTATGCTATTTTCAATTCCTCCGACGAGCACCCCCCACTCTATATTCATGAGCAACCGGTTAGTGGCTGGCCGGAATCCAGGGTGTTCTGGGCGCATGAAACCGGTCCAAGCGTAGGCATTGCTCCCATCCTCTCCTGCACCCCTGACGCGGAGAGGGACGTCACCTCGCCGTCCCCGGCAGGTTCCGCTCCCCTCCTCTCCCCCGCTCTCGATTGACCATCCGGTTCACCCCTACCCCTGCCGCATCCGTAAGACGATTGGCCATCCGACCCACCCGGAGGCTGGCACATCCGTAAGACGCCGTACCAAGTGACGAGGCTGGAGGAACCGGGTGGATGCGTGCATCTAGAAACAGCGCTTTCCGAGCCAGGGGAAATATTGTCACAGTCGCCTTCTACACCTCTTATCCATCCCGGACGCTTTCGCAAAAACCCTGTTATTAACGTCATTAAATAATGATTTATTATGTTTATATAGCTACTTAACAATAAGGCATCATGTTAATATTGTCGAGCAGTTTGTATTACTCTTGAAGATTTCCCGTCTATTTTTAGGAGGTCTTACTGTGAGCAAATTAACGTTTCGAATATTGCAATTTGCCCCCCTCGCTTCCGTTCTGTTCCTGACTCAGCCGCCTGTGGTCGGTGCGGCTCCCCTCGACGATGTATTGGCTGCAACGGAAGAGCAAAGTCCTGTCGATATTCGTCCGGATAATACCTACTTCGGCCGGTTGTCCCCCTTACAGTTCAGCTTGAGCAGTAATACAGCCTTGAGCGTAGTCAACACCGGGTCGCCCGATCACGAGAGCGCCATCAAGGCAAATATCCTTCCCCGCGCAGGGTCGGTAACAGTTGACGGCACCACCTACGATCTCGCCCAGTTCCACTTCCACACCCCCTCCGAGCATCTGGAAAACAGCAAGGCAACGCCTCTGGAACTGCACATGGTATTTGCCGACGCCACGGACAATCTTCTGGTGGTGGGACGGTGGATCAACCAGGGCAGCTTCAATAGCGCGCTTGACCCGATTTTCTCCGATTTGCCACTTGCAACCGAAACCCATCAGGTGTCTGACTTCAACCTGAATTTACTTCTGCCTGACAACCTCCAATCATTCCGCTACAGCGGTTCGCTCACGACTCCCCCGTTTACCGAGGGCGTGACCTGGGTCAACCTGGCGCAACCGCTGGAAATGGCTGCCTCTCAAATCCAGGCTTACCGAGACCTCTTCCCCGAAGGCAATACACGGCCGGTTCAGCCGCTCGGCGACCAGAACATATTGACGGACGTGCCAGGGTTTGTCATCAACGTTCCGGAACCCCAAACCTACGCCATGCTCCTGGCGGGATTGGGTCTGCTTGGTTTTATGTCACGGCGAAGCAGGCAGGCGTAAGGGAGCTGCCTCGGCAATAAAAAACCCGCCCGGTAGGTCCACCAAGGCGGGTTTTATTGACGCAACACCAGTGACGCAACACAGCCGCTGGTTCAAGTTCACGTTGAGCTTTGGTCATTTAAACGCCGTGATCAACACCTCTACGTAGAAAAAATCACTAAAGCCCGGACGCTGCGTGATTTCCTCGGGGTGCGCCGCCATCCGGTTTTTGATGAAGTCCCCGGCGATGAAGTGCGAATAACCAATGACTGTGTTGATTCTCGGCTCAATCTGATAACGTACGCGCAATTCCACCCCGTTCCCGACCTCGTCGCCGCTTCTCCCCGTCCTGTCCCGATTGAAGCCGGGGTCCCTGACGACGCTGATGTTGCCATCAAAAGTGTCGAACAGCCGGTCGGTACTGCTCGCCAGCCAGAACCAGGCATAGCTGGCTTCAATCCCCAGTTTCTGGGTCGGCTGCAGGTCAAACCTGATTCTGGGATGCTTGATGTTTTCATAAATAATATAATGATCTGACGACCATGGGCGTGCAAAGCCAAAAAAACGGTCGAAACGATTGTTCACGCCGTCATCGGGATGCCGGTCACCTGTAGCATAACCGTAAAAGCCAGTGAGACGCGGCTTCCAGGCGTGCTTGAACTTATACCCCACCTCGGTGGTATAACCGTAGGCATCATGACGCTCGGTGCCGTTAGTACCGAACTGGTAGCTGAAGTTCACATCGAAATCCAGCCCGGTAGTCCCGATCAGTCCGTAGCCGCGCAACGATGGCATGTGAATCTCGCGATCAAGCCGGTTGGTTGCGGTATGGCCATTGGGATCAGCAGTCTGCTTCTGGCCCATATAATAAGGTTGCAGCGTGATGATATCGGACCACTTGCGCCAATGCCCGATTGTGCCGAAAAACCAAAGGTGGTCGTTGGCCTCATCGAATTTGGTCTGCAGGCGCCTGACCGGCTGGTAGCCAAATGTATCGATTTCCCAGTCATTCGCTTCCCGCCCGAGGTTCAGGCGAAAGCCTTCGAAGGTATTGGTCGTATTGCGCCATTCGTTTCGCGCGATAAAACGCCTATCCAGCGTTTCATAAGCCATGCGCCCTGCCCGAAACCTGATTGGACGGTCCTGCTTGCGATCGTCCTGGCCCAACGCATTTTTAAAATTCAATTCCCCGTATCCCTGGATGAGGTCGTACGGGTTGTTCTCCTGGTCAGTTGTCGGAAACCGGTTGTTGTAGACCCGCGAGTCCTGGAACTCGACTGCAAAGCGGAACGGGTCGAGAATTTCCCTTATCCCCAGGTAAGCTCGCGAACGTAGAAAAACCGGGTTATCGTATCCTGCTTCGACGCGGCGGAAATCATCGTGGCGCATTTCATAGCGGGTGCGAAACTCGAAACCGATATCCAGCCAGTGGATGTCCTTGAATGCCTCGATCCCGGTCGCGCTCAGCCGGCGTACGTACCGGGGCGGATCGGAGTCCGGATTAGTCGCATAACTGTTCGAAGGCCGGTAATAGCTCGTGGATTTGTTATCCCCGTTCGGCTTGGCGTCGGATGGGGCAGCGGGTTTTTCTGATACGGATTTATCCGCTGACGGGATCGCCCATTTGTAGTCCTCGTCTTTCGACTTGATGAGCCATTTGTAGTTGTCATCGGGCGATTTGGACGAGGCAGGGCCGGCTGGGGCTGAATTGGCCGAAGGCGCAGACGTGGCCGGCGCCCTCACCTGCGCGATCTGCGCCACTCCTTGGAGGCTGGCCCCAGGTAGTTCCCCTTGTCCACTGTGGGCCTGGATCAGCTCCATGGGTAGCATGCCGGCCATGAATGCAAGGGTAATTCGCAACGTGTATCCCAATGTCTTCTCCTGGCTGCCTCCACCGGTATGCCGGCCGGAGCCAGCTTCCGTTCCTGCTTCCGCCGCATGCCGCATGCCGGGCCTCACTTCGTTGTCCTAAATCAGATACCTGATCAGCGC
Organism: Nitrosospira sp. Nsp14; assembly: GCF_900113575.1. Lineage (GTDB taxonomy): Bacteria > Pseudomonadota > Gammaproteobacteria > Burkholderiales > Nitrosomonadaceae > Nitrosospira. The sequence continues at coordinate 12,468 of NZ_FOPV01000023.1, forward strand.
ACTTCGCAACGTGGATCTTCGTGCAGCGGCGCTGCCGATGCTTATGCCGATTGGTCAGAAGGCTAACAGAAATGTCATATGATCATAAATTCTATTATTCGATTTCCTTATCTGATTAATTCATATCCAAGTGGCATTTTTCGACCGAAAAACGCAGCGAGCGCAGGTAAAATGGTTAAAAGGGGCCGAATTGATATGGAGCGCATAAAAATTCTGCAATAAACCATCGGTACAATCCGGAGCCTGTATCCATTACAGGAGGTCTCCATGTCTCAGTATGCTGTTTACATACGAACCAAAGAAGGCGCCATCGAGCGCACGCAGAATGTCATCTGCGGTTTTCCCCATATTTCGCAAGCCCAATATGGTTCCCTCGCGCCGTATGTCCACGAGGAGCCGCTCAAGGGCTTCCCCGAGTCCGTCGTACTTTGGGCCAGGAGTATCGGACCTACAGTGGGTATCGCCCCGCTCGGCGCTCGTGCGAATCTCGGCGACCACATCCCAGCGGCATAGCGCGGAATCCGACGGCATTTCCGCCGAGCGCCGAGTGAACAGGCTGATCGCGCTCCCTGGCATAATCGCAACTTAGCTCGTTATCGCAGGAGTCAAGCAAATGACGAATTTTGTTTACTATCTACGCAATATGGACGGTTGTATCGAACGCCTGAGTAACGTGATCGCCATCGGTCCCACCGGTCTGCTCGGCGGTTATAAACACGAAGAGCAGATCACCGGTTTTCCCGAACCAACCGTGTTCTGGGCCTCGAACGAGGGCTCCACTGTGGGCGTGGCGCCGCTTGGCTCTTATCCTCCAGGCGCAGGTTAGGGGGAAGCGAAGCCAGGCTATCGCCCAACTCGTAGGCGTGCCACTCTTCATGCCGCTGGCGAAAACAGCTGGTAATTGATGGCAGTGACGAGCAACCCGCCAGTGTCAGCCGCAGTTAATGGCAGGAGAATAGATTACGGGAATAGAAAGTTGAACGAACACTGATGCCGGCCCGTTGCCCGCGTGGTCGATCGAGAAATTCCGACTCTTATTCGCCTTAAGATAGTAGGGCATTGATCCGACTCTGGGTAATGCACTCGATCTTCATAAACGCCAGTACACCAGCGTCCCGACGAGTACCAAGTTCATCAGACAGCGTTGTCCGGGCTAGGCAACGGCCGATCACACCCGGCAGAGGTAGGACCCGGAGTTGTATTTGCTTTCTCGGGAGCCGAGGAGGCGAAATTTCCCTGTCCGGTAGTCAGCCTCCCATTGATACCTCGGGACCCTTTACTTTCCGCCTATTTTGCGTTGAACCAGAGCAAACCCGGCTTCAGCGTTTTTCCTCGAGCTTCCACTTCCGCTACCCACTTCCGGCTCCTTGCAGGCATTCGAATACTCCTCAGCCACCCGCGGATGATCCAACTTTCAAAATAGGGCCCCGGGGAGGATCGATAATGGCTATTGATGGGTGTTAATGGTGGTATTAGACCCATACTGAGGGCGCCGTGCCAATGTGATGCGAAAACCACGCTCCTCTCGCACTCGATTGCGGTGAAGTCCAGCTAATGATGGGCACGGGTGCTTCTTCTCCCTAAAGGCCCACCTGGTTTTGCAGCATGAATGAGGAGGATAGCCATGCGGAAATGCGCAGCGGAACACTTCCTGGCAAGCTCAAACGGGAACGAATACGCCGCCGGTCTTATCGAATAGGAGGTGAAGGGGGATGGATATCTTCGATCAAGTCGCGTGATTCAATGTGTGATCGCGAAGCGCCGATAGCTGGAACTTCGTTCGCAACAGGATTTGGAATTGATTCAGCCCACGGGCGACGTGGGCAAAATCCTAAATCGGGATGCGGATTGGGCCGTGCATACTATGCTGCAATGATCGTCTGCGGCATTAAGGGATAGGGTGCGGGCGATGTACCAAGCGAGAATGTGCCAGCAAGGGCGTCCTTCCGGTTTCCTTTAGTCCAGGATGCCCCAAAAACCGAAGAGCCACTACTAAGAATACTTCGAGCCTGAAAAAGATTTATCCAGATAATCGAGATTAACCAAGAGGAGGATCAGAACATGTCCGACCCCGCGATACAGGACCGCGCTGCGGGGGCCATCATGGGCGCCTTTATCGGCGATGCCTTAGGCCTTGGCCCCCACTGGTACTATGACCTGGCCGCTCTCCGCCGCGACTACGGCGACTGGATCACGACCTATGCCGATCCCAAGCCTGGCCGCTACCATAGCGGTCTCAAGGCGGGTCAACTCTCCCAGAATGGGGTCATTCTCCGGCTCATGCTGCGCTCGCTCATCGAGCGCGGCAGTTATGATGAGGCTGATTTCTGCCGGCGCATGGATGAGGAAATCTTCCCGTCGCTCAATGGCATGCCCGTGAACGGACCAGGTGGATACACCCAGCAATCGATTCGCGACGCCTGGCGCAAGCGTGTCCAGCAGAACCTGCCCTGGGGCCAAACGGGGGGGCAGGCAGATACCACCGAGGCGATAGCGCGCACCCTCGCCCTCGCGGTCCGCTACGCCTTCCAGCCGCAGGAACTGGCAGCCGCCATCTCCAGCAATACACGGCTTACCCAGATCGACGATACCGTGGTTACCCTGACTGTCGCGTACGGGGCGGTGCTGGGTCTTCTGGTGCAGGGACACAAACTCAACAGGAGCCTTTCCGGCAAGCTCTTGCGATTGGCAAAGGCGGGAAAGCTGCCTTTCCATACAATGGCGCATACCGACCTGCAGCCGCCGCAGGAGGACCACCCGCGTGAAGGCGGACATTTCGTCTCCCCGGACGCCCTGCTCACGCCCTCGTATGTCGCCGCAGCCGCGGTGGACCCGGATGTACGGATAGAGCCCGCATGGAAAGTTTCCATCGTCTACGGGATGACCTGCGCCATTTATCATCAGCTTCCCGCAGCCTATCATCTGACGGCCCGCTTTCCGAACGATTTTGAATCGGCTGTGCTCCAAGCCGTAAATGGCGGCGGGGAAAACCAGGCGCGCGCAATGTTGACCGGTGCGCTCGTCGGCGCTCAAACCGGGCTATCGGGAATACCCCCGCGCTTCCTCGACGGCCTGGACGACGGCGAAACGCTCCAGGAGTATGCGATGAACCTGGCCTTGAAAGTGGACGCTTCAACAACCGGCGGGGAGAGCTGAAAACCGGAAAACCCGCGAACCGGACGAACCCCAGAAAACGGACCACCAACGGAGGCGCCGCAATCGGCGTGGCGTCTCTTAGCTCTTATCCTCCAGGCGCACTGTGGAGGGAAGCGTTCTCATGCCGTCGCCCAGCTCGTTGGCATGCCCTTCTCCATGCCGCCTGCGGAAGCGACTGGGGAAGTGATGGCGATCGCACTTGAAAAACTCGCGCAGCTTCTTTGGCAGCAAAAACCGGTATACGGTACGCATGAGCAAAACGATCCGCGCCAAGATTCGGTATTGAACGATCGCATACAGGAAATTTCCAGGAAGATATCTCCATACCTGATAGCGATTCAACACCAGTTCGGTCAACGACAACCGGAGATAGTGGGATATGAGAAGCGGGTTCGAATACTGGGAGTTGAACGTGTACGAATGCTTCACGCTATTACGTGTGGCGAAATGCCGGGAAATGATTACCGCCCAGTCTTCGCCCAGGTATCGGGAGTGATCGATCCATAGATTGGGCCTCATATCGGCCTCGAAATAGTAGCGCTTGCCGTCTTGCACGGAATGTATGCAACCAATGCTCGCGAAACCGTGTGCCCCCAGCGCCTTGCCGAGCAAACGCAGCTCATCGAATACCTGTTTTTCCAGGGAGGCAAGCTGGCGATACAACCGGACCGAAGTGGGTCCGAATCTATATTTTGATTTTTCCGGAACCGAATAGGCAAAATGCACCAATTCCCCGTTGCGGTAGAAAGCCTCCAGGGCTACCTCGGCGCCTGCCATTTTCCGCTGCACCAGAACCGGATACCGCATCAGCGTTTTTCCCAAAGCTTCCACGTCAGCCCCGCCCAAGCATTCGAACACTCCCAGGCCACCCGCGGACGAGTCGAGCTTCACCAGGACAGGATAGCCTATCGTACGCGCCGAGGTGTTCAGTTCCTCTTCATCGCGGGCGATACGGTAATCCGGCGTACTGATTCCGTTTTCATTCAACGCAAGCGACAAGCCGATTTTCGAAAAAATATGGCCGAAGTTTTTCCCCGACAGGACCGGCAGCAGGCGCAATTTCTGTTCATCGGACAAGTCCGAGTTTAATATCATCCCAAGCGTGGCGTCGTCCCCGACAACAACCAGCGTATATTTTTTTTTTATTTTTTCCGCCGCTGTTTCAACCAGCAGATCGCGTTTCTTCGCCAGTACATAATCCCGCATTGCGCCACTTTTCCTGAACGCGGTACTGTTGGATATCACATCTACCGTAAATCCGGCACGGACCAGCAACCCGAACGTCACCTCCATCACCTCAGGCCAATAGCCGCCTATCAGTAAAGCCTCGAGCTTGTCCATTAAAGACTGACCTCCTGCGCATCGGCAAACAATCAAGGCGAGCAGTAGATCATCATCTGTGTGCAATTTGTAGCTGTAAGATGTTACAGGCTGATGCTCTGCCTGGCCCCGACCAATCTCGCGAAGCATTTAAACGCGGAATCAAGGCTGAACCGCGAGCTACATTCCCTACCTCATCACTGCCGGGAAAGTATTATGACCAGCACGATTACAGGCCCATGCCTGCCATAGGGGTATTGCCTGCTGGGAGTGGTCGCCGGACCCTGTGGGCCGGAATCATCCCACGTCGTCATTCCTACCCACAGGAGGCGTGGGAGAACATACAGGGGGATAAAAACAGCAATATTCGGAGACTCAGGCGATGATTATTTGAAGATACTGCTCGTCGGGGCGAGAAAAAATGGCCTTGTTAACTGGGAACCAGGGCCCTGGCACGGGTCCCCAGTCTGGTGTATGGTTCAGTCTAGTCCAGGTTCAGCGCCCGCTCAGCCAGCTTCAGCTCACGTTTATCCGAAAGTTCCGTTTCATATAGAGGCTGTGGGCAGGGCCACTTGATAGCCTCCTTTGCACGGATCGCTTCGAGCCGAGCTCGCTCGCTTTCACGGCGGCGAGCCATGATAAGGCCCCACACCCCGAAAACAACCAGCGCAATGGTGGTCGGTTCAGGCACGGCGTTAACCTCCGCTGGTGCCGCGGATGGATCAAACAATGCCTTGTTCGTTAATCCGTTGTTGCCGGTATTAAGGTACCCGCTCGCCGCCAGATCCGCATAAGAGTTAGTCTTCCATCCTTTTATCGCCCAGCTTCCCCCTTGTATGCTTAACTGGAAGGGATTCCCGTTATACAAAAAATTTTCTACCAGAAAAAAACCATTGAACACCCCATTGTTGAACTGGATCGCCGGTCCCCCGGAAACGCCTGCATCGCCGAATTGGAATTCCAATGGCTTGCTGCCAAACATGAGGTCAAAAACCACGCCATTGGAGGCACCTCCGGCAGATGCCAGGGGAACGTTAACGAAACCTGTTCCGCTTCCCGGTACGAGATTGGCGTCGAATAATACATGTCCACTCACGCTGCCCGCCGCGCAACCGCTGCATGTGTTGGTTCGCTGCAACCCCAGGCTGCTCCCGAGGCTCATGACGTTTGAGATACCGCCCGAAAAATCGGCGGTGGTGTAAATAGGAACCGCGTGGGCAGGCGATATCGAAGCGAAAATGATGGCACAAGCACCCGCCAGGCTGGCTAATCTGTTCATTTTTCCTCCATGAATCCGTCAAAGTGAACCGTCAGGAAGGCATCATACTTATGCCAGCAGCGGTGGCTATTGGACGCAGGTACACCTTGTACCAGGGTACAAGTACTCGCGCTCACTTGGCTGAAAACAGGCGGATATTCGAAGCTGAAGGCGAATGGGAACGCGCCGCGTCCACGTAAGACTCGGGCAAAGCCCGAGTGGTCAGGTTTTTAAGCCCGGTAGCGCGATTTCAAGCGGAGCGGCGGAGGCACTGACATGGCCGCGTCAGAACGAAGTAGCGAGGGATAGCGAGGATGTCGGATATCTTTACACTCACAGGAATTATTTTTTGGACGAAATTTTTTTTATTTTAGTTTCCGCAACTTAGGCATGCTTACGGAGCGAGCACGGTTCTTGCTTATAGATAATTGAGTCCCGAACGGCTGACGAGTACCCACAAAATCGAAAACGGGACCCGGGAAAATAGCGGCTGGCAAGTCTGGCCGATAAAAATAAAACCACCCACTTGAACAACCCGCTTCGGCGGGTTTTCTTTTATATGGCCAGCGTTCGGATAGGATAGGACGGGTTGAGGAATTCGTAGAAGTAGCGGATTACGCGCCAGGGGGAACAAACCACGAGCTAGCCACCGGCGCGCAGCAATAGGATCAGCAGCATCTCAACTCCGACGAAAGGTTTCAAGGTTTCGCCTTTTCACGCGTTGATTGCGTGAGGCGTCCGAGAGCTTTGATCCTATCAATTGGCAGCCCAATCGACTTGGCGACCTGGCGACCTGGACTTCAGTCCAATAGGCAGGGTTGATAAATTCCGTAAGATAGATGCTGCGGAACGTCAACGCAACCCTGCAAGCGTACGCTCCGCCCCGGCCACGCGCGTCAACATTACGTCGCGTTGCGTTGCATGGCCGGGCCCTGACACCCCGCGGTTGTCGTGGAGGGCAGTTGTATTACGCCGCGACCGCTCTCACCACCTTCACTACACTAGCCGCTGGCTTGGTCTGCAACAACCGCTGGTATATTTGTTTAACCACGGCGTACCCATCACCAACCCGCTCCTCCAGGGCTGCCCGGTCTAGTATGGTGATGTGGCCGCGGCGATACTCGATGGCGCCGGCCGCCTGCAGCGCTTGCGCCGCCTGGGTCACGCTTTCGCGGCGCACCCCAAGCATCGCGGCTACCAGTTCATGTGTCATGGGCAGGGACGGCGATGCGAGGCGGTCCTGGCTCATCAGCAAGAACCGGCATAGTTGCTGTTCCACGGTGTGCCTATGATCCACGGCGCATTGTTCAGTCTGAAACAGCAGCGCCTGGCTGAAGCGCAATAATAATTGCTGCAGGACGCCCCCGGCCTCGAATTCCTTTTTCAGCACGCCGGCCTTTATGCGATAACTGTAGCCGGGGCTTTGCACGGTGACCGTGGCCGGGGTGCTTTCCGAACCTAATAGCAGCGCGGTCCCGGTGACCCCTTCGTTCCCGACCATCGAGACCTGCCTGGAAATTCCGGATTCCAGTTCATACATGCGGGCCATAATACAGGTCGTGGGAAAATAGAGCTGACTTATCCGAGTGTTGGGTTCATATATCACCTGACCCAACGACAGATCCACCAATTCCAAATAAGGCAGTAAGCGGGCATACTCTTCCGCAGGCAGGGCCGCTAAAAGCTGGTTTTGCTTCGGGCTGTGCAATATCGACATAGCTCCTCCTTGTGGGACTTGATTAGCGATCAGAAAAGTTTCATTCACAGACTTATGGATTTAAGTCTGTCTAAGTCGTTATACAGCAAAATTCGTGCCAGAACTTTTTTCTTTAAAGAACATATAGCTGTGCTTAGTGACCAAGCTCATCGGTCACCAATAGCCGACGTAATCTCCGCCCCTTGACGCAACTCTTTGAAATATACCCTTTATTTATGTCGCTACTTCGCGACAGAAGAGCCCCAACTAGTACAAGTGTCGCGCCATGTGCCCCATATTATGAAATAGCAGGGCATGACAAGCAGGCTGTCCCCGGCTTACGGAGCCCGTAGCAACCCCAGGTTAAAGGAATGGCAAGACATACCGTTATATTAAAGTTAGCGTGGCCGGTACGGAAGCGAATTCCAGCATATTTTCCTTAAACCCAGACTTGGAGAAGGAGAACGTATGTCACTGTATTGTATAGGATACGAGCTCGTAGACCGGAGTGGCATGTATGCCACACTTGTAGGGGAAATTGAAACCTACGAAACATGGTGGCATTGCCTGGACTCAACCTGGATCATTGCTTCCCCTAAAACGGCGGATCAGGTAAAGGATCATCTTCAACAATACATCGGCCTAAATGACAAGCTCGTAGTGGTTGAAATTGCCGGCGATGCCGCCTGGGTTGGTTTTGACAAGGAATGCTCGGATTGGCCAACCAACATCTGAGCAACATCTGAGAAGGCGTGTGCTAGCGACCGCCGAGTTTCCCCAAGCGATCCATCGCTTCCCCGTTAATAACATTCCGGTCGTTCCGCGCAGCCATAACCCCACTATTGTCCGGAAACCTTTGTCTGGAAGGGGTTTTACGACCAGCAGAATCGCAGCCACGCTGTTAGTCCGTTATGATATGCCGCCACGGCAGCCCAATAGGAATATGCGGTATTACACGATGCTCCGGGTGATCCTGCTCTGCTGTCGTCCGCGCTCCTCGGCGATGCTTTTCGATGTAACCGCTCAGCGGCGGTCCAACCAACATCGTTCCTCGTGATAACGAGGGATACCGCACGGAACAATTTCCGGGTATCTATTTAGAATCGCCCTCTAATAAGATCAAAAAAAGGAGGTACTTACAACCGGACGCGGTGGAAATGCCTGTATACATCCTTTACATACGCAGAACCGACGGTTCGATTTCGCGTTACGAAAACTTCCGTTTCAAGGGGTTCGAAGGGGACGCGATGTATATCTATGAAGAGACTCTTGTGGGCTGGCCCGAGTCGAAGGTGTTTTGGCAGCACAAGGACGGCTATAGTGCAGGTCTAGCCCCAACCGAAACGAATCTGTTCTCTTAAAACCCAGGGAGACGTTCGCGTATCATCCTGGGACGACGAATCTCCGTTCCTGCCCCATGAGTGGGTGACCATGGAGCGCACGATTCGCCCAATGCACTTAATCCGCTAATCCGCTAGTTTGCTAGTCCGCTACGTTCTATTCGTAGTCCGGACCATCAATAAACGTCGGAAACTGCTTTCGCGTTGGCGTTGGCGTTGGTATAGATACCCTCCCGGGGACGCAAGGAGGTGTAACAACACGCCCCCGGACTCCTGCATCATTGCGCAAAGCCTTCTCCGGTCGGCACGGGCCGACCGAGCGCGGGACTCTCCACGCAAGAATGGAATCCACGCTTAGCGAGCCTGGGTCGCACCCGTCTCATCCTCGACACCCTCAACACTTATGATTGATTTGCTCCGGCGGAGCACATTAACATTACGTGCTGGCGAACCGAAGCCGGAATCGTTGAGGATTGTTACCCTTTGGCTACGTGATGCTCAGATGCCGCGCTGCCGGGAATAGACAGATTTGCTTGAGCCCTGCCTGGAAGCTTTTAGTGGAGCGGACATATCCGCTTCCCAGGTGCGTCTGACTTTTGGAGCGCGTTTTAAGATTTTGTTCGTGCTTTCCTCCAGCCACTTATCAAATTCTTCCGCCTCATACCCCAATACATCAATATTTCTGAGCTTCTTCATCGCAAATTCCTATTGAAAAAGAGTTTGTCAAAAATACGGACCGGCTTCCTGAACCAGACAAGGGAACCAACCCAGGTAACCGGACGCATATGTAGCGTGTCCTTGAGGAATACCACGAAAAAACTTTATCTCATCCAAATACATGAGATATGTGCGCTATCCAACTTAACAGTTCACAAAGAGTTTTTATCTCGGGATATTTCGAACCAGGCTCGGAAGGGAAAGAAGAGAAAAGCAAAAAATCCACAAGAGAAGGGGGCGAGATAGCAGGCAATATCCCGAGTGCTTACTTAGCGGCACCGCAGGGACGCAAGGCCGGTATGCCATTATGCCATCATGCCATCATGCCATCATGCCAATAGGAAATTCGGTTACGGAAAAATAAATACCGCCCCGAAATAAAAAAACCCGCCTGCCGGCGGGTTTGATGAGGATCGGCGAGAGAATTTCTCGGACCAATCTATTACTCCGTCATGTTCTTTGTAATCCCGCTTACTCCACAACGTTCAAGGAGCCGGGCAGGTGGATATTCTTGGGATGGAGTTGGCACCATATGGTAAACGCACCGGACTTGTCTGCCTTCAGCGTAATAGTCTTGGTTTCGCCCGCCTTCAGAACTTCCTTGACGCCATACTCATCAATGGAAAATCCCTCGCTAATGGGAGATTTGTTTTCGACTGTAATCTTTACCGTTGTCCCTTTCTTGACAGTCAAGGCTTCCGGCTCGTTGAGAACATTAAAGGCGCGAATGTTCTTCACCGTCACCCCTTCGACGTTGAGCTCAGGAATGTTAGTGTCATAAGCATTGATAACCACCTTGAGTTTCTGTTCCGCTGCCTGCACGGTTCCAGCCAACAGCAACCCCAAAGCAGCACCTAGAATCGTTTTGTTTATTTTCATCATTTTCCCCTGTTAAGTTGACGTTTTAATGAAATAGCATCTGCGGATCAATACTCTAGATGGGATAATCACGGATGTCAATCGTCAACCTACCAAACATACGGTTGAGCTATCGTTTTGTAACAAATCCGTCCAGACCATGATCTCATATCTCTATGATATTTCCCCATGACCGCATTTTGCTTCTATTGAGCATAATGTAAACTTTCCCCATGTCTTCATCACCCATGTATCCCGGGGCTTCAAACCGTATCGAACCGTCCGCCGGCCGATGTTACGCCAGGCAGCGGCAGCGCAGCGGGTAGGTACCAGACTGTTGCGCACATAGTTCCACGCATCCGATATGCCTTGGGCGCGATCTCCGCCCCACCTTCCGCATGCGCATTGGTTAAACGCCGAGCGCCCCCCCGTCACGTAAAATTTTACGGCAGTATACCCGCGCTGGCTTCGTAAGTATTGTGATCGAGCCGTAAATCGCATTTAAGCTGCCGGCTTCACAACTCCGCGGGCCGCTTAGACGAGACTGGAATACTCGAGACCGGGTCCGGTGGTCAGTGTGGACTATGGCTCGAACAGAACACCCGCTGGATAATCGAAGCAGAAGAATAAATAGAGAGAGAAAAAGACGAAATGGCTGCGTTAAAAACAAAGGGAACGGCCCACCGCGCGCGGGCCGAGGTAAAAGGGGATGAACAACCGGGAGAAATACGTTGCACCTACTTCGCACAGCCGATATCGAGCCTCACGGTATCCAATGCATGAAAGCTGTATTCGGACCCTATACGGTAGCTATCGGCAAGTCTCTTGCTCCGTCACGCGCCCTGATCGCAGATCGGTATTGGCGTAAAGGCTATACTCCGAACCACATATTGACGAGCCACGGCGCGGTAATAGACGTGCTGCTGGATGGGAATGTGGTTGGCACAGTCCTGGTGACACTGGATTCGCCGCGGGGGTTGAGCGCGGACGAAGGATATTCCGCAGAACTCGACTCGATACGGGGCGCGGGGCATAAACTTGCCGAGTTATCGCGGTTTGCCATTCTCCCCGCCCAGACGACCCGATCCGTGATGGCCGCCATGTTCCACTTTGTTTATTACTACACCTACCTGCTCAATGACGTCACCGATCTGGTGTGCGAAGTCATCCCGCGTCATGCGGCCGCCCAGAAACGCATTCTGGGTTTTCAGCAAATTGCCGGACCGAGGCGCTGTAACCGTGTAGGGGCAGAAGCGGCTGTACTGCTGCATAGGACGCTGGAATGGCTGTAATACTGTAATAAGCGCTCAAACGAATGCGGCGTGACGATTGCCCAGACAGATGGGCGGTGATATAACAACCTGATGCGCCGTGTTATCCCTGCTCTCGTGCTGGTCACGTATGCCATGCTGTCTGGCAGTATCTTCGCCGAGCCAAACAGCAAGGTGGTCCACGCCCAGGTATTGCAGATCGTTGATGGCGACTCGGTTACAGTCTCGATGGATGGCGAGCTGGAAAGGGTACGCCTGGCGGATATCGACGCGCCCGAACACGACCAGCCTCCATCGACTCAAGACAGTCCCTGTTTGACTTATGCCTGTGGGTCCACGCCGAATTGACCTCGATCAGTCGGGACCATTATGGACGCACCATGGCCAGGGTCAAGTGCAACGGCGTGGATGTCAACGCGGAGCAGGTACGGCGCGGTCTGGCTTGGGTAAAAGACCAATCCGCAAAAGACAGGACGCTCTCCAAGTTGCAGAACGAAGCCCGTTCCGCGAGGCGGGGTTTATGGTCGCGTGAATCGCCCGTCCCGCCTTGGGAATGGCACCCGTTCCATAATTACCAGCCGACCGAAGATCCTTACCAATAACCCATGTTGGCCATCAGAGATATAATAGCTAAGGGGCCACTAAGGGGGCCACTAAGGGGGCCACTGAGGGGGCTTACGCCATTCTTTAATACTCATTACATGGGAGAGAAATATCTTGAAGGGCTCTGCTTTCGCTTTGGTCTGCATGCTGGCGCTTGCATCGTGTGCAACCAAAACCGCGGCGCTGCGGGAAGGTCTGACAAAGGCAGAAGTTTTGAATGCTATCGGAAACCCAGATGGTTTTCACCGCAGCGGCGACTACGAAGCGCTGAATTATGTAGACCGCCAAATCAACGGGTGGCTGTTTACCAGCGGGTTGAATGTGGAACGGGTCGATTATTCCGTGATCCTCAAAAATGACCGCGTGGTTCAGTATGGCCAGGGAAGAATAATGGATCGCAGTTCGGGGGAGCCACCTTTCGTGCTGCTTCGCCAGCGATGATGGCGAGCCCGTGCACATGTATGTTGGCACCTGTACCTTGGCACCTGTACATTAACTGTTCTGATCGGTAACTGATCCGCTAGCCCAGTAAAACAATAGTCGAGCAATAAAATAACAATAAAAAGAGACAAATCGTGAAATCAGCCAAATTAGCTCCATTCGCCCTTCTCGCAATACTTGTTTCCGCAATTGTCCAGGCGGAGCCGCCGCATCTTCGGGATCGGCAAACTGGAAAATACCTCGGCAACCTCAGCTCCAACCCTTACGACGCAAACTCGGTCAGTAACCCGTACGGCAGGTATGGCAGCGAGTATTCCGCGGACAGCATCAATAATCCGTACGGGAAATACGGCAGTCAGTACAGCAACGACAGCCCGAACAATCCGTACGCGACGAATCCGCCGGCGATCCATAGCGGCGATGGAAGCCGCTATTAGGAAGAACGGTGTGTTACTGTGAAGGTAAACACGGTCTCAACGAAGAGGGGGACTAGAAACAAGCCGTCTATATACATCAATTTGCCCCGCCCCCTCCGGCGGACTATATTGCGCCGGTCCTCATCCTCCCCAACCTTAACGTAGCGCTACTCTCCCGCGGTTATTCATCATTAAGTTATTTTACCCAATGTGACTCAACGCACAGTATGAGCCGCGCCATTATATTAATCTGGCAACACTTGCCGTTTATGCTCCTGCGACCGCTGACCGATCATAAGTTTGTTGATTGGCGCGGACACAGAGAGGCAAGCAACATTGACACTCTTATTTTCTGCAAAGGAGATTGATCATGAACAAAGATCAGGTAAAAGGAGCCGCCAAAGATATCGCCGGAAAGATCCAGGAAGGGGCCGGCGAACTGACCGGGGATAGAGAGCAGGAAGCCAAGGGCCTAGCGAAACAGGTCGAGGGGAAAACCCAAAAGAAGGTCGGTGATGCAAAAGAAACTGTCAAAGATGCGATCGACAATCTTTAAAAGCAGGACCGTGATCCCCTCAAACCCGCTCCGGCGGGTTTTTTTTGGGGTGAAAAAAGTGCTTTCCAGGGTTGGACGAGACCTTGGGCGGTTTTTTCATTATATTGCCCCTAATTAAAAAGGGGAGAATCTAAAAATCTGTTACTATGTCGATGCGGGCGTATTTACCCCCAACCCGCCCCGGCCTAGTGCCCTCTTGGCCGGGTTTTCCTTTCTGCGGTTCCATTATTCGCGACGAAAATGGCGGCGGCGCTGGAGTAGGAAGAAAAACTCACAAAAAAAAACATGAAGGCAACTGCCATCAAGCATTGTCCTCCTGACTCCCGATCAAGCTATTCCAACCGGTTCATCTCAAAGCAACGATGCGTACCCCGTCCGGGGTTATCATTCGCGCGCTTCTGAGCTGCCGCCCCGGGAATGGGACCCTGATCCGGAACTGCTTCCGTCACTTTTGTGGCTTTGACCGCCGGCCTTGACATCCTGCGGATGCATACCGCCATGACTGCTTTTGCCGCCTTTGCGGTTGATATCCTACACGGGCTCACGGTCCCGGCTTGCGGCTTCCCCGCTTGCGCCCCGCCGCGCGCGGAGCCGGTGTTGGTATGTTGTTGCCAAGCAAGGAAGACAGCAGAATGCCATCAGCGTAGCTCAGGTTGCGCGCACTGGCGGATATGCCCGAGGTGCGCATCTCGACCGGTGCGTGGGTATCGCCGATATAGCGGCTGCGCACCTGGATTGCATCCTCCGGGTTCGCCATGCTGATCGTATTGTCGATCCTTTCCCGCGTAATGCTTTCCGTGGTCTGGGGCAGCCGGTATCATTCCATCTCGGTTTGCTTCGCGGGCGCTTCACCTTTCCCTCAATCGTCAGTTCCGGCATTTTAACTACCGGCTCGTGACGCGTCAGCTTCAGGGCAGCGGTTCGTACGGCGACAGGCGGTGCATCGATATTCAGCAAAGCTCCTTGCACGGGAGCGACAGTACGCGGCTTATCGGTGTCGGACAAAACCGATTTGGTTTTCTCATCTTTTACTACTCCCTCCGAGTTCACTGGCAGCAACCGGGGGAAAATATCCAGAGACTAACCAAGGCAAGTGAGGCGAGTTTTGGCTTCATGCCGACCTTCATATATCGATAACGCTCCAGCAATGTCTTTACCAGGCCTGCTTGAGAAGTGCCTTTCGGCTCGACTTCGAGCGCGGAATAAATTGCTGATTCTCGACTTGATGACCGATCCCGAGCCTGTGGTCGCCACCTCTATAGTCGCGGATGGCGTCGGGGAAATATCTTTAACTGGAAGCGGGGAATACTACCCAAACGCGCGAGCGCAGTCACAGCATTCTTGAGATCAGGCGTGGGCGAGAATAATCTTTTGAGTCCGTGCAGGAATGCGGCACGTTGTCGCAAGCACGTAACATTAATACGGCATCCTTATGGACTGGGCCACGGCGATGGCAATCGAGATCCGCCGCACAAGATCCCACGCACGGTAGCAAATTCGTCTCATATCGATACCGCTGATGCGCTTGCGACCGCGCCAAAATGGCAACATCTTGAAGGCGCCGTTCCCCATGGCGGCAGACGGCCGGGTGGAACAAATGAGAAGCGGCGGTGGAATAAAGTGTGTCTTAAGAGCGGTAGCGTACATAACATGGCATCCCGGAAAAGGCAATATTCGCCTCGTTGTGTTCCCTCCAGGCGAACTTTGCCTGGCCTGGCCTGGGCTGGCGCCTTTCAGTGCCCGCCCGGCCTTTTTGATAATGACGAGGTTTATGAAAAAACGCAGATACGCTGATATATACGGGTATAGCCCGGACGAGTTTGATAGATGGCTCGAAAAAGCCAGCATCAACTCGCTTAAATGTTCCGCGAAAAAACCTTTGCACGAATTCGACCGGGATTCTGTTTTCTCCGCATACAACGATGGGTTGCGGAAAGCTCCCCGGCTACGGATGCGCACGCTGGCCGGGCAATAATATTGCATCGTGGTAAATCGAGGGCTATTGCTCGCCCACTGAATAGCGCCTGACTGCCGGGTACGTAGTTCCGGTTCACCTCGTTCCTATACGGCGACCGGGTGCGTCTTTGGCTATTGAAACCGTCCGGCCCAGCGTTTTTCGTATCCGCCTCCCCGCCCCTTTTCCTTTTTGGCCTGAACGCGCGGTTCCGCAAAACCCGACAAAATGCTTTTCGGTTTGCGGCGGAGCCTCTCGCCGCATGAGAAACGCATCCCTCCACCGGATTCCGTCTGGCCTCGCGTCGTAACCCCTGCGCTGCCGATTAAGCCTGCAACAATCAATACTCGGGATCTCCAGATTTAACCCGCCACTCGTGCAGTTTTTTCATCTTCCCTTTCAATTTGCCCACCCCCAGCATCTTTTCCCGTCTACTCTCCAGAATGTCGAAAAAATTTTCAAGGCAATGAAAAATATCGCTTAACTAGTATCCTAAGTTGCTGATTATGATTGGATTTAAGATAAGGCATGATAATTGCTTGTAGTATCATGTAGTCATAAAAATACTTGTTATGAGAATAACGTTACAACTTTTTTAGATAAGGACTAGGATTTCGATGGAACATGCAAAGACTGTATTTGTCGTCGCCCGGCTGGTTTTTATTCTGAGCATCTCTGCAGCATCGTCGGCTTCGATAGCCGCTACGACGCTCAGCGCCACAATAGGCGGCACGCCCATCGTTGCAGGCACCTATGTCGATTTTGACAGCCTCGCCCCGACCGGCGGTACGACTGACGAAGGCGTTACCGTATCTTATAGCGGCATAGGAGCCGGCACCATTGCCGTTCCCAACGTAGTGGGCAAATATGCGGCACCATATATCTCGGGAGGCAACGGCACGTTGTTTGGAAACACCCAGGCCGACGGTCGCGGCGTCACTCCATACCTGAGCACCGGTATCGGACAGGTCACACTGCAGCTGGATCAATACCACAACTATTTTGGCCTGTTGTGGGGCTCAGTGGACGACTACAACACATTGTCCTTTTATGATGGGGCTACGTTGCTGTTCAGTTATACCGGCCTGGATGTCGACCAGCTGGCTAAAGGAAACCAGGGCGCTGGCGGCACGTTTTACGTAAATATCAACTCGGATACGGGGTTTAACAGGGTCGTCGCCTCGAGTACCCGATACGGGTTCGAATTTGATAACGTTGCGCTGGATGCGAACCTTGTGCCACCGGCGGAGGTATTGCCAATTCCGGAACCCCATACTTACGTCATGCTTTTGGCAGGGCTTGTCCTGGTCGGCAGAATAGCCGCGCGTCACCACAGAGCGAGCGCGTAAATAGCGAAAAGGCTAAGCAGTCATTGGGGGGGCTGTCTCTTTGTCCCGTGATTGCCCAAAGACCCTGTTAACCGCTAGTCCGGTGCAAGTCTTTGGGGCGCAGCACCAGATCGGCGCCGGGCTTACCTCAACCCGTATCTTTTTTTCTGGCAAGCCTCTCAGGAAGTCGAGGAGCTGCGTGCTGTCGATGGCGACGAGCCGCTAAGAAAAGCTCCGCAACAAGCGAGAGCTCATCTGCGACGTATCAAGATCGACACTTACCTTGGAATGGGGTTTTCCAACCTGATTGCTTTTTTTGTCAGCACCCGTCTTCGGATACTCGGCTGGATCGCAACGGGTGTAATGGCGCTTGCGGTACTGGGGATGGGGATAACTTCGCTACTGTAAAAGTATCCATTGCCGCTGGCCCACCCTGATCCGCTTGTTGGGAGAGTAGGCGCAGCGTGCCGCTCGTTAAGTTCCGCGAAGGTCTGGAAATACGGACTTTTGTCCGGCGAACGAGGAAGGACAGAGGTGTCGGCAGCACTGGAAAAATCGGCGCCGGCGACGCGCCCAAACAACTATGCTTCGTTCGAGTTCATGCGCGGGTTAGGCTTTAAGTAGCTCAATAACGTAGATTCCAGACGCCAACAAACCCGGCGTGGTCCGCACAGCGTGGAGTTTTCCCCACTTTTCGAGCAGTGCTCGGGTTTCGCCCGACGCAAGGTCGCGTCCGGGAATCAGAAGCTGATGGTTCGTTGGCATGAGTACAAGAAATGTGAATGGCACGGCCAAGCCAATAAGCACCGCCCCAATTAACCACATGAAGCTTCCTCGTGCATATCCTCGATCAGAAGATTACAACTATTTTCGGCCACCCCATCATCCAGCGGTTTGCGATCTCGATCCCCGGTCTGCCCCGACTCTAATATCCCGCATTTAGTCCGGATATGTCCAGGTTGTATTTGGAACAATACCGCGACAAACTAGAACTGCACGTATGCGTTGATGCCGACCATGACTTGGTTATTGTTACCATTAAAGGGGCGACCCTCGCCCGAAAACCAGTCATAGCGCACTTCCGGACGAAAGGTGATATTCGGGTGCGGAGTGTAGTTCACTCCACCCGTCACAGAGAAGAAGTCGCCCGCAAACGCGCCACGGTTGGGATTTCCTCTGAATTCAGAGCCGCTTACTCGTGTACCGTCTGCATCGCGAAACCACTCAAATCGAAAGCCAGCTTTTACTGTTTTGTGTAGCGTATAGTTGAGGTATTGATCCACCCCGTACCATGAAGCAGCAGTTCCATTCACGTTCCCGTTTGCCTGAGACGAAAAGTGCTGGTGAAGAGTGAACTCAAGCTTCTCCAGAGGACGTAGGGTAACGATTGCGCTATATCTTGTCCGGTTACCAAACACTCCTGGAATTATCGTGGGCTCTTGTCCCGTAATAACTGCCAGCGAGCCCGTGAAGAATTGATCGGTCGTAGCGTATTTCACTCCGCCAAGAAACGCCGGATTATCATTCTGCCGGTCCAATGAGTCCCAGCCGTTCACTACACCCGCTCGAACAGAGAGCTGCGGGCTGATATTCGCCGTAGCAAGACCACCCCAATGCGTGAATGGACCAGCAAACTGGTACGAATAAGACTTCGAATAAAAGAAATTGCCCGCAGCGGGTACACCCTCGTAACCGATTATCGTGTAGAAGTGTCCCAACTTAACTGAAACGGTCTTGTTGCCGATTTCAGCATACATTTGCGGAAGCGCGAAACCATGTAATTGTTGGTTCCATTTTGGCGCGCCGCTCTCGGTACGTTCAAGTCCATTGCTTTGTGCAAGAAAGAAATCGTTACCGAATAGGACATCAACCCTGCCACCCAGATCGATGCTTTTTGTATCTTTCAAAGTTTTTTCAGCAATGAAATAGAGCTGGTTCAGCTGAGGCTGATTACGATCGACCTCGTTATATGGGCCATTAAAATGGGAACTTGGGGTTGAGCCATTATAAACGTAGCCTCCGCTGACCCACCCTCTTAGAGAAATCGGCCAGCCTTGAGGGAAGACATGTTTGACGTCCTCCTCGCCTTTAGGCACGTGTTCAGGGAAGAGATGTTTGCCTCCCGAACCTTCAGGGAAGAGACGTTTGATTCCCATACCCAGGGCAGCCGCCGCTGGAGCCATGTCTGAGGGCGACGCGGAAGACTTGGGAGCCATGGGAGGCGGTACCGCGCCATTATCCGCCCACACGTAATTTACCCCGCAGATCAGCCAGGACATTGCGCACGCGCCCAATCCGAATTTACACTTTTTCATGTATCCCCCTATTTGAAAATCGATCCGACTAGTGCTGCTCGTGACACTCTCGTTACCGAGAAGCGGCGCTGACGTTTTAAGTATGCAGAGGCAAACGAAGAGCAAAGTGCGAGCAAGGAGGCGAAGTTATTGCCAGCTAAACGCTCGGACCACACCCTTCGAGTAATTGCACCGCTGGGGGGCACCACTGGGCGTACATGGCCAGTTCAGGAACATTGTAGGATAGGAGTAATGTGTGACTGTTCGGTAACGTACAGATAAAAAATCAGACTCTTGCTTGCGCATACCGATGCGATTCGCTCAAGACGTAATTGCCGTTCCCATTATGGCAGTCATGATGCTTCCGGCTGCAAAACCTAACGTAACGGGACAGTTTGTTGTCAGCACCTGTCTTCGGATACTCGACTGGATCGCAACCGGTGTAATGGCGCTTGCGATACTGGGGATGGGGATAACTTCACTACTGTAAAAGTATCATTAAAGCCGCTGGCCCATTCTGATCTGCTTGTTGTGAGAGTAGGCGCAGCGTGCCGCTCGTTAAGTTCTGCGAAGGTCTGGAAATGCGGGCTTTCGTCCGGCGAACGAGGAAGGACAGAGGTGTCGGCAGCACTGGAAAAATCGGCGCCGGCGACGCGCCCAAACAACTATGCTTCGTTCGAGTTCATGCGCGGTTAGGCTTTAAGCAGCTCAATAACGTAGATTCCAGATGCCAACAAACCCAGCACGGTCCGCACAGCGTGGAGTTTTCCCCACTTTTCGAGCAGTGCTCGGGTTTCGCCCGACGCAAGGTCGCGTCCGGGAATCAGAAGCTGATGGTTCGTCGGCATGATTACAAGAAATGTGAATGGCACGACCAAGCCAATAAGCACTGCCCCAATAACCCACATAATGCCGCCATCGAGCAACCAGGCGGACACCCCGGCACTGAAACTCAGGATAGCCAGTGGAGCTTGCATCATTGTTGCCCGTTTGTAGCTGGGCGCCCAAACCGTAACCGCAGTCTTCGTATCGCAGTCCATCCGTGCCGGGTGCTCAACAAGATTGATGTAGAGCGCGGCACCGGCAAAAACGGTACAGCAAAAAACAGCGACGAATTGCGCGGCGTGCAACATCTCAACACCTGTTCATAATTGGTGGCATAACAAACCTGGCATCACCCCCGTGGCGGCCCTTACCCTACATAAATAACTAATGCGAAGGGGCAAATGAACGTAATTCTCTGATTGCGGAATTCTTGGCAAACGCGGGCGCATTTCACAACCTTTTAAGGAAGACCTGCTAGAACACTAGTACAGATGCGAGATAGTCACATCTGGCAAGAAGGAAAATGTCGTGCTTCAGTTAGCTCGCGTACATTATTCGATTATGAAATTTGCGAATATCAGAGACGGGGCATGCCTGCTGACTACTCATCTGCGCTTCCGGGTTAGTGGACGGCCTCCTAGCGGTTTATATAGGGGATTCCAATGAAAAAATCAAAAGGTATTGATGCGTTGGGATACAAGGCAAAAGAATTCGATAAATGGCTGGAAAAAAGAACCAACAAAATTCTTAAGCGCGCGCTCAAAATGCAACGGCTGGCTAAAGAGGAATTACCTGCCTGGATCAACAGTTCCGAACGTCTTGCGCTGGACGAGAGTTTCCAAACGCGCCATTAAACTCGACATAGCCGGGCTCATTTTCATCCGGCTGCCCGTCAAGCTCGTTGCCATGCGCTTCCTTAAATGAAAAAGGCCCCAAAAGGCGACCCCGGCTATGACTTAACACGAATTCTCTACTGCGTCAACTGTTATTTATTTTCGCATTGCTGGGTTAATATCTATTCACAATATTCGGAGGGAATGGATATGTTTGAAACAATAAAACAAAAAAATCGAACAGGCCCAGTTCCGCGTAGAACAGACTTGGAAACCACGCTATGCGAGGCCATCCGTAGCAAAACAAGGATACGCCTCCACTACAAAAACGAGGGCCACTTTCGGACGTTTGAACCGTACATTATCTACGAATCAGCGGGAAGAATTCTCGTGGCTGGAGTGCAAATCAAGGATGACTCTAGAACTCTATCCACGTCAGGGTGGCGGGAGTTTGAGGTCGATTGGGTTAACACGATCCTTCGCATCCGAGAAACCTTTAGACCCGACCCCGAATTCAGTCCCTTCAAGGCTAAATTCGGCACGAATGTGATCTGCGTCGTTGACCGCATTTAGATATTCCAGCAGTTTCTCAGCCACAAGCTCGCCCGATGGAGAAGTCGGGTCACCTTGGTGGGATGCAAGTGAACCGAGCGCCTCCCGCCGAGTACCCGCCGATGAATGCGTCCGAAGCCACAGTGATCATACTATCCTCCAACGTTGCTTACGCAAAGGGTTCCAGTTTGGACAAGACGGTGGGGAGATATTCTGCAACCGTCGGATGAATATGCATTGCGCGCTGCACTACCGTATACGCCGCCTTTGCATACATGACGTCCAGCAAAACGTGTTATTTCATCGCCTCCGATGCCCAGAATCGCAGCACCCATAATGTATTTTGTTTCCGCATCAACAGAGATTTTGATGAAACCTTGTGTCTCACCTTTCTCAACGGCGCGGCTCACTTTGCTCATCGGAAGCTTCGTGGCGAGTACAGGGCGCCCAGATTTCCGTACTTTGGCGTCCGTCATGCCGCATCGCCCTAGCGGTGGATCTGGAAATAACGCGTACGCCTGAATCCGATCTGACACGCGGCGATGAGCTGAGTCGAGGAGATTATCGGCGACGGTGCCGCGCACGAAACTAATCGGATGGGATTGAGCAAACGGAGGAAATAGGACTGGAGATGAGGATAAATCTGAAAGCAGTTTCTCATCGCAATCTATCGGCATTGCAGCTTTCGAGCCTCGTAACGATGTGCCGTAATTTCGAAGAGGGGCCGATAATCTATCTTTCGCCAATAAAAACCCTGTTATGAAGCTTGTAGGCGGCCCGTGCGCTCAAAGCGTTTGTGCAGAGGCACTGGGGACAGGAATTCCCGACAGTGGCGGCGATGTGGCAACGTCAGTAGGAATGGACTTGGCGACATCGGCAAACAGCGGATAATCCAGTTGCTGCAGTTGTTCCTTGATCTTCGGAAGTTCGGCGAGCGCCGCCCGTTCCCCAATCCTGGCTATTTCCACAGCTTCCGTGAATTGGGTCAGATCGCATTGGGTCACATCCGGTTCAATGATGGCGTCCGCTGGCTGCACGCCGAAAGAATTGACTCCCATGCTCTGAGCCAGAAGGCTTCGCATAATGGTCTGCACCGTCGAAACTCGACCCATCGCCGATTTTGTGGGAAACTCCTGCTCAATCTTGGCCGTTACACTAACCGCTATGACATAGTTGCAGCCACGATCTACAAGTACGTCGGCTGGAATATTCTTGACAACCCCCCCATCAACCAGCGCCTGGCCGCCGCGAAAGATCGGCAGCGACAGCCCCGGTAAATTGATGCTCTCCAGGATCGCAATTACTGCGTCGCCATGGTCGCGAATAACTGCTTCACCGCTGACCAGGTCAAGCGTTACGGCGTAGCAGGGTATGGGCAGCTGTTCCAGCCTGCAATCCGACAAATACTTTCTCAGCATTACATCAATTTTATGGGTACGATACAGGTACACCAGATACCAGTTACGGCCGTCTGGAAGATAGCGAAAGAGAAGGGGCGGCTTCAGGTCCACGGCGACTATCTCGGCCCACTGTTTCGCTGCCAACCCGGAAGCATAAGGAACGCCGGTCATCGCCCCCGCGCTCGTCCCGGCAATCATGTCGACGACAATCCCATTCTGCTCCAGAACATGCAGAACTCCCAGATGGGCCATTCCGCGCGCGGCGCCCCCACCCAAAGCCAGCCCGATCTTGATGCCGCGCAGGTAATGAATGACCCTTTCCAGGCTGGTTTTACCCAGTGGCGATTGTGTTTCCGAGAAGGTGACCTTGAAATCGCGTGATACCAACTCGTTCAGCTCGGGAGCAAAAGGCGAGATCCCGCGTCCGTCCGCAAGCAGCCAGACTAGATTGATTTTTTCACGGCAACTGGAAGCATGCGCGCAATTAGCCTTTAGGCGCTCCACAGCCGACTTCTCATCTCCTGCATGGAGACACCACATCACTGAATCACTAAGTTCGATCAGTTGAGAAGCACGCTCGGGGTCGAGGGCTGCGTCAACATCGATAAATAAGCGCCCCCTATCTTGCCGACCGCCGATTTGTTCGCGGATTTCCGATATGAACAGTTCACAATTCCCTTTGGAGAGTACCCTGTAACCTGCATTCTCCCGACGTTCCTCCTCGTTTTGATCACTCAGCACCCGCGGCTGTTCCCCAAGTTCGGCTAGTCGGCGTGTGAGGCGCTGAGTCAAGGGGCGTGTTGCGGGCGAGCTGTGGAAGATAGCCACGACCCATGGTTGTGGCCTCGATTTCTCCTCAATAAAATTTTTGCGAAAATTTTTAACGGCAGCCTGCAGGACATTGATTCTGAACTTTGGGTACTTGGGCGTGAGGCTCAGTGCCTTCTTGTACTCCAATTTCAGCAGTGTGCAATCCGTTACAGCAAAGAGACCTTCAGGAATGGAAACCTCGCCAGCCATAATAGCCCCGATTTGATCATCCCGCGAAAATACCCACAACACTCTCTCATTCCCTTGAAGATCGCGGCGTGTTCCTTTCAAGGTCCCCTGAATAACGAAATAGATGTCTGTCAGCGGTGTATTTGGTTGATGCAAACATTCGTTCGGCTTGCACTGCACCAGTTCCATATGCTCGGCAATCTCCACAAGTGCATCGTCTTCCAGCCCTTGGAAACAACCATGCCTCCTCATCAAATCCAATACTTCTGATCGCATTTCAGCTCTCCTAGGGTAATTTGATAAAGACTACCGGCGCACCTGCTATCCTTCGGAACCACCACATCTTGAACACGCCCATACAAGAATATAAGCATCCGGCAGGTTACGAGCATGCAAGCAAAAACAAGCCTCAATATTACATGGTAAGAAATGCCATTGAAAATTCCCTGATCTGGCGCGCCATCATTCAACCCTTACACTTCAATTATGGACGTAAAAAAAATTTAGTTTGGTCACTGTCTAGCGAAATGGGCTAATGACACAGCTGTAAGGTCTACCCCTACTATCAGTGATTTTATTTTATTCTTTCGACCGAAAGCAAAGGACTTGAAGTGCCAGCTCGTGCCAGGTTCGCTAAAAAATACAAAAGGCGGCAAGCGGCGTACGACTCTAGAACGCTATCCACGTCAGGGTGGCGAGAGTTTGACGTTGATCGGGTGAACACGATCCTTCGCATCCGAGAAACCTTTAGATCCGACCCCGAATTCAGTCCCTTCAGGCCAAATTCGGCACGAATGTGATCTGCGTCGTTGACCGCATTTAGATATTCCAGCAATCGTCTCAACCACAAGCTCGCCGATGGCTAGTGGGGATCCGCTTGGTGGGACGCAAGGGAATCGAGCACGTCTCGCCGATCACCCGCCGATGAACACGCCCGCAGCCACAGAGTGGATCAGCCGTCCTCCGACGTTGCTTACGGAAAGGGTTCCAGTTTGGAAAAGACGGTGGGGAGATATTCCGCAACTGTCGGATGAATATGCATGGCGCGCTGTACTACCGTATATGGCGCCCTTGCATACATCACGTCCAGCAAGACGTGAACTACTTCATCGCCTCCGATGCCAAGAATCGCAGCACCCATAATGTGTTTTGTTTCCGCATCAACAGAGATTTTGATGAAACCTTGTGTCTCACCTTTCTCAACGGCGCGGTTCACTGCGCTCATCGGAAGTTTCGTAACGAGTGCAGCGCGGCCAGATTTCCGTACTTCGGCGTCCGTCATACCGCATCGCCCTAGCGGCGGATCTGTAAACAATGCGTACGCCTGGATCCGATCTGACACGCGGCGATGAGCTGAGTCGAGGAGATTATCGGCGACGATCTCATAGTCGTTGTAGGAAGTATGCGTAAAGGCACCTCGGCCGTTGCAGTCGCCGAGCGCCCAGATGCCGGGCACGTTTGTTTGCAGCTGATCATCAACGATGATGTAGCCGCGTTGGTCGGTCGCAACGCCGGCCCGGTCGAGACCCAGGTCGTCCGTGTTGGGAGTACGTCCCACCGCTAGAAGAACATGAGTGCCTACTACTTCCGGCGGACCTTCGTCGCATTCCATTCCAACGGCGATACGACTGTCACGCTTCGACAGTGATATACATTTCGCATTCGTCCGAATCCCTATCCCCTCCATCTCCAGGATTTCACGCACGGCGTCGGAAACATCTTCGTCTTCACGTCCAATCGGGCGCGGTCCCTTCTCCACTATCGTGACTTCGCTCCCGAAACGGCGATACATCTGACCGAATTCCAACCCAACATAACTTCCGCCGACGATGACAAGATGCTCCGGCAGAAAGTCGATATCCATCATTGAAGAGTTTGTGAGAAACGGTGCCTCATGAATCCCCGGCATCGCGGGAACAGAGGCGCGCCCGCCGACGTTGATGAAAACTTTGTCGGCTTGCAGCACCTCATCGTTGACCACGACAGTGTGGGGCGACTGAAAGCGGGCATGGCCTTGGATGACCGTGCAATTCTTAAGTCCTAGCAACCATTCCTCGACGCCCTTGTTCGACCGTCCGGAAACTTCATCCTTGCGCGCTTTGACGCGTTTCATATCGACGCGCACATCACCATTGCCAACAAAACCATACTCGGCGCCGCGGCGAGCAACATGCGCTGCGTACGCGCTGGCGACGAGCGTCTTTGTCGGGATACATCCCGTATTCACACATGTGCCGCCAAACTTGTGGCGTTCAATAATGGCGACCGTCATGCCCGCGGCCGCAAACCGCGCCGCCAAAGACGGACCTGCCTGGCCGGTCCCGATGATGATTGCATCGAAATGCCGCGACACGAGGCACCTCCTTTAAGGAAGATCGCAGGCCAACTTAGGCCAGCGCAGCAATGCAGCGGTCGCCGGAGCAACGCCGCTGACGACGATCATGTAGTCGTTCACTCAGGCTTTTTGCCGGACTGCTCGCGCACCATGTACTCGGCGTACCAGTCCGGCCAGTTCTTGTCGGCTTGCCCCGTCCGTGCTTCGTGCTGTCCGTGCGCGGCCGCAGCGCGCTCGCCAGATCGTTCGCCGACGCGAAGGTCGTCGTCGTGGGGTCGACGCGACCGGGCAGCCGCGTTGTGACCTCCTGGAACAACCAGCCATTGCCGTCCGGATATCACGCAGACGTGTGTCGGATGTTTACCGGCTCATGCAAATGAGTCGGCAAACATCCCAAGCAAAAACATCCCCATCCAAGGTTAGGCCGCCCTCCATGCATATCTCTTCATTCTGCTCCAGCATAGACAATCCACAGTTGGCATATTGCCCAATATTTTTCATCCGACGGCTCGCCAGTTGAATGCGCGGCGACATGGCTGCAAGCGAATAGAAAGAACCGTGGAATGATGAACGCACATAGCGGAACGTCGACATAACCACCCAGCCGACCCTCGGGCGAGCAGTAGCTTTCTGGTTGCGATTCCCCCGCCCTGATCTTAAGGCCCATCAAAACACCCCCGGGATCTATTATTGCTTATACGGCTTTTTGTTCATTATCTCCTGATCTCTGTATTGCTCTTGCCTTTCAGAGAGTGATTTCTCGCGCATGATTTCGGCATCTTGATCCGAGATTGACTCTGGCTTGGCCTCATACTTGACTTCTTCCTTCTTGCTCGTGTCGGCCGGAGGAGGCTCCTTGTGCGTTGTTTCCTTTTTCTTGTGTTCCACTTTCTTGCTCGTGGTTGGGGGAGAATCCTTGCGCGTTGTTTCCTTTTTCTTGTCATCAGAAACACAGCCGAAGCTGGATACAGCCGTGAAGGTGGCGAGAATAACGGTCGATATAAGTTTATTCATTTCGAGCTCCTATTGGTATTGGTTATGCGGGGATATCCTTATGAGTGGTAGATTCCCTGCCGGCTTTTCCCTCTTCATCCTTTTCTACTCGGCGTTCCTTGGGTATAAGCGAGACGGAGGCGGAGACGCGCATGGACAACAATGCATCTATCCTTCGATGTTATCGGTGCGGAAACGCACCATTGCGGGCTGCAAGCGGCACAATTCGGGCACTTATAGGGATCAAAGCATTGAGCCGTTGGTAACTTTGAAACGGAAGGGATGTTGGAGCGAGGGGAGATGGGAATGCTCAAGCTCACCGGAGCCGTTTACGCGAACAGGGGCGCACTGCCAATGTGCGCTGCTGTATTCGTCGCCATTCTGATGTTCGGGGCTATCTGCTAGAGTAGAGGTGTTGCATCTAGGAAATGAATCGAAATGACCTTCGACGGCCTTCTACAATTATCATCGGATAGCGTTTTATTTTTTGTTTTACAGGCAACACTAGTCATTTTCGTGATGTTTGCAGCAGCGAAACAGGCGTCTGGCGCGAAGGGCGGGTCGAGGTGGAGCAACTCTGAAAATTACCCACGACCAGGATTCGATGATCCGGTTTTATGGCACTTATGCAGCTATCAGTGGGGTAGTAATAGCCGTGTCCTTGGCACGAAGTTACAAAAAATCATCGGGTCTTTTGGACGGTACCCGATGCCCTGCTCGTAGCGTACATGTCTTCTCAACTCGTGGTTTAGAAATTTACTTCTGAGTTGGCTGCTAGTCCCCACCACGATTGAGCAGCGGCAGCCTACTCTCGAACCGGTTTGCATTAAAGGTCTCAGGACAAAAAATACCATCATGGAATAAGAACGATAAGCACTCATTCGTGCAGGAGGCATCGGTAATATGACTCACATCTCTCGTTTCCGATCAGGGGCAGGGCTTGTCCTTCTCATTCTTCTTATAGCAGGGTGTGCAAGCTCTCCGGATAGATTATGGACCGTACGCACCTCGTCGACGCCCTTACCTCTCTCATCGGATCTGGATCTGGTGAGCATTCAACAGGAAGCGGTGGGACTGCTCACCCCGTTCGCGCCACCCGCTCTTCGAGGGAATGAAGTCGCATTGAGTCGTTATCTTGATGACATCATCAAGAAAATCTTCCCGACCTGGAAGGTTATAGGTGAACAGCAAACGATCAACCTCATCAACCGTTACGGACTGGCGGGAGAGTATGCCCGCCTGCGTGAGAGTGGGGAACAGAATCATATACTGGATCGGGAGTTACTTCAAAAAATAGGAAAGAGCATCGAAGTAAGGTATGTGTTTCAGCCCCGCCTGGCATACTTCTTACAAACCATGACGGACCGGTTGAGCCTACCACCCCTCGATCTCCTGATGGCGCAGACTCGTTCGGGCCACATGAGACTTTCTCTTCAACTGTGGGATACCATGAGTGGCGAACTCATTTGGGCTTCCGCGGCTGAAACGGCCTTGCAAAGCGAAGCGGTGACTCAGGACCCTGTTTTTATGGAGGATGCCGCAAGAATCACTTGGGGTAGTATGTTATCGGATTTGCTGAATGGGAAAACATCATCGGGATATACCCGCTTGAATGAAGTTCTTGACAATTTGCTCAGCGAAAAGACAAACAAGACCCAACGCGGAGAATCCCATCAAGGACAAGTCGAAGAGTACCGGCAGTAGGACTGAAAACCTCTCGATTATTTATTAGATCGACAATATTGCCGTCGTTTTTTGGTAAAGGAAAAAGAGAGAAAAGACATTTGCAGATTAGACTAAAAAGCAAACGGATTCCCGTAACTACGCGATGACGGCGTAGTTTCGCCTTCTTTCAATCTGATATGCAATTCCGGCGTGCTGATTGTATCGGATGGCAGTCGTCATGACGATGGGGCTTGCCGAAACCGTTTAAAACGAATTGCCATGTTGTGTAACGTACTCAAGCTTGATCGTATCGGAAGCGAATGGCCAGCCATCGCACAATGGGCTGCGGCTCAGGATAACAGC
>NZ_FOPV01000025.1 GCF_900113575.1 Nitrosospira sp. Nsp14
GGCATTGCAGCCCAGATCATCACCCGCTACTCCAACCTCACGGACGTAGTGTGGAACGGCCAGAGCAAAGTCATCCTCAACAACCGGATCGTACCCTGATCTGACGGACTCACGGACTCAAAACCAATAATGCCCGTTCGCGCAAACTGCGCGAACGGGCATTATCATTTCATACGGCCCAATCTTATTTGTGCGGCGGCACCAATAACAATTATTACGTGTTCAGTGGAGATTCAATACGACAGCAAAAGGTCCAGCTTCTTCGGGACAACCCAGGCCGCTTGATCAACCTGTTGGTCAAATCCAGTTACTCATTCCGTGCCGGAACAAGGACTTCGCGATTGCCGTTGGTCTGCATGGCAGAGACAAGGCCCGCGCGTTCCATCTCCTCAATCAAACGCGCCGCCCGGTTATAACCGATTCGAAGATGCCGCTGCACCAGCGAGATAGAAGCGCGCCGCGACTTGAGTACCACGGCGACGGCCTCATCGTAAAGCGGATCAGCTTCCCCGGTTCCCTGTCCCGCCATGCCACCATTCTCATTTCCGCCACCCTCTTCTTCCAGTGCGTTCAGCACGCCATCCACGTAGCGCGGTTCGCCATGATCTTTCAGATAATCCACCACGCGATGAACTTCCTGATCAGCAACGAAGGCACCATGAACCCGCTGCGGGTACCCGCTTCCTGGAGGCAGATAGAGCATGTCGCCCTGACCCAGCAGCGCCTCCGCCCCCATCTGATCGAGGATGGTACGGGAATCCACCTTGCTCGATACCTGGAACGCGACCCGCGTCGGAATATTGGCCTTGATAAGACCGGTGATTACGTCGACTGAAGGACGTTGCGTGGCCAGCAGCAAATGCACCCCCGCCGCTCGAGCTTTTTGAGCAAGCCGTGCAATCAACTCCTCGACTTTCTTGCCAACCACCATCATCAAGTCCGCAAGCTCGTCAATTACGACCACAATAAGCGGCATCTCTTCCAGCGGCTCCGGCGTATCAGGGGTCAAACTGAAAGGGTTGGTAAGCGGCTTCTCGTCCCTGCTTGCCTCCCGCACTTTTTGATTGTAGCCGCCGAGATTGCGTACCCCCAGCGCTGACATCAGCTTGTAGCGCCGCTCCATTTCTGCCACGCACCACCGTAGTGCGCTTGCTGCCTGGCGCATATCCGTCACCACGGGCGCCAGCAGATGCGGGATGCCCTCGTACACGGACAATTCGAGCATTTTCGGGTCAACCAGGATCAGACGCACCTGTTCGGGCGTAGCTTTGTACAACAGGCTAAGTATCATGGCGTTAATGGCGACCGATTTTCCCGACCCGGTCGTACCCGCCACCAGAACGTGGGGCATTTTCGCCAGGTCCGCAACTACCGGATGGCCGCCAATATCCTTGCCCAGTGCGATCGTCAACGGCGACCCCATGTCGGCATAAGCCTGGGAACTCAATATTTCCGACAGGCGTACCACTTGACGCCGGGGATTCGGAATTTCCAAACCCATACTGGTCTTTCCGGGTATGGTTTCGACCACGCGTATGCTCACCACCGACAGGGATCGGGCTAAATCTTTCACCAGATTCAGAATCTGGTTTCCCTTCACGCCAATAGCGGGCTCGATTTCATAACGAGTAATGACCGGCCCCGGGTATGCCGCCACCACCTTGACTTCAACCCCAAAATCGATCAGCTTCCGCTCGATCAGGCGCGACGTAAACTCAAGCGTGTCGCTGGACAATACTTCAACATCCTTCTTCACCGGCTCATCGAGAAGGTGTAATGGCGGCAGGGGCGAGTCAGGCAAATCCACGAATAGCGGAGTCTGTTTCTCCTTGATCACCCGCGGTGACTTGGCAATAACGGTTGCCGGTTGTTCGATATGCAGAGGCGGGTTTTCCTGAAAACGTTTTTTTCCGATCTCCACCAGTTCGTCGCGTTTAACCGCTGACGCCAAGCCAGCCCGCCGGTCTTGCCGGTCCTCCCAGCGTCGCTTAAAAAACAGGCCGCTCCGCTCGACAAAGGCACCCAGTTTCTCGACAAAGCGCAACCACGACAAGCCCGTAAACAGGCTGAAACCAATCGCGATCAGTATCAACAGGGCAAGCGTCGCGCCGGTAAATCCCAGTATTTGCGACAGATTCTTGCTGATTATCAGACCCAGTACACCTCCGGGCGTCTGAGGCAGGGTTATATTGAGTGTATAAAACCGCAGCGCCTCGAGTCCGCTGCTGGCAGTCAGCAAGACAATAAAACCAGCAACGGAGAGAAAAAGGGGGCGGCGGTCGAATATTCCGCCGTCGATGCGGTGATAAATCCACGACACCAGAAATACAAAAAAAAGCACTACCCACCAGGCGGAGGCACCGAACAGATACAACAGCAGGTCGGCCAGCCAAGCCCCCGCCAGCCCCCCCGGGTTACCGGCGGCGGACGTTTCACCGCTGTGCGACCACCCCGGATCGGCCCGCTCGTAACCATACAATATCAGGGCCAGATAAAACGCCACGCCCAGGAGCGCAAGCCCGGCAGACTCCCGGAGCAGTCTGACAGCGCGGGGCGGCAAGGGATTGGAGCCCGTTTTTTTTGCCATCGGCTTGTTTACGGAGCTCATGGATAATTACGGGTCATGGAGAAAAACTAGGGAGACCGGCTTGATTATATAGTGTTAAGCCAGGCGGGCGCTGTTATCGGAAACCGGAAGAGCAGCGCCAAGGATCAAGCTGGCCTGCATTCCTTCCTTTAATCACCCGGCTATGGCGCATGTTCATGCTCATCCATATCGCGGAGCTTTTCATCCAGCAGCTCAATCCAATGTGCGATCGGCAACTGCGTGCCGCTCCGTATATGCATGAGGCAGCCGATATTAGCTGTCGCTATCCGCTCGGGAACGCCAGACTGCAGTGCTGCTACTTTGTTTTTGAGCAGTTGTTGGGACAACTCCGGCTGCAGAATAGAGTAGGTACCTGCAGATCCACAGCAGAGATGCGCGTCTGGCACATCTGTCAACTCGAAGCCTGTCGCGGTCAGAATTTTTTCCACCACGCCCCGAATTCGCAGACCATGTTGCAGGGTGCAGGGCGAATGAAAGGCAAGCTTGTCCCCTTTTTTTCTTTGGGAAAATTGGTCAAATAGAGAAGCTAGCAGTGGCGCTTCCGCCTCCAGGACTTCGCTGATGTCCCTAGTCAATTCCGAAACGCGCGCCGCCTTCTCCGCATAAACAGGGTCGTGCCTCAACAGATGACCGTATTCCTTGACCGTCACGCCGCAACCGCTGGCTGTCATGACAATCGCCTCCACCCCTCCTTGTCGTACGTACGGCCACCATGCATCCACATTCCGGCGCATGTAATCCAATCCTTCCTGCTGGGCATTTAGGTGGTAAGACAAGGCTCCGCAGCAGCCCGCGTCCGGCGCCTTGATCAGCGAGATGCCCAGCCTGTCGAACACGCGCGCGGTTGAGGCGTTAATACCGGGTGCCAAGGACGGCTGGACGCAGCCCTCGAGCACCAGCATTTTGCGTAGATGACGCACAGCGGGCCAGTAATCAAGAGATTCACCGAACGACGCTTCATGCTTGAGCAGAGCTATGGAGTTCTTCAGTGCGCCCGGCAGTATGGGGCGGGCGGTCCTTCCCAGTTTCAGCAGTGCTGCTACCACGCCCGGTCTGGCCAAAGTTTGACGGAGCGCATACCGCATCGTAACGGCAGCCAGCCCCCGCCCCACTTTCTTTTCAACAATACCCCGACCAATATCGATCAACCGACCGTAGCGGACACCCGATGGACATACCGTCTCGCAGGCACGACATGTAAGGCACCGGTCAAGATGCAATTGCGTCTTCTCCGTCACCGGCGCACCTTCGATTACCTGTTTCATGAGGTAAATGCGCCCGCGCGGACTATCCAGCTCATCGCCCAGTAATTGGTATGTCGGGCAAACGGCAAGACAAAACCCGCAATGCACACAGCTCCGCAGTATCGCGTCTGCTTCCTGTCCTTCCGCGGTATCCTTAATGAAATCGGCGAGACTGGTTTGCATTTTATAATTCCGGATACATCCTGCCGGGGTTCAGTATACCGGCGGGGTCGAATTTTTCCTTCAGGCGGCGGGTGATCTTCATCATTCCCGGCGCAAGTGGATGAAATACCGCTAACGAAGACCCCGCCTGCCGAAACAATGTTGCGTGACCGCCCGCACTGCGAGCCGCGGTGCGCACCGCTATTTGCACCGCTTCTCCTTCATCATCAGCCGCAAGCCAGCGTAACGCCCCGCCCCATTCGATTAATTGTGTTCCGGGCAGCGAAAGCGGCGGCGTGGTCGATTTGACCGACAATCGCCACAGCGGTTTGCCCGTCGAAAAAAAGGGATGCTGCTGTTCCCGCACCGACACCCAGAAGCCGGCGGCGTCGCTCACCTCTTCACCGCCTATTATTGCACACGCCGCCACTACGGCGGGTTCCGCACCCGAGAGCCTCAACATAAGCTGGCCGCCGTAAAAACAGGTCGCCGAGATCGGTAGGGGTTTGCCGGCCCAAAGATTCATCCTGCGGATAGCTTCAGCCTCGGTCAGCGGGATTTGCAGCGTAAGCTCCATTGCCGGCAACGGTAGAACTTTCAGGGAAATTTCCAATAGCAAGCCAAGCGTTCCGAGGGAACCTGTCATCAGCCGCGCGACATCATAGCCGGCGACATTTTTCATGACCCGGCCGCCAAAACTCAAATCGTCTCCTTTACCGTCGAGCATGCGCACACCCAGCACGAAGTCGCGTGCCGCCCCGGCGGTGGCGCGGCGCGGACCGGATAACCCAGCTGCGACACATCCCCCGATAGTCGCGCCGGGCCCAAAGTGCGGCGGCTCGAAGGCAAGCATCTGCCGGTGATTCGACAATTCGGCCTCCAGATCGGTTAGGCGCGTTCCACAGCGAGTAGTAACGACCAGCTCGGTGGGCTCATAATCCACTACTCCGGTGTAGGCCGTGGGATCGAGGACATCGCTGAGGCCGGGAGCGTGAAGGTGGAGGGGGGTAAAATGACCGTAAAAATCCTTGGTGCCCGCGCCGCGTATGCGCAACGGCTTTCTTTCCCCGGCGGCGGCCCGAATCTTATCGGTAAACTGATCGATGAGGTATTGCATGAACGATGGAACGATCAGCCCTTAAAATCTCGGCAATTCAGGGAATTTTTCCTTTCCCTGATGCACGTGCATAGCGCCATGCTCTGCGCAACGGCGGAGGGTGGGCACGGCCTTCCCGGGATTCAACAAGCCGGAAGGATCGAACGCGGCTTTTATCGCATGGAACATTTCCAGCTCCCCAGGCTTGAACTGGGCGCACATCTGATTGATTTTTTCGACACCGACCCCGTGCTCGCCAGTAATGGTCCCTCCGGCGTCAATGCACATTTGTAGTATACGGGCCCCGAACTCCTCGGTTAATTCAAGCTCGCCAGGTCGGTTGGCGTCATAAAGAATCAGGGGATGCAAATTGCCGTCGCCGGCGTGAAAAACGTTCATGCAACGCAACCCATACTCGGCCGAAAGCGCTTCGATGCCGGATAGTATGCTTGCTAGGTTCTTGCGCGGAATGGTCCCGTCCATGCAATAGTAATCGGGTGAAATGCGCCCTGCCGCCGGGAAGGCCGCCTTGCGCCCAGCCCAGAATCTGAGTCGCTCGACCTCGTCGCGGGATATGCGGATGTCGATTGCGCCACTCTTCATCATGATGTCATTGATCTGGCGGACCTCACCCGCCACTTCCTCCGCCCCGCCGTCAGATTCGCACAGCAGTATCGCCGCGGCCTCAAGATTGTAACCGGCATGAATGAACTCCTCCACTGCGCGGGTCGTGATCTGGTCCATCATCTCCATACCTGCCGGAATGATGCCGGCAGCAATCACATTGGCTACCGCATTTCCGGCCGCGCGGACGTCGCCAAATGCAGCCAGCACCACCTGTGCTTTTTCCGGGCGGGGGATGAGTTTGACTGTAACCTCCGTCACGATCCCCAGCATACCCTCACTGCCGCTCATCAGTGCAAGCAAGTCGTAACCGGGGGCGTCCAACCCGTCGCTGCCTATCTCCAAAATGTCTCCCTCGATTGTCACCACGCGCAAGTGGAGAATATTGTGCACCGTAAGCCCGTATTTCAGGCAGTGCACGCCCCCGGAATTTTCGGCAACATTACCGCCGATGGTGCAGGCTATCTGCGAGGATGGATCGGGCGCGTAATACAGGCCGTGAGGCGCCGCCGCCTCGCTGATAGCCAGGTTGCGCACCCCTGGCTGCACACAAGCAGTACGCGCCACGGGATCAATTTCCAGTATGCGTTTCAGTTTAGCCAGAGACAGCAGAAGTCCTTCCGAATGGGGCAGCGCGCCACCGGACAGCCCCGTGCCCGCGCCGCGCGCAACAATGGGAACATTCGCAGCATGACATCGGCGTACAATCTCGACTACTTCCTCTTCCGTCCGGGGGAGCGCAACGACCATCGGCAGTTGCCGATAGGCCGAGAGGCCGTCGCATTCGTATGGCCTCACGTCTTCGATCTCGTGCAGCACTGCTTCAGACGGTAAAAAGGCGCGCAGCTGCGCAGCCAACTCAAAAGCATTCATCTCAGTTTGTTGAACTCCCGTTCATCGAATCCGGGCCTCCGGTTCTAATCCTGAATTTTATGATTTGCCAGCTTCTCCAGCACTTGCACCACTGCCGCGCTGTCCAGCCGGGCGCCATTGTGAGCGATGCACGAGTTGAATAGTTCCTGAACGGCGGCTGTATTGGGCAAACTGATGCCGAGCGCTCGGGCAGTGGAGAGAGCAAGACCTAAATCCTTTTGATGCAGTTCGACCCGAAATCCCGGGTCAAAGTTACGCTCGATCATGCGCTTGCCGTGAACCTCAAGAACGCGAGAGGATGCGAATCCACCCATCAGCGCCTGTCGCACCCTGGCAGGGTCTGCCCCGGCCTTGGATGCGAAAAGCAATCCCTCCCCCACTGCCTCTATGGTCAACGCCGCGATGATCTGGTTGGCAAGTTTGCAGATCTGTCCTGAACTGTTGGGGCCGATCAGCGTAATACTTGCACCAAGCAGTTCGAGGATAGGCATTATCCTGTTGAATACGGGTTCGGTCGCACCCACCATGATGGTAAGGGTAGCATTTTGCGCGCCTATATCGCCACCAGATACCGGGGCGTCCACGTAATCGCAGCCGAGCTTATTGATAGCGGCAGCGAACTTTGCGGTTTCGGATGGCGATATCGTGCTCATGTCCATGACGAGCTTACCCGGACTCAGCCCATGGGCGATACCATTGTCGCTGAACAGCACCCGTTCCACATCCGGCGTGTCGGGCAACATCGTAATAATCGCCTCGGCGTTTCGCGCCACCTCACAGGGTGAAGAGCATTCCCGACCACCCCGCTCGAGCAATTCCTTGGGGACGCCACTACGGGAATGCAGGAATAATTCATGTCCGCCATCGATAAGATGTCCAGCCACGGGCCGCCCCATTATGCCCAGGCCGACAAAACCAATTTTTGTCATATTGCGCTCATCTATATAATATGCGCTTGGTCCAACTACCCGCGCGGTTGAAAGTTTACACCAGCAGTAATCCGAGACATGCAAAAAGGGAATCAGATGCTCACGACGTCCTTTAAGCAGAATACGCGGCAAAGTGCAAACCGGGGATTGACACAAGCCCGCTGCTTAGCCTTGTCAGTCCGAACCGCCACGAAAGCTTGTTAATTGCGTTCTTCTTTAAACTTTTAGGATGCGTCCTGATCAAATTGATTCACCCTTCAGCACATTTACAAGTGCCAAGCGCGAATAACATGTTCAATTTTTATCTTCTTATGCATGACAAGCACCCCCCGGACGCGAAACGCGCGTTTGAAGCCGACCAGAGCCCGGAAGACGCGGCGCGCCCCGATTCCGCTTCAGGAGAAGCGCAAGCATGAGCTCTTTACCTGTCGTCATCATTGGCAGCGGTCTCGCCGGCTACACCGTGGCTCGGGAATTCCGCAAGCTGGACACAGAAACGCCCATCCTGATCATTTCATCCGATCATGGCGGGTTTTACTCCAAGCCGACGCTCTCCAATGCGCTCGCCACGGGCAAAACGCCCGCGTCCATCGTTACCGCCTCGTCCGAGAAAATGGCCGAGCAGTTGAAGCTGACCGTTCTTCCTCATAGCCGGGTAACGGCGATCGATCCGCCCGGGAAAAGCGTGACGCTACAGAACAGGGAACGGTTGCAATACAGCCAGCTCATTCTTGCGTTAGGAGCTGATCCGATCCGATTGCCGCTCGAAGGCGCGGGCGCGGAAGATATTCTTTCCGTCAATGATCTTGACGATTACCAACGGCTGCGTAGAACGCTGGAAGGAAAAAAGGAGGTGACGATTCTGGGCGCTGGCCTAATTGGCTGTGAGTTTGCCAACGATCTGACGATTGCCGGTTATCGTGTACGCGTCGTTGACATCAGCGCCCAACCGTTGGGACGGCTTCTGCCCCAGGCGGGGGGGGCCTACATGCAGCGCCGACTGGAAGCGGCGGGCGTGGTTTTTCACCTGGGTGCAGCAACCCAAAGCGTGGAGCGTATCCATGAGAGCCTCCGCGTTACTCTCGCCAACGGCGACGTCATACAGACTGACGTCGTGCTTTCCGCGGTAGGGCTGCGGCCTCGCACTGCTTTGGCTGAAGCAGCCGGCATCGAGGTAAATCGCGGCATTAAGGTCGGCCGCTCGCTGGAAACCCGACACGAGGACATCTATGCGCTCGGCGACTGCGCCGAGGTCGAGGGCAGGGTCCTCCCGTTCGTCATGCCGATCATGCATGCTGCGCGCGGCCTTGCGGCAACGCTCGCCCGTATTCCTACGCCGGTACGATACCCCGCCATGCCCGTACTGGTAAAAACGCCCGCCTGTCCCACCGTCGTATCCCCACCCGATGCGGGCGCGCAGGGTGAATGGCTGGTCGAGGAGTACGTAGACGGCGTAAAGGCATTGTTTAAAAGCAGGGATGATAAACTGCTAGGCATTGCGTTGCTGGGCGCATCCACCAAGGAAAAGAACGCTCTGGCCGCTCAATTGCCGGCAGTGATGGAATAATGCCGGCACCAGTTGGCCTTTAACGCCGACTGGTGCACGTCCGGATCAGACGCGCGAATACAGAGTAGCCATTACACCTTCTGCGGCTTCAGTACCCTTTCGAATGCATGCAAGAAGCGTAGGCCTCGCGATATTGGGCATCGTGTGAGTTGGTTTCGTTAAGTCCGAAAAGTGTTCCCCCAGCCGCGCCGGTCACCCCGCCGATGGCGGCGCCCTTCCCGGCCCCGCTTCCCCCACCTGCAATCGCACCGCCGGCAGCGCCAACCGCAGCGCCAATGGCGGCACCCAAGGCAGCATTCTTGAGCACTTCTTCTGTTTTGCTGTTTACCTGCTCATTCGCGTACTGATTGCAAGCCTGCAAGATCGACTGTGGAGGATATGCTGGCTGGGCAGCTTGGGGCGGTGGTACGGCCGTCGCGGCGTTTCTATTTGCTTGCGGCGCCCGCGCCGGCGCGGGCGCTGTCGCGGCCCTCTCTCCAGCCTTGCGGGGGGGGGCCGGCTCGACTTGCGCCGCGGGAGATTCGGGTTGTTCGGTCTTGGAATCCCTTCCGGCAATCATCAGAGTGGCCGCAGCGGTCGCGCCCACCAGCAGTATTCCAATCGTTGCCAGCTTCCAATAATTTACAGATTCGTTGGACACTTGATCTCCTTCTGAAGGTCTGCCACTACTTTCCTGCTCGATTCCGGCCACAAGGCAGACTAGTGCCCAGCATGATCCTTGCCGTGGTGGCCTTTATGCTTGCCGCCGTTGTCGTGATCTTTATGCTTGTCTTTTCCATGGTTCGCATGGCCTCCTCCCCCATTTCCTTCGCCATCCTGATGCCTTGATCCCGACCGTTCCTGCCCCTTCGTTGCGCCCTCACCCCATTGAGCATTGGTGTTCTCGCTTCCCCGCTGTCCCATGTGCTCGTGCGCCATACCGCCAGCGCCGCCCGTACCGTCGTGATGATCGCGTGCCAACACTGTGTTGCCGCATGCCAGAATGATACTTGCCAATACTGCCGTTACACTTTTACGCATGACTGCTCCCTTTTTTCTGTTTGAATCCAAAGGCAAAATTGCCAACCTCTTTACCGCTGAGCTGAGTGTGTAGAATACAGAACAAGAGGTTCTTTGCGAATTATTTTCCTTACGTTCATCTTACGTATCGCCTATCGGACTCACCATTGGACTTAAGTACATATCGTTATAGCGAACCGGCGCCACTGAGGGCCGCTGACCCGGTTCACCGTCTCCCATAAAGGAATGCCTGGTCTCCACGTTTACAGGTTGGGCCACTTCTCCAGCATGCCAGCGAAATCAACGCTACTCCAGCGCTTGGAGCTTATTTTCACCGCTCAGGTCCGGCTCACCTGACGCTTCGAATGAGTTGTGAAATTTTTGTGAAATTTTTTGAATTGCACGACAACTGAAACTCCCATTGACGCGTTAATAGCAACATGGCCGCCATTTGAAATGATTCCTGACTGATGCACTTCTGGCGGTTAGGCCTAACTCCACTTCGTTAACGGAGACATAAATGAAAAAAATAAACTTGTTCTGCGTCGGGCTCATCCTTTTCGCGTCGATGTCCACAAACCCCGTATGGGCAGGCCGAGGTCATGGGCACCATAAACACCATCATCATGGGCATGGGCACCATCCCGGCCACAACCATCATCGAGGCGGTTATGGAGGAATTGGGCTAGCGCTAGGGCTCGGTTTACTCGGCTATGGTCTTGGCTCCTATGCCAACAGGGCTCCTTCCTATCCGCCTTCGTACGGCTACCCGCCTGCTGCGGGTTATGCCCCCGCTTACGGCGGATACGGATATGCACCGAGTTACGGTCCGCCCGCACCACCGGTTTATATACAACAGTGGGCGCGCTGAGGGATTCAAGGCCCGAATCCACACAGGACGAATTGAGGCGCTGAGTATTTCCCCTGGAAGGTAACTATGGAATGGAGGCATGGAATGAGAACGACGAAATTGATTACCGCCCTTGTTCTGCTCGGGGCGATTCATGCCAGCCACGCCTTCTCGGGGGGCGGCCATGGCCATCATCACCATGGACACCATAACCACGGCCATCACCATCACGGTGGGCATCACCACCATGGAGGAGGATGGGGCGGGTTTGGTCTGGGGCTGGGGATGGGACTGATCGGGTATGGCATAGGCTCCATGGGGAGAGCACCTTATTACGCGCCTTCTTACGGTTATCCACCTGTAGGGTATAGAGCCAATTATTACGGGTATCCCCCGAACTATGGTTATCCACCGGTTGTTGCGGCACCGTCTGCGCCGCCCATCTATATCCAGCAGGAGGTAGTGCAAGTGCAGCCGCAAGCACAGGGGGACAACTATTGGCATTACTGCCGGAAGCCGGATGGTTATTATCCGTATGTAAAAAATTGCCCCGGCGGATGGCTTCAGGTTGCCCCTGAGCCTCGTCAATAATAGCGAAGGCAATAATGACAAAAATTCTCAATTTTTCGGCCTTGGTGGCGATATCCTTGCTGACCGCGTGCGCCAGCATTCCGACCGGCCCCAGCATAATGTCCCTCCCAGGCTCGGGCAGAAGTTTCGAGCAATTCCGCTACGACGATTACTATTGCCGACAGTTCGCCCACGAGCAGCTCGGCGGAACGACGCCGAACCGTGCGGCAATATCCAGCTCCGTTACGAGCGCCGCCATTGGCGCAGGAGTTGGCGCTGCCGCCGGTGCAGCGCTTGGCGGGGGCCGCGGCGCGGCTATCGGCGCGGGCACGGGTCTGGTGGCGGGGAGCCTTGCCGGCACTAATACGGCCGGGGCGTCCGGATATATGCACCAGCAACGCTACGACGCGGGTTATATGCAGTGCATGTATGGCAAAGGCCATCGTGTTCCGGTATCTGGTCAAATAAGCAATAGCCCATACACTCCCGGCCAAAACCAGTACACGAGCACGCCATATCCGCCCCGCCTGCCTGCCAGAAGCGCGCAGAGAAACGCCTTCCCGCCACCTCCGCCCCCACCTCCTGGCCTTCCGGCGCCACCACCGCCGCGATAGGTTCTGGCGGGCGGTTATCCGCGCTTCATTATCCTCGCACCGGTACGGACAGTCTGCAGGGGGGTTATTTCCTCCTGCACTGTGCCAGGAATTTGCTTTAATGAAGTTATGAATTCACAGCTCGCACTAGGCGCACTCCTTGCTCTCTGTTGCGCATTTCCCTCGCATGGAGAGGACTATGCTGCTCTGCGCCAGAAAATGGTGGAGGAGGTTATTGCCGCATCTGACAGTTCGCCGCCTTCCGCCGCCGTTGCCGCAGCCATGGGAAAAGTGGAGCGCCATCGTTTCGTACCCGCTTGGTTGGCTCCGTTTGGGTATCGTAATCAGCCCCTTCCGATTGGTCATGGACAAACAATTTCACAGCCGATCGTGGTGGCTATGATGACGGAACTGCTGAAGGTCAAGGGCAGCGACAAAATACTTGAGATTGGCACTGGGTCAGGTTATCAGGCCGCTGTCCTGGGCGAAATCGCCGAATCCGTCTATACGATTGAAATCATCGAGCCTCTGGGCAAGGAGGCGGCGGAACGGCTCAAGTCCCTTGGCTACCACAATGTAAAAACAAGACTGGGCGACGGCTACTATGGTTGGCCGGAAGCGGCGCCATTCGATGCCATCATGGTTACTGCGGCTGCCAGCCACGTGCCGCCGCCTCTGCTCAAGCAGCTTAAACCCGGCGGCCGCATGGTCATTCCGCTGGGCGCGAGTTTTATGACGCAGTATCTGATGCTGGTGGAAAAAAAGCTCGACGGTTCCGTGACCAGCCGCCAAATTGAACCGGTAAGATTCGTCCCCCTGACCGGGGGACACTAATGCCGCGCCCGCCGCTCATCGCCATCGGGCTGCTCTCGGCCTGCGTCCTGGCGTACGAGGTGTTGCTGACGCGATTGTTCAGCATTGTTCTGTGGCACCACTTTGCGTACATGATCATCAGCGCTGCAATGCTCGGGTATGGGGCAAGCGGTACAGCGCTAACGTTGCTGAAAGACAAAGTCGCTCCGCATGTCGGAACGGCTTATGTCATAGCCATTGCGGGAATGGCTGTTCTGATGCCTGCGGCTTTTCTTCTTGCCCAACAGGTTCCTTTCAATCCCCTGGAACTGCTATGGGATCGAACCCAGCTTTCCGGCCTACTCGCGATTTATTTACTAATGATGGCGCCCTTCTTCTGCGGAGGCTTGGGTATCGGCTTGGTCATGTGGCACTTCGCCAACCAAGCCGGCCGTATCTATGCCTGCGATATCCTAGGCGCGGGCATCGGCAGCCTGGGCATTATCGCAATACTGTTTCTCGTGCCCCCCCATAAGGCGCTGGCCGTCGTGACGGCGCTTGCCTTGCTCGCTACCGCCGTTGCCGTCTTCGAGATGAAGATGCAGCGAAAATGGATGGGCTTTTTCCTCGGACTGGCGTTTGTGGTCGCGGTGGTTGTACCCAGCACATGGCTTCAAGGTGTTCCTTCCCCCTACAAGGATCTGAGCCAGACGATGAATATTGCCGGGACGCGATTGATTGAAGAGCGCTCCAGTCCGCTGGGAGAGGTATCGGTGGTGGAAAGTCCTCGCATTCCATTCCGCCATGCACCAGGGATGAGCCTCAACGCCACCGACGAACCGCCGCCCCAGCTGGGCGTGTTCGTGGATGGGAATGGTCCTTCGGCGCTGACACAATTCAATGGCGACCTGGAGCCACTTGCCTACCTCGACCAGCTTACGTCAGCGCTGCCATACCATGTACTCAAGCAGTCGCACAAA
Source organism: Nitrosospira sp. Nsp14 (assembly GCF_900113575.1). Taxonomy (GTDB): domain Bacteria; phylum Pseudomonadota; class Gammaproteobacteria; order Burkholderiales; family Nitrosomonadaceae; genus Nitrosospira. Next base: position 13,888 of record NZ_FOPV01000025.1, read on the forward strand.
CCGCCGCATGTGCTGGTGCTGGGCGCCGGTCCCGGCAGTGACGTACTGCAGGCGCTCTATCATGGCTCAGCCGCTGTGGACGCAGTAGAGCTTGATCGTAACGTCATCAGCCTGGTCACGCAGCGTTTCAGGCAATTCGCCGGTGACGTTTACCACCGACCCCAGGTGCACGTGCACGAAGCAGAGGCACGCGGTTTCGCCAATACGAGCGCCAACCGCTATGATCTTGTGCAAGTGGCACTGTTAGACTCGTTCGGCGTCGCCTCTGCGGGACTGTACGGACTGAGCGAGAGCTACCTTTATACGGTTGAGGCTTTGCAGACCTACTTGAGCCGTCTCACGCCGGGCGGAATTCTGGCTGTCACCCGATGGCTTTCCCTCCCCCCCCGCGATGCACTGAAGCTGTTCGCTACGGCCGTGATCGCTTTGGAGAAAGACGATGTGCCCAACCCCGCTGCACGCCTCGTTATGATCAGGGGATGGAAAACCGTTACGATACTGGTGAAGAACAGCGATTTTACGGCGGTTGAAATCGAAGCGGTCAAGGAGTTCTGCCGCCAGCGTTCTTTTGACGTCGCATACTATCCAGGGATGCCAGCGGATGAGGCAAACCATTACAACCTTCTGGCGCGACCGTACTTCTACGAGGGAGCGATGGCGCTGCTGGGTCCGCAGCGGCAGGATTTTATCGAGCGATACAAGTTCTACATCGAGCCGGCGACGGACGACCGTCCTTATTTTTTCCGATTCTTCAAATGGAGTGCCGCTGCGGAACTGCTCTCGTTGCGGGAGCAGGGCGGCATGCCACTGCTCGACTGGAGCTATCCGCTGCTGGTCGCGACGTTGATACAGGCATTTGTAGCAAGTGTTCTGCTGATTCTGGTTCCGTTGGCCGTATCTCGGGCCCGCCGTGCCTTGCCCACCGCGCCGGTTGCGCTGTACTTTCTCGCCATCGGCCTGGCATTCATGTTCATGGAAATCGCCTTCATCCAGAAATTCGTGCTTTTTCTTGCTCACCCGTTATATGCGGTGGCGGTTGTGTTGTGCGCATTCCTGGTTTTCGCCGCTGCGGGAAGCTGGCTGGCCGGGAAATGGCAGAGTACAAAGATCCGCAACAGCTATCTGCCGCTGGGTATAAGTGTCATGGCAGCCATCGCCCTAACCTATCTCGTGGTCCTGCCAAGGATTTTCGATATGCTAATGCACCTGCCCGATACCGCGAAAATCGCGATTTCTATTGCGTTGATCGCGCCCTTGGCGTTATGCATGGGAATGCCTTTCCCGACGGGCACCATGCGGCTAGCAAATATAGCGAGGGACAGCATACCCTGGGCATGGGCAATCAATGGCTTCGCCTCGGTAGTCGGCGCTGTCCTCGCGACACTCCTCGCTATCCACCTGGGCTTTGCCGCGGTGATTATCCTGGCCGTCCTGATCTACGGCTTGGCTGCAATTGCCTTGCGCGGTTTTGCTTAACTTAAACTTCGGGCGAGCTACTCCCCGCGATATCTTGCCGTGAATCAAGCAGCGACGTGTTGGAAAGCTGCCCGGTCTGAGGGAGCCAAGTCACGGGAGCCCATTCGGAAATTATTGGCGTCGGGCCGGCGCTTTGAGTCGCAGGAGAGATAACCGTAAACGGAGCGAGCGGCGTCTGCTCCGGTATCGCGCGGGAGACGACGGTTCAACAGGACGCAAACCCTACAACACCAACTCCTTATAAAAGTGCCGCCTGCCATCTCCTTTTGAACTCGTTTCCGCCCAGACACTGTTACGCTAATAAATCTCTCAACTCTTTCATCGGTCAAGGCAAAATTGGATTGTAACGGCCGCGACATTAATGAACCGTCCAGAAAGAATAGGAAAAGCGGGTCTTTTCCCAACCCAAGTGCGCACCCGTCCTGGTTGGGCCGTATACTCATATCCGCTCACAACGATCAACAAATTCCCCCAACGTGGAGGAAATGGTGCCTTTCCGTATCCAGTTCATCGTTTGAGGCAAGTTTCGCGGCAGCTGCGCCCTCCAATAATAACCGTTGTCCGCACATGGGTATGTTTCTGCGGAAAAGGATATTCCGGTTAAAATATGTAAGAGCCTCCGACACCGAGGGATACGACCCGAGGTACGCTGAGATTACGCGAAGCAGCAGTTGCATAGGCTGCAGTAATCGGCGATCCGACAGCTGCGCCGGATCGCTCAGGACGAGCCCAAAACGGTTCTATACTGTAAGCAGCCCATCCGATGGGCGATTATGTGATTAGGCTGGCACGCCCGAACTCAGCGCGGACTGCTCCTGCGAGCTGATCCGCGCAAATTGCCATGATTCGCGACCTTTGCCGCACCGGTAATTGTATCTTCTGCACCATACTGTCACACCGGATTAGCATGAATCAGCCAAACCCAATCGACCAAGTATGTTAACAACACGCGCCTACACATTGCTCGGAAACTGGACGCTGGGCCACCCTTTTACGGTGCTGTCGATACTGGTTGCGCTCGGTATTCTCGCTGCCCAGTACACAGTCGGCCATCTGCGCATTGATACTGACACCGCCAAGCTGATTGCTCCCGATGCGCCTTTTCAGCATTACCGTCAGCTTTATGAGCAATCCTTTTCACAGGATTTGAGCACGCTGTTGCTGGTGGTTGAGTCGGATACGCCTGAACTGACTAAAACCGCAAGCAGAAGGCTGTTGAGCCTGCTCCGCAACAACACGGATTATATAAATTCGGCCGACATCCCTAACGACAACAAATTTTTTCGTCAGAACGGTCTGCTTTATCTGGACAGTGCCGAATTGCAGACGTTATCCAACGACCTAGCCGCCGCCCAGCCCTTTATCGGAAGAATTGCGCATGAACCAACTTTGACCGGTTTTTTTTCTATTTTTGAGGATGCCCTGAAGGCCACTGACAAGAAGGCAGCAGACAAGGCCCAGGTTGTGCCTGTCGATTTAGCTACGCTGGCCGACAAGATCGCAAACGTTCTGCATAGGACGACCAATGGCGAAAATGCTTTGCTTTCCTGGCAGTCGCTGATCGCCGAGAAGAAAAGGCGTTCCAATAAAGAGTTTATTATCGTCTCGCCCAAGCTCGACTACTCTGAAATCCGCCCCGCCGAGGGCGCAATTGAGGCGATCCGCAAAGCAGCTGCAGATATCCAGGACCCCGGTCTGCCGCCTGTAAAAGTTTGGGTGACCGGCGAAGTCGGCCTTGAAGATGATGAACTTGCAGGCATCAGCGCTGGCACTTTTACGGCTAGTGTTTTCTCCGTTGTCGTGGTGCTATGTATTTTATTGGTTGCCTACCGGTCCGTTTTACTCACGGTAGCCACGTTGCTGACGCTTGCGGTTGGCATGGTTTTTTGCGGGGCCTTTGCGGCTTTGGCCGTAACGGAACTGAATCTGATCTCAATTGCTTTTGCAGTATCCAATATCGGCTTGGGGGTGGAATACGCGATCCACTTTTGCTTACGCTATAAGGACAATCTGCGGGACACTGTTGACAAAGACTTGGCGCTCCGCGCCGCTTTCATGACAGTAGCGCCTTCGCTTTTACTAGCCGCGGGGACTACATCCATAGGCCTGTACGCCTTTATCCCGACTAATTACAAGGGGGTTTCCGAGCTTGGCTTGCTGGCAGGGACCAGTCTGTTTATTTGCCTGTCAATCACGTTGATCGCCTTACCTGCGCTCCTAAAAATTGCTCCGGCTCCACGGAAGTTCGGATCCCGGGAGGGCCAGAACGTATTTTCAAACCTGGCAAAAAAAATTTCTGCCTTGCCACTCCATTACGACAAGCCAGTTGCCGTTGCCACCTTCGTTATGGCCCTGATCTCAATCATTTTGGCATTTAATGTGAAAATTGATTTTGATCCGATCAATCTTCGCGACCCTAATACCGAATCGGTTATCGCGTTCAAAGAACTATCGAAAGATGAGGAAACCACGCCGCTGGCGTTGAATATCCTGGCGAAGGATGAAAACAGTACCAAGACGCTCCAGCAAAGGCTGTCGGCATTACCCTCCGTCGGTAAAACCATCAGCCTTTTCGATCTTCAGCCCGCCAACCAGGATGAAAAACTGGCCTTGATTGAAGAACTGGTGCTGATACTTGGCCCGCAGTTACAGCGTTTCCCCCAGCTAAAAATTGATACCGATCCGGTTCCGGGCATCAGCCGTCTGATAAAAACCATCGACATCCTCCTCCCGCAACGAGCCACAGTTCGCGACCGAGAATCGTTAACTCGCTTGAAGACGGAACTGCAGGAAATTCTCACCCAGATTGATGCACGGCCAGAACCTGGCCGGCGAGTTTTCGTCGAAAAAATCCAGACTACCCTGCTCGGGACGCTACCGCAGCTCATGAAAGAATTGTCGGCCAGCCTCGAGGCCCAGGAAACCACCCTGAGCGATCTCCCCCCCGATATCAAAGATCAGTGGCTGAGCAAGGACGGGTTATACCGCATCCAGATCTTTCCTAAAAAGGACCTGAACCATCTAGCCAATCTGGAAGAATTCATTGTGGAAGTGCAATCGGTCGCACCGCTAACAACCGGCCTGCCGATCATATTTTGGGAATCAATGGGGGAAGTCACTGCCGCTTTCAAGCAGGCTATCGTGATTGCCCTGGTCGCCATCGCACTGGTTTTGCTCGCGATCCGACGCAACATTGTAGATACGATCCTGGTCATGGCGACACTCATACTGGCAGGGCTGTTCACCATGGCTAGTGCCGTCATCACCAACACCCCCATCAATTTTGCCAACATCATCGCCTTGCCACTGTTATTGGGTCTGGGGGTCGATAACGGCATCCACATGCTTGTAAGGCTGCACGATGTGCCCTCTGAAGAGGAGAACATCTACCAGTCCAGCACCGCCAGGGGAATATTTTATGGAGCCCTGACCACCTCCTCCAGCTTTGGTGGGCTAGCTTTCTCGCCGCATGCAGGAATCTCGAGCATGGGCTTACTGATCGCCATAGGCATATTCTGGATCATGGTTTGTACGTTTATTATCCTTCCTGCATTAAGCAAATTAGTGTTGGCGAAAAAGGCGATACATGAGGCAGAACGCCTCGAAAGGAAGGGCAAAACCGGGTAAATCCGGAGTCTATCCTGGTTTCGCTGATCCGCCGTCAGACGAATCAGCCAGTCCGCGATTTCGCTGTTCTCTGAAGACAGTTTGGCTTGATATCGGTAGCAGGTTTAACTGATACCAAACGCCTGACAGGCAAGCCGGACGCTGACCGCCTTTTCCTTGATTACCCATAGCGCCATCTCCCGGTGTCGAGATGGCGCTACCATTTTTTTAGCATCGCCCCGGCCACAATTTCGGCCTTGAGTCGCTCCTCGGCGCACATCTTCGTCAAACGGCGATTCTCTTCTTCAAACTCCTTCAAAAGCGTCATCATTGACGCGTCCACGCCGTCATACCGGCTGTGCTATTTGTAAAACAGCGCTGAACTCATGCCGTGCTCGCGGCACAGCTCAGGTACCGGGGTGCCGGCCTCTGCCTGCTTGAGAATGGCAATGATCTGGTTTTCCGAAAATCATGATTTCTTTATGTAAAACTTCCTCTATTCATTGAGAAAATTCTACTTTCAAAGCCGCTTATTTTTTGAACGGATCAGCAATTCACCATAGAAAATACTATAGTTAATTATTCGTTGCAGCTCGTAATGTCGGGGCGGGCGTTGACGAAATCCGTGATAGACCTCTCATTTAAGGAGAAAGCTATGAAACTATCCTCATTTACCATCGTTGCAACCTTCGTAGCAGCAACCCTCATTCCGGTCCAGACAGCCATAGCCGCAACGGCGGACGAGCTACGCCGGGATGGACAGGCCGCGCTCAACAGTCTCTATTCAAAAAACCCGGGCGCCAAAGGAATCGGGAAGAACGCGGTCGCAGTGCTCGTTTTCCCCGGTATTGTGAAAGCGGGTCTGGGAGTCGGCGGCCAGTACGGCGAGGGTGTGCTTTTCAAAGGCGGCAAGGCAGCCGGCTACTACAATACGGCCGGTGCGTCGGTTGGTCTGCAGGCAGGCGGGCAGAAGTACGGCTACGCACTGTTCTTTCTGAACAACGAGACGCTGAAGGCCCTTGATCAGGCCAACGGTTTCGAGATCGGCGTTGGACCCTCCGTCGTGGTTGCGGACGAAGGCATGGGGAAATCCACGACCACGACGACCGCCCAGGACAAGATCTACGCGTTCATTTTTGACCAGAAGGGTGCGATGGCCGCGCTTGGCCTCCAGGGTAACAAGATCACGAAGATCGAGAAGTGACCGCTATAGCTCAATTTCTGCAGGTAGATTCAGAGACGATTTGGCCCTTGTTGCGCGGATCACGCCCCAGCTCTAGCTCGATAGCGCTCCGGCTGGAGGCCCGGGGTCGCGTATGATTTCCCCGCGGTTAGAAATCAGCCCTGTTTGGATCAAAAGCGCTGGATTTATCGCACCTGGCTGAACTGCTCGCGCAGGTTCTCCACGGCATGGGGCTCGCCGCGGACCCGAAAGAAGGCGCCCTCACTGTCCGAGTGCTCCTCAAGCACCTGACAGCTTGCGTAGATTCCCCCGCGCAGTTGCTGTGCCGACCAGGGCAGAAAAAGCTCGGCCTCAACCAGATTCTGCTGGAAAAACGCGACAATTGCCTGGTGGAGCTTCGCGACGTCGTCCGGGCGACGTGCACTCATCACGACGCAATCCGGGTACTGTATCTGCAACGCCGCTTCGCGTTCAGCTTGCGCCGTTGCATCGCCGACGTGGTCGATCTTGTTGAAGACGCGGATGCGCGGCACGACATTCGCACCGATCTCCTCAAGCACGCCATCGGTGACCTCAAGCTGGCGCTCAAACCCGGGGTCGCTTGCATCGATGACGTGGAGCAGCAGGGATGCATCAAGCGCCTCCTCTAGCGTTGACTTGAACGAGGCGACGAGCCCGTGTGGCAAATTCTTTATGAAACCGACCGTGTCACTGACGAGCACGCGTGGCATGCTCTCCGGGTGGAGGGCGCGCACTGTCGTATCAAGCGTAGCGAAGAGTTTATTCGCGACCAGCACTTCGCTTCCCGTTAGAGCCCGCATCAAGGTGGACTTTCCGGCGTTTGTATAGCCGACGAGCGCCACGCTCGCCAACCCTTGACGCTGTTGCCGCCGCGCACGCTGCGTCTTGCGCTCGACATCCATCGCGGCGATTTCCTGTTGAAGTTCGGCGATGCGGTCACGAATCTTGCGTCGGTCCAATTCAGTGTGCGACTCGCCGCCTCCCCGGCCACCGACGCCACTGCGCTGCCGCCCTTGCGGCCCCGCGAGCTTCGCCGCCTCGCGCAGGCGCGGCGCCATGTACCCGAGACGCGCGATCTCCACCTGGGCGCGCGCAGCGCGAGAGCGAGCGTTGCGATGAAAAATTTCGAGGATAACCATAGTGCGGTCCATTACCTCGCAGCCCACCTCCTTTTCAAGGTTGCGCGCCTGCGATGGTGAGATCTCGTGGTCAACCAAGATCGTATCGATATCCCGGCTATCAGCGTTAGCGACTATTCCCTCGAACTCGGCGGGTTCGTTGTTCACGAAGCTGCGTATTTCCCGGCGCTTGCCGGCGCCTAGGTATGCCGTCGTATCGAAGCCCGAGCGCTTCTGCACGAACGTGCGGACGACCTCATACCCTAGCGTTTTTGCGAGTTCGCGCAACTCGGTCAGGGACGCCTCGAACTCGTTATCGCTCACGCTCGGCAGTTGTACGGCGGCCACGACGGCATATCTGGATTTCTCTTCAACTTCTCTTTGCATTAGGGGATGGCATACCTTGAGTGGGCGAATGCAGATAATACCTGCAAATGTAATGGCCGCCGGCGCTTAGTATGCAATTTACAACCATGCTTATTGCTGCCGGTTAAGCAACGACCAAGTGATTTCATCCTACAAGTTTTTTTCTATCGGTTCGATCATGATCGGTTGTCGACACCGTAGCGAAACCAATCCATGAGCCGCGCGCATTACTAAAGCTAAACCTTCCAGGCTCAACACCGGTACCCGATGCGGCCCCAGTCTCTGCATAGAAAAACTGCGGCAACCGCATGTGAACAGCCAAGTGCGCCGGTTGCTTGTATGGGTCCTTTATTTTCTGCGAATCTGACCTATGCTGAAACCAGCGATTTGCCACGCCAGTACCGTCATACCGAGTCAGAGCAATATCCACGAGGTGCAGTAGTTCATTCAAGCCAGATGGAACAAGGGGAGGACATAATGGGCAACTATTAGTTCTTCTCGCTTACTACGGGAACGGCAACGGAAAATACTGACGATAGGTCAAAGCTGACTTTGATCGACGTGGTTTGTCTGTCACCGCCTTCATGCAGCCCGTCGCAGCCGGTGACGTTGCCACCGTGCTGGTCGATCTCATGATCGCGCCGCCGGTGAATGGCATGGGCGAGGTGACCGGCCCCGAGCCCTTTCCCCCGCCCCGCTTGCGAGTAAATACCTGGCCGCAAACGGCGGTAACCGCGTGTTGGTTCGACCCACTTTCAGGACGGACTCAGCCACGCATCGACGACACAACTCATAGCCCAGCGCCAGCAGCGGCCTACATCTAGACCGCGCGCCCGCGGCGCGCCAGCCCCGGTCCGCGTGACTGATCGACACTCAGTCACCCTTATAGGGCTCTGTCCACCATGGAGGATTCATCATGACCCAGCGCATCGAGTACCAGAAGCAATCACCCGAGCTGTTCAAGAAATTCGTAGAGTTCAGCACGGCCCTAACGCATTCCACGATCGAGGAGTCGATTCATGATCTGGTGAATATCAGGGCATCGCAGATCAACGGCTGCGCGTTCTGCCTGGACATGCACGTCAAGGAAGCCACGATCCATGGAGAACGACCGCTTCGTCTGCACCATATCGCCATCTGGCGCGAGTCCACACTGTTTAGTCCACGCGAGCGCGCCGCGTTGGCATGGACTGAAATCCTGACCCAGCTCCCCGCGCATGGCGCGCCAGATGACGTCTACGAGCGTGTTCGCACTCAGCTGTCCGAGAAGGAATTGTCCGACCTGACCTTCCTGGTGATGTCGATCAACGCCTGGAACCGCGTCAACGTGGGTTTTCAGACGGTACCCGGCGCGTACGACAAGGCATTGGGCCTGGACAAATCCGGTTTGTACTGATCATGCATCGGCGCGACTGCGGGAGGGTATGTCGTCGCGCCGAACTCACCCATGACACACGGCCCGCTTGAGGCCCAGGAACGAGAACAAGCCATGACTATTTCAGAACTCTCACCGTGCTGCTGCTGTTGGCAGCCGGTACTGCCGACGCACAGCAGGCGCCAACATCGGCGCGCGTGACGCCGTTGATGACCAAGGCGCTGGCCGATTATCCGGGCAAGGAAACCCTGATGCTCACCGTCGAATACCCGCCAGGCGCCGTCGACCCCGTACATCGCCACAATGCGCATGGTTTCATCTACGTGCTGGAGGGTTCGATTGTGATGCTATCAAACTTCCCCCTTCAGGCACATGTCCTGCTGTTATGCGCGCATGGCTAAAAGTGAATACCTCATTCACGTTCACGCGGATAGCAGCTTTGATAGTAACGCCGCCTCTCGCTGTACATCCGTCTGGTTGCACGAAAAATATTCCCTTCCACGGGCGAGTTTCCTCTCCTTCTATATCCTCACCGCGAGAAGCGAACGCTCTTCCATATTAGATGAAGAAGCTTTGAATACAAGCTCGACCCAGGAGAGCGCAGCAGCCGACTCGTAACGACTGGTCAATGAGTGGCCAATCCGCGAAGTAGTTTTGGGTGGTAAAAAGGTACGGAAACCGGGAAATTCTTTAGAATCGTAGGTTGCTCTGATGTGCCCCTCCAACCGCATAGCCCTCTCAGCGAACGTCTCTCGAGCTTCCTCACCGCATTTCGGCAGAAAGGCCGCCTTTGGTGTACTTCAGTCCAATATATCGTCATCCTGAAAAACCGTAAGATACACCCAGTAAAAACGCAAACGGTAGCGTACATGGCCTTGAGGTGACGGACTGGCCGTATCTCTGAATGCGTGAAAATGCCTGAAGTGCTGTTGGGGCTTGGGCTTATTGCTCTTCTTTCCCTTGCTTTCCAATCAGCGGGGTCGAGCAGCAAAAAATGGGGCTTTGTCAATCTGACTACTGAGCTTATGGAAGGAAATTGACCCGCGTATTGTTCGCTCTGATTATGCGCAATCCCGGTTATTGTGAGCCATGAAAAAAAATACCGAAGCACAACGACGTCACACACTTTATCTTCGCGCCAAGAATGCTCTTCGCGACCAGCATCAGGACGACTATACACTGATGCTTGAGCGCCACGCGGAGGAGCTTGATACTTTATGGGCAAATTACAATCTTGCTGTAAAGAAGCTGGCTAGCGCGCATAACAAGAAGGCTGTCAAGACCAAGGCCATCAAATCCAAGGTCGCCCCTATCAAAAAAGGAGTGTTATGCGTCCAACCGGAGGAAAATGTTATTCATTAAGCTGCTTTTCTTCGAACGTACTGCCTCTTACATATCTCGATCTATCGGACTAACAGGTCAGCCCGAGCCATTCATCCCAAGTCAAGCAAGGGCTGTCTGAGGAAGCCTGAAATATCGGTGAGGGTAGGCAGTATCTTTCACCCCTCCTGTCACTCAATCTGTTCGGCACAAGCGCGCGTCAGATAGCGGGTGTGGGCTTCTTTTTAGGTTTCTTTGCTTCCTTGTTCTTCCTTTGCTGACCTTTTGCCATGATGCTCTCCTTGTATTGAGGATGCTCAAATAATAATAAACGCAGCCGCTCGTTAACGAGCGGGAGCGGTTCCTATGTAGATCGGTATTAATTCTTGGGGCGCTGACTGCAGTTTTCAAGTCTCGCTTTAACCCTTATATACTTGACTCTATGCTGCCTGAGAATTGATCAGGCATTGCATCTAAACGCCTTACTGTTATCTATCTTTTATCCGTCCCATCATGATTAGCCGGCTACCGGTACACAATCCAAAAATTCACCGCTATTCAGCGGGCGCCAACACTTGGCACATATAAATCAGCACTGTTGAGATCGAAGGCGCTGAATTTATAGCACATGGCTGAACTGCTCGCGTAGATTCTTACCGAATTGGGCTCGCCGCGAACCCGAAAGACGGCACCTTCATTGTCTGAGGTCTCCTCCAGCCCCTGATAGCTTGCGTAGATTCCCGCCACGCGTCGGCGCCGCGGCAAGCCCATAGCCCAGCGCCAGCAGCGATCCACATCTTGACTGCGTCCCGCGGCGCGCCAGACCCAGCCCGTGTGACTGATCGACACGCAGTCACCTTCATAGGGCTTTGTCCACCATTCGAGGATTCATCATGACCCAGCGCATCGAGTACCAGAAGCAATCACCCGAGCTGTTCAAGAAATTCGTAGAGTTCAGCACGGCCCTAACGCATTCCACGATCGAGGAGTCGATTCATGATCTGGTGAATATCAGGGCATCGCAGATCAACGGCTGCGCGTTCTGCCTGGACATGCACGTCAAGGAAGCCACGATCCATGGAGAACGACCGCTTCGTCTGCACCATATCGCCATCTGGCGCGAGTCCACACTGTTTAGTCCACGCGAGCGCGCCGCGTTGACATGGACTGAAATCCTGACCCAGCTCCCCGCGCATGGCGCGCCAGATGACGTCTACGAGCGTGTTCGCACTCAGCTGTCCGAGAAGGAATTGTCCGACCTGACCTTCCTGGTGATGTCGATCAACGCCTGGAACCGCGTCAACGTGGGTTTTCAGACGGTACCCGGCGCGTACGACAAGGCATTGGGCCTGGACAAATCCGGTTTGTACTGATCATGCATCGGCGCGACTGCGGGAGGGTATGTCGTCGCGCCGAACTCACCCATGACACACGGCCCGCTTGAGGCCCAGGAACGAGAACAAGCCATGACTATTTCAGAACTCTCACCATGCTGCTGCTGTTGGCAGCCGGTACTGCCGAAGCACAGCAGGCGCCAACATCGGCGCGCGTGACGCCGTTGATGACCAAGGCGCTGGCCGATTATCCGGGCAATGAAATCCTGATGCTCACCATCGAATACCCGCCAGGCGCCGTCGACCCCGTACATCGCCATAATGCGCATGGTTTCATCTACGTGCTGGAGGGTTCGATTGTGATGAGCGTGCAGGGCGGAGAGCCAGTGACGCTGACACCCGGCCAGACCTTCTACGAAGGCCCGAATGATGTGCATACCATCGGACGCAACGCCAGCCTCACCAAGCCTGCTCAGTTTCTGGTCTTCCTGTTGAAGAACAGCGACGAGCCTGTCTTAACGCCGGTGCGCTGACGCCCGACGGCTTCAGACGCCCGGCTGCTACGACCATCAACGACAAGGCGGGTGCGTAAAATCTTTGCCTTGCTGGCTCAACGCTCGGCCTAATTCCGACCACCATAATCCTTATTCAGCAAAAAATTCTTTCTGTACTATAGTCGAATTGGGCCTTATACATAAGCATGCAACTATTTAACCTGCCAGCAGGAAACCGGAGGTTGTGAATAGCCACCAGAGCAGCCAGTTCCTGCGCATGAGGTTGTGTAGCTTCACGGAACAGGAGTGCAAGCTCAGATGGATTGGTATGGACTGGAGGAACAATGTGTTCGTCGGAAGTCGGGTGAAGTACGAGCAGGTGTATTTGCGTGCCTATGACTCAGTCGCTGAAGCTAGAGCATCAATCATGCAATACGTGGATTGGTACACCGATCCAGGCCCGCGCTTGAGCTTGGGCAGGGAAACACCTGATGAAACTTATGCCGTGTTGTTACCGACGGTTGAAATGGCAGCGTGAGAATCAGCGAAGATTCCACCTATAAAACTTGGGGCCGCTGTTCAGACGAGTGGGACCAGCTCTATTGATCTGTCCTCTCACACACAATTCTAAACCACGACACACTTAAAAGGAGCAATGCACATGTTTGCAAGACCACTGTTGTTGCTGGCGTTTCTCATAACCGGTCCTCTGATCATAACCAGTCCCCTGATGGCGCAGGAGACTGTTACGCCGCTCATATCGAAAGATCTGGCAGGAGTTTCCGGCAAGGATGTTCTGATGTACACCGTGGACTTTCCTCCGGGCCATTCGAGCCCTGTCCACCGCCACAATGCGCAGTTGTTTCTTTACGTACTCGAAGGTTCCATCGTGACGCAGGTGAAAGGCGGAAAAGAAATCACCCTGACGCCAGGCCAGATCTTTTTTGAAGATCCTAACGATATTCACACCGTTTCCCGCAACGCAAGTAGCACGCAGCCAGCAAAATTCCTTGTTTTCATGGTTAAGAAGAAAGGCGCTCCACCTCTGGTACTAGAAAAGTAAAGGCCCGCTTTGATTAGCACCGTTGGGTTAGAGTGGTTGCCGGGGGTCAGAAAACTTTCATATGGGACGTCAAAAGTCCTTTTACCATGAACGCATAATCTGGGGCCAGGGCGACGGTTCCGGATACGGGTTGTCGACAGCGCAGTCGGTCGTATCGGTCAACTGGCTTGCTGGGAGCATTACAACCCGCTGCCCGTTATCCATTGAGGGCTGGAAGCGTGTCGATTTTTCTACAAATTTCAGATCACTGAGGGTAGGAGGTACCTAATTAACGGGGGAGGGCTTCATCCGTAACCGGCGCCACTCCACATTTCATGAGATGTAAGGTGTAGTAGTTTTGGTCTGATCCGCTAAGCAGTCAGATTTAAATTGGCACTTTGGACGCTAAAAACGAAAAAGCCACAAAGGACATACACCCTTCCGTGGCTCAGGATCAGGCGGTGTTTAAGTAATCTTTCGACGCCGTGCGATAAAACCAAGCAAGCTTAAGCCCGCCAGCATCAAGGCATAGGCTTCGGGTTCGGGTACTAATGCGTATGTCGCATGAACGTTCGCATTAGTTATCGTACCAGAAACGCTGAGTGTGCTGCTGGCAAACACATAATCATTCCCTACCGCCGACGCGACGCCAAACCTTGTGGAGACACTAACACCTCCCCCATAACCGACGCTCTGACCATCTGCTACGTTGGTAAAAGTTGTAGCGTTGGACGCAGGGCCTGGGTTCAGGGCCGCCGAAGCGCCGACTTCAACCGTGGATGGATTAAAGGGTGTGAATTTGGGGTCAAGCGAAACAGACGCTTTTGCAAACGTATTCGTCCCCGTCGTCGTGTTAGTGACCCCTCCGTTCCACGTCGTTGTAACTTTAACTTCAGCGTTCTGGGTGACGCTTTGCAGTACCCAATGCTTTCCGTCATCAGGATCTGCATCTGTCGGCGGGGTGACGCTATGCCCGACAGTGTACGAGCCGGAAAGGGAAGCACTATCATTCGCGTCAATACTTGCTCCCCCTCTATTAGTCTTAGATACCGATATAGACTCTTTATCAATAACGTTGGTCTTCGCAAGGGTCCAAGTCCAAGGAACGTCTTCAGTCTCTACAGCATTTGCTACGGCTGGCGGAAATACTAAAGCCAGTACAACGAGCACCGCCGTGTAATTCTTTAATTGTGAACAGTCGGTCATCCAAGTCGCCTTATTCATAAAACTCCTTAAGGTAATCAGGTCGAAAATTAGCCACGTTGCTTTTAAGTAATAGACGTAAACCGCACCACGCCAATGCACCCAAACTGACCGTGTACTCCCGCAACGTGTTTTCAGCATAGATCGTTTCAATTGGAAAGCAAGGAAACGGGGAGGAACGAATTGCACCGAATTAAATGTAGAATTTTGAGAAGTAACGCTGCGCCATATGGGAAATAGCGAAAAGGAGACTTTTATATGGTAAAGAGTAACGTGCTCCCCATAAACAACGCCATTTAGAATCTAGTAAAGTTCGTTTTTCCAGAGGAGAACGAATGTGAAGAAACGATTTACGGATGAGCAAATTGTTGGGTTTCTGAAACAGGCGGACGGAGGTGTACCCGTGAGGGAATTATGCAGCTAGCACGGATTTAGCGATGCCCGAGCGCCACACCGGCCGCCGATCTAGCCATCGATGGGATGGTCAGGCGTGTCCAAAAGCAACTGATAGAAAGCCAAGTCAAGCCAGCGGCCAAATTTGATGCCGACCTGGGGTAGCGTACCAACATGCTTGAAGCCAAGTTGCTCATGCAGCGCGATGCTCCCTGTGTTCGTCGCATCGATTCCGCCGATCATCGCGTGCACGTCGTTTTTTCGAGCTGCCACTATCAGCTCTCGCATCACCGCGCGGGCAAGCCCTCGACCATGATGGTCCTTGTGCACATACACAGAGTGTTCCACGGTGTACTTGTAAGCGGGCCATGCCCGAAACGTGCCGTAGCTTCCGAAGCCCAGCAGCATTCCATCGCCGTCCTCAACACCGATTACTGGAACGCCGTCGGCCCGCTTGGCGTCGAACCAACCAACCATGCTCTGTGGTGCTCGAGGCTTGTAGTCGTATAGCGCCGTTGAGTTCAAGATCGCGTCGTTGAAGATATCCAAGATCACGGTGGCATGCCGCTCGAAGGTGCAATGCACGATGGTCTGTTCGCTCATCACGATCTCCTTGAAGTGGATGAAAGGGTTGTCAGCGCCACTGCATAGCGCGCTCGGTTGCGAGTTGGGTTGCGAAAGGCGATGTGCTGACTAAGCACAATTGCAAGACAATCACCCGTTTGGAGGCGCAACTCGTATTCCACATCTTCGCGGCACTAGCCGAATTCGAGCGCGGCGTCATCCGCGAACGGACTGCTACGGGCTTGAGAGCCGTGCGGGAACGAGGCCGTGTGGGTGGCAGGTCTTCGGGTCTTCCAGACAAGGATCTTCAGGCCGCCAAGGCGATGCTGAAGGATTCTGCGATCACCGTTGCTGCCGTAGCCCGACGATTGAACATGGCTGCCTCCACGCTATACCGCCATATTCCCCGCGCGAGAAGTGCGAGTCTCGAGACAGACTAGGGCGCGGGTATACTGACATCGGGATGATGAACAGATTTGGCAAACCTCATTCCGCCTCTTGGCGCATGTGTATTCTGCTGCCGTACCTGCTATGAATTTCGGGTGCGTGCTACAGGGCACGGGCGGAAGAGTTGAAAAAGGAGCCATGAATTCTGTAGCGCTTGGTTTCACAGGCGCCCAGGAGTTTTCAACAGCTGCCCCGGTTATTCCTCGTTTACATCCAGTTTGCGATGTTCACCCAATGCATCGGTATCACCTGTCACCAGCGCTTTCACAAGTCCGTATGCCCGTGCAGTAGCACTGTGGGGCGCATCCCAATATTCGACTGCCAAGATGCTGACTTTGAGCAAAGCGAGATCCGGATCGTCCAAGCCCTTTGGGAACCAGGGCTTGAGCCACGGAGACCATAATGCCTGCATCTTCTCCTTGTCGTGCACCAGCTCCGCTGCCCCGGATATGGAAAGATAGTCGTACTTATCTGTACGAGCGTAGGAGAGGTTGACTTGCTGGTCCGGTTGCGCTTCCTCGATTTTTGGGGATGACAGGGAAGTAAAAAACCAGAGGTTGCCTTCGCTGTCCAGTTGCATGGTAGCCATGGGGCTGCTGCGCAAGGTGCCGTCTTTTTCCTTGGTAGTCAACATGGCGAATCTGGCATCGCCGACCATTTCCGCGACCTTAGCCAGCGCGGCATTATGTTGTTCATCGATTTCCACTGGTAACTCCTTTACACCGGTTTGATATCCGGCCTATTCAATGCTTCAGGTTGATGAAGCGCGTGAGGATATTTTCATCATTTCCTTCTGAGGCCAGAGGCCTGAACGCGCACTAGCCATCCCTTAGTTTTGCGGTTTGGGTGATATGGGCCATAAACTCTTCTTCGATCTTCTGTTCCATCAAAAAGTATTCGCGCTCTTCCTCGCTCATCTCATCCAACGACCGCTCCGGCAGTTCCATTATCAGCGCCTCGAATTCTTCCTGCGTTTGCGCCTTGCCCAGCCGTTCCTTCCAATCCTGCTCGTCCAAAGCCATTGAACCACCTCCAGAAGTTTCTTATACCCTCGTCAGTCCGGTGTATCCATTGTCCCGTGCTGTCGATCATGAGGGGCTCCACCATCAACGTTTATTCTATTTGAATAGCAGGAAACCCGGCATCGTCCGGCTTGGCCGCATCCTTAACAATATCGACCATTTGCGATAATCTACACCTCCAACCTTTGTCCGAGGGGTGTGTGTGATATTCTTCATTTGATCTGCGGATCAATGAGGATGTATTTTTAGGCGTTATAAAAATTAAAAAGGAACCAAAATGAAAGTAAAAGAGAATTTCACATTAATCGGTATCTCGATTCTATTGATTTGTGGGCTTACCGCATGCGACAAGCCGGGACCCGCAGAAACCGCAGGTAAAAAAATAGATCAGACGGCCGCTGAAGCCAGCAAGAGGATAGGTGAAGCAACGGATGAAATCGGTAAAAAACTTGGCAAGCAAGACGAGAAATGAGAGTAGTTGGCGGCAACCCCTTAAGGAATAGGTCCTCAGGCATCTTGTTTTCAGTGCAATAGCTGACGCTACGTACAAGTTGTCCACGAGTTCCATTGATGCTTACTGGACCATTAGCGATACGCCGTAGCGATGACCCGGAAGAGGTGTATTAGGGATACATACACTCTCGCCCAAAATCAGTGGGGCCGGACATAAAGGGGGCTATCGAAGGGGGCTATCGACAGACACTTTCGTGCCTCCCAGACCTCTGACTCGACCTTAGCTCTTACGGCGGCGCGTCCATCCTATCATGCCCAGACCCGTTAAAATGAGTGCGAAGGTAGCGGGTTCAGGAATTGCGGTCGGGGGTACGGCCATATCGGCTAGCGCTCCGACAGTGGCGCCATAATAAAACTCGTAATCAGGCGTGGTAAATAGAATGTCAGTGAACGTGCCATGGAATTTAAGTAATCCATTGCCTTCCCAGCCCGTAATCGAAGCGCCGTTCTGGGTAAGCAGCCCGCCTCCCCAATTACCCGCGCCTTCGCTCAGTATGCTGAATGTCACATTATTCAGAAAATTGAATGAAACCGGGACGCCTGCCTGGCCCGCGCTGAAAAGACTGATGAGTGGGTCAACAACCGCCTCGGAAAAATGAAAACCGTTGATTTGGCCTGTACCCCCGGTCATCAGAAGCATCCCGTTGGTTCCCGGCGTATTAGTAACTTCACTATTGGTGAACGAAGGCGGCACGTTATAAAGGTGTGAGCCGTAGTCCACCCCGAAGCTGCTACCCGTATACGTTACGTTGATAACGTTGGAATCCTGGGTAAAGCTGCCGCTTGTCGATGACGTCCAACTTGTCTAGCTGGCTGTATCGAGTGGCACCGCCTGAACAGGCGCTATAAACAAAGCGCCAATGATGAAAACGATAGTTCTGTTCATTTCATATTCTCCGTGATGATTCGATCCCTAGGCAAAGGGAATTCATTAAGTTTTAACGCTTCAGTTAGGTAGTTACAAACCACCTACCTGTTGCCATGATGTTCATTAAGCAATATCTGAGCCAGGAACAAAGATAGATAGAACACAAGCCTTTATCTAAAGACTTAATCGTGCGTTTGGGGAGGTGACCTGCTATTGTTTTTTGTAGCCAGTTCGAAGGTGAGTCTTCCGGTTCAGGCATTCTGATTTTGCAACCGTTGCAAGCCTGCTTCAGCCGGTGTTCGATTGCCGA
>NZ_FOPV01000012.1:0-93428 GCF_900113575.1 Nitrosospira sp. Nsp14
CAGCGCTCAATTTGATAAAGATTCGCACCTCTATCAAACCGGGTAACCCCACCTTTGGCAAGGCCCTACTGTCAGATTAAATCGAAACTACTACAATTAACTGGACGCTAGCCTGTTACACCTCTTATGTTCACGCCGTGCCTAGATAAATTAATAGTCTGTCGCTAGTAAACGGCAAGTCATTGATCCCACCCGGGCCCTTCTGATTACAAATCAGCGTGGCGTTCTCTACAGTGGGATGTTTCTTCCCTCATTGGACACTTATGAGGCTACTTGCGCCATTCCTGGCTTGGCAGGCGGTGAGACGCTCGGCGCCCCCTTTTCCGCCTGCTACCACGGATGACCGCCGCAGCCACCTCTTATTTCCGGCATCCCGCAACAACACAGTCCTATGCTTTGCCGAACACAACCCCGCCATTCCTGCTGTCTACCGTAATGGTGTCCTTAGGACCAAAGCGTCCTTCGAGTATTTCCTTGGCCAACGGGTTCTCGATCTGCGACTGGATTGCGCGCTTCAGCGGACGGGCGCCAAAAACAGGGTCGAAACCAGCCTGAGCGATTTCATCCAGAGCCGCGTCGGTGACGTTAAGATTCATTTCAAGCTTCGCCAGTCGGGACTCGAGGTATTGCAGCTGGATCCTTGCGATGGAGCGGATATTCTTCTCATCCAGCGCATGGAATACCACCACCTCGTCGATCCGGTTGATGAATTCTGGCCGGAAATAGGTTTTTACCTCACCCATCACCGCCAGCTTGATGACCTGATAATCGTCCCCCGCCATTTGCTGGATCATCTGCGAACCGAGATTGGAGGTCATGACCACGACGGTATTCTTGAAATCCACGGTGCGCCCCTGTCCATCCGTCATGCGGCCGTCGTCGAGCACCTGCAGCAGAACGTTGAACACGTCGGGATGCGCCTTTTCAACCTCGTCCAGCAGGATCACGGAATAGGGTTTCCGGCGCACCGCCTCGGTCAAGTAGCCGCCCTCCTCGTAGCCGACATAACCCGGCGGCGCGCCGATCAGGCGGGCAACCGAATGCTTCTCCATGAATTCCGACATGTCGATGCGGATGAGATGCTCCTCCGAATCGAACAAGAAGCCGGCAAGCGCCTTGCACAGCTCGGTCTTGCCTACGCCGGTGGGACCCAGGAATAGGAACGAGCCGTAAGGACGGTTGGGGTCGGCGAGGCCCGCACGTGAGCGGCGGATGGCGTCTGAGACCAGGCGCACGGCTTCGTCCTGCCCTACCACCCGCTCGTGCAGCTTCTCCTCCATTTGCAGCAGCTTCTCGCGCTCGCCCTGCATCATCTTGGAGACGGGAATGCCAGTGGCGCGCGACACGACCTCTGCGATTTCCTCCGCGCCCACCTGCGTACGCAACAGCTTCGGCTTGTGCGCCTCGCCGTGCGCGCCCTGGCGGTCCTCGGCGTTGAGCTGGGCTTCCAGTTGCGGCAGACGGCCATATTGCAGCTCCGACACCTTCTGCCAGTCCCCCTTGCGCTTGGCCGCTTCCATTTCCAGCTTGACCTTCTCCATCTCTTCCTTGATATGCTGCGTGCCGTGCACCTGGGATTTTTCCGCATTCCAGATTTCTTCCAGGTCCGCATACTCGCGCGCGAGTTTCGCTATTTCCTCTTCCAGCAGCGCCAGACGCTTCTGCGAGGCTTCATCCTTCTCCTTCTTCATCGCCTCGCGTTCGATCTTGAGCTGGATCAGCCGGCGGTCGAGCTTGTCCATTGACTCGGGCTTCGAGTCGATTTCCATTCGTATCCGTGCTGCCGCCTCATCGATCAGGTCGATGGCCTTATCAGGCAGGAAGCGGTCAGTGATGTAACGGTGCGACAGCTCCGCAGCGGCCACGATCGCCGGGTCGGTGATGTCCACACCATGGTGCACTTCGTATTTTTCCTGCAAGCCCCGCAATATCGCGATGGTGGCTTCAACCGTGGGCTCATCGACCAATACCTTCTGGAAACGCCGCTCCAGCGCCGCATCCTTTTCGACGTACTTGCGGTATTCATCCAGAGTGGTCGCCCCTACGCAGTGCAGTTCGCCACGGGCGAGCGCGGGCTTGAGCATATTGCCGGCGTCAATTGCGCCTTCCGCCTTGCCGGCGCCCACCATGGTGTGAAGCTCATCGATAAACACGATAATGCTGCCTTCGCTCTGCGCAATCTCCTTCAAAACCGATTTCAGGCGTTCCTCGAACTCGCCACGGTACTTGGCTCCCGCCAGCAGCGCGGCCATGTCCAGTGAAAGCACCTTCTTGTCTTTCAGGGTCTCCGGCACCTCGCCATTGACGATACGCTGCGCCAGCCCTTCCACAATGGCGGTCTTGCCCACGCCCGGCTCGCCGATCAGGACCGGATTATTCTTGGTGCGTCGCTGCAGCACCTGGATCGTGCGCCGGATCTCGTCATCGCGCCCGATTACGGGATCGAGCTTGCCCATGCGCGCGCGCTCGGTCAGGTCGAGAGTGTATTTCTTCAGTGCTTCGCGGCTGCCCTCGGCTTCGGCGCTGGCCACATTCTCGCCGCCTCGGACGGCACTGATCGCCTGCTCCACCGAAGCGCGGTTGGCTCCGTGCTGCCGCAGCAGGTTGCCGGTTTCGCCTTTATCCTGGATCACCGCCAGCAGGAACATCTCGGATGCGATGAACTGATCGCCCCGTTTCTGCGCTTCCTTGTCGGCGAGATTGAGCAGATTGCCCAGCTCGCGCGAAACCGTGACTTCCCCACCCGTCCCCTCCACCTTTGGCAGGCGCTCCACGCTTTTCTTCAATGCCTCGCGCAGGGGCGGGACATTCGCGCCCGCGCGTTGCAACAACGACGCAGTGGCGCCATCTTCCTGTTGCAACAGCGCAAGCAGCAAGTGGTGGGGTTCAATGTAGGGGTTATCCTGGCCGACCGCGATGCTCTGTGCATCCGCCAGCGCCTGCTGAAATTTGGTGGTCAACTTGTCGAAACGCATGGGGCGAATTCCTCAGTTAGTTTTGAATGGTTTGTATATGAGGCACGGGCCGCGGATTTCAAGTTCGACGCAGTCGGCCTTGGCAGGCACTGTCGACAGGCGGTGCGCGATGGCGATTACCGCCCGTGCGCCCTTCACTGCCTGCCCCTCCAATGCCCCTCCAACGAAGCGCCAGCGTTACTTTCCTTATTCAGCGTAGGACAAGAAGGCGCGAGGCGCAACAAGCGCAGCACATTGCGCCGCATGTTCATGCGAATATTGCGCGGGATGACGCGCACTTACCCGTCTGATCACCTCCTGCAACAGGGCGATATCCTGCGCTCGGCACCCTTGGCGCGCCCTACGCCCTGCTACTTCCCCCCGGAACGTATTCGGTTAAAATGTCCGCCCACGCTCCGCTTGATGCAGGTCTTCACTATGGATTTAACAGCAGAAATCGAGAGAAACGTCAGCCAGGCGCTGGCAGAAGATATCGGGACGGGCGACCTGACTGTAAGCCTGCTTGCGGCCACCCAGGCCGCGACCGCAACGGTGATCAGCCGTGAAAAGGCCGTGTTATGCGGTGTGCAATGGTTTGAGGCGACTTTTCGGCAACTGTCGCCCCAGGCGGATATACGCTGGTTCGCGCAGGATGGAGACATCGTTGGGCCCGGACAGAAGCTTTGCGAAATCATCGGACCCGCGCGCGCCCTGCTCACGGCGGAGCGCACCGCGCTCAACTTCGTCCAACTGCTGTCGGCGGTCGCTACGCGGACGCGGCTCTACGTAGATGCGGTCGCCAAAACCGGCGCGGTCATCCTCGACACCCGCAAGACATTGCCTGGATTGCGAGTGTCGCAAAAATACGCCGTCAAATGCGGCGGCGGAACCAATCACCGGCTGGGCTTGTACGACGGCATCCTCATCAAGGAGAATCATATCATCGCGGCCGGCGGCATCGAACCTGCATTGCGAACAGCGAGAAAGATCGCCCCGCCGGGTGTATTCATCCAGATCGAGGTGGAAACGCTGGACGACCTGCGCTCGGCGCTCGATGCCGGCGCAAAACTGGTTCTACTAGACAACTTCAATCTCGACCGCATGTGCGAAGCGGTGATATTGAACGCCCGCCTGACCAACCGCGCCGCCGCGCTGGAGGCATCGGGCGGGATAACGCTCGACAACGTACGCGCGGTGGCGGAAACCGGGGTGGACCGCATCTCCGTCGGCAGCCTCACCAAGGACATCAAAGCCGTGGATCTGTCCATGCGCTTTTCATCAGGCGGCTAAGGGAGAGCCGCCAGTTTGAGGTTGGGAGCGCTACAGGAACATCGCCCAAGCGGTCATTTTCCCTGCTTGGATTCCAACCAGCGAACGATTTACTCCCTTGAACGGCGAGAGACGCATACATCGAGTCCGCAAAGTACTCAAGATCCGGCGGGATAATCGAAAGAGGGCAAGCGGTTTATAACTGCACTCAGGTCCTTAAGCATTCGTTCAGGTACGGTTTTTCAATTCCGTACCCTTGGGCATAATCCACTCCGACCCGTCGCAATGCCACCAAAACGGCTTCGTTCTCAACAAACTCGGCAATCGTCTCGATCTTCATGACATGTCCTATGTGGTTGATCGCCTCCACCATCGCATGGTCTATCGGATCTTCAATCATGTCCTTCACAAAACCCCCATCTATTTTCAGATAGTCGACGGGCAGATGTTTTAAATAGGCGAAAGAGGACATGCCGCTCCCGAAATCGTCGAGGGAAAAACGGCAGCCCAGGTCTTTTAACTGACAGATCAATGCTGTCGCTCGTGCCAGATTGGCAATTGCAGAGGTCTCCGTAATCTCAAAACAGATTCCGGCAGGTGGAATCTTGTAAAGACTGAATTGATCCGCCACGAACTTATGAAAACTTTCATCGCAAACAGATGCGCCCGAAAGATTGATGGCGCAGGTGCCTAGAGCACTACCGAAGGGATGACGCCGCCTGTATTGTGCGAAAGCCGTAGCAACGACCAAACGATCGATTTGAGGCATCAGGCCGTAGCGCTCCGCAGCCGGAATAAAAGCCATGGGCGGAATCAGCTTGCCGTCCTCATCCAGCATGCGCAAAAGCACTTCATAGTGCTCACCAGCGTCCGGGCTATCCTCTAGTGCCAATATTTTCTGGGCGTATAGCACGAACCTATGTTCCTCCAGTGCCCTCTGTATTCGACCTACCCATCCCATCTCGCCATGACGTTGTGCAAGTCGTGTGTCGTCCGCCGTATAGATTTGTATACGATTGCGCCCCTTGTCCTTAGCAAGATAACAAGCCGCATCAGCTTTACGCAGAATATCGCCTAGTGTTTCCTTGGCATCGCTAAAGGTAACTAATCCTATACTTGCTCCGACTGTAAACACCCTATCCTGCCAAACGAAACGGAACTCATGCACCGTCTGCCGTAACAGCTCGGCCACGCGTAACGCAGTCCCCGATGCGCAATTTTCCAGCAATAAACCAAATTCATCGCCTCCCAGACGGGCTAATGTATCGTTGCTGCGAAGGTCCGCATGCATTACGCTGGTCAGTTGCCGTAATAACTCATCGCCAGCGATGTGACCACAGGTATCGTTGACGATTTTGAACTGATCGAGGTCGAGATAAAGCAACGTATGCTGCTCGTCTTCCTGTTGCGCGGTTTGTAGGGCATGCTCCAGGCGCCGCTCAAATTCCCGTCGGTTAATAAGGCCGGTCAATGCATCGTGGGATGCTTGGTAAGTCATCTCGGCCGCCATCGTATGGGCATGGGTGACATCATGGAACACCAGCACTGCACCCATAATTTCACCGTGTTGGTCCCGTATCGGGGCAGCCGAATCTTCAATTGGAAAAGTATCTCCACTTCGCTGTATCAGCAGTGTATTCAGAGGCAAGCCCACGGTCTGCTTATTCTGGAGAACCAGTTCAACGGGGTTGAAAACAGTTTCATTGGTTTCGGAATTGACGATGTGAAATACATCCGGCAACGGAAGACCGTCCGCTTCCTGAGAAGTCCAGCCCGTCATGGTTTCGGCAACCGAGTTTAGATAGGTCACGTTGCCGAAAATATCCGTCGTAATTACCGCATCACCGATACAGCTCAGCGTCACGCGCAGACGCTCCTTCTCTTCAAAAAGCGCTTTTTCAGCAAGCTGACGTTCCATGATGTCGCGGCGCAGCTCAGTCTGGATTTCCCTCGAGCGCACAAGTAGGGCACTGGGGCTTACAAGAGCCAATGCTTTTGATGTGAGAGGCCATAACACGGCGGCAGTTGCAAGCGAAACAAAGGCAGTGACGGCTTTGACTACACCCTCAATCCAATAAATGGGCGTCCAGATTGTCACGATGCCCAGTACATGAGTAAATCCGCATAGCATAATGAATAGACCGAACATGACGAACGCGGATTTAAAGGGCAAATCGGTACGGCGTTTTACAAAGTATGCCAGCGCGAAGGGAATCGTGAAATACGACAAAGTGATGATGGCATCGGCGATCACATGCAGCCATAACACTTCTGGCAGCCATAGATAGCAATACCCGTGGGGGATAAATCCTTCCGGATCGAAAAGAGCGCCCAATTGACTTAACATGTTTTTCCCATGCCTTTGTGAGAACTCCTACCGGTGTTCGGGTAAGAGACGAATAACGTCTTTCATCACAACCTGGAGAGATCGACCGCACGTTCGCGTGGAGGGGCCGTAGTAGGCAAAAGGCCTACTAGGTGAAATATATGGAGATTGTAAGTTTGGAACGGCACGAGTTATTACATCATGCCGTTTTGCCTTTTAATAGCTGTATGATTTTACAGGGCCCATTAGCAAAGCGTCTTTTTCCGGGATCACTGTTCGCTGTATTGGTTCGATAAGCCGCGCACTCATTTCATAACAGTTCATAACAGCCCCGCGGTTCTTGAACGATAGCTTGGTCCTTAAGAACGGAGACGTTAGCTTTGCCGATTTGCCGCGAGCCGCTGTACCGATCGATCGCGCGAGGGGGGCAGGCAGGTGATAGTTTGACGTACCGGCAGGGTGTTCGAGCCCTGCAAAGGATTTAACGGCCGGATACTTACCGAGTTGGATGCGCAGCAACCACCAGGCGGTCACTGATGAGGTGGGGTATGAAGGGGATCAAGGAAGAAATACTACCGATCCACTTTGAGGCGCTAAAAAGACCTCTGACTGTGCCGATTCCAAAGGCCGGAGCAGCAACTCGCGGAGCCTGGATGACCTGTGGCGGGAATTTTTAGAAATCAGGCAGTGCAGCAAGCGTCACGCGGTCCGGCTCGCCGCCGAAATATTTTTCCAGGCAGCGCTGGAATATTTCCTTATCCTTATTCTTATCCTTATCGACCGCCGCGCGCGCGAATAGCGTCATCGACGAGCGAAACTTCATATCATCGGGGTAACCGAAAATATCTTCGACGGGCTTGCCCTCCAAGTCGGCAACAATGCGGGTGCACTCCCGCAAACGGGGTCCGAGGATGGGGTGCGACAGGTATGCTTCGGCTTCCTCGCGCGAAGAGATGGCGAATTTTTGCGCCATCGCGCTGTGGCCGAGGCCCTGGATCTGCGGAAAGATGAACCACATCCAGTGACTTTGCTTGCGTCCCTGCCGCAGCTCCCGGCAAACCCTCTCGTATACGGGCCACTGGGCATCCACAAAGCGCTGAAGATTATAAGAATCCTCCATTTTTCACAACCCGAAGCGGTTGAAGGGTTAAATTATCGATACCGCGGCCGTTACTTATTAAGCAGATGTGTACGCATTTACGGTGGGATCGAGCTTGATTCCAGTGAACGTGCATTCCGCTTCCGGGGCGTGATAGTCCCGCTTGATCCACAGCACAAGGAGTATACAGACTCAGCGGTTGGGTTTTTCTCATCCCGTTCATAGTTTATAATGGTTCTCCTTCCACTTGGCACTTGGGATTCAGTACCCTCAGTATCATATGCGGGCGCGGCTGGAGAGTCCCCGAGTTTCTTCAAATCATCCAACATCCGTTTTGATCCAATCACCCCCGAGGAGACCGGATGCAACTGATAAAACATTTGTCGCTATGCGGAAGCGCGTGTTTGCGCAATCCCTCCCCGGAGCCGCATGACCTGGTCTGACTACCTTCCGGTCTGGCCGCTCGCGGTGAGCCCGGCATTATGGCTGGCGCTGACGCTTGTGGTCGCGGTGCTCATCAGCGAATTGATGGTGCGGCACCTGAGATGGCCGCGCATTGTCGGTTATATCGGCATCGGCATATTGCTGGGCCCGGGCGGGCTGAGTCTGATACCCGAGCTGCCGGCTGCAGAATGGCGCCTGGTCGTGGACTTGGCGCTGGGAATCCTTTTGTTCGAGTTGGGGAATCGGGTGAATCTGCGCTGGCTCAAGGCCAATCCCTGGATTGCCGCCACCAGCCTGCTGGAAGCCACCGCCACATTTGTCGCCGTTTTCGCACTGTTGGTGTCGTTCGGTTTCACCGGCGCGGCTGCCGCGATCGTCGCCACCATTGTCATCGCCACGTCCCCCGCAATCGTCGTTCGCATGGTGACCGAATCGCGTGCGCAAGGCCAAGTGACTGACCGACTGATGCTCATGACCGCCCTGAATTGCATCTACGCAGTCATATTCCATAAACTTGCAGTCGCCGTCATGCATGGCGAAACTGGCGCCGAATTTATCCATACCGTACTGCCTCCTCTCTACCTCCTTGGAGGCTCCGCCCTGCTGGCATGGCTGTTCGGCATTACCTTCGAGCGCATCCATCACTACCTGGGGCAACACGAGGAGACGTTCTCCTTCGTCCTGTTCGGCATGATCGCGTTCGCAACCATCATGGCCTCGACGCTCAAGCTTAGCCCAATCCTGGTTTTGCTGGCCGCCGGTCTCATCACGCGCTACCGTCGCCAGCGCTCGCGTGCTTTCCCCCCCCACTTTGGCTCGGCAGGAGCTGTCCTCGTGGTGCTTATGTTCATCGCCACTGGTCTTGCGGCGGACCTCGGCGGCTTGCGCGACAATTTCCTGCTGGTATTGCTGCTAATCGCCGTGCGGGCGGCGGCCAAGCTCCTGACGGTGCTTGCTCTGGCAAATTACAGCGGCATCGGCTTGCGCCAGGCTATTTCACTGGGCGTGGCGTTGACGCCCATGTCCAGCGTCGCGCTTCTGCTCACGCTTGATACGGGAACCGTTTTCCCTGGTTTCGCTTCCGGGCTGGGCCTGGCGCTCATGAGTTGCATTGTCATCCTTGAGCTTGTCAGCCCGTTCCTGGTGCAAGCTGCTCTGCGAAAAGCAGGCGAGACATCGGAGAGAAAAACATGAGCCTGATGCCGTTTGCATCCTCGCGCCCCCTGACGCTGGGGGTGGAACTTGAGTTGCAGCTGCTCAGCTGTAATGACTATAACCTCGTTTCGTCTGCGCCCGATATCCTGCGGCGGCTGGCCAAATCCTCCCATCCGGGGGAAATAAAACCGGAGATGACCCGCAGCATGATCGAAATCAATACCTCGGTGCAGTACGAATATGCCGTGCTGGTTGAGGAGCTGCGCGCCCTGCGCGAGGTCGTCACCGAGGCTGGACGCTTTCTCGACGTCGCGATCGCCGGCGGCGGCACTCACCCGTTCCAGCACTGGAGCGAACAGAAGATTTTTGACGCGCCGCGCTTCCATTACCTGTCGGAGCTATACGGGTATCTGGCGAAACAGTTCACCATCTTTGGCCAGCACGTCCATATTGGCTGCCCGGGCCCGGACGAGGCGCTGCACCTGATGCACATGCTGTCGCGCTACATTCCCCATTTCATTGCCCTGTCGGCCAGTTCTCCCTTCGTGCAGGGACACGATACCGGCTTTGCCTCCGCGCGCTTGAATTCGGTGTTTTCCTTCCCCTTGAGTGGACGGGCTCCGTTCGTGCTACGCTGGGAGGAGTTCGAACAATTTTTCTCAAAAATGACCGGTACCGGCGTGGTGGAATCGATGAAGGATTTTTACTGGGATATTCGTCCAAAACCGGAATTCGGCACCATTGAAGTCAGGGTATGCGATACCCCGCTCACGGTGGAGATCGCCGCGGCCATCGCCTGCTACATCCAGTCGATGTCGCGCTACATCATGGTGGAACAGCGTACCGCGCCGGAAGAGGACGATTACCTCGTCTATACGTTCAATCGTTTCCAGGCTTGCCGGTTCGGACTCGACGGCATCTTCGTCGACCCGCGCACGCATGAGCGACGCAGCATCCGTGAGGATATCACCCACATGCTGGCACGCATCAGCGATCACGCACGCGAGCTGCATGCCTCCGAGGCGCTGGAGCGCATCCGCGAGATACTCATAGTCGGCAACGGCACCAGCTGGTTGCGCCAAACCTATGCCCGCGAGCACAATCTCGGCGATGTAATGCAATTGCAAGCCGAATTGTGGATGGGTAATTGAGGGCATTGCCTTCGCCTGCCCCCACAAATGCCCCGCCCGCTACGGATTGGCCTGTCGCCACGTATTCTGCATAACCCGCCGCCGGAACTCGGCTTTCGCAACAAAACCCTGCAATACCTCGAACAGACCGTCGCGCACTGGATCATGCGTCGCGGCGCACTGGTATTCATGCTGCCGGCGATTGAAACCGGTGGCGTCGAGCGCTCGAAGGTGCGCGTCAGCGACTATGTCCGGGAAATAGACGGCCTGGTCCTGCAAGGCGGCGCAGACGTCAGCCCCATCTCCTACGGCGAAACGCCGGCCCGGCCCGAATGGGCGGGGGACCGCGTGCGCGATCTGTACGAGATGGAGCTTTTCTGGGAGTGCGTGGTGCAGGGGAGACCCGTGCTGGGCATCTGCCGCGGGTTGCAGCTGATCAACGTGGCACTGGGGGGAAGCCTCTACCAGGATATCGTCACGGACAACCCCGATGCCATGGCGCACGTGGATGCCGACTTGTACGACCAGCACCGGCATACGGTACTGATCGAGGAGAACTCGCGCCTGGCAAAGCTATATGGAGACCAGCACCAGCACCTGGTCAACAGCATCCACCATCAGGCCATCAAGCGGCTGGGGCGCGACTCCTTGGTCGAGGCCGTTTCCGCCAGCGACGGGATCATCGAGGCCATACGCATGCGCGGCCAATCCTATGTAACCGGCTTTCAATGGCATCCCGAGTTCCACGGCTTGGGCAGCGAACTGCTCGATTCCGGGCCTATCCTGGACGATTTTCTTGCTGCTGCCGAAAAGCAGCGAAAGTAATCAATCACGGAGGCAGATATTATTATCGCCTGTAGTCAGATGGCCAAGTTGCTAAGCAATCCTCATGATAGTTTTACCTAAAAAACAATTGTCCAGCCGGGCTGATTCGCTTGTTGCTTGGTGTAGGAAACGCCATGTACCTTTAAACCATCCTGGTTCAGCAGCGTGATAATACCTCCCTTATTGGACAAGGCCACTGGCGGTTGAACATCGACGCGCACCGTGGCACCGGGGTCGAGCATGCCACCCAAAGGCATTTTCGCTTTCTGCTTGTCGGCCAGCTGCCAACCGTCCAGCGAGATGACACGATCGCTGGCATTCAGTATGTGGACCCATTCCCTCTCTGGGGATTCCTTCGAATTAACCATTGCCGCAACTATGCGTACCAGCCCATCGGGCAATGTTTCAGTCGGCTGCGGCGCAATAGGGTCGGGATTTACAGGCTCGCCTGCCTCCGGCACACTTAATGTATGCCCTGTTACGTCATCTGTATGCCAGCTTTGCGATTGGAACTTCAGAAAAATGGCTGTCCACTGTTGCTCACCGGGAAAGTGAAATAGTACTCCGCCATCCTGCCAAACCCCATCGTCGCGAACAAACGAACCTACATTACCCTGGTTCATGTGGATGTCATGTATGCCGTTACCTGGTACAAAGCCGAAATACTTGTCGGCTTTGTTGGCTTCTGGTCCCCATCGTTCGCCAAAAGCATAGACCAGGGCCTCCTCATCTGCCATCGCCCTCTGGACAATTTGATCAAGCTTCTCGTTCAGGTCGTTATCCGGGCCTGGCAGATTCGCAGGGAGAGGAGTCATCATTGCGGGCTGAAGCAAGTTTCCACGGATCAGATCAAGCGCGCCCGAAGAGGAGTTAGGTGCAAGACTGCTGAAACCGCTTGGTAGAATGGATACTATTTCCGTAAGCGGATGGATAAAGTACGGTTTGATGTAGTACATCAGCTCGGACGGCCCCAATTGAGACTTGACGTTAATCGCGATGCGATAATTGGTACCGATCTCATCAACAATATGGATTTGATAGTGGGGTGAAGACCCTGAACCCAAACGGCGGGAAATCGCCCTCCCTTTCAAAACGCCGTAAGCGTTTAGTGGCATATTATTCTCCTCAGTCGATGTGGAAAAAAAGGTTATCCGGAATGCAGGTTAACGTGGCCTTCCTAGATCACAATTGATCAATAGTGCAAACTCTGGCTGATTGGCGGGCCTGCAAAACGCTCCCTTGGGCCTTGCAGGCGTATTGGGCAGGTGCGGCTACTGCAACGCAAAGTGAGGACCGTTCTCATTATAGTCAGCGAATTGATTCCATGCTCCCGCGATTCTTCGGCGCTATGCCGCTCGGTTTCCTTCAATGGCCGACCACTCGTGCTTTAGGTAAAGCAGGATTTCGTGTAATAACCAAAAAAGTTTTCTCAAAGTCTGATGTGCGAAAATTCATCAAATCGATTCCCGGATATCAAGCATCCTTTTAGCAACAAGGAGAAACCAAATTGCCACCGCCAATCAAGGTCGAACTGCAACCATATGATCCGCAGTGGGTCGAGAACACCGTTGCGGAAAGCAAGGTGCTCGCATCTATCCTGGGGAGAATCCTGTTGGCCGTCCACCATGTCGGATCAACTGCGATACCGGGCATCCGTGCAAAACCAGCTCTCGATCTCATGCCAGTGGTCACAAGTCTGACTGAGCTGGATGACCACCAGACCGATCTTGAAATGCTTGGCTATGATTGGTGGGCTGAACTTGGTTTGCCTGGACGACGCTACTGCACGAAAGCCGATCCCATGACGAATCGCAGGTTAATCCAGCTTCACTGCTATGCCGAAGGTTCACCGGAGATCACGCGGCAACTCGCATTTCGTGACTATCTTCGCGAGAATCCCCGCATTGCTGCTGCCTATGACCAGGAGAAATCCCGCTGCCAGAGCCTGCACCCCGACGATTCGCACGCCTATGGCGACTGCAAGGAAGCATGGATCAGGAAGGTTGAAGCAGAAGCACTTGCTGGAGGGGCTTGGTAGGTAAGATGACCCTTGGCTAATCCCTGCCAGCTTTCTTGCTACCGGGATTGATTTTGCGGGACGAGTTTTTTTACAGCTTGATATGCGAAAATTCCACTCCTGAACCCCTTCTAGTCCTGCCGGGTCTGCTCGGCGATGAATGCCTTGACCACGTCTACATCCGCGTTCATCACCACATACCGTTGCGGCAGGTCTTCGATATTCTCGTACCCGGCAGGGCGGGCGGGTTCATCGCCGATGGCCTCGACGATGCTCTCGGAAAATTTCACCGGCAGGGCCGTTTCGAGGCAGACCAGCGGTATGCCAGCTTCCCGATGCTCCAGCCCTACTTTCAATCCGTCCGCCGTATGCGGATCGATCAGCAGGCCATATTTTTCGTGCACTTCGCGTATGATGCCGATCCGGGCCGAATGGCTGCTGGTCCCGGAGATCATGCCGAAATCGTTTATTTTTTCCCATAAAGGCGTATCGACAAGATCGAATGCCCCGCCCGTGTCCACGACGCCCCACAATTCCTTCACCTTGGCCGCATCTCGCCCGGTCAGGTCGAAAATAAAGCGCTCGAAGTTGGACGCTTTCGAAATATCCATCGACGGACTGCTGGTATGGAGTGTTTCCGCTGTCTCGCGCGGGCGATAGCACCCGGTCGTGAAAAATTCGTCCAGCACATCGTTCTCGTTGGTGGCGAGAATCAGCTTCCTGATCGGCAGCCCCATCATGCGCGCCACATGGCCGGCGCAAATATTGCCGAAATTGCCCGACGGCACGGAAAAGGAAACCTGCTCCTCGTTCGACCGGGTGGCGGCAAAGTAGCCTTTGAAATAATAGACGATTTGCGCCGCGATCCTGGCCCAGTTGATCGAATTGACGGTGCCAATGCGGTACTTCTGCTTGAAGACGATATCATTGCTGACCGCCTTGACGATGTCCTGGCAATCGTCGAATACCCCGCGAATGGCGATATTGAAAATGTTCGGGTCCTGCAGTGAAAACATCTGCGCGGTCTGGAACGGGCTCATCTTGCCCTGAGGCGACAGCATGAACACGCGGATGCTGCGCTTGCCGCGCATGGCGTATTCCGCGCTCGGACCGGTGTCGCCCGAGGTGGCGCCGAGGATATTCAGGCGCTCTCCGGTTTTTTCCAGCGCATATTCAAACAGGTTGCCCAGCAATTGCATGGCGATATCCTTGAATGCCAGTGTCGGGCCATGCGACAACCCCAGGATATGCAGCTCCGGCTCCAGGGTTTTGAGCGGCGTGATGTCGTCGCTTTGGAACGAATCCGCGCTATAGGTGCGCGTGATGATATTGCGCAGGTCATCCGCGGGAATATCGTCGGCAAACCGGGAAATAATCTCGAAGGCAAGTTCCGGGTAACTCAGGCCGCGCCATCGGGCCAGTTCGCCCGCATCGATTTGCGGATAAGTTTCGGGCATTGCAAGCCCGCCATCGGACGCGAGCCCGCCCAGCAGGATTTGGGAAAACTTTTTCGGCGGCATGCCGCCGCGAGTGGAAATGTAGCGCATGAGTTCGGCACCAGGGGATACGGAATGTTATTTGAAGATTCTTATTAAAAATAAAAGCTGGACCGTAGGTCGCGCGCACTGTAACTCGCGCTTCAGACTCTCATTGCAGAAGTTTATTGAAGACCGCTATCGCCGCCGCACGAAACGCGGCTGCGCAGCGGAAGTGTCTTTCGCCGGCACCGAGCTCATTTGCCGCCTAATTGTTCCATGCGGATGCGCGTGACCTTGCCGGTCATCGTCGGCAGCTTCTTGATCCTGGCAATGGCCGTGTTAATGTTTTTTTCGACTGCCCGGTGCGTAAGCATGATGATATCGACCTGTTCCTCGCCTTCACTCGGTTCTTTCTGCACCATGGCTTCGATTGAGATGCCCAGGTCTGCAAGCACGCGGGCAATGTCGGCCAGTGCCCCCGGCTTGTCCAGCACCCGGAGCCTGAGATAATAGGAAGTCTCTACTTCCTCCATGGGCAGGATCGGCGTATCCGACAGCAGGTCGGGCTGGAATGCGAGATGGGGAACGCGATGTTTGGGATCCGCGGTGTGCATGCGGGTCACATCCACGAGGTCCGCCACTACGGCGCTGCCGGTCGGCTCCGCCCCCGCACCCGCGCCATAATAAAGCGTGGCGCCGACGGCATCGCCCTTTACCACCACTGCATTCATCACGCCCTCGACATTGGCGATCAGCCGCCGCGTTGGAATCAGCGTGGGATGAACCCGGAGTTCGATCCCCTTCGGCGTGCGCCGGGTAAGGCCGAGCAGCTTGATGCGATAACCCAGTTCCTCGGCGTAGCGGATATCTTCGCGCGTCAGTTTGGCGATACCTTCGGTATAGACCTTCTCAAACTGCATGGGGATGCCAAAGGCGATCGACGCCATGATGGTGAGCTTGTGTGCAGCGTCGATGCCCTCGATGTCGAAGGTTGGATCGGCTTCGGCATAGCCCAGCTTCTGCGCCTGCTTGAGCGCAGTATCGAACGTCAACCCTTTGTCGCGCATTTCCGACAGGATGAAATTGCTGGTGCCGTTGATGATCCCGGCAATCCATTCGATGCGGTTGGCGGTCAATCCCTCGCGCAACGCCTTGATAATGGGAATGCCGCCAGCCACCGCCGCCTCGAACGCGACCATCACGCCCTTTTTCTGCGCCGCAGCGAAGATTTCGGTGCCGTGCGAGGCGAGCAAGGCCTTATTGGCGGTAATGACATGCTTGCCATTGTCGATAGCCTTCAGTATCAGCTCTTTCGCGACCGTATAGCCGCCGATCAGCTCGACCACGATATCGATATCCGGATTCGATACAACTTCATTCGCATCGGCGGTGACAGTCACCCCTTCCCCCGCGAGCTGGCGCGCCTTCTCCAGGTCGCGGTCGGCGATCATGCTGACGACAATGCCCCTACCGGCCCGGCGCGTGATTTCTTCCTGGTTGCGTTCGAGCACGGCATACGTACCGCCACCGACAGTGCCTACGCCTATTAATCCTACATTGATGGGTTTCATAGCGTGAGTAATTGTTATTTGGATAAATCAGTCGTTCGGCCGGGAGACAGTATCTTTATTTCCCTCCGCCGTGCTTTTTTCCACTTCGAAGCCATGGCCCCTCAGGTTGTTCTGCCGAGGCAGGTGCCATGACGCTTGCGGTACCGCCCCAGGAAATTGGCGACCCGGCCCAGCGCTTCGGTCAGGTCATCGCTGTTGGGCAAAAAGACGACACGAAAATGATCCGTATACGGCCAGTTGAATCCGCTGCCCTGCACCACCAGCACCTTTTCTTCCAGTAGCAGATCCAATGCGAACTGCTCATCGTCCTCGATCGGATACATTTTCGGATCGAGGCGCGGGAATAAATACATGGCCGCTTTCGGCTTGACGCAGGTTATGCCGGGGATATCCGTCAGCAGTTTCCAGGCAAGGTCGCGCTGGCGCATGAGCCGCCCCGTCGGCAGGACAAGATCGTTAATGCTCTGGTAGCCACCCAAGGCAGTCTGGATACCGAATTGCGAGGGAACATTGGCGCACAGGCGCATCGAAGCCAGCATGGTCAATCCGGCGATGTAGTCGCGGGCGTATTGTTTCGTTCCTGAAACCACCGCCCAGCCGGAACGGAAGCCCGCGGCGCGATAGTTCTTCGACAAACCATTGAGGGTGACGAAAAGCACGTCATCCGCAAGCGAGGCGATCGATGTGTGCTCAGCGCCGTCATACAGCACTTTATCGTAGATTTCGTCGGCATAAACGATGAGTTGATGCTGGCGGGCGATCTCGATGATTTCGAGCAGCATCTCATCCGGGTAAAGCGCACCGGTGGGATTATTCGGGTTGATGATGACGATGGCGCGGGTATTTGAATTGACCTTGGAGCGGATATCGTCCAGGTCGGGCAGCCAGCCGGACTGCTCATCGCACACATAGTGCCGGGCTGTACCCCCCGCAAGCACCACGGCCGCGGTCCACAGCGGATAGTCGGGTGAAGGAACCAGCACCTCATCGCCCGTATTAAGAAGCGCCTGCATTGCCATCACGATCAGCTCGGAAACGCCATTGCCGATGTAGATGTCCTCCATCCGCACATCCTTGATGCGCTTCTGCTGCGTGTAGTGCATGATCGCCTTGCGCGCTGCGAACAAACCTTTCGAATCGCAATAGCCGGAGGCGGCGGAAAGGTTGTGTATCACATCCTGCAGGATTTCTGCGGGGGCGTCGAAGCCGAACGATGCGGGATTGCCGATATTCAGCTTGATGATGTGCTGGCCTTCCTCCTCCATCTGCCGCGCGCGGTCGAGCACCGGCCCGCGGATGTCATAACAGACATTCGCCAGCTTGCTGGATTTCAGGATAGGGCGCATGGATGGGAAAACGTAATCGCGGGGATCGGATAAGGTACCGGTAGTGCCAGTCGAGCGCCAATAAGCAATAGCCAGCGGAATACAATGGAATAAATGAAGTGACGCGTTTCGGCCGCTTCAGGATGCCACTTTTTCACCATTGTTTACGCTGGCGCGGGCACAAAAACTTTATCGCGGCATGAAAAAGATGTAATGTTACCCGACCAGCCAACCTGTCGCAAATGGAGCCTTGATTGAAGCTGCATCTTTCCGGAATGACCGGGCAGAATATGTTCACCGGCTACGGGGCCGGGCATGTCATGATCAATCACGCGCGTTATGAGCGTAGCCTGATCGTGTTGCCCGACCGCATTATCGAAGACTGGAACGCAAACGCGTTCGAAGACATTACGGCCGAGCACTTCGACTTCGTGCTGTCGCTACAGCCCGAGATGGTGCTGTTCGGCACCGGCGCCACGCTGCGCTTTCCTCACCCGCGGCTGACGCGGGGCCTGATCCAGGTCGGCATTGGCGTCGAGGTAATGGACACCGCAGCGGCGTGCCGGACGTACAACATCCTCACGGCCGAGGGGCGGCGGGTCGCGGCCGCGCTGCTGATTTAGCCCCACGTCCCATGCCCCACACGCGACGTATGCGCCGTTGTGCGGTTCCTGCCTAGCCCCTGGAACAGCTACAAGTGCGGTAGCTTGGGCCCGGACATGAACATTCCGTACTGTCGGCGCAGCGCTTTTTGTGGACATGGCGAATCGCCTGCAAGCTCACGAGGGGGCTGTTCATGTCATCACCTCCGTAGTCTCTGGCATAGGCTTCCTCGGTGCCGGTGTGATCATGTGAGGAAGGGAATGTGCGGGAATCAACACCGCTGTCACGCTGTAAGGCTCTGCGGTAGTGGGGGCGCAACCGGGGCCGATCTGATCCTGGAGGCGCTACTCGGCACGATCTTCGTGCTCACGGCTAACACGCTTTTGCGGCCGGTGGTGAATCGCATCAACCGCCAGCCCGACGATACACTAAAGCGTGGAGATGACCAATACGGTCTATGTAATCACCAAACGTGAGTTTCGGAAGGAGGCGCTCGCACTGCTAGAGCAGATTCTTGAGGAGGCCAACTGTCCAAGGAGCGATCTTGTAGTGCATGCTTTCGGGCAAACGACGTGGAGATCGAGGCAGTGTTGCAGGTTGCCTCGGTCGACGGTGCGGAACTCGATAATCTTACCGAGCGATTAACGCGGGAGGCCTATGTCAGTCAAGCTTCTGGAATCCCAGTAGCTTGGAGTAGCTATTTTCAACTGCTGGTCGAACATCAGAAATCCTTTATAAGATCAAGCTGAAGCAACTAAAATTCGGCATGGACCCTCATCCCAAAAACATTCACGGGGCCCCGATCAGCATTGAAGCCCGGGTTGGTAATATGCTGATAATCCGCCGTCACCCATACCGAGCTTAATAGACTGAGGCTATAAAAAATATCAACAACGTGTTCAGGACCTCTTCTAATTCGGCCATCGCCGATGAATCCATCAATACCACCCATACCCAGATACCTGGCATGCTCGCTTGAAATCCAGCCTGCGGCGAACCCAATTCCAAGCGAATCCCTTCTACGCCCCCATCGGGTACCGCGAGCCAGAGCACCCAGTGAGATCGATCTGTCCGTTGACGTATAGGTATACACTTCGGTTTTGCCGTCGCTGTACATTCCCCGGAAGAATAAGCCTATGTCGCCCAGCACCTGTTGCTCGAGATTAATCCCTATGCCCATTTTGTTATTGGGTTTGCGTCCCCAGCATAAATCCGGGGCTCCCGCATTTCCTGATCCATAATTGAAACCGGTACAGGTTGTGGCATTTCTATTAGGGTCGGATTGGAAAGCGGCAATGGCATCATTGAATTTGCCCATGTTTTCGTGATTCCTATAAGCCAGCACCCTTACAGCGCCGGGCTGGCCATTTAACAGATGCTTATGCTCAAACTCAACTTGCTATCCATAATAGGTAAATACTCTAGTGTCGATGGCAAGCTCATTAGGGTCTATGGGAACGGCTGCATGACCGAAGCGCAGCGCCCAATTATCATGAATGTATTCACCCAGCAGCCCCCAGGTGTATCCTTTCGCATCCGCGGCGAAATCGTACGCCGCATATGTCATGAAGCCCATGTTAAAGAATTG
Source organism: Nitrosospira sp. Nsp14 (assembly GCF_900113575.1). Taxonomy (GTDB): domain Bacteria; phylum Pseudomonadota; class Gammaproteobacteria; order Burkholderiales; family Nitrosomonadaceae; genus Nitrosospira. Next base: position 19,785 of record NZ_FOPV01000012.1, read on the forward strand.
CCGGCGAAGATCGCCTGAATACGAATTCTTGTCGAAGAAATCGAGAATACTGAATTTGCCAACCCTGACCACGAGGCGTCTGCTATCCACGGTTGTGCCGAGCTGCATGGGGTCAGAATCGAGTTGTACGCGGTCTCCGCCAAACCCCCAGGTCTGTTTGAAAAATAATCTGGATGTGAAATAGACAGGGATTTCAGAACCTCCTTTTTGCAGCTCGAAGTTGTGTATCGCTCCACCCAAACCCTTCAAATCCGAGAAAGGCCGCGTGGAAATCATATCCGGCGCATAATAAATTTCGCCACCCTTCCAGGTCTTGAGTCCCAGATACAGCGTAGCAGTTCCACTAAAGCTTCTTTCGCTTTCCGGCAACAGAGAATTGGGGCTTCCATTCAGATTGGTATACAAGGCCGGAAATGCGCCCTTCCAGCTGGAAATATAGGTGAATTGGCCATATATGTTCCAGCGTTCGTCCTTCAGATCATGCCACCCTTTTTTCGCAAATACGTTCATGAAATCGAATGCGTCCGTAGCGCGTGGGTCCGGCTCGGTCTGCGCCTGAACCGGCACAACGGGAAACAGCATGGAACAGAGAAGAAGTATCCTTACAAGAACCATGGCTCTGATGTTTTCTGAACCCTGGCGCATTGTTGCAGGCAAGTTGGAATTTGATCGGCAATTGGCCTGGATGATTATTTGAAAGGATATCATTAGCTATCACTCCAGACAGGGAGTTCTCCCATGGCGGACAGCCTATTATTCCTCGCGAAAGCCAGACAGTTGCACAGCCCATGATTCAAACACTCACCATCGATGTGTCCACGGAAATCAAGAAAGTTATTACTTTCTATGAAGCATTAGCCGCTGAGCAAGACGTTAGGGTAACCTGCGAGGGAGATGGGACAGTTCTGCCGGCTCACGCTTCTGATCCCGGCAAGCGGATGTGGCGTGCTTACTTGGTATCAAGGTGAGCAAGGGTAAAGCACTTTTTATTCCTAATCCGACCGTATACTAATCGGGGTCACAATATCCGACTATTCCTTAGCGCCCTCGGCCACGAGCAATTCCGTGCGTACCCGTTCGCGCCAGCTTTCCACCCACCCGGGCAGATCGGCGGGCAGCATCGGCCGCGACATGAACATTCCCTGGGCCAGGTCACAGCCGGTCTGGCGCAGCAGCTCCCAATCGTCACGGTCCGCGACACCCTCGGCAACCACTTCCATTCCGAGCTGCCGTGCCAGCGACAGGCTGGCGTCATACATGGCGCGCAGGGTTTCATCCACCAGGGCGCCGTGCACGAATCCCTGGTCGATCTTCAATTCGTCAAACGGAATATCGCGCAGTTGGGCAAGCGAGGAATGCCCCGTGCCAAAATCGTCAATGGAAAGACGGAAGCGCTTCAGCCGCAGCCGCGTGAGGATCTCCAGTGGCGCGCGCGTATCCTGCATCAGCTTCGTTTCGGTAACTTCCAGGACCACGCTCTGGGGCGAAATACCGGCGCTCGCAGTCAGTTCGGCGACAAAATTAAGAAAATCGAGGGAGGCAAGGTTATCCATCGACACATTGACAGCGACCCGCAACGGCAATTGGGCTTCGCGCCAGGTTTTCGCTTGCTCGATGGCGCCCGCAAATACCATGCGCGTCAACGCATCGATCAGCCCAGCTGATTCAGCCAGGCCAATGAATTGATCCGGGAAAACGATACCGTCCACCGGATGCCGCCATCTCACCAGTGTCTCGACGCCTACAATCTCGCCGGTGGCGACCGACACCTTAGGCTGGTAATAGTTGATCAGCTCGCCGTTTTCGATCGCCGCCCGCAACTCGTCCGCGCTATAGGCCTTTTTTGCCGGACCGCCTTCGACGCTGGAGGCAGGGGCCCACTGCTCAACCAGTGCCGCCAGGGCATCGGGCTTGACCGGCTTGTGCAGGTAACCGAGTATGGGAATATGATGGGCCTGAACCAGCTTCTCGGCCGTTCGCAGCATGCGCTCATCCTCTCCGCTGACCAGGATGAGGCTGCCCTGGTATTTCAGGCCGACCAGGTGCCGCACGAACTCGATCCCATCCATGACTGGCATGTTGAGGTCAAGCAGGATGACATCCGGTCCGCCCCCCTGCATGCCGGTAATCCGGTCCAGAGCAGCTTGCCCGTTGTCAAACAGCGTGACGTCGGTAAAACCCGCATTTACGAGGACGCGGTTCAGCAGCTTGAGCATGAAGGACTCATCGTCCAGCACCAGAATTCTGATCGCCGATCTTTCAACCATTGCTTTTATCGCCTGAATTAAGCCGGGCCGCGAAGCGACTGTGCTTGAGTGTATTGTTAGACGGCATGGTTAAGCTGCCAGGAAACACCAAAGCGGTCACTTAACCAGCCAAACCGCTTGCTAAAACCATAGTTGCCCAGCGGCATAAAAACCTTGCCTTCATCCGGCAGTATGCCAAACGTACGGTCAAGCTCCTCTTCAGTAGAGAATTCCACGAAAATCGAGCTTGAAGGTGTAAACGTAAAATCATGTTTGACGGGACTATCCGAACACATGAACTCCCGGCCACAGAGCGTAAAAACTGCGACTTTGACTGTATCGACAGGGCCGGGCTCGCCTTGCGCGTAGCGCTCAACGCGCATAATACGGGAATCAGGAAGCATGGCGACGTACAGATCCATCGCGGCTTGCGCGTTGCCCGTAAACATCAAGAACGGCCTGGCAGTTACCATCACATCAAGTACCCCGGGAGTCGTTTGCTGACTAACTTTAACGTTATTCGTTGACGGGAAAAATCCGCGATGCATCCAATGGAAGCACGGTGAACCCCACGTCCGAGAATGCCTAGCGAGAATGCCTATTATGCCAATGATTCGATATATTTATCCACCAACGCCAACTCCGACTCGAAACGCGGCAAGAGCGTGTTCAACGCCTGCGCGTCGCCCGCTTTTCCGGCACGCTCCATCTCCGCGCATAACTCACCCAGGCCGAGGGCGCCAACCGAACGCGCCGCCGATTTAAGCTTGTGTGCGGCGGCGCCAGCCGTCGCAGTATCCCCCGCTACGCAGGCCGCACCCAGCTCGGTTCCGATTTTGGTCGCGCTGACGCGGAAATCCTGCAGAAATTCTCCAATTACCGCGGGGTCGTCCCCCACCAACTGTTCCAGGACCTTCACATCCACCGGTTTTTGCGTAACGGTTACTGGCACTGCGGCAGGGGTGACGAGCTTGATCAACTGAGCAGTGGCCGGCACCGGCATCCACTTCTGCAGGATGGCCCTCAGGTGCGCAAGCTGCACCGGCTTGCTGAGGTAATCGTCCATGCCCACCGCGCGGCAATGCTCGGCCTCGCCTTTGAGCGCATTGGCGGTGAAAGCGATAATCGGGGCGCGGCGCTTGCCCTCCTCCGCCTGGCGGATCGCGGCGGTCAATTCGTAGCCGTCCATCTCCGGCATGTGTATATCGGTCAGCAGCAGCGCGTAGTTTCCGCTTTTCCAGCGTTCCAGCGCTTCACGGCCGTTCCCAGCAATGTCAGCTGCATATCCCAGCAAGGTCAGCTGCTGCCGGATTACCTTCTGGTTGATTTCATTATCCTCGGCCACCAGGATGAGCCTGCCTTCGCTCAGCGCCTGCTCGCGGGATGGAACCGCAACCGGTTCGATCTCGGGTGGACGCACCTCGGCTTCTTCTTCCAGACGACCCGCCGCAAGAGCCACGGCGCGCAGAAACGCGTCGCGATGCATGACATCGCCGTCAACCGTGACGGTATCCACTGTTTCGGCACGCTCGTGACGGCGCCGCCCGCGCCTGATTACGACAAAACGTGGTTCCATGTCGGGCTTGTGGTGTCCATGCTCGAGCACCACGAAGTGGGGATCGACGTCCGGCCGGGCGTGAAAAGCGGCGCGCAAATTATCAAGCGGCGGAATATCGTGTCCCGCATCGATGATGACCAGCCACAAGCCGGGCGGGAGCTGCTCGATGCGCTTGCACGCCTCCGCCACATCCGTTGCCCGCTCGGCGATCGCCCCACTGTATCGCAGATAGATCGCGAGATCATCCGCCAACCCTCTCGGGTCACCCACCACGAGGCAAGAGATACCGCTCAGATCCAGGATTTTGCTTGCGGCGGGGGCGGCAAGCGGCGACGTGAACGCGAGACGCACCGTGAAAATGGACCCCTCGCCCGGCGCGCTCTTTACGTTCACCGCCCCCCCCATCAATTGAACCAGATGATGGGAAATCGCCAAGCCCAGACCAGTCCCGCCGAAACGCCTGGTGGTGGACGCGTCGCCCTGGGTAAAGGAAGTAAACAGCCGAGCCTGGGTTTCCTCGTCCATGCCAATGCCATTGTCAATGATCTGGAATTCCACCGTTGCCTGGTCGAGACTGCGATCCACCAGCACCGCGCGCACCGACACGCGGCCGGGTTCCTGCCGGCCGCTGGAGAATTTAATCGCGTTATTGGCAAGATTGACCAGCACCTGGCGCAGGCGCAGGGCATCCCCGCGCACCTCGTCCGGAATGGCCGGGTCCAGAAACATGGTCAGCTCGACTCCCTTCCTTACCGCCAGACTTTCGAGCATGGCACAGGCCTTTTCCACTACTTTTGTCACCGACATGGGCGCCTGTTCGATTTCAAGCCGGCCGGCCTCGATTTTGGAAAAATCGAGAATATCCTCGATGATCTCCAGCAAGGCGAACGCCGATTCGCGGATGAGATCGACCATCTCCGCCTGGTAACCGCTGAGACTGGTTTGCTGCAATACGTCTGCCATTCCGATCACACCGTTCATGGGCGTGCGTATTTCATGACTCATGGCCGCGAGGAAGATGGATTTCGCCTGGTTGGCCTGCTCGGCATCGCGGCGCGCCTGCTGCAACTCCTTAAGGATGCGCATCCGCTCGCTGATGTCGATCGCAGAAGGAATTATTTTCACCACCCGGCCTTTGGCGTCGAGAACCGGCACCAGCATGCAATCAGCCGTCATGAGACCGCCATTGGCAATGCGTATCTCAAGGTCACGGCGAACTATTTCGCCGGCTCGCGCCCGGTTGATGTCTTCTTGAATCTGGGCCTTTACCTCCGGTTTGTACGAGAACCAGGGTGTTTCGTCGAGCGTCTTGCCGATGACATCCTGGCTCTGCAGGCCGCCTACCTCCAGTGCGGTACGGTTGACGTCCACCATGACGCCATCAGGGGTCATTTCGCCAACAAGCGCAGCCAGGTTGTCCACAATGGCGCGAAAACGCTGCTCACTGTTGCGCAGCGCCTGCTCCACGCGCTTGCGTTCGCGGATATCGCGCAATACCCCGGTGAAATATCGTTTTCCCCCAACGAAATATTCGCTGACCGCGACATACAGGTCAACGATTTCTCCGTTCTTGTGCTGCCCTTCGACCTCGCGGCCCATACCGATGTTATGCAGGCCCTCTACCTCCAGCGAGAGTATATGGTCGAATTCACACCGGCCGCGCCCGGTCCGGTAGTACCGGTTGATGTATCCCTCGTGCCCGCTGCGGTGGGGTTCGGGCATGAGTATGGAGATACTCTTGCCAATCACCTCGTCGCGCGTATAGCCAAAAAGTTTTTCTATCACCGGGTTGACCGATCGGATGATGCTTTTGTCGTCGATCGTGATGATGCAATCCACCATGTGCTCAACAATGGAACGCATTTCCTCTTCCTTGCTCACCAGGATCGCATTGGCTCGCTCAAGGTCGGCGGTTCGTACCGCGACCCTGTTCTCCAGCCCCAGGTTGAGCTGCCGCAGATCGTCTTCGGCGACGTCGCGCTCGCGGTTGCTGGCGTTGAGGCGCTCGGTCATGGTGTTGAAAGTGAGCGCCAGTTGCCCGATTTCGTCCCATCCTTCAACCGGCACGCGCTGCTGCAGGTTTCCCTCCGCGATGCGGCGGGCGCTCAGGCTGAGATTCTTAAGCGTCGTGACGACGCGCCTGCTGAACAAAAGCGCCCCCAGCATGGCGGCGATGAGGGTCAGCCCCGAAATCAGCAGGCCGAACGTGCGCACCCGATCCATGAAGGCAAACACCTCGTCCGCATCCATCTTGACCTCGATGCTCCAGTTCATGCGCGGCAGGTAGCGCCACGCCGCCACCACTTCCTTGCCGCGGTAATCCATCTTCAGCCCGCCCCCGCGTTCGCCGTGCAACCCGCTTTGTATCGCGGTGGACAATGACGGACTATTAAGCGGTACCTTGAACTCCAGCGCGGCGTTGGGCTCATGCTTCAGGGGCGCCATCACCAGCCCGGTGCTCTCGTTCAACAGGCGCGTCAGCACCGTTTCGCCGCTCGCCCCGAGGCCGACGTTGTCCGTCACCACCTGGAATACGCGCTCGCTATAGATCTGCAACCCCAGCACGCCCTCCAACCTGCCCTCGATTACGATCGGAAACGCCATGAATGCGGCAATCCTCCCGTGGGAGGGCGCATAACGCTCGAAATCGGAAACGCCGTCCTGCAGCGTATTCAAGGCCTGACGCGTAACTATCGCGAGCCCGGAGGTCCGGTACGGGCCCGTTATCAGGTTGGTGTCGAAGTCGGCTTCATGAGCGTCGGTATAGACGATTTGACCCTGGGGAGAGATCAGGAACAGATCGTAATAGTCTGCTTCCTCCACGAAGCGCTTGAAGTGTTCCCGGTAGCGCGCGTCCAAACGCCGATAGGCGTCGGAGTTCACCCCCCAGCGGGCATGGGCCTCCGCAAACTCGCGCATCGCCTGGCGCGTCGTGCTCGCCGTCTGGATGACACGAGCATCGAGGAGGCGTTCGCGCAGGTAACTGTCGATCTGCTCTGCTTTCATATCGGCAATCGCTGAAACCTGCCGGATGGCGGTCTGTTCCATCTCGGTTTCGAACGTGCGCATGAGGGTGTAGCCGATGATCAGGATAGGCAGCAGGGAAACCGCGACAAACCAGACCGCGAAGCGCTGCGTGAGCGAGGTGAACCGCATCATGATTTCTGCTCCCCGGCCAAGCTGAGCGACTTCAGCAGCAGATCCCACTCTTCCCGCGACCGGTAGGAAGGGAATGGCGCAGGCTCCAGCGGCCGCCCCGATTCCCAGACGATATCGAACTGCCCATCCTCGCGCGCCCTGCCGACGCGCGCCACTTTCCACGCATGGTGCGTGATGGGATCGAGCGAGACGATCCCCTCGGGCGCGGCCAGGCTCTGGCGCAAGATGGTGCGTTGCACACTGCTCAGGCTGCCCGATCCGGCCTCGCGCGCCGCGTCGATCCACATTTTCATGTTGACGTAGGAGGCTTCTGTCGGGCTATCGAGCACCGCGCGGCTACCGAAGCGCTCCTGAAATTTTTTTACGAAGTCCCGGTTCTCGGGGGAGTTAACCGTCTGGAAATAATTTCGTGCCGCGTAGTGCCCGGCCATGCGGGCAGTATCCTCGGCGACCAGCACCTCGGTTACACTGAAGGAGAGCACCGGCACATCGTCAGCAGTTATCCCCCGCGCACGCAGCGCATTGAAGAACGGCGCATTGTCGATGCCGCTGATGGAATTGAACACGATGTCGGGTTGCTGCAAGGCAATGTCGGCCGCCATCTCATCCATTGCCGCACTCTGCATGGACGCATAGAATTCGCCCACTACCTCTGCGCGATGAGCGGTGAGGAGATCCTTGATAAGCAGATTCAGCACGCGCGAAAATGTATAGTCCGAGCCGACCAGATAAACGCGCTTGACGCCCTGCCGTGAATTGCCGGCCTTTCCAAGATTTTCCAGCGCCCAGTGCACCGCCGGCATGACCAGTTGATTGGGTACAGCACCGCCATAAACGATATTTGGCGACTGCTCGAGACCTTCATACCGCAGCGCATAAAAGAGCAAATGCCGGTGCTTCTCGACCACCGGTCTCACCGCTTCCCGGCAAGCCGATGTCCAGCATCCGAACAGGGCCTCGACATACTCCTGTGTTATCAGCCGCTCCGCCTGCCGGGCGCAGTGTTCCGGGTCCGGCGCGCAATCGAGCACGAGCGCCTCTATCTTCCGCCCGTTGATACCACCGGCCGCGTTTGCCTCATCGATCGCCAGATGAATCGCATCTATCAACGGCTTTTCGCTAATCGCCATGGGACCCGAGAGCGAATGCAGCACCCCGACCCGGATCGCCACCTGCACCCGGGAGTAGTGCTGCCAGATCGCGATGCCTACGACCAGCAGCACGGTCAGCAGGACAAGCGCGACACGCCCCTTATGGCTGATATTCACCACCTGTTTTTTGGCGTAAGGCCCTCATAAGTAATCCGATAGTAAAAATTTGCATAACCCTGCGCAGAGTACGTTCTTATCATAGACACAATGGTCGCGTTACGAAACAAATTGCTAAAAATAACTGATGCTGATGTGGCACGTCGCGCCTGAGGTTCAGAACCCAAGATTGGGGGCTTGAGGTTCGGGGCTTGCGCCGAAGCGTGGCAGGGACACTGGTCTGGGCCCTAAAGCTGTGCCGAGGTTCCCCCCTCCGGCATTCCGGCCGCAGCCTATACAAAGGGCAGGGGCCGCGTGAGCGGAGAGCCACTCGGACTCACGCATCAGGAACACCGGCCACACGTAATGCTCCCGAAACGCTCACGAAACGCTTACGAAGTGTTCAGGGCCTGCACGTGGGCTGCCACGCTCCGCCCCAGCGCCTTCAGGTCATAGCCCCCTTCGAGAACCGATACGATGCGGTTGCCTGCAAATCGGCGACCCGCTGCGCATATGGTTTCGGTGACCCACGCGTAGTCATCTTCGACAAGATTCAAGGAGGAAAGATCGTCGTCTCGATGCGCGTCGAACCCGGCTGAAACAAACAGCATCTCGGGCTGGAAGCGATCGAGCGCCGGCAGCCAGAACTCATGCACAGCCGCGCGAAATAATTTACCGCCGGCGCCAGCTGGCAGCGGAATGTTGACCATGCGCTCGGATCTCCCCTCGGCCCCACTGAACGGATAGAACGGGTGCTGGAATATGGAAACCATCATGACCCGCTCATCGTCGCGAAAAATATCTTCGGTGCCATTGCCGTGATGCACGTCGAAATCCACCACGGCGACACGCTCCAGGCCATGCGCCTCCAGCGCGTGCGCCGCCCCGACCGCGACATTGTTGATGAAGCAAAAACCCATCGCGCGGCCCCTTCCGGCATGATGGCCGGGCGGGCGGATGTTGCAAAAAGCATTATCAGCCTTCTTTTCGATCACGAGGTCGGTCGCCAGCACGGCCGCCCCCGCTGCCCGCAACGCCGCGTTCATGGAATGACGGTTCATCGCGGTGTCGGGATCAAGATATGCCGCGCCTGAGGATGCTGCACGCAGGCTTGCTGCCTCCAGCATTTCGATGTAATCAGCTGCATGCACACGCAACAGTTGCTCATGAGTCGCGAGGGGCGCAACATGACGCTCCAGCTTGGGCATGAGTCCGCACGCGACCAGTTCATCCTCGATTGCCGGCAGCCGTGCCGGGCGTTCAGGATGATAGGGGCCGCATTCATGCAAGAGGCAATCGGGATGCGATATAAAAGCGGTATGCATAAATGTTCTCAGGCGGTGGAGGCCCCGGGCTTACCCCGGAGGCATATTCTTTCGCACTCGATCTTCCCCGGAAATTGAACCACCGTCCAGTCCGTGATACCCTCGAATGGAATTTCTAAATGAACCCGCCGCGTGTGCGTTGCAGGTAGAATCAGAATAAAAGTAAAGGCGCATGTTCGGGGTCTCTCGCGCTCGATCCTGGCCGACTGGATGCCAGGGCGGGCGCCTTCCCCAGAAGACTCTGCTGCGCTGCGCGCTGCCCTCGCTTCGCCGCCTTTCGCGCATCCTGTCCGCCGGATTCCGCGAACGGGCAGTTGCGGATTTATTTAGACGTTTCCTAAAATCAGGCGTTCAATGTCTCTTTTCCGACAACTCTGGCTGACCATCATCCTGGTCACGCTGATAAGTTTTTCCGGCAGCTTTGCCGTGAGCCTGCTCAGCACCCGCAGCTACCTTGAACAGCAATTGCACCGCAAGAATGTGGATAGCGCCAATTCGCTGGCCCATTCCATTTCCCGGCTAAGCAAGGACCCGGCCACTGTCGGCCTGCAGATCGACGCATTCTTCAATAGCGGCCAGTATGAGGCGATCTCGATCACCGCGCCGGACGGCACAGTTATCACCGAACGCGTTGCGAGTCCGGTGGACACCGGAGTCCCAGAATGGTTCGTCGATCTCCTCCCCATCAGCGCACCCGCCGGACCGGCTCAAATCCCCGACAGCTGGATGCATTTTGGCGTGATCAAGGTCGTGAGCAGCGTCGGCCTTGCCCATCAGGCGCTATGGGAACAGGCGGAAACCCTGCTGGCCTGGTTCCTGGCGGCCGGCATCTTGTGCGGATTCATCGGCGTACTGATACTGCAACGCATCAACAAGCCTCTGGGCGCGATGGTCGCACAGGCTGAGGCCATTACCGAACGGCGCTTTCTCACCGTTTCCGAACCACGTATCGCCGAGCTCCGCAGCATCGCGCGCGCCATGAACGACCTGGTGAGACGCCTGCACAACAGGACGCTCGAGGAAGCGTTGCGGCTGGACGTCTTTCAGCAGCAGATCAACCACGACCCCATCACCGGTCTCACCACCCGCGAGTATTTCATGAGCCGGTTTGGAGCATTGCTGGAACCCGAGGAAGCGCTGCCCGACGCCAAAGATCTGGGCGAGCCCCCAACCCAGGGCAATGCCGGTGCAGTCGCCCAAGCGGCCCAAACGGGCGGCGAAGCTATCAGCGTCGCGGGCGCCGGGGAAGCCACCACACCGGGCGGGACCAGATTGAGAGAGGCCGAACTGACGGAGGCGGACCAGGAACCCGTTGCAGCCGCAACCGCAGCTGTCATCGCGTTGGATGGACAACGCGGCGTTCTCTTCCTCATCCGCTTGCACGGTCTGGAGAAGATCAACCAGACGCTTGGCTACAGGCAGGCAAACAGTTTTTTGCGCCAGATCGGCGATCTCGTCAGCAAGATCGCCGGTGACAGGGGCGGCGAAACCTCCGGTCACCTCGCGGCGCGCCTCAACGGGTCGGATTTTGCCCTCATCGCCCCGCATATCGAGGATGCAGCCGAATTCGCGAACCGCTTGATGGTCGAACTCGCTGCGCTGTCGTCCCGGCTTGGCTGTGACTCAACCAACCTCTACCATATCGGCGCCGTCCATTTTCAGACCGGGGATACGCTAGGCGAGCTTCTCGCCAGCGCGGACAGCGCACTGGCCGTGGCGGAGCGCAAGGGCGTAAATGCCTGGCATGTCAGCAATCCCCCGCCCGCCGCCAAGCCTGCTCCCGATATCAGCAACTGGCGCGATATTTTCGGCGGGGCGTTCGCTCATGACCGCTTCAAGCTGGTCCTCTATCCCGTGGCTGGCGCCGCTGGCGCGACATTGCACCAGGAAGCCGTCGTGCGCATGCAAGCCCAGGCCGATGGCGGGTGGCTGGAGGCAAGCGATTTCATCCCCACCGCGGCGCGCCTCAACCTGACCGGCCCGCTCGATCTGGCGGTCATGCGTCACGCGCTTCAGGTGCTGGAGTCGAGCACGGGCGACCTGGCGATCAATCTGTGCATCGAGTCTGTTGCGGAGCGGGCCGACCGCGACCAGCTGGTGAACCTGTTGCGCCAACACCCCGAGCTGTGCAGTCGCCTGTGGATGGAGGTGCCTGAGGATGAGGCTTTCCGCAATTTCGACGCCTTGCAGGACTTTTGCCGGGTGTTCCAGGAACTCGGGTGCCGCACCGGCATCGAGCACTTCGGCCATCACCAGGGCGAGTTTGGGCGGCTGACTGGTCTGGGCCTGCATTATCTGAAGATCGATGCCAGCTTTGCGCACGGGATCAATCAGAACAGGAGCAACCAGAAATTCCTCAAAGGGTTATGCAACCTTGCCCGCGGTAACGGCATCATGGTCATTGCCGGCGGTGTCCAGAACGAGGCAGAGCTGAAAACACTGACCAAACTGGGTGTCAAAGGGTTTACCGGCCCGGGCGTGAAGTAATCACCGGCCAACCCCCCCTCGCCTTTGCGCTGATGGGCGCATTCTGCGAAACCTGGGGTTACGTTAATTTTTAATTCCCTTGCTTGCAATGCATGCAGGATGTATCTATAAAAAAGGGATGCTGTGTGGGGTTCGTCCAGCGTCAAGGACCGCTGAACAAATCTGCGCTGGCGCGACGGCGGCTTTGCGGGATGGGATGCGAAGGCGACGACGCGAATGGGTGATCCCCTTCGCTAGGAGTCTGACAAGGCAGACCACCCGCAAAGCCCCGTCCCATCAGGGTTGCGATAAATCGGGTGCTCATGGCGTTGCACTCCTTGGCATCGTCGTACGAGCTGCGGCCAGCTACGACCGGCGTCGCGCGCCTTATGATCATCCCGATTTTAACAGTAACGCGCTCAGCGGAGATTTGTTCAGCGGTCCTTAAGCAAGGGACGCGAACTTTATCCCGCCGTTCCCTGGCATGCCCTGGCATGAAGATGGACACGCCGCGTCGGGGATTGACGGGTTTATCGGAAGTCGCGCGACAAAAAAAATTCTGTTTGGCGAACAACCCACAAAAAAAAGGATAAATCATGGCCACGCACTCACCCGTACCCTCACACACATGGAACTTCTTCCGTGCCGGCGGTTTCGACCAGGTGCAAATCGATACCGGCGCGGACCTGCTGGCGTTGAAGGAACTGGATCAGAAATTATGGGTAGCGCTGAGCTGCCCGACACGCGGCATAGAATTCGATACGAAAACGCTCGACCTGATCGACAGCGATAACGATGCCCGCGTGCACGCCAACGAAGTGCTGGGGGCGATCGGCTGGGCCGGGCGGTTGTTGCGAAATCCCGATCTGCTGGTGGAAGGCGGCAATAGCCTGGCCCTGGGCGAAATAGACGATGCCACGGAGGAAGGTCAACAAGTCCTGGCTTCAGCGCACTACATCCTTAAGAACCTCGGCAAGCCCGAGGCCGCCAGTATTTCCCTGGCGGACATGGCCGACATCGAGAAATTCGTCGCGGGGTTGGAATTCAACGGCGACGGTGTCATTGCCGCGGCGCGCATTGCCGACGCAAGTTTACGGGCAACCATCGACGACATTATCAAATGCCGCGGACCGGTAGCGGATTTGAGCGGCGAGCCCGGCATCAACCAGGAAATCAGTGACGCGTTTTTTACTGAAGTCTCCGCCTGGCTCGACTGGGAGGCCAACGCGGACGGGGACAAGGATGTCCGTTTCCTCGGGGAGAAGACCGGCGCCGCAGCCGATGCATTCCAGGCTGTCAAGGAAAAGGTAAACGACTACTTTACGCGCTGCGGCATGGCCACCTACGACATTCGCGCAGCGATACCGCTCAGCCGGTCCGCGGAGGATTACCAGGGTGTCGCCGCGCAAACGCTATCAACGCAAAGCATCGACATCGCGAATTTCCCGCTGGCGACAGTGGAGGCAGATAAACCTCTGCCTTTGGTTGCCGGCATCAACCCGGCCTGGCAAAGACAGATCGAAGCGTTGCGCCAACATGCCATCGTTCCCCTGCTCGGCAAGAAGGAAAGCCTCTCCGCCGCCGAATGGGCAACGCTTGGCGCCCGGTTCGAGGCGTTCGAGGCTTGGCAAGCCGCCCGACCCGCCGGGAACGTCGAGCAACTGGGCGTGGCGCGCCTGCGCGAGATTGCCGCCAGCAACCATCGCGACGAGATCGACGAGTTGATCAGATTGGATAAATCGGTGGAAACCGAGGTAAAGGCGACCCTCTCGGTGGAACGGCTGCTGCGTTACCGCCGCGACCTGTACAAGCTGGTGAATAACTTCGTCTCGTTCCGCAGTTTTTACACGGGACGGGACAAGGCGATATTCCAGGTCGGAACGCTATACCTGGACAGCCGCAGCTGCGACCTGTGCGTGCGAGTCGAGGATATCGCCAAGCATGCGGAGTTTGCAGCCATGAGCGGCCTTTATCTCGCGTATTGCGACTGCATCCGCAAGGGTGGCACGGAAAAAATGAGCATTGCCGCTGCGTTTACCGCCGGCGATTCGGATTTTCTCCTGGTGGGCCGCAACGGCATTTTCTATGATCGCAAAGGCAACGACTGGGACGCCACCATCGTGCGCATCGTAGACCATCCGATCAGCATCCGCCAGGCGTTCTGGTCACCCTATAAAAAACTGGTCAGGTTCATCAACGATCAGTTGCGGAAACTCGCGGCCGCACGAGCCGCGGCGGCGGACGCAAAGCTTATCCAGACAGCTGTCGCGACCGCCACGCCGGTCGCCGCGGGCACGCCCCCGCCACCGCCCAAGGCGCCTTTCGACGTTGGCAAGTTCGCCGGGATCTTTGCCGCGATCGGGCTGGCGCTTGGTGCCATCGGCGGAGTGCTCGCATCCGTTATTGGCGGAATACTGGGGTTGAAACTCTGGCAGATTCCCTTGGCTATACTCGGCATTATCCTGCTGATTTCTGGGCCGGCGATGATTGTCGCCTGGTTCAAGTTGAAAAAACGCAACCTGGGTCCGATGCTGGATGCAAACGGCTGGGCGATCAACTCGAGAGCCCTCATCAACATCTCGTTCGGCACCTCCCTGACCAAGCTCGCCCGCCTGCCGGAAGGCTCGAATCGCTCCCTGACCGATCCCTACGCGGACAAGAAACCGGTCTGGCCGTATTACCTGATCATCGCCGGAGTTGTCGTTGCCATGATCTTGCTGTGGCTGATGGGCCTGTTCGACGGGTCTTGAACCTCACGGAACGCAATACGCCAGCGCTGGAAGATTGCGTCGCGCTCTATTGATTGTCGGCGTGTTCGGGCATAAGCTGATATTTGTTCTATTTCGCCTTATCTGCGGCCGCATGCGCTTCTTCATATGCGGGAGGCAGTGAGGCCCGGGCTGCGATCCCGCGATGGGCGCGGACGCGAACTGCGGCCCCGTTTTCTTTCTGGGAGAAGACGGAGGGAAAGATAATCGAGGAGGATAAAGCAATGAATATCGATGAACTCAAGTCAACGGCGGAACAAATCGCCGCCCCGCAAAAAGGCATCCTTGCGGCAGACGAAAGCGGTCCAACCATCAAGAAGCGCTTCGAGCCGATCGGGGTGGAATCAACCGAGGAAACACGGCGCCGGTACCGCGAAATACTTTTCACCACCGAAGGCATCGAACGTTATATCGGCGGCGTCATATTCTATGACGAAACGCTGCGCCAGACCGCCAGCGATGGCACGCCCTTCCCCAAACTGCTCTGGAACCGGGGCATCCTGCCCGGCATCAAGGTGGATAAAGGCGCGAAGGCGCTGGCATTGCAGCCGGGCAACAAAGTGACCGAAGGCCTGGACGGATTGCGCGACCGGCTCGCAGAGTATAAGCAGCTCGGGGCAAGATTTGCCAAATGGCGCGCCGTAATGGAAATCGACGAGCACGACATTCCCTCCGACTACGCCATTTGCGCCAATGCCCATGCGTTGGCGCGCTATGCGGCCCTGTGCCAGGAAGTCGATCTTGTGCCAATCGTCGAACCTGAAGTGCTCATGGACGGCGCCCATGACATCGACCGGTGCGAGGTCGCCACATCGTGGATGCTCGCTCGTGTCTTCGCGGAGCTTGACGCTCACGGGGTCCTGTTTGAGGGCATGCTGCTCAAGCCTAATATGGTGATACCCGGAAAGAAGTGCCCGCAACAGGCCAGCGTCCCCGAAGTCGCTGAAGCGACAGTCCGCTGCATGCGCCGCTACGTCCCCGCCGCGGTGCCGGGCATCGTTTTCCTCTCCGGTGGGCAAAGCGCGGAGGATGCGACCGACCATCTAAACGCCATGAACGCGATGGGGGAGTATCCGTGGCAACTCAGTTTCTCCTACGGACGCGCACTGCAGGCGCCGGTCCTCTCAACCTGGAAAGGACAGGAAGAAAATGTCCCGGCGGCGCAGCGGGAATTTCACAAACGCTGCCAGTTGAACGGCTTGGCGCGCGAAGGCATATACAGCAGGGCGATGGAAGCCGCCTGAACGCAGCGCACCGATCGTCCATGCGGGGCATTCATGGAAAGCGCACGCGGAATATACCTCAAGTTCTATGTAAGCGAATACCGCGAACACAAGGGCATCCTGGTGTTCGAATGGCTGCTTGAGCGCGCACGCAAGTTCGGCCTGGAGGGGGGCACCGCAACGCGCGCTGTTGCCGGCTTCGGGCGCCACGGCGCGCTGCACGAGGAAACGTTCCTTGAGATCGCGGCGGACCTGCCGGTGGAAGTGAGTTTCGTCCTGACTGAGGAGGAGGCCGCGCTTTTCCTCGACCTGCTGCAACTGGAAAACATCGACCTGTTCTATGTCAAATTCCCGGTGGAGTACGGGTTTCTGCCCGACTAGTCATGCCTTCAAGCGCCGCCGCTAGCGTGTGCAATCGCAACTCGGAGAGTTCGACTCCCTCTTTCCTCCATATTAACTGCCTAAATTTCTACGTGCGTCTAGCCCAATGGACGCTTTCGCCGCGCCGTGAACCCCAGCAGGCCCAGCCCTGCTAAAACCATGGCGTAGGATTCCGGTTCAGGGATAAGGCCAACGGCGATGACCTGGCCCGCGTTATTGATGTCTAAGGCGGTGTATAGCCAAACTCCGTCCGGATCAACCAGTGAATTGAGATCGGTAACCCCCGTGCCATTGGCACCGGTAATGAAAGCAGCGGCGCTAGTCGAGGTGGATGAAAATCCCACCACCTGCCCCGCATCGTTGATGCCAGATGCGTAGCTGTAATTACCACCTAAAGTATCGAGGAACCTTATACTCTCGCCATTGGGACCGGTCATGAAAGCATGAAGATCATCGGGGGTTGTGGAATATCCCACCACTTGCCCAGCATCGTTGATGTCAGAAGCGCTGCTCCCAACGCCCCCTAAAGTGCCAAGATCCATCATTCTTACGCCTTCGGGACTGGTGACGAAAGCATGATTTGGACCGTTGGTCGTCTCCGAAGCACCCACCACTTGCCCAGCAGCGTTGATGCCAGTAGCCCCGCTATTATTCCCGCCAAGAGTGCCAAGGTCCCTCATGCTTTCGCCATTGGGACCGGTGATAAAAGCATGACTCTCCCCGCCGGCTCTCTCGGAAAATCCCACCACTTGCCCAGCATCGTTGATATCAGAAGCGATGCTCTGAACGCCCCCTAAAGTGCCAAGGTCCCTCATCCCCAACCCATCAGGGCCAGTGATGAAAGCATGAATCATCCCGCTCGCGGTATCGGAATATCCCACCACCTGCCCGGCGCCGTTGATGCCATTAGCCCAGCTCCGGTTCCCGCCCAGGGTGCCAAGGTCCCTCATGCCCACCCCATCCGGGCCGGTGATAAAAGCATGATCCCAAGCCCCAGGAGCGCTCCCCTGAAGGGAGTAACTCCCCACCACTTGTCCGGCATCGTTGATCGCCTGGGCATCTGTGACACCCCCGCCCAAACTCCCTAGCTGTCTCGCGGTGTTGCTGTTAAGGTCAATCAGGAATGTTTCCCAGATAAGGTCCTGGGCGGTGGCATGAGTGACAAAACCGAGGCCAGCAAACAGAGATGCAGCGAGGATAAAGGTGCGGATTTTAGAGCGAAGCGCAATTTTCATGATGATCTCTCCTGAGAAGGATGCGCACTATCGAAGCAGGGCCCGATTTAACACTGGGTGAAGAAGCTGAATTGTCAAGGCAGGAGGGATAGGCATCTTGGCCCTTTGGTAACATCTGTAAAAACCTATCCTGAGCCTGAACGTCGGTTCGGCAGGGGGTTCGCAGGGGTCAGATAGGACAAAGACCGGAGGCAGGCGGGAGGCCCGTGATGGCTCTGAGCAGATACCGCGGTAAATTGGAACGCGAATCTAGATCAGCAGGCGCTGTCGCCGCGCCATGAACCCCAGCAGGCCCAGCCCAGCTAAAAACATGGCGTACGACTCGGGCTCGGGAATTTGGATGGCGATGACCTGACCCTCGTTATTGATGTCTATCCGTTACCTAGAATAACGCCATCCGGCAGGTCGACTAGCGAATTGAGGTCGGTCATGCCTTCGCCATTAGGCCCGTGACGAAAGCATGGGCAGGGCCTCGGATGTCCAGGAATATCCAACAACCTGCCCGATATCATTGGTGCCCAATGCGAAATTGCCGTAAAAACCACCTAACGTACCAAGGTCCCTCATGCCGAGGCCATCGGCTCCCCGTGATGAAAGCATAGGCGGAGCCCAGAGCCGTGTAGGACCACCACACCGACCGCCTGGCCAGCATCGTTAACGCCAAAAGCCTCGCTGTAACCGCCCCAAGCGTGCCAAGATCTCTCATCCCCATGCCACCAGCGCTGGTGAGGAAGGCATGGTAATCTCCAGCAGCAACGCGGGACTATCCTACCGCCTGCCCCGCATCGTTGATGCCAGTAGCACGGCACGGCTGGAACTGCCGCCCACTGTGCCAAGGTCCCTCATACCCATCCCATTCGGTCCGGTGATGAAAGCACGGATTGCCCCGCATTATTAATGTCGTAAACCCAGTCGCCAGGGTTGCCAATAACCCTCATGTCATCACCGTCGGGGGCACAGCACGAGTTTTAACGGGTTTCTACAACGCCTCCCGCCTTTGCCGAATCATGAACGCGAGTAGTCCCAGCCCGGCTAAAAACATGGCGTAGGTTCCGGGTTCGGGGATAACGCCGATGGCTATCACTTGGTCCACGTTATTGATGCCGGTGGCTTCGGTTAGAACCAGCCCACCACGCACATCAACGAGCGAATTGAGATCCATCATGCCTGTGCCATCGGGGCCGGTAATGAAAGCATGGCGAGCGCCTTCAACCGTGGGAGAATAACCCACCACCTGTCCAGCCTCGTTGAAGCCCTGAGCGATGCTGTAATCAAATCCGCCACTACCGCCCAAAGTGCCAAGGTCTCTCATCCCCATCCCATCGGGGCCGATGATGAAAGCATGGGGGGCGCCTCCAGCGGTGTAAGACCAACCCGCCGCCTGCCCGGCGCCGTTGATGCCAGAAGCATCGCTGTGATCACCGCCCAAAGTGCCAAGGTCTCTCATACCCATCCCGTCGGGGCCGGTGATGAAAGCATGCTGAAGACCTTCAGCCGTGTAAGACCAACCCGCCACCTGCCCGGCGTCGTTGATGCTGGAAGCACTGCTTTCAGTACCGCCCAAAGTGCCAAGGTCTCTCATACCCATCCCGTCGGGGCCGGTGATGAAAGCATGGCTGGGGCCGCCTCCAGCCGCGAGAGACCAACCCACCACCTGCCCGGCGTCGTTGATGCTGGAAGCACCGCTATGATCATAGAAGCCAGTGCCGCCCAACGTGCCAAGGTCTCTCATCCCCATCCCGTCGGGGCCGGTGACGAAAGCATGGTGAAGACCTTCAGCCGTGTAAGACCAACCCGCCACCTGTCCCGCATCGTTAATGCTGGAAGCACCGCTATGATCATAGAAGCCAGTGCCGCCCAACGTGCCAAGGTCTCTCATCCCCATCCCGTCGGGGCCGGTGATGAAAGCATGCCGAAGACCTTCAGCCGTGGAAGACCAACCCGCCACCTGCCCGGCGTCGTTGATGCGGTTAAAGCCGGAATCATACGGGCCACCACCACCGCCCAAAGTGCCAAGCTCGGTTACCGTCTTGCTGTTGAGGTCGATGAGATATGAACGTACTTGTGCGGAGGCGGGGGTGCCGAAACCCAGACCAGCGAAAAATGCTGCAGCGAGGATAAAGCCAGGGATGATTTTCATGATGCTCCTCTTCGGTATTCTTCAACAACAGGATGGGACTGCCAAGCTGTGAAAAAGCAATAATCCTAGTTTAAAGATAGATTAAAGACTTGAATTGGCAAGGCGGACGAAATGGGAGATGCGCCTGGAAAGGCAACAGCAAAGGCGCCTTTGGGCGGTTCCTGAGGGAAAGGCAGTCTTCCTCTTTTAACGCTCCGGCGGCTTTAAACGCGCTGCCCATTTCTCGGCAAAAGCAACCCGCAGGGCCTTATGTTGGGGAGAGCATGCCAGGTGCGAGGGCTCATCAAGCAGCAGCTGCAACTACAGCATCATGGAAGTTATTAGGCCAGTACAGGGCTATCCCAGGCTAAACGTATTCCGGGCACTCATCTTCTTTCGTCGCGCAATGAATCCAATCATGGCCAGGCCTGCAAGAAAGAGCGCAGAGGTCTCCGGCTCCGGGATGACTCCAATCGCGATGACCTGCCCTGCGTTATTGATGTCCACCGCCCCGGTTAGAATAATTCCCTCCGGCAGGTCAACCAGCGAATTGAGGTCGGTAATGCCCGCGCCATTAGGGCCAGTTATAAAAGCGTGGAAGGCCAAAGACCCGGCCTCGAGGTTAGACTGCCCAACCACCTGCCCGGCATTGTTGATCGCATACGCTCCGCTGTAATCTCCACCGAGCGTGCCGAGCTCCCTGGTGCCTGCGCCATCCGGCCCGGTAATGAAGGAGCGGTGAAGGTCAGGGAAGTCTTCTTCCGGCATCCAGTAAGTTAAGGTAACCTGGCCAGTATCATTAATTCCGGTAGCGCCACTTGAAATTGCGTTAGAGTCGGAGAGGCCAACGTCTCTAATGCCGACCCCATCCTCGCCGGTGATAAACGGTTGGTGGGAAGGATCGCCGGCGCTACCCGTAACCTGCCCTGATGCATTGATACTGGAAGGACTGACAAAATACCAGCCGCCGCCACCCCCGTCAGGACCAACAGCGATATCCTTCATGCCCGCCCCATTCGGACCCGTGATAAAGGCATGCCAACTCCAACTCCCACAACACGGTTCGATCCGCTCCTCCGTGAACCATCCCACCACTTGCCCTTTATCATTGATGTCCCCAGCCTTACTGATGAGCTTACTTGCTGTGAGATCCCGCATACTCATTCCATCAACGTCGGTCATAAAAGCATGCGAGGCGCCTCCAGATGTATCGGACGATCCCACCACCTGCCCGGAATTGTTGATGCCAGAGGCCTCGCTGTTCCTCCCGCCTAGAGTGCCAAGATCCCTCATCCCCATGCCGTTGGGGCCAGTGATGAAAGAATGGAAAGAATAGTCGTATGTTGTTACCACTACCTGCCCGCTATCGTTGATGTCATAAGCAACGGTGTACATCCCACCAAGAGTGCCAAGGTCCTTCATTCCTACCCCATCAGGGCCGGTGATAAAAGCATGCGAACCGCCGATGGAGTAAGACTCCCCCACCACCTGCCCGGCGTCGTTCAGCGCCGCGGGGCGAGTCTGTCCTCCCTCGAGGTTCCCTAACTCGGTCGCTGTCCTGGTGTTCAGATCAATAAAATAGGCGCGGTCCTGTGCGGCGGCATGAGTAATAAACCCAGGGCCCGCAAACAGGGCTGCAGCGAGGATAAAGCTGCTCGCTTTGAAGCAATGGGTAATTTTCATGATCGAGTTGTCCCTCGGAAGGACGCACACTGCGAAAGCAAGGCACATTTAAAACTAGACGAGGAAGCCGAATTGTCAAGGCACGATGAATTCCAAGTCGGGCCGCCCGCTTCAACCCGCGCATTAACGCATCTAACAAACGACGCTTCGATAGCGTGTTGACAGAGATCTGACGGGATAAAAACCGGTGGTCGGCCGCAGGCGGTCCGGGACGACGCCCACAGATGCAGCGGTAGCTTACATGGCACATCTAAACGGTAGCCACTTCCGCAAGGCGCGCGACAGGGAATACTACCTCGTCCAACTGACGCGGACAGGCATCAAGAACCGTGAGAATGCATACTGGGCGGAGCGTGACATCGACTCGCACGACGTGATGAGCCGCTACGCCCTGGAGGATTAGCACCGAGTGCAGGGTAAGTAATGCGGGGCGGATCGTTGTGCTGAGGCCACCCCACGACTTGTCCCGAGCTGTTTATGTCATCTGCCCAAACACGATAGCCGCCGCTTAAAGTGCTAATCTCGGTCGCGGTCCTGCTGTTGAGATCATGAGATAAGAACGATAAGGTTGGTCCTGGGCGATCGCCTGAGTTATAAAGCCGGGGCTAGCGAACAGAGCTACAGGGAGGAAAAACTTCCGGTTTTAAAGCCGTGGGGTCTTTTTCGTGATGAGGGACTTCGCTGGAAGGGATACTGCTGGAGGAGCAGCACGATTTCAAGGTAGACCACGGAGTCGGCTAGCATAGGCCTACCCCAGGCTAAAACCTCCAGCATTCATCTTTTTTCGCCGCGCGGTGAATCCGACAAGGGCCAGGCCTGCAAGAAAGAGCGCATAAATCTCCGGCTCCGGGACAACTCCGATTGCCACCACTTGCCCGTTGTTATTGATGCCGATGGCATCAGTAAAAATCACCCCGGGCGGATGAACCAGGGAATTGAGGTCCGTCACGCCCGCGCCATTGGGGCCGGTGATAAAAGCATGCGGATCGCGTCCATCGTAACGGCCTCCAGCCGTGTAAAATGAGCCCACCACCTGCCCGGAATCGTTGATGCCATTAGCGTTGGTCAACGGAGGGCCCATAGGGGTAAGATCCCTCATATCCATCCCGTCCGGGCCGGTGATGAAAGCATGCGAGTCGTTTATCGGCGTCTCCGTTATAAAAGATCCCACCACCTGGCCCGTAGCGTTGATGCCATTAGCACCGCTGTTAATACTGGCTAAAGGTCCAAGGTCTCTCATACCCATCCCGTTGGCGCCGGTAATGAAAGCAAGGTAGCCCCCGCTAGCCGCGCCAAACTCGCCCACCACCTGTCCGGCATCGTTGATGCCCCTTGCAACGCTGTTAATCCCCAAACTGGCAAGGGCTCTCATACCCATCCCATCGGGGCTCGTGATGAAAGCATCATGCAAACCACTAGCCAGATCAGAAGCACCCACTACCTGGCCAGCCTCATTGATGGCATAAGCCGAGCTCCTACCACCGTCCAAAGTGCCAAGGTCTCTCATACCCATCCCATTGGGTTCGGTGATGAAAGCATGGAGAGCGCCTCCAGCCGTTTCAGACGAACCCACCACCTGCCCGGCGTCGTTGATGTCGGATGCCCCGCTGCTAGAGCCGCCCAAGGTGCCAAGGTCTCTCATGCCGGTCCCGTTGGGGCCAGTGATGAAAGCGTGGGGAAAGCCGCCAGCTGTGACAAACGTACCCACCACTTGTCCGGAATCGTTGATGCCATATGCAGAGCTAAAATTATGGTTCACGGTGCCGAGATCGGTTGCTGTTTTGCTGTTGAGGTCGATAAAGAATGCATGTTCTACTTGTTGTACTTGGGCGGAAGCGCTGGTGCCGAAACCCAGACCAGCAGAAAATGCTGCAGCAAGGATAAGGCCACGGACTTTGAAGCCACGGATGACTTTCATGATGAATCCTTCCTAGTTTTCTCAACAAAAGGTGGGACTGCCAAGCTGTCAAAAAGCAATGCTCCTGCTTTGAGGATAGATCAAAGATTTGAATCATCAAGGGGCACGAAGTACAGGATGCCTGTCAGGTCGTCAAACGCCACCGCGCGAGCGGTCTGAATTTACTCGTCGCCGCCATCATTTATGGAACACGAACTATCTGCAGCGGGCTGTCGATCACCTTCGAAAGCAAGGGCACCATCCGGCGCCCGGATATCTTGCCCATCCGTTCCCCTTGGGCTGGGAGCACATCAACCTGACGGGCGATTACCAATGGGATACGTCTCCGATTCTCGGGCCAGACCAGTTTCGGCCGCTTCGAACCCGTATACATGACTTCGCCGCAGCGGCTTGGCGTGCTTTAAAGCGCGAATCGTGTCTTTACCTCAACTACCGGCCTGCCCCAGGCTAAAAGCTTCCCCACCCATCTCCTTTCGCCGTGCAATGAAACCGATCAGGGCCAGGCCTGCAAGAAGCAGCGCGTAGGTCTCAGGCTCCGGAACGATTCCGATGGCAACCACCTGCCCATTGTTATTGATGTCGTTGGCATGCGTTAGAACCACTCCCACCGGCAGATCAACCAGCAAATTGAGGTCCATCATGCCTGCTCCGTTGGGGCCGGTGACGAAAGCATGCTCTATGTCCGGGCCTCCAGCAATGCCCGAATGACCCATGGCCGAACTACCCACCACCTGCCCCGCGTTATTGATGGCGCGAGCCTCGCTGCCATTACCGCCCAAAGTGCCAAGGTCTCTCATGTTTGTCCCGTTGGAGCCGGTAATAAAGGCATGACCGTAAGAATAAGGATCAATGTCCACGGCATTTGTGGCCCTTCCCACCACTTGGCCGGCATTGTTAATATCATTGGCCCAGCTGTCGTTCCCGCCGAGAGTTCCAAGATCTGTCATGCCGACGCCGTTGGGGCCCGTTATAAAAGCATGAGATGGTCCGGTCGTGTAGTCGTACCCTACGACCTAGCCCGCGTCATTGATTCCGAAAGCGGAACTGTATCGTCCTCCAAGGCTCTTCATGCCCATGCCATTCGGGCCAGTTATAAAAGCATGAGATACTTGATCACTTCTAACCGATAGGTCCCCGACGACCTGCCCGGTGTTATTGATATCATAAGCATGACTAAGCGAATACTCTTCGAATGGGCCTAGATTGGTCATTCCCCTACCATTGGGCCCAGTTATGAAAGCATGTGAAGTGTTCCCTACGCCGGGAAGAAAGGAGGTACCGGCCACTTGCCCCGAAGCGTTGATACCAGAAGCCGAACTCCCGCCTCCGCCCAGATCACCGAGATCGGTCATGCCGACGCCATTGGGTCCGGTAATAAAAGCACGCTGACCGGCGGCGGTGTAGGAGAATCCCGCTACTTGCCCGGAATCGTTGATAGCAGAGGCGTAACTAGAATCCCCGCCCAGCATACCGAGACTTGTCACCTGCCCAGTGTTGAGGTCAACAATGTACGAGACATTTTGTTGGGCAGAGGCAGGAAATATAAAACCGAAACCGGCACTCACTGCTGCGGCGAGGATAAGGCTGGGAATTTTGAAGCCACGGATGATTTTCATGATGAATCCTTCTCGGTTTTCTCAACAAAAGGTGGGGCCGCCAGGGTGTCAAAAAGCAATACTCCTGTTTTGAGGGTAGATCAAGGATTTGAATTATCAAGGGGCACGAAATCCAGGATGCCTGTCAGGTCGTCCACCTCAGAGCCTGCAGGCCCTTCTGGGGCCAGCATGGACGGTGCGCATTGGCACGACGAAGCTTCAGCGTCCCGGAAGTTATTAACCCGAAGTTTATTCAACTACAGGCCTATCCCAAGCTAATAGCTTCCCCATCCATCTTCTTTCGCCGCGCGATGAAACGATCAGAGCTAAGCCTGCAAGAAGAAGCGCGAGCGATGCTGACATCTTCACCTAACGAGCCAAGGTCCCTTATGCTCTCGCCATTAGAGCCAGTGATGAAGGCAGTTTTAGAAGAAGAAGTTGGAGTAGAATTTCCCACCACTTGCGCCGCCTCATTGATGTCCGCCGCGTCATCGTAGATACTACTACCTGCCAAGCTCAGATCTCTCATCCCCATGCCATCAGGACCGGTAATGAAGCCATGGTTAAGTCCTTGACCTGAGGGAAAATAATATCCCACCACCCGTCCGACATCATTCAACGCCCTAGGTACGGTCGTACCTCCCTCCAGGCGTTCAAGCTGGGTTACCGTCCTTGTGTTGAGGTCAATCAGGAATGGAAGGTGTTCCTGGGCGACGGCATGAGTACCATGGCCCAGACCGACATCAGGGCAACGCGCAGAATGAGGTTGCTGACGTTGAAGCAACGGTTGAGTGACATGGCATCCTCCGGCAGGGCGATGTTTAGGATCGGTTACTTCAAAATAGGTAATGGAAGTTAAGCTGTCAAAAGGCAGTCCCTATTTATCCCGGATTTTCCGCCTTCTTTCGTCTCGCCATGAACCCGACCAAGCCTAAGCCAGCCAGCAGCAAGGCATAGGTTTCAGGTTCGGGAACACTCGTTGCGATGATCTGCCCCCGGTTATTGATGTCCACGGCGTTTGTTAAAAGAAGCCCGTCCGGCAGGAAATCCAGCGAATTAAGGTCCGTCATGCCTACGCCATTGGGGCCGGTCACAAAGGCATGAATATTGCCAGAGACGGTGGGGGAATTTCCAACCACCTGTCCCGCGTCATTGATCCCCTCAGCGTCGGTACCAAGTCTGCCTAAATTGCCAAGGGCCGTTATACCCACACCATTGGGTCCCGTGATGCCCGCGCCCCCCGCTACCTGCCCGGAAGCGTTCATGTCGCTGGCAACATCGCCACGGCCCCCAAATCTGCCAAGAACCTGCGTCCCGGCGCCGTCGGGACCGGTGATGAACGAAACAAAGCCCCCCCCTCCGGCGGTGCGAACACTGCAAGCACCTGCCCCGCATCGTTTATCGCAAACGCAGCGCTGTCGGCACCCGCCGGAATGCCGCCAAGATCCCTCATCCCCACGCCGTTGGGACCAGTGATGAAAGCATGCAGAGAATTGTCTGTAGTGGTACGTACTCCCACCACCTGCCCCGCACTGTTGATGCCTGTAGCCCTACTATTATCTCGCCCCAAAGTGCCTAAGTCGCGCATCCCGATGCCATTGGGACCGGTGATAAAAGCATGGTCAGCGCCCGTCGCCGTCCTGAACTCTCCCACCACCTGCCCCGAATCGTTAATCCCTAAAGCCCGGCTGAAGTTGCCGCCCAAAGAGACCAGGTTCCTGATGCCCTCGCCATCAGGCCCGGTGATGAAGCCCATCCCTGAGGTTTCTCCCACCAGCTGCCCAGCATGGTTTATGGCCTCAACAGATATGAGATGACCCGGAGACCCAAGCTCCTTTACTGTCCTGTTGTTGAGGTCGATGAGGTATGAATGTTGTACTTGTGCGGCGGCGCTGGTGGCGAAACCCAGACCAGCAGAAAATGCTGCAGCGAGGATAAAGCCACGGACTTTGAAACCAGGGGTGATTTTCATGATGAATCCTCTTTATTTTTTTTCGATGAAAGGATAGGACTGCCGGTGCTGTCAAAAAGCAATACTCCAATTTTTAAAAATAGATAAAGGATTTGAATTGTCAAGGCGACGAAATGCAGGATGCCTGTCCGCGCGTCCGTCGCCATGCCTGGAAATCTTGCCCATCGGTCGCCCTTAGGCTGGCAGCACATCAACCTGACAGTCGATTACCTACGGGATACGTCTCCGATTCTTGGGCCAAACCAGTTTCGGCCGCTTCGGACCCTTATGCATGACTTCCCCGCAGCGGCTTAGCGTGCTTTAAAGCGCGAACCGTGTCTTTACCTCAACTACCGGCCTGCCCCAGGCTAAAAGCTTCCCCACCCATCTTCTTTCGCCGCGCGACAAACCCGACAAGGGCCAGGCCAGCAAGAAGCAGCGCGTAGCTCTCAGGCTCCGGAACGATTCCGATGGCAATGACCTGCCCCGCGTTATTATTGATGCCGTAGGCTCGTTCTAGAATCACCCCGCCAGGCACGTTAACCAGAGAATTGAGGTCCATCATGCCCATGCCATCGGGGCCAGTGATGAAAGCATGGCTGTAGACGCCCCCAGCCGTGGAAGAATAACCCGCCACCTGCCCGGCGTCGTTGATGCCATAAGCCTGGCTGTTAGCACCACCTAAGGTGCCAAGGCCTCTCATGCCCATCCCATCGGGGCCGGTGATGAAAGCCTCTGCAGGCTCGAAAGGCCAACCGCCCACCACCTGCCCGGCATTGTTAATATCATTGGCCCAGCTGTCGGTCCCGCCGAGAGTTCCAAGGTCTCTCATGCCCATCCCGTCGGGGCCGGTGATGAAAGCATGGTAGGTGGCGTCTCCAGCCTTGTAAAAACTACCCGCCACCTGCCCGGCGTCGTTGATGCCATTAGCAATACTATCAGCACCGCCTAAAGTGCCAAGGTCTCTCATGCCCATCCCGTTGGGGCCGGTGATGAAGGCATGGGCGTGAGACTGACCTACCACCTGCCCGGCGTCGTTGATGCCCCGAGCGTCGCTAAAAGTACGACCTATGCCAAGGTCTCTCATGCCCATCCCGTCGGGGCCGGTGATGAAAGCATGGTAGATGCCGTCTCCAGCCAAGTAAGCATTACCCACCACCTGGCCGGCAGCGTTGATGCCCCAAGCAACGCTGTAATTACCACCTAAGGCGCCAAGGTCTCTCATGCCCATGCCATCGGGGCCAGTGATGAAAGCATGGCTGTAGACGTCCCCAGCCTTAGAATAACCCGCCACCTGCCCGGCGTCGTTGATGCCGAAAGCATAGGCTTCAGCACCGCCTAAGGTGCCAATATCAGTTACCGTCTTGCTGTTGAGGTCGACGAGGAATGAATGTCTTACTTGTGCGGAGGCACTGGTGGCGAAACCCAGACCAGCAGAAAATGCTGCAGCCAGGATAAAGCCACCAAGTTTGAAGCCAAGGGTGATTTTCATGATGAATCCTCTTTATTTTTTTTCGAGGAAAGGATAGGACTGCCGGTGCTGTCAAAAAGCAATACTCCAATTTTAAAAATAGATAAAGGATTTGAATTGTCAAGGCGACGAAATGCAGGATGCCTGTCCGCGCGTCCGTCGCCATGCCTGGAAATCTTGCCCATCGGTCGCCCTTAGGCTGGCAGCACATCAACCTGACAGTCGATTACCTACGGGATACGTCTCCGATTCTCGGGCCAAACCAGTTTCGGCCGCTTCGGACCCTTATGCATGACTTCGCCGCAGCGGCTTAGCGTGCTTTAAAGCGCGAACCGTGTCTTTACCTCAACTACAGGCCTTCCCCAGGCTAAAATCTTCCCCACCCGTCTTCTTTCGTCGCGCGATGAATCCGACAAGGGCCAGGCCTGCAAGAAAGAGCGCATAAATCTCCTGCTCCGGGACGATTCCAATAGCGATGACCTGTCCCGCGTTATTGATTCCGGTGGCTCGTTCTGGAATCCACCCGTTGGGCAGATGAATCAGAGAATTGAGGTCCATCCCCGTCGGGGCCGATGATGAAAGCATGGGTGCCGCCTTCAGCCGTGCCAGAATAACCCGCCACCTGCCCGATGCCGTTGATGCCATTAGCCTCAGATGTGCCGGTAACACCGTCTAAGGTGCCAAGGTCTCTCATACCCATCCCATCGGGGCCGGCACCAGCGCATAAATGCATCCCGTACGCGGGCGTTACTTATCGGCTGAAGGATGTATAAGGTGTCCAATCCCGGGTGCGCTATCCGGCGCCACTCCGCTTTTGCTCGCCCATCTGCCTTTATCGATGAGCAAAAAGCAAGACTGGAGTCTTCTTCTCCCACACACGAGATGGGGCACAGCAATCCATAACGAGGCTGGTTCCAGGCGATTTCTATACCAGCAGCCGGTTTCGAGAGGTGATGACCCCCATTAGGCCCAGCCCGGCTAAAAACAGGGCGTAGGCTTCGGGTTCAGGTATAACGCCAAAAGCGATGACTTGACCCACGTTATTTATGTCCACGGCGTCAGTTAGAATAATCCCGCCTGGCAAGTCGACCAGCGAATTCAGGTCAGTCATGCCTATGCCATCTGCGCTGGTGATGAAAGCATGGTCTGTCCCCCAGGACATCCGGGAACGCCCCACCGCCTGCCCGGCATCGTTGATCCCCAAAGCGGAACTGTCATTACCCCCTAAAGTTCCAAGGTCCCTCATGCCGACGCCATCGGGGCCAGTGATGAAAGCATGGTAAGTGCCGCTGGACGTCGCGGAATACCCGACCACTCGCCCGGTGTTGTTGATGCTGTGAGCGACGCTCAAATCGCTGAGATCGCCGCTTAATGTGCCAAGGTCACTCATGCCTGCGCCATCTGCGCCGGTGATGAAAGCATGGTCGCTGCCCCAGCGCGATACGGAACGCCCCACCACCTGTCCGGCATCGTTGATATCATAGGCGTGGCTGACGCCCAATTTAGAATTGATAGAATCAAATAAAGTGCCTAGGTTCGTTAGCCCGGCGCCGTTAGGGCCGGAGATGAAAGCACGAGTATTACCTTCGGTCGTGCCGGAATATCCCACCACCTGCCCCGTATCGTTGATGCTAAATGCGTAGCTGTAATTACCGCCTAAAGTGCCTAGGTCCCTCATGCCCATACCATTAGCGCCGGTAATGAAAGCATGGGATTGACGGTTGGCCGTCACAGATACACCCACCACCTGCGCGGCATCGTTGATGCCATATGCGGAACTGTAACTGTAAGGAGCTAAATCGCCAAGGTCCCTCATGCCCACGCCATCGGGGCCGGTAATGAAAGCGCGGGCTCGAAAGTCCGTCGCAGAAAGACCCGCCACCTGCCCGGAATCGTTGAGCGCCCGGGGAAGAGTTGGCCATCCGCCGAAACTCCCTAATTCGGTCGCTGTTCGAGTATCAATATCAATAAGATAGATCTGTGCGGCGGCGTAAGGTATAAAACCAAGACCGGTAAAAAGAGCTGCACCCAGCAGCACACCACAGGCTTTGGCGCAATGAGTGGTGTTCATCTTGTTATCACCTCAGGAAGAAGGGTGCTGCCAGCAGAAAGCATATTTTTACACTAGACGACAAGACTGTATTGTCAAGGCGGAACAAGCCTCAAGTTCTGATCACCTAAGTAAAGCAGCGCAAACACGCGCGTCAGCTGCCGTGCTTGCTTCGTTAGTCAGCGAAGGACGCACGCAGGGCAAAAGCGGAGGCACCCCGGCAGGCGGAGGGGCTTGTAGCGTGTCCCTACCCGGATACAGCAATAGTTTCTGAGGCGTGTTTAGATCAGTACGCGCTTTCGCCGAGCCATGAACCCGATCAGGCCCAGCCCGGCTAGAAACAGGATGTAGGATTCGGGTTCAGGGATAACGCCGATGGCTATGACTTGCCCTAGGTTATTAATTCCAGTAGCCTCGGTTAGAACAACCCCGTCTGGCAGATTCACAACTGAATTGAGGTCCGTCATGCCGTAGCCATCCGGGCCGGCGATGAAAGCACGGTCGGGCCCCCAGACCCCGGACATCCGGGAACGTCCCACCACCTGCCCTGCATCGTTGATGTCATAAGGTACGTCGATCAACCCGCCGCCTAAAGTGCCAAGGTCCCTCATGCCCACGTCATCGGGGCCGATAATGAAAGCACGAGTGGCCCCGCTCGCGGTATCCGAATATCCCACAACCTGCCCGGAATTGTTGATGCTCATTGCGTAGCTGGTTTCGCCCCCCAGCGTCCCGAGATCTGTCATGCCCGTCCCATTCGGGCCTGTGATAAAGCCGTGAGCAGTACCCTCGTACGTCGGGGGGCCTCCCCATGTGAAAGAATAGCCTACCACCTGGCCCTGGCTGTTGACGTCACCGGGCACGACCAATGTTCCGCCAAGCGTGCCCAAAAGGGTCATGCCTTCGCCATTGGCCCCCGTGATGAAAGGATGGGGGATGCCATTGGAGTTGGGGGAATGTCCCACCACCTGCCCGGCATCATTGATGCCAGATGCGTAGCTGTAATCGCCTGGAATGCCAAGGTCTCTCATGCCTTCGCCATTGGGGCCGGTAATAAATGCGCGGAGGGGAGCATCGGCGGAAGTATTGGACTCCCCCACCACCTGCCCGCTATCGTTGATGTCAGATGCGTAGCTGTAATCGCTTGGAATGCCCAGATCCCTCATTTCCACCCCATCAGGGCCGGTGATGAAAGCATGGAATTGACCATTGACCGTCCGAGAAACACCCACCACCTGCCCAGAATCGTTCAGCGCCCTGGGACTAGCGTATCCTCCGCCGAGGCTTCCTAACTCGGTCACTGATCTATCGCTAAGATCTATAAAATAGGCCCGTTCCTGGGGTAATTCCTGGGCGGTGACAGGAGCAATAAAACCAAGCCCAGAGAACAGGGCTGCACCGAGGATAACGTTGCCCGCTTTGAAGCAACGGGTGATTCTCATGATGAAGGTCTCCCTCGGGAAGGACGGCCACTGCCGAAGCAAGGCACGTTTTAAAACTAGACGATGGGGCCGAATTGTCAAGGCGGGACGAATTCCCAGGTGCGGCCACTCGCTTCAACCCGCGCATTAACGCATCCAACAAACAACGCTTCGATAGGGTGTTGGTAGGGATCGGATAGGATAAAAACCGGAGGTCGGTCGGCAGACGTGCCCGCCAAGGCTTCAACCCGGATACAGCGATAGTTTCCAAGGCGTGTTTAGACCAATAAGCCGTTTTCGCGAGGCCATGAACCCAATCAAGCCCATCCCGGCTAAAAACATGGCGTAGGATTCGGGCTCGGGAACACCCAGTGCGATTACCTGGCCCACGTTATTGATGTCCCTGGCTTCAGTTAGAATAACGCCCCGCGGCAGGTTAACCACCGAATTCAGGTCCATCATACCCTTGCCATCGGGGCCGGTTATGAAAGCATGGGGGGAGTCCCCACCCATGTATGCCATGCCCACAACTTGCCCGGCGTCGTTGACGCCACGAGCCACGCTGTAGTCCATGGCTAACGCGCTAAGGTCCCTCATGCCCAGGCCATCAGGCCCGGTGATGAAAGCATGCCAAGAGCCGGCAGCCGTGGTTGACTGCCCCACAACCTGCCCGGCATCGTTTATGCCAGAAACGGTACTGAAGAAATTACCTCCTAAAGTGCCAAGGTCCGTTATGCCCTCGCCCGAGGGCCCGGTGATGAAAGCATGCAGGGGGGCGCCGGACATTGTGGACTCCCCTGCCACCTGACCGGAGTTATTGATGGCGACCGCGTTGTAAAGAACAACGCCATTCGGCAAATCGAACATCGAATTGAGGTCCGCGGGATCCGCGCCATTGGGGCCGGTGATGAAAGCGCGCTGAGTGCCGATTGTGGGATAGAAAAATCCCACCACCTGCCCGGCATCGTTGATGCCAGTAGCATAGCTGC
This sequence comes from Nitrosospira sp. Nsp14, assembly GCF_900113575.1. Classification (GTDB taxonomy): domain Bacteria; phylum Pseudomonadota; class Gammaproteobacteria; order Burkholderiales; family Nitrosomonadaceae; genus Nitrosospira. The sequence continues at coordinate 52,590 of NZ_FOPV01000012.1, forward strand.
TATCCCCGCCTAATCTGCCAAGGTCTTTCATCTCTGTGCCATTGGGACCGGTAATGAAAGCATGGGGGGTGTCGGACGTGGAGGAATACCCAACCACCTGCCCCGCATTATTGATGCCCAAAGCCTCGACATAAACGTAATTACCACCTAAGGTGCCAACGTCCCTCATGCCCACGCCGTCGGACCCGGTGATGAAAGCACGCCCATGACCCGTGGACGTGGAGGCATTCCCAACCACCTGCCCGGCATCATTGATCGCATTGGCCGCCGTGAAATCTCCACCGAGGTTCCCAAGTTGAATCACTGTCCTGCTGCTCAGGTCAATGAGATAGGAAGCTTGCCGCGCAGCCGCCTGAGTAGGAATACCCGAGCCAGCAACCAGCGCTGCGGCGAGCACTAGGCTGTGGACTTTGAAACTGTGAGTAATTTTCATGATGGGGTCTCCTCCGGAAGGATGGGCAGGGCCAAGGCAAAGCACGCTCTTAAACTAGACGACGGAGCTGAATTGTCAAGGCACCGCGATTTCCGGTTACGCAACCGCGGCCACTCACTTCAACCCGCGCATTAACCCCTCCAACAAACAAGGCTTCGATAGCGTGTTGGTAGAGATCAGACAGGATAAAAACCGCTGGTCGGCCGCAGGCGGTGGGGAAAGGCGCCCACAGATGCAGCGATAGGTTATGAGGCGGGTCTAAGCCAGTAGCCACTTCCGCAAAACCATTACGCGACCAGACTCAGCGATGCCCCGGCATGCCAGGCTGCGATGCGCGTGTCCAGCAACAATTCCGCTGCTAAATGTGTACTTCGGTCCAATAGCTAAAACTGCGAAACTCTGTAACATCAATGCCATGTTTGGACGAATCGGGGCGGTGGCCCTCATCAGGCCGCCGGGTTTAGCAAGAAGGATCAGTTAACAAAGGGAGCGACATCATGGAACTCAGGCTGGAGATTAACTCTGATATCGAATTAAGGCTGAACCGCCTTGTCGAGCGGTATGGGCATGACAGGGAATACTATCTCTCTGAATTGACACACACGGGCATCAAGAACCTTGAGAGCGCATACTGGGCCGAGAGCAGCATCGACTCGAACGAGGTGATGAGCCGATACGCGTTGGAGGACTAGCGTAAGAAACGTGATCGTGGAGATCGGGCAACTGGACGAAGCCAGTTTAGAAAGAATGGAAATAACGTTGGACTTCAGGCCGCTTCTCCGCGACGAGACGCTCCCGCCATACCACGAATCCGATCAACCCCAACCCGGCCAGGATCATGGCATAGGCTTCGAGTTCCGGGACTTGAGCGATGGCAAGGACTTGGCCCGCGTCATTAATATCCACGGCGCGAATTAGAAGAACCCGGTCCGGCCAGTCAACCAGTGAATTAAGGTCCGTCATGCCCTCTCCATTAGGGCCAGTGATGAAAGCATGCCAGCCTCCTTCCGCACCCGTCGTCGACCCGCCTACTACGCGCCCCTCATTATTGATTCCGGTGGCTTCGCTGGCACGCCCACCGAGCGTCCCGAGATCGGTCATGCCCTCGCCATTCGGTCCGGTGATGAAGGCATGCTGGTAAGAGTCACTCATTGCGGTGTAAGAAAGGCCGGCCACTTGCCCGGCATCGTTGATTCCGTGCCCCTCGCTATAGCTTCCACCCAGTGTTCCAAGATCAGTTATCCCTATACCGTCAGGACCGGTGACGAAAGCGTGGCTGTTGAACACTCCCACTGCCTGTCCGGAATTGTTGATTCGGAAGGATGCGCCAACGCCCCCGGTGACGGGAGTGTTCCAGCCTTCTCCATTGGAGCCAGTGACCACAATGTCGGCTTCTGATGCCGTGACCGACTGGCCCACCACCTGCCCGGCGTCGTTAATGCCCGTGGCGAAGCTGTAATCTCCGCCAAACGTGCCGAGATCAGTCATGCCTTTGCCCTTTGGGCCTGTAATAAAGGCACGTAAGTCTCCCGCGCCATTTTCGGCCCAGCCCGCCACCTGGCCAGCGCTGTTGATGTCATGCGCGCGGCTGTTCACTCCACCGAGGGTTCCGAGGCTGATCATGCCTATGCCGCCGGGGCCGGTAATGAAGGCCTCGTGATGTCCTTCTGCCCCCGAATAATAAGACCAACCCACTACCTGCCCGGATTCGTTTATTGCATCTGCTTCAGTTATGCCCCCGAAGCTTCCGAGCTCCGTCAACGTCCTCGTATTCAAATCGATAAGGTAGGGGCGTTCCTGGGCGACGGCGAGGGTTACAACCCCCAGGTTGGCGGATAAGACTGCCACAAGGAAAAGGAAAAAGCAGCGCACCTGTGCAGTATGCATAATCTTCATGATCGAATGCTCCTCCTTGAGAAAGACAGCAGCGCCAGCAGGGCATGCTTTAAAATAGGCGACAGAGTCGGATTGTCAAGGCAGGAGGAAATCTCCGTCGTAGCAGCGATAGCAGCAACAGCGCAAACTCATCTGCGCTACAGCGAGGATTTGGTAGTGGATCTGAAAGGGATCAGGTAGATTAAATGCGGGGTCAGTCGCTGGGCGACGCCCATGAAGGTGAAGGTCGCGGTCGTAGATGGCGATAAAGAATAGTATCTAAGCAAAGTCTAGACCAGCCACGGCGGACCAGCTACGGCGCCCGCCGCACCATGAATCCAATCAACCCAAGTCCGGCAAGTAGCATGGCATAGGCCTCCGGTTCAGGGATGACCTGAGCGATGACAGGGACCTGGCCCGCGTCATTGATACCCAAGGCGCTGGTGAGAACAACCCATAGGGCAGATCAATCAGCGAATTGAGGTCGATCGTGCCCTGCCACTAAAGCCAGCGATCTCCCAAGAGTTGGTCTCTACCTATAGCACAACCACGACAATTAACTTTCTAAATAGCAGAGATCGTTAACCGCACCGGAAAATTCAGTTATACCCCTCCTCCCATTTAACCGGTGCAAACCGGATTAGTGGCAACGGGGGGTCTCCAACACTGCCGAGGTCCTGGAGTGCGCGCGACAGATCGAGCGAAATGCCGTTCGACCTGGGCGAAGGAACGGGAACATCGAACTCCAGCGACAACAGGTAACGCTGGTGGGGCTGGGTAAGGGCCAGTCCCGCTCCGACATCGCGGTGATCCCATGTTCCCCCGGTATTCGTCTGCTTTCCCTCCGCATCCCACATGCCAAACTCGAAACCGCGCACCGCTGCATACTGCTTGCCCCCGATCACAAGGGATGCAAGCAGCGGCCGGAATACGAACCCGCCTGTCTGCGGCGTCACGTTCACGAAAACGCGCGTCTTCCCCGGATGGTGATTTTTCGGATATACGTTTCGGGGATCGATGGAGAGCGGCAAGCCGAAGAAGATCTGCGTGTCGTACGTCTGCAAACGGTTGTCGATGCTGACATTCAGTTTCACTCCGGGCAGGTTCAGCTCCCGCTCTCCCCCCGAATGCTGGCTGCGGGGCGTCGTGGAAGCAATGCGGTGCGTATACGCGACACTTTCCCAGCCGCCGCGAAACCCCGCGCAACCGGCAGCGGTGGTGCATAGCGTCAGGATGACGCAAAGTCGCGATAATCTGTTCATCCCAACCAATCGGTCACAGCAGAGAGTTGCCAAAATGCGGAACATGTGCCAGCAGCCATCGGTCCCGTCAGCCAGCTATCCCTTTGCCCTGCTATCGGGCAAAGGGAAGCAGTTGAGCGCAGATCAAATCGCCTTCCTCCCGGGGCGTCCCATGTTCCGAAGGTGGCGCGCACGAGACCTTATTTCCAGAGTCGTTGTGTTTCAGGCTTTATGACGATGCTCATGCCGATATTCTTCGCGCATCTGCTTAATCTGTTCACGCTGGATATCGGTCAATATCTGGCGTATATCATCGCGCATCTGGGTGCGCTGAATCGTCAGGTCGGCCACCAGGTTGCCGCGCTCTCGTGCCAATGCCTGTAGTCGGCTTTCGTCACCGATGCCAACTTGACGAAGCTCTCGCAACGCTTCTCGATTTGTCCGCATTTTTTCTCTTAAGTCTGCAAGTCGGGGCTTGGCATTTTCCACCGTGGCTTTCACCAACGTACGCTGCTCAGTAGTAAGTTTAAGGCGATCCGCCATTTTTTCCCAGTATGGTCCTTTGCCTTCCATCCCTTTCGTCCCTTCCATCTTTCCGGAACGTGCGCCGTGATGGCATCCCCGCCCTCCCTCTTTCAGATAGTTATCGGTATGCGGATCGGCCAAGGCAAGACTGCTTGCCAACAGGCCGCTGATCAACGTAACCATCGTGATTGTCTTCATAGCCAAATCCTCTTGAATGTTGTTGAGAATATCGCCGCGCATGTGCACGGCTTGAACGAAGAATAAGACCGGGGAACGTCAAGTGGGGTTACGGAAGCGTAAAGTTATGTAAAGAAACCGGAAGATACTGTATTTGCCGCCATTAATTTGGCAATATCCAAACTGGATACATCGCGCAAGTCTTCGCAGAATGATCGAGTTGGGGAAACGGATGGTGCGCATACTATTGGCGGATGACGATATCGAGTTGAGCAGCATGCTGGTCGATTACCTTGCCGAAGAGGGCTTCGAGGTCGACATGGCGCATGACGGCGATACGGCGTTAAGCAAGGCGCAGATCAATCAGTACGATCTGCTGATACTCGATGTGATGATGCCGCACCGGAATGGCTTCGATGTATTGCGCGAGCTACGTACCCGGTCCCAGCTTCCCGTGCTGATGCTGACTGTGCGCGGGCACGATGTGGACAGCATCGTCGGACTCGAACTTGGAGCAGATGATTATCTCGCCAAACCCTCGAATCCGCGCGTCACGGTGGCGCGTATTCGCGCAATCTTAAGGAGAGCAGAGGCGCGAGCCACGCACCAGAATGGAAGAGATCGGCCTGATCAAATCGTGCTGGATGACTTCGTCATGCACGTCGGCTCCCGTACCGTCACGTGCGATAGTTATCCCATCGAGATGACCAGTACCGAATTCAGCCTGTTGCACGTGCTGCTGCGGGAAGCGGGTAGTGTCGTTTTGAAGTCGGCACTCTCACAGCACGCGCTTGGCCGTAAATTAAGCCGTTATGACCGCAGCCTCGACATGCATGTAAGCAACCTGCGCAAAAAGCTGGGTCCGCTGCCGGATGGCCAGGAGCGGATCAAGACGGTCCGTGGTATGGGCTACATTTGTACCCGGAGCTGACGTGCACAGCCTCTTCTGGAAAATATTCCTGTCGTTCTGGCTTACGCTGGTTATTTTTGCCGGACTGCTTCTCTTCGCTGTCTCCAGCTATCTCGAACATATCCGAACCCAGCAGGATATCGGCAGCATGCATGCACGCTTGGCACAATACCTCGATCAAGGCCGGGACGCCGCGGAACAGGGCGTGTCAAAGACCTTGAAGCATGGCTTGAGCGCCTGGATCGTAGCGAAGCGATTCCCATTTTCCTGATCGATGCAGCCGGGCATGATTTGCTGGGGCGCGAGGTCCCCGCCTATATCGTCGCAAGGCTGGACCGGAGGCGCCAGAATGCTGAACGCATGGAACGGAAGGGCCCGCCTCACCTGCGGTCCATCCGCCTGGCGGATGGAAGCTCCTACAGCATGGTGCCGGACTTCCAGAGCATTACCTTGCTCAGGGTTTTGCAGCGTCCGCGGGTGATTGCGTTTCCGGTGGCTGTTGCAGCCCTTGTAAGTGCGCTGATCTGCCTGTTGCTCAGCCGCTACCAGACATTTCCCCTGGAGCGATTGCGGCGCGCCGCCCAGAATATCGCAGCTGGCGATCTTACCCAGCGCGTTTCCCCCTCAATGCGCGACCGGCGCGATGAAATCGCCGACCTGGCGGCCGCTTTCGACAAGATGGCTGAACGCCTGGAGAAAGTATTCAGCTCGCAACGGCAACTGCTGAGCGATGCCTCCCATGAGCTGCGTTCTCCGCTCGCACGCATGCAGGTTGCATTAGGTCTGGCTCGCCAGCGATCGGGGGGGCGGGCCGGGAATGAGCTTGACCGTATCGAAATCGAGGTGGAACGCCTGAATGACCTGATTGGCCAGCTTCTCGAGCTCTCCCGCCTCGAAGCGGAAGTAGACCCGGCGCGCGCCGACAAGGTGGACATGCGCGAACTGCTCGAAGAAGTCGCGGAAGATGCACGATTTGAAGCAGGATTCCGAGGATGCCGGGTGGAAGTGCGCGACGCCTTTCCCGCCATTGTCCAGTCAAACGCCAGCCTGCTCCACAGCGCGATTGAAAACGTCGTGCGCAATGCCATCCGGTACACAAAACCTGATGCGCCCGTGGAAATAAGCATGCTCGCCGACACGGATCACCCCAACAGCATCCTTGTTCAGGTTCGAGACCACGGGCCGGGCGTGCCCGAACACATGCTCTCCCACCTTTTCGAACCCTTCGTCCGGGTGGAAGAAGCGAGGGACCGCGAGAGCGGTGGACACGGACTGGGGTTAGCCATCGCCGAGCGGGCTGTGCGGCTGCATGGCGGCGAAATTGTGGCAAGAAATGAACCGGATGGAGGGTTGAATATCCAGATTCGCTTGCAGCTCGCGGGAGGAGAACTTGAGCCATACGCGCTCCTTCCTGATACCGCCCGCATCCTCGCGCGGGCATGGAAAAAACCCCGGTGAAACCGGTCGAGCTTATCCGAGGGGACAGCTATCAGCCATTTCGAGTCCAATAGAAGGCCCGGAGGCAGCAGCGCTGCGACCGGGCCATGGCGTTTACTTCTATTTCCACTGGGAAAGCTACCAACTACATCGTTGCCACCATTGCTTCCCCGATTGCAGGTTACCGGTTCCCGGGCGTATTACTATTGGACTTAGGTACTAGTAGGTACTAGTCCAACCCCTGCTCATGCACGGCGGCGCTTCGGATTGAAGGATCAGAGGGCGGAACTCGGTCTATTTTTTCGCGCTTTTACTCGCCGGAACATCAGTATAAAGAGCAATTCACCTCTAATTCCCTTTGATTGACATTGATATTTTGCCTAAAACCCAATACGCTCGTCCTATCCAATTCGGAGGACCAGCATGAATACTGAATACAAAGGGTATCGAATTACCGCCTGGGCTGAGCGCGACGACACCACCGGTCTCTGGAACGGCCGTTACCGGATTCTCGACCAGAAGGGCACAGTTGCGTATGAGAGCTTCGCCGAGCCGACGGACGATGAACACAGTGCGCACGAGGCTGCGAGTGCCAAGGCCCGCGCCTGGGTAGCGGAGCAATAGTCCTCGCTGAGTGGTTCAGTCCACGGATAGATTGATCTCCCCGCTATTGCAAGACGCGCCTCGTATAGCCGTCCTCGTATAGCCGTAAAACCGGATGCCCGTTCCCGGCTATTCGCGCCGGCTATTCGCGCCCGGGTTCGATTCCCTTGGTACGCAGCTCCGCTTTTGCCTCCTCGGTCTTGTCCAGCTCCAGTTTCATGTACTTCAGCACCGCGTCGGTCTTGGTGAATTGCAAGTCGCGGTATTCGACCACCTGAACACGGTTGCCCCACGGGTCGAGAAAGTCCAGCCTGCCACCTTCCAGCATGGTTGCACCCGCCGCTTCGGCGAGCTCCCCCACACGGGAGCGGTCATCGACCACCAGACCGAAATGCCTCTGCTCATCCGGCGGTTGTTTCCGCCCTTCCATCAGCGCGATGAACTGATCGCCCATGTCGATAAAAGCGGTGTGGGTTCCGCGGCCCCGCAATTTGAAGGTAAAGATGCGCCCGTAGAAGTCCAGCGCCTCGTCGATATTTCCAACCTCGAGCGCAATATGATTGACCCCAACGATGTGCGGCTTCGTTTTTTCATCCACGTTTTTCTCATCCATTTTGTCCTCCCGACTGATGATGGTTTGATTGTACCGTTTCCTGGGCTTGCTCATAAACGCTAAACATCTCATCGGACTAAATCTCATCTATTCTGAAGAGAGAATAGTTTGCAGAGATGGGTATGCCGTTCAGCTCTACCGTTACGCCGAACCTTGCCTGCTCATTCTTGCCAAAACTCAAGACCCCTGTTTTCAACAACCGTCTTCGTTCGAACACATAACTACTCATGGAAATCTCATTACTGTTTGCCCTCATCCTTCTCAATGGCGTTTTCGCCATGTCTGAAATCGCCTTGATTTCAGCCCGCAGGGCCCAGCTTCAGACCTTGGCGCAGAACGGCAATAGCGGCGCAGCCGCAGCGATACAGCTGGGCGAAGATCCAAACCGCTTTCTCTCGACGATCCAGATCGGGATCACCTTTATCGGCATCATGAACGGAATCATCGGTGAAGCCGCGCTGGCAAGGCCCTTTACCGAGTGGATTGAAAACCTTGGCGTGGAGAAACCCTTCTCCGACTATCTCGCCACCGGGCTGGTGGTCGTTGGCATCACCTATTTCACCATCGTGGTGGGCGAACTGGTTCCCAAGCGGCTGGGGCAGCTCAATCCCGAGTCCGTCGCCCGCCGGGTTTCGCGCCCCATGCTTTGGCTTGCTGTTGCCTCCAAGCCGTTCGTTAAACTGCTGGCCGGTTCGACCCAACTGACATTGAGCCTCCTTGGGGTCAAGGAGCAAGGCAGGCCAAGCCTCACGCAGGAGGAAATCCACCTGATACTTGCGGAGGGCTCCAGCGCCGGCGTGATCGAGCACGAAGAACATCAGATGATCCGAAACGTGTTCCGCCTGGATGATCGTCAGATTGCATCACTCATGGTGCCACGCAGTGACGTGGTCTATCTGGACATCGAGGAACCACTGGAAGAAAATATCAAGAAAATCGAGGCCAGCGAGCATTCGCGCTTTCCCGTGCTCAAGGGCAGTTGGGAAGAAATACTCGGGGTAGCCCGGGCGCGTCAATTCCTCACCCAGACATTGCGCGGCAAAAAACCGAGCCTCACGGAAAACTTGTATCCGCCAGTATTCGTTCCTGAGTCGCTCACCGGTATCGAGCTATTGGAAAACTTCAAGCATTCGGGCACCAACCTTGCGTTCGTCATCGATGAGTATGGCGAAGTGCAGGGTATCGTCACTCTGAAGGACGTAATGGAGGCGATAACCGGAGAGTTCAAGCCGAAACGGCCGGAAGATGCATGGGCGGTGAGACGCGACGATGGCAGCTGGCTCCTCGATGGTTTTATTCCCGTGCCGGAGCTTAAGGACCGTCTTGGCCTTAAGGAAGTGCCTGAAGAGGAAAGGGGGCGCTACAACACCCTCAGTGGCATGGTCATGCTGCTGGTGGGAAGACTGCCGCAGACCGCGGACCGGTGCGAATGGGAGGGATGGAGCTTCGAAGTCATGGATATGGATGGAAAGCGCATCGACAAGGTGCTGGCGACGCGAACAAGCCCCGCCTCTGCCGATACCCCTCTACTGGATGAGTCTGGAAAGTAAAGGCGCGATTTCCACGGAGCGGGATGAGAAATCTTCCAGAGTTTGGAAGATTCGGCCCCGTGCAGCGGCATGCGTAATATCCCGCCGCAAGCCCGGAGGGGCATTTAAGCTTGACCTTAAAACGAACAAAAAACCCGGTCACAGCGGTGCTGCGACCGGGGTCCAATGGGCATTTGCTTACGTCTACTTGCTTTTATGTGTTTCCATGCTTCTGTTGCCTTCTGTTTCTGCTGCTTTCCACTTGCGTAAGTGACTCTATTTCACTTAGGGAAACGTCCTGCTCCACCATTGCTTCCCGGGTGTTATATTGGCCAATTTCAGGCGGGCTGGCTATTGGACTGAAGTACAATCCAGGCTTCTCCGCGGTCCCGCTGCCATGTTAGCAGCCTCAATCCGGCAGCCTGAATCGCTCGTCAGGCGTTTCCCCTGCAATCCGCGCCGCCATGGCCTCCTTCCCAATCGGCGCGCACGCTTGAGCTGAGTGCTTTATAGTTTTACAGTCCTTTACTATAAATAATGGCAATCCCGGCCATGTAGAGCGTTTGCTCCCCTTGTCAACTTGATCGCCCCGGCGAGGCCCCGCCATGAATGGGCTATAGGGGCTTGGAAAATGGCGGAAAAACAGGACGAAAAATCAAGGCTGCCGCTGGCCGGACTCATAGCGCTGGTGGCGATGATCAGCGGGTTCCTCTACTACGAAGGGATCACGTTGAAGACGGTGCGCCCGATCGACAAGGAAAAGGCGACAACCATGTTCCAGAAAAAGGGGCTGGTGCAGTCGCGCCTGTGGCAGGACCCTTTTGAAGCAATTGAGGCGCACCGGTTGCTGGAGCAAAAGCTCTCGAAGCAGCCGGAAGAAGAAAATGACGTGCACACGCTCAAGAGACTGGTTGAAGTTCTGCGCGGGTCAGGGATTTCCACCCTGCGCGTGCTGCCGGTATTCGTGGATGGCAGCCCATACGTCAATGGCGGCGAATCCCGGCTAAAGGATCGTTATGCGGTGGTATCAGCGCTAGGCGCTGCCGGCTATGTGCCGGAGTCGGGCGAGTACCTGCGCTTTTTCAAATGGGACCGCTCCCGCCAAAGCGATAGCCGTGGCAATAGCGATAATAATAAGGGTACGGCTGTCACGCCCATGGCGGCAGAGGAGAGTGGCGAAATAGCTGCGCTCGTTCCCGCCGAATTGTTCATACCCAAGGCCAAGTTTCGCGGCCAGCCATACGCCAAGCCCGTGCTCATCCTGTGGCTGAAAGAACAGGACGCCGGCAACCAGCCGCTCACATTCCTCAACGATCTCGTCGCCCATCTAAGCATCGCCCTTCGCCCATTGCCCTCCCAGCGCGCACGCCAGCCGGAGATAAGGGCGACTTACGAAGTGCTCGGCCCGCGGAGCTCCTCCGGTTTAAGCGCGATGCTGAAAGAGCTGCAGTCCGCCCAGCGCGGCGCCCCGCCTGCCCTGGATAGCCTGAAGGGCGTCCGTTTCTTTTCCCCCTCTGCCACCGCCGAGGATACTTTTCTGCTTGACCGGCCGCCCGCGCCCGAGGCCGCAAGCCGACAAGCAGACGAGTCTGTGGAAAAGCTGTTCGCGCGCGCGCAGATCAGGCTGACCCGGACCATCGGCACCGATGCCACGTTGGCGGAACAGCTTTTGCAGGAGCTGAAGCGCCGCCAGGTCGATTTGAAACCTTGCGCCGCCAGAGACTGCAATCCCAAAATCGCGCTGATCTCGGAATGGGATACGCTCTACGGGCGCTCGCTGCCGCGCACATTTGCCGCCGTTGCAATGAATCAGGGCTCCGGCACGAGCGGCGCGACGCTGGCGGCCGAGATCGATAAACTGCGCCGGGACGAATGGCCGGCCTGGGTTTACCGGCATTCCTATCTGGCTGGCCTGGACGGGGAATTGCCCGCCACGGGGAACGGCAAGGAAAGCGAAAAAAAAGACGACAGCCAGGCCCGGATCAGGGCGTGGTACGAGGGGCAGCTTCCCGGGATGGAGCAGAATGCGGGCCAGCGGCCCGAAGGGCGTGGTCAACTGGACTATGTCCTCAGGCTTGCGGCCGCGCTCAAGGAAGAGGAAGCGAAGAATGGAGAGGAATTCAGGGCCATCGGCGTGCTCGGCAGCGACGTGTATGACAAGCTGCTCATTCTCCAGGCATTGCGGCCCACGTTTCCGCGCGCGATATTTTTCACTACCGACCTTAACGCCCGCCTGGCCTACCCCGCGCAGTGGCTATCGACACGTAACCTCATCATTGCCTCTCATTATGGGCTTGAGCTGCAATCGGCGCTGCAAACGCCGATTCCGCCGTTCCGCGACAGTTACCAGACCTCGCTGTTTTATTCCGCCTTGTGGGCGCTGGAACATTTCGTGCCGGCGCCAGCGGGGGATTGTGCGGGCTGCTTCCGGTTGCACGCCGACACGGACAAAGCACAGCCTCAGGTTTTTTCCCCGCACGGGCAGCCCAGATTGTATGAAGTCGGGCGGCACGGCGCCTTCGACGTCAGCACCGACCCTGGTCAACGGTTTGCAACGGATGTGACCAGCATTCACCCTCCCCGTCCCGACCTGAATCTCTCCCCGCTCTTGCCCCCAACCCAGAGCTGGCTGGCGCAAGCAGGATGGGCGGCACTCACCATCTTCGTTCTCGCGGCCGGCGCCATGCTGATCAGCAGCACGATTTCCCGTGCCCTTCTCAGGCTGGTATCGAGTAGATTTTTCTGGCTTGCGGCGGCAATTGGCGCAGCTGCCACCTATGCCACAGTTGAGTGGATGATGTGGCGAGTGCCGAATCCGGCGGAGAACGAGCCGTTTTCCCTGACGGAAGGGATCAGCGCCTGGCCGACGGCAATCATCCGGCTGCTTGCGTTGCTGATGAGCCTCACCTTTCTGTGGTACGCCTGGCGCAAGTTGCAGCAGAATGAGCGTACGCTGGCGCAGTGCTTCCTGTTTGATGACAGTAAGGGAGCCGCCGCCGGTAAAACATTGGAGAACAACGCGCCCCAAGGCCGGAGCCACGGCCCCGCCAGTTTTTTTTCGAGCACCCTCTTCACCCCCCTGGCCACCGGCATGCGCCGCTGCATCGCCGTTCACGCATGGCGTCCCCAAACCATGGAACAGATCGACGCGAATCGCCTATGGCATGAATATGTTGCGCTCGGGCGGTGGAAAAATTTCGCTTTTCGGGCGCTGCCGCAATTGACCATCGCCTGGCTGGCGGCCCTGTTGCTGATGAAACTGTTGGGTTTTCCGCAGACGCCTTGCAGGGGCGAAGCCTGCGTCGGGATCAACAATACCGTTGTCATTCTCGCGGTAGTCGCCCTGGTGGTTCTGATCTTTTACGTGGTGGACACGACGCGGCTATGCCGGCGGTGGGTCAATTGTATCGGGATGAAAAAAATGCAGTGGCCTGCTGGGACGCTCGAAAAGATTTCGGCGGAACGGAACATGAGCAAACAAACCCTGGAGGAATGGCTCAGCATCGAACTCATCGCGGAGCGCACCACCGTCATCGGCAACTTTATCTACTTTCCCTTCATCATCATGTTTCTGCTCGCCATGGCCCGCCACCGCTACTTCGACAACTGGGACTTTCCGACCGCCCTCATCATAATCTTCACGCTCAACGCCGCCCTCGTCATCGTCAGCAGCATGGCGTTGCGGCACTCGGCGGAGATCGCCAAGCGGGAAGTCATCAAGCGGCTGGAGGCCAGACTCATTCGCGCCGGACGGAGGCCGGAAGCGCCGGAAATGCCGGAAATGCCGGAAACGTCGCGAACACCAGATGAGGCCCGGCAACGAGAGGAACTCGAATGGGCGATCGAGGCTATAAAGAATAATCACAGGGGCGCATTTCTGCCGTTCACCCAGCACCCTGTTTTCGGCGCCGCCGTCGCCCTGCCCTCCGGCGCGTATGGTGTCGTGCTCCTCGCTGAGTACCTGGCCACCGGTTTTGGGGGATAGCACATCGAGAGCAAGATGGGCTTGTGGCGTTGCAGGCGGCGTACGCGGCTAGCGCGACTACAATATTCCCGGAACGACTCCGTACGACATGCCGCTTCTCATGGTTTTGTAGGCTGTGTACCCTGTGGCCATGCGCTCATGCCCGTTGCCGGAGGTGCGGCGATACTGTGAAATCGGGGACGCACAGGACGGCCGCCGGGCCAAAAGCAATGTTATCGCCAGGCCCAGCAAAACGACTTACCCCGACCTGGCGCCTCCTACAGATCCTCCCTTGGCGGCACCCGCCCGAGGGGCTCGGACGACCCCCTCAGAACATCTCGGGCTCCCCAAACGTGAATCCCCAATCCGACAGCTGCTCTATGAACGCGGGAAGATCCCTCGCTGTCCCCTCGGTCACATGCATGAGGATGTTGTACTCCGATTTGTCAGGTTGTTGAAGGAACTGGTTCTCGATGTTTGCAATCTTCTCGGGCCCCAATCCCTCAGGTGTCATCCAGTCCACCGTACCGATATCCCAGGTGACAATGGCCAAGTCGAGTTCGGCGGCCACCGCGGCCAGTTCCGGATCGATGTTGCCCTCAAAGCCTCCGGCGCCGAACGGCGGACGAACTTTCGTCGCGGTTACCCCGGTGGCATCGGCAATGGCGTCCTGCGTTTGTGACAGTTCCATCCTCACCTGCTCCTCGCTCGCAGTTGCCAGGTTAACGTGACTCCAGGAATGGTTTTGAATGTCATGCCCTTCGCGCACGATCATTTTCGTTTTCTGGGGATTCTCCTCAACCTCGCTGCCGACGACGAAAAACTCAGCTTTTATGTCTTCATGGCGCAGTGTCTTCAGAATATCTTTAAGCGCTCCTATAGGCGCTGGCCCGTCATCGAACGACAGCACGACCGTTTTGCCGTCACCCAGTTTGCCATCACCCCCGTTGCCATCATCCCCTTTGTCATCATCCCCTTTGTCATCACCCCGTTTGTAATCATGCCGTTTGTAATCACCCCATTTGTCGTCACCCTGTTTGTCATCACCCCGTTTGTCATCATGCCGTTTGTAATCACCCCATTTGTCGTCACCCTGTTTGTCATCACCCCGTTTGTCGTCACCCCGTTTGACATCATCCCGTTTGGCATTAGCTTGTTTGTTATTGTTGCTCATGTTTCCTCCACCCAGAAAAAGTCTACAATCAATGCTACTTAAGAGTCAGGCATCCCTGAAGTCATTGAGGCAAGCCTGACCGACTTTTCCCTCTTTGTTGTTGGGCACTCCGGCCCATTTTGCTCTATAAAGGACATGTGCAGGCTCAGTGCCATTCCTGCGGTGCTACGCTTTAATTATTAGACCAACTCAAGCGGATATTCAAGTTTGGCTGCTCTCCGCGCTGCGTTCCCAACCGGCGATCGGCAGCGATAACGCGGGCCTGCGCTATTTTGCAATTTTGAAAAGGAGAGACCGGACATGAAGGATGATCGAGCGAACGTTGTGGTGGTGATGGCGTGCCTTCGCAGCGCCTCAAGTCCCTGATTCACCCAGAGAGGGTAATCCTAACGACAGCCATAGACGTGAATAACAACGGGCAAGTCATTGCCATAGGCGTTCCAGAAAGCGCTGCGTATGCCTTGATGCTTGCCGGGCTGGGCTTGCTTGGGCTCATGGCGCGATGCGGGAAGGTAGACGGCACGATTAGGCATTAAGCTTCAAATCGTATCCTGGGGCTTGTTGTAATCCGTTCTCCTTGCCTTGCGCCAGCGGTGGCACAGCGTATCCGTCAGCCGCCTCACTGCTTTTACCGGCTCAACACGCACTCGCCTATATCCAGCGCCAGCCCTTCGCCGCCGTAGCCCCAGGCAGCGGTAAAGCTCACATGCTCGTCATCGGCCTGCTCAGCCTTGAGGGGAGTTTTGATCGTCAGCGTAACGATGACGGGTTCGTTTCCAGGACGAACAGGCAACAGCTGCCCAACGACCGTGAACGTATCCGTTGCTGTGCCGGCAAACACGGTTGCGCTGCCCGCGTAGCAGTTGGTCCATAAACAGGCGGACAGCTGGCCCGTTTCCGGGCTATACACGAACGACTCCGCCTGCTGGAAGCCGCTATCGCTGCTCATGGTTTCGCACCCGGCAGCCGTGCATTCATGCTTGATATCCGGCGTGCAACGATATTCCAGGATCACGGATGCCGAGCCCTCGGACGGGCCCAGTAGCAACGCCGCGCACAAGCCCGGGCACAGCATTTGGTGCAACCAGCGCCATGAGATGCTGCCCTTCCCGATGCCATAGCTCCCAGACAGTTCCACTAACCGGTCCTCAATTGTTTGCATGGTTTCACAGGGGCCCCGGGGGCTCTGCGGTGTCAGAGGTTCTCAGGATCCACAATGGTGAAGCCCCAATCCCTCAACTGGTCGATGAATGATGGCAAGTCTCTCGCTGTTCCCCGTTGCACGTGCATGATGATATTGAACAGCGTTTTGCGCGGCTGCTGGGTGAACTGGTTCTCGATGTTTGCGATCTTCTCGGGTCCCAATCCCTGAGGTGTCCCCCAGTCCTCGGTATCGATATCCCAAGTGACGATGCTCAGCGAGAGCTCGCGGGCAACCTCGGCCAGTTCGGGATCGATATGGCCGCGAAATCCTCCTGCGCCGTACGGGGGGCGGACTTTCGTCGGGATTACCCCGGTGGCATCGGCAATAACAGCCTGGGTATCCTCCAGGTCCAGCCTTACGTTTCGCGCCGTCGCCCGTTCCAAGTCTGAATGGCTCCAGGAATGGTTTTGTATGGCATGCCCCTCGCGCGCAATCATTCTCGCGGCATCGGGATACTGCTCCACCTCGCTTCCGAGCACGTAGAACTCTGCCTTGATTTCATTCAGGCGCAGTGTTGCGAGAATGTTTTCCAGCGCGCTCAAAGGAGCGGGGCCATCATCGAACGACAGCACCACCGATTTGCCATCACCAAGCATGTTTCACTCTCTCAGATAAAGTCAGCCATCAACCGCAGGCTTGGCGATCGCTCAACCGCAAGCCGCTATTGAGGGATAACGAATTATGTCATCTCCGGCACTCGGGCCGGATTTGCACTATAAATGACAGGGTAGGCTCAGTACCACACCCTCGTGGTGATACACTTTTACTAGTAGACCAACGCAACGAGTTAGTCAAGTCGTCTGTTTTCAGGGCGGTACTGACCGGCATCACATCCGGTACCGAATGCGCGGGCCACAGATCATTTTGCAATTTTTCAAAAAGGAGATCTGATATGAGAGATTATCAAGTGGGCGTAGTAGTGGGCAGCCTTCGCCGCCATTCCTTCAACCGTAAGCTGGCTGCCGCCATTGTGAAACTCGGCCCCCCGGAATTCTCCTTCAGGCCATTGCAAATCAATGACCTGCCGCTCTACAACCAGGACGATGACGACAACCCTGCCGAGCCGGTCAAGCGCCTGAAAGCCGAAATCCTGGCTTCGGACGGGATTCTGTTCGTCACCCCCGAATACAACCGGTCGATGCCCGGCGTCCTTAAAAACGCACTCGATCATGCCTCCCGTCCTTACGGCCAGAGCGCCTGGGCGGGCAAGCCGGCCGGGGTGGTCGGGGCTTCGCCCGGTTCCATTGGAACTGCCATCGCGCAGCAGCATCTTCGCAACTCCCTTGCCTACCTCGACATGCCCGCGCTGGGGCAACCGGAAGCGTTCGTCCAGGTAAAGGAAGGATTGTTTGACGACGCCGGGAACATAGGCAATGAAGATAGCAGGAAATTCCTTCAGAACTGGATGGATCGTTACGTCGCCTGGGTAAAGAAGCACGCCGACAAGCAGTGAATCTCCATCGTTGCATTGCGGTCTATGCAAACATACCGGCTGGGGCGCGTGCTAACGGCGGCAGGGGCGCAACTGACAGACAACGGCCAAGTCTATAAACAAAGGAGATCGACATGGAATCCCGACCTATTACCAATACTGCGGACCTGATACATACCGACGATCTGTACTCCCGCATCAAGTGGCTGGAACAGGAATTGAATTACCGCTGTATCGATGAACACGCCAGAGAACTGCAGGCCCTCATGGCCCTTGCCAAAGCCGTCGAAACCACCACATCGGAGCAAACCTACCAGCGCAGTGCAGAACTGATTCGCGACAGCTATCTTCCAACCTACAGAAAGGGCCTGGATGAAGTTGCCAGAGGGAATGTCCAGTTCAGCTCGGTCGATTTCGGCGGCGTAACGTACTGGCTACGCAATATGAAGCGCTGAGCACGTCGCTGATGCCCGAGCGGCGCGCTAGAAGACGCCGGGTCCGTGAGCGCCCGCTTGCGCCCGCCGCTTCCAACCTGCCATGACCCCGAGCAGGGCAAGACCGGCGAGCATGAGGGCATAGGTTGCGGGTTCGGGAATAACCGCAGCGGTGGCGACAAGCTGCCCGCTGTTATTGATACCCCCCGCTGCCGTCAGGACCACTCCCTCGGGGAGCTTCACCACGGTATTGAGGTCCGTCATGCCCACGCCATTGGCGCCGGTGATAAACGGGTGCGTCATGCCCGGCGCGCCATCATAAAAGGAATCTCCCACTACCTGTCCCGCATCGTTTATGGCTTTTGCGAAACTGAAATCACCGCCAAGCGTTCCCAGGTTGGTCATGCCGACGCCATCGGGACCAGTGATAAACGCGTGACGCGCTCCATCAGCGGTATCGGAAAACCCCACCACTCGTCCGGCACTGTTGATCCCGAGGGCCGAGCTGAATCCTCCGCCCAGTGTGCCAAGATCAGTCATACCCACCCCGTTTGCGCCTGTGATATAGGCATGGCTGTTGCCGCCGGTCGTGCTGGAGTAGCCCACCACGCGCCCCCCGGCGTTGATGCCGAACGCGTAGGTCTCCGCTCCCCCCAGTGTCCCGAGAGCGGTCATGCCCGCCCCGTTCGGCCCAGTGATAAAACCAAGTCTCCCGCCAGAGGCAGTATCGGAATATCCTGCGATCTGTCCGGTGGTATTGATTGCCTGGGCAGAGCTGGAGAATCCGCCCAGCGTACCAAGGTCGGTCATGCCCGCGCCGTTGGGTCCCGTGATAAAAGCATGCGCGCTCCCCCCGGCAGTCTCCGACCAACCAACCACCCGGCCAACGCCATTGATTCCCTCAGCCACGCTATTCTCCCCGCCCAGCGTACCGATATCGGTTATGCCCACCCCGTTGGGGCCGGTAATAAAAGCATGCTGATCCCGCCCAGCGGTAACCGTATATCCGATCACCTGCCCCTGATCGTTGATCCCGCGCGCGTGCGTATGCCGGTCTGGGAAGGCAATCTCGGTCGCTTCCCAGGTATTGGTATCAATCAGGTAAGAAGTCGTGAGGGCCGACTGCGCGGAAACCGGAACCGCCGCGCCAAGACCTGCGCTCACGATTGCGGCGAGAAGAAACCTGCGGAGTTTAAAACGGCAATCGATCGAGTTCATGTGAAGGACGCCCGGTAAAAAGACAAGGTTAGGAGTTGAAAAGTGAAGCGCGTAAACTTCCATGAAGCGCTTGCTCCATGTTTTAGCCTAGATCACAGCCGCGATTTGTCAAGGAAATAGACAAGAAATAGGGGGAGACCAAGCGTGCAACAGAGCAGGTAGCGGCGGCCTATGTTGTCCGATTCTGCCGATCCCCGCGTCGCCGGACCCCCCCGGGCCGCGCTCTGGGAAACGGCCGTGCGAGGGAATAAATACTTTCGTGAAGAATGACCGGACAGGGTGTACCCTACTTGTCAAGCACGGTCGCGGCGTCCGTACGCTGCCCGGTCCCCGCATCGCCGGGCCCCTCGGGCCGCGCTCCGGGGCGCCCGATCTGTGCTATAAATGATGAGTAATAATCAACAAGGGGAACGATGATGGCAGGCATTGAAGGCGAAAATTCCAGTACGCCAGGAACTGAACAGGCGCGGCCGGGCCCCGGCTTCCGGCGCCGGGTGGTGGTTAAGTTCAAGGATCATGTCCAGCTGCCGCGCGAGGATACGGCGCGAGCGCTGGAGCGACAGGGGGTTGGTCCCTGGAATGAACTGGCTGCGCGGTTCGGGGGAATCACGCTGGAGCCCCTTCTCTCCATCCAGCCCGAGCAGGTTGCAACGCTCTCGGAACGGGCGCGGGCGCTGGACCCGTCCTTCCGCGCCGCCAACCTCGCTGCCTATTTCGCAGTGAATATGCCGCCGGGCACGAACGCTGAAGAGCTTGTAAGGTCGCTGTCGCAATGGGGTTCTGTCGCCGTCGCCTATGTCGAGCCGCCCCCGGTCGAGCCGCCGCTTGTGAATCCCGGGGATGATCCCCGCTTTCCCAACCAGGGTTACCTCGACCCCGCACCCGATGGCATCGATGCCGAGTATGCCTGGAATTTCCCCGGCGGCGACGGCGCGGGCCAGGCACTGGTGGACATGGAATGGGGATGGACCTTCAACCACGAGGATTTGGCGGCGCATGGCATCACGCTCATCTCGGGCGTGAATCATTCCTATTTTTCCCACGGCAGCAGCGTGCTGGGAGAAATCGCGGCGGTGGATAATGCGCTCGGCTGCGTAGGCATCACGCCCGCGCTCTCCTCCGTCCGCTGTGTCGGCCAACATCGGGCAGACGGCGGGTACAGCACCGCGCAGGCGATACTGGATGCGATCGGCGTCATGCAATTTGGCGACGTGCTGCTACTCGAAGCGCAAACGAATCTGTTTGGCTACAACCTGGTGCCGGTCGAAATCGAACCCGCGGTTTTCGACGTGATCCAGCTCGCGACTTCCCTCGGCATCGTGGTGGTGGAGGCGGCAGGCAATGGTGGTGTGGACCTGGACACCGTGGTCAACCCCGGCGGGCAGCAGATCTTCAATCGCGCCAGTCCGGACTTTCTCGATTCGGGCGCCATCATCGTAGGCGCCGCAAGTGCCACCGCGCCGCACGCGCGGCTGGGGTTCTCCTGCCACGGCAGCCGCGTCGACTGCTATGGATGGGGCGAAAGCGTGGATACTCTCGCTTCCGATTCCACCAATACCGCAACCAACCTCTATACCACCGGGTTCAACGGTACTTCCAGCGCCTCGCCAATTGTCACTGGCGCGGCGCTCGCGGTGCAGGGCCTGATGCAGGCAGCCAGCGGCGGCCGCCTCGCGTCGTGGCAACTGCGCATGATCCTCTCCGATCCCGCGAACGGCACCGCATCCCAAAACCCGGCGGTGGACCGCATCGGCGTCATGCCCAACTTGCGGGCGATCATCGATGGTATGGTGCTCAACCTGTCGCCCGATATCTATCTGCGGGACTTTGTAGGCGACAATGGCGACCCCCACTTGGGCGCCATTTCGTCCAGCCCCGACATCATTCTGCGCCAGACGGCCGTGCCGGACCCCCAGGCGGCGTTCGGCGCCGGGAGCGGCACCGAGAACGATGTGACGCTGGGCTACGAGGCTGAAAGCGGGCAGGATAATTTCGTTTACGTGCGCGTACGCAACCGTGGCGGTACCGCGGCCTCCAACGTCACCGCCACGGTCTACTGGGCGCCCCCTTCAACTTTGCTCACGCCTGACCTGTGGACGCTGCTGGGAACGGCCACGCTGCCGACTGTGCCAACGGGTGATCTGCTGACAGTTTCGGATGCCATCGTCTGGTCTGCGGCGGCGATCCCGGCACCGGGACATTATTGCTTTGTCAGCATCCTTAACACGCCGCGCGACCCAGGCCCCACGCCGGCTGATTTAATGGACTGGAATAACTTCACCACTTTCATTCGCAGCAACAACAACGTCACCTGGCGCAATTTCAACGTGGTCGATAATGTTCCGCCCCCGCGTGCCGAGCCGCCAGGGTACGTGGCCCTGCCCTTCATCGCGGCGGGCGCGCCGGACAGGGGTCGCCGCATGCAGCTTGAGATCGTGCCGCGGCTCCCTGCCGGCTCTGAAATCATGCTCGAATTGCCTCCGGAGTTCGCCGAGCGGCTGCGGGTATGCCCGCATCACGTGGTGTCCCCGGGAGGTCCCAAACCCGACTCTCCTCGGATTGTCCATGTAGTCATCAATCCTTGCGGCCGCCTGAGCTTTCCCCCCATCGTCTTCCCCGCAAAAGCGCGAATTCCGTTGCGGCTGCTGGTGAAAATACCTGAACCCATGCGCAAGCACGAGTTCGAGCTGTTCGCCCGGCAGACTTATGAAGGGGAAGAAGTCGGACGCGTTACCTGGCGTCTGGCACCGTCGCGAACACCAATGTAGACGCGAATTTTCCAGGCGAAGAGCAACCCGACGCTTCTTTCACCTCCCGCTGGGGGCCGCCACCGCCCCAGCGGTCGGGTGGACTTGCTTGTTGTGCTGCGCCGGGAGGAATGTGCTGCAGCGAACAGATCGATGTCTCCCCTCTTTTTTATAGTGACGTATGCTTCTTATTTAGGGAGGAACGGAATGGATAATGACAAAATCGTAAGCGTGCTCAACGGGCTGATCGACATTTCGCGCGATGGTGCGGCGGGGTTCAGGACGTGCGCTGACGATACGGACGATGTCACTTCGAAAGTATATTTTCAGAACCGGGCGCAAAGTTGCGATGAAGCGGTTCGCGTGCTAAGCGCCGAGGTAAGACGCTACGGTGGCACACCCGATACGAGCGGAAGCGCGGCAGGCACGTTGCATCGCGCCTGGGTCGACTTAAAAACAATGTTGACTGATCAGGACAATGTGGCGGTGCTGGAGGAATGCGAACGCGGCGAAACCTTGGCCGTAATGGCCTATGAAAATGCCTTGCGGGAAGAACTGCCAGGCGAGCTGCGCGCTATTCTTGATCTCCAGTACGAGGGTGCGAAAAGGAACCATGACCGGGTGCGGCAGCTGCGCGACGCGGCTCGGCATCGCGCCGGAACCGCTTAAACGCCGAAGTCACTTCATCCGTCACTTCATCCGGAATTGCGTGGGAATCGTACCTGGCAACACCGATTGCCGGGCGGGAGAACGCCATGGGACCGGATTTCCCCGTTGCGGCTTCACCACGCGAATTTCCCAAGGCCGCTACCGGATCAGGGCTGCGGCCGCAGGCACATCTTGCCCACGTAGGAAACCACAAAGGCCCCTGGTTGACGAAGATACTATTTTGATACGCGGTGAAGCGTGAGCGTACGCTTGTCTTGTGTGTTCAACGTCGCTGTCTTGCCATCCGCGTCGATATTGAATGACACCGGGCCGTTGGTGGAAAAACCGGCGCAACCGTTCGTATCGTAGGTAAATCCCTTGATATTCAGAGTCTTGCCGCCCGAATCATAAGTATATGAAGCAAACTCGACGCCCGGGTCGCCGCAGCTCTCATGATCGGCTGTTTTAATATCGCCAATGGGATCGACCATCATGTATTTGCCGTTCGAGAAGAACAAATAGATTGGCGTCTTCATCGTAGCGGGATCAGCAGTCCATGCGCCGGTAATGCCTTTCGGATCGTTCTCCATCGGGGAAAAATGACTTTCCTTGACCTCGGTCTGGATGGGCTCCTTGGAAGAGCTGATCTCCAGTGTACCGGCGATGTGGAAGAGCTCACCGAAGAGGCTCTTCTGTTCCCTCTTCCTTTGCACCGTAAAAATATCCGAGGTAATCAAATCGTAGCCATCGCTACGAACTCTCCAGTTTGGGCGCGGATGCGACAACCCGGCTTGAAGATTGGTATCGATCACAGGTTTTGCAGCGAATTTGAAGCCCCTGTTATTCACACCGGACAGGTGCGCCGTGCCGTATTCCACCCCGGCTTTACTGACCAAACTGCCGCCGCAGACGCGGTTGGTGTCGCAGGAGTCGTCCGGGGATGCCTCGCCTTGCAAATACTCGCCAGCGTCATCCACACCGCTACCTGCGATACGGACTATGGAAGCTGTCCCATCATCCTGCTTGACCCAGATCTGGTTGCCGAGCATGGCCATTCCCTGCGAAAGGAAGTGACGGGTGGCCTGCACCGGGGTTTTTATCGGTCCGGAAACACCGGCCGCCTCCCTCACCTTCTGCAACTCCGGTGACGCGGCAAACGCAGCGGGTTCGCTATCGAGGTTGATCGAGGCGCTGAGAGCCGCTGCAGCATTGCCGGGAATGGAAATCCCATTCTCCGGATTACCATCCGCATCCAGTGACTGAAACAGGACAAGGATGTTTCGCAACCTGTGATCGTTATCTCCCGCCAATTCCATAGGTGTAATGATAGCCGCGCCTGTTACCTTGCCCAGTAGCAGGCTGCCCAGCTTGAACTCTACCGTATCGCCATGGTTATACTTGAATATCCCGTTCTCATCCGTGGTTCCGGTAGCACCGGATGAGGCCGCGTATGCCACTCCGCTTACCGCCGCATCCAGCAGTTTCCCGGTGGTAGGTCCTTTTTCCGTCTTACCGCGACCGCTGCCGCTGCTGCTGCCGCCGGCCGGCGAGGGCCCGCTCCCATCGCCGCACGCGGCGAGACTCATCGCCAGCGCTATTGGCAGCAAATGTTTCCGGGAAATCGCTTTTCTTTTCTGATCAAACTTCATGCAGGTGATCCGTTCTGTTTAGATTAAGCAATTCTAAACTATAACACTGCGATGGTGAAAAGCACCTTTGCTCTTTGCTTGATGGGCCCGGGCTAGCCTTGCTGTCATACAAATGAAATAACACCTGCCGGGCTAACTCCGCCTATTACACAAATGCGGCCTACCGCACAGAAAACTAGTCTTAACGTATCTACAATGTGAAGCGGTAATGTCTGTTGACTCACTACTTGCGAAAAATGGTTCAATACGTTCCTTACATCCGAACTGCGGAAGGCCAGATAGAGCGGATCGCTCATGCCATCTTCAAAACCACCGGGGAGTCCCGAGACCCATACGTGCACGAGGAATCGCTTGTGGGGTGGCCGGAATCGAAGGTGTTCTGGGCAAAGTCGGTAGGGCCCAGCTTAGGCATCGCGCCCTTCAACTTTTAGGGAAGCGCTGAACAAATCTCCGCTGGCGCGACGCGACTTTGCGGGATGGGATGCGCGAAAGGCGACGACGCGAATGGTTGGATCCCCTTCGCTAGGAGCCTACAAGGCAGACCGCCCGCAAGCCCCGTCCCTCGGGGTTGCTGTAAAATCGGGGGCTCATGGCGTTGCGCTCCTTGGCATCGTAGTCCCAGCTACGACCAGCGTCGCGCGCCTTATGATCATCCCGATTTTAACAACAACGCGCTCAGCGAGGATTTGTTCAGCGCTTCCCTGGCTCTCGATGCTGACGGACTGGCGCCGTTCGTCCTGAAAAATTCGCTTCAGGCCTTGAGGAGGGTATTTTTTTGCCTTTTTGCCTTTTCACTTGATCCGCCCGGTTCCTGTTGTTGCTGGCGAACCATCGGCGGCATTCCCCAAAGCCTCTGGTTTCGCGGCGTATCCCGATCCGACCCCGCGTTGATTCTGCTTCACGGCGGTCCGGGCACGAGCGAATCGGCGCTCTTTCGTCACTATAATTCCGCGCTGGAACGCCATTTCCTGGTTGTGTATTGGGAGCAGCGCGGGACGGGCCGCTCCTTCAACCCTGCCATTTCGCCCCAGAGCATGACCATCGCCCAATCCGTGCGCGACCTCGACGAAGTGGTGGAACTGGTGAGACGCCGCTTCGGCAAGGATAAGGTGGTGCTCCTTGCCCACTCCTGGGGCACGGTCCTGGGGACGATCTATGCCGCCCGTTACCCGGAGAAGGTTTCGGTCTATGTCGGTATCGCGCAAGTTGCGAACGCCCCGCGGGGCCGCAGGTTATCCTATGATTTCGCGCTTTCCGAAGCAAAGAAGCGCAATAATGCAAAGGCCGTCGCGGAATTGATGGCTATCGGGCCGCCCCCTTATGACTCGTGGATGAAAAACTGATCACCGGAAAATGGGTCGAGCGTTTTGGCGGCATGTTCCGTTCAGACCTGTCCACCGGCAAGCTCATCTGGGCAGCGCTTGGCACCGATGAGGCAAACCTTATCGATCTGGTCGCCTTTGGTCGGGGCAACCGCTTTTCGTTGGTACATTTGGAGGATGAGATTTCGCGGCTCGAACTAAACGAGGACTACAGGCACTTTAATGTACCCGTCATTTTCCTGCTCGGCCGCCATGACCGCCATATTCCAGCCATTTTGGCGGAGCAATATTTTCAAGCGATCCAGGCGCCGATAAAACGCCTGGTATGGTTTGAGCGCTCCGAGCATAACCCACCCTTTGAAGAGCCGGGGAAGTTCAACCGGATATTGATCGAGGACGTGCTGCCTTTTACACGGATCAGATAAGCTGAATAGAGAAACAAGCGATCAAGCAACGGCGGAGAATAGTTTTGCGCGGCTTGCGGCAATACAAGATGAACCGACGAGAGTTGCGAGACGAGTCAAGGACTCAGAACAGGGGCAGCTATCCGGTCGATGATAAGTACCGCTTGAGAAGAAGTAACGGGGAACGGGGAATGAGCGGCTTTGAATAATATACCGCTCACGCCGACCTGGTTCGACGTGAGCGGTATCCTCGTAACTCGGGAATAACGTGTTACACGTTAAAAAGGTTTACAGACGATTGCCAGCGTCCTCGCCGATCTTCGCTTTGATTTCCCGACCGTCATCCTGCCGATCGGACGCCGCATAGTTGCCCTTTGCCAGTTCCGCCGCCATATTGCGGTGATGCGCGGCCAGCTTTACGTTGTCTTCCACCGCGCGCTCGTATCTGGAGAGCAAAGCCGCGGTACGAGACTTGTTATCCTGGGCTTGCCGACCATAGAGGTAGCTTTTTTCCTCTAAATGCTGAAGCCGTTTCTTTTGCTCTTCCGCCTTTGCGCGCAATTCCTTCGCTGCGCTTTGATAGCGCTGAGCCAAGCGATCATGTTCCGCATAGGTTCGCGCGCTCTCCGTAGCCTTGCGGGCGGTGGCATTCTCGGCTTCGTGGGGTCCCATCTGTGCGCATGCGGTGAGGAAACCGAGCATGGACAAAACCGCGAGATGCTTTCCTATTGTCGTTTTCATGATAGTAATGAACCCAAAAGGATTGAAAGTGATGCCATCCTATCGTAGTCAATACTATGAGTATATTGGGGAAACCCTTGTTTTACGCTAAGGGAAACCCTTAGGTCACATTTTTGTGTCAGAAGTGTAAAATGTGGACGATGATAACGCTTGAGGCGTTTAAGGCGATAACCATCTGAAGGGGCTGAGATAAGTGGTGGTCATGCAGATGCGGTTAAATCCCGCAGCCGCCATAAGGTGATGCGGCCGGCGAGGGCCGCGCTAACGCTCTTCCGAAATCCACTGCGCCGCATAACGTATCAGGTCGGCTCCGTCTTTCAAATTCAATTTGGAGCGGATGTTAAAGCGGTGCGTTTCAATGGTCTTGATACTGCGGCTCAGCAACTTGGCAATTTCCTGGCTGCTATGTCCGGACCCAATCAAGTGCAGCACTTCAAACTCGCTCGGGGTGAGACTGTTGATCAGCGGTTCAGGCTGCGGATGACCGGTGGCGACCCGGTTCAGCATCCTCGCATGCATCTGCTTGCTTAGATAGACATTCCCCGCCAATACCTCGCGGATCGCAGCCACCAGCACTTCACCCGGCTCCTGCTTCATCACGTAGCCTCGCGCGCCGGCACGCAACGCCCGCTGCGCGTAAACGGCTTCGTCATGCATGGAGACAACCAGCACCGGCAACGCCGGAGCAACGGCATGAATGCTTTTTATTACCTCAAGGCCTGATAGGGTCTTGAGGGAGACATCCATCAAAACGATCTGCGGATGCGGCTCGGTCTTCAGTTTGTCCAACGCTTCCGCACCATCGCCGGCCTCGGCCACCACTTCCAGATCAGATTCCAGATTGATGAGCATCGCCATGCCGTGCCGCAACATGGCGTGGTCATCCACCAGCATTACTTTTGCTTTAGAAGCTGCCATATCAGACCGTCCGCATTTCCAGTCGTACTTCGACGCCGCCCTCGGGTCGCCGCAGGAAATGCAGCGTCGCGCCGAGCTGCCGCGCCCGGTATTTCATGATCTTGATGCCCATACCCGGGGTCGGCACGGGTTTTCCCGCAGCGAAGCCCCGTCCATTGTCGATGATGGACATGCGGAGGACGCCATGCTCTGACGCCAGCGAGATTCTCAGATGTTGAGTCCCCCCGTGCCGTATGGCGTTATTGGCCGCTTCCTGGGCTATCCGGTAAAGGTTGAGCGCGACATTGTTATCGTTGATGACGACGTCGTTCTTGCAAACAAAGTCAAAGGGTATCTTGTAAGTAGCGGCGATCCTGGACGCAAAGGCCTGCAATGCGGCGGTCAAACCCTTGGTTTCAAGTTCAAACGGGAGCAGGCCCTGGGCAAGCTGCTTGCATTGCATGACCGCGGTTTGCGCCTGTGCCGCGATGGCCGCGGCGATGGTGGCAACATCGCTGCTGCCCGACGCCGTTATCTTTTTTTCCAGGGCCTTGGCCTGGTACCCAATGGCCGCGATCTGCTGTCCAAGGTTGTCGTGCAACTCCTGTCCAAGCGTGCGCTGGTGTTCTTCCGCTATCGACACCAGCGTTTGCTCCAGCAGTTTGCGCTCGAGCCAGCGTTCCAGGTCCGTTGACACCGCGTCGATGAGCCGCTGCTCCTCCGGTACCAGGAAGGGTTTGTCGTCTGGATAAAACACGCGCAAACAGCCGCGCGACTTATTGTTGACGTTGATCTCGGAGCGCAGTTCGTGCGTGCGGCGCTCGCTGTGATTTGCGGACACGAAGCGCCGGCCGCCCAGCTCGATTACGCCGCTCGCAAGTTCCGGAAACTGCATCGCAGGCAGCAGGTGTTCGAAAACCTGCTGGCACGCCCGGTCGATCGACAGCTCCTGCCCCAGGCCGCGGCGGATCTCATAAAGACAGGTAATTTCCTTCAGACGCTCACGCAGGGCTTCGTCGATTTCCTTGCGTTCGAGCCACATCTCCAGATCACTCGCGACCGCGTCGATAAGCCGCTGCTCTTCCGGCACCAGGAATGGCTTTTCCGGGGGATAGAATACCTGCAAATGCCCGCGGATCTTGCCATTCACCCTTATCGTCGATTGCAGCAAGTGCGTCACCCGTCCAGAGTGGTTGCGGGAGGCGAAAGCCGTGCCATCCAGTTCGATCACCGCGCTTGCCATCTCAGGGAATTGCATCGCGGGGACCAGGTGCTCGAAAACCTGCTCGCAAACCTCATCCACCGACAATTCGAGCCCCATCCCGCGGCGAATTTCATACAGGCAGGTAATTTCCTTCAGGCGCTCGTGCAGCACCTGCCCTGTATCCGCCGCCTCCCCGGCGTCGGCCGCAACGCGTGTCTCTATAGCGCTTTCATCCATGTTTCCCATTGGGGATCCGCCTGTTAGGTCAATCCGGTATCTATGTTGCCTCTGTGATCGCAATCGTATCCCTCGCATCAAACCTCCGGCCTGAACCGGAACCTGTCGCTGTCAACCGGCTTCGGGCGATCCTCACCCCAGCCTTTGATTGGTCAAATAAGTATCAGATATCAAGACATATCTTGCCGACGTGGTGCCTGCTCTCCTGATAGCGAAACGCCTCGACTATCTGCTCCAGCGAAAAATGGCGATCGATTACCGGCCGTAAGCCGATGGCGTCGATGGCCCGGATCATGTCCATCTGCCACCGGCGATGGCCGACCACCAGGCCCTTGAGGCGCAGCTGCCGGGTAAGAACCGTGTGCAACGGCAGGGTTGCCGTCGTGCCAGAAAGAATGCCGATGATGGCGATGTGACCGCCGACGCGGGCCGCCACCAGCGACTGCGCCAGTGATGCAGGCCCCCCTACCTCGATTACATGATCGACTCCCCGGCCCCCGGTCAGGTGGCGCGCCGAATTGCCCCAATCCTCGTCCTCTCGGTAATTGATCAGGTAGTCCGCGCCCAGCGCTTTCAACCTGTCGAGTTTTTCATTGCTGGACGAGGTGGCGATTACTGTCGCGCCTGCCGCCTTGGCGAATTGCAGGGCGAATACCGAAACGCCCCCTGTTCCCTGCACAAGCACGGTTTCACCGGGTTTCAAGTCTCCATCCACCATCAATGCCCGCCACGCGGTCAATCCGGCACAGGTCAGCGTTGCCGCTTCAGCGTGGCTATAGTCTTTAGGCGCGCGCGTGAACGCGGTCGCTGGCATGGTTACCTGCTCGCGCGCGAAGCCATCGACGCCATCACCCGGAACCGTATGAAAGTCGCTGATCTCCGGTTCTCCCTCGAGCCACGTGGGAAAGAACGTACTCACAACGTGATCGCCGGGCGCGAATTCAGTCACGCCCGTACCAACCGCGATCACTTCGCCCGCCCCATCGGACATGGGGATACGCGGCACCTTCGGTCCCCACATGCCGCTGACCACGGCATAATCGTGATAGTTGAGCGAGTTTGCGTAGATTCTTACCGTCATTTCATGTGCTTGAGGCGGAGATGTCTCGCTGCTGTCCAGGGTGACGCGATCGAACCCGCCGCCGGGCTGCACGTAAACCGCCTTGTTGATCGTAGTCACGGTATTTCCCATATCGAAAGCGCGCATCGAATTATAAACAGCCCCTGGAATCAGAAACAGCGCCGCATACTTTATCAGGTCGCAGGCAACTATACGACCCTCCACCCCTCCCTTCCTCCTGTTCATGTGCATTGCTCAGCGCTTGTGTACGCTGGCGAGCAAAAAAAGCCATTCCGTCTACACGACGTACTACACTAGGTATATCCAACGTAACCCACCAGCTTGCATTGCGGTGGCTTGAATCAACGATTTGAATCGCGGCGATCCGGATCGGGCTTATTGTTGCTGGTTGCGACCCTATTTGTCTCGTATGGCACGGATTCGGCATGCGGTTCCGCCGTCCCGTCGATCAAGCAATTACATGACCGAACATCCGAAAATCTGCAAGATTAACAGGATCAACAGGCGTTCTTTAATGAAGGAAGGATCATGTCCCAATATGACGAAAACAGAGAGGGCAGCAGAGATGGCAAAAGGGAGAACCGGTCCACCGTGAGCGAGGTGGACAATGCGGCTGTCGCCTTGACCGCGGTGCCCGAAATAGCCGAGGTTTCCACCGGGGCAGCGGGGCCCGGAAGCATGGCGGCAGGAACCATCCATACCCAATGCCACAGCAGGCACGATCGGGAGGTTCCTGAAGTTGACCTGTTGTCCCCGCTGACCATCCGCGGCGTAACATTCCGCAACCGCATAGCGATGTCGCCGCTGTGCATGTACTCGTCGGAGGATGGCTTTGCCACGGATTTTCATCTTGTGCACCTTGGCAGCCGGGCACTTGGAGGCGTCGCGCTGGTCATGGTCGAAGCCACCGCGGTTACCGATGAGGGACGCATTTCTCCGGTTGATATGGGAATCTGGAAAGATGAACATATCGGTCCGCTGTCCCGCATCGCTCGATTCCTGGAAGGGCAAGGGGCCGTTCCCGGCATCCAGCTTGCCCATGCCGGGCGCAAGGCGAGTTGCGATACGCCATGGAACGGCGGAAGCAGCCTGAAGACGCCCGCCGAGGGCGGCTGGCCGGTTATCGGGCCCAGCCCCCTGCCCTTCGACGTGGAAGACCCCGTTCCGACGCCCATGTCCGCCGCCGACATCCAGCTATGCATCGATGCCTGGGTTGCAGCCGCACGCCGTGCGCTCGACGCCGGTTTCAAAGTCATCGAACTGCACGCCGCCCATGGCTACCTGATGCACCAGTTTCTATCGCCTATCAGCAATAACCGCACGGATGAATACGGCGGAAGCCTGGATAACCGCATGCGCCTGGTACTGGAGACTGCGCGGCGCCTCCGTGAGGTCATCCCGCAGGCGCTGCCGTTGTTCGTACGCATCTCGGCAACCGACTGGGTCGGTGGCGGCTGGGATATCGAACAATCCATCGTCCTTTGCCAAAAACTCAAGGCGCTCGGTGTGGATTTGGTCGATGTTTCCTCAGGTGGGACCACGCCCGACGCTCGGATTCCCGTCGCCCGCGGCTACCAGATTCCGTTCGCCCAGCGCATCCGCGACGAAGCGGAGATCCGGACGGGCGGCGTCGGCCTGATTACAGATCCCGAGTATGCGGATGAAATCATCACCAGCGGGCAGGCCGATCTTGTTTTCATTGGCCGCGAACTGATGCGGGAGCCGTACTGGGCCATCAAGGCGCAACACGCCATGGGAGTGGAACCCTCCTGGCCGATCCAGTATGGCTATGCCGTCAAGCGCCGGGCGAAATAGCGGGCACAGTCAAGAACGTAAGGAGATATACGGGATTAGGCTGGCTGCGGTTTCTTGTCCCCATGACAAGATCGGGCAGCACCGTTCAGGCGTAAAAGAAACCCCGCCGTGGACACGGCGGGGCGACAGGGCTGACGCTTACCACATTCGTATACAAGCGCTACGGAAGAAATTGAATCGTTTGGAATCCGCCACATTTCCCAGCCAGTTATAGAGACCAGGCTCAAACAAATCGAAATCGCGGCCCTTAAAATCATTTGGGAAAATTGCCAAATCCCGAAGATAATCACGAAAGACAACGTCACTGGATTTCTATTGCGTCCACTCGTTTGCAGCAAACCTAATAAAGACAATAATCCATCTCAAGCTGGAAAGATGTGACAAATATCACAGGCAGCTGAAAGAATAACCAGGGGAAGGCAACACCGACGATCGTCGGAGCAACAAACGTGTTGCGGGCAGCGCGCTCTTCCCTACGCTATTCTTAGAAAGGAGGCAAGTTACAGACTACCACTGGGGAGAGACATCATGGCACGGGCAAAAAAAGCGGTATTCATATTAGCGGCGACGCTATACATGGCGATGCCGCAAGCATGGAGTCATGACGAGCACCGACCTCCAGGAAGTACGCCTCCGGAAAAGCTCGGCGAGGTTAACTTCCCGGTAAGCTGTAACGCGGAAGCCCAGAAGGAATTCAACCGGGCGATGGCGTTAGCGCATTCCTTCTGGTTCAATCCGGCAATCAACTGGTTCGGCACTGTGCTGCGCCACGACACAACCTGCGCCATGGCTTACTGGGGCGTTGCCCTGATGTCCCTGGGCAATCCATTCACGTGGCCACCTGGCGCGAAGGCATGGAACGCCGGCGCAATAGCCTTGGCACACGCCCGGCGCGTACCCGCCCATACTGAGCGCGAGCAGGACTATATTGCCGCGTTAGCTGTCCTTTTCAACGATTGGGAGACAACGGATTACCGGCCGCGGGTATTGGCCTACGAAAAAGCGATGGAAAGTGTGGCTGCGCGCTATCCCAACGACACCGAAGCGCAGATCCTTTATGCGCTTGCGCTCGAT
Source organism: Nitrosospira sp. Nsp14 (assembly GCF_900113575.1). Taxonomy (GTDB): domain Bacteria; phylum Pseudomonadota; class Gammaproteobacteria; order Burkholderiales; family Nitrosomonadaceae; genus Nitrosospira. Next base: position 85,178 of record NZ_FOPV01000012.1, read on the forward strand.
GCGACCGCGCTACCCACCGACAAGACGTTTGCCAACCAGCTCAAGGCGGCGAATATCCTGGAACCGCTGTTCCGGAAGTATCCCGATCACCCCGGCGTGGCGCACTATCTGATACACACCTACGATTATGCCGAGCTGGCTGAAAAGGGCCTGCCAGCCGCAAGGGCCTATGCTGCAATCGCGCCCTCGGTGCCGCATGCGCTGCACATGCCGTCGCACATCTTCAGTCGGGCAGGTCTGTGGCGCGAGATGGTGGCGAGCAACCAGGCCTCCTATCAGGCCGCCAAGGGAGAACTCAAGGAAGCGAGCCTCGGCGTTGGCGCCTACGATGCGTTGCATGCCATGGACTACATGGTTTTCGCCCATTTGCAGCAGGCGCAGGACAAGGCTGCCAAGCGGCTGGTGGAGGAAGCCGGCGCGATCCGCAAGCTCAACGTGGAAAATTTCCCGGCAGCCTATGCTTTCGCTGCGATTCCCTCCCGCTATGCGCTGGAACGCAGCGACTGGAAAGGTGCAGCGGCGCTCGAGCTCCTGCCCGCCGAGCTGGCGTGGGATAAATTTCCCCAGGCGGAAGCCATTCTCGTCTTTGCCCGCGGCCTGGGCGCCGCCCGCAGCGGAGACAATGCCGCGGCGCGCCGGGATATGCAGCGGCTGCAGGCGCTAAAGGACGCGATGACCACCGCCAAGCTGGATTATTGGGCAGGGCAGACAGATTTTCAAATCCAGACGATCGATGCGTGGCTCGCACTTGCGGAGAATCGCAACGACGAAGCGGTGCGACTGATGCGCATCGCCGCGGAAGCGGAAGAAGCGAGCGACAAGCACCCGGTGACGCCCGGCAATGTCGCTCCCTCGCGCGAACTGTTGGGGGAAATGCTGCTTCAGCTCAATCGTCCTGCGGAGGCGTTTACCGAATTCGAGCGCTCCCTGAAGCGCGACCCCAACCGCTTCCGCAGCATTGCCGGCGCGGCCCGCGCAGCGGGGGCGTCAGGCAACCGCACGGACGCCCGCAACTATTATGCAAGGCTCCAGGCAGTTGCGGCCGATCATGACAGCGAGCGTGCCGAACTGGCTGAGTCCAGGTCCTTTCTCGGGAAGCAATGATGCCGGCGAACCATCGCCCCCATCAGGCACAGCCCGGCAAGCAGCATCGCCCATCTCCCGGACTCGGGCACTGCGGTTGCCGCAGCGTGGGGTACCGCAGAGTTGCTACCCCACGTGGTATCGCTCACGCCAATAACCTTCCCCGGTTCCGTAGGCTTGATCGAGTTGCCAGATAGGTAAAGAGGACCCGCGAATTGAGAGACGCCGCTGCCAGTGAAGTCTCCATCTCTCCAGACGACCGGCCGTCCGCCGGTTACGGTGAGATTGCCCTTGCCGCCAAGCTCGCCGACAGTAAATTCCGGTTCGGCGCTGGTGTTGAAAACGATCGAAACGCCGCCATTGATGATCGCGCGGTCGCCGGGACCCGCCGGACCGGCGGGAGACCATTGCGGCGCGACATCCAGATAACCGCGCCCAACCCAGGTGCGGTCCAGGGCAAGCGCAGGCTGAAACACGCCTAGGGTGCCGATCATGGCAATAATCGGAAGTGGGCTCAAAGTCTTTCTTCCCCCCGGATTGTTCGTCCCAGCTTTCATCCCGATCCCCCTGAAATCCATGGCGGCTGAAATGAAGCCGCGAATACGTGGTCGTTCCCTTGGCGGTTTCGTGGTCATACCCATTATGTTCTTGCCAGGGAGACGGGTAAGTGAGAAAACTCACATACCGGGGAAAATAAAAGAGGGGAAACTATTCGGCTGTGTTGCAGCCCAACGGCAAGGAATGATGCGGCCTCATCTCCGCGAGACCTGTGCCAGCATACCCTGTTTGACCCAGTGCCAATCAGCGCAAATCGGCGCCGTAATAACCGGACCGACCGCCGCCAAACGTGGGCTCATCAGGAGGCCGGGCTGGATATTGTTCGGTCCGGCGACTGGCGGTCCGATGCCGTCGACTAGATACACGGAATCCGGTTTATGAGAAAATGACTGGCAATATAGCCTCGGGCATGGGGTCGGATGATTTATCCACTCGATTTGTCCATCCCACCCTCACTTGGGGTTGCACGCTCACAAGGAATGTTATGAAGACACTCCCGCTCGCTTTGTTGCTGCCTCTCGCGCTCGCCGCGGCACAACCTGTTTATGGACAGGAGACCAAGTGGAAAGCGATTAGCGAAGAGGCGATATCGCTATACAACAAGGGCGACTACGAGCGTGCGGTAGCCGCCATCAAGAAGTCGCTGGCGCTGGCGGAAAAGACAGTTGGACCCGACCATCCGGATACGGCGACCAGCCTGAACAATCTGGCGGAACTCTACCGCGACCATAATCGTTACGCGGAGGCGGAACCCCTATATAAACGGTCTCTGGCAATCCGGGAAAAATACTTCGGCGCCAACAATGCGCTGGTGGCAACCACCCTCAACGGCCATGCGGAACTTTACCGCTCAGCGGGCAGGTTTACGGATGCGGAAACCCTCTACAAGCGCGCCTTGGCTATCCGAGAAAAATCACTGCGTCCTGATCACCCCGATGTTGGGCAAACCCTCAACAATCTCGCCGAACTCTATTGCGTCCAAGGCAAGTATGCATCAGCCAGGCCCCTTTATGAGCGCTCGCTGGGGATCCGTGAGAAAGCGCTTGGAGACGACCATCCCACCCTGGCGACCGGGCTCAACAATATGGCATTGATCCACCACGCTGAAAACAGATATGCGCAAGCCGAGCCGCTCTACCAACGCGCCCTTGCGCTTTACGAGAAAAAACTCGCTCCCGACCATCCCAACCTTGGCATAAGCCTCAACAACCTCGCCGCGGTTTATCACAACCAGGGCAAGCACGCTGAGGCGGAGCCCCTCTACAAACGCGCCCTTATGATCCGCGAGAAAACACTGGGCGCAAGCCATCCGGATTTGGCCAGCGATCTGACCAACCTTGCCGAAGTTCATTACCACCAGGGACAATTCGCGCAAGCTGAGCCGTACTACAAGCGTGCGCTGGCCATGCGCGAGAAAAGCCTGGGCCCCGACCATCCGGAAGTCGGCAAGGATCTGAGCAGCCTGGGCGAAGTCTATCGTGCCCTGGGACAATACAATGAAGCCGAGCCGTTCTATGAGCGCTCGCTTGCCATCTTCGAAAAAGCCGTAGGGCCTTACGAGCTCAACATGGCGACAAGCCTCAACAATTTGGGCATGATCTACTACAACCGTGGCCGGTATGAGCAAGCCGAGGCGTACTATAAGCGTGCGCTGGCGATCTTCGAGAAAACGCTCGGCCCCACCCACCCCACGGTAAAAATCAGCTGGAATAATCTCACCAAGCTATACGATGCCACGGGTCGCGGCAACGGGGAGCACGTGAACCAGCAGGTGGCCGGGTTTCAGCGATAGATACCGCGCCTTGATGCGTCAACGTTTTACCCCGCATTGACGAGATAGCTACCCCCAGCGAGCATTCCGCTGGATACGCGACCGCGCCCCCGCGCCAGAGATTCAGCTCGCGATGTACGGATACGCTGGCAGCGAACAGATCAAAAAGGCACAGCCGTCGCATCCTTCCAGTTTGCGCAATATGTCCCCTGCGACCATAAAACGCAGGGGGGATGGTCATCAAAACGCCCGTAAACCTGACCGGCCCTGTTACCTGTATTTCGCCAATCCTCGGTAGCTTAAAAAACTCCCTTACTGAAGAAGCCCGTTGAGGATTGGTACGTGCGGATGATATGCGGGAAGTATCGGGTATAGAATTACGGGACCGACAATAAAGGACGGCAGTACGGGATTCCAAAGCGCACTGGATACCCAGTCTCATTTAATCAAGAAACGGGTCGTTCCCTTTGGCGGTGTCCATAATCCACCCGTTATGTGGTGCATCGAACGGACGTGCTTGTGTGTGAGTGCAAAGCTTAGCTGGATAGGCGATAACTGCCCGACGATAGCCCGCTACAGGGTTGCGAACTGATAAAGCTCGGCATCGATCGGACCAACAACAACAATAAATGCCCTCCATCGGGGGCTATTCTAAGAGACCCGATCATGAATTTGTTCGGCGGTTTAAAAAAAACAATATTTTCTTTCGGTGTGGGATTGGCTCTTGTTTTTGCTCTCCTGTTCTATGAAGAGGACCGGCTAAAGGAATTATTCCAGATAGCAAAGCCCGACCACCTTTCGGTCCTGTACTTGAAGTTGCTCCTGAATATCAAGCCTGATGACACCGATTTGCGTGCGGAACTTGTACGGCACTACATCAACCTGGGTGAACTGGATGAGGCCAGGGCTGCATTGGAACCGCTACTGCCCAAAAATGGCATGGCAGACTTGAGCGTCAGGCTACTGGTAATGGAAATCGACTTCCGTCATTTTTTGTCAATCGGCAACGACGACCCAAGCCGGAAAACGAAGTTGGCTCACCTCCAAAACAATATTGTCGAGCTCAGTAGAACCCGGCTTCCAGTATCCTTGCTACCGAATATCATTAAACTCGGCCTTGAGCTGGAACAACCCGCTGTGGCTGCGGATCTGTATTACCGATGGTCAGGGGTTGTTCCCCATCCATCAGCGCGTGTGGAAAAATTGAAGGAATCAGCACGTTGGTATATGGCGTCGGAGATGCCGCGTCGAGCTGCGGAAATATATGACGAATCTCATACACTGGCCGACACCGATACCCAGGCCCGAGAATTCGCGTTTCTAACCCTTAAAGCGTCGCAAGCAGCAGGCGATAACAAGCTTGCTCTGGAATATTTTCGCAACTATCAGCAGAGATTCCCGGCCGACCCTGAACTGCTAGACGAGGCCATCAACATTTGTCAGGCCGGAGACGATCCCAAGCAGGCGTATGAAATGGGCAACTTGCGTTTGTCATTCGCGCCCGACGATCCCCAACAAATTAGCAAGCAGCTTGATCGTTCCCTTGCCGTGGGCGAGCTTCAGCCCGCTGTGGTTTTAGCGAAGCGGCTGGTTGAAGTTGCTCCGGAAGATGGAAATGCCCATGAAACGTTGGGACGTATTGCGGAATGGGCTTCAATGCCAGAGGTTGCGTTGAAGGAATGGCTATGGCTGGCGAGAAATAGAAAAGATGATGTGGCGATCACGAACGCGCTCAGACTTTCGACAGGGCTGTATTCCGTCGACACTTCTCTGGAAATGCTGAGCCGGCTTTCGGATAGCCGGGAACTGACCAAGGAGGAATTGAACAATATGATGTCCGCGCATAGCGATGCAGGCAATTTTTCCGACCATGTCAATTTTCTGAAATCCTATGTAAAACGCTACCCGGATAACCAGCAAGCATGGGAAGCGCTGGCAAAAACAGAAGAAAATGCCGGCCAGCTGACGGGCGCCATGGAAACCTGGCAACGCATAGGCTCCCGTTTCGACCGTCTGCCGGAGGCTACGACTCATCAAGCGAAATTAATATGGAAAAACGGTCAATCCGAGAAGGCGCTTGCTCACCTGCTGTCACGCAAAGGCAATATGACAGCAAAGGAAACCCACTTCTGGGAGACGCTGGGCGAGCTTTCCTGGGAAATGAAACAACCTGAGCAATCGTTAGCGGCTTATAGCGTCGCCTGGAAGTCAGGAAGCACCAGCGTGGTCTTAGCCGAACGGCTGATCCAGTTGAACCGTGATCTGGGCAAGCCGGAAGACGCCATCGCAACCGGTGAAGAAGCTTATCGTCGTTTTGATCAGCCTCGGTGGTTGCTGCTCGCCATGGATGCCGCCAATCAGGCCCGCTTATCGACTCAACTAAGCCGCCTTATAAAAATAGCCATGACCACGGAATCGCAATTTCTGGATTCGGAGATGTACTGGCTGATGCAGGCTCAGTTGCAAACCCATGAAGGTAAGGCTGAACTGGCGGTAAAACATTATTTGCAGGCTTTAAAAGTCAACCCGGCATCGACGACTGCCAAAGAAGGAGTTTTGTGGAGCCTTATCGGCTTGAATGATAAGCGCGCACTGCGAACATATGTGAAAACATGGCGGCCCGATGCCTCAAAAAAGCAGGCGCTATGGGGCGTATACGGCTTGGCCCTGGTCAAGGTTGGGCAGAATAAGGAAGCGTTGCCATGGTTCGAGCGTAAATCGAAAACCAATCCCGATGATTACCTTTGGCTACTTACTTATGCCGACGCCCTAACCAGGGCAGGCCGTGCGGATACAGCTTGGCAGCTGCGCAAATATGTTTTGTTCAACTTGAGAGCCCGCCTTAAACAAATCGAAAATGAATCCTCTCCCAAAATAAAGGATCTATTGCGACCGGAATACCTGGCCCTGGTTCGGGACATGGAGGGCGTAAACGCCGATGTCTCGATCCTGAAAAGATTTCTTGCCAAAGGATACGATGATCCAGCCGTCCAGGAGCTGCTTGTCGCCGCGTACCTGTCGCAGGAAAATTATGCCGTTGCCCGTTACTGGTTATTGCAAGAGCATATTGCGCGGCAGGAAACGCCCACCTGGCAGCGCCTTGCCCTCGCCATGGGGGAAAACGACCGGGCCGCCGCGGAGCGCATTCTTGAAAATGAAGATGACAATCTCAGCAATTTCAATAAGATGGAAGCGCTCAGGCGTCTGGACAGAAACGAGGAAGCGCTGGCATTGACCTACAGCCTTCTTGCCGCACATAAGGAATCCGCCGCCACGCAAACATATCTGTTCAACGTCAGGGATGATTTGATAGAGAAAACAAGCAGGCAAGTGACGGGAGGGATGGAATATAAAACGCTGGGGAACATCAATTTTGTCGAAAGCCGTGCGCGTTTCAGCCTGCCTTACCTGCGCGGAGCGCTATGGGCAGAGGTCAAGCACAATCTGCTCGATTCAACGGAGCCGGGAATCACCTTGCCGGCGCGGAATGAGGTGGACATCACGGCGGAATACAAGCGTCCCTGGCGGGAAGGAATATTCCAGGCGAATGTAGGAGGCAATCTGAGAGAAGTCGATTCTCTCCCTCATGGCGCAGTCAGGATCAACCAGGCCGTTACTGGCAGAGTGAAGGCGAACTTCCGCCTGGCCATGAATGAGATGAGTCACGAAACCGGAGCGCTGCGGGCCCTGGGGAAAAAGGACACCATCTTGTTCGGCTTATCCGCGCAACTGCCGCAACAAACATTTTTCCACGTGGATGTGGATGGTCATCGTTATGAAACCAGAGGCGGAAGCAATTTGGGGAAAGGCTATAAGGTGCAAATGATCCTGGGGCGTTCCCTGCTGAGTGGCTTCCAGGACTGGCAGGTCAGGCTCCAGGGATCATGGGAAAGCAATCAGCTTGCAGCGACACTCCCGTCCGACCTGAGTGGATTATTGAGCCCTTCCTTATCGAACGTTCAAACGCTCATCCCAAAGAAATTCGCACTTATGGGGATAGGCACGTCTTTTCGTTACGGACCATCGGATCAAGGGGTGGTGCGGCGTCCGTTTATTCTTGCCGATGCATGGGTGGGCGGGGTATGGCCTGCGAACGATTTGGGGTACAACGGCCGGCTTTCGATGGGAACGTCGCTATTCGGTCCCGATATCCTCAGCGCCGGGGTTTTTTACAGCAACGTCCAGGGCGGCAGGACTGACCAGGCTTTTGCCGGAGTGGGCCTTCAATATTCGTTTCGTTTCTGAAATCAGGATTTGCCGATCATCACCGCTGGATAAACAAAAAAGCCCCCGGTTTTGCCGGGGGCTGACTTCAGCTCCTCATTTAGCAGGCGTGTGACTGTGCGATCCGTCAGGTGCGTGACTGGTCGTTGGCTCAGGCAAGGGTTTTTCCGCCTGGCTCTTGGATATCAGTTCAGACTGCTTCTCGAAATAATCAGCGGCATCGAGAAGCGGCTTCGGGTCGCCGCCTTGCCGCGCAACAATCTCCGCCGTCTCGCGGAAATTCTTTGCCCGCGCATCCGCTTGCTCAGGGAACAACGGGTCGCGCGACTTTAACTTAAGGTCGTTTGCCTGCCGTATTTTTTTCCTATGCTCCTTATCGACGCGCTTAACCTGGTCCTCGACCTTGTCCGTGGCGGCTTGTGCCAATCCCGGAGCACCGGCGCCAATGGCAAAGGAAAAGGCAACAACCGCCGAGACAAGGACGGTCCTGCTCGAGTGGAAATAATTCATCATTTTGAAATCCTCCAAATAGTGTGCGGCAAAAAGTTCAAGAAGTGCATAAACGAGTAGCGCACGCTCATTGAGTCAGTGCCCGGTTGACCACGATGGCCTTGG
>NZ_FOPV01000012.1:94024-121670 GCF_900113575.1 Nitrosospira sp. Nsp14
TTACGTTATAGAAAATATTGGTTGGCCAGCGCGGCAGCATCACCCGGTCCTGTGTGCTGCCATCGTCGTATTGCGAGATATACTGCTCCACGTTCTGGGCACGCTGGGACGAGTCGGAAGCGAGATAGTCAATGCCCAGGTCGGCGGCGGCTTGAAGGAACAGCGGATTGGCCCCGCCCTGATCAAACGCCAGGTCGTCGGATTGAACGTCGAACATCTCCGGATGCGAGGCGATCTCATCGGTGCATTTACGGTCTTTCAGCCCGGAATGATTGCCGGTTACCAGCACCCGGTTGTTATCGCTTTTCTCCGGAAGACCCAGCAGCCCCCAGACCGTCCGGTTCTTCGTAATTTCCGCCTTGATCGCCGCCAGCGTGGTAAAGGTGGGGTAATCGCAATTGGCATTCGCCGGGACCGGCGCCTTGTCCATGTCCAGATGGGTGAAGGTGTGGTTGATGAAGCGGAAATTTGCTTTGTTGGCCATGACCGCCGCCACCAGGCCGTCGGCCAGGTTCAGGGCCAATAGGGTCGCTGTCGGATCCACCACCGCTCCCGAACCGTTGAACGCCAAATCCAGCTTGTAAGTACCGGCCACCGGATGCGCGGCGCGAAAGGCAAGCTGTTTGCTCACTGCATTGGCAATGTCGGCACTGTTCAGACGGTAGGTCGTCGCGGGATCATTATTGTTGAGGTCGGGATTCCATATATTGTTGGCCAGGAACAAATCATCCAGATGGGTCGCCATATGAACAAAGCGCGCGCCAACGAATACCCCCTGCGTCACCCAGTTGATGAATTCGTAGGCCAGAACCTTCGAATGGATGAGGAAGGTGGCATTGGTAATGGTCGAGATCATTACCTCGCGTACGGGTGTCGTCTGCGACGGCACCATATACCGCACGATCGATAACAGGGCCTCCCCGTTCTGCGTTCTCAGAAGCGGTTCAACCTTGGGCACCGATCCGTCCCGCAGGGTGGCCGTGTCATTTCGCGGATTGGCCGCAAAGGCGAAGTCGGTAACCGGAAATGGATTGGTCGTGTTCACGTACTCAAAAACTTCCTTGCTGAGTGCCGTGGGCACGGTCCACTTACCCTCGTAGCTGGTTCCGCTGGACGAAAAGACCAGACCGTAATCCAGGTATACCCCAAAAGGAGACTCTGGATCCCAGTAAGTCCCCGGCCATCCTGACAGTACTGCCTGACGGACACCGAAGTTTTTTTGGTAATTGTGCAGCACGTCCCATTCGGTGGGCGTGAAGGTTGGCACCAGGTCGGAGTCTGTCAGGATAATGCCGTTATAGTTGCCCACGCAACCTGCTTCGGCAGCCAGGCAGCTGGCTCCCGCCGCAGTAGAGGCGAGCGTCGCCGCGGTCAGATCCTGCGTCGCGGCATTCAACACATCGTATGGCACGCCCATTTCATCGAGCACGGGTTTGATATAGGCATATGCAACATCTTCGGTCACCTCTCCTGTCGTGATGAGCAGTATTTTCAGTTTGACGGCATTATCAGCAAACGCAGGCGTCGTAACAGTAGCAGCAAGCCACATAACCGCTGAGAGCAGCAGCGATAATTTCAGGTGCGAGTTCTTCTTCTTCATGAAAAAATCTCCTTTTTTTTATTTAACAGACCTTACATAGTGTTCAACCCCTCAGGTCAAGATCGACTTCACTAATCAACTTCAGATCAATTACCCCTTGATCAACAATTCCCCCGAATGCCCCTAACAGCACGCAATGCGGGCAACCGCCAATCTTGTTTCAAGGACAAGCTGAAGCCCGTCCCTAGTCCAGCATAGACTATAAAAAATTTATCGCTTTGCTTAAGGGGCAGAGAATGGGTTAGAGAACTGTTTTAGCGCATATATAAATTAAATCTCGCTGTCGGCGTGACCGATTGCCGGCGCGCGGCGTCGTGTTTCCCCCGCCACCGCATGCAAATATTTTGCTTTCACCTTGTAATGTGCTCGGGGCTGAGCTATACCTTTGAACAGGGGATGTGAACAAACGGATGCTGCAACCGCAATTGCAGGGTTTTGAGGAGAACATTTACGCAGGAGAGGCGACCAGTCGCCGATTGGCGCCGATGCTTCCGTACAAACATATCTTGCTGAGGAGAACTGCCTGATTACGTGGTAGACCCAATTAATCAACAAAAAAAAAGGGTGGATTTATGGTCATAAATAACAAAGAAATCCTGCAATTTTTCCATAGGAATTTTAAGGCTCCCGATTTCAAGGCTTCAGGATTTAGATTTTTCTTTTTTATCATTCCGACCATTTTTCTGACGTCGTGCTCGGTCATCGATGTACAGAAAAGCGCTCCACTTTCTTCGTCCGAGCGCTGGATGGTTCTCCCTTTCCAGAATTATTCCCAAACCCCGCGGGCGGGTGAACAAGTGGAAGAGATGGTAGCCACCTTGTTCAGGATTCGCGGGATTCCAAATGTCCAAATGTACCAGCCGCAAGATGAGGATAAAGGTGGCTGGCTCGACTTCAATGATCGCAAGCGCCAGGAAAAAGCCTTGTTGTTAGCCATGAAAGACAATGCTTCCTATGCAATCACCGGAAGCGTTGATGAATGGCAATACAAGCTGGGTGTGGGGAGTGAACCGGTTGTTGGCTTGACAATCCGGGTGATCGCGATTCCCTCCGGCGCGGTTGTGTGGTCCGCAACCGGTGCGCAATCGGGCTGGAGCACCGGGTCGCTCAGCGGCACGGCGCAAAAGTTGCTACGGGAACTGATTTCAAAAATCGAAATAACCAAGTCATGACTTCGCTAAAGACTGGGAGGTACCGCCATGCTAACAAAGATGTTAAAAAACAGATGGACAGAGTCAATTGCGATCTCATTATCATTTCCATTGATCGGTCATGCAATTGATCCATCCGATCCGTTTTTCATAAATTATGAATTTCCCTGGTTGATTCTCGCTCCGGTATTGGCTGGTCTCCGATATGGGTTTGTTGCGGGAATCACTTCTGCCACACTGCTTATCAGTCTGGTCACGAGTGGCTTTTTCCTGGGATGGCCCGGCGTTTCTTTTTTTCCGGAAGAAATGGTTATCGGCTTGTTGCTCCTAACGTTGATTTCGACCGAATTCCGTGAATCCTGGGTTCGTCAGACAAAACTTCTGGATCATAAATATAACCACCTCAAGCTAAGAATGGACAAGTTTGCGCGTTCCTACCATCTCATCAAAGGCTCCCATTACCGGCTGGAACAGCATCTGGCGAGTCAGGCGAAGAGCTTGCGTTTGTCGTTGGACGACCTGAAGAAGAAAGTTCTGACGTTGGAAAACCATAAAGGTGAGCCGCTCGCAGGCATCGGCGACAGCGTTCTGAAAATACTCGGCAGTTATGCGAGCGTGCAAATGGCGGGTATCTATGCGGTAAACGAGCAGCGGAAAATGAATCCCAACCCGGTTGCGTCCCTGGGACAGCCGCGCACGTTGCTGCCTTCGGACCCGGTAATAGCCGAAGCGCTGAAAACGGGCCACGTTGCAAGTATTGAAATGGAAAAAAATGGTGCAATGCCCGCTGTTGGAGCGCTCGTCGCGATCCCGTTGATAGACGTTTACCAGCGAATCTGGGGCGTGATCGTGGTAAATGAGATGCCGCTCTTTGCCTTCCAGGAAAACACCATGGATTTTCTCGCGGTTTTGGGCGGAAAAATAGGCGACCTTGTCAAGCAACGGGCCGATGCCCACTGTGACAACAATGACGCCGGAAAAGTCTTTGAAAGCAGGCTACGGCGGATCACCAGCGAAATCGGTTACCTGAAAACATCGGCCGTGGCGATTGCGACCATCGTCAACGCTGACGAGCCGCCACGGGAAATTCTCGCAAAGTTCCAGGCTGAGTTGCGGGGAGTGGATGAAATCCTGATCGTCAACGATCGCTGGGACCGTCATCTTTTTTTACTGTTGCTACCTTACACGGATGAGCACGGCGCCAACGAACTTTTGAATCGGGTTGGATTGTCGAAATTATCGGCTGAAGTTGCTTGCGATGGTCAGAATGGAACAGCCTTCCGCTTTCGGGGCGGCGATATCAAGGTTTGCATGTGGATTTTGGATAGCAAGACCTCCCCGGAAAAAGTGCTGTTGGAAGTGGATCGTTTTTGCAAGACGGAATTTGTTGTAAGCATTATGGCGAAACCAGATGAAAGCATTTCCAGTTTTGCGTAGCGTGGTCCTGATTGCCCTCGCCCTGGGACTGGAAATATCCGGGCTTGGGTTGATTCTCGACGAATCCATGTCGGAGCGGAACCTCATGACAGCCGGATTTTGTCATGTTATGGCCAGCGCCGTCGCCGCGTATATCTTCCCTAAAATTATTGTCCCGGATCAATATGAGTCTCAACGCGCAACTGGGCTTTTTTTCTTTGTCCTGGTTTTTTATTTGCCCGTGCTCGGACTGATGGGGTTGATGCTAGGCATGCCGTTAATAGCAGGCTGGTCCTCCAAAAGAACGCAAAGTTCAGATTCGTCCGTGCGGGTAAACAAGATCCGCGACCTTCCTTCCGAGGCCGCCGTTACGCACGGACAGCCGGTTAACTCGCACGGCCTATATGATTTATACCAATCGAGAGACGCCAACAAGCGGCTGCAAGCTGTGTACGCCACGTTAAAACTGGAGGACAGGGATGCAATTCCATTGCTGCGCACGGCGCTCGGCGACGCGACGGATGACATCAGATTGCTGGCTTATGCCTTACTGGACCGTAAGGAATACAGGCTGAGCAAGCGCATCGAGCAGGCCAAGCAGAATCTTGAAAAACAGGAAAACTCGGGGAAACAACAATTGTACCGGCAAATTGCAAATGACTACTGGGAACTGGCACATCTGGGCCTGGTGCAGGGAGATGCGAAAAACTATGTTCTTGGCATGGCCTTCAAATACATCGAACTTGGTCTTGTATATTCCCCTGAGGATTCCGGCCTCCTATTCCAGTATGCGCAGATCCTGCTGAGGTTGGGAAAATATCAGGAGGCGTTGGAGGAATTCAAGAAGGCCGAAATGCTTGGAATCGAATTTATCTGCTTGCAGACCTACTATGCCGAAATAGCCTTTTATACCCGGCGTTATTTTGAAGTGAAGCAATTGATGACGGCAATAGAACTTCCCGCGGCATATCCGCTGTTGACAACGGCGGCCCGCTTCTGGCGGAAGAAGATCTGATGCAGCAGCAGAAATACGCCGACATCACACTCCTGCTGGAAGGCACCTACCCTTTTATCAGAGGCGGGGTTTCCGGCTGGGTGCACCAGATAATCGAAGGTCTGCCGCAGTTCACCTTTTCGCTGATTTTCCTCGGGTCCAGGAAGAGTGACTATGGCGAGATGAAATATGCCTTGGCCGACAATGTCATTCATCTGGAATGTCACTACTTGTGGGACCATTTTTTTTCAGCTAAGCCCCGGGCCTGCGAAGGCAACCAGGAATATATTCGCGAATCGGGGAAGCTTCACGACTGGTTCCGAAATCCCTGCTCCGGCTTCGATGAGGCTGCACTGGAGAAACTGCTGGTTTCCTTGGGGCAGCCTTCTGGCTTTACCGCCGAGGAATTTTTTTTTGGCGACGGCACCTGGCGGCAGATCTGCGAGTACTACAACAAATATGACGCAGAGAATTCATTCATCCATTACCTCTGGGCGATTAAAGCCACCCACGCACCATTGTTCAAGCTTGCCACCGTCGCCCATCAGCTTCCGGTTGCGACAGGGGCATTTCATACGGTTTCCACCGGCTTCGCCGGTTTTCTGGGGGTATTGCTCCACTACCGGACCGGCAGGCCACTTATCCTGACCGAACACGGCATTTACACCAAGGAAAGAAAAATAGACTTGCAGTCCCTGTTCATCAAGGAGCATCGCGATTCGTTAGGCGACGCGCTCGATATGGGCATGCAATATCAGGAATTACTCTGGATAAGATACTTTGAATCGCTTGGCCGCCTGATATACAAAGCCTCAAACCCGGTTGTAAGTCTTTATGAGAATAATAGAAGACGTCAAATAGACGATGGCGCAGACAGCGAGCGGACGCAAGTCGTTCCAAATGGCATGGAGATTGAACGTTTTCTTGCTTTGCGCGCGCAACGGCCGGCGGCAATTCCGCTCGTGATCGGGTTGCTCGGAAGGATAGTGCCGATAAAGGATATCAAGACATTCATCCGTGCCATGCGCACGGTTGTGATTCAACTGCCCGAAGCCGAGGGCTGGCTGATCGGTCCGGAAGAAGAGGACAGGGAATACGTAGAAGAATGCAGAAGTCTCATCCGGGAACTGGGACTGGAAGGAAAAGTACGTTTCCTGGGGTTCCAAAAGATCAGTGACATACTGCCTCGTCTGGGTCTGCTGGTTTTGACATCCATCAGCGAAGCCTTTCCATTGGTGCTGCTCGAAGCTTTCGCAAGCGGTTTGCCAGTGGTGACGACTGATGTAGGCGCATGCCGGGAAATTGTGGAAGGGAACAGCGCCGAGGACCGGGCTTTGGGAAGTGCCGGGATCGTGACGCCCATAGCCGACCCCGAAGCAACGGCGGCGGGCATCGTCACCCTGTTGACGGACGAGGACCGCTGGTATGAGGCACAAAAGGCGGGTGCCCGGCGAATTGAAAAGTATTATACGCAGGCCAGGATGCTGGACAGCTATAAACGGATCTATGACGAGGCGCTCGCACAATGAGCAGGCGCGCCCATTCTCCACAGCCTGCGCCGGATGGTAACCGCCCCAACGATTTCCCGCGCCCCGCGCCTGGACTGAACGAACGCCCTGAACATCTATCGGCAAATGGCGCGCTCTCCTCAAATTTCCCCAGTTCGCTTCCCGTGCGATCCGCAAGGATCAAAACCTCGGCCGCATGCTCTGCCGCGACGCTGCGGCGTAGTGCTCCGGTTCCCCCCAGGCGCAAACCACCGGTCTCGTCACGATAATGGCCGGCATCGGGTTTAGACTGCGCGAACTGACGAAGGCTGATACGTGGTCCGGACTACTGCTTGCTTATGGCTTCTCCGGCGTCATTGGTTCCGGCCCATGGGTATTGTCGATTGTCGGTATCCTCCTGATCGGTATTCTCAACACCGAGAATTTCGCGACACCGTACTATGTCGGGCAGTTCCAGATATCGGTAACTTACCTGATGGCGGGTTCGTTAATCCTGACGAGTCCTTTGCAGCTGATGATTTCACGCTTTATTGCCGACCGGCTGTATGAAAAACAGGATAAACAGGTTTTACCGAATTTAACCGGCGCCATTTTCCTGGTTATAACCGTGAGCGGAACGCTAGCGGGGCTTTGCCTGGTTTACCTGTTCACCGGACCGGTATTGTACGGATTATTGATGCTAAGCGGTCTGGTCGTCCTTTCCACAATCTGGATTGTGGTAATCGTCCTATCCGGACTGAAGGCCTACGCGGAGATTTTACTGGCGTTTCTCGTCGGCTATGGAATCACCGTGCTTGGCGCCATGCAGCTGGGCGAGTATGGACTGGAAGGCCTGCTTTCAGGTTTTGTCTTAGGCCACAGTATCCTGTTATTCATGCTCGTCGCCGTGGTTTTTCGCTCCTACTCGAGCGAAAAGCTGATTGCCTTTGATTTTTTACGGCGAAGCCAGGTATTTCCAAGCCTGGCAATTACAGGCTTGCTTTACAACCTGGCTATCTGGGCCGATAAGTTCATCTTCTGGTTCAATCCGCAGACCAGCGTTGCAATCGTGGCGCCCTTGCGAGGATCGCCTATTTATGATCTTCCAATATTTTTGGCATATTTGTCCATCATACCCGGCATGGCGGTATTTTTATTGCGGATGGAAACGGATTTCGTGGAACAGTATAGAAAGTTTTATGCCGCGATCAACGAGGGTTCGCCTTTAAAGCAGATTCTGCAAATCTATGAGGAAATGATCGTAACAATTCGACGAGGATTTACCGAGATCTTCAAAGTGCAAGGGATGACTATTGTCATACTGCTGGCGGTGGGGGATCAACTCCTCGATTGGGTAGGAATATCCCCTTTTTATAGAGTGCTGTTGAATATCGACCTGGTCGCCGTGGGGGTTCAGGTACTGCTGCTGGCTGTTCTCAACATATTGTTCTACTTCGACTACCGCAAAGACGCCTTGTATCTCTGCTTGCTATGCGCCGCCTCCAACATTGGCTTCACACTGCTGAGTCAATACCTGGGGCCGGCTTTTTATGGCTATGGCTTTGCCTTATCAGTCGTACTGACTACCCTCGTCGGGATGGCGATCGTCTCAAAACGACTTAACCGGTTGGTTTACGAAACATTCATGCTGCGTTGAACATTTCTGCCGAAAATTATAATAAAAATGAAGAGACGACTGCCTTTCCTGAGCCGTAACGCCTTGGTGAAGCTTATTCATGGCATGCTTTTGTCCTCTGTCTGCCTGCCCGCCTGCGCTGATCCGAGTATTGCCTTTTTTTATGGCCGGCCTGCCCCGGTTGATCTGCTTTCGCATTTCACGCAGGTCGTGGTTGAAGCCGAGAATATGGATAATCTCGATTACCTTCGGGAAAAAGGAACCAAGGTCTTTGCCTATATCAGTGTCGGCGAGGTCAACGCGACAAGACGCTGGTATTCGGAAATTCCCAAAAGCTGGTTTATGGGCAGCAATAAGGAATGGGAAAGCGACGTTCTCGATCTGACGCAGCAAGGCTGGCACGACTACCTGATAAATAAGTACTTGTCCCGTTTGTGGGCAGAAGGTTATCGCGGGTTTTTCCTGGATGGACTCGAGAGTTACCAGCGATTCGCGGTTGAACCCGAGCGCCGCCTGATTCAGCAAAAAGCATTGTCGGGTCTGATTAAACGCATCCATCAACAATTTCCAGGTGTCGAACTTATATTTAACCGGGGATTCGACATCCTGCCGGAAATCCACCAGTATGGCGTTGCGGTATCTGCTGAATCACTCTTCCAGAGCTGGGATGCGTTCAGCAAGAAATATGAACGCGTTCCCGAGTCCGACCAGCAGTGGCTGATAAACAAGCTAAGGCAGGTACGGGATCAATACCGCTTACCAATAATCATCGTTGATTATGTCGATCCCAGGCAGAAGGAAGTGGCACGCGCAACGGCCCGACGAATATCCGACCTTGGCTTCACGCCATGGGTGGCAAATCCCGGCTTGGATATCCTTGGCGTCGGCAAGCTGGAAATCTTCCCCAGGCGGGTCCTGGGGCTCTATGACGGGCAGGAAAACCCCGACGGGCTGCAACAGACGGACCTGCATAGATTGCTGGCAATGCCGCTGGAACATCTGGGGTATGCAATCGATTATCTGGATGTGAACTCGGGACTGCCAGGCAATTTATTGACCGGCCAATATGCCGGAATTGTCACTTGGTTCAACCAAGAGGCGCTGTCCAACCCCGCGGCTTATAGGGCGTGGCTGCTGCGGCAGCTCGAAGCTGGCATGAAAGTCGCGATTCTGGGGAATCTGGGATTCAAAGCCGACGATAATTTTTTGCGGCATCTGGGGGTCAAATCAAGCGAGTCGGAAGCCGCAGGCGGTGAGCCCAAAATCGGGCCGGGAAATAAAATCATCGGCTACGAGGCGCAACCGCGTTCCGCGACGCAGGGTCTGGCGGCGTGGCAGGCAGTGGAACAACGTATCGACCCGCACTTGAGCTTGTCCGGTCCATCGGAAGCGCCATTGGTTGCCGTGTTTTCAGGGGACTGGGGCGGGGTTGCGTTGCACCCTTATGTAACAGAGGCGGGCTACCAGGGCCGTCGACGATGGATCATCAATCCGTTCGAGTTCATATCCGCAGCGATTGGCTTGCCCGACATGCCTGTGCCGGATGTCACCACCGAGAGTGGCCGGCGTCTGCTGATGATACAAGTCGACGGTGACGGGGCCGCGGCAAAAGCAGAAATGCCGGGAACGCCACTGGCGATCAAAGTCATCAAAGACAACTTCCTGAAAAAATATAACCTGCCTGCAACAGTCTCCGTGATTGAAGCGGAAACAGCAAATAGCGGCTCGGCCGACGGGGCCGACGGATTATCCGAGGTTGAAAAAGTAGCACGCGACATCTTCAAGCTCAACACCGTTGAAATTGCGAGTCATTCCTATAGTCATCCAAGGGCATGGTTCCCAAAAAACAACCTTGACGATACCGGCGACGGCTATCACCTTTCAGTCGACGGACATCAAGTGGACATTCACAGAGAGATTGCCGGGTCGGTGGAATATATCAACAGAACATTGGCGCCCGAGAAGAAGCATGCCCGTATTTTCTTCTGGACAGGGGATGGGCTGGCGGATGGCGAGGCCCTGGCGCTGACGCGTCTGCTGGGGCTAGAGAATATGAACGGCGGGGGCGCAACAATATCGGACGCGGAGCGAACGATGACACGCGTGCCACCCCTTGGCTACAAGATCAATGACCATGTCCAGGTGTACGCCCCCATTGCAAGCGAGCATGTCTATACAAATAACTGGCAAGGTCCTTTTTACGGGTTCAATCGGGTCATCGAAACCATGCGCCTTACCGACAGCCCGCGCCGCCTGAAGCCAATGCATATTCATTATCACTTCTACTCGGGCAGTAAAATTGCGTCTGTCAATGCGCTGAAATCGGTGTACGACTGGAGCTTGACACAGGAACACCGGGCTATCTGGGTGAGCGAGTATGGAAAGAAGGTCAATGAATTCCACAACGCTACCCTGTCCAGGCGCATGGATGGGGGCTGGGAGATCAGAGGATTGAACACGTTGCGCACCTTACGTTCGCCGACCTCGTCAAGATGGCCCGATCTGGAAAAATCCAAGGGGGTAGCCGGATTTCGGGATACACCTCAGGGTCGCTATCTGCATCTCGTGCCAAATCATGGTCAAGTGCTGTTGTATACAACACCACGGCCTCCCCTATCGCCCTATCTGTTGCACAGCAATGGATATATAGAGGAATGGCAAACGACCGGTGACGGTATTCATTTACGAGCGCACGCCCATACGCCATTAGAGCTGGTTGTTATGTCCCGGGAATCGAAATGCGCCATCAATTGGGCAGGTCGCACGCTGGTTGGACAGCAACAAGGCCGGCAGTGGAAATTTATCTTTCCGGTCGCCGCCCCCGGGCATGCCACGCTTGTCTGCTATTGATCGGCAAACGTTGTATTCGTTTATCGGTTATCGAGGAAGCGAAGAACAGCGTCAGGCTAAGCCGGTGCCTCCAAAAGGAAAGGTGGTAGCCGGTCTTCGTTTTTCCCGCTGAGCGCCGATCCCCGCCCGCATTCCCCAGCTCGGCCACCCTGCTCATGCCGAAGCTAAGCCTTCTGCGCGATAATGTACAGATGCTGCTCGGGATACTGGTCATACTCCAGATGCCTGCAGACGCACCCAAAGCGCGCCAGCAACTCGAGGGTCTTCGGGATGCCCAATGTGCTGTAATACATGGGCGGGCCCATGCATGAATCCGATTTTCCTTCTGCTTTGTCCAATCCGCCGGTCGTGAACATGAACACTCCCCCGGGAGCGAGGGCCTCGCAAATCTTCCGCAGCACAGATTCCTGCCAGTCCAGCGGGATATGCCAGATGCTGTCCCAGGCCAGCGCAAAATCGTATTTTCTCGGAAGCTTCCACTCGCGTATATCTTCATGGTAAAAAGAAATATGTGGATGGCTTTGCCTGGCCAACTCGATCATCCGTTCGGAAACGTCAACGCCTTCCACCTGGAAACCGTGCCGGGCCAGCGCATCGATGAAGCGGCCGCTGCACCCGCAGCCTATATCGAGAGCAAAGCGGCCAGAGCAGCACTGACTGGCAAAACGCAGGGCCCGCTCCAGCTGAGGCACACCGTACAATTGAAGACGCGACTCTAGCCAGATATGGGCAATGGCATCGTAACTATGGCCGATTTCCTTCGGATGCATTGAAACCACTCCTGTCATGAAAACATCAGCCGACCGGGGCCTTCGAAATAGGTGTTGACGGACCAAAACGGGAAGCAGCTGAGCCGCTCCAGCCGGTCCTATGGGATTTTAAGGATTCATGTTCGCCGCCGTACAGACTTTTCTAAACGTGCAGGCGACTCTATTGGTGATATCGCTGATTACGCGCTTCCAACCCGGAAGAGTCGACTGTGTACCAACTCAAGGGGAGACTGGCTATGACTCACACTACCGACCCCCAAATGCAATCATGCATCGATAGCTGTACTAGATGCCATCAAACATGTCTGCACGAAGCAATGAACCATTGCCTTGAAGCGGGCGGCGAGCATGTCGCACCCGACCATTTCCGCCTCATGATGAACTGCGCGGAGATCTGTCAGACCTCGGCCAACTTCATGCTGAGCGGTTCGGCTTTCTCCCAGCGGGTCTGCGAGATCTGCGCTGAAATCTGCGAAGCCTGCGCACAAAGCTGCGAACAGATCGACGGAATGGAAGAGTGCGCCCGAGTCTGCCGCGAATGTGCCGAAAGCTGCCGTCGGATGGCCGGCGGGGCAACCGGTCAAAACACCGTCCCTCAGGAGCGCGTTCCAGCGGGCGAACTGTAGGACGCGGACTGTAGGGAGTTAATCGAACGAGCTGAGGTGGAACCGGTCGGCAAGCGGGCTCATCGAACCCTGGGCAACAGCGCTATTGACCCGGCCCTGGACGTTCTGCAAAAATGACCACGTGGTTCTTTCTTGCAGGGAAAGGAGACACGTAGATCAATGGGCAGACTTAGGTTGGGCATGAGTGACTTTCGATAGGACTGGGAAACTGACTTATCTGGATAGACAATATAAATCGGAAGCAAACACCTTAATGAACTGTCAAGTCGATGAACTAAAAAAACAGTGACCAAATACTATTTACTTCGCGGCCGCGAGGCAGTGCTCTGCTCCAATATGTTCAAGTGGGGGCAAGGCATGGCAAGCTTCGATCCGCTCATCGCCGATGACTACCTGGACGAGGTTCGGGTTAGCACTCTATTTCTCGGAATGGATAATTCCGATAGCGACGGCCCGCCTCTATTGTTTGAAACCATTATAGCCGGCGGATTTCTCGATCAATTCCGGATGCGGTGCACGACTTACGAGGAAGCCGAAGTCATGCACCGGATAGTTTTATCTATGGTCAAGAGAGAACAGGAGAATAGCATTCAGGCAATGCAAATCGCTGGTAACCTGATCGACATGATCCGGCGCAAGAGTGATTAATATTAAAAAATGCGAGGCAGGGTTTAAGTTATTGCGCAAGGGGGAAAGTCTCCTGCAACAGGAGATCCCCACTTGACACGCACGTCCCGAAAATACTGCGAAAAATCACGCGGGCCAATTTCCGCGGACCATTTCTTTGACCCCTTCAAAAGCCGCGGAACAATTCTCGCGCCTGCCGCAGTTAATGCAAACCCGTTTGATCCGCGGTACGCGAGGCCCGCCATCTCATCAGCGCCGCTTAAACGCCGAAGGGCCTTTTAACCGTTTCAGGGCCCTGAGCCAAGCTGAGCCAAGCGCCTATCAGCGACCCTTCAACTTCGCGAATGCGGCCGCCATCGCGGTATCGGGTTTAGG
This sequence comes from Nitrosospira sp. Nsp14, assembly GCF_900113575.1. Classification (GTDB taxonomy): domain Bacteria; phylum Pseudomonadota; class Gammaproteobacteria; order Burkholderiales; family Nitrosomonadaceae; genus Nitrosospira. Next base: position 107,557 of record NZ_FOPV01000012.1, read on the forward strand.
CTCGCCTTTTTGCTTCTGTTTTTGCTGTTGAGACTGGAATGATTGCTCTTTCCGACTACCGTATTGCTCCGGCTTCCTGTTTTGGTCTGGCTTCCTGTTTCGCTGCCCTCCCTGCGCACCTTGCGTCCCCTGTATACCTTTTTCTGGCGCTTCCGCCAGCCGCATGGTCAGCGCGATGCGCTTGCGCTTTTCGTCTATCTCCACCACTTTTACTTTCACCACCTGCCCCACCTTCACTACCGTATGCGGGTCTTTCACAAACGTATCGGCCAGCGCGGAGATGTGCACCAGCCCGTCCTGGTGCACGCCGATGTCGACGAATGCGCCAAACGCAGCGACGTTGGTCACGACGCCTTCCAGGATCATATCAGGCGCCAAATCCTTGAGCTCGTTCACGCCTTCCTTGAAGGCGGCGGTGGTGAATTCGGGGCGCGGATCGCGGCCCGGCTTTTCCAGTTCACCAAGAATGTCGGTGATAGTGGGAATGCCGTATTTTTCATCGGCATACTTCGCCGGATCGAGCGTTTTAAGCACTTTCCCGTTACCGATGACATGCTTGATGTCCTGTTTGAGATCGGCGAGGATTTTTTCCACCGCCGGGTAGGATTCGGGGTGCACCGCCGAGGCATCCAGTGGGTTGTCGCCGTTCATGATACGCAGGAAGCCCGCCGCCTGTTCGAAAGCCTTTTCACCCAGGCGCGGCACTTCGCGCAAGGCGGCGCGTGAAGCAAACCTGCCCTTGTCGTCGCGGAAGGCGACGATGCTTTGCGCGACCGTGTGGTTGAGTCCGGAAACACGCTCAAGCAAAGGCGGCGATGCGGTGTTCACATCCACGCCCACCGCATTCACGCAATCCTCCACCACGGCATCGAGCGAGCGCGCCAGGTGGGCTTGCCCCACGTCATGCTGGTATTGGCCGACCCCGATGGATTTCGGATCGACCTTTACCAGTTCCGCAAGGGGGTCCTGCAGCCGGCGCGCGATGGAAACCGCGCCGCGCAGCGAGACATCCATGCTGGGCAGTTCACGCGAAGCGAATTCGGAAGCGGAATAGACGGAGGCCCCCGCTTCCGATACCACGATCGCAGTCAGCTTGAGTTCGGGACGCCGTTTGATCAGGTCCCTCGCAAGCTTATCGGTCTCGCGCGAAGCGGTGCCGTTTCCAATAGCGATCAGCGATATGCCGTATTTTTCGGCCAGTTTTTCCAGCGCATGCAGAGATCCATCCCAATCATTCCGTGGCTGGTGCGGATAAATGGTGGCGGTTTCCATGACCTTGCCGGTGGCGTCCACCACCGCCACCTTCACTCCGGTGCGAAGCCCGGGATCGAGTCCCATGGTGACACGTTGCCCTGCCGGCGCCGCCAGCAGCAGCGCTTTCAAATTGCGGGCGAAGACATCGATTGCCTCCGTTTCGGCCCGCTTGCGCAGGCCCATCATCAGCTCGGTTTCCAGATGGACAAAACTTTTAACGCGCCAAGTCCAGCGAACCGTGTCGCTCAGCCAGGCGTCAGCCGGGCGGTTCCGGTTACGGATGTCGAAATGCGCGGCAATGTGCGCCTCGCAGGGATTGTGCGGCGCGTCCCACTTGGGCTTCTCGGCTTCAGAATCCAGCCGCAGCGAGACGTGGAGCATTCCCTCGCGGCGGCCCCGCAGCATCGCTAGCGCCCGATGTGAGGGAATGGTATTGATCGGCTCGGCGTAGTCGAAATAATCCGCGTACTTCGCGCCCGCCTCTTCCTTGCCCTCGACGATCTTCGCTTCCACCAGGCCGTGCGTGAGCAGATATTCACGCAGCCACTGAAGCAACGTTGCATCTTCCGCAAAGCGCTCCATCAGTATCTGGCGCGCGCCCTCCAGGGCGGCCTTGATGTCTTCCACCCCAGGGTTGTCGCCCTGATCGGTCTTGAACGCGGGCTTGAGATACTTGGCCGCCTCCTCTTCGGGCTGCAGCGTCGGGTCCGCCAGCAGCGCATCGGCCAGAGGCTGCAATCCCGCCTCGAGCGCTATTTGCGCCTTGGTGCGGCGCTTTTTCTTGAATGGCAGATACAGGTCTTCCAGCCGCGTCTTGTCTTCCGCGTGCATCAGCGAGGCCAATAGCTCCGGCGTCATCTTGCCCTGCTCTTCGATGGCGGTAATGATCGCGGCACGCCGCTCCTCCAGCTCGCGCAGGTAGGACAGGCGCTCTTCCAGCAGGCGTAGCTGGATGTCGTCGAGTCCACCTGTTGCCTCCTTGCGGTAGCGCGCTATAAACGGCACGGTGGCACCTTCGTCCAGAAGTGCGATGGCGGCGGCAACCTGCTCGGGCCGGGCGGCGAGTTCGAGGGAAAGACGTTGTTCGATTGATGGCAGCATAATAGGGGAAATGTAAAGATGCGACGCCCAACGGGCTTGCCGCTGAGCGGCAACAAGGTTGGGGACGCGGGTTGATCAGGTATCAAATGCCTGAGTTGGACGTTTCTGGGTAGACGTTTCTGGGTGGACGTTTTTATGCAGGAAGGCGAGCGGTGGACCGGCTCAGTTTTTTAGGGGATGCATCGGGAAGGTTTTCTCACCGGCGACACTTTTTTGCTCGACATAGATCAGCTTGTCGGTGGCAAAGCCCAGCTCGCGGGCCTTCTTGATAAAACGTTCCATTGTCTTGTCGGTCACGTGCGGGGTCCGGGAAAGAAACCATAACGAATTCCTGTCCGAACTGGTTACATATGCATACTGATAGTCAGCCTCATCCAGGCCGAATACCACGTAGGAATCATAAAAAGGACCAAAAAACGATACCTTGAGATAGCCGGTCGTGGGGTCTTTCACAAAGTAGGCCTTGCCCTCCGCCGTTCGCCATTCTCTTTTTTGCGCGTCATAGCCGCGGTTGAGGACATCGATGCCACCATCGTCGCGCATGCTGTAATGAGCCGTGATATTGCTCAAACCTTTTTCATAACGGTGCTCAAGCCGGGCGATCTCGTACCACGCGCCTAGATAACGCTGGGCGTTGAAGTTCTCGACCGGGGTAATTCCCTTGGGAATACCCGCGCATCCTGCCAGCAGGACGAGGGCGAAGGCCGTTACCATGACTGCATGTAAGAATTTTCTCATGCGCTCACCTGGAAAGCTGTATCCCCGGACTCATGCCAAGTTGGTTCCAACGCAGTTGCACAAGTGGAAACATCAAGGGGAAACAGTCAGCATATGCATTAAACGGGGCCCCACGTTCGATCTTCCGTGATTATAGCTTAACCGGACGTCAGCCTGTCCCTGCTTTCGCGGGGCCGCGCCCACACATGCATTGTGCGCAACCGCCCCAATGGAACGATCCATCTTTCCTGCCGTTGCGACGCCTGTTGCGAACGCTGAATGAACAGGAATGGAAAAAATGTTGTTTTTTTTCCTGGATTTCGGCAAGAGCGTGTGAACACCGCGACTTAGGTGGGCGGCCGATCCATCGCATTCTTGCTGGTGTCTGCGCGCCTACGGTATATTCCTGCGCGCATGAGCAGCATGGTCGTCACCGGAGACGTCGCTACCACGAACAGCGTGATCAGCACCTCCTGGAACACCAGCCGCTCCGCATGTATCGAGGCAACCAGCATCGACGCCAGCAGCACGCAACCCAGGCCGAGTGTATTGCCCAGCGTTGGCGCGTGTATCCGCGCAAACAGATTGGGCAGCCTTAGCAGGCCCACCGATCCGATCAGCGTCAGCAGGGCGCCCGATACCAATAAAATTGAAGCAAGCAGATCGGCCCAGGCGGGAAGGTTATCGACGCTCATGGCTCGATCACCTCCCCGCGCAGGAGGAATTTCGCCATCGCGGCTGAGCCGACAAAACCGAACAGCGCAATCAGCAGCGCGATATCAAAAAAGAATCTGGACCCAAGCTCGATGCCGAGCGTCAACACCATTATCATGCTGTTTACATACAAGGTATCCAGTGCGAGCACCCGGTCTTCCGCGGCAGGGCCGCGCAAAAGGCGGATGGCCGCAAAGATCATTGCGAGTGCGATAGCTATCTGGGCAAGAGAGATCGCCCAGGGCAACATTGCGCTCATTCGAAAATCTCCATCAGTGATCGTTCATATCGTGCTTGACTGGAATCCGGCTTTTCGTTTCTCCGGGTATCGGCGCCGGTAAGGCGGGGAATGCCCTAGCACGTCGCGAATTCCCGTCCCAGCAGTATATGGGCATTCTTATCCTGCCGCGAGCATGACGTGGCTGGAATGGTCAATGCCGCCTCGATAGACATGCCGCATGCAACGCTCCATAGGATAGAGGGCTCGCGCGCGGCTGCGTGAACATGGTCGGGTAAAATATATTGCGCGAACCTTGCCTGGTGCGGCAATAAGGGAATGGTGGGTCAGGACGATCGACGAGATCATCGCGCCCCACGTAAAGGACAGAGGCTACGATTGGGAGGTTTCCATTGATGAAACGCCTTTCGACCTGTGGTCACTTCAAGGAGAAATTCCGCCTCCGTTTGAATCGGTGGCCGAGAAGCGATGGGTCAAGGAAAACAAGGCGAGTTCATATACGCTGGCAGAAAAACTCCCTGTTAGGCTGACCCTGACCCCGGGCTTAGCGGACCGTTAGATGTGCTTGCCGGCTGGTCATTGTCAGCCGGCCGCCCCTCCTCGAGAAGCGACCTCCAACGCGTCGAGTTAGCAAGCGCAAGCCCAGTTGCAGCTACCCACGGGATTACAATCCTTGTCTTACGGCATTTCACTGATTGTCCAGTAAGCGTCGATGGAGCGTATCACCTCCACGAATTGCCGATAGTCAACCGGCTTGGACATGTACCCGGCGATTCCCAGCCCAAAACTGCTCAGCTTGTCCTGCTGTTCTTCCGACGTCGTCAGCACGACCACGGGAATATGCTTGAGCTGCTCATCATTTTTTACCGCCCCCAGGAATTCGATACCGTTCATAATGGGCATGTTCAGGTCAAGCAGAATGATGCACGGCTTATCATTGTTTCGGTCGCGAAGATAATCGAGAGCCTCCTCGCCATTTTCGACATGGACGAGCTGGTTCGTCACCTGAATCTCGTTAAAGGCACGGGTCACGGACATTGCATCCACTTGATCATCTTCAACCAGGAGAACAGGTTTATTGTTCACTTTCATGTCATCTTTTCCGTAATTGGCGTTACAAACGCGCTTCGAGGAAGAGCATCAGAAGAATTCGCCCAGCTTGGAACAAAGCGCCGCTTCATCACGTTCGCCACCCATTCAAAGAATTCGCTGAGGGCAAGATGCAGACAAGGCCGAACGGGACAGCGTTCTGCGGCAATAAAATTGCGTGGAAAGCCGCTTCAAGCCGCAACCCGCTCATCCCAGCTCGACCCATGGATGCGCTGGCAGACTCATGTGTGTAAGGCATCGCACAGAGACTTTCGACCAAATGATCAATAATGACGCTAACATCACTCACGACTACGCAATTGAAACCGACCCACCACCTATGATCCATGGGGTGAAACGGCACGCCTGGAAAGAGTCTTAGTCCTTGTCACCTGAGCCCTGCATGCATTTCCCCAACCTCTTGCGTGCCGTCCCAATCGAACTTGTAATCGGGAGCAGCGGAACAAATCCTTCAACAACGACATCCTCGAATGACCTGAAAGCCATATGAATAATATTATCACTTCACACGACGGTTCGTCGCTCACATCGCCGGATGCCCCTGCTTCGTTGGAAAAGGCGTTGGAAAAAAGCGAGGATGTAAAGGAAAAGATGGTTGATTGCGTGACGGAGCTTTCCAGTGTCAACGAAGTGGTGAAGCAGGAGATGGCGGGTGGAATTTCAACCCGGGAGGCGAAAAAAGCATTGGCGCAAAGCGAAAGCGTGGAAGAGAAAGTGCAGGAGTGCGCGGACGAGCTTCACGAAGTCAATCAGGTTCTGGCAGAGGGAATCGGAGACAAGAATGAGATTAACCGGGAATTGAGAAAAATGGGGCGGAAGCTGGCCGCAACCCAGCATATGCTCTCCCTTGCGCAAGACGTGCTGGCGGTTGCGGAGGAGGCAGCGGAGCAGGCCGTTAAGCGAACGTTGCGTGATTTCGTTACCGGCATTCCCAATCGCGAGCTGTTCGACGACCGCCTGGACCAGGCGATTGCCCTCGCCGAGCGCGGCGGATGGTTACTGGGGGTAATGTTTATTGATCTGAACCGGTTCAAGGCGATCAATGATACGTACGGGCATGCCATCGGTGACAAGGTATTGCAGGCCGTGGCGCAGCGATTGAATGAGCAGGTGCGAAGCGGAGATACCATTTGCCGGTGGGGTGGCGACGAGTTCCTGTATCTGCTGGTGAACCCCCAGAGCAGGAAGAATATCGAGCGGATAGCGCGCAAGGTATTGAACAGTGTTTCCGAATCTCTGACCATTGACGATCTCGCGCTTTCCATCGAGCCCAGTATTGGGATCGCCGTCTACCCAACCAATGGAAATACAGCTGAGGAATTGCTGGCGAATGCGGATGCCGCCATGTACCGGGCGAAGAAAACGAAAACGGGGTACACCTTCTTTGATGACGTTCCCGGCGTGAGTACAGGCAAGTCATAATCCCGCAGCTTCCCTTTAAGGCAAAATTCGGGCTGACGATGCGAACGAGAACCTGCGAATCGAGGCGGGTACGTCCCGCGACAGGAAAGTCACAGGCGGAAAAGGCAAGGGGCAGCCAAAGCAAGGGACGGGAAAGTTGCAAGACCGGAAAGGGCAAAACCAGGCGTTGCTATTCGAAAATCTCCATCAATCTCCGTTCATAGCGATCCTTTATAGTGCGAATCCAGATCTCCTCATCGTGCAAATCCAGCACATGAATCGTCAGGTAGCGTCCGTCGGTCGAGAGGCCGGCCCAGATCGTGCCCGGTGTTGCCGTGATGATGCAAGCCAGCATTGCGAGCCCATACGGGTCGTGCATGTCGATTGGCACCTTGATGAACCCGGAATTGAAATGCCTTTTCCTCGGACCGAGAATAATCCCGGCCACCGCGATGTTCGAACGGACAATGTCCGCCAGTACAACGAAAAACAGTCCAACGGCGGTCTGCAGATGATGTGGGCGTGCCTCCAGCGGACGGATCTTTGCGGTCGAGGCAGCGGTTGCAACGGTCAGCAACACGGCGAGCGCAATCTGCCCAGGGGTAACGGAATCGTTCAGCAGGAGCCATAACCCGAACAGGATCGCCGTGAATAGTGTCAGGGATGGCCAGCGCTTCATCGCTCTCTCCTAGTCAAGGTTGCTAGAAGAAACAGGGGCTGCATGGGTGGTCAAAACAGCGTCAATATAAGCCTGGGGCGCGGAAAGGGATTCTCCGGCGCGACCCAGATAATCCATCGCGGGCCCGGTGCCGGCCACCAGCGCGACGCTCAGCAGCAGCAGCACGGCGACGGGCGCGGCTTCCGTCAGGTGCAGCCGCGGCGTCACGATCTCCTCCGAACCCCAGAACAGCCGTATGCCCATCCTGGACAATGCAATGATGCCAATCAGGCTCGATCCAAGCACCGCTCCCCATAGCATCCATATCGAGACCGGCGAGCTGCCGGGTGCGGCACCACCTTCCAGAGCAGCGGAAAGAATCAGCAGTTTGCCGATGAAGCCGGACAGCGGCGGCAGTCCAGTAACCAGCAGCGCGCATCCCAGGAAGCTCATACCCAGGAAGGCCATTGCCGCAGGTATGACAATACCGACTACCTCATCCGAAAAATCGGGATCCGGCGAATCTTCCGGGCTCAACAGGTCAGCTTGTGCCACGGCACCATCCTCTCCGGATTGCTGGGTACGCACGATCATCTCGCTCAGCATGAAAAAAGCACCCGTGGCAAGGACCGAACTTGCCAGGTAGAACAAGGCCGCGCCCTTCACCTCCGCGCCTCCGAGCCCGAGCGCCGCCAGCAGCGTACCCGCCGATGCGATGACAGAGTACGCTACCAGCCTCTGCAACTGGATAGCGGTGAGCATCCCCGCCGTGCCCATGACAAGGGTCGCGAGCCCGATACCGAAGAGCCAGCCGTGATTAAACGGCGCGGGGGCCCCCGACTCCGATCCGGACAGCAATGATCCCAGTCGCAGCAGCGCGTAGATTCCCACCTTGGTCAGGATTGAGAATATCGCCGCCACCGGGGGAGCGACAGAGCCATATGCGCCCGGGAGCCAGAAATTCAGCGGCCAGGCGCCCGCTTTAAGCAGGAACGCCACGCCGAGAATGGCCGCGCCGGTTTCAAACAGAACATGGTCTCCCTGCGCAAGTCCGGGCACACGCGCTGCCAGATCCGCCATGTTCAACGTACCGGTGACACCATAGATCAATGAAACGCCAATGAGAAATACAAACGAGCCGGCGAGATTGATGGCAATGTAATGCAGGCCGGCTTTGACGCGGGGCTGGCCCAGGCCATGCAGCAAAAGACCATAGGAGGCGGCCAGCAACACCTCTACGAATACGAACAGGTTGAACAGATCGCCCGTCAGGCACGCCCCGTTCACCCCCATGATCAGGAACTGGAACAACGTTTGGAAATGGGGCCCCATTTTCTTCCATCGGGCCTGCGCATAGATCAGGGAGGTCAATGCCAGCACTGCAGTCAGCATCAGCATTACCGCCGAGAGGCGGTCCACCACCAGCACGATGCCGAATGGGGCCCGCCATCCACCCACCAGGTACACTGCGATTCCTTCCGGCCATATGTCCGGCACCCACCCGCCCGCCACGTAGGCCAGCATGCCAGCGACTATCAAGTTCGCCAGTGTGGCCGCAAAGGCAATAATGGTCCGCTCCCTGCGCTGGGCTTCCACGAACAACAGCATTGCCGCGCCAGCCATCAGCGGCACCACCACGGGCAACACCGGGAGATGCGCTATCCAGCTATTCATGCTTCCGGGCCGCTGCCGTCGACATGATCGTTGCCGGTCAAGCCGCGGGATGCGAGCAGCACGACCAGGAATAGCGCCGTGGTCGCAAACCCGATGACAATAGCCGTCAGCACCAGCGCTTGCGGAACGGGGTCGTCGTACAGTGCCGGATCGGCCTTGCTCAAGGTTTCGATAATCGGCGCGCCGCCTATCAGCAATCGACCCATGCCGAAAATGAAGAGGTTTACCGCATACGACAGCAAGGAGAGTCCCACGATCACCTGAAACGTGCGGGGCCGCAGCAGCAACCACACGCCCGATCCGGTCAGGACGCCAATCGCCAGTGCATAGATCGTTTCCATCAACTGTCCTTGTCTGGCCGTGCCATCGCCGGAACGGTAGCGCCGGGGACGGCCGGTGGAATATGAGCCATCACGGCAGCGGGGACGGGCGCTGGTGCAGCGGCAGTATGGTCAGGAACAGCTGCACCGACGGCAGTTGCGGACGTCCGCGCCGCATGCGAAATTGCTCCCTCTGCTTCGATGTGCCCAGTACCGTGCCTGCGATGTCCGCGTCTTGACTGATGGGCCAGTGCCACCAGGATCAGCACTGCGGCGCCCACCACCAGGAGAAAAACGCCGAGATCGAACAGCAGCACAGTGGAAAGATGCATCGCGCCTATGACGGGCAGCTTGACGTCGCCCGCCACGGCTGACAAAAACGGGCGCCCCGCGGCCCACGCGGACACGCCCGCGCCCACCGCGCATAGCAAGCCCGTTGCGATCCAATAGTGCGGGTAAATACGGGTGCGCGATTCCGCCCAGGCAGTTCCGCCCACCAGGTACTGGAGAATGACTGCCGTCGCGACCACCAACCCGGCGACAAAGCCGCCACCCGGTTCATTGTGTCCGCGCAGCAGAAAAAACATCGCCACCATGCCCGAAACCGGCAGGAGCAACTGTACGATCACCGCGGGCAGCATCATCGGGCCCTCGGGCAGCAGTGCGTGCGAGTCGCGCGGCGAAACACCGGTTTCCCCATTCTGCTCCCGCTGCTGTACGGGTAACCCCATGCTTTCAATTGCCGGGCGGAACCGGCGCAACAGCGCGAAAACCGTCAAGGCCACGATCCCCACCACGGTGATCTCGCCCATCGTATCGAAGCCGCGGAAGTCGACAAGGATTACGTTGACCACGTTTGAACCGCCCGCAAGGGAAAGCGAATTCTCGATGAAAAAAGGCGAGATGCCTTCTCCCGCTTGGCGCGTCAGCACCGAATAGCTCAACGCAGCCATGCCGGACCCGGCAATGATGGCCAGGCCCAAATCCCGCAGCCGCCGCGTTTGGGCGCGAACACGCGCCTGTAGCGGGACAATATTGTCATCCACCGACTTGTAACGCCGCGGCAGCCAGCGCAGCCCCAGAAGCAGCAGGACAAGCGTCACCACCTCCACGATGAGCTGCGTCAACGCCAGGTCGGGCGCCGAAAACCAGACGAAGGTCATGCACGTGGCAAGTCCCGCTGCGCCGGAAAGGCTCAGCGCGGCAAGACGATGGTACTTTGCCTGGGTAGCGGCGCCGACCGCGCAGAACGCACCAACCAGCCATATCAATGCAAAAGCGGGTTCGATGGGAGTCACGGGTTTGTCGCCCGGGGGCAATCCACCGCTGGATAACGGAATCAATGCGGACGCGAATACCGCACCGATCAGGAGCAGCACCTGGACCTGCAGGCGCTCGGTGGACAACCATCGCAGCAGCCGCCTTGCGAAGACGTCCATTTTCTGGAGATAAAATTCGAAGAGGTGCTTGCCATCGAAGCGGTTGATGATGGGGACGACTGTAGCCCCCTGCTGGTATTTTCCCAGCGCGCGGTACAGCACCGTGCCCGCGACCATGGCTACCAGGCTCATCGCCAGCGGAAGATTCAGTCCATGCCACACTGCGAGGCTGTGGGATGGCATATTCTCTCCCATCACCGAGCTTGCCGCCATATCGAGATAAGGCCCGACGGTTTCCGCGGGAAACACGCCCACCACCAGGCAAGAGGCGACAAGCAGCGCGCTTGGGAACAGCATCCAGCGGGGCGGCTCATGCGGCTGCCGCGGCAGATCGTGGGTCGGCGGTCCGAAAAATACCTGAAGAATAAAACGCAGCGAATAGGCGACGCTCAGCGTGCCCCAGATGACAGCCATTATAGGCAGGCCGAGGCGCGTCACCAGGTTGCCGCTCACAAAGACTGTTTCCGTGAAAAACATTTCTTTTGAGAGAAAGCCGTTGAACAGCGGCACCCCGGCCATTGACGCGGCCCCAACCGCGGCAAGCGTAGCCGTGATGGGCATGGCGCGACGCAAGCCGCTCAGCCGCGACAGATCGCGCGTGCCCGTTTCGTGATCGACCATGCCGGCAGCCATGAACAGGGAGGCCTTGAATGTGGCGTGGTTCATGATATGAAAGATTGCCGCTATCAGCGCAAGCGAACTGTTCAAGCCAAGCAGGAGTGTGATCAGGCCCAGGTGACTGATGGTCGAATAGGCCAGCACGCCCTTCATGTCCCGCTGGAACACCGCCGCGTATGCGCCAAGCACCAGCGAGCAAAGACCCGCACTGCCGATTATCCAGAACCACGCCTCGGTGCCGCTCAGCACAGGCCACAGCCGGACGAGCAAAAATACGCCTGCTTTGACCATGGTGGCCGAATGCAGATAAACAGACACAGGCGTCGGCGCCGCCATTGCGTGGGGCAGCCAGAAATGAAACGGGAATTGGGCGCTCTTGGTAAGCGCGCCGAGCGCGATGAGAACCAGTACCGCCAGATACCATGAATGACCGCGAACGAGATCCCCTGAACGAAGCACGACATCCAGGTCGTAGCTGCCCGCGATGTGCCCCAGTATCAGCACCGCGGCAAGCAGGCAAAGTCCTCCGGCCGCGGTGATCGTCAGTGCCATGCGGGCGCCGCGCCGCGCGTCGTCACGGTGATACCAGTACGCTATCAACATGAAGGATGTCAGGCTGGTCATCTCCCAGAACATGACCAACTGGATAAGGTTGCCAGACAGGACCACCCCGAGCATGGCTCCCATGAAAGCCAGAAAAAAGGAGAAAAAACGGGGAACGGGATCCTGCGGGGCCATGTAGTAGCGCGCGTACAGCGCCACCAGTGCGCCCATCACGGTCACGAGCATCGCGAACAGCCAGGCAAAACCATCGAGCCGGAACGTGATCTCCAGGCCGAGGCCCGGCGCCCATTGCAACGACTGTCGAACGACTTCGCCCGCAGCCATCTGCGGATAATGAAGAACGACCAGGATGACGCAGATCACCGCGACGACGTCCACGAGCCCCGCAGCCGCATTGCGGGCATGGGAGGGCAGGAAAGCGGCGCAGAGGCTGCCCGCAAAGGGCAGGAGGACAATCCAGGCTAGCGACATGACATACTGATTGTTTTCCTCAGGGGTGAGCGGCGCGCCTGGCCGACACGCCCGACGCGCCAATTCGCTACGGATGGAGTGCGGTTAGCCAGGATCGGTGCAGCCAGGTTGAGCCGGAGGCGCCCATGATAGGCTCCGCGGAAGGGCTATCACGGCGATCTCCAGGTCAGGCAGTGTTTTACGTGCGCTTGCGGACTGGCTGCCTGAATAATATCATTTGATGATATTTTTTGACCACTTATCGAAACGAGGCCCCCGCGTGTGGCTGTGTGCTGGCGCCGTAGTTCGAGCACAGCGCCCCGTCACCGACAGAGCCAAACTTGGATTACCGATAGGTGATTACGGCACACGGGGCGACGACATGAGGAGCAGCCGACCTTACATGCACGATCGGCGATTGATCAACGGGCAACGGTCACATCTCCAACCGCTTCGCCAGACTCTGTGAGTAGTACTTGTACACCCCCACCTACGAAAAGAAGGATAGATACATCCATTATCTAAAAGTAAGTTACTACCTGATAAGGTATCTATAAGTATTAATCCCCGTTCTCATCAGAAGGTCTGAGACGCACGCTAATTACTCTAATGGTACTTATCCCCCTCACCTTATAGGAAATAATCGATTGTAGGGCTTCGTAGTGCGTTTAATTCCGTTATTAAGAGCCTACCACATTGAATTGCGTAAGTTTTTGGCAATATAGGGGTATTACATTCTGTCTGTCTATCGAAAGTCGATCCAACTCCCTTCTATATAGCTGAAAAAGATTCTTCTCCTCCTGCTCCCTAACGGCTTCAGGTTCGGCTATCAATGCATATTTAACCAATCCAAATCTTTCATCATCAGGCAGCCCGGTAATTTTAGAGACTTCCGCGTACGCAATGTTGTTGAGAGAAAGCCGCTCAAATAAAGGAGGGTCGACGACTTTAACCACAGCTAGAAAGCAAACAAGGCCGACCGGAAAAAGTTCAACCTCACCGCTGAAATTTAAAAATAAGGCAAGGTTAGTAAAGGCTTTTTCCAATTGGCGAAGGGATAAACTATAGTTCAGCGCAAGGGGTTCAATGCAACGTTGGAGATAAAGCCGATGTTTTCCCAAAAAGGCGGTTTCCAATTCGTGGAGTCGGATTAACTGACTGCAATATTTACTCACATCTGAGCTAGCCAGCTTGTTGGAGAGCTTAGGAATGGCGGTTTCAATATTAATAAACTTCTGTAAATAAACATCAGCTTTGATATCTGATCCGTAAATCGATCTGATTGATGCTTCCAACTGCTTCTTATTCATCACTAGAACGAACACCACATTCTTAACAGAAAATAGGTGTTTAATCTTTTCTATAACCTCAATAGCATAGGTTGGTTTGCACCTATCTAGCTCATCAATAATAACAACAAGGGGCTTTCCTTTACTATTTAGATACGAAGGCAGCTTGGATAACAGGGCCTTGAAAGACTGTAATAGCTCAATATCCGTCGCGTGCGAACTAAGTCGTTCCTGAATAAAGTCACCTACTACCCCAGAAGTCCCTTTTGCAAACTCATCTTTTATTACCTTAAGCCTCTCAAAATCTGTACCTGATAATGCTCCTAATGTTGCGGCCTTAACGCCCAACCTAGCTGACCATGAAAGTAACTGAATTGCGACCTTCTTAGCCTTATCTTTAAATTCGGCCACATCCTTTTCCGCCGATAAATCAGTGTGCTCATCCGCATAGCTAGTAATGGCACTAGCTATTTGTCAACGCCGGTTTAAAACTGACCCACTTTTTAGTTATTTGGCCGGAATAAAACTGACCCACCCGGACATTTAATTTTACTAAGCCTTGACCTT
>NZ_FOPV01000033.1 GCF_900113575.1 Nitrosospira sp. Nsp14
GTCGATGTCTTGCTTGCCAAACGCAATCTCTTCGAGGCCGAGTACTCTCTAACCGCTACCCACCGCCTCCATCTGGTATCCGTCGTGCAGCTCTACAAGGCCCTCGGTGGAGGTTGGGGAACAGAGTGAGCCCGCTTTTGCAGCGAAGGCGAGCAACTAAGCATAGATCAACTTCATATCCCGCTTCGCGTTTAACGGGACGCGTGACCGCCCCCATTATCGATTTTAATTTCCTGACAAACAGTTACAAAACGGCAGTGGCGGAAGCGGTGTCCGCTTACATCTAACTTTCATAGCATGCCACATCATATCAAATAGTGGCTAGAAGCCACGTCTATCGTACTTCTTCCGTTAAACAAATACTTCCTTGCCGTGTCTCTCCGTGTCGTATAATCTCACGTCAATTGATGGGTGTGATGAGGGGTTGGTGTGGCACGTAAGGCGAAAGAGTTATCAGCGCTGGAGGTAGGTAGACTCACTGTTCCCGGCCTTCGTTTTGTCGGCGGCGTAGCGGGGCTCGCGTTGCAGGTGACGCCCTCCGGCGCGCGCTCCTGGATTCTCCGAGTCATGATCGGAGGCAAGCGCAGGGACATGGGGCTTGGCGGATTTCCTGATGTAACCTTGGCCGGGGCGAAAGAAGCGGCGCGCGGTGCTCGCCTCAAAATCAAGGAAGGGGTAGACCCCATAGGAGACGCCAAAGCCAGGCGTAGCACCCTCTCTGCTGCCCGAGCTGCATCAATGACCTTCAGCCAGGCTGCAACAGCCTACATCGCAGTAATGGAATCTGAATGGTCGAACGACAAGCATGCTTCTCAATGGCGAAATACACTCAGTAGCTATGCATTCCCGGTGATCGGCAACATCTATGTACGTGAGATCGATCATTCCCATGTTATGCGAGTGCTGGAACCTATTTGGCTGACTAAAACTGAAACAGCAAAACGGTTGCGTGGACGGATTGAAAACGTCCTGGATTGGGCGCGCGTACGAGGTTATCGCACTGGCGAGAATCCGGCCCGCTGGCGCGGGCACCTTGACATGTTATTGCCGACTCCAGGGAAAGTACAAAAGACCAAGCACCACCCCGCACTTCCATTCAACGAGCTCGGCAAGTTTATGACGAAGCTGCAGCAGCAGGAAGGGATAGGGGCGCGGGGGCTTGAGTTTGCGATTCTGACGGCCGCGAGGTCCGGCGAGGTACGTGGTGCATTGTGGAGCGAAATAGATTTGCATGATGCCACGTGGACCATTCCCGCCGGCCGAATGAAGGCGAAGCGCGAGCATCGCGTGGCACTCAATAAAGAAGCGGTTGCCTTGCTTCAATCACTGCCGCGCACCCACGAGCTTATCTTTCCTAGCAGTAAAGGGATGAAACTGTCAGATATGACCCTAACAGCAGTACTGCGACGGATGGGGCGAGGTGACATCACCGCCCATGGTTTCCGGTCCACTTTCCGGGATTGGTGCAGCGAGCGCACGAATTACGCGCGCGATGTAGCAGAAATGGCCTTAGCCCACACCATCGGGGACAAGGTCGAGGCTGCTTACAGAAGAGGCGACCTGTTCGAGAAGCGCCGTCTGATGATGCGCGATTGGGGAAAATTTAGCCGCCAGGTACAAATCGCTGCTGACGTCGTACCGATCAATAAAGAGCGCGCTTTACCATGAGAATTAAAAGTCCATTCAACTGCGAGTTCGAATCCCAGCATCGCCCAAACTTAGAAGGATAAAGTCGGACACTGAAATACAGACATCAATTCTTTTAAAAAATGGAAGGCTCTATCCGTGTTTGAAAATATTATCAAAGGGCGATTTTTTGCAAAGGCGATTGCACCCGATTCAGATATTCTAAAACTTTCAAACGATGATTATCTAAAAAGGCTAGCCGAAGGGAAGGACATATACTTGGCACGTGCTCGTATCTGGAGCGGGTACGATAAGTGGGCTATGCATGAGGCAGCAAGTTTACTTTCCGGACTAGTGCCTACAGGAGATGATTCTGCAAAGTTTTTTTTCCAGTTGTGTTGGTCGGAAACGGAAAAGGATGAGAGTACCACCCCCTGCAAATATGTAATTTTCAGAATATTTCCCCGGAACGAAGAGTGTTTGAAACATGTCACCGAAATATTGAAACGCTCGGATATAGGTGATCAAGCAAGTCCGAAGAAATGGGCAGAATACGCACAAACGAAAGGATTGCTACCTCATACTGAACCCTTTGCTGACATAGATAATAGCCCCTTGCTATCTCTTCTGGAAGCCAGGAATGCACCTGGCTCAGTACTGTTTCGTGATGGGGCATCAGATGCGCCGTCTATATCCGATCCTTCCTATTCCACTGCTTGGCTAGATATTCTAACCCGCGCTATCGCACAGTTTTTTAATCCACGACGCGACCTTGATCCAAAACGAGAGGAAGTCGTGGAATGGATCATATCGGAAGCCGCGAAAGCCGGATTACCCCAGTCAAAAAACATTGCAGTAGCAATTTTCACGATTATCAAGCCGGACGACCACGACCCGAAAAAGAAAAGGGTTGAACCCTCTTAAAGCCCTATCCATAAGGGTCTCGGCGGGGGGTTGAACCGGTTGAACCCCCGCCCCTTCAACCCGTTCAACCTGTACAGCAAAAAACTAGCGGCTACCATAGGCGGCGTCTTCACTCAAGCGGACGCACATCATGGCACGACGCACCGACACGAGCTCGATCCCCGATTCTCTAAAGAATTTCGATCTACTCCCTGATTCAGCATATGTTCGGCAGCCCGTAGTCGAAGGCCTGTGGGGCTGCTCTGGGTCAACCGTCTGGCGTTTGGTCAAACGGGGCAAGCTACCCCCGGCTCACAAACTGTCCGACGGGATTACTGGGTGGAATGTAGGCGAGCTGCGTAGAGCACGAAAGGGAGTGAGGTGAAATATGCGTTGCTCTAAAGAAATATCATTCACGCGATTTCAGAGCCGACTGTGAATACCATAACGGCCGATGCGCGGGCAGTGGCTTCAGACATCGAGGCAGCCTTGCGTTTTATTCCAGCCGATGACCGGAACGTATGGATCAGATGCGGCATGGCAGTGAAAGCAGAACTGGGCGAGGCGGGCTTCGACATATGGGATGAGTGGAGTGCAACCAGCGACAAATATCGAGCCCGAGAGACCGCAGCAGCATGGAAATCGTTTAAAACCGCTGGAGAAATCGGCATCGGTACCCTGTTTTACATTGCCCAACAGTATGGTTATCGGAGCAAGCACTACGGGACTAATGAAAGAAAAAGGGTCCTAACTGTCCAACAACACGAAACTTTGTCGGAGTACGGACAAGAACTCTTCGACCAAACGAAGCCGATAGAGGGCCCTGCATCGGATTACCTCCATGCACGGAAATGCGTCGTTCCCCCGCAGGATAGCGATCTTCGCTACCACCCGGCGTTGAAACACCCAGGCGGGTACATTGGACCTGCCTTAGTCGCTCTGGTAACTGACGCGATTACAAATCGACCAATCACCCTACACCGCACGTGGATCAAATCAAATGGTAATAAGGCGGAGGTGGAGCCACCTCGACTGCTTTTAGGGGGTCACCGCAAGGCCGGGGGGGTAATCCGCCTGTGGCCTGACACGGAGGTCACGCTAGGTCTAGGGGTGTGTGAAGGGATAGAAACTTCCCTCAGTTTGGCTCATGCGTTCACTCCCGTCTGGAGCTTAGTTGACGCTGGCAACCTGGCGTCCTTTCCAGTATTACTAGGGATCGAGGCACTATCTATTGGAGCAGATAACGACGCTGTGGGGATGAAGGCAGCAAGGAAGTGTGCCAGGGGCTGGACAAGGGCAGGAAAGCTCGTGCGCATTGTCATACCTCAAGGTCAAGGCGACCTGAACGACGTTGCGATGGAAACGGAATGAGCGTCCAGCAAATACGAAAGCTTGTCGACTCCGCTGCGCTTTTCACCGTGGAGGAGGAACAGGGAAACATAACTCAGGCTGATGAGCTTGCCCGGCCCTTATGGGAGCTACCGTCTGGGATTACAGCCGAGGAATTTGAGAAAGCTCGGCCCTCCCCGGACTGTATCGTTGAGAAACTGCTATATGTCGACGTCGGGCTACTCATCGCCCCCGGCGGGACAGGAAAAACAACACTTGTCCTTTGGGTGGCGACTCACATTGTATTAGGGTTCCCCCTGTTCGGCCTGGAAATCCTTAAGTCGGGGCCGGTTCTTATCATTACTGCAGAAGATAGTCGAGAGATGCTTGTGGCCCGATTGCGGGCCATTGCTGATGCAATTGGATTGGATGAGACGGAAAGAGAAAAACTAAGAGAGGGCATACGACTGAGCGATGTATCCGGGGAAGGGTTTCGTGTAACAAAGGTTGAAGGCGACCTCGTAAACCCCAGCGCCGGATTGGACTACCTAATCAAGGGTTGCCAAGCACTAAAGCCTGTCTTGGTGGTGATTGACCCCGCAGTCTCGTTTGGCGTAGGAGAAAGTCGAGTAAATGATGCTGAACAGGGGTTAATTGAAGCGGCAAGAAAGCTGAAGAGAGCGATTTCATGTTGTGTCCTCTATATCCATCACTCCGGGAAGCAGAGTGCCCGGGAGAGGATGAGGGATCAGTACGCCGGTCGCGGAGGCAGCGCCTTCGCGGATGGTTCAAGGATGGTCTTTGTGCTACAGAACGTTCCTCCTGACGATTGGTGCAAAGGGACAGGAAGGGATCTGGCGGAAGGTGAAACTGGATTGGTCCTTGCCCGCCCCAAGATGAGTTACTGCCCGCCACAGGATGAAATCCTGATTTCCCGAATTGGATATTCCTTCGAACATGTTCGGGAGATAAGGGAGAGTACGGAACGGGAGAGTCCCGATAATCGGGTATTCCAGTTCCTCAAGGCGGAGTTCCAAGCAGGCAAACGCCATACGAAAAGTACTTTGGAAGCTTTTAGTGAGAGCCCTTTGGGTTTGAAGCGCGCGGAGACCCGCGACGCTGTAGAACGGCTGCTTAACTCCGGTCGAGTAGAGCTTCAAAGTGTTCCCCCGGATAAGAAACCGCGTCGAGGTGGCGCACACACTTACTTGCATCCCATTACCCCGCCGCCGACGTATGGCGACCATAGGTCTTAAGTGCGCATTTATCCTTCGCTTAGAAGAATCACTATTGCTTCGCCGCCGCCTATAGGGAAATCAACGGCGGCGAACCTAAATTCGCCTGCCGTTGATCCTTTTTTCCGAGGTTCGCCGAAACCAGACGGCGAACCAACGGCGAGGCTGGCGAGCCGACCCTTATTGATACGTCCGAAAAAAAACCGTGAGGCGATACAGCTAAACCAGATCGATAAGTCGAGAAGAAATGAAACCGCAACTTGAAAGCGCAAAACATCAGCCTGTAACCATTGACGGGACAAGCGGGACGCCTACCCCCACCCCCGCAAAAATCAAGCTGAACCAGCTTGAGGATGTGCGACGTGAAATGGCTAGTGTGTACCGGGAAGCGCGAGCTGGAAGGATGGATGCGAGCGAGGCGGGACGCCTGGCTTATATTCTTACTGGTATTGGCAAACTGATCGAGGCTACGGAAATTGAAAAGCGGCTTTCACAAATGGAACGGACATTACTGAAATGAACATTCTTCGGCGGGTGGAAATGCTGGAAGCAGCGGTGGGAAGGACCAACGAGGGCGACTGTTACAAGGTCGTCATATTGAAGGAAGGCGAGAGTTACGAGGAAGGTATCGGGCGGGAGGGCTTGACTGACTGGCCCTTTGATCGAATCTTGGCAATATGCTTTGAAAGTGCGGAGGACAGCTGATTTTGTAGCGAGAAGTTGACGATATTCCCTAAACCCTTAAGAAGGAGCCGAAATGGCCTTACCCCACTATCAATTCCAAATGTATCACCCTTTCCTTTCGTTTTCAAATCCAGATAATTCATTATTTGTAAAAATTGTTGACGGGCTTCCTGCAGAACCAGGAAACATTGATAACGACGCACTGCATCGAATGGCTAGCGACGCGTACAAGCGTCTCCCGCCAATGAAGTCGAAAAGCGATTTTAATAAAGAATTATCCAATTATCATGATGAGCTTGATGGTCTTAGGATGGGCCTAGAAGAAATGAAGGAGATGACTCTTCGGGGGACTATTTTATTAAATAGCACAGAAATGGAAGTAAATTTTAAGACTGCGGAAGATGACTTGATATTAACGATGGCCTGGAGTATCTACAGAGAAGACCGGGATTTGAATCCTTGGCCTTCTGTCAAAATGGAGCAGTGGTTCATCAAGTGGTTCTCCTTTCTCGCTCTCATAAATATAGATCTTGCTTTTCGTGCCACTGCGTTTCGAGTGGAAGGAGCCATAGACGCAACAATTCAAGCTTCCTTTGCAATATGGAATGTTCTGACGATTGAATCGAGCAATGAGATGTTACAAGAAGAACAGCAAAATCTCGCCTCTCAGGGAAGCCTTGCTCGGCACTGAGCAATATGAAAATGACTGGAACTCATATCAGGCACTGGCAAACCTGCTGATACGTGCGCGCCTTGAGCGGATCGTGCCTCTGCATGCAATTGAAGATACAACCCGTCCGATCCAGCTAGGCGGAGGCTTTTCCTCATATGAAGTTTTTGTCAGGCAAGAGTCAGAGAACTTCTTACAGGGCTATTCACGAAATCTCATGCAAGGGCAACCGCATCACATCGAGATCATGCTTGAGAAGAACGCGTTACGATCGATCGTCGAAAAGCCGGCCCGAGACTACTGCATTCCTGTAACCACTGGACGTGGCTTTTCTTCTCTCTCGCCCCGCTGGGATTTGTATCGACGGTTCAGGCGCTCAGGCCAGGACAAGCTGATCTTGCTCATGTTGACCGACTTCGATCCAGATGGGGAGCAGATTGCCACATCGTTTGCTCGTTCATTGCGAGATGACTTCGGTCTAGTTAATGTCCACCCGGTTAAAGTTGCGTTAACCGCCGAGGACGTGGAGTTATATAACCTGCCGAGTGATCTGGAAGCAAAGCCCACGAGCCCCAACTACTCAAAATTCATCAAGAAGTATGGCCATAAAGCCGTCGAGCTTGATGCCGCGCCCGTAGAGCTTCTCCAGAAGAAGCTACGGGATACTATCGAAAGCCTAGTTGATACGGCCGAATTCAACGCTCAAATTGACCTTGAAATGGAAGATGCGCGAATTGTGGAGGCATACCGCCGAACCGTGTTCGAAGCTATCGGAGGGTCTTTACATGGCTAAAAATCAGACGGCTTTCCAGTGCCGTCTGGCCCGTTGTGGCTTAGCCTCAAACGCTGCTCAAGCAAATTGCGGCGACGCGCAATAAAGCCCAGCAGACCGAGACCAGCCAGCAGCATGACATAGGTTTCGGGTTCGGGGATAAGGTTGCCAGTGACAGCAACTTGCCCCAGGTTATTGACGTCCCTCGCCAAAGTTAGCGCAACAACGCTGTCCGGCAAACTCACCAAGAGTTTAAGCCTATTGTGCCCCCGCATTTGGGGCCGGTGATAAAGACGCGGTAAGCACCTGTGGCGGTCTCGGAGGTTCCCGCCACCTGCCCAGGTCGTTGATGCCGCGCTAAGCGCATCAGCGTAATAGCGTGGCGTCTCCCGTTCCAAACGGTGGCTTGGTAATCAAAAGACCCTGCAAGGAAAGATGACTGCCTGCTACCTGCCCTTGGTCGTTAATTGCGAAGGTCTCGCTGCTGTCTCCTCCCCCAGACGCCGGATGCCGTGTGTGTGGACCTACCCTCGTTTCGTAAAGCTGCTTGGGGCTCATGAGCCAGAAAAATGGGAACGCCCCACTACTTTTAGCGCAAGGTACTCCTCTCCAGATTTCCCGTAATTTCCCTTGCTGGAGCCGGTTTACCGAAATAATAACCTTGATAGTGGCGGCATCCTTGCCGGGCCAGGAAGGCAACCTGCTCCTTGCTTTCCACCCCTTCTGCAATGACCTTGATCTTGAGACTCCGCGAAAGGGCAATTATGGCGGCGCTTATGGCAGCATCATTCGAGTCCGTCGTAATGTCTTGCACAAAGGATCTGTCTATCTTCAAGGTGTTTATGGGGTAGCGCTTTAAGTAATTCAGGCTTGAGTATCCGGTACCAAAGTCATCAATTGCTATTTCGAGGCCCATTGCGCTCAATTGCATTAATATTTGGATTGCTTCCTCGACATTCTGCGCAAGCATGCTTTCGGTGATCTCTAGAGCAAGGCACCGTGCTTCCACGCCGGATTCATTTAATATATTGGTAAGACTTGATACGAGGCCTTTGTGCCGGAACTGCCGTGCAGACAAATTAATCGCCACGCGAGGTACGTTATAGCCTTGGCTCTGCCACGCCTTTATCTGGGCGCAAGCTGATTTCAGTACCCATTCCCCGATTGGCACGATCAATCCGGTTTCTTCCGCCAAGGGGATAAATTTGAGCGGCGAAACCAACCCCAGCTTGGGGTGTTGCCAGCGCAGCAATGCTTCCATACCCTCTAGCTTGCTGCCAGGCATACCAATCACTGACTGGAAATGCAGGCGCAGTTCCTCGCGTTCTAATGCATGGCGCAGATCAGTACTCAAGGAATGCCGCTCCTTCGCCAGACAATTCATTTCCTGCGCGAAGAACTGATAGTTATTCCGGCCTGCTTCCTTGGCATGGTACATCGCCGTATCGCTGTTCTTCAGCAGCGCCTCTACACCGTCCCCATCATTCGGAGACACGGCAATGCCGATACTGCCGCTGATATGCAACTCTTCCCCATTAATAGAATAGGGTTGCACCAGCGCGTCCAATATCTTTTGCGCCACTATGCTAGCGTCCTGGGCGTTCGCAATCATGTGCAACACCACGATGAACTCGTCCCCTCCCTGGCGCGCCACGGTGTCTTCCCCCCGCACGCATGAAGATAGTCTTGCCGCAACCTCCTTAAGCAAGAGATCCCCCATATTGTGACCTAGCGAATCGTTGATAATTTTGAAATGATCCAGGTCAATGAACAGTACCGCGGCGTGCCCGGGCCTACGGCCCTCCTGCACGATTATCTGGGAGATGCGGTCCTGAAGTAGAAGGCGGTTTGGCAAACCAGTCAGAGCATCGTGCGTCGCTGCGTGCCTAATACGCTGCTCTGCCCGGCTGCGTTCAACCCACCTGCCGAGATCATCCGTAATGGTATCTAGGAGGTTCTGTTCCTCAGGGAGCAGAAACGGTTTTTTCTGGCTGTAAAATACTTTCAACTCGCCGATGGTTTTCCCACTCACACTGATTCCCGCTTGCAACTGGTGCGCGAGATTCTCGCGATAATTGTCGGAAGGGAATTTCCTGCCATCAATTTCGATCAACCCGGCAGCCACCTCCGGAAACTGCATCGTGGGTAACAGGCGCGAAAAAATTTTCCGGCAAAGCTCGTCCAGCACCGACTCTTCTGCCATGTCCTGCCGAATGTGGTAAACGCACCGGCTTTCCTTCAACTGCTCGCGTAGTCCCATTTCCTTTTGCTTGCGCGCAGTGGTGTCAACCCGAACGCCTAGAAAACGACTAACCTGCCCGCTATTGTCGCGAAGCGGCACAATGGTTGAGTCAACCCAATATACCAATCCGGTCTTGCTGCGGTTGCAGATCTCTCTATGCCATATATGGCCCGACAGGATTGTCTCCCACATTTCTGCAAAGAAGGTTTTTGGGTGAATACCAGAATTTAGCATTCGGTGATCTTGGCCAATCAGCTCTTCCTCGAGGTAGCCGCTCACTTCACAGAATTTCCTGTTTACCTGGAGGATGTGCCCCGACCGGTCAGTGATCGAAACAAGCGCGAGTTCGCCAATGGCATTATTGTATGCGACCAGTTCGGCAAAATTGTCCTCGGCGTTTTCCTTGGCTTGCACAAGTTGACTACTGGCTTCCTTAAGTTCCTCAACCGCCTTTTGCAACGCATGCTCTTTTTCCTGCAGCACCGAGACGTCGGTGTTGGTTCCGAACCATTGCAAGACCTGCCCGGACGGGTCTTTCAACGGGGCAACCAGAGTAAAAAACGGGCGAAATTTGCCGTCTCTTCCCTTGAGTGGAAAAGTCATCTGGAACGGTTCTCCCGTCTCCAGGGAATGTTTCCACTGCTCCAGTACTTTTGGCAGCGCTTCAGCGTCGTGTACCCGTTGCCAGCCCCATCCTTTCATTTCTTCGGGACAAGTTCCAGTATATTCAAACCAGCGGTCGTTGTACCAATGGATGAATCCTTCAGAGTCTGCCATCCAGGCGAGTTGGGGAATCGTATTTGCGAGCTGCTTCAGCCCTTCATCCCTCTCGACTGAAATGCTTTCGATCTCGATACGATCGCAGAAGTCCTTGTCTATCGGCATGTTTGCGAATCCTTTCCTTGCCCTTAGTAAGGAGACAAGCAAACCATGATTATTTTCAAAGCGAACCCAAATAGAGGCGGGATTTCCCCCTGTTGTTTTCGAAACCGGTGCACTACATTTTCAGTTCCATCTAAATCGGGATTAGGCCCTATGCCTCACATGCCTGCAGCTCAGTCCGTAAGACCAAGTATTCACCAAGGGGAGCAATATCCAAGCAACGTGGCTTCCGTTATTGACGGCATGATGCCGATGTTAAGGCGAATGAGGCCGCCCTATCGACGCCTTGATCCCCATATTCAGCATAATATTGGCCGCTATACCTGGCAACTGCGCTAGGAAGTAAAACACCCTGTTAATGCCCACCTCAGCTCCCACACTTTATAATGAGGCCCCAATTAATTGATTGGAACGGATTACAAACATGAACAAAAAAGAACTAGTGGAGGCAATGGCTGCAAAGACCGGCTCTATTGGCGCTGCCGCTGATCACGCGGTGAACGCACTGTTAGAAATTATTTCCGATAGGCTAAAAAAGAAGATTCGCTTACGTTACCCGGCTTTGGAACGTTCGAAGTACGGGATCGTGCCGCACGTACTGGCCGTAATCCCAAGACTGGTGAGGAACTGAAAATTGCCGCATCGAGAGTTGCAGCATTCAAGCCAAGTAGTACGCTTAAAGCTGCGGTCAACGCGAAGGAAAGTAAGGGGCCGCTACCGTAGCATTGTTCTTGCGTCCAGTTTGCTCTCCAGTAACAAAGCTGCAGTATTGCCCCTTGCATCTATCACAAGGTGTTGTAAATAACCTTGAAAAACAAAGGACAAGCTACTTTCTCCAATCAAATTGATCCAGGGATTGCGCTGACGGCACTAGTACGCAGAAAAGTGAGGCGTATTTACCCAATTGCGCCAACTTTCGGGTTATTGCTCCTTCCCTTACTTGCGCAAGGCAGGCTGACACGCCGCGACTATGCTGCCCTGACTCCGATTATGGGAGCACGTGAACCCCATATGACGGCTTGATCTTCCCATACTTCCATGTAATTGTGGAATTCGGCTCGTTGCGGCCCGCAAGTGGATCAGCAGATTCATAACCTATACTGTCGAAAACACAATGATCAACCTTGTCGTAATCTTTGTCCGAGGCTCTGATGAACATTCATCGCTGCTACCCACTGCGCAACCTTATCCTGGGCGCAGTTCTAACGGTTGGGTTCGCATCTTCCGCGCTCGCGCAGGAGTTGCGTGCTGTATTGGTTGACCTTAATAGCAAGGAAGTAACCAACCTTGGCACACTCGGTGGAGACCTTAGCTATGCTTCCGGGATCAACGACCTGGGCCAAGTGGTAGGGACATCCTCGACTGACAAAGGGCAGCGCCATGCCTTCATCACAGGCCCTAATGGCGCAGGAATGACGGATCTTGGCACACTCGGTGGAGACTTTAGCTACCCTAATGGGATCAACGACGCGGGGCAGGTGGTGGGGCAAAACGGGAATGGTTATGCCTTCATCACCGGCCCTGATGGAATGGGCATGTTGGATCTTAATTAGCTGGTTGATCTGCCTTCGGGGATAATTCTAAGTGCGCAAGGCATTGATAATGTGGCAGGTAATCGTCATAGCTTCTATCTCTGAACCGGCAACCTACGCAATGTTATTAGCAGGGGTTAGGTCTTCTGGGATGGAAGCTGCATCGGTCGAAAAAGGTAGAAGGCCCGCGGGCCATTTGATTAACGCCACAGAGTCTCTTCCTCGGCGATACTCAATAAAAGGTAAAGCAAACACTTCTAATGAACGGCTTCTTACCGTCCATAATAACCCGCAGCATTGGGACGTCTCAGGTTCTGGCATGGCTAGCACCTTGAACATAATTTCTTTTTCTTGATTCTTATCACGCAGTCGTTCACCCAGATTAGTTTGTTGCATGCCGGGAGGGAATAATTCGAATTTTTGCCTATACTTGAGATAACAGCGCGGTTTCTTCGGCATTTGGCAGTTTGATTCGAATGCAAAAAAATAAAGGAGACTCGTCGTGAGAAGAATCGTTCATCTTAACTTCCGTGGCTTTATCCTGGCCACGGCATTTGTCGCTGGTATGGGTTTCGGCACCCATGCTTTCGCACAAGTACAACATTCATATCTCGTCGACCTCAACAGCAAAACAGCAACCGATCTCGGCACTTTAGGTGGTAATACCTTTCCTTTTGGCATCAACGATGCCGGGCAGGTGGTAGGTCAATCTAACCGCCATGCCTTCATCACGGGCCCCGATGGGATGGGCATGAGAGATCTTGGCACTTTGGGTGGTACTAACAGCATTGCTTATGGCATCAACGACGCCGGGCAGGTGGTGGGTAATTCTTATACGGCTGGAGGCGTCGACCGTGCTTTCATCACCGGCCCCGACGGGATGGGCATGAGAGACCTTGGCACCTTGGTTGGTACTAACAGCATTGCTTATGGCATCAACGACGCCGGGCAGGTGGTGGGTACCTCTAACACGGATAACTACATTTACCATGCTTTCATCACCGGGCCCAACGGGATGGGTATGAGAGACCTTGGCATTTTGGGAGTTCATAGCAGCATTGAATTCAGCGGGGCTAATGGCATCAACGATGCGGGGCAGGTCGTGGGAGTGTCTGGGTACGCCACGGTCTTTTCGTCTCCTTTCATCACCGGGCCCAACGGGATGGGCATGAGAGATCTGGGAAATTTGGGCGGTAGTTTCAGCAATGCTAACGGCATCAACGACGCCGGGCAGGTGGCGGGTTGGTCTAACACGGCCGCGGGCGATCACCATGCTTTCATCACCGGCCCCGATGGGATGGGCATGAGAGACCTTGGCACCTTGGGTGGTCCTGAAAGCCAGGCTAATGGCATCAACGACGCCGGGCAAGTGGTGGGTTGGTCTTACACAGCTCGAGGCTCCCATGCTTTCATCACCGGCCCCAATGGCGCAAGCATGATGGACCTCAATTCGCTGATTTCACTGCCCGCCGGGGTTACTCTGACCGAAGCTGTCGCAATCAATAACACGGGCCAAGTCATCACCGCCGCAGCAGTAGCAGTCATCCCCGAACCGGAGGTTTATGCGCTCTTTCTTGCAGGCTTGGCCATGATTGGAGTGATCGCTCAGCGAAAGAAGATGAGAGCTGCGCAGACGTTGGTTTAGGGTCTTGCAAGCTAAGGTCATTGCCGTGCATTCGTCACTGCTGCTCTACCATAAGCATGGCGATGCCATACATGAGGCTAGATAGCAAACAAAAACCCGCCCCTCTCGAGGAATTACACAGGTTCTTCCGACTGCTCGATTGCCTTAGATTGCTCGGAATTGGTTATTGGGACCAAAGAGTTCAGTTGGTGAAAAGTAGACAGGGCAGTAAAGCGTCCTGATCCAGCCAACGATGGGAAGCATCTTTTGTCGCCTGTTGCTTAACAATAGAAATATGTTCGGAACGCATATCAGTTACTTCTCATATCAGGCTTAAAACCTTTCCGTATGTCATTTCCGGGTCCCTCTGGCCCAGGCCGATCCTGCATCGCGTGATGCCTGGCTGATCGACGAGTTGAAGGGACTTGCTGCTCATTGAGCGAGCTTTACTCTACTATTAAAGATTCGTGTCTTGCGGTATGGCTGACAACAAACAAATGTATGTAGTGCATATCCGCGAGTAGAGAATAGAAGATACGCTTCCTGCAACAAGACCCTATACGATTCAAAACGTTTCATCCGATGAGCTTGGTAGTTTTTGGTCCTTAGTTCAATGAAACCAGTCATCAAGAGCTAATGCATCATCGAACTGTTAGCGCCGCTGTAATACTGACCCACTGAGCCGGAGTAAAACTGACCCACCTGGGCGAATATGGTGGCTTTTTGGCTGCCGATTATGTTGACT
>NZ_FOPV01000041.1 GCF_900113575.1 Nitrosospira sp. Nsp14
AGGCGAGGCGCCTGCTGCTTCAACCCAGCCGCAACCCGAAAAGCAGACCTGAGCTCGAACTAACTCATGACCAGATTCTTCATCACCCGCCCGATCTTTGCATCGGTGCTGTCCATCATCATCGTACTGTCAGGGCTGGTCGCCGCGCTGCAGCTTCCCATCGCTCAGTACCCCCAGATCGCGCCTCCGACTGTGCTGATCACCGCGACGTTCCCGGGCGCGAGCGCGGACACACTGACCAAAACCGTAGCCGCCCCGATCGAGGAGCAGCTGAGCGGTGTCGAAGGATTGCTTTACTTCGACTCCAGCTCCGACTCCAGCGGCACGTTGACCATCACCGCTACATTCGAGCTGGGCACAAACATTGATCAGGCCACGTTCAATATCAGTAATCGCGTGAATATTGCGTTGCCTCGTTTGCCCAACGAGGTTCGCCAAACCGGCATCATCGTGCAGAAGCGTTCGACCGATCTTTTGATGGCAATAGCGATGACGACGGAAGATAAAAAGTATGACACGCTTTTCCTCAGCAATTACGTAACACTCAATATGCTGGATGAGCTGAAACGCACGAAAGGCGTAGGTGAAGTGAGTTTGATGGGTACCCAGAACTATTCGATGCGTATCTGGCAGCGTCCCGATCGCATGGCCCAACTGGGAGTTACGACCAGTGACATCGTTGCGGCTGTCAAGGTGCAAAACGCGCAATACGCAGCGGGCAAAATCGGGCAGGAACCGGCAACGTCTGATCAGCAGCTGATCTATACGGTGAACGCCAAAGGCCGGCTACTGGAACCCGAGGAATTCGCTAACATCATCGTGCGCGCCGATGGAGCGCGTGGCGTGCTCCATCTTAAAGATGTGGCACGTCTCGAGCTTGGTTCACAAGACTACAATATCCGTAACGCGATGGACGGCGAGCCTGTGGTCGGCATTCTTATTTACTTACAGATCGGTGCAAACGCGTTGGAGACCGCTGAGGCGGTCAAAGCGAAAATGGAGGAATTGAAGCAACGCTTTCCGGAAGGAATGGGTTATGAGCTACCCTACGACACAAGCCATTTTGTCAAAGCCTCGATGTGGGAGGTGGTAAAAACACTCGGCGAGGCGATGGTGCTGGTGATCCTGGTCGTCTATCTGTTCCTGCAAAGCTGGCGCGCGACCCTGATTCCCCTCATCGCCGTGCCCATTTCGCTGATAGGCACCTTCGCCGGCCTGTGGATGTTTGGCTTCTCCATCAATACGCTTACGCTTTTTGCCATGGTCCTGTCCATCGGTATCGTGGTGGACGATGCGATCGTGGTGTTGGAAAACATCGAGCGCCTGATGGACGAGGAAAAGCTTTCGCCAATGAGAGCGGCCATCCGGTCCATGGAGCAGGTCGCGAGTGCAGTCGTGGCCATTGTATTGGTGCTGTGCGCAGTTTTTGTGCCGGTCGCTTTCATGGGCGGAATCGCCGGCGAACTCTACCGGCAGTTCGCGGTAACCGTCGCGGTTGCTGTCACCATATCCGGCGTGGTCGCGCTGACGCTGACGCCCGCCTTATGCGCCATACTGCTTAAGCAGACGCACGGAGAGTCTGCATTCTTCCGTTCATTCAACAAGGGGTTCGGGCGCTTGACCGATTTTTATACCGGTACGGTAACCCTGACATTGCGACATACTGTCATCGGCATGCTCGTATTTGCCGTCATCATAGTTCTCGCGATCTATCTGGTCTGGACCGTTCCCAATAGTTTTGTGCCTCCAGAAGATCAGGGTTATGTCGTAGCATCAATTATCATGCCCGATGGCGCCACGCTGGCACGAACCATTAAAACTACGGAGTCCTTGCGCAGCACGATGGCGAAAGAACCGGCAGTCGCCACCCAGTTTGCAGTGTATGGGTTCGATCTAATCGGGAATGCCAATAAGCCCAACGCGGCGACAATGTATGTCGATATGAAAGACTGGTCCGAACGTACTGCCAGCGCAGGGGACGTGATAAAGAAGTTGTTCGATGCCGGTTCACAGTTACCGGATGGATTGGCTATCGCTTTCAATCCGCCGACCATCCATGGGCTGGGTAATGCAGGCGGCTTCGAAGTCTACGTGCAAAGCCGCGCCGGTGCCAATCCGCTTCAATTATCCAGCGTAGTCAACAATTTTATCGAAGCATTGAACCAGGAACCACGACTCGCACCCACCACCACCTTTTTTCGTCCCACGGTGCCGCAATTCTTTGTCGAAGTGGATCAAGCCAAAGCGATATCGCAGGGCGTCGCGGTTGCGGATGTGTACGCCACCTTGCAAAGCATGATCGGGTCACTCTATGTCAACGATTTTAATCGCTCTGGACGGACTTACCGTGTGCAACTACAGGCTGACGCGGAGCACCGGATGACCGAGCAAGACTTGGGCAGAATGTACGTGCGCGCTGAATCCGGCGCGATGGTGCCACTATCCGCGTTGAGTAGGGTAGAAAGTGTTATCGGTGCCGAACAGTTGGAGCGCTTCAACGGCCTGCTTGCGGCTAAATTGTTCGGTAGTGCAGCCCCTGGCGTAAGCTCGGGTGACGCGATCAAGCTGGTAGAAGAAATTGCGGAGAAGAGCTTGCCGGATAACTACCAGATTGCCTGGACGGCGCA
>NZ_FOPV01000027.1 GCF_900113575.1 Nitrosospira sp. Nsp14
CCGGCTCAAGGATAAACGCAAAGCCGGGCATGTAAAGGTCAAGGCTTAGTAAAATTAAATGTCCGGGTGGGTCAGTTTTATTCCGGCCAAATAACCAAAAAGTGGGTCAGTTTTAAACCGGCGTTGACAGATTCTTTATGTAGCCGGGAAAAAGAGTCATTTGGCTCCATATTTCTCTGGATACCTGCCTGGACATAAATGAAGCCGAGAATACTGTCATTGTGCTGTCGTTGGATCTGTACCATGAGCCTTCCCCCTCCCTGTATCTCCGATTACCTTGGCGTCCATCGTAGCCTCGGCTCCCGTTAGGACCAGTTTTTTTGCAGGTAACATTGAGATTTTAGATTCAGATGATGGAATACGCTCTGTCGCATCGCTTTTGTAAGCGACCCCTGGGACCACGCTCTGCCGTGCAGAGTATGTGGAATTATCGAAGGAGCATGTCGTGGAGATGTTTACGGAGAGTTTCGAAGATCATCTCGACATATCTGCTGCTTTTTCTTACGTTGACTACGGGGAGTACTGTGCTGCTAAGTACGACGTGGTGAAGCTTGCTGAGGACAAGGTGGTGAAGCTAATCAAGGCAAACCTCGGGGACCTTGGGATTTTCTTCCAAATGAGGATGTTGAGCACATCTTGGAGCCGTTCGACGTAGTCGATGAGCTGGAGAGCTATTTCGAAGCCTTTGGCGACGGTAATGATAGGGAGCCCAGGAACCGGCTGTGGTTGCTATTGATGAAATCGATGATGTATTTGAAAGAAGCTGACGTGCGATTTTGGTTAGGGTTTTTGGGTGCCTTCTTAAAATCTACCTACAGCCATTTATCAACTGCGTTATTGACCGAGCTCTCACTGCGCAACCAGCGGGGTAAGATTAGTCATAGAGGTGAATGTACCGGAATGTACCTAGCGCGTCGCCTGCGTGTCCCATGCACCTGCGCTTATAGCCCCCCCACACGCCGCAAATGCCTTGGCCATACAAAACGCACATAAGCTCAAGGAACTGAAAGCGGACAACTTACAGCTGACAAAGATTGTAGCCGAACGGTCCTGGTAATCGAGGGTTTAAAGGAGATTGCAACAAAAAATGGTAACTCCCGCAACCGCTTGTACTTCAGAATGACGTCAGTCTAGTCCAAGCGCGAATAGCATTAAACATACTGAGCCGCTACAAAAAATCGCTGTTAGTATTACGTGACTAGTCAAGGCAAGACTACCCTTGAGCAGGGCTCGTTCATCGCATGGGTAGGCTGTTTCGTTTGTTGCTATCAACTGGTTTAATACAAGAACTTATGAACATTCCTTTCTATTGGGACCTGTGAGGTTGCTAGTACGATTGGTATCGTAAGGGTTGTGTGGCCATTAGGAATATTCGGTATGGTCTGGTTACTAACGTAGTTATAGGAGGGGAAATGACTTGGATAAAACATATATTAATAGCAACTGCACTCTCTCTAAGCTCGCTTTCGGTTTCAGGCACCGATGCTCCTATCTCGCCCAGGACTTCTGCAAAACTTGAGCAAATTAAACTCCCCTCATTTATAGCTGAAGCACCGAAAAGATCTGAAAATTTGGATGAGCCTAAAAAACCTAAGGACCCCGGCGACAAGAGCTGTCTCGACGTGTGTGACGACGAACTGGATACTTGCAAAAAAGAAGGTAAATCAATTCTAGTATGCAGTACTGCTCATCAAAAATGCGTTCTTGCGTGCGATGAACTATAAAAGTTCTGGCATCCACTATGTGGAGTGCTAGTTTTGGTGAATGGTCCTTCTCGAGTGTAGTCCAGGGGATTGGTGAAAGATGATTGTATTTAAGGCAATCGTTGGAAATGGCGTATGCAATTAACATTCTTAGTCTCTTAGATGCATCGCTTGCACGCTGTACGATGACCATACGGCAGCTTAGTACCCCCGGCTCACTGCGGTATTTTCTCGTACGGGCAGGATATTTTTGTCTAAAGAAAAGGAATTAACAAAATGAATAAAGAAAATTGTCCGGCGCTATCATGGTGAACATGGGCTCTCTTTTCTTACTCACAACCACCACACCGATTTTGTCTGCCAGTGGTTTTGACTCCTGTAACAAACTGCTGACCACAGGCCTTAATATTAATTGGCGGTTAGCAACGAAGGTTATAGAATCAAACCTGACATTATTAGGGAGGAGACCATGACCAATCAAAGAACCTGGATACGTCCGGCTGAGTTGCCCTGATCAAGACGCTGAGCGCCAGCTAGATGGGGTTCATTTACACAGTTTAGCGGCCGCGCTCGTTACGGAACGGCAACGTGAGGGTGCAGCTCCGGCAAAGGCCAGGGGAACGGCTTACAAGGGGAGAAAGCCCGGCGCTGAATGCAAAAAGAACTGCTCAGCTTTGCGAGCACGTCGAAGCGGGAGCTAAACGGACGAGGCTGGCGAAGGAGTTCGGAACATATCGAAAGACTTTGCCAATTTATGCGATCATTGGATCGAATCATCGACACAAGGATTTTCAGTATTCAAGTCAGTTTATCTGACAGCTTCTATATTGTTCCCAATAGTTTGAAAATTAATGATGTTAATGTTCATAAGTAGCTGCGTTAGTTCTCTGAACTGTGTAATTTTCGCTGCGCAATTACACAGGAATTACACAGACATTTTTAACCAACTCACCAGTCCGATACCTCGCTCGTATCATATGATGGGTAATCCTGGCACGCTGCGACGCTCGAGTCTGGGAGGGGAGTCGAAAGAAGCCTTGCAACCTAAAAGAATCGAACTCTAAATTTCGTCCAATATAAATTTACCCGTATTTTTACCCGTTCTAAACATCGCTGAACTAATTGCGCCTCCCGGATAGTGATTAGAAGTGAATTAGCTCGAGCCCAAAAAGCTTTCAGCCTGTTAACCGCAGGTCCCAGGTTCGAGCCCTAGTCGGCACCGAAATACATCACATGTGTTTTGGTGCATCTGTACAGCCGATCATTTCCCTACTGAGCCAAATCGACTCAAGGCTGATCGTGAAAAGGTTAGGCAAGGAGCGACTGCATATCGTTCAGGTATTGCTTATATGATTTCCATTGGATAAGACTCATCACATTGGTCGCGTAGCTGGTGAGATACGGGTTGCTTATATCAAAAGCAGGGTCAGCTACAAGTTCTCGCGAAGGATAACCGTGCGATGTGGCAAGACGGGCAAACACTGTTGCGTTTGGCTCGCGTAACTGCTCATCGTTGAAATGGGTATGTTGGTTTCTGGCAGCATAAATGATGAGACCAATAGGTACTGTTCTTACTTTTCGACCGATGCAGAACTTGGCTAGGCGAGGGTTAACAACTTGAGCCCACTCGGGTGGCAATTCTCTATTCACTGAGTAAATCTCAACTGCCTTAACAGCAATCTGCAAAACTGCACCGCAAAGCGTGTCTAGCGCAAAGGACTCGGCAATGAACTCTTGTTCAGCGGTTCGGGCGGTAGCTATTTTTTCCGCGTTTGCGACAGTCCATGCTCCGTACTCGGCATCTTGAGCAGGGCCACGGGGCGTTGATGTTACGAAAACGACACTTGTGGCTTCATGAAGTACGTTTAAGTATGAATCGATGCCATCGAACAAGTGGCAGACCGCACTTTCAGTAAGCTTGAGGTACTCCTTGGCCGATCGCATGGTATAAACCTACCCCATACTATTGCGAGTATGGTATTAGCCAAAACATTCCCGATCGTTTCCAGTTTAGCCACTTACTTGTACGCCGGTAAAAGGCCCTTGGGCTGCCGGAGTTCAGGGTTCTCATTATCAAAGACATGACTACCTTAAAAAAAATGAAGAGTATTAGAGTTACCGGCGGCTCTACTTAAGACCAACTGGGCGCTAAGGGCTTGCAGACCGTGGACCGATCTCGTTGGTCTACAAATTTAGGGAATTGCTGTCTTGCCCACATGAAAAAGCTTAAGATTTCATATGGATTTGCCCAGGGTCGAAAAATATTCATGTGAAAAAGGAAACAGCATGGACCCAAAGAACCAAATTTATAACCGCGCACCACCCTTCCCCATAATGCGTTCCTGAAACGTGCAGAAATGGGACGTTATACTGCCGATTCAAATCCCCGTATTGTAAATACCATTTCTGCTCATAATACGGATGCTCGGCTAACACTTTCCACTCTATCTTTGCGTGTCTCGCATGTAAAATTTTATTACATGCTTCGCGGGCGGTTAGTATTTGTGACCCTTTTGAGTTCTCCAACTCTCCAACTCCTAGAGGATTTTGTTTTTGATGCTGTGCAAGAGTGTCGAACTCGTCGTCTACAGCGCGGACCATAGCCGCCAGCGCAACCATCTGATGTTTGAAAATTTCCTCACCCACCGATGATAACATCGCAAAACCATCGGGCTGACCGTCTGGAGGTGCGTATTTGGAGAGTTCCTCGCAACCATAGAGCGCTGATAGCGCCATGACTGCATGTTCTTTGATCTTTGTATCGCTCGCAATAAATGGTGATGGATACATTTCGCCCAAGGTTAACAAAAAATCACACGTCCATTATGCTTACCAAACAATCCTCGTCTGGCGTGCACTTCTCCCTTATCTTCTGGCTTTCTACGTCATTGCGCTGCACCGGCCATCCAGACATTCCTCACTCTAGTTTGGTCTGCCTTCCGGAACGGTTGTCTAGGACACGATTGACGGGGTCTGACTTAGATTCTCATAAATACTGATTACGTTTGGCGGGTCGTATATGCTACAGGCAAACCCGCGCTTGAGCCTTGATACCATCCCTTCGGTGAGCACCGCGACGCACGTCTGCTGGCGATGTTTCGGCTTTTTAGTCATCAGCCCGCAATCTTTCCTGCGTCCCGACTAGCATTTAAATCCCCGCCGTTGGGTGGCGCCCCCCGTAATGCTGGCTGATCCACTTATCGAGGAAGTGACATAAGAAAATAATCCGTGAGCTCAAAAAGGCGGTCCGCCGGGTCCTCGCCGCGCTCCTTCATGTGGAGCATTTCGCAGACCTGTTTATCGTCTAGAATTAGTATGAGGTTTCCGTGTTCTCGCATTGCTCCCTGAAGCATGGTTATCGCGCCTTTGTCTGCGCCGACCCGGGTGAAAACAATGGCGACTCGTCTCAACCCCGTGCTGAAGAGATATTTCTCCGTTGTCAGAATTTGGCCCTGTT
This sequence comes from Nitrosospira sp. Nsp14, assembly GCF_900113575.1. Classification (GTDB taxonomy): domain Bacteria; phylum Pseudomonadota; class Gammaproteobacteria; order Burkholderiales; family Nitrosomonadaceae; genus Nitrosospira. The sequence goes on from NZ_FOPV01000027.1 coordinate 5,161, forward strand.
TGATCTGCCCCGTGTAGTTCTTGAACTCAAAAAGCACATACCTGCTGCTTAGATGATCCACGAGAAATTTCCAAAATTCGGTTCTGGATTGAATGCGGCAAATATAGTCGAAGCGATTCAGCCCATCGTCTGTCCTAACTTGACGATGCCAACCGTGAAGATCGTTCGGAAAGAGGTATCTAAGAAGTTGCTCGCAAAGCTTCTCGTAAGCTGCCCAAGATGCCCTGCCACGTTTCAGCAACTTAACTTCATTGCACAGCTGACGCCCTCTTGTATCCTCTGCGCGTACAGCTTGGGTTGGCAGCCCTGGTGAAGCAAATAATGATCGAGGCTCGGCAAAATTTTCTCTAGGGGCGGCCGGGTCAACCTCAAGAAACGCGGTTAGCTCATCAATCAACTCCGGCGAGTCAGCCGCCCAGTCAGTAAGTGCGGCTCGGTCCACAAAGGTTAGGCTGAATCGCTGTTCCAGTGACTTTTGCAGCGCTGAGGGTAGCACACAGGAGACGACCAGCATGCCCCTCGCTGCTTCTGCATGAAGCCCCTGTATTACTAACCTAGACGCCGCCGCTTCTAGCAAGGTTACTTGAGCCCGTGCCGTGCGATAGAACTTAACTTCAATTGCCCAAACATCGTCCGAAAACTTCGCAAGGAAGTCGCAACCTCCATCTCTCTGTTGAGCTGCAGAAGGCAGGAACTCATATCCTTTTACTTCTAGGATTCGCCGCACCAGATACTCAAACCGAATAGCAGTTGTTTGCGATTGAATCATCGTGCAAATAGACGTCGACGTAACAAAAGACCGAGCGCAGGTATAAAATTAATCGCGCGTCATGGGTGTAATTGACGCGTGTGCAGCGTTACGATACCTGACTGCTGGCAGCATGACACCAGTTTATCCAACTCAGCAGTATTTACCACTGTACCGAAGTACACCAGAGAATCAGTATGGGTATTCGGGGTTTTAAGAATGGAGGAGAAAGCGCCTAAAGCGAGTGCTGCAGGATTTAGAATCGGGAAATGAACTAGTGACGAACTTGGACATACCGCATGATTTCGCGCATCAGTAATCATGACCTTACCTATCAGCCACCGATCTAAGTTGTAAGTTTGTCAGATTCAGGCTCAGCTGTTCAGTAAGTGATGCCATCCTTCCAGTCCTCCGTTCCGTCATTGCATACTTGCTCGCCAGCAACGTCTTTCCTCTGGCACTTTCCTCTGGCACCGTGAACAGGACCGTGGAGTAGCACTCCTTGCGTTCACTCTCAGCGGGCAAAACTTTGGACTCTACCAGAGGATAGGCGAATATATTCTTGCGAGGAAAAATGATAGAAGTTAAATTTATCTCCACTTCTCACGATCATTACGGTATGACTTTCAATCTTTCTTCCTGCTAGACTCTCTTCCTACTCAGCAGACTTCGTTGCTCAGCATAAAAAACCAGCCTCTGCATTAGGCACTCCTTATCCTCAATGTCGAATAATCCTGAAAGTACATTACCGAACAATGGCCACTACCGAAAAGGTGCGCGGTAGAGCATGAGTATTGAAGAAAACTACAATATCAGCTTCATCGCCTCGCTAGCTTTACGCGAGAAGCAAATCCAGCAGAGCTATCGGCCCATCATCGCGGTTCACAAGTGGTTCGCCAGGCGGCCGGGCACACTGTTCCGTGGACTACTGCTGTCAGAGTTCGGGATAGGGCCAGTTGAACAGAATTACTACGAAGCGAATAATTTCGAAGGCAAGACAGTTGCTGATCCCTTCATGGGGGGCGGTATACCGCTGCTTGAAGCGAATCGGCTGGGCTGCAATGTGGTCGGGATGGATATTAATCCGATGTCAGTATGGATTGTCCGCGAGGAAATCGACTCGCTCGACCTAGGTGCCTATGAAAAGGAAACGGCACGGCTCGCGGAACATCTAGAGCAGAGCCTCGGCGACCTCTACAAGACATGCTGCCCAGTGACGGGCCGAAAGGAGGCGAGTGTCAAATATTTCCTGTGGGTGAAGACCGGGATATGTACGGCCTGCGGCCACCACTTCGATCTGTTCCCTGGCTACATTCTAGCCGAGAATGCCCGGCACCCAGCCTATGTACTGGTATGCCATAGCTGCGGCGACCTCAATGAGGTTGAGGACCCACAGAGACTGGGCAAGTGTGGCTGCGGTGTGCAACTCAAGACTGAAGGTGCGGTCAAGCGCAACAAGTGCGCCTGCCCAAAATGCGGACACACTAATGCCGCTCCCTTCCATGGCGACGGTCCGCCCACGCACCGACTCTTCGCGATGGAATATCACAACCCGGAGCTAAAAAACCGACCGGGGCGCTTGTTCAAAAAGCCTGATGCCGACGACTTGGCGCGCGCCGCGACTGCGAGTACAACCTGGAAGCAACTACGTTCGTGCTTCGTGCCGGACGATGCCATCCCCGAGGGAGACGAAAGCTCTCGCCTTCACCGTTGGGGCTATAAACACTTCCATGAGCTGTTCAATGAAAGGCAGCTGCTCGCATTGGAAACGAGCGCGCGCTTCATCGCGGGCGTGAAAGACCAGCGCGTGCAACGGGCGCTGGCTACTAACTTTTCCGACCTGCTGCGGTATCAGAACATGTTGTGCCGCTACGATACGATGGCGCTTAAGTCACTCGATGTGTTCTCGATTCACGGCTTCCCGGTCGGCTATGTGCAAGTGGAGTCGAATTTTCTTGGGCTCCGAAACGCGGGTGGCAATCCTGTTGGCTCCGGTGGCTGGGTTAACATAACGGAGAAGTACACTAAGGCTAAGCGGTACTGCAGTGCCCCCTTCGAGGTGGCTTTCGACGGCAAGAAGAAAACGACACACTTCATCGCCGGGGAGTGGATTGGAGGGAAACATCCCCGCTGCCCGGATGCACCACCGCGTGGGATTGACATCCGTTGTGCCTCATCAACCGAGACTGACCTTGAACCGAGTAGTCTCGATGCCGTGTTCACTGACCCGCCTTATTTCGGTATGGTGCAGTACGGTGAATTGATGCAGTTCTGTTATGTCTGGCTACGTAAGCTGATGGGCAAAGAGTTCCCTGGTCTGGATCTGGAGACAACACGGCATGCTAACGAGCTGACCGGCAACGAGACCGCAGATCGCGACATCAGGCACTTTGCTGAGGGATTGGCAGCGGTCTACAAGCGAATGGCCATGGCGCTGAAACCTGGAGCGCCACTGGTATTTACATATCATCACAATCAACAGACTGCTTACTTGGCCGTGGCAATGGGTATCCTTGATGCAGGTCTTACCTGTTCAGCCTCGCTGCCTTGCCCCGCTGAGATGAGCGGTTCGATTCACATTCACGGCACCGGCTCATCCATCGTCGATACGGTGTTCGTGTGCCGAGACCGAGGAACGACACCACGCTGGATGTTAGTGACGGATGCCGCGCAGCTTGCCCGGGTGATAGCGCACGAACTGACCGAGCTGTGTGCGGCCGGTATGAAACCCACGCTTGGTGATATACGGTGCATAACGTTCGGCCACATCACACGAATGGCAATATGGGGTCTTCGGCCGGAGTGGGATGTTACGCAACCAACAGCGGTGAAACTTGAAGCAATTCGGGCCGCAATGGATGCGCTTGCAACGATGGACGAAGTACGCGCCGCCCTGGATAAAGAGAAGGCAATCACGGCAATGGGCATTAAGGTACAGAACAAAGAGAACGCGGAACAAGCACATGCCGTTGCGTTTTGACCTGGACTACAACAATCCCGACCTTAAATTTGAGCCTCTCGTCGATGAAGTTTTCGGAGAACTGCAATCTAGCTTTCTGGAAATGCCGCGAGGGGACGGATTCACTGACTACGCAACCTTCGAAAGGGGTTATCAGGCCCTTAAGCGCGCAACTAACGATTTTACCGACGTAACAACGGCCAGTATCGAAGCGGCTGTCCTGGTGGCGCCCATTTCCTTCATTGTATTCCGAGCGATTCTCGGCTTCACCCCGCCCGAATGGGCTCATGTGACGACAGAAAGAACCGGTGTACAGGTCGATCAAGGTGCAGCTCGTACGATGGACCGCAAAATTCGGCTCAAGCCGCTAACGCCTCGAGCGTTGGGAACGACGCTCGGTGATCAGAGGTTGCGGGCGATGATCAAGGCAGGAGTGGAAACCTTGATAGTAGGGGCAGGCGTTGCACCTGACAACCCTGCGTTAGTGCACAGGCTCGACAAAATCGACACAAAGGAAGGCATCAAGAGCTTACAGCCCATTGCCGACTTGGGCGTGCCTTATGCCATGCTGCTTTACGAGCGCTTACTCGGGCGGCCGTTCGCATCCCATCGTGACGCGGTGAGCGAGCGCGTCGGTGAAGTAGTCGAGGGGGCAATTAAAGATGTGCTTACGGATGCGAAGGTGAGTTTTCGTGAAACGAAGCGTGCTGAGCGCATTAGAGGATTTGATCAGGCTCCCGACTTCATCATTCCCGACGAGTTTAATCCTGTAGCACTCATTGAGGCGAAGCTCACCGAGGACGACGGCACGGCTCGCGACAAAGTCGCGCGCGTTCAACGGCTACGTACTCTTCGTGAGCAGAGCGGCAAGGACTACGATGTAATCGCCTGCATTGCAGGACGCGGTTTCAAAGTACGCCGAGAGGACATGCGACGGCTTCTTCAAGCAACCGATGGAAAAGTATTTACTCTGGCAACAATACCGCTCCTGATCGAGAACACCCGTATCCGCGAATACAAGACTAGATAAAGACCCCAAGAGCTTCCTATTCCCGGGGATAAATTCAGCCAATTAGAACTACATATTTCCATTTTTACTGGATGTACTGGTAGGGGTCCAATAGAGAATAAGCCGCGATAAAGCCGAAAATGACACGTAGCGGCCTGGGCCTATCACGGCTGCTATCCGTCAATTGGGGCCTAAAGTTTTCCAGCGACTCGACCTGTTTACCGCATGCTGCGCTACTGGCTAGCTCAAAACATCGCGCACCGACCTTATTGCTCCACAATGAAGGAATCGTTGTCGTACCCCAACCTCGGATTACTGCGAAAATTATCGTGTTCGGCTCGCCGGTTAAGAGCCGATCTCACCAGCCTTCGCACTCATGGATTGTTCCAACAACCTGGGCTCTGCGAATCGAAAAACCTCAGGGCGGTACCTGCTAATGATCGGCTAACAACCTTGACGACCTGATGACAGAATGCTTGTTGATCCGCATCTGGTTGACCAGTGAATACCGAGACTGCCAATCGTTTTGGCGGATTCACCGAGATGGCATCGAGTACATGCTGGTCCCGCTCATCAAAGCTCCATCCATACACCACCAGACTCTCCCCGAGTGCGGGTAAAACCTTCTCATACACGTTCGTCAGGTAATGGCTTCGGCCGATAGCCGCAACCTTCTCCTTGCTCGTTCCTTCGCTGACAAATACAGGCACGTAGTCGCCAAACGACCATGTCTGGGTGATCGTTTCGAGCAAATCGCCCATCGCTCCAGTGGATAACGCGATCTTTATCTCGCTGCCAATATAGTCGCGCGCGACCGACAAGCTACCATGCGGATAGAACACCAGTGTTGCTCCTGCCGTTTGCCCATGCCGTTTCCGCAGATATTCCCAATCCGTCTGGAATTTACCGCGATGGAAGGCGTCCTTGAACCAGCTGCCGTTAGCTGCATTGAACAACAGCACGGCCCAGTACAGGGTAAGGTCGTAATTCAGGTTGACTAAAGTTGGGAAAGCGCTTGCGAACGCACCAACCCTTTGGAGATCTGTTGCGACATCGGCATGTACCGGATGCACACTGCGTACCGCTTCGATCAGTGCTGAACGTACTTCCGCATAGGCGGCAGAGATATCGGCCGATCGTGTCCTCAAGGCCACGTTGACGTGCTCCGCATACCAGCAAGCGAGCAGCACATGCTCGAAATCTGTCGTCCCTAGCTTGGCGAATAGTGGTGCGGTGGTTGGAAGCAATCCCTTTGCGCCAGCAACACTGTGAAGCGTCGGGTAAGCGAATTCCTTGTGAATGGCGATACTGGCGCCGTTTCCAAGGAGGATGGCGCTCCAGTTGTCTTTACTGATATTCGCCCACGTATCGATTTCGATTCTGTCCATGATAAGTCACAGGTCTGTCTTGAATGGTCGCCTAGTGGCAACAACTACGATCGGATTTCAACGGGCGAGGGCGTCAGAAGCCTGGCTATTTTCCGATCTCTGTGGCTGAGTTAGCTATTGGACTTAGGTACACCTGACGCAGAGTATGGTTATCCGAAACCCTTTAAGGAATGGAGTTAAAATGCCTTTCTTAAAAATGGTCGTTTTTCGGAGATATCGGCCGGGTAGAAAAACTCGCGGTTCCAGCCCGTTTTTGACCTCCCACAACTATCTCTTGAAAGTCTCTCTCCCATAAGCTATAGTTGAGATGAGTTTCAGGAGGATTACCTTTTATAGAGGGAGTGAGATGAAGATTGGTTATGCCCGGGTCAGCACCCAGGAGCAGGATCTGGCCCTACAACTCGATGCCCTGGCTAAAGAGGGGTGCGAGAAGATTTTCCAGGAAAAAGCATCGGGTGCGCAGCGGGATCGGCCAGAGCTGCAAGCCGCCCTTGGCTATATGCGCAAGGGCGACACATTGGTGGTGTGGAAACTTGACCGGCTTGCCCGTTCGATGAAGCAGCTCATAGAAACCATCGAATCGTTTCAGGAACGAGGTATAGGGCTTAAGTCCGTTCACGATCCAATCGACACGAGCTCACCGAGCGGGAAACTCGTCTTCCACATCTTTGCTGCGCTGGCAGAATTCGAACGCGGCGTCATCCGCGAACGGACCACGGCAGGCTTGAGAGCGGCGCGGGAACGAGGTCGTGTGGGCGGCAGGCCTCCATCACTTTCAGTCAAGGACCTTCAGGCAGCCAAGGCGATGCTCAAGGATTCTGATATTACCGTTGCTGCCGTCGCCCGGCGATTGAACGTGGCTGCCTCCACGCTATACCGCCATATTCCCCATGCTAGAAGTGCAACCCTTCAAGGGGAAACGGATACGTAAGAGAATGATGTAGGTAAGTTTTATTACCATGCTGACGGAGTTCTTAAGCCTGGGTGGATAAGCGGACCCCTAGGCGTCGAATTGCTGAAATCGGGCCGTTTTATGAAATGATGCTTGAAAAAACCGGGCTATTGTAGTACGGCGAAATATCAACGAGCCGAAACTCGTGCTCCAAGAAAACCAGATACTTGTTCTGGCGAGATCAGGTCCCGATAAGCTGATGGAATAGTTACCCAATGAATATTGTACGTTCATGCATATTCGGATAGACGCTTGCCAATTTAGCAAACGGCGTAGTACATACCCGCTCTATTGCTACTTGATGCATTTGCTCGGCTTCCTCGTACGTACCGCACAGCATTTCAACCAACTTTGTCTCCCTTGAGAGATCCGAGGCGCGGATTGACGTCGCAAAAAGTAGGGGACCATCGCCCCCAAGCCAGTGCGTCCTTCCGTTATATCTCTCGTCCATGAATAAAAACATTGTTGTGATATCTAACCCGCGTATACAGTCTTTTGCTATCTTGCCGTAGATTGGAGCGTAAAAATACACATCTCTCTCGTCATAACAGCGGACCGGCGTTCGCCCTTCAAGCAAGTACAGCTCCCTTCCGTCCTCCTCTGTTTCTTTTTGCTGTTCAGGTCGCGGTCCATCCGGCAGCTCCATTATCATCGCCGTGATTTCGTCGGTCGATTTTGCCAGCCTCAGTCTTCTCGTCCAGTCCTCGTTGTCGAAAGCCATTGAACCACCTCCAGAAGTTTCTTATACCCTCGTCAGTCGGGTGTATCCGTTGGCCGACACTGTTGGCCGTGGGATACATTTTGCCATCGACAACTGTTCTATCCGAAAGATTATGGCTGAACGCCCGGCGGTTGCGAAGGTCGTCCGTGCTATGAACAATGGCTTGGTCAAGGGCCGCGTTGTCTTGTGTGCGGCGGGGATTATATCCGCCACTGTCAATAAGCCAATCGCGGCCTTTGGGTTTTTGTAGCAGCACTCCTTTCCAAACCCGGCAATATCGAAGTATCAGCCCGCCCCCGGCAGCTCGTCCAGTCCCCGGTATAGTCGACTCCCCCAGACGCCAGAATGCGCAAAGGCTTTTCTCTCAAGCATGGTCGAACTGCACGCTCGGCCTGGGCTTGCTGCGCATGCCTTCTGCATCACAGTCAGACACAACTTCAAATAATTTTTCGTTTAAGCCTCCTTTATTTCGCAGTCGCTTAGATGATGATCTAAATTGATATTAGGAAGAAAGCTTGAGGAGCGGTACCACTGGAACCCACTGGAAGAACGAGCGGCCGCAAAGTCAAGAAGGGAAAGCGAACTTGAAAAAATTCGAGAAGCAGCTTTTATTGTTGTGGCAGATGTTTTGATTGATCGGTGGTAGGTTCGGACGTGTATCTATAAAAAAACCGGCTACTGACGGAACCACTCGAATAGCGAGGCAGGTATAAATCTGCTCACTATTTGTTTGGGTTTCCGGCGGCGCGCCGAGAGGAGGTTATTATGGCTCGAGTAAAGACAGGCATGTATTTCGTCATGCTATATGTTGCTGTCCTACTTGTTTCGGCCGGGGCAGGTTTCGCAGAAAACAACCACGATATGGAAGAAGAGCACGAGCAGGATGTAAAGGAAGGGCGTGGACAAGGTGTGGAGGAAGGACGCAACATCTGGTTCAAGAGCACGTTTGGTGGGGAGCGTTTTTTCAGCCTTATTTTGCCTGGTCCTCCCTTCAATCTTCCGCTCGGTTTAGATCAAATGCTAACCTCGCCACGCAAATCCCGTTTCGACGAATTTGGTGTTATTAATGATCCGGACTGTACTCCGGGTGATGCCACGACCGGGTTCTACGACCGGTGTGCGGACCCCGAATCAGCGGGTGTCATTGGAATCCGCAAATTCCCTAACCCTTCCGGAGGGCCTCCACTCATTGGGGTTACCTGTGCCGCCTGTCACGCTGGGTTTGATCCTGTTCATCCCCCTTCAAACCCGAATGATCCGCAGGATAGAAACATCCACCCCACTGTAGGAAATCAGTATTTGCAGATTGGAAAGATTTTCAGGGCACGCCTCTCACCGCACGACCCTCGCTACCAGGTTTTTTCCAGTTGGGCACACGGCACGGTAGACACCACGGTACTGGAAAACGATCACATCAACAATCCGGGGATGATTACACCAATCTGGGCAGTTCCAGATCGTCCATTCTTCAATGTGACCGTCAATGGAGAGGCAGCTCGCGTCCACCGTAATGGGCAGGGGGGCGAGGATGATGCAGGCTGCGAACTGGCCACACTCCGTGTCTATTTTAACATCGGCATGTGCGCCAGGGAGTGCATGGTGGACCACCTGGCCAACGGCCCCAATGGGAGCCAAACACCCATTGATCTAGCAGAATGCAGGAATACTTGCCCCGAGTTCCAGCAGGCAGAGGAATCCGTGGGAAAACTCTGCGCTTTCCTCCAGACCCCCCGTCCTCCCCGATTGGTGAAGGCTCCGAGCGGCGTTCACTTTATTGACCAGAAGGCCGTTCCAAAGGGCAAGGAGATCTTCTCTCACTCTTGCGCGTCATGCCATTCAGATGGAGACCGCTCGCGAAGGCACAACGTTCTCTCCGACGATTTGATTCTCCCTTTCTTGGATATAGGCACGAACAGTTGTCGTGCACGCACTACTAACTGGATGGCCGGACACATCTGGGCGGCATTTTCGTCGGACCAATACAAGGGGCGGCCTGGCGACGGCCCCGGTTTCTACCGCAACATGCCGCTTGTCGGCATATGGGCTACTGCCCCTTTCTTCCACAATAACAGGCTGGGCCGCGTTGTGGGCGATCCATCAGTCGCCGGACGAATTGCAGCCTATGAGAACGCGATGGATCTACTGCTGAATCCTGAAAAACGAGACGAATCAACCTCGATTCAGCGGACTAGCGAACCTGTACAATTACCAACGCCATCCGGTGTCCTTACACTTCCGGCAGGGACCCCTGTTGCCGAGTTTGCCAATATCGACCCCAACAGCGGTGTCAATCTCTGCCCGGATTTGATTGAAAACCAGGGACACTACTTCGGGGCAGAACTTTCCGAGGAAGAAAAATATGCGCTGAAGGAATTCCTGAAGACGCGTTGATACCGGGTATTGCGCAACGATTATAAAGTGGTCAAACAGGACGCGCTGTTTCACGTCTGGAACGGGGCCTCCTGCTCGGGAAAGGGAGGATGAGATGCAGACCTCTCGGCCATATTGGGATCTGTGCAAAAAGCTCTTTCACGCAAGCAGGCAAGGCAGGGTTTGCCGATCAAAATCCGGGCCCTCGGGAAACTCGTGCTGCCAAGGCTCAAGAAACGGACGAATTTTCTTCGCCATTGAATGAACCAATAAGGACAGAAATATGACCGCAACCAAAAAGATACTTATCGTGGTTACGAATGATGACGAATTCGAAAAGGTGGGATTCAGGACCGGATTGTGGCTCAGCGAGCTGATCCATTTTTGGGAGGTTGCCGAGGAGGCAGGTTACCAAATGGACATCGCTAGCCCTTCTGGTGGGAAAGTCCCCATCGATCCGGAAAGCCTCATCATTCCCGAGATGGCTAATGCAACCGGTCTGAAAGGCGAAGTCTCTAAGCGGTACGAAGACAGGGCCTTCATGAACCTGCTGGATAACACGCTGAAGGTGTCGGACGTGGACCCGACGGCATACGATGCTATTTACATGGCGGGGGGACATGGAGTCATGTTCGATTTCCCTAAAAGCGTGCCCTTGGCAGAGTTGATCGCCAAGTTTTATGAATCCAACAAAGTTATTTCAGCTGTATGCCACGGACCGTGTGGATTGCTGGAAGTAAAGCTCAGCAACGGCGAGTACCTCATCAAAGGTAAGAATGTGACGGGCTTTTCATGGAATGAAGAGCTAATAGCAAAACGCGATCGTGCGGTTCCGTTCAATCTCGAGGAAGAACTGCGAAGGCGGGACGCCGAATACAGCAAGGCGTTGGTACCCTTTAACTCACATGTCGTGGAGGATGGCCTATTGATTACTGGCCAAAATCCCGGAAGTGTTCGTGCCGTAGGAAAGGCCGTAGTCAAGAAACTCGAAGCGATGACACAAGAAGCTACGACTTCACGACCAACTTAGAAAGGCGCCTGGGGAAGCACTTTTTGTCACCACTTGCCGGGAAAACCATTGAGCCATCAGCAAAGTGGCATATGCCCAAGGGCTGGTCACAGTCGAGGAGTATCCTAGCTTCAGTGCTTCTCCTCGCCCAGTCCGCTACAAACGGTTCCCAGCAAGCCGACCAGGGTCTCCATGCCGTCGGTCAGGAGCTGTGCCTGAGCCTCGTTAGGTTCGGGTATATCCACTAACGCCAGCGTCTCGTCCAGTGGTAATTCTCCATATCTTGCTCTGTAGTGAGCAAGATTGAGTGCGAGTAATCTAGAACATTCGGCAAGCTGTTCTTTCGACGCCTTCTCGATTAGCATATCAGCCAGTTTGTAGTACTGTTCAAATATCGATAGGTCAGCCATACCTTATCCCTGCTCAAATGCCACACTTTAACTCAGCATTGAAATTCACACTCGTTGCATTATGTGTCCTCTACCTATCAGCTGCACAGGCTGCATCCTTCAGTGGCAAAGTGGTGGGCATCGCAGACGGAGATACACTGACGGTTCTGACCGCATCGAAGAAGCAACACAAGATACGCCTGGCTGAGATTGACGCACCCGAGAACGCCCAGCCGTTCGGCACCAAGTCTAAGCAGTCGCTCTCCGATATGTGTTTCGGTAAGGAGGCGGAAGTCACCCCGCTCGTGACGGACCGTTATCAGCGCATCGTCGCGCGGGTTAAATGCGCCGGTACTAATGTGAATGCAGAGCAGGTCAATCGCGGCATGGCATGGGTGTACCGGCGGTACACGAAGGACCATGACCTGTATGTGCTGGAGCATGGCGCGAAAGCAGGCAAGCGGGGGCTCTGGGCGGACTCCTCTCCTACTCCACCTTGGCAATGGCGTAAAAATAGCAATGTGCGGCAGATTTGAGCAGTCGGAGACGCCACGCTATTACGCAGATGCGCTCAGCGTCCATATAAGCGAGCACCTCATGAGGCTGGGAGAAAACAGCCCTTCCTATAATGTCGCCCCTGGACAACGTCCATGGATGATCATGCCCTACAAAGGCGAGCTGCTGTTCATTGGTATGACCTGGGGCTATCGCACTCCAAAGGAAGCCGCTGAGAAGAAGAAACCCTGTATATGCGCCCGAGTGGAGAAGTCGCGGATGGGAAGTTACTTCCGGCACATGTTCAGCGAAGGGCGAGTCATCATTCCTTTTGGCGGATGGTACGAGTGGACGCTCGAAAACGGAAAGAAGCAGCCCTGGTACATTACAAGGAAAGTGAATGAACCGATATTCATGGCTGGGTTGACGAACTTTCGGCCAAGCGTCGAGCAATCCGTCGATACAGGTTTCGTTATCGTGACCGAAGATTCAGGGGCCGGAATGGTCGATGTTCACGACCGAAGACCGGTAGCGCTGGAGCCGGAGGATGCGTTAGCCTGGATGAACCCCGACACCCCGGTTGAAGAAGCCGCACATATCGCGCAGACGAGATCAATCCCGACGGAACAATTCGTCTGGTGGAAGGTCGACCGGGCAGTAAACCGGGTCGGCCCGAACAACAACGGCAAGCACTTGCTAGTACCTGTAAGCGAGAGCGCCTGAAACCGATCGCGCTTTACCGCTAGTCCTTACTTTCCGCCCCCGTTGACCGCAGCCTTGAGCGCTGCACCTGGTTTGAATGCTGCCACCCTCGACGCAGAAATTTGAAGTTCCTCGCCGGTCTTGGGGTTGCGGCCAGTTCGTGCGGCACGATCACGTACTTCGAACGTTCCGAAGCCGGGCAAGGTCAGCGAATCCCCTTTTTTCAACGCATCGGAAATAATTTCCAACATTGCGTTCACCGCACGGTCAGCAGCAGCACTGCTGGAGCCAGTCTTCGCAGCCATTGCAGCAACGAGTTCTTTTTTGTTCATGGCCTGTAAATCACCTTTCAATCAGTTAATTGTTAAAACAGCTCTAGGTCCCCTTTCGAGACAAATGCAAGAATCCCAATGATAAATGCTTCTCTTTATAAAAAGGAGTAAATATCGGTCTTTCAACTCGTGCTAGTCTTGCCGGCGCCTGCTGCTGGAACTAGGATTACTGGGCTTAGTCAAAAAAGGGAGCGAACAGGTTCAGACAGTTCGATTCAGGGAGTTCCACCAAGGGACTCCGCATCAAGTAGTAAAAAGCAGGGAAACGGGAGAAGCATTTTCATTGCTACGTGCAATTTACAACTACGCCTAGGAGGAATTGAAAATGAATACACCGAAATCAGACAAGGACACTCGGGAAAGGCCGCACCTGGACGAAAAAAAGCGTACAAATATGGAAGCACCGGGGGATGAAGAGCTCCGCGGCAGCACTGCCGAGGAAGCAAGGTATGCCCGCGGGGAAACGCGCCCGGATGAAAGGCACGTTGATACGACGGCACCTTATCGCTCGGATGCTGACCGCGCCCTGGGTAACGCGGGCAATACCGTAAGTACGGGCCTTGCCGGCAGCTTAAGGGGCATTGATGAAGTTGAATCCGAGTTAGTCAACGTTGTGCGCAACACCTTGTCGAATACGTTGAGAGCGACAGGCTCCGTCGGTACGGAAGCAGTCGATGTAACGAGGACAACGGTAAGCGCAGCAGCTAGAGGGATAGGCGACATTGGTACTACCGCTGTCACAAGCGTGCGTGACATTCTTCTCAGTATCGTGGGTGGGATAAAGGACGTTGCTAGCGCGGCATTGCCGCAATCGTATCGCGCGGAAGATCGGCTTTCACCTGAGGACCGCGTCCCTCCCAGGGAATATGCTACTTCCCGGCAACGTAACCGGCCGCCAGAATATGTTCCCCCTGCGGAAGGCCACGAACCGGTCTAATCCTGTTCGTATCCATCATCCAACCTTCGCTGCGGCCACGAAAAAAAAAGTGGCCGCAGGATGACCTCAGGCCTGCGATTTCATCGTTTGCGCAATACCTCACGAACTCTCTTGCTCGTAAGCAAGGTCAGGTAGTCCCGGATCCGAGCCCCTGAACGCAGGCGCGAGACCACCACAGAATAAATTTCTTTTACTATTTCCGCAGGGTGCCTTGTTTCCTTCGCAAGTTGGTCAATAGCGGAAAGATCCTCGGGTTCTAACGGGATGCCGTCAGTAGCGACTATGAGGTCTTCATCATCAGGGTCCATAGTTACTCTAAGTCTGGATGTTCAATTAAGCTCTCGCACCCTATACGAGGAGCTCCTGAATTCTTTATAGGCCTGAGTAATTACAGCAGCAAGCTCATGCTCAAAGAGTGAAGACAATTTCTGCGTCAGCTTCTTCCCTCGCCTCTGCTTCTGCCGTGTCTCAATACCTCCGCTGGATCCCTCTGCAACTTCCGACCCCGCTTCCTGAAATGCTCCCGCATATGACCCAAACTAGCAGTTGCTTGTCTATCGGGTGCTGGAGCAGATCATCGATCGTTTGATGCCCTCCCTCCGGCACCGACGAGCAGGGAAGGAGCGAGAGCGGATGAGGCGAAGTGTCCGCCTTTGTGAAGAAAATTGATCAAGAGCTGTCCTATTAGGGTACACCTCAACCATACAACTGCACTTGACACTTTTCCCCTCTTTTTTTGTCAGTTTAAGATTACGAATTATCTTAATCGACAGTCAGCAACGAAGGTCATAGACTCTAACCTGACATTTTGATGGGGAGGGAATCGTGACCAGCGAAACAATTGGATACATCCGCGTAAGTTCGCTTGACCAAAACGCCGAGCGCTAGCTAGATGGAATACGCCTCGAGAAAGTATTCGCCGACAAAGCATCAGGCAAGGATGCAAACCGGCCCCAACTCTAGGCTGCCTTAAATCACATTCGTCCACGGGATACGCTCGTCGTCCAATCCATGGATAGGCTGGCACATAGCTTCGAGGACATGCTCAGGCTTGTCAGTGAGATGAACGATCTTAGCGTATCGGGTATCCCCATCTGCTATGCGGACAACCTTTCCACTCAGAATGGTATCAATCGTCAATACTTGCTATTTGTTGTTTGCATCAATCTCTATGAGTAATGAATGCAACTTTTCTATTTCGACGGGTTTGGTAAGATGATGATCAAATCCGGCATTTTGGGCTCGTTGACAGTCCTCTTCGGATCCCCATCCGGTCAAAGCTACAAGGATCAAGCCATCCATAGTTGAATCGGACCGTAGTTGTCGCGCAACTTCGTATCCACTCATGCCAGGAAGGTCAATGTCGAGGAACATTACTCTAGGTTGAAAGGCATGGGCGACCTTCAAGGCGTCCGGGCCAGTGTGAGCCCGCTCTACCGTATGCCCGGACAACATAAGCAACATGGCGAGTGTCTCAGCACCATCCACATTGTCGTCCACTACCAAAATGCGACGGGGAATAGATAGGCTACGGGAGCGATGGTCTCCAGCGACCAGCGGCCCTCCGATTTTTTGCGTTGCGGCGAGGGGAAGACGGACAGTAAACGTGCTGCCTTTCCCCAAGCCTTCACTTTCGGCGGTAACATGTCCGTTATGCATTTCGACAAGTCGCTTGACGAGCGCTAACCCTATGCCTAATCCTCCTTGTGAGCGATCCAGGGTTTTGCCGACTTGGTTAAATAACTCAAATACCTTTGACAGTGCCTCCGACGTGAGCCCTACCCCGTTATCCCGCACCCGAATGACCACTTCGTTGCCGTTTCTGTCGGCGGATAACTCGATTCGTCCTCCTTCAGGTGTATACTTCGCGGCGTTATTCAGGAGGTTGCTTACTACCTGAGCCATGCGCACTGGATCGGCATCAAACAGGAGCGCCTCTTTAGGGGTCGAAACCAACAGCTCGTGCCGGCTTTCCTCGATGAGAGGCCGGCTCAGTTCAAGCGCTGTATCCAATACTGTGCGGACATCTACCGGCTCTTTCTTGAGCTCAATCTTTCCTCTGGTAATGCGAGAAACGTCAAGCAGATCGTCGATCAGGCGGACCATATGTTCCACCTGCCGCTCCATGATCTCCCGTGTCTTCACTGTTGCATCGATTGAGGGTGCCAGCTTGAGCAGTTCAAGCCCGGTGCGAATGGGGGCAAGAGGATTTCTAAGTTCATGAGCCAGCGTGGCGAGAAATTCGTCCTTGCGTTGATCCTGCTCCCGCACCTGCTCATAAAGATAGGCGTTTTCGATCCCAACAGAGGCGATCGCAGCAAGCTGTACGAGGATCGCTTCGTCCTCTTCGGTGAATTCGCCTTGAGCCTTGTCCGAGAGCTGGACTAACCCGAGGTTCTTCCCTCCGTGACCGATAAGCGGCACCGCGAGCCAGCCCCGCATAGGTGGGTGATTTGTGGCATGTTTTCCAAACCTTTTCCATGCCGGATGGGCTTCCAGCTCTTTTTGGGTCAATCGTATCGGACGATTGGTGCGGCACACCTCGATGTAAATGCCCGATCCATCCGGCTTCTCGGAATAGGCGCGGAAACCGGCATATTTGTCCGACAGTGACACCGCGGTAATCCCCTGAGCCCAGTTTTCCGAAACAGTCAGGGAGGTGACTGCTTGGTGAGCTCCAAGCATAGAGCGAGCCTCTTCGGTCAAAGTCTGGGCAATACTTTCCATCGACAACATTCCGTTTATTGACTTGCTTGCATTGGCCACCTGTGCCAGAAGCGTGGCGCGCTGCTTCTCCGTCGCGAGGAGAGTGGCCATCTGCTCCTCAGATTGCTTGCGTTCGGTGATGTCGAGTAGGTTTCCGGCATATCCGAGGAATTGGCCACCCGGGGAGAAGCGAGGGCGACCTCGGTCGATGATCCACCGGTACACGCCATCGGCCCGCCGCAGACGATATTCCATGGAGAATGCTTCATTCCGCTCGTTTGCCGACAGGAAATGTTTGCCTGCTGCCTCCCGATCGTCCGGATGTACGGCATCCAGCCACCCCAAACCCAAGCCTTCATCCTCGCCCTGGCCAGTGAACTCGTACCACCCTTGTGAGAGGAAAGAGCACGAGCCGCCTGGCTCGGTCACCCAGAGCATGGCGGGGGCGGCGTTGGCACAGTCACGGAACCGTTCTTCGCTTTGCTGGAGGGCCTGCTCGGCCCGCTGGCGCTGCGACACCATGATTGCCTGGTTGGCAGCGAGGTCCAGCAGCAGCCGTTCTTGCTCAGTTGGGAAGTTTACGCGCTGGGAACCAGCAACTAAAACGCCATGCTCTTCGACCAAATCGAACCGAGTGACGGTCGTTCGCAGAGTGCCGGGTCCAAACGGATCACGCACCATAGTAACCGGTGCCAAAGCAACACTCGTCAAGACCGACGCGAGTGGCGCTTTTGCTTCGGAAATGCAGTGGTCGGCATCAGGTCGATGCTTGCTACGTACAGTCTCTGTAAAACCAGAGCCGCCCGGCTGTGCAAGTCGGATGTAGACTAGGTCGAGATCAAGAGTACTTAAGAGAACGTTGGCGAGGCTCTTGGCAATACCGTCTGGTCCTAGGCCAGTCCACGCCCCAGCCGAGAAAGCTACCAAATCTCGCATTGTTCGCCGCAAGCGGCGTACCTCGTCACTATCGTTCTCAGTTATATCCATTGAGTCGCGTTGGTCGTGGGTATGCCGTCACTCCCGAGAGCGAGCAATTTTTGCTTTCCATCTAAAGCTCGTTGCGTTAGAGCGATGCATTTTCTGTCCTTGCTTCAAGACAAGCCCGCAGCCTAAGCGAAAAAAATACCGTTGCAACCACCTCAAAATATGAAAGCTAACGTCTTATCGATGATTGTTGCGGTTTCCGCTGGGAAGCAGTCGGGCTTCCCGGGGGACGCTCGCGGGCGACTTTACAGAGCCAGAATCGTTTGGTCGCAGGCGACGTTAGCCCTGTTGCCACCACCTTTCCATACCGGGCTACTTGTTACGATCGTCCAGTAGGACGATGTGATTCCGGCCATATAGCGGAACATTCCCCCTATCTGGAGCAAGCAATATGAAAACTGCCATGCAGAATGAGGCGCTCTTGTTTCCTTTCTAGGTAATTGAGTGCATCCCAGCTTTCTTTTAAGAGAAGAACCGGTTCAGTCGTCCGCTTCCCGCTCACCCTTCTTTCAAGCGCAGCGAACGAAACACCAAAAGGAAAAGGGGCGAACGGAGTCTTTTGACTCCATTTTTTTCTGCTAAACGAGAGTAAACCGGACGCGTGGGCGCGATCACAGCACGGCGCCCATATACTCCCCTAGGAGAGCCTATTGAGGCTCTCTGAGGTCAGGACGCCGCCGGGGCGTTCCTTACGGAATTATTACAACCCCGCTGCAGACTTAAGCAACTGCGTGTTGGCTGCGTGATTTTGATTCAGCTGGGCAGCCATTTGCCGATGCAGGGCTGCTAATTTGTTACTTGCTTCCGCGCTTTTCTCATAATCCCGGATCAGCGCCGAGGTATGGGATTGGAGATCTTGAGCTTGCCGGCCATACAGGTAACTCTTGTTTTCATATTGCTCCAGCAGCTCTTTCTGCTCCTTCATCTTTGCCTGCAGCTGGGCAGCGGCACGCTCATAGTATTTCGCAACGAATTCATGCTCGCTGGAAGTGGCGGCATTTTGAGCGGCAGCGCGGATTTCTGGCGTGTCAATGGGCTGCATGGCAAAGACGGATGAGCTTGCCGAGAACAAGATACCAATCATGGACAACCCTGCGAAGGCATTTACCAGTTTTGTTTTCATGGCGGCACCCCAAATAGCGTGAAAGTGATGTCATCCTACCGCAGTAAATGTGAGGAATATACTGGGGAAACTCTGGTTTTTTACTAAGCGTTTCCCTTAGTAAAACCTTTGATCAATCGAGGATTTTGGGGCAGAGAAGCGCGTTGCTGGGGCGGAAAACATGCGTGTCCGCATGCATGAGGCACGGACATCTCCGGCGCTTTGAGAAGAAGGTGGTGCGGGTTCGGCTGTGATCATCAATGCGGCTCAACACGCGGCTCGGTGTTGAAGACTACCGTGTACAGGCGATGACGTCATACCATGCCAGTGCCATGACGTGTAGGTGAATGCGCTACGGGACCGCTAAGCAAAGTTTGCTTGTAACGAGTACAGGTTGGCTTTCCCTGATTACCCCGTACTTCAATCCAATAGGAATTAGGCGCACGTCCAGTGAAGACGTAGTGCGGCGCAGCAAAATTCAGCCGGTCTGAGCCGTTGTTTCATGGCACCACGATAATAGCCATTCATTTTGTTAGGCTTGCACATGAAGCATCTGGCCATGCCATTCTTTGTCTTACCGCGCTTATGATTCATGTTGATACTTTAATCTGTACCCGGATAATCCGATCAGACGCTAACCAAAGGAGAAACACATGCGCCAACTGGAGTATTCACTTGAATCGAAGGACGGAACTAAACCACGCATTGGGCCGGTTATCCTTCAGGCAGCACTTGATAATGAAGAAACGCGTACCACTGCAACGCAATTGCTGCGGAAAGATCATCCCGAGGCTTCAGTTGATGATTACGAGCTCCATGTTATATGGACCGAACTGGCTGCGCCACCTGCGAACGATGAGATAACGTGATCCCTTTCTTCTGACGGAGAACGCAAAAAGCGTTACGCTTATATAGCTCTGCCCTTGCCTGTCGAAAAGCGCGGCGTCTCAGCCTGGTAGCGCTTGAGCTGGGCCGACCACGACTTTTATGCTTGTTTCATGTCAAATTAAGCTTAACACTGGTATTAATTGACAGCCAGTAGCAAAGGTCTTTAGCTATAACCTGCCATTTATTGGCGGAAGAGAGTCTCAAGAGGCGGCACTCGCCAAGGTTGTGTATCCGCGCGTCCTGCTTGGCTTGGCGGAACGTTCGTAGAGCCGGAACTACCAGATTAACGCCAGCGGGTGCGTGCAGGTGTTGGGCTTGGAAACTCTTTAGTCACACATGGAACCGGACCGGCAATGGAATTGGAAACAATCAACGGCGTAACGGAGCGAAGTGTTCGAACTACTACAGCTTCTTTCAAGCTGCTATAGTTTCCGCCCTTCTTCAAAGCGGGATTAATGAAAATCTTGGGCGTGTTTGATAGGATGAGCGTCAACCAGAGCCGAAAATCGCTCCCCGACTCGCATAGAGCCCTTCCTATCGATTTGCCAATTTTTCCTTCACCTCCACATTCTTCCGCGTCCTAAAAAGCGGTGTAATCGACCACAAACAACGTCAAAAGGGAAGCTGCCTGGCTTATCCAGTACGAAAACGTATTCGGTATCAGTACGTCAACGTATTCGGTACGCTCGCCCTCTTCCGCCGCGTTAGTATGTTCTGCTTGAACGCAGCGACAACTGGCTCCTTGGCAACTCCTTCCTGTAGAGGACGCCTCGGGCAACCGCATCACCTCCCAAAACGTCAACCAGAAAAGCTGTACCAAGGTCCACTAGTTTTCGACCGAAAAAGACGTAAGATCAATTTGAAGTTGTCGTGGTCCGCGGAATAATTAAAGGACAGTCAATAGGAGAAGCACGATGAACAAGGAAGGCACATCGTTTCTGGTCGGATTACTTCTTGCGCTCGCATTCGAATTGTCTTTAGCCGGTCCACCTATTCTCGTCGATCGTCAGACCGGCAAGTATCTCGGCAACCTGAGTAATAACCCGCATGATCCTAACAGCACGAGCAACCCGTATGGTCGCTACGGTAGCGAATATTCCGCCGATTCTGTCAATAATCCTTACGGAAAATACGGTTCGCGCTATTCAGCCGATTCCCCGAACAACCCGTATGCGACCAATCCTCCCGCGATAGTCGCACCCTCCGCTCCCGGCTCTATACAGTCCTTCCCAGGGTTCTGATCAACAACGTCCAGATCATCGCCCTGCTCAATTATGCCAGTCTAACTCAGCCTCGAAGGTCGTGTATCACAGTCTTCCCGCTAGCTATCCGCCAACATTTACTGGGAATATCGGAGTATCACCGATGAGGACATCAGACAAAATTGGATCGCATCTAGGACAAGCGCAGCCTGTAATTTTTGTTCGTTGCTTAAATTCACTCAACGGTATTCCAGACTTTCACTCGTAACCGGAAAACACTATGCACCACAACATTTTCGTGAGTTTTCGCCGTTGGATCGCTGCTGCGTGGATGTGCTTTATGCTTTATGGCGGTGCCGCTGTGGCCGTGCCAAATGATGATAGGGCAGCTGCCCTAAGTAAAGGTGATTACGGACAGGATTTCAGGACAATTAGGCCGCTAGCCGCCGAAGGAAATGCAGACGCCCACTTTATCTTTCCCGGGCCGCATGTGCCTGGTAGAGGGGCAACGCTAGAGGCTCTGAGAGTTGTCACGGGGAATAGTTTGATTTCGGCAGAGGAGGTTGCCAGGACAGTACCGAGGCACCCTTTAATGATGGCTGAAGCGCGAAATGCTACTACGCAAACACAGTCTCGAGTTTCAGTCAGCACGAACTCGTTTGATCAGTTTGACACAGAACCGGCGACACCGAAGCAGGAGCCCGTAGCGTCTTCACTTGAAGAGACAGCCATTCGAGTGGTGCCCATGAAGTCCCCACTTCCGGCAGCGGGACGCATCACCGACAGAGGGTACATCGAGATTTCTGGCGAGATCCGACAATCTGCAGTTCCACGTCTTCTTGCTTATATTGACCAAGCTAAGAAATCGACTAGCCCATTCACGCATTTTGGCGTTATGGTGTCTTTAAACTCACGGGGCGGGGAAGTTAAAGCGGCTATGGAGATGGGTATGATCCTCCGATCCCAAGCGGCCCACATCTTTATCGACTCCAATGCAGAGTGCAGTTCAGCTTGCATACTCGTGCTGGCCGGGGGCGTGTGGAGAAACGCGTTTGAAGGCTCTAAGCTCGGTATTCATAGGCCCTCCTTTCCCGCCCAAGAGTTCGCTGAGCTGTCACACGCGCAGTCCCAAGGCCAGTACAGTGCACTCTCGGCCACCGTAAAGCAGTATCTCTCGCTCATGGGAATCTCCGATAGCCTATACGACGCAATGATGATAGTGCCCAGCAGGACGGTTAAATATCTCTCCGACGAAGTGGCTGAAGCTACCAACCTTATTGGAAGCGACCCGGCACACGAAGAATGGATGCGAACGAGGCAGTTACGGGCATCGGGACCAGAGCGTCGGAAGAAACTTGATCAATATGTGGACTGTATTAACGTCCGTCCCCCTGAACGGGAATGCTCTCATTATTTATCTGGATGGTAGAAGAATGAGAGCGTGAACTACTTCACTGTGCTGTCAGCTCTTTTTCGGCTGCGGTGTGTTTTCAGACGGCAAGGAAAACTAGTTGGGGGATAGGAAGCGCAAGGCATTAGCTTGCAACATTCTGGAGAGAAAGCAGATGGGAAAGGATGGTAATGGAGACAAATATTGAGAAAGGTCCGACGGGCAGGATTAGAGGATTACGTGAATTACTCAACGGAGTAACAAGGCAAGATGTTCTAGACGTATTGGCGGTATTTAAGCCCGAAACTATAGCTAGCTACGGGTTTATGGATTCGACGGAGTTCGATCTCGTCCATGAGGGAAAAGCTTACCCTCCGAAAGCAATCCTCGGTCTCGCTACCAAACGGGCGATCGGGAGGGAACTCACCTCAGATGAATTTACAGGGGGAGAACATTCGTCCTGCTTCAGAGTACTAAAAGCTCTCCGGTTCGAGATACGAAAAAAGAACAAGGGCGTCGCAGACTGTTACGTCCCGAAAGGGTTGAGCCGGTATCGGCAATACGGCAGGGAGGAAATTTCACAGCTCTTCGAACCGGGTTTAAAGTGCAAGGAAGGGGCTGTAATAGAAACGCCTAAAGGAAGCGGAAATTTTATTTTTATGATTACTTTGGGGGAACCATATCAAGACAAGTCGTACAAACACACGATAAGTGAAGACGGGTTCCTTGAGTGGGAGTTTCGAACTCACTTGCATGGATCGGTTGTTATACAAAAATTGCTTAACCACCGTCCGCATGAAAATAACATTCGTTTGTTTCTACGCTCCAACGCGGTATCTCAGTATTTCTATCTAGGACTGTTGCAGTATTTTTCCCACGACGCTGATCCCATGGGACGGGTTCGTTTTATTTGGTCCATCCGAAGTTGGGACTTAAACGGAGAGGACTTGGAGCGCATGGGTCTCCCATACCGCGCGCCCATAGATCCGACTTACTCACCTTTCAATACCGATGTGACCGGCAAAACTCTTCTCAAAACTGATCCCCCTAACAGTCAACTTACAACACGATCAAAATTCCAAAAGGTGGCGTCACCAAAGACCAAAGGTTCGATAATTGATTGGACTACTCAGGATGAGAAAAATCGGCATCTCGGTCTAGCGGGTGAGAAACTAGTTCTGCAGTACGAAATAAATATGCTGAACGCGGCAAAACGAGAAGATTTAGCGGATGAGGTTAAGCACGTAGCACTTTACGATGCGTCCGCAGGTTTCGACATTCTTTCATTCCAACCCGATGGGGCAAGGAAGCGAATCGAAGTTAAGACCACGCAAGGGCCCCGGTCCACCCCGTTCTTTATCTCGCTGAATGAAGTGTTGGCTTCACGTGAAGATCAAAACTCTTACTGGATTTATCGTTTATTTCATTTTTGTTCTCCTGGGGATCAAGTATCGTTTTACCTGCTAAACGGGGATGTCGAAAAGTGCTGTGATCTTCTTGCCACCAACTTTCGCGCAAGTCCCACTAATAAACAATCCACCTAGAGAAGCTATCACTGTAGAGTGCGCAGCTTTGAGGCAGGAGGGGCGATACTATTGACCTCAATGAGTTAGCCGATCCGAGGCAATTTCCGATTGGCCTTAACAAAGCTAATCAAGAGAATTCTGTCCATAGGCCAATTTGTCAACCCCGACCTCGCGATAGCCTCCTGCGGCATCTCATCATCCTCTATCATAACCAGCTTGTATCCCGGGTCCCCTCCCTGACGCAGCGCTGCGTCCTCAAGTATTTCTAATCTTCTTAGCAGGCTCATTTCAGTAACTTCCTTTCCATTTGAGAAAGCCGCTTTTCAATTTCCGTTGCCTCAATTAGTTTCCCAATTCCTACGAGAATATAGGTAAATCGTGCTGCCTCGCTGACATCGATCATTCCACCTCTTTGTTAGCGCCGCTGTAATACTGACCCACTGAGCCGGAGTAAAACTGACCCACCTGGGCGAATATGGTGGCTTTTTGGCTGCCGATTATGTTGAC
>NZ_FOPV01000008.1 GCF_900113575.1 Nitrosospira sp. Nsp14
CTGACCCCAAGCGAATACGTTAAATCCAACCAGGTCAGACTGCTCGAAGCGGCTAGATTCTAGTTTTGAATCCCATCAGAATTGGGGGAACATCATGATTTTAAGTTTTCTAGGATTGATTCGCCTGTTGAACTGGAATGGCTTGGAAAAGCGGTTGCACTTGTAAGCAAGTGGAACCGTCACGAAGCCGACTTGCTACAAATCCAGATAAACTCGATAAACCCGCTCTTCGCAGTGAGCGGTAATGGGCTCACCGGTATTTTTACTCGAATATATAGAGCGATCGGCGATCTTGAACTTAGCGTACAGCCGGGCGGTGGTGAGGTCTTTGCGCCCGGCGAAGTTTATGATTTTTTCCGGGCTTTACGGGTGCAAATTTTATCCGCTAAACAGTCCATCCTAATCGTCGATCCTTATATGGATGCGGACGCATTTGACAAATACTGTCACGAGGTTGCGCCATCCGTAGCCGTTTACCTCGTCGTGGGAACAAAACGTGATGGTGGTGCGAATCAGTATTTGAACGGTCTGAAGGGCGCGGTTGGAGATTTCAATAAATCTTACGGGGCTTCCATTGAAATACGACAAAGCGGGGACCTCCATGACCGGATTTTGATTATTGATTCCGAGAAGGTTTGGGTGATCGGCCAATCCATCAAAGACGCAGCGAAAGATTCTCCTACGTACTTTGTACCATTGGATCCTGGCACTGCGTCACTTAAGCGCGAGTATTACGAGAGAATTTGGAGTGCGGCAAGGCCGGGTTAAATCGGCGTCCCCAGGCAGGCCATAAATTACCTCTGAATATATCTCTACCGATAACTTGCTTCGGAAAGTTTCGCTCTCACTCCATATCCGTTTTGATTTAGAAACTTGTCGATTATGTGCGCGGGGGTTTCGTGTTTGGGGCCTAAAATTACGTCGGTAATAAAAGGCGCAAACCCACTAAAATCGTATTTTAGATACGGAACAAGAGAATTTCCTCTTGGACGATAAAAATAATTGGAAGCTCCTCTCATTGAGAGGTTAAGCAGACGCCACTCTTCCTCTTCTTTAAACGCAGGCAGTTTCAACCTAAACAATAGGTCGTGAATATCCTTCGATCCTAATGCGAATTTAGACATCATTATTTCATCCGAACTATGTGGACCCTCGTAATTTAGCGGGGGTACATTAGCCATCGTTTTATCAAATGGCATCAAAGGGTTGTTATTTACGTAATCAAGTATTCTTTGGTAGATGGGCTTCGTTAACGACCAATGAACGGCTGAATCGTATTCAATTTTTTCAAGAGACAGAGGGGGTTTCCCACTTTGCATTGCCAATTTCAGCAACGAATCATAGGCAAATCCAATTGCCACACCAGTGGCATCTTTCGCATACCCTCGCCATTGGCTAAGCAAATCGCCTCTCTCGGATAGACAAAAACCCAAACCTTCCCATTGTCTTTCATACTGCATAAATGTGTATTTGAAGCGCCACATCACTTGCTCTTTGAAAACCCCCTGTGCGGCAAGACGGTCTATAATCCTTGCAATGATCTTTTCACCCTCTAACGTATCGTTTGATAGAGATAAAGAGGAAAGCCATATGGACTTCGTTTTCACAATCTCATAGAAGGCTTCCGTTGAGCAATAGTGGTATAACGTGCGAGGCGGCCCTGGGGATTGCATGGGATTTTCCTATGGATGAGCTAACGGTATATTACCGCTCTTTGACTCCCCCTGGGAAATCGGCCACTTTTGATATGAGCGAAGACCGGTAATTGCTATTGGAAGCGCTCGAATTGTTGTACTCGGTCGTACGCTATGGCTTGGCTGCTGAGTACGGCCAGGGTTAGCGCTCCACGCGCGCCGAGCAACTCGGTGCCACTGGAATGCTGTAACTTATTGCACTTATTTTTGTGAAGTGGTGCGTTTCCACACCTTCATGTCCGTCACAAAACTATCGATCAATTTCTTGTCGCGGTATACATTCACTCCGATGCGGCGCTTTTTGGCGGCTTCCTCCCCTATGTGAATGAAGAGGCGGCGCAGCTCGTGCATCACAACGTAGACATGACCGGCAATAGCCCATGAGCAATGAAAAAGGCCCGGAAACTTATCCGGGCCTTTTTCAAAACGAAACACTGAAAGTAAACGCTTTCAAGTGCTCCGCTTCACTCAGCCTATCTATCTCAATTCCGAAAAACATTTCGCGGCGTGTGAGCCAGTCGCCACCCATTTATTTAGATGACGATCACAGCGCCGATGATGAGGCCGATTATCACTCTCGCCAGCATGTTATCCTTTAGCCAGCTGTCTGCCGTCTTCATTACAACCGCCCGCTTGTGCTCTATACGTTGCGGATCAAGCAATTTATCCCAGCTATCGGTATCGGCTTTTTCTTCAACCGGGACCCCGAATTTCGCCGCCAGCCGTCGGGATAGGCGGTCTGCCGCCAAGACGGACGCAAATAACGCCGCAATGATAAGAAGGAAGTAGGGAAACGCTATAAAGAATTTGATCGACTTGTCGGAGTATTGCTCCATCAGCGGAAAGCCGAAACTGTTAAGGGAAAACGCGAACACCCCCAGCAACGGGAGGAAGAAGCAGACAACCAGACTATGAAAAAAGACTTGCTTCATAGCACTACCTCCTTTATATCTAGAATGCATACGGCCGTGGTTGCTTCAAACTTGCCATGGCCACCCCTACCCCGAAAGTTAATTTCACCCTTTTTTTGTGTAGTACCATGAATACGTTATATTTTTTTCAACTTAACGCTATTGCTGTCAGCTCTTGCACTTTTCTTGATCTCATGGTAGGAAGACTGCCATAGCCGGTGTGAAGAAGTTGTTGCAACAATGTGATGATTGTGTGAAAAATGTGAGCAAGATGTCATATCCTTGTGAGGTATTTGTGAAAACCCACAGGCTGAAAATTTGGCTGACAGCGCGGAAAGGTCAGGCCCATCGGCTGCACATCACGTGGGCCGAGCAATCCGAAGGAATGGTGGAATTCAGGGACCCCAGGACTGTAGGTCGGTCACGGACGTGCCGGGGCCCGCTACGCGAATAAGTTGCCCGGACTCATCCGCTATGCGGGATTTGCTTTGAGGGAAGAAAGCTGGCAAAAGTGGAACTAGAGGTCTCCCCTTAGCGTCTCCCCCTATGCGATTGCTGGGAGCGCCAGCCCACAACGTCATGCATGTGGCGGTGACGGGATGCACACCTGCTGCTAACTTAATGCTAACTCGATATTAAGCCCGTGATATACGTGCTGCCCCCGCGCCCGGTCCGGGCTATCGGACAATAGGCGTTGAAAGGAAAAAAGGGATAAGGGATAAAAGGAAAGGATCAGGGGATTGGAGATTAGGCAACATACTACCCACGCCGGCGCCAGAGCGGATTCACAAGCTGAAGACGCCGGCAGGTAGGAGATGATGCAAAGTCTGAGAGAAGACGCGATGCGCCGCTCGTCAATAGCCCGTCCCAGAGCCGCCTGTTCCGGCCCCCGGGGTTTTTTCGGTACCATAGTCGTAGACACCTTCCTTGCGGTGCTCTCTATACTCTTCTTCGCTTAATGATTCTTGCTGGTTTCTGTCGAAACGGTTCTTCCTTTCGGCTTCTTCCCCTCTGGTCGTGCCTTTCTCGAACGGCTTCCCTGGTATTACCGGTGGCTGCATGGAATCGGAGGGCCTTTGCATGCCAGGACCCTGGCCGGGCGTGTTGATTTGTGCGTGAACCCAACCCGTCATAGTTAAAAGGACCGCCCCAAGCAGTGGTCGCACTGTTTTATTATTCATGATGGATAGGTAGTTCATGGATAACTCCTTTTGTCGATCAGCGGATTGCTGTCTCAATATCCTATCCCGCGATTAAAAACTAGACTGTACGACAACGCACAAAAAGTATCTCAAGGTGCCTGGACGGCCAGGTGCTCCTGTTTGGCGCGAGGGACACCACACCCGCAGGTATATGCGCACCACCTGGCACCACGCCGAATCAACCTTAACTTTCGTTTTGATCCGGTTTGGACAGCAGCCTTTTTATGCCAACTGTCAACCGCCAAATGTCCGGTCCTGCCGGCGGAACCAGGATAAGGCATGCTCGAAATGCTGAGGCTCGAAGTCCGGCCAATACTCATCCCGGACATAAAAGTCAGCGTAAACGGACTGCACTGGAAGAAATCCGCTTAACCGGCGCCCTCCTCCCCAACGCACGATCAGGTCCAGACGCGACACGTCGTTTGATCGGAGACTGCCGCTCTTGAGACCGCCCAGGTCCCATTCCCAGCCATAGTTGACGAGCAGGTTCACCTTCATCCCGCTGCCCTGGCGCGTTCTGAATTTTTCAAGCACCTTGGGAAATTGCGCCGAACATTCGTCGCCAACCACAAGCAGAGCCGCCCCCCGGCGTGCGATCTCAAAAGCAAATTCCACGGACGCATCGGTAAACGCCAACTTCTGGCGGCCGGGCCGCTTGGTGTTATCCTGGGTGAAACAATAAATGGAGGCTTCCGCGATACCCCGCTCTTTGCATATTTCGTATAAGGATAATCCTGGGCCGATCCCATGGATATATCCATCCTCTTTCGGCAAACCCCGATTTAATGCCCATCGGCGGTTACCGTCCGGAATGAAGCCGATATGCTGCGGATTCCTGTTCTTTGCCATTTAGTAGTCCTTATATGAAGCAATCGAGTTTTACGCGGCGCCCGCTCAAGCGTTTACTTTTTTTTCGCTCCCTCAACCAGGTAAAGCCAGGTATCCACTACAGTATCCGGATTCAGGGAGAGGCTCTCGATGCCCTCTTCCATAAGCCACCGCGCCAGATCAGGATGGTCGGATGGTCCCTGTCCACAAATGCCAATGTATTTTCCCGCCCTGCGGCATGCCTGAATGGCCAGCCGCAAGAGCGCCTTTACCGCTGGATCGCGCTCATCGAAGGATTCCGCGACAAGGCTGGAATCCCGATCCAAGCCGAGCGTGAGTTGGGTCAGATCATTGGACCCGATGGAAAAACCGTCGAAGTACTCCAGGAATTGATCCGCAAGCAAAGCATTGGACGGAATTTCACACATCATGATCAGCCTCAGGCCGTTCTCGCCCCGCTTCAGGCCGTTCTCCTCCAACAGGCTTACGACACCCCGGGCTTCGGTCACGGTGCGAACAAACGGAATCATGATCTCCAGATTGCTAAGCCCCATATCGGCGCGCGCCTTTTTCATCGCCCGGCATTCAAGCTTAAAACAGTCGCGAAACGCCTTTGCCACATAGCGCGACGCGCCCCGAAATCCCAGCATCGGATTTTCTTCCCTGGGCTCATATTGCTGTCCGCCAATGAGGCTTGAGTATTCGTTGGATTTAAAGTCGGACAGTCGGACGATAACCGGCTTGGGGAAGAATGCGGCACCGAGCGTGGCAATACCCTCGGCAAGTTTCTCCACGTAAAAGCTGACAGGATCCGGATAACCGGCGCTTTGATTATCCACTTGCTGCTTCAGGTCAGCAGGTAGATCGGGATACTGCAGTACCGCGTTGGGGTGTATGCCGATCATGCGCGCAATAATGAACTCCAGTCGCGCCAGGCCAACGCCATCGTTGGGTATGCGCTGGAAACCGAACGCCAGATCCGGGTTTCCCACATTCATGGTGATTTTGACCGGCGGCTTCGGCATTTGCTCAAGCACCAGATCGACCACGTCCACTTCCAGCACCCCCTGGTAAATATTGCCGGTATCCCCTTCGGTACAGGAGACGGTCACCATCTCGTCTTCGGTCAGCATGCCAGTCGCGTTTCCGCAGCCCACTACTGCCGGAATGCCCAGCTCGCGCGCGACAATTGCGGCGTGGCAGGTCCGGCCGCCGCGATTGGTGACAATGGCCGAGGCACGTTTCATGACTGGCTCCCAATCGGGATCCGTCATGTCTGTCACCAGTACGTCTCCATCACGCACGCGCGACATTTCGCTGGCATCCAGTACCAGGCGCACCGGACCGCTACCAATTTTTTGGCCGATGGCGCGCCCCGATACCAGGATCTCTGATTTGCTTTTCAAGCGATAACGCCGCAGCGTGTTCGCACTCGCAGTGGATTGCACTGTCTCGGGTCGCGCTTGCAGGATGTAGAGTCTGCCATCCTGGCCGTCCTTGCCCCATTCGATATCCATGGGTCGGCCATAGTGCCGCTCGATTATAACCGCCTGGCGGGCAAGCTCCTCCACATCCTGGTCCGTAATCGAGAAGCGTCGGCGCGCTGCCTCATCCACATCCAGTGTCTCGACCGTGCGGCCGGGGCCCCCGCTGGTGGCATATTGCATCTTGATGAGCTTGGAGCCCAGGCCGCGCCGAAGAATGGCAGGCCTTCCCTGCTCCAGCGCAGGCTTGTAAACATAGAACTCATCGGGGTTGACAGCACCTTTCACCACGGTTTCACCAAGACCGTACGAGGAAGTAATAAAGACCACCTTATCAAATCCGGTCTCTGTATCCAGCGTGAAGATTACGCCTGAAGCGCCCATATCGCTGCGAACCATGCGCTGCACCCCAGCGGATAAAGCAACCTCGGAATGTATAAAGCCTTTGTCGACACGGTATGAAATAGCACGGTCATTGTAGAGCGAGGCGAACACCGCCTGGATCGCCTTGAGCAAATTGTCCAGCCCGTGAATGTTAAGATATGTTTCCTGCTGTCCGGCAAACGAGGCATTGGCTAAATCTTCCGCGGTTGCGGACGAACGCACCGCTACCGAAATATCTCCGGACCCCGCTTCCCGCAGCATTTTCTCGTAGGCGCCAGCAATTTCTTGCTTCAAGCGCGGCGGCAGTGGCGTCTCCACGATCCAGGCCCGGATCTCGGTCCCCGCAGCAGCCAGTGCTGTGACATCGTGCGTGTCCAACCGGTCGAGCATCTGGTTGATGCGCTGTGCCAGGCCGCCCTGAGCGAGAAACTCACGGTATGCATCGGCAGTCGTTGCAAAGCCGTTGGGAATGCACACACCTGCCTTTGTCAACTGGCTGATCATCTCTCCCAGCGATGCGTTCTTTCCCCCGACGCGACTCACGTCTGTCATGCGCAGGTCGTCAAACCATACCACGTATTGCGAATCACTCATCTTCTGCTCCTGTTCGAGGGTACGGTCGTGCTGCGCCACTCCACGTTTTTATTATAGAAACTTTTAAATAAAATCGTTGCTGGACGCTTTGTTCGGAAACATGCCGTAAACCCCCAAGTCCGGGTGTGGCGGCTAGAGCTGCCTCGTCTTTTTCGCTAAACCTAAGCACACGGTGTAGCGTAAATACCGAATCTTTTTGCCCTATTTGGAAAGAGCGGAAAGAGAAGCAATAGAATGGCCTTCCTGTCTGCCACTCTAGCTGGCAATCAGCAGGCCAATGCTCAAGGGCTTACGCGGAGGATGGCTGAAAGCCGGACCGGGCAGAGCGCTGAGGCGTGTGCATGCTGGGGCATATGCCCATCGGCCCGTATATCCTCTGATCCTCTTGAGAAACCCTGCGCCAACGCTGCGCCTACCCGGACAGGCTCCGCTACGCTTCGGCGCCATTCACGGGTTGTACCATCACCGGTTGTACCATTATCGGTGAGCTAAGCCAAATATCAGTTGACGTAACACGACCGCGCAGCCTTCTTTCTGTCCGATTGAGCCGGCATTGCCGTCGAAATGCTGGGCCACAGCCTCCTCAGGCAGTTCGAAGATGTGCCTTTTGACGAAATCACGCTGCCCTATCTGGATACAGCCGGAAGGCCGCGGCCTTGATGGAGCAGATCAATGCCTCGGCCCAGAAGGGATGCCCTACGACCGCTTCTGTTCAGTAACATTATGAGTCCGGAAGTTCGACGCGTTGTTGACTCTACGATTGCGCTGCATCTGGACTGCTTCGGCATATTTTTTGCCCCGATAGAAGGGGAGCTTGGGCCTCCCCTCTTCTCCCTCCGTTGGACTTTCTCACCGTTTAGATGCACTATGGACCACTATCAAAGCATCGAGGCAATGCGGTATGCGCTGGAATATGGTGACGGAATGTCCCGCGAAGTATTAGCCAGCACGGGTAGCGCGCGCTGCGGGCATAAGGCAAAGGAATAAGGGCGATCCCTTAAGGAGCTCTCAGGCTATGCGCGATAGCGTTCTTCCGAAATCCGCCAGCTCTTTTCCGGCTGGTCAACAGCGAAGGGCAAGCCATGAGCGTGGATTTCCATGTATTCCTGTAATCTCTGGATCAAAGGCAAAGGTGCTCCCATATGGCAGCACATTGCACGAATCGCTAACCTGCCCATCCCAAAGCCTCCCGGCGATATTTTGCCAGCAATAGCTTTACATCGGAATCTTCGGAGATTTCTTTTGCTGAATCGCTGAGAGCCCGGTCATCCGGGTACAGGTCAGCAAATGCCATGATCGACATGGCCGCGAGCTCCCATTCTTTTCTGGCAAATTCATTGTCGCTGCCATCTCTGAATTCAGGGCTTGTATAGACCGATCTCGGCCGATCCACCCGAAGACTCATTTGATAGAGAACGTATCCCACTACAAACATGAAAATGCCGGCGGCAAACATTTCTTTCGTGAAATAGACGATACTGAGGAAAAACGACGTTAGGTAAAGAATGACGCTGTTTCTCTGCTTTTTCCACGAAGTGGTGGGATAGGCAAGCGCCATCCAGTATTTGGCGATATACGCGGTCAGATCATCCGCGTTGTCCCATTTTTCCGCCAGCAACTTCGCTATCCGTGGCTGGGGTATGTCGGTTCTGCCGATCAATGCATGGGGAGCCACAACGATGGCGTACAGGGCAGGCAGTACCGCACCCCAATATACGCCGTCCACGTGCTTCGATGTAAATGCGAAATAGAGCGCGATGACATTGAGGATGAATACCATCCTGCCTCACTTTCGAATCAGCAAGGGCCTGAGCCCTTCGTTATGCCGAAAAGCATCTTGGCGCCAGCTGAAGAGGCTGAAGCCGCTACTCCAAGACGCCTTCTCATTTCATTCCCGGATGGGCGACGTTCTCGTTCCATCATTCTGCTGCACCACCCTTTCGGGCGCAGCGCTGATCCATTAGCTCGCCCCGGAGCTGGAAGGCCAGGGCAGTCGCGGATTTCTGGCTTGTCGTCACTGTACTGGGCGATGTATTGCTCCATGCAGGTGCTCGGTTTGCTGCTGCAGGGGTCATCAAGTCTACCACATTGACCACCCCCAACGTCCAAGCAGTGGGGGCTCCACATGCACGAGCGTAAGCGGTTGCCTGAGCAGTGGATTGTCGAGATGACATATTGCCCGACCGAAAGATAATTCGTAACCCGCCAATACACATTGACACATTGAGTATGCGCAATTCATCTCGGAGAGGGTTTATCCTCAGATCGTGTCCTCCGTTCAGCCTGATTCATAACCCCTCAGATTTCCCTGCATTGGCTTGCCCATCAGCGCGGCCCCTTCGCGCGCCAGGCCTGCCGCCTCGTCTACCGGAACAACCCAAACCTCAACCCGGCTTGCTCCGCTACTGATACACGATAATCCCCGGGCGTCACGGTTGGCGCGTAAATCGATGTCGATTCCGCACCACTCCATGCCTGCCAGGATTTTTTCTCGCACGTCGGGCACGTTCTCCCCGACACCCCCGCCGAAAACAACAGCCTCGGCGCCGCCGAGCACTGAAAAGTAGGCCCCGATGTATTTGCGCGCCTGGTAACAGTATACATTCAGCGCCAGTTGCGCGAGTTTGTCGGTCGACGCCAGCAAGTCCCGTACATCCGCGCTGATGCCGGACAAACCCAAAAGACCGGCTCGATCGTTCAATAGCTGATCCAGCTGCTCAGGCGTCAAATTCTCATGGCGGAGCAAAAATGTAAGCAGGCCGGGATCGACATTCCCTGAGCGAGTGGCCATCACCAGCCCCTCAAGTGGCGAAAACCCCATGGACGTGTCACGCGGCGACCCGTTGTCAGTCGCCGTAATTGAACAGCCGGCGCCGAGCTGCAATGAGATTATGCGCCCTTGGCGCCCCGCACCAGGTTGTATTCCTTGCCAGCTTTGCCACATGCCGTGATGCGCCAGCCCATGAAACCCGTAGCGGCGCAGCCCATGCTTTTCCGCCAGCATGTGCGGAAGGGCATACGTACGCGCGACCTCGGGCAAGTCAGTAAAAAACGCCGTGTCGAACACGGCTACCTGGGAGACACCCGTCCCCAGCACCTCGCCGGCTGCCCGTACCCACCGCAACGCCTTCGGGTTGTGCAATGGGGCGAGCGGTGCGACCCGGCCAATCTCCAGCTCCACTTCCTGATCGATGAGGCACGAGGCAGTAAGATTCATCCCTCCGTGCACCACGCGATGCACCGCCACTTTTATTTCCGTGAGCCCATGCGCGTCCAGGAATGCCTTAAGCATGATCTCGGGTTCGCTGTCTGATAACTCGTACCGTGCACTCGCCAACTGTGTCAGCGCTCCGCTATCACCGGAGAATGCCGCGAGACGGACGGAGGAACTACCAGTATTAACAGTCAGGATAATCATGAATATATAGTGTTGCCCTGTCGTCATTGCAGAGCCGGTATTTCGTCTTCAACGGGCTAACCGTCACAAGGTTGCGTGGGTCCTTCGGATGAAAAGATTGCAACGACGTGCATCAAATAAAACTTTTGCGTCGTGCTCTTGGCCTACTGAGCACGAGGTTGAATCGGTGGAAAATCCATGGTGGCGGCAATGTGTTCAATTTTCCTCACGCGACACCTGTTCCGGCATACTGCTCCCTGCTCGATTTATTTGAATCGCTTATTCAGGTACTGAAGTAATTGTTTTCAAAAACCGCTTTCCTCTTTCCCTTAATGCGTGCGCGCGGTTATTCGTAACCAATTTCCCCGTCATGCTTCACCGGCACCTGAAAAACTGAACGCGGGAGCAGTATAAGCACATACCGGATAGGATTATCTGTGCGGCGATTATCATATGATAATCGCCTCGCACCTCGGTACAGGGCGAATCTTCTTATGCTAGTACGGGTCTTCGCTGATCGTCCAGCATTCACCCCATGGGACGCTCAATTTAAAAGTTTACCGGGTGGCACTCCCTCGTACTGCCCCGCGGGTAAACCCAGCGGTGAAGCATGTTCGCGTCTCAGTGGCGATAGCGAGGCTAGAGCCAGCCCAACCATGCGGGGACGGCCCGGCCCCTCCCACGCGGACGTCCCCGCCCCCCTCCCACGATGGAATGGAACCGTAAAACAGGAGAATAGAAAAAATGTTCACCAATTTAACCCAAAAATTATGAGGGTCAACTAAAATATGCTGCGGGCACATTCCTCTTCAACGATCAAGAAAGGGTTTGCTATGAAGTTTGAGTGGCTCAAGGATGAGGTCAAAGGGAATTATTTGCTGTGCCTTGCCGGTTACCGAAGTTTATTTTTTCGTGGGACGCTTTCGCCAGAAGATAACGGCAAGCGTTTTTGGCGGCCCTTTCCAAAGGGGGAGCCGCGGGAAGTCCATGGAGATCTCGCCGCCGCCCAGCGTCACTGCGAGACAATGTGTTTAATCGCGAAGCACAATCCCAATAGCCAGGGGTAGACTAGCGGCAGTAGGCAGTAATAAGAAAGATGGAACGAGCTCGGCTTAATGAATATTTCGCGAATCAGATCATCAGGCAGGTAGCGTAGCCTTGTCTAGACGATGGCCAAACATCAAGCGGACGTCGCTATCGCAAGAAACTCTCGTAACAACAGCGCATTACCAGACCCGCGGCGTGATCACCGGCACCCGTTTGGGAACTTCCGCACAAATAAGTTTTCCGATTCAATTTATGAGATATCGATAGATTCGATAGTGTTATACTGCTTTCTTGAATGTTTGCAAGGAGACCGTCATGAAGAAATTATTCACCCTGCTGACCTTGGCTGTTTTTAGCTTCGGATTGGTCGCGTTTGACGCTGAAGCGAAACGCTTTGGTGGCGGTAAGAGCGTTGGCAAGCAACGTGAGGCCATCAGCCCGCAAGCAGCGCCCAAGTCGGGGCAAGCTCCGGCCGCTGCGCCGGCACCGGCAGCCGCTGGTGGAAGCAAATGGATGGGACCACTGGCTGGTCTGGCCGCTGGAGGATTACTGGCGGCGCTATTCATGGGCGGCGCATTCGAGGGCATTAACATGATGGATGTGCTGATGCTGGCCGCGCTGATGGCCGCTGTTTTCTTCGTGGTGCGCATGATGCGCAGACCGCGACAGGAAAATATGGCGCGTCCCATGCAATATTCAGGCCTCGGAACAACCGGGAGCAGCAGCCCGGCACCGACCGGCTCCGCCCCGGCAGAGCAAATGCCTGCATCCGGGACGGAAGCACCGACCCAGGCGGCGCCTGTTACCAAGAGTACAGGTAATATTCCCGCAGACTTTCAGGTCGAGCCGTTTCTGCGTAATGCCAAAACCTCTTTTATCAGGTTGCAGGCTGCCAACGACGCGCGCGACCTGAGCGATATCCGCGAATATACTACGCCGCAAATGTTCGCCGAGATCAGTATGCAGATCAATGAGCGCGGCGATGAACCTCAGAGGACAGAGGTCATGTCGATCGATGCGGAATTGCTCGAAGTAGTAACGGAAAATGACACAGCCATTGCCAGTGTCCGGTTCAACGGGCAGCTGCGGGAAGCGCCCAATTCCGCACCAGAAGCCTTTGATGAGATCTGGCACGTACAGAAAGACCTTAAAGATTCGGAAGCGGTCTGGCTGTTGGCGGGCATTCAGCAAGTTTCCTGACCTGAGCTGCAATGCTGGCATCCCTCGCGATAGCCCCGCTCAACCACTTGTTGCATGGGGAAAGCTGGGCGCGCAAGCGGCTGCAATCCTGCTCCGGGAAGACGGCGCGCTTCCGTCTTTCTCCTTTCATTGACGTCGCCCTGACCGTAAAGGCCAGCGGCGACGTATCCACTGCCGCGAGCAATGCTCGCGA
Source organism: Nitrosospira sp. Nsp14 (assembly GCF_900113575.1). GTDB lineage: Bacteria > Pseudomonadota > Gammaproteobacteria > Burkholderiales > Nitrosomonadaceae > Nitrosospira. Next base: position 12,935 of record NZ_FOPV01000008.1, read on the forward strand.
TGATGTCATTCTCACTATTGATCCGGTATTGTTGCCGCGTTTGCTTGCGCGCGATGAAGATGCGTTCCGTAACATCCGCATCTCAGGCGACAGCGCATTCGCAGACGAGCTTCTCCATGTCGGCAAACATCTGCGCTGGGATCTCGAGGAAGACCTGAGCAGGATATTGGGTGATATCCTCGCACATCGCGTGGTTCTCGCCGGCAAAAGTCTTACGCGTTGGCATGCCGAAACTATTCGGAACGTGTTGCAGATGTCGACGGAGTATTTAACCGAAGAGCGGCCTCTGCTCGCCAAACCGGTTTACATGTATGAGTTTGTCCACGAAGTAAGCGCGCTGCACGAGGCCGCCTTAAATTTGGAAAAACGTGTGAGCGCGCTTATGAAAAGACCCCTTTAGCAATGTGACTCAACTGAGAAGACTATCCCCACCTGGCTGGTTTCATTGGAACGGGCACTTGCGATTTAAGGTACGCCGTTCGGTATATTGGATCAGGGGTGCTTGACTATAGACGAACTGCTGTCATTGGAATAAATGCGTTTTCTTCGTCTTCTCAAAATTCTGGCTGTAGCGTTCCGTTTCGGCCTGGATGAATTTTTTCTCGGGCATGAGCGATTACGCCTGGTGCGGCCAGTCGTCAAAGTTGCTACATTCTGGCGCCGGCTGGAGAAGGCTCGTGGCGAACGCCTCCGTCTCGCGCTGGAGGCACTCGGCCCCATTTTTGTCAAGTTTGGCCAGATGCTTTCCACCCGGCGGGATCTCCTGCCGCAGGACATTGCTGACGAACTGGCTAAACTGCAAGATCAGGTTCCGCCGTTTCCCTCCAATCTTGCGATCAAATCGCTGGAGGAGGTTTATGGAAAAAGCGTTAACGAAGTCTTTCTGGTATTCGATGCCGAGCCGGTAGCAAGCGCATCCATCGCCCAGGTTCATCTCGCGGTACTTCACGACGGCACAGAAGTGGCGGTGAAAGTGCTGCGCCCGGGCATTGCGCCCGTGATCGCACATGACGTCGCGTTAATGGAAACCGGAGCGCTGCTGGTTGAATCACTCTGGCCCGACGGCAAGCGATTGAAACCACGTGAAGTCGTGACGGAATTTGCACGGCATCTGGACGATGAGCTGGATCTGATGCGCGAGGCGTCCAACTGCAGCCAGCTGCGACGCAATTTTCTCGACTCTCCACTGCTATTGGTACCAGAGGTTTACTGGGATTACTGCTACTCGAGCGTAATGGTGATGCAGCGCGTGAAGGGAACGCCCATCAGCCAAGTGGCCAAGCTGCGCGAACAGGGTATCGATATCCCGAGGCTTGCCAGGGTCGGAGTGGAAATCTTTTTTACTCAGGTATTCCGGGATGGTTATTTTCATGCCGATATGCATCCCGGTAATATTTTTGTGGGTAGCGATGGCCGCTATATCGCAGTGGACTTCGGCATCATGGGTACCCTTACGGACGAAGACAAGAATTATCTCGCACAAAATTTTCTTGCATTCTTCCGGCGCGATTATAAAAGGGTTGCAGAAGCCCATGTCGAGGCAGGATGGGCGCCGAAAAATACCCGCGTCAATGATTTCGAAACCGCAATCCGCGCCGTATGCGAGCCAATCTTCGATAAACCGCTGAAGGAAATTTCCTTCGGCCGCGTGTTGCTACGGCTATTTCAAACCTCGCGCCAGTTCAATGTGGAGATTCAGCCTCAGCTGGTCATGCTGCAGAAGACGCTATTGAATATCGAAGGACTGGGGCGCGACCTCGACCCGGATCTTGACCTGTGGACGACCGCAAAACCGTATCTTGAAAACTGGATGTCTGATCAGCTTGGCGTACGTGGATTCAGCCGCCGCCTGAGCAAGGAGGCTTCGAGCTGGGCCGTGATGTTCCCGCAGTTTCCGCGTTTGCTGCACCACGCTTTGAGTGAAAACCGCACGCAGGCGATGGATGAAAAAATCACGGAGATACTGATTGAGCAGCGGCGCCAGAGCCGCTTGCTGATTGTGGTCACGCTGCTGCTGGCAGTGCTGTTGTTATGGCAGTTATGGCAGTTATGGTAGTAGGATAACGGGGTTCCCTTCTCCACTTATCAAACTAGCGGATCGAAATTTGCGCAACTCCCCGGCCCGCATACCGGCGGGGGGCAGGCTCGACTCGCATTCCCACAGCTTCAGCCGCCCACCATACGCTATCTCAAACACTGAAGCGTGGGTGAATTTTGGTAAAATCTCCGTTTTTTTGTTTGCACGGCGATGGCACTACTGGAAATCCGTAATGTTACTCGGCGCTTTGGCAGCTATACCGCTGTCGACAATGTCACCGTTACCATTGAAGCTGGGGAATTCTTCACCCTTCTAGGTCCATCCGGATGCGGTAAAACGACGCTTTTACGGATGATAGCTGGCTTCGATCTTCCCGATTCCGGACAAATTCTCCTCGACGGAAAAGATGTGGTCGGCACGCCGCCGGAAAAGCGGCCTGTCCACACCGTGTTCCAGACCTATGCCCTTTTCCCGCATATGACGGTAGCCGACAATATTGCCTTTCCACTCAAGATGGCCGGTAAGGCTTTACCGGAAATTAAGGCTCGGGTAAGCGAGGCCCTTGATGGTGTCCGCCTATCTGACTTTAGAGGCCGCTTCCCACATGAGTTGTCGGGAGGACAGAAACAGCGTGTCGCATTGGCACGCGGCCTGGTCAACCGGCCACGGCTGTTACTGCTGGATGAGCCTCTGGGTGCCCTCGATGCAAAGCTGCGCGAAGAAATGCAGATCGAGCTTATTAATCTCCAAAAGGAAGTAGGAATAACCTTCGTTTTTGTTACTCATGCGCAGAATGAAGCGCTGGCGCTATCGCATCGGATAGCAGTGATGAACCGCGGTAGTGTCGAGCAAATTGACGAGCCTTCAAAAATTTACGGCTTTCCAGAAAACCGGTTTGTGGCCGATTTTGTTGGAAAGATCAGCATGATGTCCGCGCGGGTGCTGGAATCGACCCCATCGCACTTAAAACTTGAGGTCTCCGGATTGGGAGAAGTAGTCACTGTAGGGAAAGAGGGCGTGAAAGCAGGCGATAATGGCCTGGTTGCGATTCGACCGGAACAGGTTCGGATTTCGCACGCTTCGGACGAGCCTCAACTGAAAAACCATTTCCTTGGCAAGGTGCACGATTTTCTGTATGTCGGGGATGTTACGACCTATATAGTGGAGCTCTCCAACGGGGCCTATATCGAGGCCTTGTTGCCCAATTCAGCACCGGGACGAGCCAAGTTTTATGACGTTGGCGACGCCGTAGCGGTTTCATGGCGACACGATGCCGGGATTTTTCTGCATGAGTAAGGGAGATCTCAGAGAAGGCCGGGTGGCCAGATTACTCGTCGGCGGCCCTCCGTTTATCTTCCTGCTGATTTTCTTTGTCGGCCCTAGTCTCATCATGATCCTGACTTCGTTCCGTTTCCCGGGGGAGTTCGGGGGCCTGGCGCCGATTGCAGCGCCTGCGGCAAGCGCTGAGAGCGAGCATGGTTTCACACCAGAGGCCTACCAGTTTTTTTTTAGCGACCTGCTCTATGGGGAAATTTTCTTCAAGTCCTTCGCCATGGCCGCAGCCACCACTTTTATATGTCTTATCTTGGCCTATCCCTTGGCGGTGCTGATTGCACGCAGCGAAAAACGCTTTCGCAACCTGCTGGTCCTGCTGGTGGTCCTGCCGTTCGCAAGCAATTTCCTCATTCGCATTTATGCGTGGATGATCATTCTGGGCCCCGAGTCTGCCCTCAGCCAGTTTATCAATGCGATTCTCGGCGTATTCGGCATCGGGCCGGTGACACTGTTGTTTTCGCCATTTGCCGTATTGGTTGGAATGGTATACGTGCACCTGCCATTCATGGTGCTGCCGCTCTACACCAATCTGGAGAAGCACGACCCGGCGCTCCTGAATGCGGCACAGGATCTTGGCGCGAATGGTTGGCAGCGGTTTTGGCAAATTACCTGGCCCTTATCCCTGCCAGGCGTGTTTTCAGGCTCGGCGTTAGTATTCATTCCTGTACTCGGCATGTTCGCCGTTCCCGATATATTGGGAGGCACAGGTGATATTCTTATCGGCAATCTGATAAAGGATCAATTCCTCGGTACCCGGGATTGGCCCTTTGGCTCAGCGCTTTCAATCATGCTGACGCTGGCCGTGCTATCCGTCGCCGCACTGGCGACATGGCTCGCACGACCCGCTACCGGACAGCAGGGATAGCATGAAGCGCAACAATACCTGGCTGTGGTCGGCCGCGGCGCTGGTCTACGCCTTCCTGTACATTCCCCTCGCCATTGTGGTGGTTTATTCCTTTAACGATTCGCGGCTCAATGCAGAGTGGGTGGGATTTACCTTGTCCTGGTATAAAGCGCTATTCAACAACGCGGAGATGCTTACAGCCGCAGGTAATTCACTGATCATTGCACTCAGCGCGAGTTTCAGTGCTACGGTGCTTGGCACCATGGCGGGTCTGGCGATTCATCGGTACAACTTAAAGGTTTTGCCGGTGTTGGTTTTCACGCCGGTGGCCATGCCTGAAATCCTTCTCGGCGTGTCGCTGTTGTTATTCTTTTTACAAGTCCTGAATTTAACGCTGGGCATGGTCTCAATCATTATCGCGCATACCACATTCTGTATCGGCTTCGTGGCAATAATCGTACGGGCACGGCTTCAGGACATGGATGAGAGCCTGTTTGAAGCGGCGCGCGATCTTGGCGCATCCCCGTGGCAAACATTCCGTCTGGTCACGCTGCCGCTTATCATGCCGGCGGTCGTTGCGGGAGCACTGATGTCGTTCACGCTCTCGATAGATGACTTCGTCATTACCTTCTTTACCAAGGGTGTCGGCGAACCCATCTTGCCCATCCAGATCTATACCATGATAAAGGTCGCGGTGACGCCCGAGGTGAATGCGATTTCCACCTTATTGATGTTGCTCACCCTGGTCATGATCATCATCGCGGCAAAGCTCGACGCGCACGCCTCGTCGCGCGACGCAAAAACGTCCAGCTAGAAGTTATGTATCCCGGATGTTTCAGAAGGTCTCTGGCATCACTCATTTTCATGTTGAGCTGGCTGATGCTGTTCATGGCGGGTTGCACCCGATCGGATGAGCGCGCGGCGATACCCAATAAAGACAGGAATGTCCTGCACCTGTTCAATTGGAATAACTATATCTCCACCGAAACGATCAGGCGCTTCGAGAAGTCCTGCGATTGCAGGCTGTCCCAGGATTATTATTCGGACAACGAGGAAATGCTGGCAAAACTCGCGGCAGGCGCGAGCGGTTACGATCTCATCGTCCCCACGAGCAACGCGATGGATACTCTGATCCGGCAGGGCGCCCTCAAGCCGCTGGATAAGTCGTTATTGCCGAACCTGAAAAACATCGACCCTTCGTACCTCGATACGCCGTTCGACCCGGGCAACAAGTATTCGGTACCGTACGCCTATACGATCAGTCTGCTTGGATTCAACCAGGAAAAAATAAAGGAACTCGGCCTCCCAACGGACACCTGGGCAATAATTTTCGAACCCAGATACCTCGAAAAGATCAAAGGTCGCGTGACCGTTCTCGACAGCCAGCGTGAATTGATGGCCGCGGCGCTTAAATACCTGGGCTATTCAATAAATGATGCCGATGAGAAGCATTGGAAGGAAGCGGCAGATTTGATCGTTCGCGCCAAGCCCTACTGGGCGGCTTTCAGCAATACCAGTTATATCAAGGAACTCGCCACCGGGAATCTATGGGTGGCGCACGGTTATTCCAATGACATGTTTCAGGCAGCGCTTGACGCAAAAAAAACCGGCCGGAGCTTCACGATCGGATACTCCACCCCCAATGAAGGGGCGGTACTGGCGCTCGACAGCATGGTATTGCATAGAAGTGGAAAGAGTCCGGATCTGGCCCATCAATTCGTCAACTTCATGCTGGAAGGGAAAAATTCCGCCGACCTCACTAATCTCCTGGGCTCGGGTAATCCCAACACTGAGGCGATGCAGTACGTTCAACCCGAGATTGCGGCTAACAAGGCGATATTCCCCAGCCGGGAATCGCTCGCCCGCCTGGAAATGTTGCGCGATCTTGACCGCAAGCAGCGGCGACTGCTGAGCCGCTTATGGACCGAAATCAAGTTGAGATAGCTATTGGCGATCCGTATAATCGTGATCATTCAGAACGCACAACTGATCACTATCAATCCCATGAGTTATTATCAACGGCACGTATTTTTCTGCGTGAACCAGCGCGAGGCAGGTGCATTATGTTGCAACAATTTTGGCGCACAGGCCATGCGCGACTACGCCAAGCAACGCGTCAAGGCGCTGAAGCTCGATAGCAAAAGCAAGAGGATACGCATTAACAATGCTGGCTGCCTTGATCGCTGTAATGAAGGACCGGTAATCGTGGTTTATCCCGAAGACGTTTGGTATACGTACGTGGATAAGGAGGATATCGACGAGATTATCGAGGAGCACCTGAAACATGGCCGTATCGTGGAGCGGTTGAGAATCTGACGAAGTCTCGACGGCCCGGAAGCGTTCGATCCGAGCGCGGATTAATTCTCCAAAAGCGCTGACAGCCCTGACGATTGCGGGCGATGAGTCACGCGCCCCGCCAAGCTTCCACCAGCAAACCAACAGACCGCCGAATCGCGCGCCGACCTTATGCTCCGCTTCCGCGGCAGCCGGCTCACCCCGGTGGATCGATCAGATTACCCAGTTACTTGCAGAACGCATTGTTGAACGAGCATATTATCCAGAAAACATTCATCGATGGCCCGGCCGGCAAGCTGGAAACGATTCTTGCTGAGCCAACCTCTGGTCATGCCCGAGGTATCGCCGTGGTCGCGCATCCGCATCCGCTTTATGGCGGAACCATGAACAACAAGGTGGTGCACACCCTGTTTAAATCATTTCTCGAACTGGGATTCATTGCCATCAAGTTCAATTTTCGCGGCGTGGAACAAAGCGAGGGCGAGCTTAACTCGGGTGATAACACCAGCGCAGGTGAGGTGGACGACGTGCTCGCAGTGGCGGAAACCGCGAAGATCAGGTTTGCTGAACGTTTCGACAAGCCCGTCCCGTTACTGCTGGCGGGATTCTCCTTTGGTGGTGCGGTTCAGGCTTATGCCGCGCAACGACTCAAACCGCAAACAGTCGTCATGGTGGCCCCGGCGGTTCAACGTCTGAAGGCACCCCCTATCATCCAGCCGGACGTTAAACATCGCCAGGGCGTGGCCCCACGCGTCCTGATCATTCACGGTGATCGGGATGACGTGGTCGCACTTACGTCTGTGCTGGAGTGGGCCGCTCCTCAGGAATTACCTATCGTTGTGATACCCGGGGCGGAACACTTCTTTCATCGCCGATTGCACATTCTCAAACACGTCGTGATTGATGCTTGTCGGCCGTGAAAAGCGCATCCTGGAGCCCGATGCAAGCGACAGCGAAAAGTGGTGAATTCGCATCCGCATGAGCAACGTTGGGGGGAGCTACACCGAAGGTTGGAAAAAAACTCATGCGCAGATCCGTTATCTCAGCAGGATAAAAAGCCAAACCCCCTCAGGGTCATACATCAAACCGCTTGTTCAGCTGGCCCCTGCACTGCCCGATTCCCCCTGCGGGTCCCTCCGCCACGCTCCGCGAGCGACCACAAAGGGTGGAACCAGACGTCGATCCGTTATTTCAGTGGATAAAAAACCAAACTCTGCGGTCGCCGCAAGCTCGTGCACTGCCCGATCCCCGTTCCGCGAGGGCCCTCGGGCGACGCTCCGGGGCGACCGCAAAGGCTGGGAAAAAACTCAGACGTCGACCCCTACCTCAGTAGGCTAAAAACAAAACTGTGTGGTCGGAGCAAGCCCCTGCACTGCCCGATCCCCGCTCCGCGAGGGCCCTCGGGCCACGCTTCGGGGCTTAGATACAGCTCAGCATCATTGATCTGAAGTCGTCAAAATATCCCATCTGTTTGGACATGTCGGGTACGTTCGTTTTTGCGTCGATGAATTTGTCCTGGTCGCGAAAATCGCGGTTGTCATAAATGGTAAGGTTGGCATTAGGGCCAACCTTAAGGCTGCGTACTTTGTTTTCCCAGTCGAAACCAAACGGGCCAACCATCCTCGGCATGTTGATAGGCCCGGTTAGCAGCAAGCTGTCGCCTTCATAATTTTTCTTGTCATAAAACCTTACCCAACAGCCTTTCTTTTCGAGATCGGTTGTGATTTGAACTGGGACCATAATCAAAACCGGGACTTCAACGGTTAGAGGCCTGTCCTTCGTGCCACGCTGCGGTTTGGTCGTCTCACCTGATTCCGGTGGCTTGTTCATTACCGGCCTGTCCGACGGCTCTTGCGCCTGTACGCCAGCCGAGGTAAAAATTCCAAACGCTACCAAAATTGGAACGAGGAGATTGCGAAAGTATTTGATGAGAAAGTTCATTGCCAGCCTCCATAAAGAAAATTTGTTTTAAACGTTTTTTTAACCAACCATCTATTTTGGGCCCGCTCGTCGCTTGCCCGGCTCTGCCGGGATACGTCCATCCGCTGTGACTGAGTGAAGCCAATCTCTACTCTGGGGGACTTTCGCGGTCTTTCTTGTTTATCCGACATAAATCGATCTAATCGCAGGCTCGCCTGAAGCCCTCTACTTTCACATGACCCCATCGTTATGACTTCGGGCAGTCGGCATGCACGTGTAAAGGTAGCGGGTCATTGACGAGTTGAAAATCAACCCTATAAGACTTTCCGTTGCGTCTCCGTGTGCTACCCCACGTAGGAAGGTCCTGCACTGATGAAAGATGTGGGAATCCACTCGGTCTTAGGCGCGGTTAGACGAAGAAAAAGCTGCGAACGGAAAAATACGGGAGGAGCCAGCTCTGACAGAAATACCGGTTGTGAAAGTAGAATATCAGGGTGCGATTGATCTTTGGAAAAAAACCGCCTACGCTAATCTCCGGGTTTTCCGGTTGTTCCCACCAGAACTGGGCATCAGGAAATTTTTATGCAACGTATACTTATCCTGCTCGGCATACTGCTGTTGGTGGCAGGCCTGGCGTGGCCCTGGCTATCAAAATTGCCCTTTGGCCGGCTTCCCGGCGATATAAGCGTGGAGCGGGAAAATTTCAGCTTCTATTTTCCGTTGACCACCAGTCTGTTGGTATCCCTGGTCCTATCGTTACTGCTATGGTGGTGGTTCCGCAAGTAAATTAATGCGGGGGAACCGAACAAGACCTGGGGGAGCCCAGTTTTGAATGGCAGCAGGTCGATTGGCAAATGACCTGTTAAAATCGAAACTGCGCCAGGAATAGTGCAAATACGTGCGTCACGCTGACGCCCAGCGAGGTCCCGCGCCGCATCAAACAGCCCGAACCGCCGGGCTTGATTTTTCCTTGGGCTTCACGGCCCCTGTACATATTTTCAAGAGCCTGGGGACTTGCAGGACTTATGGAGCTACTTGGCTAAAGAGGATGAAACGTGGATCTATATGAATCGATGGTGTTCTGGTTTGCCAAAGAATTCGTTAAGGCTGTTTTGGGTCTCGGGCTGATCCTGGGCATTATCATTTTTTTTCAATGGATCAATAGCGATGACTAAGGATTGCGCGCGAAACGTCACGTTCGGATGGCCCCGATCGGCACAGCCTGAACGCCGCGACTCCGCGTCGATATTGTCTCCATTCGTCAGCCGAATTGCGATCTTGAAGAGGTAACTTCTGCTGTCTTGAAGACAGGTCGATACTTACCTATTCTAACGCCATCCCGTCAGCTCGAATTCACCTCTCTTTTTTCCCTGTTTTCTTTTGGTACGCTCTTTCTGGATGCACGCACGAGCGAGCCTTGTTCCGGCAGAGGCTCAGCCGTATCTATCAGAGGTTTCAAGGTCGGCAAAAGATGCTTCATGACCTGCGTAGACAACGCCGAAGTAAACGTGTAGTTGGCGGCGTCCGCACCTGGGACAAATGCGGTCATCGTTCCAAAGAAGCGATCGCCAAGGAAGAAAACAAAAGTGGCCGAGCGGTTGACAGCCCGGGATTCCCTAATGACGCCAGGCGATGAAAAGGTAATGTGGCGATGATCTCCGGTCCCTGTTTTTCCACCGATCAGCACTTCAGCCCCATCCTCTTCTACAATTGCCCGTGCCAGCCTGGAAGCTGTACCCGTCTCCACAACGTCCGCCAGCACGCCTCGCAAGGCGGCGGCCAGCTCAGGGGAAAACATTCGCTCACCTTGAACGGGTCCCCTTTCCACGATGGTTTCAAATGGTGTGTCCGCCGCGAACCGCATGCGTTCGATTAGCACGTTAGGGACTCGAACCCCATTGTTGAGGATGATGCCCATCAGTTCCGCCAGCGCGGCGGGATGATCAGCCGAACTACCTATGGCTGTCGCTAGTGAGGGTACAAGCGAGTCAAACGGGTAGCCCAGCCGTTTCCAACTGCGATGAATCTCCAAAAAGGCTTCAAGCTCCAACAGGCCGCGGATTCGGATGTCCTGGGAATTCTTGTGTATCGTCTTGAATAGCCATTGGTAAACCGCCACTCGTTCGTCTCCGCTGGCTTCGATCACATCCTTGTACTGAGCCTGCGGCTTCGATATCAGGTAGCGAACCAGCCATAATTCCAGCGGATGGACTGTTACGATGTAACCCTGATCGGCGAGCGAGTATTTGCCGGGCGCATATCCTTCGTACAGGTCCTGCAGCTTCGTCGGTGTCATGCCCTTTAAAGCTGGCAGATATGGAACCATGAACGCCTGGAACTGCGAGAACGTAGCCTCAGGGTAAACGTATCGGTACGCGGCTGCCAACCGCCGCGGCGTATGCCGAAAGCTGGAAAAGAATACCGCGCTGACGCCACCGGCGCTTGCTGTTTTCCCCCTGTATTTTTGATAAAACCGATGGATGAATTCCCTGCCCTCCTTATCCGCGAACCGCCTCAGGTATTCCGCCCGGGCACCGTCACGGACGTCGCGGAGGATTTTGGCCGAAGAACCCGTCACTTGGAACATGTAATGACGCACAATGTCCCGCATCAACCGGATGTAGACCAGATTGACCGAATCAAGCGTCGCCTCACGTACGCTCCAAACCTGGTGGTCATCCTGACGCTTGAAATTATGAAAAACGTGCAACCCACCGCCGGTGAAAAAACGTTCCTCGGGGTTGGCTGAATACTTGCGGTCCAGTGCGGCGTCGAGCATTGCAGCCAAACTCTTGTCGGTTGCTTGCAGCAGGTAGCCGACCGCCCAGCGGCTAAGGGTATCGCTTGGATCAGGTTCCTGTTTGCGGAGCATTTTCGGCTCCAGGCTGGCATATTTGCCATGCAGCGTTTCGATTATTTCAAGGTAGGTCACCAGTGTCCGCAACTTGGCCGTTGAACCCAGATCGAGCTTTGTACCCTGGTTGATATCCAACGGCTGCTCGAAATTGTCCGCCATGATGCGGAACTTCGCCCCTTGCGGCGTTAGTTCCGACAGAGTGAAGCTATAAATTATTTTTCCAGGATCTTCTGTCGTCAGCATGCGGTGGCCATAGAGTCCCGCAGCCCGCGCATACTCGCTGTCGTTGAGATTGCGCAGGAGATCGGTAGTCTTCTTTTGGAGATCCGCGTCGAGTGTGCTTTGAACCGAAAGGTCCATCCGGTCCAGATCATAGAGCCGCCGTAACCCCAGCTGGGACGCTATACGTACGCGAACGGCGTTCACTGCCTTTTGCGCCGAGAAACTCCTCGCTTCGTCCAGCATTGCTGTATCACGAAAACGCAAAGGTAGCTTGAGCGCAACATTAGTGAGGCCGGGCTCTATCACACCAGCCTGAGCCAGTACCCGAAGATAACTATTGGTAAGCTCAGCGAGCTCCTCCCGGCCGGTAAGCAGATAATAGGAAGGCCTGCGCTGCGCAATCATCAGACTCAGCACATGTTTATAACGAAACGCCGTCTCGACAAGCGCGTCGCCTTGCACGAAACGAGAATTAAGGATGTGGTTGGTTTCATCGAAGTCCAGGCCATACCACGCCCAAAGCGCATCTCCAAGCCCGTTCGTTTCTCCGAAACCGGGCGCGGCCGCAAGCGGGACTGTGTTCAGATAATCGACCACGATTCGCTTGCGAACCGGTAGCGTATTCTCCCCACCCAAGTAGGCACGCACCGAGGCGGACGCCATCTGCTGAAGCTTATCCGTTGCGTTCATCGTCATCCCGCTGGGAGAATGACGGTATTTTTCAATTTGTGTAGCTAGCGTGCTTCCGCCGGGTACGTCATGTTCTGCTTGAAAGAATTGGATCGATTTGTCCAGCACCGCCTTCCCCAACCGAATCCAGTCGACAGCCGGGTTTTTTTTTGGATGAGCCAAATCAAGCAGATCCCGGTTTTCGATAAAAAGGAGACTGTCAGTCACCACAGACGGGATCGATTCAAAATGTTCGTAGACGCGTGACGGGAAGATGGACCGATACAGTCGCTCCCCGTTGCCGGCGCTAATTTCCAGCCCTGCTTGGGATTTTTCCACGTAAGGGATAAACAGGCCTTGTTCAACCAATTCTTTCATACGCGGCGAGACTCGCGCTTGAGCCTGTATTTGGAAGCCATGCTTGGTCAAATTTTCGAGCAGTTGCGTCAAGCGGTTATACCCCAAACGGATATCGTACGGCCCGGCCTGGGACAGACGCAGCTCCTTGCTTTGCCCGGGTTTCATTTCCCAGCGCACGTCCTGGAGCAGCTCGGTTAGACGGCGTGCCTGATACGCCGAAGTTTCCACTTCACGGTAGAGAAGGAACGCTGCAATAGAAAATGCAACCAGAAGCAGGATTAGAACCGCAAAAGCGAAAAGCTTGAGTACACGCCTCACGGTGAAATTGAGATCATCATTATTATGATCGGTTCAAATGCTCATTATTGTAGATAAACATATCGTAAGGGCAATGTTTAACAACGTTTCTAAATTGTCCCTTCTCCGACTTGACGCGCGAGACAGAAAATGCCCTCTCCCGTGATTTACGGTAATTTGCCGACGTTTTTCAAGCTAATGCATGAAATGCAACTCGGTAACAATACGTAAACGACGACACCGATCTGCTGTTTTCTAGGCGGGTTTATTGTTTATGCAGAATTTTTGATCCACCGGAATGACGGAAGCTGATCGACTGGCCGCGGCGCAGTCTTCTTCCTGGCGATTACCTTTGCCGTGGCATTTGTGCGAGTTCTCCTCCATTCGCACCGATATCCCCTTCGGCTGGTATTACTATACCGGTTCAACGGAGGGGCAGGAATTGTATATTGCCGACGTGTCCTTCATGGATTCGCTCTCGTTTCCTTTCCTCTCTATGCTAGCTATTGCATGGCGCTGGCTTTTATCCTGGGCCCGCCTTGTATGTCGGAAATCCGATTTTGGCGTCCAAATGATCAAGATGGATTTTCCTCTCGTCACAAGAACGGGCTGGCCGGTGATGCTGCTTACAATACTTTTTTTTACATTCATCGACATCATCATTGACCCGGTCGCGCTCCAGGGAGAACGGTGGTTCCTGGGCCGCATATATTACTACCCGGAACCGGGCACCCTTTTTGGCGTTCCCATAGCAAATTACATCGGGTGGGCTATCGTTGGCCTGATATCGTTGGCCTGATTTCGCTCTCCGCTTACCTTCCCTTGGATCGCAGGCTTGGTCAAACCGAAGCTGCGATTCCACACATAACTCGGCGGGTGCTTCTCGGCTGCGGGCTTTATTATGGAGTATTGATCTTCAATCTCTCGATAACCTTCTGTATAGGAGAAGGTCTTCTGGGAACCACGGGCGTATTCATCTATCTTCCCATCACGGTTCTGCTTGCGCTTTGACTTTTTGGATACCTGCCGGCAAAAAGCTGAGCGAGAAAAACTGCTTCGCCGTCCAGTCGAAAGTTACTCAATATACAAGTATCTCAACCATCGGTTAGGACGATATAATGCTGCCCTGGGAAACTTGGTTTATTTTGTAAAAAAATTGGAGCAGAGCATAAAATGAAGCAAATCACCTTATTGTTAATCGCTGCAGCATCCGCGGGATTAGTCGGCTGCTCGAAGACGGATAACTATACGCCCGCGGAGAGCGCAAGCGGAGAAGACATATTTTATGCAAACTGCACCAAATGCCACAAACCTGAAGCCGCCGGCAGCGTGATGACGTTGAATACTGCAATGGCTAATAAGGATGCGATCATCGGAAAAATTCAAAAAGGCAGCATGGGAATGCCCGCCTTTCCGAACATAAAGGGTGAACCAGCACAACGTCTCGCGGAATTCATACTGGCGAATAGCAAAACCAAGTAGTTCAACATAAATAACGGTGGCCGGAACGAAATGTGCTAAGCGGCTGCGGTCGTGCACACCGTCCACGTCCCTGCCTTCGTTAGCGACTGACGGATCAATCAGTATGACCACCTCAACCAAGATGCGAGCCGGCCTCATTCTCCATCACGTATCCGTGCGGCATATCCCGGCGTGGTGATAGTCAAGTGGGCGGTGATTATCATCGCCCTCGTGATTATTGCCGGATTGCTAGCCGGCCAGCTTGGATTGCTAAAAGGCACTCCGCCTACTGATCTGGGTGTGCATGACGGAAAGCTCAAACCCCCGTCGAAAACACCTAACAGCGTGTCCAGCCAGGCATCACTCTATCCTGATCACCCACAGCGCGATTACGCCGACATCGCCCCATTCCCCGTTAGCGGCGGCCCCGACGCTACGTTGAATCGGATAGCCAGCATTGTGGACGGCATGGAAGGCGCAAAAATAGTAGCGAGGGAACCCGGTTACCTGTATGTGCAGTTTACCACCCGCTTAATGAAATACGTTGATGATGCCGAGTTCTGGTTTGATCCGGTTGCAGGGGTCATTCACATGCGTTCTGCCTCCCGCTTGGGAAGTTCGGATCTCGGCGTAAACCGCAAACGTATTGAATTCATTCGGCAAGAACTGCTAAACCCCTGACCGACTCCTCCGTGAAAGCCTCGCCGTGGGATGACATTTGTATTCCACTATCGTGGTCCCGTATAGACCGGCGAGGTGATTCCGCCTCGATCTCCGCTCATCCGATATGACTGTTGTGCTCCGCCTGATATCCCGGCTACTGCTTGCATTTTTTATATTGGCGCTATTGGCGGCCGGCTCTGTCTGGCTGCTATTGCATGGCAGCCTGCCAAAATACAGTGGTACCGTGAGTGTGAACAGCCTGGCGAAGCCGGTAATTGTCGAACGAGACAGTCTGGGCAGCGTAACCATACGAGCCCAAGATCGCCACGAAATGATCTGGGCGCTGGGCTATGTCCATGCACAGGAGCGGTTCTTCGAGATGGATCTGATGCGACGCCGGGCAGCTGGCGAACTCGCCGAGCTGTTCGGGTCAGTTGCCCTGCCGGCGGACCGGGAAACGCGGAAACATCGCATGCGCTCGCGGGCGGTTGCGGCATTGGAACAGTTGCCGGCTGAACAGCGAAAACTGGTGGACATCTATCGCGACGGCGTGAATCATGGTCTGGATGCGCTCGCCACGCGCCCCTTTCCGTATCTCCTGACGCGCACCCGACCCGCCGCATGGCGCAGCGAAGACAGCATTCTGGTCGTCAAGTCGATGTACTTTACCTTGAACGACGTCAACGACTCGCGCGAAATCGCCTTCTCTACCATGCGCGCAGCACTGCCTGAAAGCGCCTACCGTTTCCTGACCGCCAGCGGCGGCGAATGGGATGCACCGCTCATCGGAGAGGCGCTTGATTGGCCCCAGCCCCCGCCTGCGAGCCAACTCGACCTTCGCAAACTCGATCCCGGAGTCATGTCACCAAAAAACGGCCCACCCCTTGATGAGTCCGTTGATCAGCTTCCGGGTAGTAATAGTTTTGCCGTAGCGGGCCAACTCACCGACGGTGCTGCGCTCATTGCAAATGACATGCATCTCAAGTTGAGGGTACCCAACATCTGGTTTCGCACCCGCGTGATGTACCCGGATGCGCGCGGGCCGGGACTGATGAATGACATCACCGGTGTCAGCCTTCCTGGCACACCCGCGATCACTGTGGGCTCCAACCGCAAGATTACCTGGAGCTTTACCAACGCTTACGGTGATTCCATCGATTGGGTTCGCGTCCTGCTTCATCCGGAGGACCCCTTGCGCTACCGCAGCCCAACTGGATGGAAAACGGTCACTGTTTACAACGAGGTTTTGCATGTCCACGGCGCACCGGATGAAACGCTCGATGTTTACGAGACCGAGTGGGGACCGATTCTATCGACCGACCACGACGGAACGCCCCTTGCGCAAGCCTGGACAGCGCACCGGGCAGGCGCGGTGAACATGGAGCTTACTAACCTGGAGCTCGCCGAAACCGTGGCTGAGGCGGTTGAGATCGCACAGCGCGCCGGCATTCCGGCACAAAATTTCATCGTTGGCGACCGCCAAGGCAAGATTGCCTGGACCATTGCAGGCCGCATTCCCGCGCGGGCAGGCGTATACGACGCAACACTGCCCGCTGACTGGAGCCGTCCCGACACAGGATGGCAGGGCTGGCTCATGCCAGCGCAATACCCTCTCATCCTGGATTCTTCCACGCAGCGCTTGTGGAGCGCCAACGCCCGCGCCGTTGATGGCCTTATGCTCGACCGCCTCGGCGACGGCGGTTATGATCTCGGGGCGCGAGCAAGGCAGATTCGCGACAGTTTGTACGAACATGAGCGTTTTACACCGGCTGCCATGCTGGAAATTCAGCTTGATGATCGCGCGCTATTCCTGAACCGATGGCGAGAACTTCTGGACCAGACCCTGAACCGCGCTGAAGCAGCGCCTTGGCGCACCAAGATGCAGCACGGGCTGCGCGACTGGGATGGACGCGCCTCGACGGCTTCTGTTTCATACCGGCTCGTGCGCGCCTTCCGGCAGGAAGTGATCCAGCGCGCGCTCGAGGGCTTTGAAGCAGCGGTGCGGCAGCGCGATCCCTCCTTTGCGATGCCGATCTTGAACCAAGCTGAACATCCCGTCTGGATGTTGATCGAGCGCCGTCCACCCCACCTGTTACCGTCACTCTATACTGACTGGGAAGCGTTGCTCGGCGCATCCGCCAAAAATGTGGCGCGGCGTATGCAACAGCAGCCGGGTGGCATCGCTGCGCGGCATTGGGGAGAACACAATACGGCAAACATCCGCCACCCCATCAGCCAAGCGCTACCCCCGCCGATCGCTAACTGGCTGGATATGCCAAAGGTTGAGTTGCCTGGGGACAGCAAGATGCCAAGGGTGCAATCGGCCGACTTCGGCGCTTCCAACCGCTTCGCGGTGTCACCGGGCCGTGAAGAGGACGGCTATTTTGAAATGCCCGGCGGTCAGAGCGGCCATCCCCTCTCCCCCTATTACGGCAGTGGCCACGCAAGCTGGGTTAATGGCGAAAAGACCCCGTTTCTCCCAGGCCCGCCTGAGCAGATACTGTATCTGAGGCCCATAGCAAAAGCGCAGTGATCTTGGTAACGCCTCCTCCCGGCTCTTCGATACTCGGTGAATCACGCCAGTTGCGCGCTGTTGTGCCCATCTCACGAAACCTGGGCCGTAAACGCTTGCCTTACCCATAGAATAGCCATCTTCTTACCTGAGGATAAAGAGCACTGCTGCATTGAGCTATCAACTAGCCCGTAAGCCACTACGTCTATGTGCGCCACCGAACAGAGCTCTGTTTATTTTCGCAGTATAACCAAGCCGTCAGTCCTTGGGGGCGCGGGCGGCGTTGACCTGTACCGTCCCTGTCCAATAGCCTAACAGCGCGATTCAGGCAACAAGGGCGCGCTACCCTTAATATCGTAGAAACGACGTTACTCACAAAATTCGAACAAGGGGTCTGTCATGAAAAAAACACTGCTTGCCTTATTCGTCGGCGGTACTGCCAATCTTGCATTCGCCGCGGTTCCGCCGCTGACGACTCAGATCGTCGCCAGCGGCTTTGAGGCGCCCGTGTTCGCGACCGCGCCCAACGGAGATCCGCGCTTATTTGTAGTAGAGAGAGGCGGAGTGATCAAGGTTCTGCAAAATGGAACAGTGCTGCCGACACCGTTCCTTGATTTGTCCGCCTCAGTAGAAGCTAGCCCGACAAGTGAGCGCGGCCTCCTAGGCTTGGCGTTCGACCCCGGCTTCGCGACCAACCGGCGCTTTTATGTAGATTACATTGACAAGACCACCCTCAATACCGTGGTCGCCACTTATCAGGCAAGTGCATCGCAGCCCAACATCGCCGACCCTTCTACCGCACAGACCGTTTTGACCGTCGCGCAGCCTGAGTTCGGCAATCACAAGGCCGGATGGATCGGTTTTCGTCCGGGAGAAAATGCCAATCTTTATATCGGAACCGGGGACGGAGGGTCTGCTAATGATCCTCAGAATCGCGCACAAAATCTCAATGACAATCTCGGCAAAATTTTACGGGTGGATGTATCGGCTGATCATCTTCCTGCCGACCCCACTCGCTATGGCTATGGTATCCCGACCGGCAACGTTACAGGCGGCAACCCGGAAATCTACGCATATGGGTTACGTAACCCCTATCGTGACAGCTTCGACCGGGAGACCGGCACTTTTTATATCGCGGATGTTGGACAGAATCAGCGCGAGGAAATCAATATCGGCTCGGCCGGTGCAAACTATGGTTGGCGCAAGTTCGAGGGAACAGACCTAAATTTCCCGAATGACCCTGCCCTCGCAAATCACACCCCGCCTATCTTTGAATATGACCATAATGGCGAAAGAGCAAGCGTCGTCGGCGGCTACGTATATCGTGGCGCAGCAATAGACGAACTGCAGGGCACGTATTTCTTTGCTGACTTTGCCACGGGTAAGATCACCTCGTTCCGTTTTACCGATGGCGGTGGCGTCACTGAAGTTATCGATCGCACTGCAGAACTCACGTCCCCCACCGGTATTTCGGGATCGCCAAATTCGATTACGTCATTTGGCGAAGATGGATTCGGCAATATCTATCTGGTGAGCTTCGATGGCGGAAAAGTAGGAATGATCACCGCCATACCCGAACCGGGGGCCTGGGCCATGATGCTGGCGGGCATGGCCCTGATCTCAGTATGGGCGCGGCGTCGAGGGTATCCAGCGGCGTAGGGAATGCAGTTGTAGTTTCCACAGCTTCCCGCCTCATTACGCTGAGGGCAAAGTGTTCCCCGCCGTGACAGCCCAGGTTTGCCCGTCACGGCGCGGGTGTCAAGATACTCGTCTATACTCACGTTAAGCCTGGACGGCATCAGGATGACGCAGCTGCCTGTCTACCCCATGGCCATACCCTCCGGGGACAAGCCATAGAATTCGGGGATATTTCAATCCGTTAGATCATCACATCGTATTGGAACGATAGCCTCGTCGAAGCGCCCCTAAAATCACGCCCGTTACCCGCGGCCTCTGTTGCCCATCCCGTACTCGCTATTGCCGCTGCCGGCTCTTGACCTTCAGCTTCGGCAACCTGTATTGTTCGCCACTGCATTGATGAACCGGTCGCTTTGGAATTCCTAACCTTGAGTACGCACCCCGCCTCACATGAACTCCTGCACGGCATACTGAAGCAGGTTTCCCGTTCGTTTTATCTCACGCTCAATGTGCTGCCGGATGGCGTGCGCGATCAGATGGGCTTGTCATACCTATTTGCGCGTGCGGCCGATACCATTGCCGACACGGACCTGATCGACCGGGGCCAGCGCCTGAAATACCTGGACCAGTTCCGGAATCAATTTACAACGGACGCGATTGACTGGCAGGCTGTGCAAGAGATTCAAGCGGCTCTCGTTCCTCATCAGAAGGATTCGGGGGAAAGCATTCTGCTGCAACGGCTGGAAGATTGTTTCAAAGTGTATGAAAGATTCTCCAGCGACGACCGCCAGCGCATTCAGTGGTTGATGGCAGTGCTGCCGCAGGGCATGGAGATGGATTTGACCCACTTTCACGCCGAATCGAGCGGACAGCTCGCTGCTTTTTCCACACTGGATGAGTTGGACCAATACACTTACTATGTTGCGGGATGTGTTGGCGAATTCTGGACCAGAATGGTCTGCGCGCACCGGCCGGGAATGGAGCGGTGGGATGTCGATGAGATGTCCGCCATCGGCGTCAGGTTCGGCAAAGGACTGCAACTTACCAATATCGTCAAGGATATCGCCCGGGATCTGCGAAATGGGCGATGTTATGTGCCGGAATCGCTGCTAACGGAAGCAGGGTTGAAACCAGCGGATTTACTGATCGAGGCTAATCTGCCCAGATTCAGGCCGGTTCTGGGTCAGCTCATCACTTGCGCCGCGGAACACCTCGACGAAGGCTGGGTGTATACCATGTCGATCCCGGTTTCAGAGATCCGCCAACGCTTGGCTTGCATTTGGCCCATAATATTGGCCGGAGAGACCTTGAAACGCGTCGCCATGGCCGAGGATTTATTGAATCCGGCGGTCA
Organism: Nitrosospira sp. Nsp14; assembly: GCF_900113575.1. Lineage (GTDB taxonomy): Bacteria > Pseudomonadota > Gammaproteobacteria > Burkholderiales > Nitrosomonadaceae > Nitrosospira. The sequence goes on from NZ_FOPV01000008.1 coordinate 33,399, forward strand.
ATGTCAAGGTTCCCCGCAACGTCGTATATCGTGTGATGGCGATAACAACTTTAACCTGTGCCAATGCGTTTGTCGCGACCTCTTACTGGAACCATGTCAGGGATCAGATTGGCTGAGCAGCAGCCGGATCCAGGATCCGCTATTATTGCGAGCAAACGCCATACACAAGCGATTAAGTGAAGTAGAAGTCACTCCTGGCAATGTCACAAAACCTGCCTGACACTCTCCCTACCGGTAAAACGGCAATGCAACACCCGACCTCATGTCAACCGTAACACCCACCACCGGATTTGTTTCGGCAGTGGGCCGCTGGCTCGACGCCAATATTCTCGCCCTTGGACGGGAGATGCGTTTGTCGTATCTGCCCCCTTTGATGGTCTATGCCGCGGCTGGCATATCAGGTCTCACAAGCATCGTCGGCACGTTTTACGTCAAGGAGCGGCTGGGCCTTTCCGCCGAGTTTCTGGCCGCGCTCGGGTTCTGGATGATGCTGCCATGGGCGCTGAAGATGCCGCTCGGCCATCTGGTTGACCTGATGTGGCGCTGGAAGAGCCTGCTCGTGTATATGGGCGCGGGTCTGATCACGCTGAGCCTGCTGATCATGATCGGACTTCTTGGGCATCTGGAGGCCATGCGGGCGGTTGCGACCGTGGAAGCGTGGTACGTCACCGCCTCCATGCTCGCCCCGGTGGGCTACGTGCTTCAGGATGTGGTGGCCGATGCGATGACGGTGGAAGCGGTGCCGCGCGTGGATGAGCATGGCCATCCGCTGTTGCTTGAATACCGGAAGTCCATGCACGTCACCATGCAGACCCTGGGCCGCGTTGCCATCATCACCGGCGGCATCCTGGTTTCCATCGTTAACGTTTTCGTCTTGCGCGGCGTCGGCGAACTACCCGAGTTGGAGAAAGCGGCTGCCTATTTATATGTCTACGAACTCGCCTTGATCATTCCGCTTGTTTCGGTATGCGGGGTTATATTTGCTGCCTGGTTACGGCGGCGTGACCTTGGGAGGCTAATGGCGCAAGGTCACAGCCGTGCAGAAAGTGCGGTACTACTCGGCGCAGACATCGTTCCGCCGCCGGTAAACTGGTGGATTCTGGGTGGGGGGCTGGCCTTCACTGCGGTATCACTGAGCATCGGGCTCAGCCGTGTTGCCGGGGGAGAGGAAATTATCTTCGCTGTTTCCATGAGCATCGTATTATTCCTGATGTGGCGATTGACGGGGGAACTGGAACCCGAAGCGCGCAACGTGCTGGTGGGCACCGCCGTTCTTATTTTCGTGTTCCGCGCCATACCGGGACCGGGTGCCGGCTCAACATGGTGGATGATTGACAGCCTCGGTTTCGATCAGGAGTTCCTTGCGGCCTTATCGCTGATTGGCGCGGTTCTGACGCTTTTCGGAATGTTTGTTTTCCGTCGCTTTATGGCCGAACGCTCGATTGCATACATCGTCGGTTTTTTAACCGTGGTGGGGACACTGTTATCGCTACCAACCATTGGGATGTATTTCGGTCTGCATGAATGGACCGCTGCACTGACCGGCGGCGTGGTGGATGCGAGATTTATTGCCGTGATCGATACCGCGCTGGAATCCCCTCTGGGGCAGATCGCGATGATTCCCATGCTGGCCTGGATCGCCAACTCGGCACCAGACCGTCTAAAAGCCACTTTTTTCGCGGTAATGGCCTCCTTCACCAACCTTGCTTTGTCTGCGTCGCAGCTTGCAACCAAGTACATGAATCAAATCTTCATCGTGACCCGGGAAGTGAAGGACCCGGAAACAGGTCAGATCACTGTTCCCGCGGATTACAGCGAGCTCGGCTTGTTGCTGATTTTGGTGACCATAATCGGGTTTGCGCTGCCGCTGCTAGCCATCCTGATCCTGAGACACACCCGCTTCCGCAACGCCTGAACCCGCCCAGTGGGCCCATTACGCTTGACAACATTTCAACCGGGGGACATCATTCGCCCGAAGCCAGCGGCTGGAAAAAGTAAAACGATTATTTCAGTACACGCGGTTTCCTGGCTTCAGCCCACCGGAATTTGCCTGTCCACAATTACGGGGCCGACCCAAACGATGCAACCCCTATCGCAACCCCTACCGCGGCAAGAAGGCCGCGTAACCCTGTTTGCGCTGCTGCTGATTGTTTTTGCGGCCTCGATGTCATACTGGCTATGGCGCGCCCATGCCCAAGTTTCGCTGGAGATCGAGCTTACCTGCCGTATTCCCGGTGCCGATGCATGCGTTTCGGCCAAGGCCCGCTACATGGACAGTTTTTATGCCGCCTGGTTTTCACAGATGTTCCCCTGGATTCTTCCGTTTATCCCAGCCTTTATTTACGTCTTCTTCTTCCGTTGGCTGCGAAGAAATAAACAGCCACCTGTGGCTTAGCCCTGCGCGGGCAAGTATCGCCAGTTGAAAGATCGGATCCCGTCATCACTTGGGTGGGCCCGGACGCTCGCACCCTCGCTAAATCATCCAGAAGCAAACGGCGCGAAAACTAATCGACGGTCCGTATAGCTAACGGAAGCTCTTCCTGCTGCGGGATGCGCTTACTTTCCGCAACCCAGCCCGAAGACAATGAGCTGGCGCGGACACCCAGGAGTCGCAGCCTCCGCTTTAGCGGCACGCGCCGCAGGCACTTCGCAGCCGCGCGCCGAATGGCGGCCGCATCTGCTGTAGGTAAAGGCAACGTAATATCCCTGGTTACCGTTTGGAAGTCCTCATAGCGCAACTTGATGCTGATGGTTCGACTGACGTAACCTTTGCCTTGAAGGTCTTGCGCAACACCAGCGCAAAGTGAGGTGAAAACCTCCGACAAGATGTGGCGATCATAACGCGCGTGAAGGTCGCGCTCGAATGTTGTCTCGCGACTGATCGACTTGGGCTCGGCATTGATAATTACCGGCCGCTCGTCGATCCCGTGTGCGACCTCATGCAACCAGCCGCCATAGCTGCGCCCGAACTGAGCCTGAAGGAAACCGGGGTCGGCCAGCGCCAATTCGGAAATTGTCGTGATGCCCAGCGTAGCGAGCTTCTGGTTTGCCTTGGGGCCGATGCCGTTAATTTTGCTGACAGGTAAAGCCCAGATTCGGTCAGGAATATCCGAAAAGCCGAGGACGGTGAGGCCATTGGGCTTATTAAGATCCGAGCAGATTTTGGCGAGCAATTTGTTAGGGGCGATGCCGATAGAACAGGAAAGTCCCGTGCTCTCCCCTACCGCCTGCTTGATACGCTGTGCAAGCGTGTTGGAATCCTCCGTTAAACTGCTCAGATCGATGTAAATTTCATCGATGCCATGATCTTCGATCAGGGGTGAAATACGCGCGACAGCCGTTTTAAACAGTTGAGAATAATAACGGTAAGCGCCGAAATCGGCTGGAAGCAGAATTGCATCCGGAGCCAATCGCGCAGCCTTCATCAGTCCCATGCCTGATGAAATTCCGAATACGCGGGCTTCGTAGGTTGCCGTCGTCACGACTCCCCGCCCGGCGTAACTTCTCAGCCGCGAAAAACCGGACGTACCATCTTCCAGAGGCATCGGCTGTTTGTCGCTCCGCCCTCCAACCACGACCGGCTGCCCGCGTAACTCGGGATAGCGAAGCAACTCGACCGACGCGTAAAACGCGTCCATATCGAGGTGAGCAACGCGCCGGGGCGACTTCGAATCCATGGCGGCAGAAAAGCGGGACGAGTCTGTAAATACTGGTCAAATGTTGCGCAATGTCAGCAACGGTGGGGTTGAAAGCGCTGACCGCGTCCCCATCAGGCCCGCGATTGTCACACCCGCCACCCCGCCAGCAAAACCAGTCACCCATATCCAGGGATTGAAGGTGTAAGGAAGGTTCAAGGCATATTCGCCGACAACATAGCCGAGGGCTGTGGCGCCCGCCGCGGCGAAAAGCCCCGCCAAGCCGCCCAGTATGGCGAACTCGGCTGCCCAGGTGCGCGCGAGCTGCGTGCGCTTGGCCCCCAAGGTGCGAAATATCGCCGCTTCGTGAATGCGCTCGTCCTGAGTGGAAACAATCGCCGCATACAGCACGGCCACCCCTGCAAGCAAAGTGAACAGAAATACGAATTCCACGGCTTGGGTAACCTGCTCGATCATCTTCTGGACCTGGCTGATAATGGACGCCACGTCGATGACGAGAAGATTGGGAAAGGCTTTGATCAACTGATTGGACAGATCCAGCTGTCCCGGCGGGAGATGGAAACTGGTAATGTAGCTCGCGGGGTAGTTTTCCAACACGCCGGATGGCGTTACGACGAAAAAGTTGACACGAAACGAGTCCCAATTCACCTTACGCAAGCTGATGACTTCGGCAGAGAACGTACTGCCAGCAACGTCGTAAGTCAGGACGTCGCCTATCTTGATTCCAACCGTTTTTGCGATATCCTCCTCCATTGACAGCACCGGTTTCCCCCTATCCCCTTCTTTCCACCACCGGCCTTTGACGATCTGGTTGTCACTCTGCATTTCATCCGCCCATGACAAATTGAATTCGCGCTCCACCAACCGTTTTGCACGAATATCCACGAAATCCTGAGACGCGATGGATTTGTCGTTGATCGCCGTCAGCCGCCCGCGCACCATCGGGAAAACGGGCGGCTGCGCCATTTTGTGACGCTCGAAAAATTCCGCCAGTGGCTGGAGCTGGTCCTGTTGGATATTGACCAGGAAATGGTTGGGTGCGTCCGGCGGGATGCTGGTGCGCCAGTTTTGCAGAAGATCATCCCGAATGAGCGTCAACGCGAGTAGCGCCATCAGCCCCAATCCCAACGCAACTGCCTGTACCACGCTGGCCGTGGCTCGGCGCCTGATGCTTGCCAGGCCATAGCGCCACGGTCCGCCGGTGCGGCCGCGCATGTGGGTAAGCGCGTTAACGAATAGGAACCCGATCAATCCAAAAACTGCTATCGCTGCAATGAAGCCCCCGATGACCGACGCACCTAAACGCATATCACCCGCTTTCCACAGAAAGAGCGCAGATAATGCAGCCAGTCCCAGCACATAACCCGTTACGCTATAGCCGTTGGGCAAGCCAATATCCCGGCGCAGGACCCGCAACGCGGGCACGCTGCGCAAATTGAGCAAGGGCGGAAGCGCAAAACCAAGCAATAGCACCATACCGCTCAGCAGACCGTGTATGGCTGGCCAAACACTGGGCCATGGCAGTTCCGCTTCCACCCATCCTGAAAGCCAGAATGCCAGCACCTGCTGGGCGACGAAGCCGAGCAGGCAGCCCAACCCGCTCGCGATTAATCCCAGCGTAAGGAAATGGTAAAGGTACAGCCGCAACATCGCCGACTGACTCGCGCCCAGACACCGCATAACGGCACAACCGTCCAGATGGCGTTGCGTGAAACGGCGCACAGCAAGCGCTGCCGCAGCTGCCGCCAATACAACGCTCGCAAGGGCAGCCAGACTCAGAAATTTTTCCGCCCGCTCCAATGCCGCTTTGATTTCCGGGCGCGCGTCGCGTATGCCTTCAATGCGCTCTCCTAGCGTCAGACGGGATTGTGCCCAGCTGCGGAATCTTTCCACGACACCCGAGTCGCCGGCAACCAGCAGACGATAGCCAATCCGGCTGCCCTGCTGCACCAGTCCGGTCGCGGGCAGATCGGCGGCGTTTATCAGGAGCCTTGGACGAAGGTTGATGAAGCCAATGGAATAATCGGGCTCCTGCGTTATCAGCGCGGCAACTGTGAGGCTCGCCGCGCCCACTTCAATCTTGTCTCCCCGTTTCAACTCGAGGCGCACCATGAGCTTCTCATCCACCCATGCCGCACCGGTTGACGGAATCGCGTTCGCCGCCCCGGCGGTTTGGACCGAGGCGCCGCCAAAATGCTCAGTAATATGAAGATCGCCCCGCAGCGGGTACCCGTCAGTCACCGCCTTGATCTCGGTCAGGAGACTATTGTCGCCCTTGGCGACCATGCTTGGAAACTTAAGCGCAGTCGAAATGCTCAACCCGCGCCGTTTCGCCTCGGCGGCATAATGCGGCGGAAGCGGATGGTCTGAGAAAATAATCAGGTCTGCGCCCAGCAACTGATTGCCTTGGCGAGAAAGGGCCAGCTGCACTCGATCAGCAAAAAAACCGACCGTGGTCATGCCACCGACGGCAATGACCAGTGCAAATGCCAGCACCCTCAATTCCCCTGCACGCCAATCGCGGCGGAGCATGCGTAACGATAGTTTTAACAGGTTCATGTGTTCGGATCGCCGTATTAATGATGACGCTGGGAATACGCGATACCAGTCTGGAATGAATTCAGCTTAACCGGGCCGATATCTCTTGACCTCTTCAATGCGCGCACGCGAAAACCGCGCACTTGTGAAGACTTGCCCCATTAACCCCGACCGCCTGCTTCGGGTAGCCGTAATGCTGCCATCTCGATGAAAGATTTAACTGCGGGGGAACATGGAATTGCAGCGCGTTCCGCTCTACCCAAAAGCCTTTTTGCGCTCTGACTCAGGAACGCCTCCCCTGTTCCTGCCGCTCAAACTTGGAAAACATCATTGTCCCGGGATAGTGCCTTTTACCCCATTGAACAACGGCGTCCAGTACCGGCGCGAGGTCCTTGCCCTTCTCCGTAAGAAAATATTCGTAGCGAACAGGCTTCTGTTGGTAAGCCCGCCGGATCACCAGTCCCTCGCCTTCCATTTTCTTTAGTCGATCCGCAAGTATGTTTGAAGCAACACGTTCCGGCGAGGATAACAAATCCTGGTAACGGCATTTGCCCAGCATCAAGTCGCGGATGATCAGCAGCGTCCACTTGTCACCAAAAATATCCAGACCATTACTAATGGGACAAACAGAGCGCACCAACCTTTCTTCACGCGACGTTTGAGCGCCCGTGGTGGCTTGCGTGACTGATGTTTGGGGCTTGCTAAGCATGCTTGGCTCCTACTGGAAAAACGCAAAAACGCCTCCTGCCAGGAATTATAATGTAATTTGATGACTTGTATTTTGCAACAGACGGAATTAAGCGGAAGTCCCCTCTTTATCGCAAGCGCAACCCAAGCAAACCAGCCTAAAGAAGCCCACCCCACCCCTGGGCAACCGTTCGCGGCGGCTTTTGTCTACCGCTAATCAGGCCCCGAGTTCATGATTGCGATATCGTGCGGCATAGACCCGAAGAGATTTTCGGCCTCCAAATGAGCGCGATTCACGCGCTGTTCGCCCCCCTTGGGATAAGAAATCTTTCTGAGGAATATCGGCAGACCAGCCCGGGTACGAGCGCGTTCTCTCGTCAGCTGTGGGCTCTAGACGTTACAAGGCCGCCAAAAAGGCGACCAAGTCCGCCTTCTCAAGCTCTGTTAGCCCTATCCCAAAGCGATCGTTATAGAAATCAACCACAGCATTAAGATCGGGGGCGGAGCCATCATGAAAATAAGGTGGTCTGGATGCGACAGAGCGAAGAACCGGCCCCTTGAAACGCCCGACATCTTTCCATTTACCAGTAATCAAGGCGCGGCCGGGATCAGTGGTTTTAATGGTTTCGCCCGTCATGTTGTTCTGAAGGGTATACAAAGGCATATCCGGTGTACGACGTGCCTCATCGGAAATGCCAATATCCAACGCCATGGGCACTGAGTGATTGCCGGAATTGGGGGTGTTATGACAGGTGGTGCATGTACCCGCTATGGTGCTCATGTTCAGTTCATCATTCAAGCCTTTCACATTTGAGATCCGGATAGGCTTGGAATTGAACAGAGCTTGACCCCGCGCGACTGCCCCCCGGGCGCTGTCGCTCCCGGCTGAGTTCTCCAACTCATCCGCCTGGCTCGACACGGCGGAGTTGAAACGATTCCACGCATCATAGAGCGACATCACCTTGGGATTAAAACTCGCACGAGTACGATAATCCCCGGCGACGGTATCATTGATACCAAAGTAATAGCCCTGTTTACTGAGCTGCATGGGACCGCCACGACCCCCATGCGTTATCAGGTTACCGGCCTCCGTGCTGTGAATCTGGGCCGTAAACAAGCCGGATTCAAATGTCATGATCTCGTTGCGCTGCTCCGCCGTAAGCGTTTCCAATGCTTCAGCATGACCCCTGGTTGCGTTATTTGCCTGGGTCGCCAGATCAAATGACACTGAAGCATAGCAAGTCGAAGTCCCGAAAATACAATAACCGGAACCCGGCATGAGTGTTGTCTCGCGTCCGTCCCACATCACGCTGCTTAGAAATTTCAGGTTGGTTGAAGGCAATGGACGACGAAACAATGACAACTCGGTTGCGCTTGCATGACCGTAGGGGTCATCCACTTCAATCAGTTTAAATTCCGCACCAGCGGGTACGCCTATCCCAACGCGCAAGTTCGCCTTGCGCAGCAACATGCTGTAGGCGGTGCGCCGCTCCTCGACGGTGGATACGCTTGCATTAGGAGAATTGGCGCCATCATTCAAGCGAAAGAGCGGGTGCTGGCCCTGACTCTTCTCAAAGCGTGCTTGTACCCCTTTTGGCGTAATCGTCCATCCCTCGGAAGGCTCATGGCACGTACTGCAAGTACGGCCGTTGCTCCCCAGACTTTTGAAAAATGCATTATCAAGATCGATTGCACCTGCAGTATTAAAGCTCGCGTCTATTCCGTGGCTATTGACTGATTTGAGCATGTTCCGCAAGTTCCCCTGATTACTATTACTATCCGCAAATGCGGGCATTGCGAGCACTGCAAACAGAACGAGCCCAAGCGCCGGTTTGACAAAATTCTTATTATGCATCTTTGGTTTTCCTCGGAGTTGTTTTTACGTTGTTCTAAAAGTGGATTCCGGATTCGGCAGATAGATGAGCGGAATGCCAGCTGCAGCATGACGTTGGCCGATGTAGGGACGGATCGGGACCCTCTGTTATCGTGGCAAAAAAATGCCCGCGGATTACTCCGCGGGGCATTTTAGTGGCTATATCACCCTTTGATACTCCCTACCCAATAGTATGAGTACGGTTCAGATGGACATCCAAGCCTGAGTATTAGGCCAGGAAAATATCGCCCGCATCGAGCTCAGGAGCTCCTACCAATTGCGCGAGGGGAGTGGAATCGTGGTAGCCCTTGCTTCCGTTGGCATCGAACGACAGCACGCCTGTTGTTTCGTTGTAGACGAAGTAATCGTCTTTGTCCTCGGCTTTGCCCCACTTGTTGCTGGCAAAATTGTCGTCATCAAGCTCGCCCTTTTCTAGATCGTTCTTGTAACCCTTGATGGCTTCGTTGACGTCTCTGAGGCTGAATACGAGCGTGTCCTCGCCCGATTCGAAGCCAAGGATCTTGTCGAAGCCGTTGGACCATTTGGATACACCGCTGAACACGATAGCGTCCTCGCCTTTGCCGCCGTCGATCTTGTCGTTACCACGGCCGCCTACCAGCAAATCGTCGCCCTTGCCGCCATAAAGCGTGTCGTCCCCATCGTTGCCGAAGAGCTTGTCGTTACCCTTGCGGCCGTCGAGATAGTCGTTGCCCTTGCCACCAATGAGCGTGTCGTTGCCTTTGGTGCCAACTATGTACTTGCCATAGTGACTCTGGTTGTGATCGGCATAGCTGTCATGGTCTTCCCGTTCGCCATAATCCTTCCCGTTCTGGTCCTTGTAATGATCCTTCTTGTCGTCGTCGTCCTTCTTGTGGTCGTCGTCCTTCTTGTGGTCATCGTCCTTCTTGGCGTGCTTGTCGTGCTTCTTGTCGTCGTCGTCCTTCTTGTGGTCATCGTCCTTCTTGTGGTCATCGTCCTTCTTGGCGTGCTTGTCGTCCTTCTTGTCGTCGTGCTTCTTGTCGTCGTCGTCTTTCCGATGATCATCCTTCTTCTTGTCGTCATCGTCCTTCTTGGCGTGCTTGTCGTCCTTCTTGTCGTCGTGCTTCTTGTCGTCGTCGTCTTTCCGATGATCATCCTTCTTCTTGTCGTCATCGTCCTTCTTGGCGTGCTTGTCGTCCTTCTTGTCGTCGTGCTTCTTGTCGTCGTCGTCTTTCCGATGATCATCCTTCTTCTTGTCGTCATCGTCCTTCTTGGCGTGCTTGTCGTCCTTCTTGTCGTCGTGCTTGTTGTCCTTGTCGTCGTGTTTGTTGTCCTTCTTATCGTCTTTATGTTCTTCCTTCTTGGCGTTCTTGTCGTCTTTCTTGTATTCGTCCTTATGATCGTCCTTATGATCGTCGTTCTTGCGACCGAGCACTGCTCCGGCATCTAAAGTAATAGTCATATGAATCTCTCCTGAGAGTGAGTTTAAATAAAGATGTGGTTAGTAACTGTTAGCGAATATTAGGTTCGGCTAGAACCTAATCGCAGGCACACTAGTATTTATTGTTCGGAATTAGATTGCTCCCTCTCGATCAACCTAGAAACATTCCGTTTTCCTTTGCACGCTGCGTGTTAGTGGGTTAGCAGTTACCATGCCAATTGCCCTATGTCGTTATATTTACTTAAGGTTATTTTTAGGCATTCGTTACCCGATGGCCCCAGCTGGATATCGCCGTCGTCAGCAAGCACGACAACAAAGCTGTTGAGCAAGAGACCGTTTGGCACCAAGCCGTTGAAATTAAAATAAAACCTTGAGTGTCGCCGCAGAGCGACACCAGGAATGACTAGTTGCCTATTCTGGGGGGGTGGCGTCGCGGGGGAGGGAGTCGCCCTTTGTCGTTAAAAAACGACAAAGGGAATTGAGTTAGGATTTAAAGAAGCTGCTTTTGCCAGCCGAATGGCATGTCAATGTGAGCGCCCTTTGGTCGAACTGCTGAGACTCGCATGGGTTAGACCCACCCATTGCGCATCAGCGAACGGCTCGGATCGAGCATGGTAGTGAGGGTGAATCACCACCTCACGCTATAGCGCCCCGGCAGGCACCTCTTACGCTTAGTCGTCGGAAAGGGCTTCCATTTCCAAATGCGCCTCTCGGCGCAAATAACCTCGCCAGCCACCATACCGGCTGATATCTTCCGCCTGGGCAATTGCGTAATGCTCGCACAGGAATCCCTGCACATTTTCCCCGCTTCCCAGCGTGATGGTACCGATACCGAGCGGGACCGGAATGCGGGCTACGAGGCTCCCGAACTCGTTTTCCGGCATCTCCCACACTTCGACATCGATTGCAGTCCCTTGCTCACTGGTTTCCACATGCACCAACCCGGGGCGATGGGGCGGCCCGCCAGGTAGGGCGTAGAGTTTGTAGTCAGAAGAGGTGGTGGTTGTGGCTACCCATCGTCCACCATGGCCCGTCAATTCGCCATTCAACGGCAGGCCGGACATATGCGCCCCGCAAACAACTACCTTTATCCAGCCCGGTTGCCGGCTCTCCCCCGATGCCGAAGATGAAATGCCTGTTAGATACCGTTCCGGCAAAACGCCTGTTATCAGGGGCATTGCGGTGGCTCCAAGAGGAAGCGCATAAGTTTGCTGCAAGCGTTCTGCAAGATGTAACAGCAGCGTGTCGCGGTGGGCTTGCGCCACCAATGTTGTGCCAAAGGGCAGCCCATCGTTTTGAAATCCAGCCGGCACCGCCACTGCAGCATAATCGAGAAGGTTGACAAAATTAGTGTAGTAGCCCAGATTCGAATTGAGGCGCACGGGATCCCGCTGCATGGCCTGGATGGTATAAATCGTTCCCGCAGTGGGCGTCAGCAGACAATCGACTTGCGTCCATACCCGGTCAGTTTCGCGCTTGAGCCTGCGCAGCTCGTATGCACCCTTGTAGGCATCCGCGGCGGAATAACCCCTGGCGCCTTCGATGATCTCACGCACAGGTGTGATCACCTGGTCGCTGTGCAGCTCAAAAAAATCCTTGATTGCCGCGTACCGTTCGGCTACCCGCGGGCCTTCATACAGCAGGCGCGCAGTTTCGAGAAACGGGGCGAAGTCTATCTCGGCAGGCGTGCCGCCCAACGCCTCCATGCTTGCCACCGCCCGGTCGAACAGCCGTGCAGTATCCTGATTGCCAAAGAATTGCAGCTGATGTCGGCGAGGCACCCCAAAGCGGAAGCGGCCATCGCCGCCACTGACGCTGAAATCGACAACATGCTCCTCTCTCCGCCGAGAATAAATATCCTCTTCATCATACCCGGCCGCCACTTCAAGTATGCGCTTCGCATCGGTGGCGGTGAAGGCGAAGATGGAAACACAATCGAGCGAACGGCAAGCCGGCACCACACCTCTGGTGGATAGCCAACCCTTGGTCGGCTTATACCCGACCAGATTATTGAACGCCGCAGGGACTCTGCCAGAACCAGCGGTATCGGTTCCGAGACTGAAGCATACCGTTCCTTTTGCCAGCGCCACTGCCGAGCCGGAGCTCGAACCGCCGGAAATATAATCCGGGTTCAGCGCATTGTGGCAAGCGCCGTACGGCGACCTTGTACCATTCAGGCCAGTGGCGAATTGATCGAGATTGGTCTTTCCAATGGGAATTGCCCCGGCATCGATCAATCTCTGTACCACCACCGCGGTCTTGCAAGGCGTGTAGGCGTAAGCGGGGCACGCAGCTGTGGTCGGGACGCCTGCCAGATCAATATTATCCTTGATCGCGAAGGGAATGCCGTACAACGGCAGCGCGGCCATGTCGGCTACCCTCGCCTCCACCTCCCGCGCATACTCGCGCAACACCTCCAGTGGCCGTACGTATATCCAGGCGTTACTGTCATCGTTGCTGACGAGCGTGTGCACCCTCTCCACCACCTGGCTGGGTGTCAGTTCGCCGCTCGCATAGCGCCGCAAGAGGGTCTCGATATCGCCCGGACAAACCAACGGGAAAAGCTCATCCATGCTCATTCTTCCTCAACGATAAGGAGCATCTGTCCGGCCGAGACGTGTGCGCCTTCCTTGCAGAACAATTGATCTACCGTACCGCCGACGGGAGCGTCCACCGCGAATTCCATCTTCATGGACTCGACCACCAGCATCGTATCGCCGGCTTTCACGCGGTCCCCTTTCTGCACCAGGAGTTTCCATATTGTGCCGGTCACATGCGCGGTAACGGCATGCGCGCCGTGGGGGAGATCCAGTTCGCTTTGTGTATCTGCTTCCTCCACCGTGATTTCGCTGACGTATTCCGCCTTCCCTTCGGCTTTCCAACGTTCGCGTTCGGCTTCGAACGCAGCTTGCTGAGTCGATTTAAAGGCGCTGATAGAGGGCGCGTTCTGTTCGAGGAACGCATTATATTGTTTCAAACTGAAGGTGGTATCTTCGACGCGAAGCTTGAAGCTGCCAGTAATAAAGTCTCTGCGCAGCTTGAGCAGTTCGCTCTCGCTCACCGGATAGAAACGGATCTGATCGAAGAAACGCAGTAACCAGGGCTTCCCATCGACGAAATCGGCGGTCTGGCGATACCTATTCCACATCTGCACGGTACGTCCAACGAATTGATAACCGCCGGGGCCTTCCATGCCGTAGACGCAGAGATAAGCCCCGCCTATGCCCACCGCGTTCTCCGGCGTCCATGTCCGCGCCGGGTTGTACTTGGTGGTCACGAGGCGATGGCGCGGGTCCACCGGCGTTGCCACGGGCGCACCAAGGTAGACGTCGCCCAGTCCCAGGACCAGGTAACTTGCCTCGAAGACGATGTGCTGCACCTCTTCGATACTGCCCAACCCGTTTATCCGGCGGATGAACTCGATATTGCTCGGGCACCACGGCGCATCGTTGCGTACCGATTGCATATATTTCTCGATCGCCAAACGGGTCGCCCCATCATCCCAGGACAACGGGAGATGCACGATACGCGACGGGACTTCGATGTGTTCCACATCCGGCAATTCCTTTTCCGCCGCCAATAAGATATCCAGCAGCTGGTTGCGGGGTAGCAGGCTTGAGTCAAAGTGGATTTGCAGCGAGCGGATGCCCGGCGTCAGGTCCAGGATACCGCTGAGTGTTTCGGTGTTCACCAAATGTTGCAGCGATTGCATCAGCGCGTGCGCGCGAAAGCGCAAATTCAGGTCGAGCTCCAGCGGCCCATACTCGACCAGCAGATTCTTGTCGCCCGCCTGCCGGTATATCACCTGTACCTGCCCCCTGCTTTGCGGAGTAAAGTGCAGGACCGGCGTGCCGGAGGCGGCTAACGCTGACTTGGGCGCAGGCGCTGCAGCATCCGCTGATTTAAGATCCCGGATCATCCTCTCCTGCCGTTTCTCCTCGACGAGCGCCTGCTCTACCGATACCGGGCGGAATCGAACGCTATCGCCCGGCTTGAGCTGCCCCATCTTCCATAGCTCCGCTTGAATGATCGTAACCGGGCAAACGAAACCGCCGAGGCTGGGGCCATCCGGCCCGAGAATCACCGGCATGTCGCCGGTGAAATCCACAGTGCCAATAGCATATGCATTGTCATGTATATTCGACGGATGCAACCCCGCCTCGCCGCCGTCGCTCCGTGACCACTGCGGTTTCGGACCGATCAGGCGCACGCCGCTGCGGCTGGAGTTGTAATGCACTTGCCAGTCGACAGTGAAAAAAGTTTGTATATCTTCATGGGTAAAAAAATCAGGGGCCCCATGTGGACCATACAGCACGTCGATCTCCCACCTGCCGCTGTAATGGGGAATGAGTTCATGCGGCAGCGCAAGCGGAGCATGCGCAACGGGAAGCGACTCCGCTTCGACAATATGCAGCACGTCCCCAGTCAGAAGCGCTCGCCCCCCATGCCCCCCAAACTGACCAAGGGTGAAAGTGGACTTGCTGCCGAGATAATCTGGAACTTTGAAACCGCCTTGCACCGCCAGGTAAGAGCGACAACCGTGATTTGCGATTTTTCCAAGCTGAACCACCGCGCCAGCCTTGACGACGTGGGCTCGCCATTGCGCGAGGGGCTCGCCATCCAGACGCGCATCGAAGGGCGCGCCGCATATCGCAATGATGCTGTCGCAATTGAAGCGCAAGGTCGGCCCGACAAGGGTGATCTCGAGTCCAGCCTTGACTTCGTCATTATCGACCAGTCGATTCGCCAGACGGAATGCGAAGCCATCCATGGGCCCGGATGGCGGCACCCCTATGCTCCAGTAGCCGGTCCGCCCCGGGTAATCCTGTATGGTGGTTTGCACGCCGGGGCTGAGCACATCGATAGTATTGGCGCGGTAATGAAAGCCGTTCAGGAAGCTCGTAGTGTGGCGTCCGTCGCGGAATGCCGAGCTGCGAAGGATCTGCTTGAGATAATCCAGATTGGTTTCGACGCCATCAAGCACGGTTTCATCCAGCGCGGCATACAGCCGGACCATCGCTTCCTCCCGATCTGGCGCATGTACGATGATTTTCGCCAGCATTGGATCGTAAAAAGGGGAAACCTCGACCCCTCGTTCCACCCAGGTCTCGATACGCGCTTCGGCTGGGCTTGGAAATGAAGCTCCCGTAAGTGCGCCACAGGAAGGCTGAAATTCCCTGGCTGGGTTTTCCGCATAAACACGCGCCTGTATCGAGGCACCCCGGGGTTCGACCTTGAATGAATCCAAGGAGGGCAAGTCTCCTGCGGCTTGCAGGACCATCCATTCCACCAGATCGATCCCGGTCACTTCTTCGGTAACACCGTGTTCGACCTGCAGGCGCGTATTCACCTCCAGAAAGTAGAAATCACTCGTGGATACGTCAAGAATGAATTCCACCGTGCCGGCGGATTGATAGTTCACCGACTGACCCAAACGCGTCGCGGCATCCAGCAGCGCCTGGCGCACGCGCGACGGCAAGTTCGGCGCTGGCGTTTCTTCGATGACCTTCTGATTGCGCCGCTGCATGGAGCAGTCGCGCTCCCCCAGCGCAATTACCCCGCCCTTACCGTCACCAAAAATCTGTACTTCGATATGACGGGCATTGGCGATATATTTTTCCAGGAACAAACCCGCGTCGCTGAAATTGTTCCGGGCAAGATATTTCACCGATTCGTAAGCACCATTCAAGTCATCCCTGTTCCAGCACAGCCGCATGCCGATACCGCCGCCGCCGGCGGTGCTTTTCAGCATCACTGGATAACCAATATGCGCTGCCTGTCGGACCGCCTCCTCCACATCCGCAAGCAGCCCGGTGCCCGGCAGTAGCGGCAAGCCATTCTGCAGAGCCAGCTCGCGCGCCGTATGCTTCAGCCCGAAATCACGCATCTGTTTCGGGGTAGGGCCAATAAAACAGATACCGTGCGCAACGCACTGTTCGGCAAAATCCGCCTTCTCGCTCAGGAAACCGTAACCCGGATGTATTGCTTGCACCCGCGCGCGCTGGGCAATCTCGAGTATCTTATCGGTCCGCAGATAGCTTTCCGCAGCGACTCCGCTACCGATGCAATATGCTTCGTCGGCTTCCAACGCGTGCCGCGACAGCGCGTCGGCATCTGTATACACCGCCACACCCTTTACTCCCATGCGCCGCAGCGTGCGCATGATACGGCAAGCAATAGCGCCACGATTGGCAATCAAAACTTTCTCGAACATATATTATTCCTGAGTTTTCCACCCACCGCGAACCGCCCCGCGCGATGAGGTCGTCATACGGTGGGGTCGTCCCAGACCAGCAGACGGATTGGCGTCGGGTTGTAAGCGTTGCAGGGGTTGTTCAGTTGCGGACAGTTCGAGATCAACACCACCACATCCATCTCGGCTTTCATCTCCACATACTTGCCCGGCGCGGACAACCCGTCCAAGAACTCCAGGCCGCCCTCGGTTGTAACAGGCACATTCATGAAGAAATTGATATTGCTGGGTAGATCGCGCTTGCTCATGCCCAGATGCTCGCATGCCGGGTCGTGCGCCAGCGCATGCAGAAAGTTGTCCCGGCAACTGTGCATCGGGAATTTATCCAGCCCATAGCGCACCGTGTTGCTTTCGGCGGCGCATGCCCCGCCCAGCGTATCATGCCGTCCGCATGTATCGGAGACGATGGTAAGCATGACATTGCCGCAGTTGGAGTACAGCATGCTGCCTGTGGTGAGATACAGCATCTGCTGGCGGCGAATGGTGTTGGTTGCGCTATATCGCTCCGTCGCCCTCGATGCGCTGTAGAACAGCGTGTCCACCGCCTGGTTTCCGCCCAGGTCGACGATCCGAAATACCTGTCCCTGCATCACCAGCTTGACCCACGGCTCCCCCGCGGCGCATATTTCATCCACCACCGCGGTCTCGGGATCAAGTTGACTTTCGATAAGTTGCGTTGCGCTCATGCCGCACCTCCATCACCGCCATATAGACGTTTAGTATTTTGCAGGGCGCGCATATTCTCGATAATGCGCGCACATGCCGAAACTGCCGAGGGTGGCGAGGTAAATGCCGCCAGGCTTACGGCGCCGGGACGATAGCTCTTGGCCGGGTCGAGTGGGTGCGGTGCGGCCGAAAGAATCATCAGCGTGTCCATTTCGAAGCTTAAGTCCACATAATCCCCGGCCTTGCTGTTGCCAGAGTGAAAAGTAAGCGCGCCCGATGCATCAGCCGTCACCTTGCTGAAGAAATTGATATTGGTGACCAGATCGCGCATGCCCAAACCCCATTTGCCCAGCTCTATCAGCATGCCGTCCAGTCCGCTGCGGAACATTTCGTTCCGCTGCTCCTGAAAGCGCGTCATCCCGTAGTTCTCACGTATCAATGCCGTATCGCTCACTCCACACGCCGTATCGTGCCATCCGGCGGTATCCTCGGTAATACAGCAGAATATGCGCCCCATGTCTGAATGGCAGGCGTGCCCTTTCGTCAGACGGAAAGTGTGCTGCGACTTGAGCGTATCCGCCATGTTGTACCGTTCCAGTTTTTCTTCGGAATTAAAAAACAGTATTGCGGCATTCGCGCCCCCGGTTACGTCCGTCAAACGCAGCGTCAAGCCTCGGCGCAAGGTGCCTGACCAGTGACATCCCCCAGGAATGTACTGGTCCCAAAGAAGTGCATGGGGCTGGTTCATATTTATCTCCTTTCTTTCTTATGATTCACAAAATTTTGCCCATCAGGGACGGGTCCAACTGGACCCTGCAAAGCTGCTATAGGCGCTGGTAACTCGATCCGGGGTTCACCTGTTTATATATATAGCTAGTGCGGCGCGGTACTTTGTACCGCGGGTTTTTTTCTGATTCTATTAACCAGAACGTACAATGCCGTCACGATGAGAATGCTGCCCAGCACCAGAGGAACCGCCCAGAGCTGCCACCATGGAGCGGTGGGCGACACCGCATAAGGGCGCGGCCAGGCAATATTGATGAGTTCGAATACAGACCAGAGGAAAGCAACCGTGTTGATCGCCAAACCCCACACCCCGAGCTTGAGCTCCCCCAGTGCAGGATTCCAGCGTCCGGTTAGCCTGGTATACAACCCCACCCCGGTGGTCATCGAAAACATGGCATAGAGTCCTCCGGTACCAAACGCTATTACCGTCGCCACCGCGCCGTCGTTCAGTCCGAACAGCAATCCGAGTCCAGCCAGCGAGACGGTACACAATACCGCCTTGCGGGGCGTTTTGTCGGGTGCCAGCTCGCTTAGCACAGCAGGCATATTCCCTTCCCGCGCCATTGAATAAACAATGCGCGAGGTATATTTCACTACCGACGCGCCGCATGCCAGGAACGCAACCATCACAATCCCCAGAAAGGGCTTCTCCGCCCAAGCGCCAAAACTGCTGACGATAACAGGGGTGATCGGATCAGATGTGTTGCTTGCAGTTCGAAGCGTATCCCGGTCAAACGCCAGAGTCAGGGCAGCGGAATTGAAAAGCACGACTGATCCCACCACACACAAGGATAAAAATACCGCGCGCGGCACCATGCGCTTGGGGTCATTGGTTTCTTCCGCAATGGTCGAACAGGCATCAAAACCGATGAATGCCCAGCCTGCGATCGCAAGCGCTGCGAGGAAAGCCGCGGTTTCGCCGGGAGCGGTTCCGGTGCCAAGATGCTGGAACAATTCCGTGAAAGAATGCTGCCTGAAGAAAAGAAACAGCAGGAGCGCCACGCCCAGTGAACCCACCACTTCGGCATAAACGCCGAGCGTGATGACCAGCTTGAAAATATTGACGTTAACCACGTTGATCAACGTGCAAAGCAGCAGAAAGACCGCTCCCCACATCACTAAAGCATGGCCTGTTTCACCAGGCGAGCCGAAAAACATTGATAACCAGACGCCCCCGGTATAAGCGGTTGTGGTGAGCATGGCAATAGTCGAGCTGACATAAATGACGCCCGCGAATTGCCCTGCGGTCACACCGGCCAGCTGACGCGTCCACTTGTATGCGCCTCCCGCGATTGGGAACTGTGACGATAGTTCGGCGTACACGGTCGCGACCAGTAATTGCATTACCAGACATGTGGCCAGCGCCGCAAACCAGCCGCCCCCCGTGACCACGGTTTGCACGCTGATAATGGCGTAAAGGCCGACCACGGGCGAAACAACCGCGAAACCGAGCGTGAAGCTGTTCCAGACGCTCATGCTGCGGTGAAGCTTATCAGCGGCTCCAGGCGTCTTGGCGGGAATGCCCGTGGGAATATTATCCGAGGAAGGCTTTATCGACATGGCGGGCCCATCCGAAGCAATACCGCGGGCACACTCAAATTTAGGCGATAGCGAGAAGGCGGTTCCATCCGGTTGGGTAAAGATAACCCCCCGGAGAAAGATGGAACAGAGCTGGAACCCAGCCTGCTTAAGAGCAGAAAAGGTGCAGTAGAGAGGTGCATGAACAAGGTCTCCTTGTAAATCGGCGGTCAAACCCAAGAGTCAATGTATGTGCTACATCATCTCCCGGGCTTTTATCCCTCCGTGGAGCCTCGTCACGACGAAGCCGGAAACTCTCGGACCAGACGCCTCCTCTGCTGATGAGCAGGCCGGAACCCTAGTTTCGCTTTACATCAACTGCACTTCCTGGTGGAAGCGTCAAACTTGAAGTACAGTCAGGTATTACTGGTAGTTATTTTTGCACGCCTTGCTCAGAAAGGCAAGATGTTGCCGATCAGGTCATTCCGGAATTTTTTTGCGCGCCACGACCACCCCATCGCGAGTGGGGTTGATGAATGCGTCAAATTCGGGATCGTCGAAAATGAGACGGTTATGCTCGAGTATGGCTTCTGTCCAGCCGGGCACAATATCAACATAACGTTCAACCGCCACCCGTCCATGCCAAAGCACATTATCGGCGATATAAAGACCGCCGGGGCGAATCCGCTCTTTCGCCATCCGCCAGATCTCGGGGTAGTCACCCTTATCCGCGTCGTTATAACAGATATCAAACAACCCTTCGGTTTGCGGAAATATCTCCTGGGCGATGCCAACCCGGAAATCAACTTTGCCTAATAGACCGGCAGCGCCGAGATATTGTTCGGCCTTCCCCTTGTTGAGCGGATCGCCGTCCGTGCAAATCACCTTACCGCTCCCCGGCACTGCTTTTGCAAACCAGTAGGCGGAGTAGCCATAGCCGCTGCCGAACTCAAAAATGTTTTCCGCACTGACTGTCTTTGCCAGTGTTTGGAGAAAAACACCCACTAATCGTCCAACGATGGGAAAATTGTTTTTTTCGGCCACAGCTTCCATTTCGGCCAGCACTGGATGATCGGTCCGGTTTGCCAGACTGCGCATATATTTCTCGATAGCCGGATTGACCGGGACTAATACGGCTGGATTATAAATAGTTGGAGATTGCATATTGGTCATGAGCTGCTCCTCCTCGGGAAAAATACGAAAATAGGCAAAGCGCCGACTGTTTCCCGGCGCCAATAGCCATGAAGGACAAACGCGGCCAAAGTTGATAACGGTTTTCAGTATAGCTCACGAAATATATGGGTTGCGGTCGCGTTGTAGATACCCTTCGCGACCCAGTCTTCCACCCGCTCCTCCTGAGACCAAAGACATTCACTCCCAACCCATTGATGAAAAAATCGGATATGCCATCCGTATCGCAGCTTTTCCATCGGGCGCCACGGTGGGTCCGGGGATGGCCGACGTAGGCCCTTTCATGTAGAATACAGGTCTTCCTTCTCGCTATGCTGCATTCGCCTTCACTATCGCCCCTTAAGGGTCTATGAGTGCAGCGAACGGCAACTCCCGGGCTACAATGAAGCCCGAAGCGAACCCCAGGCTAGACTGTCATCCGTGCCGTTCAGGCAATGCCGTTGTTCGCATTGCCCCAATCGCACGGAACTTGAACGAGGTTGAAATGAATCGCAAACCCCGCATTGTCCTGACATCCCAGGACCTGGAACGGCTTGAAGCTTTGCTTGAGTCGCTCCCCGCCAATGCTTTTCCAGGCAAGAACGAACTTCGCGCCGAGCTTGACCGTGCGGATGTTGTCGAGCCCGAGCAAATACCGCCGACCGTCGTGACCATGAATTCGACCGTGCGCTTCAGCATCGATTCTTCGGGAGAGGATTTCTGCCTGACCTTGGTCTATCCGAAAGATGTGGATGGCAGCGGGAATACGATTTCTATCCTGGCCCCGGTCGGCAGCGCGCTCCTCGGTCTCTCCACCGGCGATGAAATCGAGTGGCCACGGCCGGGTGGTGGGACAATCAAGGTACGGATAGTTGAGATTATCTATCAACCTGAACGAGCGGGAAAATTCCACCGCTAGCCAGCATCAGGTAGCTCATCAAGCGATCTTATGCCTGTACCCAGCGAGGGGCAGAGTGCGGAAAAGGTTGTAGATGGCCGGAAAACTGACGCCCATCAATGGCTGGCTTGTTCAAAAAGCGTCCTGATTCTGCTATAGTTCCCGGCAACTTTTTTGCCAAGAACATATAAAATCTCAGGGACCCTACCATGAACCTTCCCAGTTGTCCGGCCTCATCAGCCATTGATCGATCCCACGCAAAAACCTTCCCTAGCACGTCAGAAATTCCCTCCCTCTGGTCATTATCGAAACTTTGTACCGGCATAGGCGCGCTAAGTCTCGCCTTCCAGGTTTTTGCGGCCGACCCGCCTCCGGCGCCGGCGGGAAGCACGGCAGTCGCTCCCACCACCGCGCCCCCTCCGGGCGCAGAGACGCCACCCCCAGGGGCGAAGGTAGATTGGTCCAAGGTTCCGCCAGTGACAGCGCCGCCCCGGCCAGGCATGTTCACGATGCCGCCGTCGGGACCAAACTATTACACCTTAAAGGATCAGGTTACCGGAAAAAAACGCGACGCTCCGCCGGTTTCGCCATTTGCCCCGTATGCGCTCATGACGACACCCGCCTTCGATCTTGATTTCCGCTATATGGAAAAACCGGGGTATGAGCCCGATCTTTTCGATCCCATTAAACGCATTCATTTAGGTGATGATTTTCTCCTGTCGTTTGGCGGCAGCTTCTGGTACCGCTACATGCGGGAGTCGGATGCGCGTCTCACTACCACAAACGACAACTACCACATGATACGAAGCCGGTTCCATGCCGACTTCTGGTATCAGGACAAGGTCCGGTTGTTCGCGGAATTCATCGATGCCCGTACTTTTGGGCAGGCGCTGTCACCCCAGCCGACCGACGTCAATTACACTGACATGCTGAACCTTTTCGCCGATGTAAAAGTGGCCACGGTCAAGGATGCGCCAGTTTATATTCGCTTCGGCCGCCAGGAACTCTTATATGGGTCGCAACGGCTGATCTCAACCCTGGACTGGGTGAATACGCGCCGCACCTTCCAGGGCGTGAAGGGTTTCTGGCGCACGCCCACCTTCGATCTGGATGCTTTCTGGGTGCGGCCAATGGTGACCCAAAAAGACAGCTTCGACAATTGGGACGAAAAACAGGAATTCTTCGGCTTGTGGGGAACATACCGCCCCATGAAGGGCCAGCTGGCCGACTTCTATTTCCTGAGTCTCGACGACAATCGTAATAGAGCAATCGGCAGCAACAACATCAGCGGTAATTCAATCACGAATACTATCGGCAGCCGTATCGCTGGCGATTACAACCAGTTTCTGTATGAACTGGAGGGCATGTACCAGTTCGGGCAATACTCCAACCAGGATCTCTCGGCTTTTGCAGTCGCCTCCGGTGCCGGATACCACTTCAAGGGCGCTCCGCTGAACCCCCAGTTCTGGCTGCGCTACGATTTCGCTTCCGGCGACAATAACTTGACCGACGGGGACCGCACCACGTTTAACCAGCTCTTCCCCTTCGGTAATTACTACCTGGGCTGGATCGATCGCGTAGGCCGCCAGAATATCCACGACTTTAACGCCCAACTCAACCTGCACCCGGCCCCGTGGGCAAATTTCACCGCGCAATACCACCGCTTCTATCTGGCGAACAAGCAAGACTTTCTGTACAACGCCGCAGGACTTGCTACCTTGCGTGACCCCACCGGACAGGCCGGAAGCTATGTTGGCGATGAAATCGACTTCCGTTTCAATATAAACGTCGACCGGCACCACAATGTGCTTGTTGGCTACTCCAAGCTGTTCGCCGGTGACTTTTTGAAAGCCACAGCGCCGCGCGTTTCCCCGGATCTGTTTTATGTGCAGTACAATTTCCGGTTCTAATCACCTTCGAATTTGCATAGCGAGAACACCTTAAGCCCCTGTTGCTCCAGCCTCGACCTGCCGCCGATATCCGGCAGGTCGATGACGAAGCAGCATTCCACCACTTCTCCGCCCATGTCTTGTATTAGCGCAGCGGCGGCCTCCGCCGTTCCCCCGGTCGCGATGAGGTCGTCCACCAGAAGCACGCGATCACCCTTCTGAATCGCGTCCACGTGAACCTCGATGCGATCGCTGCCATATTCCAATTGATAGTCACGCCCGCGGGTCTCGGCCGGCAGCTTTCCCTTTTTCCGTATCGGAACGAAGCCCACGCCTAGTTCGTAAGCAACCGGCGCACCGATAATGAAACCGCGCGACTCGATCCCCGCGACTTTATCAATCTTTATTTCCTTATGACGCTTGGCAATCTCCTGAATCGTTGCCCGCAACCCCACCGGGTCTTTCAGCAACGTCGTGATGTCGCGAAACATGATGCCTTCATGAGGATAGTGCGCGACGGTGCGAATGCGTGATTTAATTTGCATGACAGTCCAGGTTATGTTTCAAATGCGGTAACCTTACTTAGCGGCGGCGATGCCGCGGGGCTGCGGATGAGCTGGGCTTTTCCGCTATACTACCGGAAAAGTTGCCGGAAACGGCGTTCTGGTTTATTCTTTGCGCCCCTGCTGGTACCCTTGGGGAATTCCCGACAGGAGAGATGGCCGAGTGGTTTAAGGTACACGCCTGGAAAGCGTGCGTACGGCTCAAACCGTACCGAGGGTTCGAATCCCTCTCTCTCCGCCAATATATTATTTTATGTCTCTGTTTTAAAGATAAGAAAATAGAAATTCCGCTTATCTACCCACGATCTATCCTCCATCGAAGCGCTCGTTGAACCCTAACCCCTATGGGTCTTAACACTCCCCGATAAACCAAACGATATTTTACGCGTAACCCGCATTACGGCCTTTCAACACAACTGTCCTTGACCCTGTCGACGAGCTTTCGCAGTACCAATAGTTACTATCCAGATTCATCGTCTCCCACACCGCGAAAGCAGCTCTGCGGGGAAGCTCGCAACCCTCGGATGTGAGCGGGATTGCTGGATGGTAAAAAGTTGCATGGATTACGCGAAGAAAACCGACCGGTTTTTTGACGACCTATAAAGTGAAATACCGGGAATTGCCGCCATATGACGAAATGTTCCCGTCCAATTGGGGAAGTTTAGGGAGCGACAAGCCGAATCACTGTTCAGGGGAATGAAAACGCTCGTCGGGTGCTAGGAAGCGTTATTCAGGGCGGGATGGCCGACTGACTATTAAGGTTATAAGGACGGCCATCTTTCTCCGCCTCGTCGATCAAGCTATTGGCGCGCTTCCCAGGATCCTGGGCGATGGTCACGCCCCCCATTCGTTTGATGCTCCAAAGCCCGGAAGTGCCGTCGACCAACGCACCGGACAGGACGATCCCAATCACCTTTGAACCGTGATTATATGCTGCAGAGCGAAACAGGGCATCGACAGACGGGCGATTGCGGTTTTCCTTGGGCCCGCGCGTTACCAGTACACGGCAGCTTTCGAAGAAAAGTGCAACAAGCCAAAGGATCAATTCCTGAGTTCGCGTCAGTCCATGCGAACATCATGAGCCTCCGACCCGATATCTCATACTGACCTGTAAGATTTTACAGCTATCCAAGATTTCCCTTTTATTGTCTCATAGCAATACATTCGCACTCGTTCGCACAGAACATTTGCGCATCGGCCTTAGGTCGACAACTCACTTTCCTGCCTGTGACGTCGTTGGTGCAAGGTGCCTTATCGTGTATAAACATACGCCCGCAAAAGTATGACTACCCAGTATCTTGTCTTTCTTTTGGATGATCAACGCTATGCCCTGCATCTGTCCACGGTAGACAGAGTGGTGCGCATGGTCCGTATCACCCCGATTTCGAGCGCGCCCGAGATTCTGCTTGGCGTAGTCAACCTGGAGGGAGTGGTCATACCGGTCATGGATGTGCGCCAGCGTTTTAATCTGCCGGAACAGGAAATCTCCCTGTCCGACCGGCTCATTTTCGCCCGCACGAGGCAGCGTTCAGTGGCGCTGGTGGCAGATACCGTGACAGGCGTTATCGAATGTTCGGAGCACAGCCTGATTTCCGCCGAGCGTATCCTACCGGAGCTCGCGCACGTCGAAGGTGTTATCAAGTTGGAGGACGGACTGATCCTTATCCACAATCTCGACAAATTTCTTTCTCTTGAGGAAGAGGCGGCCCTGGATTTGGCCGTTGCTGCGACCTAAACAAGTATGAAGAGCGCTCTCAGCCAGCCACTGCTTTCCCAACTCAGCAAACTACTTGAAAATGAGATGGGCCTGTACTACCCGACAAAAAGCTGGGGTGATCTCCAGCGACGTGTTTCTGCCGCCGCGCCTGCGCTTGGGATGTCGGATACGGAATCATGTGTTCGTCGGCTCCTGTCAGCTCCTCTGACGCGACAACAGGTTGAAATACTCGCTTGTCATCTAACCGTGGGGGAAACATACTTCTTTCGAGAGAAGGGATGTTTCGATGTCCTCGAGGAGCACATTTTCCCGGAGTTAATTCGCGCGTGCGCACGTTCGGTCCGCCCGCTGCAAATCTGGAGCGCGGGCTGCTGCACCGGAGAAGAGCCTTACTCGATTGCCATACTCCTTGACCGTCTGAGCCAAAACAGCGCGAATGTCGACGCAACAATATTGGCCACCGATATCAATCCGGTATTCCTGGAAAAAGCGTCCAAGGGGTTATACGGCGAATGGTCATTTCGCGGTACCCCCCCGGGGGTCAAGGAGCGATATTTTAAACCACGAAAAAATGGGCAATTCGAGATACTGCCCCATATTCGAAAGCGAGTGACTTTTTCATACCTCAACCTGGCCGAGGAGGCCTATCCCGATATCATCAATGGGATTGACACGATGGATGTGATTTTCTGTCGCAATGTATCGATGTATTTCAGTCCCGACAGGGCTATGAAGATTGGACAACGCTTCTATCAGTCACTCATAGACGGTGGCTGGCTCATTCTGAGTCCGGTAGAGGTGGCAAGAGAGTTATATCCACAGTTCAAGCAAACTGCTTTTCCCACGGCAATTTTTTATCACAAGACCAAAATCGCCGAGCCACAGGTAGCGATAATCGAGTACGAGGCGCCGTTGCCCCCGCAGCAGCTCGACGGCGGCACCACGCCTGAGCAAGGCTCGTGGCCGCCTTCCTGGGTTCAGAATGAGGAAGTGCCACTTCTTCCGCAAGCCGCAGAGCTGTGCCAACCCGCGGTACAGAAGGATGAGGAGGAATTCGAGGCGCTCTTCCACACAGCACGCTCTTACGCCAATCTGGGGAAGCTCACTGAAGCCGCAAGCTGGTGTGAAAAAGCAATCGCCACCAATAAGCTGAAGCCGACGGCTCATTATCTGCTTGCCATAATATGCCAGGAGCTCGGGGAAGGCCCAAAGGCAATACGATCGCTGAGGCGGGCGCTTTACCTCGATCCGGATTTCGTACTCGCGCACTTCTCCCTGGGCAACCTTTGCACGTTTCACGGCCAACCGGGGGAGGCAGAACGCCATTTCGACATTGCGCTGGGGCTGCTGTCACCGCGCACCGACGATGAACTGTTGCCGGAATCGAACGGCCTGACCGCAGGACGGCTTAGGGACATTGTTACATCCGCGCGCGCGAACATCGTGCTCGCATCCACGGAAAGAGAAGCATAGTGACTGGCACGCGTGACCCCCTCCGGCAGGATAAGGCAAACCCGAAATCCACCAATTTCAGTGAAATCGAGCAACGTCTCGAAACTGCGCGTGCCGCGCTTGAAAATATCTGGGTTCCCTCGGCGGAAGAAACACGGCGTATTCTTCAAACAAGGGCGCTGACACTGGCACAGGAAGCTTCGCTCGGTGAGGGCGTGGAAGACGTCACCGAGGTCCTCGAATTCACCCTCGCCTATGAGCGGTACGCAGTTGAGACGCAATATGTGAATCAGGTTGCCATGCTGGAACAACTCATACCGTTGCCGTGCACACCCGATTTCGTGCGTGGCATTGTTAACTTGCGAGGCGCCATACTGCCGGTTCTTGATCTCAAGAATTTCTTCGAATTACCCGTAAAAGGTTTAACCGATCTCAACAAGATTATCGTGCTGCAATCCGAAAAAATCCTCTTCGGCATTCTAGCGGATGAGATCGTTGGCGTACGTAATATCCTGCTGAGGGACGTTCAATCCTCACTCCCCACACTTACCGGCGTACGAAAGGATTATCTGAAGGGTGTAACACCTGAAAGGGTAACCCTGCTCGATGCGGAAAAGCTTTTGATATCGGAAAACATTATCGTACAGGAGCAAGTCGCCGAGTAGAAATCTTGACTTACCGGTTGGAGCGACATAAACGCTCGACGGCTAGACAGGGCTTTTGTGGCCGCCGTAAGTTCAAGGACTAGGGGTGAAGGGAAAATATGACCATTAGCAAGAAAATAATCGGGAGCTACGTCGTCGTACTGGCGCTGCTCGTGCTCGTAACCAGCGTTGCTTTTTACGCGCTTAATCAGACACAGGCAACGTATAACCGCTTTCTTAACGTCGATGAGCGCCTCCTTGAGGCCGCCAATGAGCTGCGCTCTGTCACTTTTGCGCAGCAGACCTACGTACGGGGCATGTTGCTCTATCCAGAACTGCATCAGGTGAATCAAGGGCTTCTTGAAGCCAATGACCGGCAGTTCAAGCTCATTTTCGAAAGAATGCGCGGCCTGACAGATACCGCCCAAAATGACCTGCTGGAAGATCTTGAAACCCTCCAGCAGCAACTGGAACAGGCTCAGCAGCAGGCAGTACGCCTGGCGCTGGAAAAAAAGACTGAAGAGGCAATCGCCTATACCATCAAGGAATTTCGTCCTCGCAGCATAGCGCTCATCGAGAAGGCCAAACGGTTCTATGAACAACAAGCAAAGTTGCTGGAGAAAGGAAGAATCGAACTCGCCGAGAAGGTGAATTCTTACACGCTGACATTAATAATAGCTGCCCTGTTTGCAATAATTGTCGGGTTAACGATCGCAACCCATCTCAGCCGCGCTATCACTCGCGAACTTCGGGAAAATATCGCTCAATTGTCGTCATCTTCAGCAGAAATTCTTGCTACTACCACACAGGTCGCATCAAGCGCAGCCGAGACCGCAGCCGCGGTAAGCGAGACAACGGCCACTGTGGAGGAAGTGAAGCAAACCGCGCAGCATGCAAGCCAGAAAGCGAAGTACGTTTCCGACAGCGCGCAGAAAGCTTCCAACGTCTCCCAAGCGGGGCGCCGATCGGTTGAAGAGGCTCTTCATGTGATGCACCGCATCAGGGAACAAATGGGCTCCATCGCGGAAAGCATCGTCCAGCTATCTGAGCAGAGTCACGCCATCGGTCAGATTATCGCCACGGTCAACGACCTCGCTGAGCAATCCAACCTCCTCGCGGTTAATGCCGCGATCGAGGCGGCCCGGGCCGGCGAACAAGGCAAGAGTTTTGGCGTGGTGGCGCATGAGATCAGAAGTCTTGCCGAGCAATCCAAGCAGGCGACGGGCCAAGTGCGCACCATTCTTGGCGACATTCAGAAGGCCACCAACGTCGCCGTTCTCGCTACCGAACAGGGCAATAAGGCAGTTGAAGCGGGGGTAAAGCAGTCATCCGAAACGGATGAAGCAATCCGGCTTCTGTCTGCGAGCATCAACGAGGCGGCGCAGGCGGCCACACAGATCGCGGCGTCCAGTCACCAGCAAATGGTTGGCATGGATCAGGTGGCGGTGGCGATGAATAATATCAAGGAGGCAAGCGAGCAGAACGTTGCAGGCACGAGGCAGGCCGAGCTGGCCGCACAGGGGCTTCATCAGATGGGAGTCAGGCTGAGATTACTGGTCGGCGGCAAGGATTTCCATACCGACTGATGGGCGATATCCATGAAAAGCAAGCATGATGAGCTCCTGAAAAAACTCCTTGCCACGTTTCGACTTGAAGCGGATGGGCATCTGCAAAACATGGTTGCGGGTCTGCTATCCCTGGAAAAAACACCTGTAGCTGAGCAATCTGCTCTGGTTGAAGTGATTTTTCGAGCCGCACACAGCTTGAAAGGGGCCGCCCGAGCGGTAAATCTTACACACGTCGAAGCCGTGTGCCGATCTTTGGAAAATGTGTTTTCAGCAACGAAAGAGCGTCGCTTGGTCATTTCATCGGACTTGATCGACCTGCTGCTCCAGGCAACAGACGTGCTGGAGCGTCTTGTTAACATGAATGATGCCGATGCCAGCGCGCTCAAACTGCCGGCAGCCACGCTCACTCGGCAGCTCGACGACGCATTGATAAGCCCGGCGCATGAATTTCCGGTGCCGAAGCCGCCACGTCAGATTGCGCCAGTACCCTCCGATAATACGCCCGCCGGGTCCGGCGCGAATACGACTCCGAGTCCCGCTCCTACCCGGGCATCGGCCACGGTAAGGGTTTCCGCGGAAAAACTCGATATGGTGATGCGCCAGGTTGAGGAGCTTTTGCTACCACGTCTGACGGTCGGCCATCGCGTCGAGGAGATTGGCCATGCCGCGACAACACTTGCGGCCTGGAAGAAGCAACGGCTTCAAATTCAATCCGTATTGCGAGTCGTTGATCGTGAGCTTACGCACGGTATTCGGGACGGCAATCATCATTCCCTTGCGGCGCATGAGCTCCCCAAGCTCCTCAAATATCTTGATGCCGAGCAAGTTCAGATGAAAATGCTTGAGGATCAGCTCGCCCGGTTGCAGCAGGCCGCAGCGCAGGATCAGCGCATGCTTGCGAGCATGACCGATTCCCTGCGCCAGGATGTCAAGGAAATGCAGCTATTGCCATTTTCGTCGTTGCTGAACATCCTCCCGCGATTTTCGCGTGAGCTGGCACGGGAGCAGGGCAAAAGCCTGGAAATGACAATTCAGGGAAGCGAGCTTGAGATGGATCGCCACATCCTGGAAGAGATGAAAGACCCGCTCATTCACCTCGTACGTAACTGCATCGACCACGGCCTCGAGCCATCGCCTGTACGTGTAGGCAAGGGCAAACGGCCCCAGGGAACCATCACCATAGCGTGCTCCCAAAAAGACAGTAGTACGATTGAAGTGCTCGTCGCTGACGACGGTGCCGGCTTTGACATCCCCATGATGAAAGAGGCGGCCTATAAGCTCGGTGTCGTTTCCGCCGACGAGGCGGAGCAGTTGGGTGAAGCTGAAGCCACCGCCCTAGCCTTTCAATCTGGGGTCACAACCAGCCCCATCGTCACGGATATATCGGGACGCGGACTCGGGCTCGCGATTGTCCATGAAAAGGTCGAACACCTCGGCGGCAGTATAGTCGTTAAGACAAAATCTGGCGTCGGGACTGCTTTCCATATTTCACTTCCACGGGCACTGGCGAACTTCCGCGGCGTCCTTGTTCACGCTAGCGAGCAGCTTTTTGTTATTCCCTCTACGAGTGTGGAGCGCGTAGTCAGGATTTCCCGTAAGGAAATCCTGACCGTGGAAAACCGGCCGACCATCCTGGTGGATAAGCAGCCGGTTTCTCTCGTATGGCTGAGCGATGTGCTTGAATTGCCTCGCCGCGCGGCACCCCTTGAACCGACGGATGATGCGACAGCAGTCGTGCTCGGATCAGGGCTTCTTCGGGTAGCGTTTTTAGTGGACGAAATTGTCGGTGAACAAGAGGTACTGGTTAAAGCGCTAGTTCGACCTTTGACCCGAGTGCGCAACATTGCAGGGGCGAGCGTGCTGGGCTCCGGTCGCGTGGCGCCCGTGCTCAACACAACCGATTTGCTCAAGTCGGCCGTGAAGCGCCCGAGCGCAACGCGGAAATTTACCCACCCGTTATCGCCCCCAAAGGATAAAAAAGAAAAAAAACAATCGATTCTTGTGGTGGAGGATTCGATCACTTCGCGCGTATTGCTCAAAAACATCCTGGAGTCGGCAGGCTATCGTGTCAGCACGGCAGTGGATGGAGTAGATGGATACACCCTGCTCAAGACTGCCGCCTTCGATTTGGTCGTCTCGGATGTGGAAATGCCACGCATGGATGGCTTTGGCCTCACGGCACAAATTCGTGCCGAGAAGCAGTTTGCGGGGTTGCCTGTCGTACTGGTAACGGCACTGGAATCGCGCGAACACCGTGAGCGCGGCATTGACGTGGGTGCCAATGCCTACATTGTCAAAACCAGCTTTGATCAGAGCAACCTGCTGGAGGTTATCCGGCGACTTATTGGTAGGTCATCAACTTCGCTCGCATGATCAAGGTCCTGGTAGTGGATGATTCGCCCGTAGTGCGTGAATTCCTTGTTCACATCCTAAGTTCCGACCCTGTTATTACCGTTATAGGTACAGCAGATGACGGCGAGGAAGCACTCGACATTGTGCGTCGCCAACGGCCGGACGTAATCACAATGGACATTCATATGCCCAAAATGAACGGGCTTGACGCGACACGCCTGATCATGGAGACGGACCCGACACCAATTGTTATCGTCAGCGGTACTGAAGATCCCACTGAAGTCGCCACTACGTTTAATGCAATGGACGCCGGCGCATTGGCGGTGCTGCGCCGCCCGGCTGGCATAGGCCATCCCGACCACGAGGCGATGGCTCAAGACATGATACAAACGGTAAAACTGATGTCCGAGGTGAAGGTAATACGACGCTGGCCACGCAAGCGGCCCGCGGCGCCGACTCCCCGCACAGGAAACATGGGATTGGCGCGCGCATCAGCCCGAATACGGGTTGTCGCCATTGGCGCTTCCACGGGAGGGCCACCGGCGCTCGAAACAATCCTGGCGGCGCTTTCCAAAGATTTTCCGGTGCCAATTTTAATCGTCCAGCACATGGCGCCCGGCTTTATCAAGGGCTTCGCCCGCTGGCTGGCGACTTCAACGGGCATGCCCGTCCATGTCGCAACACACGGCGAGTCCCTGCTGCCCGGGCATGTCTATGTAGCGCCCGATGATCACCAGATGAAAGTGGAGCGCGAAGGAAAGATTGCACTGACAAAAAACGATCCCGAGCATGGACTACGGCCTTCGATTTCATACCTCTTCCGTGCTGTTGCCGCTGTATATGGCGCAGATGCCGTGGTTGGATTATTGACGGGAATGGGGCGCGACGGAGCAAGCGAACTGAGACTGCTCAAGGAGCATGGCGCCGTTACTTTTGCGCAGGACAGGGACAGTTCTGTGGTGCACGGCATGCCTGGTGAAGCTATCAAGCTGGATGCCGCGATGCTGGTCCTGCCGCTGGAGAAAATCGCCGCCGTCCTAACCAATCTTGTGAATCATAGGGGAGAAATTAGAGCGTGAGCGCGACGAGCGACATTCAGAGTAAACCCAGCCATGCGGAGATTTTGATCGCGGAGGACAGCCCGACTCAAGCGGAAAAACTGCGCTACCTGCTGGAGGAGCATGGCTATTCCGTTATCGCCGTGTCAAATGGCAGACAGGCCCTCGCAGAAGCTCACCGACGCAAGCCCACCCTGATCGTGAGTGACGTAGTGATGCCCGAGATGGATGGATACATGCTCTGCCGGGAGATCAAACGGACTGAAGAGCTCAAGGATATACCTGTCGTACTGCTCACCTCGCTGTCCGACATCAGGGACATCATGAAAGGGCTGGAATGCGGGGCGGATAATTTCATCCGCAAGCCTTATGACAACGAGTATCTCCTCTCCCGCATCAGCTATCTGCTCATGAATCTGACGTTACGAAAGAATCAGAAGATGCAGATGGGAATGGAAATTTTCCTGGGTGGACAAAAGCATTTCATAACGGCCGAACGCCAGCAGATATTGGACTTGCTGATTTCAATCTATGAGGATGCAATCCGCCTCAACAATGAGCTTCATGCGCGGCAACTGGAGTTGGCCCACTCGAATCACTTGCTCAACGGTCTTTACCGCATCGCCGAGGGGTTGAACCAGGCGGTAACCGAACGCGAGGTTTGTGAAAAAGCGCTTGAGTATGCAATGGAGCTACCGGGGCTGCGAGCAGGATGGCTCTACCTCGAAAACAACAACACTTTCAGGCTGGCTGCGGCGCGCAATGCGCCCCCCACATTGTTGGCAGTGCCAACGGCAGATGGACCATGCCATTGTCAACGCCTTTTCCTCGACGGAGAGCTAGCCCAGGTTACCAATATTATCGGTTGCAGGCATCTCGTGGAACCGGAAGCGGACGCCACCAGCCCGAGCTGCCATGCCAGCGTCCCGCTGCGGAATGGCAATCGAAACCGGGGCATTCTCAATCTGGTGGGGAACGAAAGAGCTCTGTTCAGCGATAACGAACTGGAAATGTTATATGGTATCGGCCATCAGGTAAGCATTGCGCTCGAGCGCGCCTGGTTGCATGAAAACATGGAACAACTGGTTGCGCAGCGGACTGCGGCGCTCACTGCGGAAATCTCCCTGCGTAAAGAGTACGAGGCCAGGATTGTCCGGCTCAACCGTCTTTACAGCGTGTTAAGTGGTATTAACACCACTATCGTGCGCGTCCGGGGAACGCAAGAGCTTTTTGACGACGCGTGCCGTCTTGCAGTCGATCACGGACGATTCGTGTTTTGCTGGATCGGCATGTTCGACGCAGACACAAGGAACATCACCCCCATGGCCAAGGCCGGTCGCGACGACGGTTACCTGTCACAGCTAAGCCTGGATAATGTGCTCGAATCTCCAGGAAACTCATTCCTGATTGCGCAGGCGATAACGCAGGCCCAGCCAGCAATTTGCAACGATCTTACCGACCAGCGCCTGCGGCTCACCCATGCGGCAGCGGTGGAGCGCGGCTATTATTCCACTGTGGTACTGCCGCTGACGCTTGAAGGCCATGTAATCGGCATGTTCGCGCTCTATGCGTCCGAAATCGGGTTCTTCGATGAGGAGGAAATGGCCCTGCTTAGCGAGATGGCGGGGGATATTTCGTTCGCCATGGATCACTTGAAAAAAGAGGAACGCCTTAATTATCTGGCTTTCTTTAATGCGGTCACGAATCTGCCTAATCGAGCGCTTTTTCTAGACCGCGTCGATCAGCGCATCAGAACGAGCGAACACAATCATGAAGTGCTTTCCGTGATCATTCTCGACCTCGAGCGCTTCAGCAGTATAAACGAGTCGCTTGGGCATCAGGCGGGAGATAGCCTGCTGCGCCAGCTCGCGCAACGACTGAAGCAGCTACTCGGGGAAACTGACATTTTGGCCCATCTTTCCGCGGATCATTTTGCCATTGCCACCACGCATGAAGGAGAAAGTACAATCATTGCCCATGTTCTGGATAAGCTTTTACTCGGAATCCAGAACCAACCTTTCCTGATAGGTGGGCAGGAGCTGCACGTTTCCGCCAGAGCCGGTACATCGTCGTATCCCGGCGACGGGCGGGATACCGATACACTTTTGCGGCACGCTGAAACAGCGCTGAAAAGGGCCAAGGTTTCTTGCGACAGACACCTGTTCTATGCCCCTGAGTTCAATGCCCGCATAACCGAGAAGCTCAAGCTTGAAACCAAGTTGCGGCAGGCCCTGGAGCAGGAACAGCTGGTGCTGCACTACCAGCCGAAAATCAATCTCAAAACCGGACAGATCAGCGGCCTGGAGGCCCTGATGCGCTGGCGCGATCCGGAAATCGGCCTGATACCGCCGCTGAGTTTCATTCCTTTGCTCGAAGAAACGCGGATGATACTCGAGGCGGGTCGCTGGGCGTTGGGCAAGGCAATATCCGATTACAGGAAATGGCAAGCCATGGGATTGAATCCACCCAAGATAGCGGTAAATGTCTCGCCAATACAATTACGACAGAGTGATTTCGTCGATATGGTTGCCAGCGTTTTGAATGCCGCAAACAACGTCGACATCGGCCTTGAGTTTGAGATTACCGAAAGCGTGATCATGCAGGACATAGAAGCGAATATAAAAAAGCTCAGGTGCATACGCGACATGAATATCGAAGTCGCGATAGATGATTTTGGTACTGGCTACTCCTCGCTCAGCTACATCGCCAAGTTGCCGGTCAATGTGCTTAAAATCGACCGCGCTTTCATTATTAATATGACCACGAACCCCGACGACTTTACGATCGTTTCCGCCATCATATCCTTGGCCCATTCCCTGCATCTGCAGGTGATCGCGGAGGGAGTGGAAACCCATGAGCAGGCAGCGCTTTTGCGGGCGCTCGAATGTGATGAAATGCAGGGATACTTGTTTAGCCCCGGCGTCACCTGCGACAAGGTTGAAGAGCTTCTGCGGCAAAATAAATCGCTTTCCCCGCAGCCCACCCACTGAAGATTGGCTCAACCCGCTCCATATGATGCTTGGTCCTTCGGCACCGTGCCCTTCGATGCCCATTGTTGAGTAACCTGCTTCCTCGCCCTAGCGTGCCACCTATAAGGGTCCCGATGATGCCGCTGCGGAGATGCGGCCTGTTGCGCCTCTGACGCCTACGCCAAGGGATTTGCGAAAAACAATATCGCGGCAAATGCAAATATCACTGTTCTGATGATATTCGAGAAATAATCGGATTTGCATTGCGCGGACTGAAATGGATGAGCGAAGGCTGGTTACTATTCCTGCTCCCGTAACAATGCGCATCTCCTGTTGACCACTGCGGGTCTACTAAGAGTACTATTGAAAATCATTACGGCGATCAGATTTGGGATTTCCAGAACCCATGAATTATGATGTATTCAACGGCGATGCCGACGGCTTGTGCGCCTTGCATCAGCTCCGACTGGCAAATCCGGCGTTGGCGGAACTGGTTACCGGCGTCAAACGAGACATTAAGCTGCTTGACCGGGTGAAAGCCGGCGCGGGGGACCACGTAACCGTGCTTGATATCTCACTCGACAGTAACCGTGTCGGACTCATGCGATTGTTGGAGGCGGGCGCAAGCGTTGATTATTTCGACCATCATTATGCCGGAGAGATACCGCTGCATCATAATCTTGCCGTTCATATCGATTTATCCGCGGACGTGTGCACCAGCATCCTTGTTGATCGGCACTTGCATGGACGCTTTCGCCTGTGGACCATCGTCGCCGCCTTTGGTGACAACCTTGGGCAGAATGCTCGCACCCTTGCGAAAGACGCGGGACTCGCAAAACCTCAAATAGAAAAGCTCGCGTCTCTTGGCGAATACCTGAATTATAACGGCTACGGCGACCGTCTTCAGGACCTGCATTTCGATCCCGTCAAACTGTATAAGGAAATGCAGCCCTATCCCGATCCATTCGACTTCATTGCCAAATCACCCGCCTTTGATCGGCTTGCGGAGGGATTCAATCATGACATAAACATGACTGTTTCGCTACGCCCGATACAGGCACGAGGACACCACGCAGCCTATCTGTTACCCGACGAGGCCTGGGCGAGGCGAGTAAACGGGATTTTTGCAAACAAGCTGGCTAACGATGATCCGATGCGCGCTCATGCCGTAATCACCTCGAACCGGTTTGGCGAGTATACGATCAGCGTGCGCGCCCCAGTCGCAAATCCACAAGGCGCCGACGCGCTTTGCCTCAAGTTCGAAACGGGGGGCGGACGCCGCGCCGCCGCCGGCATCAACCGTCTCCCCGCAGATGCTCTTGACGGATTCCTCGCAATGTTCGCTGAACAGTTTCCCTAGACGATGTTGGTCGCCCGTACTGCCGGGGCATGCCGTGCTGTCGGCTGAAAGCATGCAATGGTAAAGCATTCAAAACCCCATCCTCGTACGCCGCAATCCGATGACAATCGTCAGGTCAGGCTGGTCACTGCCTTGCTGGACCCGGGGCGCTATCCTCATGCGGCGAAACGTGTGCATCTGATCGAAACGCATATTTCCTGGGTGCTGCTGGCAGGACGCTATGCATACAAAATCAAAAAATCGGTTGATCTCGGCTTCCTGAATTTTACCAGCCTCGCATTGCGTCGCGATTATTGCAAAGAAGAAATCCGGCTGAACCGCCGGCTGGCGCCGCAGCTATATCTCGATGTCATTCCCATCGGCGGTACGTCGGAATCGCCCCTATTTGGCGCGAAGCCTGCGATTGAATATGCCGTTAGAATGAGACGCTTTCCCACATCCAGGCAATTGGATCGCCTTGTCGCGCGCAACAAGCTTCTGCCCGCACATATCGATACCCTGGCGGTCACCATTGCTCATTTTCATAACGGATTACCCGCGGGGGAGACCGCAAGCCAGTTTGGTACAGCCGCTGCCACGCATTCAGCAGTATCGAAAAGTTTCGAGCAATTGCAGGCTGCCCTAGCCGGTGGGGAAGACGAAACCAGCGTAGTCGCGCTGCACCAGGCGCTGCAGGCCGAATATGACAAATGTAAATATCGACTTGAGCAGCGCCATATGCGGGGCTTCATACGCGAGTGCCATGGTGATCTGCATCTTGGCAATATTGCACTCATCCGCAATCAACCCACCCCCTTTGACTGTATCGAATTCAACCCGGCGTTGCGCTGGATTGACGTGATGAATGAAGTTGCCTTTACAGTCATGGATCTGTTGCATTACCAGCGGCCTGAGCTCGCCTTCCGTTTCCTGAACGCTTATCTGGAGTCTACTGGAGATTATAGCGCCGTCCCGTTGCTGCGATATTATGTTGCCTATCGCGCAGTTGTGCGCGCCATGGTCAATGCCATTCGCGCCGGACAGACGAGCTTGGGCGAGCGGGCGCGGACGGAAGCAATTGCACATTGCCGCGATTTCGTCGCTCTGGCCGCGCAGCGCCTCGCATGGGACCGGCCAGCGCTCATCATTACCCACGGGTTGCCCGGGTCGGGCAAAACCACTTTTTCGCAGGTCGCGCTGGAACGCCTGCAGGCAATCCGCATCCGTTCCGACGTGGAGCGCAAACGTTTATTTGGACTCGCGCCGCTCGCGGACA
This sequence comes from Nitrosospira sp. Nsp14, assembly GCF_900113575.1. Classification (GTDB taxonomy): domain Bacteria; phylum Pseudomonadota; class Gammaproteobacteria; order Burkholderiales; family Nitrosomonadaceae; genus Nitrosospira. The sequence continues at coordinate 71,691 of NZ_FOPV01000008.1, forward strand.
GCGGCGCGCTTGCGGAGCCCATCTACACTGCCAACGCGACGCAACAAACCTACGCACGCCTTTATGAACTCGCACGCGAACTGCTGACGGCAGGCATCGCCGTGATCGTGGATGCCGCCTTTCTCAGGCGGCATGAACGTGAACTTTTCCGTGGTTTGGCGCATGAACTCGCGGTACCGTTTGCCATCGCGTCGCTGCAAGCCAGTACGACGGCCTTGAAGGCGCGCATAACCCGACGGCGGAACGAGTCGAACGACGCTTCCGAAGCAGATCTCGCCGTGCTGAAATCATTGCAGGCACAACAGGAAATGCTGACACCCGCTGAGCAACATAACACCATAGAGTTTTTCAATGAAGGCAAGGAATTTGCTGCCGATGCATACACTTGGGAGAAGATCGATCGGCTGATACCACGCTGAGGACAATGAACATGAACAGTCGACCAGGAAACGCCGACTAGGCCCAGTTCGAACTATCGAATTAATTAAGGTCTTCCCCGGCTTATCTATATTTCAGGGAAACGGCATTCCACTTCAACCCATCTCCGTGATAACCTTTCTTTAAGAAATCCTCGAGGCGAGTGCCCAGAGATTCAGAATCAGCCCAGTCCCCACCCACTAATTGCCATGCTAAGGACAACAGTACGCTTACCGGTCAGAAGCCTGCCACAGCCGGATGAAACAACCTGCGGCCCTACCTGCCTGCATGCCATGTACAACTATTGGGGCAAGACTGAACCACTCAAGAGCGTCATCATCCGCACCCGGAAACTGGAAAGCGGAAGCGGTACCTTTGCAGTGTTTCTGGGTTGCGATGCCCTGCGCAATGGTTTTCAAGCCACCATATATACATATAACCTTATGATGTTCGATCCGACCTGGTTCGCACCGGGGATGGACATCGCCGAACGGCTGAGGCAGCAGCGCGAGCTAAAGCGGGAACCGCGATTGCGGCATGCCACCGAGGGCTATCTGGAGTTCCTCCGCCTAGGCGGAAGGTTGCGCCTGACCGACCTATCGCAATCGCTCGTCCACGGCCTCTTGCGCCGCGGCCTTCCGATTCTGACCGGATTGAGCTCAACATACCTTTACCGCGCCGCGAGGGAATACGGGCCGGACGACACGCCCGATGACGTCCGGGGGTTCCCCGCGGGACATTTCGTAGTCTTGACCGGCTATGACCGCCGCAAGCGCACCGTGCTTGTGGCCGATCCTTATGGTCCTTTTCAGGAGTACTGGTGCAATATCGACCGCGTGTTGGGCGCGGTGCTGCTGGGAATTGTTACGCATGACGCCAATTTGCTGGTAATCCATTCTCGCGGGCATCAGGATCATCCTGACGAAGGAGGATGAGCCTCACGTTGTCCGCTTTTTCGGGCTATGGCATCGAACTGGAGTACATGATCGTGAATCGCACGACGCTGGCGATCCTGCCCATCGCCGAAAAGGTACTGCAACGGATTTCCGAAACGTGCGCTTCCGGGCTCAGATGCGACGAGCTGGCATGGTCCCACGAGCTGGTGCTGCATCTTATTGAGCTCAAAAACGTTGAACCCGATAACGATATAGACGCGCTCGCGGCCGGGTTTCAAAGCGAGATTCAGCGGATAAACGACTTGCTCGAACCGATGGGGGCTCGGCTCATGCCCACCGCCATGCACCCATGGATGAACCCGCGAATCGAGACGCGGATATGGCAGCGTGAAAACGCGGAAATTTACACTGCATACGACCGGATTTTTGACTGCAGTAGGCATGGCTGGGCCAATCTGCAAAGCATGCAGCTCAACGTGCCGTTCGCGAATGATCATGAGTTCGCCCGTCTTCACGCTGCCGTCCGGCTGTTGCTGCCCATCCTCCCCGCGCTCGCAGCAAGCTCCCCGATTGTTGAGGGTGGCGATGCCGGTTGGATGGATTTTCGGATGGAAAGCTATCTTACCCATCAGGCAAGGGTGCCCCTGACCATGGGGAAAGTGATTCCGGATACCGCCAGCAGTCGCGCGGCCTACGAGCGCGACATTCTGGCACCGATGTATCAAGAGGTCAGGGCGCTCGATGCACAGAGAATTTTGCAGCACGAGTGGCTCAATGTTCGCGGGGCCGTCCCCCGCTTTGACCGCAATGCAATCGAAATCCGTGTTATTGACACGCAGGAATGTCCCCAGGCCGACCTCGCCATTGCTGCCGCTACGACCGATATTCTGCGTACGCTCTATGATGAAGTAAACGCGCCCCTCCCCGAGCAGCAGGCCATGGAGACCGATGTGCTTGTCGAGATCATGCACGCGTGCATCCGTAGTGCGGAGGAGGCGGTAATCACCAACGCCGAGTATCTGCGGCTGCTGGGCTTTCCGGATCACCGATGCGATGCCGGTGAGCTCTGGCGCCATCTGATCGGGTCAATCGCGTGGAATCAACCAGAACAGCGCGAACACGCGCGCCCACCGCTACAGGTTATGCTGGATTATGGTCCGCTTGCACGCCGAATCAAAGGTGCCGTGGGGCCGGAGTGCAGTAAAAAGCGGCTGATGGAAGTGTACAAGAAACTATGCGATTGCCTCGAAGCGGGCACGATGTTTTTGGGATTGGATTAGCGTGCGCTCATTCTGCTGAGTTCTAAAAAGGGGCAAAACGGGCGAAGAAGGCGCTTCAAGATAAGGTACCAGCTTGTCTGCCAAAATTCATTTTGTCGTCACCTGCGAGCACGGAGGAAACCGGATTCCGCGTCGCTACCAGCAACTCTTCGGCGGATACCAACGCCTGTTGCACAGTCACCGAGGGTACGATGCCGGCGCGCTGCAACTGGCGCGGCAAGTAGCGGACATGTTGCACGCCGACTTTTTTTCCGCCACGGTATCTCGGTTGCTGATAGACCTTAACCGTTCCATCGGGCATCCCAAGCTGTACTCGGAGGCGACACGCCCAGCCCCGGCCACAGTCAGGAGTGAGATTCTGAAATGCTACTATCTGCCTTATCGCAACAGAGTCGAAACGAACATCTCCCAGGCGATTCGGGGCGGACAGAGTGTGATTCACATCTCCTCGCACAGCTTCACACCCGAATTGAACGGAGAGGTTCGCAATGCGGACATCGGTCTGCTTTATGATCCTTCACGCGCGCTGGAGCGCGACATTTGCAACCGCTTGCGCGCCAGCTTCAGAGCAAACAGTCCGGCGCTGATAGTGCGTCGCAACTACCCATATTTCGGCAAGGCTAATGGTTTTCCCGCCTACCTGCGCCGGCGGTTTCCTGTCGATGCTTACGTCGCTATCGAGCTCGAAATCAACCAGAAACACGTACTCAAGGGCGGCCGCCAATGGCGCTTGCTACGTAGCGCCATCCTCAAATCCCTCGCCGAAGCAGTAGTACCAAACATATCAGGGCTGCCTGATGGCGTGCTGCAAGGTGCAACGCCATCAAATAATAGCGCGTCATGATGCTCGCGCCTGCAACGATTGTGCTCCTGTTTCCGCGTCCAATCGGGTGGCCAGGGCCTGTAACCGGGCCGAAATCTCCACTGGATAACTTGGCGACGCTGCGTCAAGTATGGTCAACGGTTTCGGCAAACGGGCATAACTTGCCAACGTACGCTTGCGTATCTCGTCAAGCTTGACGCCTTCGTCAATACGCTTTCCCTTCAGCATCACGGGAACGATGAGCGGCTCCCCGCGATGAAAACCTTCCCCCTCCAGCGTCACGATGTCGCGCGCCATCCGCCCCTCGGCCGTGTCATATTCGCGGTAAACCTGCTTTCTTCCCGGCCAGGTTGCCTTTCCTTCCGAACGCTTGCGGCGCGCCTTGCCGGCGTATTCCTGCAACTTGTAGGCGCAGTCAAGAGACGGGGCATCGCTTGAGACATCCAGCGCGGTACCGACGCCAAAACCATCTATTGGCGCTGGTGGTGATCCGACGGGTGACAATAGCGCACGCAGGCGGTATTCGTCCAGGTTTCCGCTGGCAAAGATGGTCGTGTTCTCGAGTTCACCTTCGTCAAGTATGCGGCGCACGCGGCTGGCATGCATGGCAAGATCGCCGCTGTCCAGCCGAACACCCTTGATGCCAATCCCATCCACGCGAAGTTTGCGCGCCAGCGTCACCACCTTCCTAGCAGCCGCTTCGGTGTCGTAAGTATCGATCAGCAGAACTGCATTGTCCGGATAAGAACGTGCAAAATGCTCGAGCGCCGTGGCTTCGTCTGGATGCGCCTGGATGTAGGAATGAGCGCTGGTACCGAATAGCGGGATTCCATACAGCGTCCCGGCCAGCACAGTGGCGGTGCCGGAAAATCCGGCAATATAGCTCGCCCGCGCGGCGAGGAGGGCTGCTTCAGCGCCATGGGCACGACGCATGCCGAAATCCACCAGCAGCTTGCCCGGCGCCGTCAACACCGACCGCGCGGCCTTGGTTGCAATCATGCTCTGGAAGTGCAGCAGATTCATGACTCGCGATTCGACCAGCTGGGCCTGTGGCAGCGGTGCGGTTATCCTCAGGATGGGCTCCTCCGGAAAAAAAAGGCTCCCCTCTGGCATGGCATGTACGTCGCCCTCAAAATGGAATCGTTCCAGGTAATCAATGAAATGAGGTCGAAAACGCGTGGCCAGCCATGCCAGCTCGTCCGGAGAGAACGTAAGGTTCTCCAGAAAATCCAGGACCTGCTCCAGACCCGCTGCGAGCATGAAATTGCGGCACGATGGAAGCTTACGTACAAAAAGCTCAAACACTGCAGTTTCTTCCATCCCCTGCTCCAGATAGCTCTGCATCATCATAAGTTGATAATGGTCGGTCAGAAGCGGACTGGAACCGGGATTCATGCGTCAAGCATTTCAAGGTGAATGGGAATCGCGCCCAGGGTTTTCATCTGCTCACTGGCGCCGCCGTGGTTCAGGCTGGTGTCAATGGCGCGGATCGCGTCCTCGAGAACAAATGTTGTGTAATGGTAACGCAGGGCATCCTTCACGGTATTGAGCACGCAATACTCCGTCGCCAAGCCGCCTATGAATACGCGCACGGCGCCGGCGGATTTTAGTAATGAATCGAGCTGGGTGTTATCAAAGCCCGAATAGGCGTCCCTCTCCCGTGCGGTCGCCTTGGATATGACAAAAGTATCAGCGGGAAGGCGAAGGCTGGCGGGAAAGGCCGCGCCCTGGGTTGCCGCAATGCAGTGAGGCGGCCATGGACCGCCCTGATGCTGGAAGGAGCAGTGATCAGGGGGATGCCAGTCGCGGGTGGCGAAAACAGGCAAACGATGCGAATGGAATAGCGTGAGATAGCGATTGAGCACCGGGACGACCTCGTCACCGGCGGGTACGGCGAGACTGCCGCCGGGAAGAAAGTCATTTTGCACGTCCACCAGAATCAGGGCATCGCCAGCCTGAAGACCGATTTTCGCGTGCCGACCCTCACTCATAGGATTTACTCACTGCTTGTGCTGTCGACCGAAACTTCGGTGTCGACGCCGGCACCCGTGAGAATCGCGTGACTAGCGTCGGCATAAGCGCCTCAGGCTGGGCACTCATGGAACAGAGAAAAAGCGGGGGAGACCTCGGGCGAAGAGCGCAACGGCCAGGACTCATCACTCCTGTTCTGCTTCGCCCTCCGAGATGTGGCGCTTGGCAGCGCTTACACGCTTCGCCTGAGGACCTTCGCCACCAATATCTTCAAGAAACTTGACTTCGCTGCCCTCTTCCAATTTCTCGAAGTTATTTTCAGCCAGGTTATCGCGGTGAAAATAGAGTTCCTCTCCTTCCGGGGTTTCAATAAACCCGTAGCCTTCCTCGGTTATGAGACGCACTATCTTCCCATGCAATACCGGCGTGTGTGCCTTAATACTGCCGCGCTGCCGCCGGCCATAATCCTCCAACTGGCGTTTGGCCGCATCAAAGGCATCGCGGACCGCGACATATACGTCCTCATGCGCTTCATGATTCACCACCAGTTCCTTGCCAGGCACTGTAATATCGAGACGCACGTTAAACGTGCGCCCTTGATGTTTATGCTTGTGCGGAACGTCGACCACCACTCGGCAGCCCATGACTTTCGGGTAGAACGTTTCGAGCTTTTCCACTTTCTGCCGAATGTGAGTCTCCAGCGCTTCAGAATGGGGAACGTCCCTGGTGGTAATCTGCAGTTGTAATTTCATGACGATATCCTCCGATGTTTACGTTGCAAGGCCCATCGAAAAAAAACAGGACTTTCACGATATGGGCACAAATTTCAATTTGACGCGGATTATGCCCCGCGGATCAATAACACGGGGACATCAGCGGTATGCACAACGCCTTCGGCCACACTTCCAAAAAGAATACGGCTGAAACCGGAACGGCCGTGGGTGCCTATGACGATCAAGTCGGCGGGCCAACGCCGGGCTTCTTCGACGATGACGTTGGCGATGCGCTCTCCATCAGCCTGGAGCAATCTTTTCTGCACTGCGACACCCGCCTGTCGGACCATTTTTTCGGCCTCCGCCAGTATTTTTTCGCCGCTGTTTCTCATGATTTTCTGAAGCTCAGCATAGTTGAAGTAAATCTCACTGTCGGGAAAAAGGATTATCTCGACAACATGCAACAATTCCAGTTGCGTGCCCTTCCCCGCTTGCCGGGCGAGGCCAAGCGCTTCCTCAAGTGCCCGTTGGGAAGTTGGACTCCCGTCAATGGGCACCAGAATACGCTGATACATGGCCATTTCGAAATCATCCCTTGACGCAAACTTTGGGACGAAGGAAAGCAACTCGCCGCGCCAGCCCTGCCTGTTCCGTTGCCTCGGCGACAAGATCAACATCCTTATATGCGCCGGGAGCTTCTTCCGCTACGCCCCGCATGGATCGGGTCCGTATCAGTATGCCCTGTCGCGCCAGTTCATCAATCAACGCACGGCCTTTCCACCGTGCCAGCGCTTGATGCCTGCTCATGGCGCGGCCGGCGCCATGACTGGACGAGGCAAACGCCGGGTTTCCGCTGGCGCCGGCCAAAATGTACGACCCCGTTCCCATGCTGCCGCCGATGACGACCGGTTGGCCCACGGCTCGATAACGCTCCGGCAGCATCTCGTGCCCCGGGCCGAATGCGCGTGTGGCGCCTTTGCGGTGCACGTGAAGGGATCTGAGTTCGCCGTCAATGTCATGCGTTTCGACCTTGCAGGTATTGTGCGAAACATCGAACAGGGTTTCAAGTTCGGCATGGGGATATACTTGCATGAACGTGCTGCGCGCTAGGTGAGTAAGGATTTGCCGATTCGCAAGCGCACAGTTGATAGCAGCGTTCATGGCGCCAATATATTGCTGGCCTTCCGGTGATTTGATTGGCGCGCAGGCCAGTTCACGGTTGGGTAAATGGATGCCGAAGCGGTTGGCTGCTTTGGCCAACAGGACCATATAGTCAGTGCCGATCTGGTGTCCGAGGCCACGGGAACCGCAGTGTATCGAAATGATGATCTGCCCTTCGGATAAGCCGAAAGCCTGCGCGGCAGCCGCATCGTACACATGTTCCACTACCTGAACTTCGAGATAATGATTGCCCGAACCGAGCGTACCCATCTCGCCTCGCTGGCGTTTTTTTGCAAGCTCTGAAACATGATCGGTAACAGCGCCTATGACGCGACCGCGTTCTTCTATGTACTCGAGATCTGCCGCATCGCCATAACCGTGTTTGACCGCCCATTGCGCGCCGTCTTGCATCACCTCATCGAGCTGCGCGGGGGTCAGCTTGATCTCGCCCTCTTCCCCGACGCCTGCCGGTATCGCATGAAATAGCGCATCGGCGAGCCGAGCGAACTCGGGCGCAGCATTGTTTATATCCAGATTACTGCGCAGGCAGCGTATTCCGCAGGAAATATCGAACCCCACTCCCCCGGCCGAAATCACTCCACCCCGTTCCGCATCGAACGCGGCAACACCGCCGATTGGAAACCCATAGCCCCAATGCGCGTCGGGCATGGTCATGGCAGCGCCCACCAAGCCGGGCAGAGAAGCGACATCGGCAATCTGCTCCAGCACCTTGTCATCCATGCTCACCAGCAACGGAGCGCTTCCGTAGAGCAAAACCTCTGCCCGCTTCTGGCCGGGCAACCTGGGCAGGCTCCACAGATAAGGTTGCAGTTGCTGTAGCTGCTGTAGATTCATTACGTGCCGATCATCCTATCGCTCAGATACCATCTGCATAGCAAGACCACTGCCGTGCGCGTCTCATACGTCGACTACACAACGCGCTTCCCACGTTGCGCCGGCTTTCTTGACAGCGAGCATGGTCAGCGTGGCGCCTTTCACTTCGACGCCGCGCTCCAGACCCGGGTGCCACTTCTCGCCCGACGCTTCCGTATGCCAATGATTGCCCTGATGCTGAACCCGGAAACGGCAAAACACCATGCCAAGCTCTCGGGCCTTCCCTAGCAACAGATTCAACCATGTGACCAGCGCGAACTCCGGATCGGGCTCTTCGAACTCGATCATCACTACGCTCGAGGCCTCGACCGAGTCCAGGTTGGTAACAATGCCAAATACCGCCTCTGCCGCTGCCTCAAACGCCTGCTCAACACTGGTTCCCCCACCGATAATGCCAATATCGGCGTCGTGATCGAAATATCCTCGAGTTTGACCAAGCCCAACACGCTCAACATGCGATACCGGTGGATTCATCCTCACCCCCATGCGTGTTTCTGTACAGTTATTGATTATAGGTGCGCAGCGCAAAGCTGCTAATGGAGCACACCTGGCAGCGACTAGGCGCTGAGGTTTACAGCCTCCATGATTATCAGGATAGACTAAACTGGGAGCGGTAACGTCAAAACTGCCGCTGCGTCCTTACTCCCGCCGTGTAAAAAAATCGAACGTGGACGATCTGCATGCCGAGCCATAATGCTGATATTGCCGCGATCTTTGAAGAGATTGCAAATCTGCTCGAAATAGAGGGGGCAAATCCGTTTCGAATTCGCGCTTACCGTAACGCGGCGCGCACTATTGGCGAGCTTTCCACCGAAGCATACGCGATGGTGGAAAAGGACGAGGATTTGACACGGTTTCCTGGAATTGGCCACGATCTTTCCGAAAAGATAAAGGAAATCACTTCCACTGGTCATTGCGCTTTATTGGACCGTCTGCGCACCGAGCTTCCGCCGGCCGTCACTGAACTTTTAAGGGTTCCAGGGCTTGGTCCCAAACGGGTGAGGCATCTCTATCACGACTTAGATGTACAAACCGTCGAACAGCTCTACTCTGCTGCGCGCCAGGGGCGCATACGCGCCTTGGCCGGGTTCGGCGAAAAAACCGAACTCAATATTCTCCAGGCCGTTGAACTTCATGCTGAACAGATCCGTCGCTTCAAGCTGGCCGTGGCGGCACAATATGCGGAAGCATTACGATCTTATCTTGCAGCTGTGCCCGGCGTAAAACAGGTAACAGTCGCCGGAAGTTTCAGGCGCATGCGCGAAACAGTGGGCGACCTCGATATCATCGTAACCGCTGCGCCCGGTAGCAACGTGATGCAGGATTTTACCGCCTATGATGAGGTTGCCGAAATACTTGTAGTGGGTCCAACGCGTGCCAGTATCCTCCTCAAGTGCGACTTGCAGGTCGACCTGCGGGTCGTGCCGGAAGAAAGCTATGGCGCAGCGCTGCACTACTTCACGGGCTCCAAGTCACATAACATCGCCGTCCGCCAAATTGCGCAGAAGCGCGGGTTAAAGATTAATGAATACGGCGTGTATCGGGGAAAAACACGCATCGCGGGAGAAACCGAGGAATCGGTCTATCGGGCAGTGGACCTGTCCTACATTCCGCCAGAGCTTCGCGAAAACCGCGGCGAAATCCCGGCGGCCCGCTCCGGCCGGCTCCCGCGTTTGCTGGAACTCAGCGATCTCCAGGGCGATCTGCACGTCCACACCAGCGCTACCGATGGCCACAATACCTTGCTTGAGATGGCAATCGCTGGCCGGTCGCATGGTCTGCAATATCTTGCGATCACCGATCATTCACGCCACCTAACCGTTGCGAGAGGTCTCGATCCGCTGCGGCTGGCGCGTCAATGCGACGAAATCGATGCGCTTAACGAAAACCTGGAAGGCATAACGTTGCTCAAGGGGATCGAGGTGGATATCCTGGAAGATGGGAGTCTGGACTTGCCGGACCGCGTCCTTGCCAAACTGGACCTGGTGCTCGGCGCTGTACACAGCAAATTCGACCTGTCGCGAGCAAGGCAAACGGAACGCGTTCTGCGTGCAATGTCGCACCCGCACTTTACCATGCTTGCTCACCCTTCCGGTCGAATCATCCATGAGCGTCCGCCCTACGATATCGACATGCCGCGGATTATTCGCGAAGCCGGGCGCCGCGGTTGTTTTCTTGAACTTAACGCGCATCCCGACCGGCTCGACCTGCTCGACATTTATTGCCAAATGGCAAAGGAAGAGGGAGTCCTGATCGGCGTCGACTCGGACGCGCACAGCACATTTGAATTTGAAAACCTGCGCTTCGGTATTGGACAAGCACGCCGCGGCTGGCTGGAAAGGCAAAACGTGCTCAACACGCGCCCGCTGGGCGAACTCCGCACACTCATCAGTCGCACGATGTAGATTAGAGAAAGGCAAACAGTGCGAGAGCCTGTGCCTCCGCTGTTCTTAAACAATGCTTTAGCATTCCGAAGGCAATAAAATTGAAAAAACGGCGCGACCGCCTATACTTCAAGCGAGCACAGGTATCATGCCCAGCTTTTAATACGATGGATTCCGCATAACCAAGATTACGACGGACGTTAACCATGATATTTGCCAACCGGGTCACGGCGGCAAGACAACTTGCCGCGGCTCTTTCCGAATACCGCGGGAAGCACCCGCTGGTGCTGGCTATTCCGCGGGGCGCCGTGCCGATGGCAAAGATCATTGCGGCCGAGCTGAGCGGAGAAATGGATGTGGTGCTGGTGCGCAAGTTGCGCGCCCCCGGTAATCCTGAATTCGCCATCGGTTCCATCGATGAAAGTGGCTGGGTGTACCTCGCGGACTATGCTTCCCAAGTTGGCGCCAGCGATGAATACATCAGGAAGGAAGTTGCCACGCAACTTGAGGCGATAAGACAGCGCAGAGCCCAATATACCCCTGTGCGAGAACCGATCGATCCTGCCGGGCGTGTAGTCATCGTAATAGACGATGGACTTGCTACCGGTGCAACCATGATTGCTGCATTGCATGCGCTTAAGGCGAAACAGCCCAAGGAACTGATTTGCGCAGTACCCGTGGCGCCTCCCGATACGATCGAAAAAGTAAGCGCGAAAGCGGATCGGGTAGTATGCCTTTCAGCGCCGATGAACTTTGGCGCGGTGGCTCAGTTCTACATGGATTTTCCGCAAGTTTCGGACGACGAAGTTATCGCCGCCCTGTCCGCTTCCGGCGACGGCCATTGATCGAACCCGTATTTGAAAGTACCTGCTTTTGAGCGTTAGCGTAGTACAACGCAAAACACAATCTGGTCGAACAGCACCTCTGATTCACCGGAACCCACCAATTGTGCCATTCAATTTCGTTGGACGCGACCTCGACTAAAAATTGAATAATGCCCATAAGTAGCCGTGCATTCCAGTCGCGGCTTGAAACAAGGACCGCGCTCCAAAGCTTCCAAAAGGACATTGCCATGATTCGAAATCCAATCGATATTTCCACCCGTATCAGCCCCAACCTCTCCGCGCTTATCGAAAGCCGTGTCAACGATCCAGACGCGGATGAACCCCCAACGCTGGGCTCGGTTCGCTCCTTTGTCGCCGACCTGGTACCGCCATCCTTGAGCGAGACCGAGCACTTACACCATTTTGATATCGACGCATCGCTTCTGGATGAACTGGATGCGCTGATTGAAGAATTTGGAGAAACAGCACTCGCGATTGACTTTGCCCGCAGCGACGCCAGCGAGCCGCTCTCGCGAGTAATCGAGGCGGTAATGAATGACGAGAATCGGGAATATCCGCCAACCCTTGAAACGATAAAAGAGGCAATCATTTCGGGTCTGCCTGCAAGGCTGATCGGCGATGGTGTGCTGGAGGATGATGAAGATGACGCCTTGCTGGCGGAGCTTGAAGGGCTGATCAGGCGCCACGGCGGGGACTCGCTCGCGGAAGAGTTCTTGCGTTATGAATAGCCGCAAGCCCGGGTCGGCTTAGCTTCCCTGCACTCAGCTAAATCCGCCCCAAACTTATCCGTTTCTCCTCATTCCCTGCCCGTGACAACTGACGAAGAAGGGAACGATTGGGGTAATAATAGCTGAAACCCAGCGCCCAAATGTCATCGGTTCACCCAAAAGCAGAGGAATGCCCTGATTGATCGCGTTGAGGCATAAACCCACCACCAGCGCAACGGAAAGTGCAACCAGTCGCGCGTTTCGGTCTTGAATAGAGGACTTGATCGCGTGTAAATGGCGCATCGTTGACCTTCTCCCTTCTAGTAACAAATTCGAATATAGAATCTCGGTCAGTAGCCGTCCAGCCCGGGGCCAATTTTTTTTGCGAGCCGTTCAGCGCCTACGCACTTTCTAGCCCAAACATATCAAGCACAGCACCCTTTCGCAGGCTTGGCGGGGACTATCGCATTTGCAATAATAGTTTTTTCTCGTGTTTATTTCCATGCATACTCTCGTTATCGCACGTTCTGCCTGCTCTGTTGCCGAGACAAAGTTCCCCTCGAGGAATAGCCGCCCTATACGGTGCCACAGAATTTGCTAACGAAACCACATGCTCGAACTACGCAATATTGACAAAGCCTATGCAAGCGGCCGCAAGGTCTTCGCCGGTTTATCCTACGCTCTGGAAGATGGCGCGTATGTAGCCATCATGGGAGAGTCTGGCGTAGGAAAATCAACATTATTGAATCTCATTGCCGGACTCGACGCGCCGGATACAGGTGAGATAGTCGTCGACGGGGTCGCCGTATCGTCCCTGGATGATGATGCGGCCACCCGCCTGCGCCGGGAAAAACTTGGGTTCGTTTTTCAGGCTTTTCACGTCCTGCCGCATCTGACACTCAATCAGAATGTTGCCCTGCCTCTGCTGCTAAATGGGGCCCAGCCTGGGTTCGCGTCAGAGCGGGCCGAGCAAATGTTGACAGCCGTCGGGCTTCGCGGTAGGGGAGCGCATTTTCCCCGGCAACTTTCTGGCGGCGAACTGCAGCGTGTGGCCATCGGCCGTGCGTTGATACACCACCCCAAACTGATCCTGGCCGACGAGCCGACGGGCAACCTTGACCCGGATACCGCGCGGGATATACTCATGCTGATGCGTGATGAAATAAGGAGCAATGGCGCATCCGCCATCCTGGTCACCCATTCACGCGCGGCCGCCGCGACGGCGGACTATGTGCTATTGCTGACAAAAGATGGATTGCACCCGCTCCCGGCAAATTCGGGAGATCGACCCCGAGCCGGTGATGCCGGTGGGTCATAAGCGGACACTGTCGCGCTGGCTGCTGTTGGGCGAGTGGCAGGCTCACAAGGTGCAGGCTGCCACGGCCATCATCTCCATTGCGCTCGGGGTCGCGCTCGGGTATGCAATTCATCTGATCAATGCGGCTGCCTTCAACGAGTTTTCCGCTGCGGCCCGGAGTCTGTCCGGCCAGTCCGATCTTCAGGTTCGGAGCGCGCAATCCACCTTTGATGAGTCGATCTATCCGCTGCTGGCCCGGCACAAAGGTGTCGAGCTCGCCAACCCCGTGCTGGAAATCGATGCCGCCCTCCCGGGAGGCGATGAAGAAAGAAAGAGGGCCCCGCTGAAAATTCTCGGCCTGGACATCTTCCGCGCTTCGGTCATGGCCCCGGACCTCATCGGCATTCCGGCTGAGGATAAGCTGTTCGATATCCTGGCGGATGACGCGATTTTCCTTTCGCCTGCGGCCATGGAATGGCTGGAGGTAAAACAGGGCGACCTTTTGCAGCTTCGCGTTGGAACTCAACCGATAACCCTGCGGGTGGCTGGCGGCTTGGCACGAGTCCGGGCGGGACAGCGTCTCGCGGTCATGGACGTTGGCGCCGCACAATGGCGCTTCCAGCGTTTAGGCCAATTGTCACGCATTGAACTCAAGCTGGTACGGGGAGTCGACCGCAGCGCATTCAAAACGGAACTGGGGCAGGAACTAGCGGCACGGGGCCATTTCCTCATCAGCGAAACGGCCGACCAGGAGGTCCGCGTTGCCAACATGTCGCGCGCCTACCGCGTCAACCTGAACATGTTGGCCATGGTTGCATTGTTTACCGGCGCGTTCCTGGTATTCTCGACGCAAGCGCTATCGGTTGTTCGACGGCGACATCAGTTCGCCCTATTGCGTGTGCTCGGCTTTACCCGCAGCCAACTGCTGCGGCAGATCCTGGTGGAGGGAAGCGTGCTCGGCGCGACCGGTTCAATAGCCGGGCTCATGCTCGGGTATTTGACGGCTGCGGTGGCGCTGCACTATTTTGGAGGCGATCTGGGAGGCGGGTTTTTTCCGGGTATAAAGCCCAGCGTCAATTTCGATACGTCGGCGGCGATGGTGTTTTTTATTCTGGGATTGGGCGTGACCTTGCTGGGAAGCGCAGTTCCGGCGTGGGAAGCGGCCAACACCCGGCCAGCTCCCGCATTAAAAGCGGGCAGCGAAGACGTCGCATTAGCAAAACTTGCCAGGCCTTGGCCCGCACTGCTCTGCCTGGCCCTGGGCGGAGTTCTTACCCGATTGCCGCCCATTTTCGACTTGCCCCTCTTTGGGTACCTCGCCGTGGCGCTCCTCTTGATCGGTGGCATCGCGCTCATGCCCCGTGTTTCTGCGCTGATTTTCTCTGCAATATCCGTTGCGGCATCCCGGCATGGTTCCGCAGCCACGCCCGTATTGGCATTGGCCCGTCTCGCCAACGCTCCCAACCAGGCTTCGGTCGCACTTGGGGGAGTCCTTGCCAGCTTTACCCTGATCGTGGCCATGGCCATCATGGTGAACAGCTTCCGGGTTTCCGTGGACGACTGGCTGAAACATGTCTTGCCAGCAGATTTGTACGTGCGGACCGCAGTGAGCGGAGACACGCGAGGCCTTACGCCGGACGAAAAAAACGGGATTGCAGCTGTCCCCGGCATTTTGCGAGCTGATTTCTTCCGCTCATCCCAGCTGATGCTCGACGCCGGCAGGCCTGCGGTCGCGCTCATTGCCCGACCCATCGATATTACCGACCCTGGCAACACGCTCCCCTTGACCAGCGACGTGGTTCCTGCAGCGCAGCTCCCGATGGAGGCGATACCCATATGGGTATCCGAGGCAATGGTGGATCTATATGGCTTTACACCAGGCAAACGGATTACGCTGCCCATAGCAGTTCCCGCACCTGATTTCGTCGTTGCCGGCGTGTGGCGTGACTATGGGCGCCAGTTCGGCGCAATACAGATGCGGTTGAAGGATTATCAAGCGCTCTCGGGTGATCTGAAGGTAAATGATGCTGCACTTTGGCTGGAAGCCGGGATTACACCAGAGGAAGTAATCGCATCTTTGCGGCTCTTTCCGTTCGGCCAGGCACTGGAATTCGCGGAACCCGGTCAAATACGCGCGCTGAGCCTGAATATCTTTGACCGCAGTTTTGCCGTCACGTATCTGCTGGAGGCCGTCGCGATCATAATTGGGCTACTAGGTGTGGCTTCGAGTTTTTCGGCGCAAGCCCTGGCGCGTAGGAAGGAGTTTGGCGCGCTACGTCATATCGGGGTGACACAGCGCCAAATCCTAGGTATGCTGGCGGTGGAAGGCGCACTCCTGACTTCGTTGGGCATTATGCTTGGCTTCGGGCTCGGCTGGTGCATCAGCCTGATCCTTGTCTTTATCGTAAACCCGCAATCGTTCCACTGGACCATGCAGCTCGCCCTGCCATGGAAGGCTCTTATAGCTGTTGCCATTGCGCTACTACTTTCCGCCGCGCTCACCGCGGTGGCGTCGGGTCGCCATTCGGTCTCCGGCAGCGCGATTCGTGCGGTACGCGAGGACTGGTAATGCCATTCTATACACACCGTCCCATGCACATTGGCTTTCTTCGCCATGCTGGTGGAACAGCAGTGATGGGTATTCCCCTGCGGTCGAGGTTGATAGCGCTATTGCTGGGTTTGCTCGTCGCTTGTTTCGCCGCCACCCCTCCCGTTGCCGCTTCCCCTCCCACGTTCCCCCATGTACGCCAAGGCGTTCCGCTTGCCTTTCCACGCGATTACGGCGCCCATCCAGGGTTCCGTACCGAATGGTGGTATGTAACCGGCTGGCTGGAAACCCGGGATAAAAAACCGCTTGGGTTTCAGATCACTTTTTTCCGCTCTGCCACCGACCACGATCCCTCCAATCCAAGCCGTTTCGCACCGCGGCAGCTCATCATTGCCCACGCCGCATTGTCAGACCCAGCCGCTGGCAAGCTGCTGCACGACCAAAAAAGCGCGCGCGAGGGTTTCGGCCTCGCCTACGCCAAACAGGGCGATACGGATGTCAAACTGGACGACTGGAACATTCTGCGCCAAGAGGATGGGCGTTATCAAACCAGCATAACAGCCGATAACTTCGTCGTGCGCTTTTCGCTTACTCCCACCCAGCCACCCATGCTGCAAGGCGATAATGGCTTTTCACGCAAGGGGCCGCACGCAGTGCAGGCGAGCTATTACTACAGCGAGCCGCACCTGCGAGTGGCGGGAACCGTTTTTCATAATGGCGAGGAAAAAGCTGTGACCGGCACGGCTTGGCTCGACCACGAGTGGTCAAGCGAATATCTCGATCCCGATGCCGACGGATGGGATTGGGTTGGCGCCAATCTCGACGATGGCTCCGCTTTAATGGCGTTTCAAATACGCGGCAAGGACGGAACCAAAGTGTGGGCCTACGCGGGATTACGGGATGCCAACGGGCGATTCACGAAGTTCGCGCCGGAACAGGTTAATTTCGAGCCCCAGCGCACATGGCGTTCTCCGCGCACCGATGCCACCTATCCTGTGGGCATTCGGATTCATGTTGGCTCGACTGTTTGGTCCCTCAGCCCCCTGTATGACGATCAGGAGCTCGACTCGCGGCAGACGACAGGCGCGGTCTACTGGGAGGGCGCGGTTACTATCACGCGCGACGGCAATCCAGCCGGTCGCGGCTATTTTGAAATGACAGGATATGTCAAACCACTTCGGCTCTAGATCGCGGCTCTAGTGATCAGGTCATGTTGCGGCTTTTTTTGATCAAATCATATGCAGTCTGGATCTCCTGAGCTTGGGCGGTCGCCATCTTGATCATGTCCTCAGGAACGCCCTGACCCATCAGCTTATCGGGGTGATACTGGCTCATCAGTTTCCGGTACGCCCGCTTTATCTCGTGATCGCTGCTTTCCTTGCTCACGCCCAACGCCTTATAAGCATCCTCCAGAGCATCGGTGGTTGTTACCTGACCGCCCGCGAAATGAGATTGATTCAAAATCATCTCGAGCAGATGCCTGAATGCGGGCTCGTCGTACCCAAGGTGAATCGCAATGCCTCTCAACAAGCTCTCCTCGGCTGAATCGAGGCGTCCATCAGAAATCGCCATAACGACAAGGTAAACCAGCAGCATCTGCTTCAGGCTGTGCGTATGTCCGCATACGCTCATGAATTCGTTCAGCTTGGGCGAAATATCATAATCCGGCACAGCACCCTGCTTGAACAGCGCAATTGCAAGCCGCCGGTGTTCAGGCGTCATGCCCAGCTTTTGCATGAACGTTTCGACGTGGGTGATCTCATCCTCGGAAATACGCCCATCCGCCTTGGCGAGCTTACCCATGAGAATAAAAACGGTTTCAAGAAAAACCGTTTGGCGATGCGCGCTGGTGAGGGGATTGATTGCGCCCGGGCCGTAGGCCCTATAGCGGTCGATAACACTTCCGACAATATAGCCGAGAAATGCGCCAAAAATACCGAAGAGATAGTAGCCCAATAAGGCTAGAATTATTTTAAACAAGGCAAGTTCCTGAAGAAGGGATGGGAAAGCAAGGCCCCAGGTTTATGGCGCCGCCATGTAAACGGCGCAGCAAGATCATATCAGTAATTTTTTATGCTATCCCCCGCTCCCTGCGCCAGCGCGCCAGGCATCTTTTATATACGTGAACCGGAGCATCAACAAGATTGCGGGTACCAAAGGAGGAATCATGATTGAATTGCATTCGAGTCCAACTCCAAACGGCCAGAAGGTGATGATCATGCTGGAAGAAATCGGGATCGAGTGGAAGCATATCGACGTCAATATCCAGCTTGGGGAACAGTTCCAGCCTGAATACCTGAAGCTCAATCCCAATAACAAAATTCCTGCGATTATCGACACGGACGGCCCGGACGGGAAATCATACGCAATGATGGAATCCGGTGCGATACTCGTTTATCTGGCGGAGAAGACCGGAAAGTTTCTGCCCGCCGATGTGCGCAAGCGCTTCGACACGCTTCAATGGCTTTTTTTTCAGGTGTCACATATCGGACCCATGTTCGGCCAGGCCAATCACTTCAATCGGCAGGCGAGGGACAACCAATATGCTAGGGATAGATATAACAACGAGGTGCTGCGGCTGTACCACGTGCTGGAGAACCGCCTGGGCGAAGTGCCCTGGATCGGGTGCGATGAATACACCATCGCCGACATTGCCACCTACCCATGGTGCAAAAGCCATGCGGAGCGCGGCATTGATGAGACTGCTTTTCCGAATTTCCTGCGCTGGTCCGAGCGCATGGAGGCCCGTCCAGCGGTGCAACGCAGTAATCGGATGGCGGCAGAGATTCGCACGCGCATGGCGAAGACTGCAGAAGGTCGAGCGTTGATCGACATCTACGATACCAAGGATAACACTGAGCGACTCACTCGGGCGACATCGCGAGACAAACCGTGCTGAGTTCTGAAGTTTTCTGAAGTTTCACGAGCCACGGCCTGTGGAAGAACTTGCGAGGTTGGCTAAAGGGGTGAAAACACGCGGAAGCGCCAGTCAAACCCGAGAATAACCCGGGGAGCGCATCCCCAAAAACACGTGCAAAAAGTTTTCCCTGAAGAGCCGTCCGAAATTCCGCGCACTTCCTCCGAAGGTCCTGGGTATTCTGTCAATACCTGTCTGCAGTTGTACGCTGCGAGTGGCCGAAGTTGAGGACGAGCGCGACAATCTGCTCGTCCCGCTCCATACCGTCGGGGAACTGGCTTTTATGACCTGGAACACACGGACGTAAAGAGCTTCTTGCGGCGCAGCCCATGAGTTAAACTTGACCAATTTCATTTTTCAATAAATTTATGGCTCAATATGTGCTAACGATGAATCGCGTGGGCAAAATCGTTCCGCCCAAGCGTACGATCCTCAAGGATATTTCCATCAGTTTCTTTCCCGGGGCAAAGATAGGATTGCTGGGACTGAATGGTTCCGGCAAATCCACGGTGCTTAAAATCATGGCGGGGGTAGACAAGGATATTGAAGGCGAGGTTACGGCGATGCCTAACCTCAAAATTGGATACTTGCCGCAAGAACCCGAGCTTGAGCCTGCCCAGACGGTGCGAGACGCTGTACAGGAAGGGCTGGGTGACGTGTTCAGCGCGCAGCGGCGTCTTGACGAAGTCTACGCGGCTTATGCCGAACCTGACGCGGACTTCGACGCGCTCGCCTCCGAACAGGTCCGACTGGAGGCGATACTTGCTACGGGAAACGGAGACGCTACTCAGCAGATGGAGATCGCCGCAGATGCGCTGCGTTTGCCTGAGTGGGATGCCGTAATTAGGAATCTTTCCGGGGGTGAAAAACGCCGGGTGGCGTTGTGCAAGCTTCTACTATCCAAACCTGACATGCTGTTGCTCGACGAACCCACCAATCACCTTGACGCCGAATCGGTGGAATGGCTCGAGCAATTTCTGACACGCTTTCCCGGCACTGTCGTGGCGGTCACCCACGACCGTTACTTTCTCGATAATGCTGCTGAGTGGATATTGGAGCTTGACCGCGGCCATGGTATTCCATGGAAGGGAAATTACAGCTCATGGCTCGAACAGAAGGAAACCCGTTTGAAACAGGAAGAATCCAGCGAATCCGCTCGTCAAAAATCGCTGAAACAGGAACTCGAATGGGTACGCCAGAATGCGAAGGGACGCCAGGCGAAATCCAAAGCGCGTATTGCCCGGTTCGAAGAACTCAACTCACAGGAATATCAGAAGCGCAATGAGACGCAGGAAATATTTATTCCCGTTGCGGACAGGCTGGGCAATGAAGTAATTGAGTTCAAAGCAGTTTCGAAAGCCTACGGCGAACGTCTGCTGATCGACAACCTGAGCTTCAAAATCCCACCCGGGGGGATCGTAGGCATCATCGGACCCAACGGCGCCGGCAAATCCACACTGTTCCGTATGATCACGGGAAAGGAACAGCCGGACGCGGGTGAAATAGCAATCGGCTCGACCGTCCAAATAGCGCACGTGGATCAGGCGCGCGATGCTTTGGAGGGTGATAAAACCGTATTCGAGACGATCTCGGACGGGCACGACATGCTGACAGTTGGCAAATACGAGACCCCCGCGCGCGCATATCTCGGACGTTTCAACTTCAAGGGCGGAGACCAGCAGAAGATCGTGGGAAATCTTTCAGGCGGCGAGCGCGGGCGCCTTCACCTGGCGAAAATGCTCATCTCCGGTGGAAACGTGCTTTTGCTGGACGAGCCCTCCAATGACCTTGACGTCGAAACTCTGCGCGCCCTGGAAGACGCGTTGCTGGCATTCGCCGGTTGCGTACTCGTGATATCCCATGATCGCTGGTTCCTCGACCGCATCGCTACCCATATTCTGGCCTTTGAAGGCAACTCTCAGGTCACATTCTTCGACGGCAATTATCAGGAATATGAAGCCGACAAGCGCAAGCGGCTGGGTGAGGAAGGCGCTAAACCAAAACGGATCAGATTCAAGCCGATCAGTCGGTGACTCTGCGGTTGACGCCAAACGCTCACCTCTTCACCTCTTCACCTCTTCCAAGGTGTAGTAAAGCATTGGCAATTCCTTACAGTCGCCACTCTTTTCGTGCTTCCGAAGCAAAACTGAGCTTGGCCCAGGACCTATCTGACTGCATTTTATTGTGATGAGTACCCGTCTCGCCTGGGGCCACGTGACTGCTCTCGCAATATGGATCGCCATCTCTGGTGCAGCTTATCTATATTTCGACGCCCGGCAGAAACCTACCATTATCACCGCTAGGGCGGATCTGGCGGGCGGCCAGGTGGTCATTCCTCGATCGAGGGATGGGCATTATTACATACGGGGTGCCATCCGCGGTCAGACTGTCGATTTCATGGTGGATACGGGGGCCAGCATTGTATCGGTCAGCCGGGCTGTTGCACGTAAAGCCAACCTGCCTGCCGGAATACCAGCCAATTTCTCCACCGCGGGGGGGATGGTCGCCGGCGAGGTCGTGGCGGAACAGAGCGTTGAAGCAGGCGGCATTGTGGTGGAGGGCATTAGTGTCGGGGTGGGTATACACGGCGATGTGGGATTGCTGGGGCAAAACTTTTTACGGAACGTCGATGTCCTTCAACTGGAAGATAAAATGGTGTTAAGGATGAGGCCTTAGAGTACGAATTCGGGGCCATGCATACGCAGCCCCGCGTCCTCATCCGAGTTGCATGACTTTTCGTCTATTAATATTTTATCGACATCCCCCGCGCTCGGGAATCCTGCTACTCCACTGCCCCTTTGCGGCAAGCCCGCTGCGCTTCGGAAACACCTGTTCCTCGCCATCGAGATCAGCATCGGCTACCATGGCGCTTTTATCAATAATGTTCCGAAAGGAAGCGGGGGAGATGAGTGCAACGCATCCATCCCGCTCACAGCGGGATCGCTGATATTCGGATTGGTTTTTTAGGTAATTTCATGAAGTCAGCATGGCTACTTTTTCTGTTTTTGTTGAGCCCTTCGGCGCTGGCTAATTTGGGCGCGTCCCCATCCAGTCTTACCTTGAAGGGTGAAAGCAGCACCCTGATCGCACGAACGCCTGCTATCAGCCGGGAACAGAACCAAACCATCCCGGACGCTCGTGACCGTATTGAAAACGAAAACGGCACCGGAAGCGATTTATTAATAAAGGCAGTTCCTAAAGACACAGCGGACGTAGCCGCTTCTTTGAGTGGAAGACATCTGGCCGCCCAACATGAATCAGGCAAGCAGCAGGTCACTGTTCCACAACCCTCAATTGCCCCCGCCGATGTGGGTACCCGCCAGTGCGGCGCCTGCCCGGAAATGATACCCATCCCGGGTAATAAATTTGCAATTGCGAAATACACTGTCACCTTCGCCGAGTGGGATGCCTGCGTGGCTGATGGTGGCTGTGGTGGCTACCAGCCACCGGATAATGGCTGGGGGCGGAGCAACAGGCCGGTAATCAACGTAAGCTGGAACGATGCTCAAGCCTACGTTCAGTGGCTGTCACAAAAAGCCGGCAAGACATATCGTTTGCCTACCGCGGAGGAATGGGAAATTTCCGCACGCGCAGGCTCTGCCACAAACTATTACTGGGGTAACGATGTTGGACGCAACAATGCCAATTGCGATGGTTGCGGGAGCGAGTGGGATAACAGGAAAACAGCACCTGTCGGCAGCTTTAAACCGAATCCTTTCGGCCTTTACGACATGATGGGTAACGTCTGGCAATGGACGGACAGCTGCTGGAAGGATAATTGCTCAAGACGCCTGTTCTACGGCGGATCATGGAATCACAGGCCGGAAGATATGCGCGCTAGTACTCGGAACTGGTTCGACACCAACAAGCGCATGCGTTACCTTGGATTCCGCGTTGCGATGACACTTCCTTGACGACACCGAGGCTGAAGGAGTCCACTACTTGCCCTTCCTGCAAGCAGGGAACTGGAACGGATGAGATGGGTGCGTGAACTGTGTGTAAGGTGCACGTTCCCATCGTGGCTCCAGACGTTCCACCTGCTTAAACTGTTGAAGCTTCGCGAAACAACGAAAAATTGCCCCGCGGCGCAGGCCGTGGGGCAATTCTATTACTGGTTCAGGCTATGTTTCTCAAGTACAAACCTCATACCTTCCATAGCCTGTTTGCTTCTCAAACGCCTTAGACCAACACGATATCGTGTGCATTAACATCAGGGTGACCGACTATCGTTGCCAGCTCAACGGCATGACCCCGTCCGCTTCCATCGGCATCGAACGACAGAACGCCCGTCTTTTCGTTGTAGACAAAGTAATCGTCCCGCTCCTCTGCTCTACCCCATCTGTTACTGGCGAAATTGTCATCATCGAGCTTGCCAGCGTCCAAATCGTTCCGGGTGCCCCATATTGCATCGTTCACATCTTTCAGGCTGAATTGCAAGGTATCGTCCTTCGACTCGAACCCTTCTATCGTATCCCGGCCGTTGGACGATGACGTCACTCCGCTGAACACGATGGTATCGTCACCTTCGCCGCCGTTGATGGTGTCATTGCCCTTTCCACCTACGAGGAGGTCGTCGCCTTTGCCCCCATAGAGCTTGTCGTTGCCATCGTCGCCGTAGAGCTTGTCGTTGCCCTTGCCGCCGTCCAGGTAGTCATTCCCATCGCCGCCATAGAGCACGTCGTTATTCCGGCCATAGGACCCCTTGTCGTCGTCCTTGTGGTCGTCCTTCTTTTCTTCTTCATCGTCGCCAAAGAGCCGGTCATCGCCTTTGCCCCCGTACAGCGTGTCGTTGCCGTCGCCGCCGTACAGTTTGTCGTTGCCCTTGCCGCCGTCCAGGTAGTCATTCCCGTCGCCGCCATAGAGCACGTCGTTATTCCGGCCATAGGACCCCTTGTCGTCGTCCTTGTGGTCGTCCTTGTGGTCGTCTTTGTCGTCGTCCTTCTTTTCTTCATCATCGCCAAAGAGCCGATCATCGCCTTTGCCCCCGTACAGCGTGTCGTTGCCGTCGCCGCCGTAGAGTTTGTCGTTGCCCTTGCCGCCGTCCAGGTAGTCATCGCCATCGCCGCCGTAGAGCACGTCGTTATTCCGGCCATAGGACCCCTTGTCGTCGTCCTTGTGGTCGTCTTCGTCGTCGTCCTTCTTTTCTTCATCATCGCCAAAGAGCCGGTCGTTGCCATCGCCGCCATAGAGCGTGTCATTGCCGTCGCCGCCGAACAGCTTATCGTTGCCCTTGCCGCCGTCCAGGTAGTCATCGCCATCGCCGCCGTAGAGCACGTCGTTATTCCGTGCATAACGCCCCTTGTCGTCCTTATCGTCCTTGTCGTCTTTGTCGTCCTTCTTCTCATCGTCGCCAAAGAGCCGGTCGTTGCCATCGCCGCCATAGAGCGTGTCGTTGCCGTCACCGCCGAACAGCTTATCGTTGCCCTTGCCGCCGTCCAGGTAGTCATCGCCAGCGCCGCCATAGAGCACGTCGTTACCATCCCCGCCGAAGAGCTTGTCGTTGCCCTTGCCGCCGTCTAGGTAGTCATCGCCCTTGCCGCCGTACAGCGTGTCATTGCCATCCTCGCCGAAGAGCTTGTCGTTGCCCTTGCCGCCGTCCAGGTAATCATTGCCATCGCCGCCATAGAGCACGTCGTTATTCCTGGCATTACTCCACTTGTCGTCCTTGTCGTCTTTGTCGTCCTTCTTCTCATCGTCGCCAAAGAGCCGGTCGTTGCCGTCGCCGCCATAGAGCTTGTCGTTGCCGTCACCGCCGTACAGCTGATCGTTGCCCCTGCCGCCGTATATGGTGTCGTTGCCATCGTCGCCGAAGAGTTTATCGTTGCCATTTTTTCCATCGATGCGATCATTTCCGTCCCGTCCGCGGATCGTATCGCCGTAGGGAGTACCGTTAAGAACGTCGTTGCGGCGGGTGCCTGTGATAATAGCCATTTGAATCTCCTGTAAGTATATTTTTAAAAAGTAATTGCCCGGATGGGCTCTGCCTTAAAGCTTTAAGCTTTTTATTTTTTTTAAACGACAGTTACTGGAGTTCAACGGAATATAGGCTGCTCCCTCACAACTTTATAACTACCCCGTTATGCCGCCCTTTCGAGCTGCAATTCCATAGATAGCATTTCCCGTGCCACCGATTTACGCTGCCTCATATAAACAATAGTTTGTTTGAGATGATGCTCAGCCGTTTATATTGCATAAACCGAATACCCAAGCAAATACCCATCAAGAAAGGTGGATCGCGTCGCTGAAGAACGACATTTCCCTACTTGTAAGAAAAAAAACCCTTCTTTTAGAACGGGAAATCGGCCCTGCCTATATAGATAGAGTCTTGTCTCCATTTGGAGACAGGCATTTTAATTTTCTTAAGGTAAATTTATCTCTAAGGCGTTAAACCACGCATAATTTATTTTGTCGTCAAAAAACGACAGTTTTTCGACGATCGTTGTGCAGTAGTCCAGCCTCGACTCGCTTAACGGAGGCGGTATTGAAACAAAACCAGGTTCTAATGACCTGCTCACCTAAACGCATAGTTAAGTTTGCGTGCGCCAACGAACAGACGAAATGTTTTTCATTCATATAAGTTAGACCATAGGCTCACCGTTTGCTGGAACTGTCGGAATGTTGGGAACGTTGGTATGGATAAGTAAATAACGTTGCATAAAAATAAACGTGAACGGGCCCACGCTGCTGCTTATGGAATATCGGACTCGCAGGTAGGCAAGCTGCAAATGCTGTTTGGCGGGAAAACACCCAGATAGCGTCCCGCATGTGACTCACGTCAGACCCTTAAACTTCAGACGGATTACTCGTAACCGACTATTCAGGACAAGAATAATAACAATGATATTTACGAGGCCGTCCTTTAGATGAAGCCCGGATACAAGCTTCCCGAAACCGAACTTGCACGAGTCCTGGTTGGATTCAAGCGAATATTCGCAACGGTTGGCGTCTTTAGCGCAATCATCAACATGCTGTTGCTCGTCCCAGCCCTGTACATGCTGCAGGTCTACGATCGGGTATTGGCCAGCCGCAACGAGACCACGCTATTGATGCTGACACTGATGATCGTCGGCGCATATCTATTGATGGGCTCGCTTGAATTCGTGCGCAGCTTCGTGCTGATCCGGGTCGGCGCCCAATTCGACATGAGGATGAATAAGCGCGTATACACAGCGGCGTTCGAGCAAAACCTGAAACGCGGTGGCGGCAATGCCGGGCAAGCCTTGCAGGATTTGACAAATATCCGGCAGTTTTTGACTGGCCATGGATTATTCGCATTCTTCGATGCGCCCTGGTTTCCGGTGTACCTGATCGTTATTTTTCTATTCCACCCGCTATTGGGTTTCTTTGCCCTAGGGGGGACAATTATTCTGGTAGCCCTCGCGTTCCTTAACGAATCAATCTCCAGGAAACCGTTGAGCGAGGCCAACACCATGGCTGTTGCTTCGAGCAACCTCGCGACCAATAACCTGCGCAACGCGGAGGTGATAGCCGCCATGGGCATGTTGCCCAACTTGATGTCGCGGTGGTTTGGGTTACACAGCCGCTTCTTGCAATTGCAAGCGGAAGCGAGCGAAAAGGCGGGAACCATCGCTGCGGTCACAAAGTTCGTGCGCATGTCGCTGCAATCGCTGATACTTGGCCTGGGCGCCCTGCTCGTGCTGGATGGGAGAATTACGCCTGGCATAATGATTGTCGGATCGATTCTGATGGGTAGAGCGCTAAGTCCTGTTGAGCAGCTGATTTCCGGCTGGAAAAACTGGAGCGGTACGCGCAGCGCATACCAGCGCTTGAACGATCTGCTGGAAGCCAACCCGCCGCGCGAGCCGGGAATGTCTTTGCCAAAACCAATTGGCAAACTCTCTGTGGAAGGCGTCACTGCCGGCCCGCCAGGGGCGACGCGCCCCGTGCTTAGAAACCTGAGTTTTGCCATTGCGCCGGGAGAGGTGCTGGGCGTTATCGGGCCGAGTGGAGCGGGGAAATCCACTCTCGCGCGGCTCCTGGTCGGGATATGGCCCACGATGGGAGGAAAAGTCCGACTGGATGGGGCCGACATTTATCAATGGAACAAGGACGAATTGGGCCCCTATGTTGGTTATTTGCCGCAGGATATAGAGCTGTTCGCGGGGACGGTCAGCGAAAACATCGCCCGTTTCGGAGAAGTCGATGCAGAGAAGGTGATTATCGCAGCCCAGCGTGCCGGCGTTCATGACCTGATTCTGCGTTTTCCTCAAGGGTACGATACCCCACTGGGCGAGGACGGCGCCGGACTTGCCGGCGGGCAGAAACAACGCCTTGGTCTGGCTCGCGCAATTTACGGAGATCCATCCCTGATCGTACTGGACGAGCCCAATTCGAACCTCGATGAAACCGGAGAATTGGCGCTGATTGCAGCGATCAACGATCTGCGCAATCGCGGCAAAACCATTGTAATGATCACTCATCGGGAAAGCACGCTCGGAACCACCACCAGACTGCTGGTTCTTCGCGATGGCGTAGCTCAATTGTTTGGCCCCAGCGATCAGGTAAAACGAGAATTGATCAGGATGAGTCAACAATTACCGAAACGGGTAGAAGATGCAAAACAAGCTTCAGCCTAGCTCAGGCGCAGCATCTGCCGCTGTCGTCTACGGCGAAGAAATCAAACCTTACGCGGTCAACACGGACCCGCGGGTGTATACAAGGATCGGTTGGTGGATTGTCATTGCCGGGGTCTGTGGATTTTTATTGTGGGCTTCTCTCGCACCGTTGGACAAGGGTGTCCCGCTCAGCGGCACGGTCACTGTATCGACGAACAGAAAGGCCGTACAGCATCCGACCGGTGGTACCGTGGAAGCCATCCTGGTGAAGGAGGGAGACCATGTCCAGGCGGGCCAACCGCTGGTTCGCTTTAATGCCGTGCAGGTGACCGCCAGCGCGGAAATGGCGCGGGTCAGATATTTCACGGCGCGCGCGGCCGAGGCGCGCTTGATTGCAGAGCGTGACGGAACGGATGAGATCGTTTTCCCCCCGGACCTCTCCCACGAAAAAGACGACCCGCGCGTGGCAAATAATATGCGCATGCAGGAACAGCTATTGAATTCACGATTAATGGCGATTAAAAGCGAGTTGGCCGCGATAGACGAAAATATTTCGGGATTGAAGTTGCAAACGAGCGGATTGGAGGAATCGCGAGACAATAAAAAGGCGCAAATGGCGCTTTTGAAGGAACAGCTCGACGGGATGCGGGAGCTTGCCAAAGAAGGCTACGTTGCGCGTAACCGATTGTTGGATTTAGAGCGGACCTACGCTCAAATCAGCGGCGCGATTTCGGAGGATATTGGCAATATTGGCCGGGCACAGCGCCAGATTGCGGAATTGAAACTGCGCCGTATACAGCGGCAACAGGAATACCAAAAGGAAGTCCGTTCCCAACTCTCCGATGTGCAACGGGAAGCGGAAGCACTTGGCAATCAGCTCAAAGGGCTCGATTACGATATGGCGAACGCCATAATAAAAGCCCCGGTGGACGGCACCGTTGTGGGCTTGGCAATATTTACCCAAGGGGCCGTCGTCAGTCCGGGTTTCAAAATGATGGATGTCGTACCAAGCGGCGACTCATTGGACGTGGAAGGACACCTGCCAGTGCATTTGATCGATAAGGTCCACCCAGATCTTCCGGTAGAACTGATCTTCTCCGCGTTTAATCGAAATCTCACTCCGCATATTCCTGGCGTCGTTACGCATGTCTCCGCCGATCGGTTTGTTGACGAACAGACGGGGGTTCCCTACTACAAGGTACGAGCCAAAGTTGCACCTGAAGGAATGAAAATGATCTCCGATTTGCAAATCCGTCCGGGCATGCCCGTGGAATTATTTGTAAAAACCGGCGAACGGACCATGATAAACTACATTTTGAAGCCGATACTTGACCATTTAAAGATGTCAATGACAGAAGAATAAAATGCGTGTGGTCCCATACCGCCTCTGGATAATCCTGACCTTTTTCATAGCGCTACTTCCAATCAACACGGTTTCGGCTCTCGGGCTCATGCAGGCGTATGAGGCCGCGTTGAACAATGACGCGTTGTACCAGGCTGCGATACATGAAAACGAAGCCGGACAGCAATTCAAGACAATTGGCCGCGCCAGCCTGCTGCCCGTTTTGTCCGGCAGTTATTCAACCAATTACGTCGATGCAGATCGTACCTTTACTGGCAGAACCGACCAGTTAACCTACCGCAACGAAACCGCTTTACTCCAGCTGCGTCAACCAGTGATCAACTTTGAATCATTCGCCCGCTATAAGCAGGGGCAGGCGCAAACCAGCGCGGCGGACGCCCAGTTTCTGGTGCAAAACCAGGACTTGATCGTCCGGCTTGCCGCAGCCTATATGGACACTCGATTCGCAGAAGACCAGCTGGCGATTACGTCTTCCCAGATGAGTTCGTTTGCGGAACAGCGTTTAACCAACGAACGTCTGTTCGAGAAGGGAGAGGGAACCCGGACTGAGATGCTCGAAACGCAGGCACGCTTCGATCTGGCCGAAGCACAGGTGATTGAAGCGCGGGATAATCTGACTAATGCGCGCAATGTGCTGGCATCGATCGTGGGGGAGGAAGTAAAACTGCTGAATCCGTTGCTGGATGACTTCCGCGTAAAGCCAATGCAGCCGCCGAGCTTCGAGGAATGGAAAGAGATTGCCCTTGAGCAAAATCCTGAGGTAGTCTCGCAACGGCACGCGGTAGAGGTCGCGCGCCAGGAGATAAACAAGCAGCGCGCCGGACACGCACCCCGTGTTGATCTTGTGGGCGCCATCAACAAATCCATGTCGGACAACGTCCTTTTCGTAGGTCTGGATACGTTTACCCGCAGCATCGGGGTGCAGGTAAATGTACCTATGTACGCCGGCGGCCTGGTCAACGCAATGACGAGCCAGGCGGTATCCAATCACGAAAGAGCAAAGGCTCAGCTGGAATCGAGAACGAATCAGGTTTTGATCGAATTACGGAGACAATTCAACCTGAACCTTAGCAGCGCCCGGCGTATCGACGCCCTGGTGTCATCCGTCAATTCCAGAAGCATTCTTCTCGATGCAACCAGGAAAAGCGCCATTGGCGGCACGCGGACCAACATTGATATTCTGAATGCCAAGCAACAGTTCTTCGAAGCAACCCTTGACCTGACGCAGGCGCGCTACAATTACCTCCTCAGCTATTTGCGGTTGCGCAAGGCGGCAGGCACTGTGGACATACGCGACCTGCAAGATGTGGCGCGTTACTTTGTTTCCCGTGAATAAATTAGAAAGGCATGAAAGCGACGTCGATTCACTGAAGAACTTCCTACTGGAATTACGCCGGACTGCTCACGGCTTTTCCGTTTGCGCGCCAGATCCTCGCCCCTAACCGGGATAACTTGTCCTCAATCCGCTCATACCCTCGATCGAGGTGGTAGATACGATCAATTACCGTCTCTCCCTTGGCGATAAGACCCGCGAGCACGAGGCTCGCCGAGGCCCTAAGATCTGTAGCCATTACGTTCGCGCCGTCCAGCGCTGGCACACCGCATACTACCGCTGTATTCCCCTCTACCTTGATGTCCGCGTTCATGCGTTTCAATTCCTGCACGTGCATGAAGCGGTTTTCAAAGATCGTCTCCGTGATTATCGCCGTCCCGCAGGCAATGCTGTTCAATACCATGAATTGCGCCTGCATGTCGGTGGGAAAGGCGGGATAGGGAGCGGTACGTAAGTTGGTGGATTTCAGTGGATTGTTCATTTTCAGATGTATCCAGTCCTCGCCTGACTCGATCGCCGCCCCCGCCTCCATGAGCTTGTCGAGCACTGCGTCGAGGGTATCCGACCGGGTTCCTCTAAGATGAATTTCACCCCCGCTTGCCGCAGCGGCAACAAGAAATGTCCCCGTTTCGATTCGGTCCGGCATGACGCTATGACTAGCCCCATGCAAGGCCGGAACGCCTTCAATTGTAATAATATCGGTGCCAACTCCCTGAATTTTGGCGCCCATCGCAATCAGGCAATAAGCCAAGTCCGACACTTCCGGCTCGCGCGCCGCGTTTTCAAGTACGGTTGTTCCCTCTGCGAGCGTCGCGGCCATCATCAAATTTTCGGTTCCGGTGACAGTAACGATATCCATCACGATATGCGCACCACTAAGCCGCTTTGCTTTGGCATGAATATAGCCGTGCTCAATCTCGATTTCCCCCCCCATGGCCTGCAGGCCCTTGATATGCTGATCAACGGGACGCAAGCCAATGGCGCAGCCGCCCGGCAGCGAAACTCGAGCCTCGCCTGCTCGCGCGAGCATCGGACCCAGCACCAGAATCGAGGCGCGCATGGTCTTTACCATTTCATATGGCGCAACCACATTGGAGAGAGTAGCAGCCGTTAGCCTGATCCCATCCCCATCCGTCACGATACTCACGCCCAACTGTTCCAGCAGGCTCAGCATTGTCTGAACATCGTTCAGGTGAGGGACATTATTGATCGAGAGCGTGTCGTTAGTAAGAAGCGAAGCACATAAGATAGGGAGCGCCGCATTTTTGGCTCCGGAAATATGTACTTCACCGGATAGCGGGACGCCACCCTGTATGATTAGCTTTTGCATAGTTGAAATGTGAACGGGTTCCCGTCATCATATCGCAAAGCCTACCTTTACGGTTTCATTTCGAGCCCCTGCCGGGATGTCAATTCAAGGAGATCACATGAAAAAAAGAACAGTTCAGACGTCGGATGCACCCCAGGCCATCGGCCCCTATTCTCAGGCCATACTGGTTAGTGGGGGGAGCACGGTTTATTTGTCCGGCCAGATCGGGCTGGACCCTGTATCCATGGAGATGGTAACGGGAATCGATGAACAGATTCACCGCGTATTTCAAAACCTGGCCGCTGTTGCAAAGGCAAGCGGCGGAAATCTGAGCGATATTGTGAAACTGAACGTCTACCTGACTGACCTTGGCAACTTCCAGAAGGTCAACGAGATCATGGCAAGCTACTTCACGACTCCCTACCCAGCCCGCGCCGCGATAGGGGTTGCAGCGCTACCGCGCGGGGCCCTTGTGGAAATGGATGCGGTGCTGGTATTGGCTGACTGACTGAGAGGCAATATCAAAGCGACGCCAATATCCCACACCACCGATCGTCCTCGCAACAGCGCGATTCAGGAAAAACTGGCCAGATTGGGTATCGCCGATGAGTTCGATCTGGTGCTGCATTTGCCCTTGCGTTATGAAGATGAAACGCATCTTTATCCCATCCGCGACCTTCCTGCACAAAAAACCGCACAAGTTGAAGGCATTATCATTGACAATAAAGTCATGTACCGCCCACGGCGGCAACTGGTATGCCAAGTCGATGACGGTAGCGGGGTGCTATGCATGCGCTTCCTCAATTTTTATGGCAGTCAGGTGAAAGCATATGCCAATGGTACGCGTGTGCGCTTGCTGGGTGAAGCGCGTCCGGGTTTTTTTGGCATTGAAATGGTTCACCCCAAATGCCGCGTTGTGGGTGAACAGGAACCGCTGGAAGACACACTCACGCCGGTTTATCCCGCCACCGCGGGGCTTTCCTCGGACACCCTTCGTAAACTGATTTATCGAACGCTACGGCAGCTGCGAGAGGCGGGGAACCAGCCTTGTTTATCGGAGACCCTTCCAGAAGAAGTTCTAAGGCGACATCACCTTCAAGGTTTTGCCGACAGTGTGTTTTTTTTGCATCAGCCGCCCCCGGATGCGCCAGCCGATTTACTGCAGGAACGTACCCATCCCGCGTGGCGGCGCGTCAAGTTCGATGAATTGCTGGCGCAACAGCTATCCATGCGCTTGCATTACCAGCAGCGGCGCCACGGTAGCGCGCCGGCTATGCCGCCAAAGAACAGATTGACCAGCGCACTGCTGGCGTCCTTGCCCTTCGAACTGACCAGAGGTCAGAAGAAAGCCTTCTTCGAAATCAGCCGCGATCTGGCGGCCGTCCATCCCATGCAGCGGCTATTGCAGGGCGATGTCGGCAGCGGTAAAACGATTGTGGCTGCCCTGGCGGCGTTGCAGGCGATCGAAAATGGTTACCAAGCCGCACTACTGGCGCCTACCGAGATCCTGGCCGAACAGCATTATCAGAAACTCCGCGCCTGGCTTGACCCGTTATTGACCCCTTTAAACGCATCAATTGCCTGGTTGACCGGCACCCAGAAAAAGAAGCAGCGAGAAATCATACTTGCCAATATTGCTTCAGGCAACGCCATGCTTGCGATTGGCACCCATGCGTTGTTTCAGGAACAAGTGGAATTCAACCGGTTGGGGCTGGCTGTGATTGACGAGCAGCACCGCTTCGGCGTTCACCAGCGCATGGCGTTAAGAGAGAAAGGGGCGAAGAAAGATACGGCGAACACTGCGAGCTCGATACCGCATCAGTTGATGATGAGCGCCACGCCTATTCCACGCACGCTATCGATGAGTTACTTTGCCGACCTTGATGTGTCGGTGATCGAAGGCCTGCCGCCGGGCAGAACTCCTGTGGTAACCAGACTGGTCGCGGATACCCGCCGCGATGAGGTCACCGCACGCATCCGCGAAGCCTGCTTGGTCGGGAAACAGGCTTACTGGGTCTGCCCGTTGATTGAAGAATCCGAGGCTTTGCAACTTAAGACAGCTCTTCATACCTATGAAACGCTGACTCTGATTTTTCCTGAATTGAAAATCGGCCTGATTCATGGGCGGCTAGCACCCGGGGAAAAATCGTCGGTTATGGAATCGTTTGCACAGGGAGAGATTCAGTTGTTGGTGGCCACTACGGTAATCGAGGTCGGCGTGGATGTGCCAAATGCCTCGCTGATGGTTATCGAGCATGCGGAACGCATGGGCCTGGCGCAATTGCATCAGCTGCGTGGCCGCGTCGGACGCGGCACGACAGGCGGGATATGCATACTGCTGTACCAGAAACCCCTGTCGGCAACCGCACAGGAAAGGCTCAAGGTCATATACGAACAAACCGATGGTTTTGAAATAGCAAGACATGACCTACATCTTCGCGGCCCTGGCGAATTTTTGGGCGCGCGCCAGAGCGGCCTCCCCATGCTACGCTTTGCGGACCTGGAAAAGGATGAGGCGTTGCTTGAGGCCGCCCGCGCTGCCGCGGAGCAGCTTTTGCGCGACTACCCGGAACATGCACAACGGCATGTGCAGCGATGGCTGGGAAACAGGAGCGAATACCTGCGGGTATAAACCGATCGATACTCAATCCCTTTCAATTCAGGTTCGTCTATTCCGGACGTGCTTGTCTATCCGGCGAAATTTTGCCGGGTACGATGAATGATTCTACAAACCAACAATCTAACTCTGGAGTATCCCGGGAAGCTGCTCTGTCGTAACTTGAGCTTCACCGTTTATCCAGGCGAATGCTGGGCGATACTCGGCCAAAATGGTTGTGGCAAGAGCACTTTGTTACACGCGCTGGCGGGTCTGAATCGCGGCTGCGAAGGCGATGGAGCGTCGATCATGGTGTCGGGGAAAGCGCCCCGAGCCTGGGCGCGGCGCGACCTCGCACGTTATCTCGGCGTTCTACTGCAGGAAGAAACGGGAGATTTCTGGAGCAATGTGTATGAATACGTGTTGCTCGGGCGGCATCCGCATTCAGGCAGCCTGTTTGGCTTTCGACCCCTGGACCACGAAATGACGACGCAAGCGATCGAGCGCATGGAACTAGCGGCCCTCGCCGCGCGTCCCCTCGTCACGCTTTCCGGGGGCGAGCGTCAACGCGCGCGTATTGCACTGTTGCTTGCCCAGTCGCCACAATGCCTGTTGCTTGACGAACCTCTGCAATATCTCGATTTGCGCCACCAAGTGGGCACGATGGCGTTGTTCAGGGAGTTGGCAACGCGGGGTAAGGCAGTGGTAATGGTGCTGCACGACCTCGGCTGGGCAAGCCATTTCTGCGATCATGTGCTCATGCTGTTCGATGACGGCCGCACGATTGCCGGCCCGGTGGCGGCGGTACTCAACCGGGATAATCTTGAAGCTTTATATCAGTGCAGGATAAACGAACTCCAGGTGGGAAGCGGGCGTCATTTCATGCCAGACGTGACGTCAAGTGTATAATTGGCAACTTGATGCTCTTCTTGGTATGTAATGATCCGTCAACTTCTCGACCGCGTTTTCGGCCGTAACTCGTCCACCCCTGCTTCTGCCAAGGGTGTCTCATCCTCCAGCCCGCGCATCATCACTCGTGAGCAACACGGCATCGCGCGCGACCATATCCACCCGTGCGCACTGAAAGTCACTTCGGGATTGCAGGAAGCGGGATATGCGGCTTTCATTGTCGGCGGAGCAGCGCGGGATCTGCTCCTGGGGCTGGAACCAAAAGATTTTGACGTAGCAACCGATGCCACCCCTGAGGAAGTACGATCGATTTTCCGCCGCTCCCGTATTATCGGCCGGCGCTTCCAGTTGGTCCACGTAATGTGCGGGGCCGAGACCGTGGAAGTATCGACCTTCCGCGGCGGTCCCTCAGGTAGCGATGAAAACGGCAATTCGCTTCATGCTCACGCCGACGAGCACGGAAGGCTGCTGCGTGACAACGTGTTTGGCAGTCAGGAGGAGGATGCAAAACGGCGCGATTTCACTGTGAATGCACTATTTTTTGATCCCGTCCGGGAAGAGCTGTGGGATTACCTGAACGGCTATGAAGATATCAAGGTACGCCACCTCAGGATTATTGGCGATCCGGTGCGGCGCTATCGGGAAGATCCGGTACGCATGCTGCGCGTGGTTCGGCTTGCCGCCAAGCTAGATCTGCAGATAGACCGCGATACGGCAGCGCCGATTGGTGATCTTGCTCCACTGTTGCGGAATGTACCCCCCTCCCGATTGTTTGAAGAGATGTTGAAGCTGCTCCTATCCGGCCATGCATTATCCTGTGTCGTGGATTTGCGTACCAGAGGGCTGCACCACGGTCTGCTACCAATGCTGGACGTGATCTTGGAGCAACCCCTTGGCGAACGCTTTATTACGCTCGCGCTCAAAAATACCGACGAGCGCGTACGCCAGGAAAAACCGGTTTCCCCCGGATTTCTTTTCGCGGCGCTGCTCTGGCATGAGGTGCTGGCGACCTGGAACGCACGCCAGTCCGCTGGCGAGAAACCAATCCATGCGTTGCATCAGGCGATGAACGACGTGCTTGCGGTACAGAACGAGAATTTGGCGATTCCGCGCCGCTACGATGCCATCATGAAAGAAATCTGGGCAATTCAACCGCGCTTTACCGGCCGCTCCGGGCGCAGGCCATTTCGATTGCTGGAGCATCCGCGCTTTCGCGCCGCGTATGATTTCATGTTGCTGCGATGCCAAAGCGGCGAGATCGATATGGAGCTGGGTAAATGGTGGGAAGCATTCCAGCATGCGACTGCCGGAGAACGGGAAGCCATGTTGCTCAAGGACGACATGCCCAGAAAGCGCCGGAGGAGCCGTGGACGAAAAAAATCAGTTCCCGTCGATACGGCCGCCATCGATGATACCGCTGCTGAGGCTCCGGAATAGTTGGCAATGTCACAACACGGCATCAATCATAAGGCATATATCGGCCTGGGCAGTAATATGGCGGATCCGGTGGCGCAAGTCAGGGAGGCGCTGGATGAGTTGGCACACCTCCCATCAAGTCGTCTGCTGGCAGTTTCCTCACTCTATCGCAGCGCCCCCGTGGGAAAACTCGACCAGCCCGATTTCATCAATGCGGTGGCTCTGATAGAAACAGAGTTGACCCCGCAAGACCTGCTCAAATCCCTGCTTGAAATCGAGCATTATCACGGGCGGGTGCGCGAATACCGCAACGGTCCCCGGACCCTCGATCTCGACATCCTCTTATATGACGACCTGCAATGCAACGACGCCCACCTCACCCTGCCGCACCCGCGCATGCATCAACGGGCGTTTGTTTTGCAGCCGCTTTGCGAAATTGCCCCTGACTGCCGCCTTGCCGGTCATGGCACCCTTGCGGAACTGCTCAAGGAATGCTCTGGACAGCAGCTCGAACGAGCGCTGGAATAAATGAATCTCGCGGATTATCGTTACATCGTTATCGAAGGACCAATCGGCGCTGGCAAGACAAGCCTGGCGCGGCGCCTGGCCGCTCGCCTGGGAAGCGGACTCCTGCTTGAAAGACCGGCCGAAAACCCGTTTCTCGAAAAATTTTACGAGGATATTCCTCGTTATGCACTTTCCACACAGTTGTTCTTTTTATTTCAGCGTGCCAATCAGTTACAGGAACTGGCTCAGATCGATATGTTTGACAATACGACCGTGAGCGACTTCATGCTGGACAAGGACCCGCTTTTTGCCAGACTTACGTTGAGTGACCCTGAATACGATCTGTACCGTAAAATTTATAACCATTTGCAACCGAAAGCTCCCCTCCCCGACTTGGTGATTTATTTGCAGGCAGCACCTTCCACGCTAGTCGAACGCGTAAAGCGGCGCGCCAGCGCTTTTGAAAATCGCATTTCGGAAGACTACTTGCGGCAACTGGCTGACAGTTACACGCGCTTCTTCCATCAATATGAAGATGCGCCGGTGATGATCATAAATAGCGAAAATTTGAATTTCGCCGATAGGCAGGAGGATTTTGATTTGTTGTTGCAGCAGGTGGAGCAAATGCGCGGTCCCCGGGAATATTTTAATTTCGGAGCTTAGGGAATTTCGCAACTTCTGAACAAATCCTCGGCCGAGCATGTTGCTGGTAAAATCGGCTTGACCATAGGTGGGCCCGTCCTCTGAGCGGCCGTGGCTCGGACCACGATGCCCAGGAGTGCGGGCGGTAATATCTTTAGCGTTTAGTTTTGCACTAAGCGGAAAGAAGAGGCTTTTGGAGCAGGATTGCTTTGTCGTCCTCCTGGAAAGAGAGCGCTCATTGGATAAACCGTCTGCGCTGTCACCTGTCGAGCATCCATCCCGTGGCCCAGATGACTTATTCAACGTTCCTGGCATCAGTTCTACTTGCATGATCCGCACCCACGTAATGCCGACTTTGCGATTAAATATACGAAATTGAAGGCGCACGGCATGCGCATATTGATTCAATCATCCGATGCACTACAGTAGGGAGTTCAGGCATGCGAACCACACAAGACGCCATACAAAAGATGCGGGATGACGGCGAGAAGATTGCCGTCCTCACCTGCTACGACGCAAGCTTTGCGGTATTGCTCGAAAATGCCGGCGTGGATATCCTGCTGGTGGGCGATTCCCTCGGCAACGTGCTCCAGGGGGAAGAAAGCACCCTGCCTGTTACGCTGGATGACATGATCTACCACACCCGTTGTGTGAAGCGGGGTTCGAGCAAGGCACTCATCATGGCGGACATGCCGTTCGGGACATCTCAGGTAAGCCCCGAGGCAACCTTCGAAAATGCCGCAGCGCTACTCGCGGCGGGGGGAAACATGGTCAAGCTGGAAGGCGGCGCCATTATGGCTGAAACAGTCGAATTCCTAACCCAGCGCGGCATACCTGTCTGTGGTCATATCGGATTAACACCCCAATCAGTGCATCAGTTAGGGGGATACAAGGTGCAGGGCACGACCGACTACCAGGCTCGACAGCTTCTTGAGGACGCAGTTGCCTTGGAAAAAGCGGGGGCAAGCATGCTCTTGATGGAGGTCGTTCCTGCCGCGCTGGCCGAAAAGGTTACCCGAACCCTATCTATACCCACCATTGGCATTGGGGCAGGCGCCAATTGTTCCGCCCAGGTACTGGTACTTTATGACATGCTGGGCATCTACTCCGGCAAGAAAGCGAGATTCATGAAGAACTTCATGAGCGGCGCAAACAGTATCCATGAGGCGGTAAAAACCTATGTGCGGGCAGTCAAGAGTGGAGAATTCCCCGGCCCGGAGCATGCATTTTAGTTTGGGCTGAGGATGGAAGTCGTAACCGATATTTCGTCCTTGCGGGCACGGCTTAAGCACGAATCTTCCGTCGCTTTTGTACCCACCATGGGCGGTTTGCACGAAGGTCATCTGTCGCTGGTGCGCATCGCCCGGGAGAGGGCGGGCTGCGTGGTGGCGAGCATTTTTGTCAATCGACTGCAATTCGCGCCAACCGAAGATTTCGAACAGTACCCGCGGACCTTGGCGGATGACTGTAGACTCTTGGCGCAGCAGGACGCAACCGTGGTCTTTACTCCCGCAGAGCGCACGCTCTATCCCGTCCGGCAGGAATTCATGGTAGAACCTGCGCCAGCGGCGAACACGCTGGAAGGCAAATTCCGCCCTGGATTTTTCCAGGGCGTGGCAACGGTAGTGCTAAAGCTTTTCAATATTGTGCAACCTCAGATCGTAGTGTTCGGCAAAAAAGACTACCAGCAGTTGCACCTCATGCGCGAGCTGGTGAAGCAGTTCAATTATCCTGTCGAAATTGTGGCGGGGGAAACGGTGCGAGCAGCCGATAATCTGGCGCTGAGTTCCCGCAACCGCTATCTTTCGACCGAGGCGCGCGTCGAGGCAGCGCGGCTGTATCAAGTCCTTACCCAAGTGAAGCGTCAAATAGAAGACGGCAATACATGTTTTCATGATCTGGAGCAAAATGCGGCACGAATTCTCTCTCAACATGGCTGGAAAACGGATTACGTGGCCGTGCGGCACGCACATACCCTTGCCCCGGCCAAGACGGAAGATGAGGACATGGTGGTACTGGGCGCCGCCCGGCTGGGGACAATCCGGTTAATAGACAATGTGGAATTGCGACGCGAATCGTGCGCGAAGGAATGATCGCCCGCAAGCCCCACTCTCACTCTTCCAGGTCATTTTGCATCACATCACACCTTCCCAATATAAGTTCCGCCCATAATAGCTTGGGCAAGCGACACTCTCGGTGGGGGAAAGTCGTCTTCGACCTCGCAATGAGCTTGGTATAACGATCAAGCTCGCAGCTGCTCCATAATCCTTCGTCGCACACCAGAGCCCGATGCTGATTCATGTTCCGACGTGGTTTCGTGCACCAGCATTGGTTAGACACGGGAATATGAGCGTCCTGTCGTCAAACCGACCTCTTACTCTACCGATTTTTTTAACCTCACAACTCCTTGATTTAAATACTCTATTTTTCGTCTCTACCTGACGACACGCAAAAACACTTATCTTTCAGGCTCTTAAATCCACCGATTGGTTTTTCGTTGCTGGAAGGCAACAATCAGCAACCGGGAAAGACTTAAATCACCGCCTCATGCACGGATAAGTACCTGTTATAACGTGTATATAAATATTGGCATGGAAAATGCTTACTTGAAGCAGGGACTCGCCGTGGGATGCTGTTCTCCAAAACGAGCACATCAAACCCACCATGAGTCTGTAGAAAAAAAGCCCAGCCATGACAACTGGCCCGGCTACAAAAGCATGACGCACATCGAGTTGAGGCAATCCCCTTCGGACACCTGCTTTGATGGCGTCGCAACGAGACATGGATTTGGCGACACAGCCCAATACAAGGAGGTATGTTCATTATGTTTTCCCTGCATAGCCCGAAGCAAAACCGGATTCTTGCCGCACTGCCGGCGGAGGATTATGCACGGCTTCTACCTTATCTGGAATTTACGCCGATGCCGCTGGGCCAAACAATTTATGAGCCGGGCTCGCCTATTACCCATTTGTATTTTCCGACGAACAGCATCGTTGCCCCCTTGTACGGAATGCAGAACGGGGCCTCGGTGCGGCTTGCGATTATCGGTAATGAGGGACTTACCGGCATTTCGACGTTGTTGGGTGGCGGCGGCACTCCGGCCGGCGTTGTGGTGCAAACCTCGGGCAATGGATACAGGGTAAAAACGAATGTCATAAAGAAGGAGTTCGATTTTAAGGGAAAGCTGCAATACCTGGTATTGTCCTTCACACAGGCGCTGATGACGCAAACGGCGCAAAATGCCGTTTGTAACCGGCACCATAATATCGAGCAGCAACTGTGCCGTTTTTTGCTGATGAGCCTCGACCGTTTGCCCGGACATGAGTTGCAGATGACACACGAGCAGATCGCCGTCATGCTGGGTGTTCGCAGGGAAAGCGTAACGCAGGCGGCCCTCAAGTTGCAAATGATCGGCGCCATTCAATACAGCCGCGGTCATATCGCCGTGCTGGATCGCGAAGAACTGGAAAATACAGTGTGCGAGTGTTATTCAGTGGTCAATAATGAGTACGAACGGTTGCTCTGCAGCAATACCTGCGCAACTGCAGGCGCCGCCGTTCGTCCCGTTACGCAAAAAACCCAAAAGACAAGCGAAGAGTTGTGGTCACTGAGCTGAGGAGAGCCCCGGGCTACTCAGCGAGCACCAGGTTTTCCCCCTCCCCTAACCCTGGTGCACGTTGAGTAGACCGGTTTTTTACGGGCGAAAGCTCTGTTTCACTTGCTCATGAGTTCTCGAAGAACATACGGCAGGATACCACCATGCAGGTAGTAGTCGACCTCGATGGCGGTATCAATCCTGCATAACAATTCGACTTCGCGGCGCGAACCGTCCGGGTAGCGGATGCCAAGCGTGACGTTCTGTTGTGGGCGAATGTCCTGCAGGCGCACGAGATCAAATTGCTCATTCCCCTTTATTCCCAAAGATTGAACACTGTCATTGCCCTTGAATTGCAATGGCATTACGCCCATTCCAACAAGGTTGCTTCGGTGGATGCGTTCAAAACTGCGCCCAATTACAGCTCTGACTCCAAGCAACTGTGTTCCCTTCGCAGCCCAATCCCGACTGGAGCCGGTGCCATACTCTTCCCCTCCGAACACCAGGGTCGGTACGCCGTCTGCAATATATTTCATGGCTGCATCGTAGATGCTCATCTGCTCACCGTCGGGCTGATGCACGGTCACGCCGCCTTCGCTACCAGGTATCATCAGGTTTTTGATGCGCACATTGGCGAACGTTCCGCGCATCATTACTTCATGGTTGCCGCGCCGCGCGCCGTAGCTGTTGAAATCCGGCTTCGATACGCCATTGGCAAGCAGATACTTGCCCGCAGGCGACGTATCCTTGATCGCGCCCGCGGGACTGATATGATCGGTCGTCACTGAATCGCCAAATATGCCCAGCACGCGCGCGTTTTCAATCCCACCGGGTTGAACTGGCCGCATAGAAAAATCTTGGAAGAACGGCGGCTCGGCAATATAGGTGGATGGGGGCCAGTCGTAAACCTCCCCTGCGATCGTGGATACTTCGTTCCATAACGGATGATCCTTCGTCAGGTTGCTGTAGAGCCGACGGAACGTTTCCGCATTCGCCGCGAACTTCATCAATTCCTGAACCTCTTCCTCGCTCGGCCATACATCACTCAACCAAACTGGCTTGCCACCCTCCCCAAAACCCAGCGGCTCGGTCGTCAAGTCTCGACGCACCGAGCCGGCTATGGCATATGCCACCACCAATGGGGGCGAAGCAAGAAAATTTGCGCGGATGTTGGGATGAATCCGCGCCTCGAAATTGCGGTTGCCAGAAAGAACTGCGGCGCAAACCACATCATTCGCTACCACGGCCTCCTCGATCGGTTCCGACAGCGGTCCCGAGTTGCCAATACAGGTTGTGCAGCCATAGCCCGCCAGGTTAAAGCCAAGTTTATCGAGATAGGGCATGAGGCCAGCGACGGTAAGATATTCCGTCACCACTCTCGATCCCGGGGCCAGTGAAGTCTTGATATGCCGTTTCACCGTCAGCCCTTTTTCCACTGCTTTTTTTGCCAGCAGTCCGGCGGCGAGGAGCACACTGGGATTGGAGGTATTCGTACAGGATGTGATCGCCGCAATCAGGACATCACCATGGCCGAGATCAACTGGACCATTTTGGAGGCACACGGGCGCTTCAGCCTGTTCCAGGATCGGACGATTGTTGAACATCTCGGCAATGTTTCTCTCTGCCCCCGGTCTCGCTGTCGCTTTATCCTCGCTCGAGCTGCTGGCGACCGCCCCACTTTCTGCATGACTGGCGTCACTACAGTCACGCACGGCATAGCGCTGATCCAAATTCGCAACGTTTTTTCCATATCCGCTTTCGGAAACGGGCTTACTGTAGAGTTCAATGAACCTGGATTTAAGGTTGGCGATCTCGATGCGATCCTGGGGACGCCTGGGCCCAGCCAACGAGGGCGCGACCGTACCCAGATCAAGCTCCAATTCGCGCGAATAGTCGATTTGTCCCTTACGAGGGATACCGTACAACTCCTGGGCCTTGAAGTAGGACTGCAAGGCGGCGATTTCCTCTTCGTCCCGCCCGGTTCCCCGAAAATATTCCACTGTAGCCTCATCCACGGGAAAGAAACCCATCGTCGCCCCGTATTCCGGCGCCATATTGGCGATAGTGGCGCGATCGGGGACGGTTAGCGAGGCGGCCCCTTCGCCGAAAAACTCTACAAATGTGCCCACCACGTTGGATTTTCGCAGCATTTCGGTCACGGTGAGCACCAGATCAGTCGCAGTCACGCCGCTGCGCAGCCTCCCGGTGAGATTCACGCCAACCACATCGGGAGTCAAAAAGTAAACCGGCTGTCCGAGCATCCCCGCTTCAGCTTCAATCCCCCCAACGCCCCACCCCACCACGCCAATGGCATTAATCATTGTCGTGTGCGAGTCGGTCCCGACCAGCGTGTCCGGGTAGACCAGACCATCTTTCTGGTAGACACCGCGCGCCAGGTACTCCAGGTTGACTTGATGCACGATACCGATTCCCGGCGGGACGACTTTGAACGTATCGAAAGCCTGCATCCCCCATTTTATGAATTGATACCGCTCATTGTTGCGGCGAAATTCCATTTCCATATTCAGGCGGAGCGCCTGGCTGTTTCCGTAGTAATCGACCTGGACCGAATGGTCCACAACCAGGTCGACCGGTACAAGAGGCTCGACCAGTTTGGGGTTTTTACCCATTTTCTCCGCAACGCCACGCA
The DNA here is from genome assembly GCF_900113575.1 of Nitrosospira sp. Nsp14. Lineage (GTDB taxonomy): Bacteria > Pseudomonadota > Gammaproteobacteria > Burkholderiales > Nitrosomonadaceae > Nitrosospira. The sequence continues at coordinate 115,440 of NZ_FOPV01000008.1, forward strand.
TCGCGGCCAAATCGACCAGGAGCGGCACGCCAGTGAAGTCTTGCAATACAATGCGGGATACCACGAATGGAATCTCATCCAGGCGGGAAGCATGGGGCTGCCAGTTTGCCAACCGTCTCACATGAGCCTCGGTAATCTTTTTCCCATCACAATTGCGCAGAACCGATTCCAGCACAATACGAATGGAGACGGGCAACCGTGAAATCCTGCCCACCCCAGCCGCCTCAAGCGCAGGCAGGGAATAGAACCGGGCTTGTTTGGTTGCAGAAAGAGGGATCTCTTTCAAGGTGCCGAACAGATTATGGATCATGGATGCTCCCGAGATATTGAAAAAGGACTTATACGATGGGCGCAGCTGAGCTGATACAGCCGTCGAGGGATACTGGACGAATTATGCGATTCATAATGAAAACCACGTAACCGTTCATAATCAGTTATTTTTATATTCCGAAAGTTCCGCTTCGATTACGCTGTGCGCAAAACTCTGGTACGCACTACCGATGCGTTGGGCCATGGTATCGGGAAAAAGATGGAACACTCCGGATTCCAGCGCAGCGATGATCCCCTCCGCGACAACCGACGGAGGCTCGGCATGCCCCCGCAGGGCGGCGGCATTGCTCATATCGGTCGCGATGAGACCGGGGTGCACGCTCAGCACTGCCGTACCCTGCTGATTCAGCAAGTCACGCAGGGCTTGAGTAATCGAGTAACTCGCGGCCTTGGTGGCGGAGTGCGTCGCAAAACTGGACGAGCATTTCAACGATGCGATAGAGTTCATCTGGACGAATGCCCCTCCCCCATTTTTCCGGAGAATGGGCGCAAACGCTTGCGCCATACGCATGAGACCGAACACGTTGATTTGCATGCCAAGCTCAAGCGCATCTAGCGAGGATGCATCAAACGGCGTACAAGCCTTGAAAACAGCTGCGTTGTTAACCACTACTTCCACATCGTTCGTCCTGTCCGCTGCGGCCGTGATCGTTTCGGGCTTGGCAAGATCCAATTGGACAATGGCCACCCTCTCGCCGTAGCACTCGACAAGGGCGTCCGCAGAAGCTGGGTTACGAACTGCCGCGTACACTTTCGCCACGCCGCGACGCAGGAACGCTTCGACAATTGCCTTGCCAATGCCCCTGTTCGCGCCAGTTACTAGCGCGATCTTGCCTTCAATATTGCACGTTATCTTCACTTCGTCGGGGTCGCGGCCCACCAACAACTGGTTTAACCGTTTGCAAGTGGTTAAATTATAGTCTGCTTACGCGACATCTCTACCCATTGCCGGAAAATTATTCCGCCACCCCGTGCCCACTCCCTGCCCTGGCCGAATACGCACAGTTAAAATGTTCACTGCATCATTTCCTCATGAAGTAAGAAAGTCATGTAATATTAACGACATGTATGCTTAAAGCGGCGGACGGCGTGAATCGCGATTTAGGTAAGGAGCGCCGTCCGGTATCAATTTTATTGTTGAGCATGTGTCATGGACTCTCCTACTATCGTCCTCATTCATGGCTTCCTTGGCTTCTCCCGTTGGGGACCCATCGAGTATTTTCGTGGGATACGAAAGATGCTGCTGCGCTCCGGTATTCGCCCGCTCATACCAAAACTGCCGTCCGCGGGCTCGATAGCCGTGCGCGCAGAGGCGCTTGCGCGAGAACTGTTCAGCACCGATGCATCTGCCTTTGCTTTGGTGGGGCATAGTATGGGTGGACTGGACGCGCGTTATTTGATCACCCACCTCGATCCCGACAAACGCGTCAAGAGCCTCCTTACCATCGCCACGCCGCACCGCGGCTCGCCTCTGGCCACGTGGTTCCTCAAAGCACGGGGGCCCATTCCCGCCTGCGTCCGGTACATCGGCAGGCCTGGCCTGTGCGAGCTGACACCCGAGGCACGCGCAGCGATGCCGATCCCGGACCGCGATGATGTGGACTATGCTTCCTACGCGAGCTGTCGGGGGCTTGATGAGCTTCCATTCTGGCTTCGCCCCTACGGGCGCGTCATTCGCGAAGACAGTGATGGAATGGTCCCGGTGAGCTCAACAAAATGGGGCCAGTTTCGCGGCATCATGAGAGCGGATCACCTGGAACTTATCGGCTGGAGTATTGATTTGCCAGATGCCCGGTCAAAACGGCCCTTCGATCACCTCGCTTTCTGGAGTGAAGCAGCTGCAGTGGTTATAGCGGGAGCAGCAAATAAAATAAGCTAACGGGAAAGAGCATGGATCAAAACGATACGAAAAAATACGACATGCCATGGTACGACTGGTTGGTATTCGCAGTACCAGCACTCTTTATCATTGGCCTTGGCGTGGAGTCCGCACTGGGTCCAGGCCCAGCCGACGGCGTCATACATCGCGACTTTCGCGCCATTGCCCACTGGTTTGACCCAATAGTTTTCCAATATAACCTTGTCATGGCGCTGCTCACGGTGCTGGTGGTGCCGTCGCTTGCCTTGAGCTATATCCAGACAATGGCCACCCGCAAGGAACGTCGCCTCCAGCATGAGGTGCCATTTGAGCGACGCGCCGAGGTCCGCAGGCGGATGATGCGCCGAGCATCGTTTAGCACATACCGTGGCAGTGTCTGGCTGACGACAACGGTCGTTCTGCTTGGCACCTCGATCCTGTTGCTGTTCAAGCCCGTCTTTACCGATGGCGGAGTAGGCGTGGATTTCAGTCTCGGCGCAAATATGTTGACCATGGGGCCTTTTGCCGAGCTGTATGCGAAAAATCCCGACGCGTATTATTCCCATCTTATACGCAATCTGACTGCGTTCCAGTTCGGTTTTCTGGGTGCTTACGTGTACTTCATCGGTGCTGTTGTCCGCGCATACTTCACAATGGATTTGACCTCCCACACGTTTGTGGACGGCGCTATCCGCATGATCGTGGCGAGTATACTCGCGCTCGTGCTCTCCTTTGGCTACGACTTCCTCCTTCTTGGCGATATTGCATCCGACCCGGGTCCTGTCGCTGCGGCAGGCACGGGTTCAACGGAATCGTCCTCCGCTGCCAGCCCGGTTAGCGAACAAACGGAGAGACAAGACCTCGCACAAGAAATGAACCGGGTGTTACCCGCAAGCCTGAGCCTGCTGCCGATCGTGGCTTTTTTCTTTGGCTTTTATCCGAAGCGCGCAGCACTGGCACTTGAACGTGTTGCACTCAAGGTCATGAGGAATATTATTCCAGGTGACGGATACCGCGCGCTGCCGCTTTCCATGCTCGCCGGCATGAGCTATGCGCACGAATTGAGATTGGAACGAGAAGGCTTTGACAACGTCGAAAACTTGAGTAATGCCGACGCTGTGGACCTCGCGGTACGCACCTGCTTCAGCTATCCCCAGTTGAAACAATGGATAGACGAGGCTTGGCTGGCCTCTCATCTGCGGGAGGATTACCCATACTTTGTCCGGCGTTCAGGCCTTTCGACGGGAGAAGAGTTGCGGTACTTCCTGTCTGCCTGCGATGCAAATAACGTCGATGGGGTGCAACAGTTGGTCCCTGCCTTATCCGTAGAACCGGCCGACAGCGCATCATGGAAGCTCAGGCTCGCCGCGCTGAAAATACTGCTGGATAAAAACGCCGGGGAAGAAGAGTGTGGAAAGGCGGAAGAAAGCGAGCCCAAGCAACGTCACATCGTTTCGCTTGGCGTTGGCCTTGGGGTGGGAGAGCGTTCCCCTTAAATCATAAACAAATCGACGAATTCGTTAACGGGGCTTGACGCAAGTTTTTGTTGATCCTGCCAGAGGGCGATTATCGTTTGCTGACGTTTTTGCGAAAAACGGCGCGCAATATTTGCACGGAATTTTTCTTCCAAAAACGGGAGCCCTTCTTCCCGACGCAACCTGTGACCGATCGGGTACTCGATGACCACTTCGTCCAGCCTACCGCCATCCTCGAACTCGACGGTGAGTCCGTTGGCAATGGCGCGTTTTTCCTGGTCGTGATAAGCCCGAGTGAATCCCGGGTCTTCAAAGCACGTCATCTTGCTTCGCAACTCGTCGATGCGCGGGTCGGCGGCAACGGCATCCTCGTAATCGTCAGCAGTAAGCCGACCAAAAATAAGCGCAATAGCGACAATGTATTGCATACAGTGATCGCGGTCGGCAAAATTGTTGAGCGGCCCTTTCTTGTCGATAATCCGGATCGCAGCTTCATGAGTTCGAATGGTGATGTTACGGATATCGCCGAGTCGCTCCCTCACCTGGGCATGAAGCCGCATCGCGCACTCCGCTGCCGTCTGCGCATGGAACTCCGCCGGAAAGGAAACCTTGAACAAGACGTTTTCCATTACGTACGAGCCCCACTGCGCGACCGGCCGCTGGAGAACGAAGGGCTTTCCCTGGAACAGCACATCGTAAAATCCCCATGTTCTCGCAGTCAGCGCAGTAGGGTAGCCCATCTCCCCGCGGAGCGTGAGAAGCGCCAGCCATACTGCCCGGCTCGTGGCGTCGCCCGCGGCCCAGGATTTCCGAGAACCGGTATTCGGTGCATGCCGATAAGTGCGCAACGGTTGCCCGTCCACCCATGCCTGCGATAGGGCGTCGATGATCTGGCTGCGACTGCCCCCCAGCAAATGCGTCACGACTGCAACAGATGCAACCTTCACCAGCACCACGTGGTCCAGCCCCACCTTGTTGAAACTGTTTTCCAACGCAAGGCAACCTTGAATTTCATGAGCCTTGATCATCGCTGTCAGGACTGCCTGCATTGTAAGCGGCTCTTTTCCTTCCGCAACGGCCTTGCGTGAGAGCCAATCCGTCACCGCCAGAATGCCCCCCAGGTTGTCCGACGGATGTCCCCACTCGGCTGCCAGCCAGGTATCGTTGAAATCCAGCCAGCGAATCATGGTTCCGATATTAAAGGCGGCCTGAACCGGATCAAGCACGAACCGAGTTCCAGGAATTCGAGCGCCGTGGGGCACCTCTGTGCCGACCGCGATGGGTCCCAGCAGTCGGGTGCAAGCGGGGTAAGTAAGCGCTTGCATCGCGCAACCTAGCGAATCCATCAGGCAATGACGCGCCGTCGCGTAAGCCAGGTCGCTTCGAATCTCGCGATCGATGACGTAGTCGGCAATGTCCGCTAATAATTGATCAGGTTGGGAAAGAAGATCAGGCAGACGGAGGGTCATGTTTCGTATTATTTTGAGTAGAGCATGATTCAGAAAGCCTATTCTGTAAAAGCGGCAATCGTAAACGGGTACTCGCGGATGGCATACTAAGGATGAACCTAACGTGGCGTGGTGAATGGAATGCGCTATATTGGGTCATATGAGGAACCATGCTGCCGATCCGGTCTTGCGACGCTCGAAGTATGTAAACGGTCGATTAATCACCCCCAGGTTAACTGCCGGAGAGCAGTTTCGAATGAATAAAAACGCTCGAACCTCCATTGCTCTCGTTGTGCTCGGGTCGATTTTGGTCAACCCGGCAACCGCGTGGGGCCAATCTGACTCTGGACTTGCCTTTGTACTCGGCTTTTTAGGTGGCTATGGATCGGGGTATTACGGCAGAGCGCCTTATGCGCCACGCTACGGATTTTTGCCCTGGTACGGTTTTGTACCTAACTATAGCTATGGTTACAGCTACCCGCCGGCGCCGGTTATTGTGCCGGCACCACCTCCCGTTTATATACAGCAACCACAGCCCTTGCCATCTCAGCCTGAAGCACCAAGCAGCTATTACTGGCATTATTGCCGCGAATTCGAAGGGTATTATCCCTATGTCAGGAAGTGCCCAGGCGGCTGGCTTCGGGTGGCACCCCAGCCGGCTCAATAAGCCTGATTCTCGACTACGCTTTTCCTATTTCCACGCTTCATAATGCTCAACCATCGCGTACCGCAATGGGCACAAACTCCCGTTTCTCCGGCCCAATGTAATTTGCTGATGGCCGGATGATCTTGTTATCGATCCTCTGCTCGATGATGTGTGCCGCCCAGCCGCTGGTACGGGCAACGGCGAACAGCGGGGTGAACATGGCTGTGGGCACGCCCATCATGTGATAGCTGACCGCCGAAAACCAGTCGAGATTGGGAAACATTTTCTTGATGTCCCACATCACTGCCTCCAGACGTGCCGCAATATCAAACATTTTCGTGTCTCCCGCCTCCATCGACAGCTTCCTCGCCACCTCACGAATGACCCGGTTGCGCGGATCGGCAACCGTATAGACTGGATGGCCAAACCCGATTACGATTTCCTTGTTCGCCACACGGCGGCGAATATCTGCTTCGGCTTCCTCCGGGGTGTCGTAGCGCTTCTGGATATCGAACGCAGCTTCATTAGCGCCACCGTGCTTGGGCCCGCGCAATGCGCCGATAGCTCCGGTAATGGCGGAATAGAAGTCCGAGCCGGTGCTGGCAATGACGCGCCCGGTAAAAGTGGACGCATTGAACTCATGCTCCGCGTAGAGCACAAGAGAGGTGTGCATCGCTCTCACCCAGGACGCGGGCGGAGGCTTGCCATGGAGCAGGCGCAGAAAATGCCCACCAATGGAATCCTCATCGGTTTCAAGATCAAGGCGGCGAAGGTGGTGGGAATAGTGGTACCAGTAAAGCAATATGGAGCCCAGACACGCAAGCAGCCTGTCGGCCAGGTCCCGGGTGCCTTCTATGGAATGGTTCTCCGCTTCGGGCAACACAGTGCCGAGCACGGAAACGCCGGTGCGCAGCACGTCCATCGGATGAGCAGTTGCAGGTATTGTTTCCAGGACCGTCTTAACGCGACCGGGCAAGTCGCGCAGGCTTTCGAGCTTTTTCTTATATGCAACCAGTTCCTTCAAGGTGGGCAATTTTTCATGCACCAGCAGATAGGCGATCTCTTCGAATTCGCAACTATCCGCGATGTCCAAAATGTCGTAGCCGCGATAGTGGAGGTCGTTTCCAGTCCTGCCCACGCTGCAAATGGCAGTATTGCCCGCGACCACGCCCGACAGTACGACCGACTTCTTGGTCCTGAAAGGAGTGCTCTCCACAGCTTTACTCATTTTCGGCTTTTCCCTGGGGTCCTGAAAACAGCGTGTTCAGTTTTTCTTCGTACGAATGGTAATCGAGAAAATCGTATAGCTCGCCACGAGTCTGCATGTCGGCGATCACATTTTTCTGGGACCCTTCGCTGCGGATGGTCCGATACACGTTCAGGGCGGCAGCGCTCATCGCGCGAAATGCAGAAAGCGGATACAGAATCAGAGAAACATCTACCCTTGCCAATTCCTCGACGGTATAAAGAGGGGTCGCGCCGAACTCGGTGATGTTGGCAAGAATGGGTGTCTTCGTTGCTGCGGCAAACGCCTTGTACATGTGTAGTTCCGCCACCGCTTCGGGAAAGACCATGTCCGCGCCCGCCTCCACATATGCGCACGCGCGGTCGATGGCGGATTGCAATCCTTCCATGGCCAGCGCATCCGTTCGCGCCATGAGCACGAAGTCGGGATCGGCTCTGGCATCGACCGCAGCCCTGATACGGTCGACCATTTCCGATTCGCTGACAAGCATCTTGCCCGGGCGGTGGCCACAGCGCTTGGCCTGCACCTGATCCTCGATATGCATCGCACCGGCGCCAGATTTAATCAAGGATTTCACCGTGCGTGCGATATTGAAAGCGCTTGCGCCGAAGCCGGTATCTGCATCCACCAGCAAGGGCAGGTTCGTCGCGTCGGTAATCCGCCGTACATCGGTCAGCACATCGTCAAGCGTTGAAATACCCAGGTCCGGAAGGCCCAACGACGCGGCCGACACGCCCCCGCCGGACAGATAGAGCGCCCTGAAGCCAATACGCTCGGCCAGAAGCGCCGAATAGGCATTAATACAACCAGCCACCTGTAAAGGCTTTTCCTGACCAAGCGCGGCGCGGAAACGATAACCTGCGGAGCCGATCATTGACTAAACCTGGTGGAAACGCCGAAAGAGATGTTGATCAGAGCAAATGCCTCACGGAATCGCGCTCTTCAACCAGCTCCCGGTAAGTGATTTCCATTTTTTCCCGGCTGAACGGGCTGATTTCCAAATCGGGCACGATCGAGTACTGCCCACCCCTGCATACGACAGGAAAACCATACATGACGCCGTCAGGAATGTCATAGCTCCCATCAGAAGGAACGGCCATCGATACCCAGTCATTCTCTCGCGTGCCGAAAACCCAGTCGTGGACATGTCCGATGGCGGCATTTGCGGCGCTGGCTGCGCTCGACGAACCCCGCGTCCGGATAACGTCGGTACCGCGATTCTGCACCACAGGTATGAAGTAGCTTTCGATCCATGCAGGGTCATCAATGAGGTCTATAGCTTTGTCCCCATCAAGCTCTGCATGCGTCAGGTCAGGATATTGTGTCGATGAGTGATTGCCCCATACGATCATCTTTCTTACAGTCAAAACGGGACGCCCGACCTTGACCGCGAGCTGCCACAAAGCACGATTGTGATCCAGCCGCATCATTGCGGAAAAATTAACGGGCTTCAGCCCCGGCGCATTCTTCATGGCAATGTAGGCGTTGGTATTGGCCGGATTTCCCACTATGAGGATCCTGACGTCGCGCCGTGCGGCTTCATCAAGAGCCCTGCCTTGGGCGCTGAATATGGCGCCGTTCGCCTCCAGCAGATCCTTGCGTTCCATATCTTTGCTGCGCGGACGCGCGCCCACGAGCAAGGCGATTCCCACGTCGCGGAAAGCCACTTTGGGATCGTCAGTCATGGTAACGCCGGCTAATAGCGGGAAGGCGCAGTCTTCCAGCTCCATTACCACGCCCTTGAGCGAGGGCAGCAATTGGGGTATGTCCAGCAATTGCAGGATGACCGGCTGATCCTTGCCGAGCATCTCCCCTGCCGCAATGCGAAACAACAGGCTATATCCGATCTGACCAGCGGCGCCGGTAATCGCGACGCGAATGGGATGACGCATTCTTGCGCTCCTGTAGGAGATGCCACTACAGAAAAATTCCGGGTGGTGTCCGGAGACCGGCGTTCCCCGCCAAGGTTATTGATTTGCAACCGGTAGAATGCGCTCAAATTTCATTCGTCATTCATACTGGAAACGATGTTCAGCAGCGGCAAATGAACCGGACTATAAAAACATTCACCTTCGCTGTCAAATTGCCATCACGTGGATATCCCATATCATTTCGGGCAGAATTCGAAAGAGATCACCTACGGGGCTTTCTTTTAGCTCAGCTTGGTTGAATCGCCCGATATTACCGTCTAAACTAAACCAGCGCCGAATGGAACCCGGGAAAAGCTAAAATTGCCGAAAAACCGCCCCAAGTACCTTAATCTGTTTCAAATCAAGCAACCAATGCCGGCGGTGGTATCGCTGCTGCACCGCATAAGCGGCGCCCTTCTATTCTTCCCGGGTATCCCTGCCCTTCTTTGTGGCCTGGACATGGCCCTGAGTTCTCCTGAGAAATATGCTCGATTACAAGCTATTTTGACCAGCCCGTTGGCCAAGGTGGGGCTACTGCTATCCTTGTGGTTCTTCGTACATCATTTCTGCGCCGGCATTCGTTTTGTTGCGCTTGATCTCCATTATGGCATCGAACTCGAGCAGGCCCGTCTGACCAGCAAAGTAGTATTGGTTGCAGGTGTCATAATTACCGTCCTAATTGGCGTCGTGACATGGTAAAGCGCACAGTGCGGCTGACCACCGGCGCCAATTATGGGTTGCGCGATTGGCTCGGGCAGCGAGTCACCGCGGTGGTGATGGCGGTCTTTATCCTCTGCCTGGCGGGAGCGCTACTCGTTGCTCCGCCCCAGGGTTATGCCGGGTGGAAGGCAATATTCGCCAATCAATGGATGCGTATTGCCGCATTTCTGTTTCTTGTCAGCCTCTTCTGGCATGCGTGGATCGGCGTTCGCAATATCCTTATGGATTATGTCCACGCCACGGGCGTGCGCCTTACGTTGCAGATACTCGTCATTCTATCCCTGCTGTTTTATACCGTGTGGTCGGCTGAAATTCTATGGAGTGCGTGAGTTAGCGTGGCGATCGTTACAAGAAAATTTGATGCGGTAATCGTTGGCGCTGGCGGCGCGGGTATGCGAGCCGCATTGCAACTATCGGAAGCGGGACTAAAGGTCGCGATATTATCCAAGGTATTCCCCACCCGTTCGCATACCGTGGCGGCCCAGGGGGGGATAGCGGCGGCGCTCGGCAACGTTACCGAGGATAACTGGCACTGGCACATGTATGACACGGTAAAGGGCTCGGACTATCTCGGCGACCAGGACGCGATTGAGTTCATGTGCCGCCAAGCCAGCGAGGTGGTGTATGAACTGGAGCATTTCGGCATGCCGTTCGACCGCCTCGACAACGGGAAAATTTACCAGCGCCCGTTTGGAGGGCAGTCGCAAAATTTCGGGGGCGCGCAGGCAACGCGCTCATGCGCGGCGGCGGATCGTACCGGCCACGCCATGCTGCACACGCTCTACCAGCGCAATGTGCAAGCGAACACCCAGTTTTTCATAGAATGGATGGGGCTGGACCTGATTCGCGATGAGGACGGCGACGTTTGCGGCGTGACGGCGCTGGATATTGAAACCGGTGAAGTCATGGCGATGCAGGCACGGGCCACACTGTTCGCCACTGGGGGAGCGGCACGCATATTCAGCGCCAGCACCAATGCGTTCATCAATACGGGTGATGGCCTCGGAATGGCGGCGCGTGCAGGAATTCCGCTGGAAGACATGGAGTTCTGGCAATTCCACCCCACGGGAGTGTACGGGGTTGGCGTACTCATCAGCGAGGCGGTGCGCGGCGAAGGCGGCTATCTGCTGAATAAGGATGGGGAGCGCTTCATGGAACGCTATGCCCCTCACGCCAAGGACCTGGCCAGTCGCGACGTGGTGTCCCGAGCGCTGACAATGGAAATGCAGGCTGGGCGAGGATGCGGCAGAGATGCAGATCACCTGCTTCTGAAGCTCGATCATCTGGGGGCGGACGTAATCAAGGCGCGACTCCCGGGCATACGTGAAATCGCAATAAAGTTTGCCAATGCGGACCCTATCCGTGATCCCATCCCGGTCGTGCCCACGGCACATTATATGATGGGCGGTATTCCCACCAATTTCTACGGACAGGTCGTCGCGCCATATAAAACGGGACCTGAGGAAGTCGTTCAGGGCTTTTATGCCGCTGGCGAGTGTGCTTGTGTTTCCGTGCATGGTGGCAACCGTCTGGGAACAAATTCGCTGCTCGATATTCTCGTGTTCGGTCGCGCTGCCGCCAATCAGATTATCGAAGATCTCAAAAAGAATCAGCATCACAAACAGTTACCCCCAGATGCTACCGACAAGGCGCTGGCGAGGCTGGCCCGTCTGGAGGGTCAAAAGGACGGTGAAAACGTAGCGCAGGTGAGCGATGCAATGCGCAAAACCATGCAAACCCATTGTGGCGTATTTCGATTCCCCGACATGCTCAAGCAGGGTGTGGCAAAAATGAGCGACATTGCTGAGCGTGCGAGACAAACTGCGATCCGGGACAAGAGCCGTGTGTTCAATACCGCTCGGGTCGAAGCGCTGGAACTCGACAACCTGATCGAGGTAGCAATGGCGACCATGGTGTCGGCTGAGGCCCGGACAGAGAGCCGCGGTGCGCATGCACGTGATGACTTTCCCGATCGAGATGACAACAAGTGGCTCAAGCATACGTTGTATTTTAATGAAGGCAGGCGTTTGGACTACAAGCCCGTGCGCTTGAAACCGCTGACGGTGGAATCTTTCGCTCCCAAGCCAAGGACGTACTAGACCGCATACTGATTAATCCCGATTACCGGAGTAACAGAACCGTGAAATTTTCTATTTACCGCTTCGATCCAGACACGGATGCGACACCCTACATGCAGGACTATGACATCGAGTTGGAACCAGCCGATCGGATGCTGCTTGACGCATTGGTACGAATCAAAACGGTCGACGATAGCCTGAGTCTGCGCCGCTCCTGCCGCGAAGGGGTGTGCGGCTCGGATGGGATGAACATCAACGGTCGCAACGGGCTGGCGTGCATCACGCCGCTCACAGGATTGAAGGAGCCCGTGGAACTGCGCCCCCTGCCAGGCCTGCCCGTAATACGCGACCTAATCGTGGACATGACCCAATTCTTCAAGCAATACCATTCTATCAAGCCCTATCTCATCAATAATGATCCGCCACCGGAAACTGAACGGTTGCAGTCACCCGCGGAACGGGCTGAATTGGACGGGCTGTATGAATGCATCCTTTGCGCGTGCTGTTCCACGGCGTGCCCCTCATTCTGGTGGAACCCGGATAAGTTCGTGGGGCCAGCCGGTCTGCTGCAAGCCTACCGCTTTCTTGCCGACAGTCGCGACCAGGCGACCGCCGAGCGTCTGGATTATCTGGAAGATCCTTATCGCCTGTTTCGCTGCCACACGATCATGAATTGTGCGGATGTATGCCCCAAGGGTTTGAACCCGACCAATGCGATCGAAAGTATCAAGGATATGATGGTGAAACGAACGGTATGAAACAGCTCGAGCGGGCGCGCTGGCGCTGCCGGCGCGGATTGCTGGAACTGGATCTTACGCTAGAGCGGTTTGTGGACGAGCATTACGTCAGCCTTGGCGAAGCCGAGCGCCGGCAATTCGAAATGTTGCTGGACCTTTCTGATAACGACTTATGGGATATGATTGCGCTGAAAAAAAAACCCACGGACATGAGGCTGCAGTACGTACTGAGCTTGTTGCAGGCTATTTAGCTTTTGGAATCCATCATCACTAGGGAATAGGACAATATGGAACACAAACGTAACGCGACGCTCGATCTCGGTGACGGAAGCGAGCCACTGGAATTTCCTGTTCTATCCGGGACCATGGGGCCGGATGTAGTGGATATTCGCACGTTACAGGCCAAAGGCGGCGTCTTTACCTATGATCCCGGCTTTCTTTCCACCGCCAGCAGCAATTCCAAGATAACTTTTATCGACGGCGATGAGGGCGTTCTGCTCTATCGTGGCTATCCCATCGAACAACTGGCGGAACAGTGCGACTTCATGGAAGTCTGCTATTTGCTGATGAATGGGGAGCTGCCCAATAACGAGCAAAAGAAATCGTTCGACAACACCATCAAGGAACACACGATGGTGCATGAGCAGTTGGCGCGCTTTTACACCGGTTTCAGGCGCGACGCCCATCCCATGGCCGTAATGGTCGGCGTCGTCGGTGCGTTGTCGGCGTTTTATCACGATGCGATGGACATATCGGACGCCTCACATCGGGAATTATCGGCCTTCCGGCTGGTAGCGAAGTTGCCCACCATTACCGCCATGGCATACAAATACAATGTCGGCCAGCCTTTCATCTATCCCCGCAATAACCTCAGCTACGCTGAAAACTTCATGCATATGATGTTCGCCACCCCGGCGGAGGAATACAAACCCAATCCGGTGCTGGCGCACGCGCTAGATCGCATTCTGATCCTGCATGCCGACCACGAGCAGAATGCCTCTACCTCCACCGTCCGGCTCGCCGGTTCCAGCGGCGCAAATCCGTTCGCCTGCATTTCAGCCGGGATTGCCTGTCTATGGGGGCCAGCGCATGGCGGAGCCAACGAGGCGTGCCTGAACATGCTCGAGGAAATTCACGATGAATCGCGCATTGGCGAATATATAGCCCGTGCCAAGGACAAGAACGACCCTTTCCGGCTAGTGGGGTTCGGCCATCGGGTTTACAAAAATTTCGATCCCAGGGCAAAATTGATGCGTGAAACCTGCCACGAGGTATTGGATGAACTCGGCTTGCACGACGATCGCTTGTTCAAGCTTGCGCTCAAGCTGGAAAAAATAGCGCTGGAAGATGAATACTTCATTTCCCGTAAACTCTACCCGAATGTGGACTTCTACTCCGGTATCGTGCAGCGCGCGCTTGGTATACCTTCTTCCATGTTCACCGCGATATTTGCCACCGCACGCACGGTGGGCTGGATCGCGCAATGGAGTGAAATGATCGCCGACCCGGATCGCAAGATCGGGCGTCCCCGTCAACTTTACACAGGCGCGGTGACACGCGATGTCGTACCGCTTGCGTTACGCGAGTAATCAACACTGCCTAGCGGCAAGGTATCTGCTATGAACCCACTGTTCGATGATTCGCTGCTGTTTAGCGCAAATGCGCCCTTTATCGAGGAGCTTTACGACGCTTACCTGCGAAATCCACAGTCGGTCTCGCCAGAGTGGCACGAATACTTTGACAAGCTGCAGCAAACAGGGGGGGGACGAGCGACACCAGATGTATCGCGCTCCCGGAAACCATCCCACGCCCACGACGCTGCCATTCCCCCGACAGGACAGGATGAATATGGCCTGACTACCGAACGCAAGCAGATATCGGTATTGCAGATCATCAATGCTTACCGCTTCCTCGGCGTGCGCCAGGCGAACCTCGATCCTCTCAAGCACCAGGAAAAATCACACGTTCCCGAACTCGATCCCGCCTATTACGGACTGACCGAGGCAGACATGAGCACCGTTTTCGGCACCGGTTCGTTGATCGGCCCACCCCGCGCCCCGCTTGGCGAAATTCTTCAAATTCTGCGGCAAACCTACTGTAGCACCATCGGCGTCGAGTACATGTACATTACCGATACCGAGCAAAAACGCTGGATACAAAGCCGCATCGAAGGACCGCGCGCCCAACCAGACTACCCGGCAGAATACAAGCGCCATATTCTTGAGCGGCTAAACGCAGCCGAAGGGCTGGAAAAATATCTTCATGCACGCTATGTCGGGCAGAAACGCTTCTCTCTGGAAGGCAGCGAAAGCCTGATTCCCTTGTTGGACAATCTGCTGCAGCGTGCCGGCGGCATGGGCGTGCAGCAAAGCATTATCGGCATGGCTCACCGGGGCCGGCTCAACGTGCTGGTCAACACCCTCGGCAAGCTGCCAGCGGATTTGTTCCAGGAATTCGAAGGCAAGCACGGCCAGGAACTGACCGAAGGCGACGTCAAGTATCACCAGGGTTTTTCTTCGGCGGTATCCACGCCGGGCGGAGTGATGCGTCTCACGCTGGCATTCAATCCCTCCCACCTCGAGATCGTGGACCCGGTAGTGGAGGGATCGGTGCGCGCGCGGCAACACCGTCTCAAGGACAGGGAGGGCGATCAGGTGCTACCCGTGCTGCTGCATGGCGATGCGGCATTTTCGGCCCAGGGTGTAGTGATGGAAACCCTGAACCTGTCGCAGACGCGCGGTTATGGAACCGGCGGCACCGTGCATATCATCATCAACAATCAAATCGGTTTCACCACTTCTGATCCACGCGACACGCGCTCGACGCTTTATTGCACCGACGTGTCGAAAATGATTGAGGCGCCGATCTTTCATGTCAACGGCGACGATCCGGAAGCTGTCATCATGGTGACTGAAATCGCGCTTGATTTCCGGATGACGTTCCATAAGGACGTGGTTGTCGATATGGTTTGTTTTCGCACGCTGGGCCACAACGAGCAGGACGAACCAATGGTCACCCAGCCATTGATGTATAAAATCATCGGCCGCCATCCCGGCACACGCAAACTTTACGCCGATAAACTGGAGACCGAAGGCGTCATTGATACGGGCCAGGCTGAATTGATGGTAAAAACCTATCGTGATGATATGGATGCGGGGCGTAACCCCAACAAAACCATCGTTTACGGGTACAAATCACCGGATGGGGTGGATTGGAAACCATTCCTGAAGAGTGGCAAATGGGATGTAAAGCTACAGACCGGGTTGCCTCTGACGGAATTGAGGCACTTGGCCGAACGACTGACGGATATTCCGTCCAAATTCAAGCTGCATGCACGAGTGGAAAAAATCATCGCCGATCGCCGTTTGATGAGCGAGGGAAAGCTGCAGCTCGATTGGGGGATGGCGGAAAATCTTGCCTATGCGGCGCTGCTGAAGGATGGGTATCCTGTAAGGATTTCGGGCCAGGATTCGGGGCGGGGAACCTTCTTTCACCGCCACGCAGTGCTGCACGACCAGAATCGGGAACGGTGGAACGAAGGGATATATATCCCGCTCCGCCATATTGCGCCCGATCAACCTGATT
This sequence comes from Nitrosospira sp. Nsp14, assembly GCF_900113575.1. Taxonomy (GTDB): domain Bacteria; phylum Pseudomonadota; class Gammaproteobacteria; order Burkholderiales; family Nitrosomonadaceae; genus Nitrosospira. Next base: position 131,473 of record NZ_FOPV01000008.1, read on the forward strand.
TCGTCATCATTGACTCTGTGTTGTCCGAAGAAGCGGTACTTGCTTTTGAATACGGATATGCTACCGCTGAGCCAAATGAACTTGTCATGTGGGAGGCGCAGTTTGGCGATTTTGCCAATGGTGCGCAAGTGGTAATAGATCAGTTTATCGCATCAGGAGAAGCGAAGTGGGGCCGCTTGTGCGGGCTGGTGATGATGCTTCCTCATGGCTATGAGGGCCAGGGACCCGAGCACTCCTCGGGGCGCGTTGAGCGTTATCTGCAGCTATGCGCGGAATACAATATCCAGGTATGCATTCCGACCACCCCCGCACAGATGTTTCACGTGCTTCGGCGCCAGATGATCCGCCCGCTTCGCAAGCCGCTTGTCATCATGAGCCCCAAAAGTCTCTTGCGTCACAAGGAATCAGTATCGAGCCTCGAAGACCTCGCGCAAGGCAGTTTCCAGAATGTCATTCCAGAAGCTGAAAAACTCGATCCAAAAAATGTGCGCCGCCTCATCGCGTGCTGCGGGAAGATATATTACGACCTGTTGACGTACCGCCGGAAGCATAAATTCGAGGATGTGGCGATTATCCGCATTGAGCAGTTGTATCCGTTTCCGCATGAAGAATTCGAGGTTGAGGTAGACCGGTACCCGCAAGCAAAAGATATCCTCTGGTGCCAGGAAGAGCCTGGAAACCAGGGAGCCTGGCATCGCATCCAGCATTATCTTCTTCGGCACAAGCGCCCGGATCAGGTTTTGGGCTACGCTTTGCGTCCATCGTCGGCGTCCCCGGCAGCGGGATATCTGGCAAAACATACCTTGCAACAGAACGAACTCATAGCAGCGGCGTTTCGCGAGAAAATTTAACCCTAGAGGACGAACTATGCTCGTCGAAGTCAAAGTTCCAGCGTTATCCGAGTCCGTGGCGGAAGCTACCCTGCTTTCATGGCATAAAAGAGAAGGCGAACAAGTTGACCGCGGTGAAAACCTGATTGATATCGAGACCGACAAAGTCGTGCTGGAACTTCCGGCGCCGGCTGCGGGGATACTGGCCAAGATCATCAAAGACGATGGAACGACAGTAACCAGCGGTGAAATTATCGCCACCATAGACACTGAGGCAGCCGGAGCCTCAACCATCGCCTCAACCAGCGCTACGACTGCCGCTGCCGCCGAAACCGGGGCGGGCGCGACGCTTCCAAGCGGGCAACCGGCGCCCGCCCCTTCCCCGGTAACATCGGAAGTGCCCCCAATGATGCCTGCCGCGCGAAACATGGCGGCACAGGCAAACCTCGCGCCCGCCGAAATCGGCTCGATCAAGGGTAGCGGACGGGGCGGCCGCATTACTAAAGAGGATGTTGCAGAACATGTCGACCGCAAGGCCGCCGCGCCCTCGGTCCCAACCTCTTCAGAACCTGCTCCGAAACCGACTCCTGAGCCTATGTCGGCCCCCACTCTGGTAACGCCGCAAGCCGCCGCTCCGACGGAGATCGAAGGCGACCGCCCGGAACAGCGAGTACCTATGTCGCGCCTGCGCGCGCGCATTGCTGAACGGCTGGTACAGTCGCAATCCACTGCCGCCATACTCACCACCTTCAACGAAGTCAATATGCAGGCAATAATGGACTTGCGTGCCCGGCATAAAGATAAATTCGAAAAAGAACATGGCGTCAAGCTCGGAATCATGTCGTTTTTTGTCAAGGCCGTGGTAGCGGCGTTGAAAAAGTTTCCCATCGTCAACGCGTCAGTGAATGGAAGTGACATCATCTATCACGGTTATTACGACATCGGCATTGCCGTGAGCAGCCCCCGCGGATTGGTTGTTCCCATTCTTCGCAATGCAGACTCCTTGTCGCAGGCGCAGATCGAAAGGCAAATCGCCGATTTCGGCAGACGCGCCCAGGACGGGAAACTGACCATCGAAGAATTGACCGGCGGTACATTCTCCATTACAAATGGAGGTGTCTTCGGCTCCATGCTCTCCACCCCTATCATCAATCCCCCGCAAAGCGCGATTCTCGGCATTCACGCCACCAAGGAACGTCCAGTGGCCGAGAATGGCCAGGTGGTTATCCGTCCCATGTGCTACCTTGCGCTATCCTACGATCACCGCATCATAGATGGACGAGAAGCGGTACTTTCACTGGTGGCGATGAAAGAAGCACTTGAATATCCCATGAGTCCGTTGCTGGGAGACTGAAGCCAGACCTCACGCTGCCGAATCCGACCCAGACCTTTTTTTTTCTTATGTTCCATTAAGGCGCCAATATGTCTCAATCCTTCGATGTCGCCGTAATCGGCGCTGGCCCGGGCGGGTATGTGGCAGCGATACGCTGCGCCCAACTGGGACTCAATACCGTCTGTATAGACGAGTGGAAAAACCCGCAAGGGAAGCCCAGTCTGGGCGGAACATGTCTAAATGTCGGCTGCATCCCCTCGAAGGCCCTTCTCGAGTCATCCGAGAATTACGAACGTGCCGCCCATAAATTCTCGAGTCACGGCATTCAAGTTGAAGCCCTGTCGGTCGACATTCCGGTGATGATGTCCCGCAAAGAGAAAATCGTTGCAAACTTCACCGGCGGCGTGGCGATGCTGCTCAAAAAAAACAAGGTTGCCTCAATGCATGGACGAGGGACACTACTCAAGCGCGATCAGGAAAATCGCGCTAGCGCGCTTTGGCAAATCGAAGTGACGAATGCGGATTCCGTCCAAACCATCGAGGCTAAGCACGTGATTATTGCTACCGGTTCCACGCCCCGCACCCTGGCGCTCGCGCCAGTGGACAACGAGCGAATACTGGACAATACCGGTGCGCTCAACCTGACAGAAGCGCCGCGGCGTTTGGCGGTGATAGGGGGCGGAGTGATCGGCCTGGAAATGGGCAGTCTATGGCGGCGGCTCGGTTCGGAGGTAACTATCCTCGAAGCCCTGCCCGGATTTCTCACCGCGGCCGATGAGCAAGTAGCAAAAGAAGCCCGGAAAATCTTCACCCGGGAAACAGGCCTGGTTATTCATACCGGCATAAAAATAAGCGGCATCACAACCGATGAACAAAGCATTAAAGTGGAGTATGCCGACGTGGACGGCAATGCGCAAAAGCTGGAAGTAGACAAAGTGATCGTAGCCGTGGGGCGCATGCCCAACACAGTCGGCCTTGGGGCCGAAGATACCGGGCTCAAGCTCGATGAACGGGGATACGTCGAAGTGGATGCGAATTGCCGCACCAGCCTGCCTGATGTGTACGCAGTGGGAGATGTGGTACGCGGGCCCATGCTGGCGCATAAGGCGTCGGAGGAAGGTGTTGCCGTGGCGGAACGCATCGCTGGACAACCGGGGCACGTGAATCTCGACGCCATTCCCTGGGTGATCTATACCTCCCCCGAAATCGCATGGGTTGGAAAAAGCGAGCAGCAATTGAAGTCGGCCGGAATCCAATATAAAGCAGGGCAATTCCCTTTCATGGCCAATGGACGCGCCCGCGCCCTGGGGGAGACCGGCGGCTTCGTAAAGGTGCTCGCGGATGCGAACACCGACCGAATCCTCGGTATCCACATGATTGGTCCCTACGTTTCCGAATTGATTGCCGAGGCGGTGGTGGCGATGGAATTCGCCGCCAGCAGCGAAGATATCGCGCGGATTGTGCACGCACACCCGTCGCTGTCTGAAGTACTGCATGAAGCAGCGCTGGGCGTGGAGAAACGCGCGATTCATATATAACACTCGGTGGGCTGGCCTGAAGCCTGAGAATCAATAGAAAACTCGTAGCGCTTGTTCGTCTATATAGGGTTCCACTCACCAAACAGGGTTCCCACTCACCAAAGCCTTGTCGCCCGCGAATTTATTTTTAAAACCCGCCCTATTCTCGCGTCTCTTAACACTGCCGGGCGAGCCCGGCTGAGCCGTTTTTGGAGTAAAATGCAGCTTTTCAAGAATTTGCCATGACGCGCATCACGATTGCCCTTTCCAAGGGCCGCATTTTCGACGATACCGCTCCGCTATTGAAAGGCGCGGGCATTGTCGCGCTGGATGATCCCGACACGTCGCGTAAACTGATCCTGGCCACGAATCGCGATAATGTACGGCTCATCATCGTGCGTGCGTCGGACGTGCCCACCTACGTACAGTACGGCGCCGCGGACCTGGGTATCGCAGGGAAGGACGTATTGCTGGAACATGGTGGCGCTGGGCTTTACCAACCGCTGGACTTGAATATCGCCTGTTGCCGCATGATGGTGGCGGTGCGAGACGACTTTGATTACGAATCCGCCGTCCGCCGGGGGGCAAGAGTACGTGTTGCGACCAAGTACCTGCAAACGGCGCGCGAACACTTTGCCGAAAAAGGCATGCATGTGGATCTGATCAAGCTCTACGGTTCGATGGAACTTGCACCGCTGGTGGGATTGGCGGATGCGATCGTGGATCTGGTTTCGAGTGGCAATACGCTCAAGGCCAACCATCTAAAGGCGGTGGAAGAGATCATTCCAATTTCAGCCCGCCTGATTATCAATCAGGCCGCGCTGAAATTGAAACGCGAAACGATACAGCCTATGCTTGATGCGTTCTCCACAGCAATTTCAAACAAGCTCATTGCTCAACCCGCCCAATAAACAGAGAAATACCGACCGGATGATACAGATAAGGCGCTTGTCCTCAACCGACAGCCGCTTCGATGAAGCGTTAGGGCGGCTTCTCGCTTTTGAAGACGAGCAGGATGCAGCAGTCGACGCAGCGGCGGCGGAGATCCTGGCTGACATAAAAAAACGCGGTGATGAAGCGCTGCTGGGATATACCCGCCGCTTCGATCATCTCGACGCGGGGTCCATGGCAGAGCTTGAATTACCGCATGACCGCATGCAATCGGCGTTGCAAAGTCTGCCGGCGGATCAGCGCAGTGCACTGACAGAGGCGGCTGCCCGCGTTCGCGCTTATCACGAAAAGCAGTTGATGCAATCTTGGAGCTATGTAGAACCCGACGGCACATTGCTTGGTCAGCAAATCACCCCGTTGGACCGGGTCGGGTTATACGTGCCTGGCGGCAAGGCATCCTACCCTTCCTCAGTGCTGATGAATGCAATACCCGCCAAAGTCGCCGGCGTTGGCGAGCTCATCATGGTGACACCCACTCCCCGTGGTGAAACGAGTGATCTAGTCCTCGCCGCGGCTGCAATTTGCAATGTGGATCGTATTTTTACCATTGGAGGTGCTCAGGCAATCGGCGCGCTTGCCTATGGCACTCATACCGTACCGCAAGTGGACAAAATCGTCGGCCCCGGCAATGCATATGTCGCGGCGGCAAAGCGGCGCGTATTTGGCGTGGTGGGCATCGATATGCTGGCAGGACCGTCAGAGATCCTGGTGATTTGCGACGGCAAGACCAATCCCGACTGGATTGCCATGGACTTATTTTCGCAAGCTGAGCATGATGAGTTGGCACAGGCAATTCTGCTTTCTCCGGATCCGGTTTTCATTGACGCCGTAGCCGCAAGCATTGCACGCCAGTTGGAAGCAATGTCCCGGAAGCGGGTCATACATACCTCGCTCGAAGGCCGCGGCGCCCTTATTCAGGTACGCGATCTGGACGAAGCGTGCGCCATCGCAAATCGCATCGCCCCGGAACACCTTGAATTATCGGTGGAGCAGCCGGAAAACTGGATGACTAAGATCAGACACGCCGGGGCGATCTTTCTTGGAAGATATACTTCTGAAGCGCTGGGCGACTATTGCGCCGGCCCCAATCATGTATTGCCCACCTCCGGCACTGCGCGATTTTCGTCGCCATTGGGCGTTTACGATTTTCAGAAACGAAGCAGCATTATTCAGGTATCAGCAGAAGCCTCGGCAAGACTTGGCCGAATTGCCTCGACCCTGGCGCATGGCGAAGGGTTACAGGCGCATGCGATGTCAGCCGAGTACCGGTTTCAGAATAGCGCGGCTGCGATCCCGGATGGATCCGGCTCTTCCATAAGTGAACCTATCGCTTTGCCGCCCCGACTTTGAGTGCGATACAAATTCCAACTTCATCTTAATAATGTCCAGGTCGCCCGATCAGATCATCCGGACGGAAGTTCTATCGCTCTCCGCCTACCATGTTGCCCCCGCAAGCGGCATGGTAAAGCTGGATGCGATGGAAAACCCATATTCGCTACCGGACCGTCTGCGGGACGACATCGCCCAGCTGGTCGCTACTGCACCCATCAACCGTTATCCCGATGCCAGCGCGGCGTCGCTGAAAGCCATGTTGCGGGCAGCGCTGGCCGTACCCGACGGGATGGAGATCATGCTGGGCAACGGTTCGGACGAAATCATCCAGATCATCGCCTTGGCCTGCGCCAGGCCCGGCGCCACGTTGCTGAGTGTCGAGCCCGCGTTCGTCATGTTTCGCATGATCGCTGCTTTCGCCGGCATGAAGTACGTGGGCGTTCCGTTAAAGGCCGATTTTTCGCTCGACATCGATGCAACGCTTGAAGCGATCTCGCAACATGAGCCGGCAGTCATTTTCATCGCCTATCCGAATAACCCCACGGGCAACCTGTTTGACGCCCGGGCAATCTCACGTATCATTGAAGCTGCACCCGGCCTAGTGGTCGTGGATGAGGCCTACCACGCCTTTGCCAATGCCAGCTTCATGGACAAACTGTTGCAGTACCCCAACCTGTTGTTGATGCGCACGCTTTCCAAGCTGGGATTGGCTGGCTTGAGACTGGGTCTGCTGGCGGGAGGACCTGAGTGGCTGAGGGAGTTGGAAAAACTGCGATTGCCGTATAATGTAGGAATCGTCACCCAGCTGATCGCGGAAAAAGTGTTACAGCATCGCGATGTCCTGCTGCAACAGGCTGCGGCGATCAAGAATGAGCGGGCGATGTTGGGTGCGCGGCTGGCGGCGATGCACGGCATCGAACCTTTTCCAACGGATGCAAACTTTATACTATTTCGCCTGAGCGAAGCCGGTCACGTGTTTCAGAATCTCAAAAAACGCGGCGTATTGATCAAGAATCTGGATGGAACACATCCCTTGCTGAAAAATTGCCTGCGAGTGACGGTGGGCAAGCCTGATGAAAACGCGCTTTTTCTGGCCGCGTTGGAAGGTTCGCTCGCGTAACGCCAGCCTTACAAGAATGACCGGTAAATGACTGATCTCCCTATCCTTGTTCTATCCAACTAATCTCATGCGACAAGCCGAGGTCAACCGTAACACCCTCGAAACCCAGATCAGTCTGAATGTCAATCTGGATGGAACGGGAAAGGCAGTACTGGACACAGGAGTCCCTTTTCTCGATCACATGCTGGACCAGGTGGCGCGTCACGGCATGATCGACCTGGAGATTGCGGCCAAGGGTGACCTGCACATTGATGCTCACCATACCGTCGAGGATATCGGAATCACGCTTGGCCAGGCATTCGCCCAGGCAGTTGGGGATAAAAAAGGGCTGCGCCGCTACGGTCACGCCTACGTTCCGCTGGATGAAGCATTATCCCGCGTCGTAATAGATCTCTCCGGCAGGCCGGGTATGAAATTCAACGTCGATTTCGCGCGGGCAAGGATAGGAGATTTCGACGTTGATCTTATCAACGAATTTTTCCAAGGTTTTGTCAATCACGCTCTGGTGACGTTGCACGTCGAGAATCTGGCGGGGGTGAATGCCCATCACCAGGCGGAGACGGTATTCAAGGCATTTGGCCGTGCTTTGCGCATGGCAATGGAAACCGATCCTCGTGCGGCTGGCACCATCCCTTCCACCAAAGGTTCCCTGTAGCTCCCTCACTCTCAATTGCTCGATATGCCTGATATCGCAATCGTTGACTACGGCATGGGCAACCTGCGCTCCGTGTCCAAAGCACTGGAACATGTCGCACAAGGTGCGTCCATAAGCGTGACCAGCAATCCCGAGGTGGTGCGCAGCGCTTCCCGTGTCGTAGTGCCTGGTCAAGGCGCGATGCCGGACTGTCTGCGCGAATTGGACAAGCTTGGATTGCGGAAGGCAGTCGTGGACGCAGCGCTGCACAAGCCTTTTCTGGGTATTTGCTTGGGTCTGCAGATGCTGTTCGACAGCAGCGAGGAAGGCAACGTAAAGGGCCTCGGTATCGTGAGTGGAAAGGTGCGGCGTTTCTCCGCTCCGGCGACGACCGCCAATGTCCAGCAAAGGCTCAAAGTACCGCACATGGGCTGGAATCAAGTACACCAGGCGGTCGCACATCCTATGTGGAAGGACATTCCTCAGGATGCGCGCTTCTACTTCGTGCACAGCTATTACGTCGAAACGGCCACCCCTGAGCCCGCCGCGGCATATACCGAGTATCCGTTTCCATTTACTTGTGCGGTGGCAAAAGATAATATTTTCGCCGTCCAGTTTCACCCTGAAAAAAGTCAGGAGTCAGGCTTGGCGCTGCTAAGCAATTTTGTGCACTGGCAACCCACGGTATTCAAGGGTACGCGCAGCCGGTTCTGACCCTGTAGCCATATCTTCTTCGAACTCAACCATACTCCCGATACCGACTTAAAATGCTGATCATTCCTGCGATAGACCTGAAGGACGGTCACTGCGTACGTCTGAAACAAGGCGTGATGGAAAATGCCACGGTGTTTTCCGATGACCCCGGCGCCACAGCCAGACATTGGCTGGATCAGCGCGCGAGGCGACTGCACCTGGTGGATCTTAACGGTGCGTTTGCGGGGAAACCAAAGAATGAGCTTGCCATTCGCGAAATCATTAAGGCGATCGGCGACGAAATTCCAACTCAGCTTGGCGGCGGCATACGTGATCTGGAAACCATCGAACGTTATCTCGACGACGGTATTACTTACGTTATCATCGGCACCGCAGCGGTAAAGACACCTGGGTTCCTGCATGATGCGTGTAACGCGTTCCCCGGACATATCATGGTGGGGCTGGACGCGAAGGACGGCAAAGTGGCGGTTAATGGCTGGTCGAAGGTCACCGGCCACGATGTGGTGGATCTGGCAAAGAAATTCGAGGACTATGGGGTTGAAGCAATTATTTATACCGATATCGGACGCGACGGAATGTTGAGCGGCGTCAATGTTCAGGCGACGGTGCAACTTGCCCGCGCACTAACCATCCCCGTCATTGCCAGTGGGGGTATCGGAAACCTCGACGATGTAAGGGCCCTTTGCGACATAGCATCGGAAGGTATTGCCGGCGCGGTTACGGGGCGCGCGATCTATGAAGGCACGCTGGATTTCAAAGAGGCGCAAGCGCTGGCTGATGAGCTCAGCGCTCAAGCGGCATCCGTAGATGCGACCCTCCCTTCCTGAAGATCAATTCTGGGCCAAGGCGAGAAACAAACCGTCGTCAGTACCTTTACCCCGGCAACGTCTTTTTCGGATCTATTTCTGTTTACCTTTAGAATAAAGGTCTTTAATGTATGGGGCTTGCAAAGCGTATTATCCCTTGCCTTGACGTGACCAACGGGCGGGTGGTCAAGGGCGTGAATTTTATCGGGCTTCGGGATGCGGGCGACCCCATCGAAATATCGCGACGTTACGATGATCAGGGGGCGGATGAACTGACCTTTCTCGACATTACCGCCAGTTCAGACGATCGCGACCTGATTTTGCATATTATCGAAGAAGTAGCGGCGCAGGTTTTCATACCCTTGACTGTTGGCGGCGGCGTTCGCAAAGTGGAAGACGTGCGCAGGCTGTTGAACGCAGGCGCCGATAAAGTAAGCATCAACACCTCGGCAGTCCAGAATCCTGAGTTGGTCCGAGAGGCCGCTGACCGCTACGGCTCGCAATGCATCGTGGTGGCAATTGATGCCAAGCGGGCGGAAAATGGATGGCAGGTCTTCACCCACGGCGGCCGTAACGCCACCGGTCTGGATGTGATCGAGTGGGCAAAGAAGATGCAGGCACTGGGGGCGGGGGAAATACTGCTCACGAGCATGGATCGAGACGGGACCCGCAACGGATTTGATCTGGCGCTGATCCGTTCAGTATCCGACACGGTGGATGTACCGGTGATCGCAAGCGGCGGTGTAGGTAATCTGCAACATTTGGTTGATGGAATTGTAGACGGCCATGCCGACGCGGTGCTGGCAGCAAGTATTTTTCATTACGGCGAGTACACGGTACGTCAGGCCAAAGAGTACATGGCGCAACATAGTATCGAAGTGCGGTTGTAGTACATTCATCTTCAAGCATATCTATGTCCGATATTTGGCTCAACAAGATAAACTGGTCCGACGATGGGCTGGTACAGGTAGTCACGCAGGAAGCAGGCAGCAACGACGTGTTAATGGTCGCATGGATGAATCGCGAGGCGTTGAAGCTAACCGTTCAGACCAACGAGGCGCACTACTGGTCTCGCTCCCGCAAAAAGCTCTGGCATAAGGGCGAAGAATCCGGTCACGTCCAGAAAGTACAGGAAATCCATCTGGATTGTGATAATGACGTTCTGTTGCTGAGGGTGGAACAAGTCGGCGGGATTGCCTGTCATACCGGCAGACATAGTTGTTTCTTCAATAAACTGGAGAAGGGGCAATGGGAGGCGGCTACGCCGATCCTGAAAAGCCCGGATGAAATCTACAGAAAATGACTAACTCGACTATTCTCTGCCATCTGGCTGACGTGATTGAAGCGCGCAAAGATGCCGACCCCTCGGCCTCTTATGTGGCGAAGCTGTTGCATGATGGCGAGGATAAGATTCTTAAAAAAGTCGCGGAAGAGTCGGCCGAGGTGTTGATGGCATCAAAAGATGGCGACAAACCGCATGTGGTACGCGAAGTAGCCGACCTGTGGTTTCACTGCCTGGTGCTATTGGCACACCACGGCATGAGGCCGGAGGCGGTGTTGGATGAATTGCAGCGCCGGGAAGGAATCTCCGGAATTCACGAAAAAGCGTCGCGGAAAGCAAAATAAATGGATAACTGCCTATTCTGCAAGATAGTTCGGGGCGAAATCTCCAGCGAGAAAATCTACGAAAACGAGGACGTTTTTGCATTTCATGATATCCACCCGGCGGCACCGGTGCATTTCATGCTGATACCCAAATTGCACATCAGCTCGCTTGCGGAGGTCGACGACAAGCACCGCAGCTTGCTCGGGGAAATGATGGTACTGGTACCCCGATTGGCACGACAACAAGGTTGTACCGATGGCTTTCGCACTATCATCAATACCGGACGCGTCGGAGGACAGGAAGTTTATCATTTCCACATTCACGTCATAGGCGGCGGGGATCGTCTGCCGGGCATGATCCCTCACCCGAGATAAAGGAGTAAACCATGGGATCATTCAGTATCTGGCATTGGCTTGTGGTTCTGCTGATCGTTGTGCTGGTATTCGGCACCAAGAAACTTCGCAATCTGGGCAGCGATCTGGGTGGCGCGGTGAAAGGTTTCAAGGAAGGAATCAAAAGTGCGGACGAAGAGGAGATAGCGTCGCCAAATAAGCAAACGGAGTCTCGAATTATCGACGTTGATGCCAAGGACACCACCCAGACCAAATCCTGAATTTATGGGGCTAGCGAAGAATATGCCCCGCCGAGAGTAAGCGCAAGAATGAAGAGCATGAGAGCGACGGGCGCTGGAATATCGTTAATGGCAAATCGGCCACGGGCATTTTTCTTCTCGGCGCTTTTCTTCCGGGCTCCCTTTCGTAGTCCGCCAGCGTAATGTTCGATATAAGTTTCTCCGAAATCCTTGTTATAGCGGCGGTTGCGCTGATCGTGCTGGGTCCGGAGCGGCTTCCGAAGGTTGCACGCACGCTAGGCCACCTGCTGGGACGGGCACAACGGTACGCCAATGATGTGAAGAATGATATCCAGCGCGAGATGGAACTGGAGGAACTTAGAAAGTGGCAAAATTCGGTGGAGGGGGCAGCGCGCTCGGTTGAAACTACCGTACGCACAGAACTGAACCAGTTTCAGGAAGCAATCCAGGCGGAACCAAAACATCCCGCTGATGAGGCTCTAGAACCGCCCCACGAAACCACAGCGGAGCCCGCACCAGCAGCACAACCGCCTGCTACACCGGTTCAACCCACTACCCCACCGCTTCAGCCTAAGTCAGGCTCGGCACAACCCTGACGCGTGTGTGTCGTGCAGGATCGGGAAACTTTTACCAGACCCTTCACCGGGCCCTTTTTGCGCGCTTTGCTGATTAGTCACGACGCCATAAAATAAAGATCAGCGCGCCGCTTTCCGGCTGAACATGACAAACGGGAATTGGCAGGACAGGCCCATCCTTATGGGAACGCCTGCTTTCGCAAGAGTGGCTGGTTATTTGGAGCCCCGCCCAATTCCATGCCCAGCAGGCCAGCAAAACCGTATCCAAGGGGCGTTTGAACACGCCTTTGCCCGGCCATAATCTATACTTCGCTAATATAAACCGGTATAACATCCGCTCCACTTACCGGCCGACGTTCATAACAATGAGTACCGACGAGACATTCATTTCGCATCTGGTCGAACTCCGTGCCAGGCTGATCCGTGCGTGTGGCGGAATCCTCCTGGGATTTGTCCCCTGTGCCTTTTACGCCAGGGAACTCTATTCTCTACTGGCGCAGCCTCTACTGGACAAGCTTCCGGAAGGGGGACAGATGATCGCAACCGAAGTTATCACGCCGTTTTTTGTGCCTATGAAAGTCGCGATGATGGTCGCTTTTGTCATCACGCTGCCGCACACCCTCTATCAAATCTGGGCCTTTGTCGCTCCCGGGCTATATTCGCACGAGAAACGCCTCGTGCTGCCACTGGTGCTGGCCAGCAGCATACTGTTTTTATGTGGCATGGCTTTCGCATACTTTGCCGCTCTGCCCCTGGTATTTGAATTTATTACGCACTTTGCTCCTGAAGGCGTCGCTGTCATGACCGATATCGGCAGGTATCTCGACTTCTTGCTGACAATGTTCATCGCCTTCGGTATCACCTTCGAAGTACCGATACTGGTTATAGTACTGGTGCGAATGGACATCGTGTCGATTGAAAAACTGAAGGAAATACGTGCCTATGTTCTGGTCGGCGCCTTTGTGATTGGCGCCATATTTACTCCTCCGGACGTAATTTCGCAGTTCATGCTGGCGGTCCCGCTTTATCTGCTTTATGAATCTGGAATACTCGTTGCCGTTGTTCTGGGCAAATCTGATATTCGGGAAAGATCAGCGGTTTCTCGATCGATCGATGAAAAAGATGCGTAGCACGAACTGACGCAAGCTGAGGCCGCAGGAGGGGCGAAAGCCTGTCACATGGGGCGGCGCAGGCATGCGAAGCAATATTTTAACGGGTAAGTTTAGCCCTTGCCATGAGGGAATCATTCCATGGCCTCCGGATCCATATACTGGTCTTGAGGTGCCGGCTTGGGACGCTTGCCAACGTTGATCTTGATTTGTTTTTCGGCCTGGTTGCGAATGACTGTAATGGTTGCGGCCTTCCCCGGCAGCAATGCCGCGATCAGGTTGAGCATCCCGGATGAGTCTATGACCGGCTTGCCTTCTACCGCCACGATGATATCCCCCGGCTTCACGCCGGCTTGATCAGCAGGCCCACCCTTAAGCACGCCTGCAATCAAGGCGCCGTTTATATTGGGACGCTTGAAAGATTCGGCCAGTTCCGGCGTCAGGTCTTGAACTTCTACTCCAATCCAACCACGGACAACGCCGCCGGTTTGTATAATTTGTTCCATGATCTGCTTGGCAACACTGGTGGTGATCGCAAACCCGATACCGAGCGATCCTCCGGTCCGCGATACAATCGCGGTATTTATACCGATCAGATTGCCAAAGACGTCAACGAGCGCGCCGCCCGAATTGCCGGGGTTGATGGCAGCGTCGGTCTGAATGAAATTTTCGAACGTATTGATGCCCAGGTGAGTCCGCCCCAGTGCACTGATAATCCCCATGGTTACCGTCTGTCCCACACCGAAGGGATTGCCGATTGCGAGCACGATGTCGCCTACCTGGGCATTATCCGACTGGCCGAAGGTCATCGTCGGCAGGGCTTGCATATCGACCTTTATCACTGCCAGATCGGTCTCCGGATCGGATCCGATGACCCGTGCTTTAGCCTCTCTTCCATCCGAAAGCGCGATCTTGATTTCATCCGCGGCTTCTATAACATGATGGTTGGTAAGAATGTAACCTTCCGGGCTTACAATCACGCCTGAGCCGAGGCTCGATGCTCGCCGGCTCTGCGATTCGAAGCGATCACCGAAGAAGCGTCGGAACACCGGGTCTTCCATCAGTGGATGGGAAGATACTTTGATTTCCTTGCTCGTAAAAACGTTTACCACCGACGGCATGGCTTTTTGCGCTGCGGCGCTAAAACTACCGGCTTTGGGGATGCCCTCCGCTGTCGGCGGCGGAATGACTGCTTCTTTTATGGTGACCATGGTTCCACCACCCGTAGGCGACTTCCACGGGAGCAGTTCGGGTCGCAGCGTCGAGACAACGAACAGTGCCGCCAGGACTACGGTCGTCGTTTGTGCGAAAATCAGCCAGAGTTTGCGCATTTGTGGATATTGATTTCGATTCTAAATAGTTTGCAATAATGACCGGATGAATTCTGATGCAATTGAACGAACTCGAAATCTATTTGAATCAACTGCTGGATACGGCCCGCTTTCACGATTATTGCCCAAATGGGTTGCAAGTGGAAGGAAGAAATGAGGTGCGCTGCCTGGTAAGCGGCGTTACAGCCTCGTTTGAGCTGTTGGAAGCCGCTGTGGCCGCAAATGCGGATGTCATTCTTGTACACCATGGTTATTTTTGGCGAGGCGAAGACCCTTGCTTGGTCGGAATGAAGCACCGCCGTATCGCCTATCTGATGCGGCACAATGTCGGCCTGCTCTCCTATCATTTGCCACTCGACGCCCACCCCGAATTCGGCAACAACATACAGTTGGCGCACCGATTGGGCTTCGTTGAAGCCGGTCGTTTCGGTGATCAAAATATTGCAATGCATGGAACCGTTCTATCGGGAGTGTCGAACTTGAAAGTGTTGGGAACGACCATCGAAAATGCCCTGGCGAGGAAGCCTCTGGTAATTGGCGATGAAGCAAAACCAATACTGCGGGTAGCCTGGTGCACTGGCGGCGCTCAAGGTTATTTCGACGAGGCTATCCGGCTGAGTGTGGACGCGTATATAACCGGGGAAATTTCCGAGCGGACAGTCCATGCCGCCCGTGAATCGGAGGTGGCATTTATCTCGGCGGGACATCACGCGACCGAGCGGTATGGAGTTCAGGCTTTAGGCGAACATATCTCCGACAGATTTGGAGTGGCTCATCAGTTCATAGATATCGATAGTCCGGTATGAGATAGTATGAGACCTTTAGCAGGCGGTTTGAACCATGTAGGTGGTACCAGCAAGAGTCTTGATACTGGTGCTACCGGTTTACATAAACCAGCGATACAGTATGGTTATATAACAACTATAAAGGAGTGTGCCGACCTGGAAGGACGCTGCTGAGTTTGGCGGTTGTTCACAGTCGCGGCTATTGCTGTTGCCGCTATCTGCATTTTGTTGTATTTAATATTTAGATTTGCATTTGGTATTTATCAAGGCGACGACTTTTGTGGCAAGCGGGTTAATTTTCTGAGCACCGAAATTACTACGGAAGATAGGAGAGAAGAGATGGCATTTAAGCCTTGGCTGAGGGTGGTTACGCTGGCATGTGGCGCGCTGTTGAGCGCGAGCGCA
>NZ_FOPV01000028.1 GCF_900113575.1 Nitrosospira sp. Nsp14
GTCAACATAATCGGCAGCCAAAAAGCCACCATATTCGCCCAGGTGGGTCAGTTTTACTCCGGCTCAGTGGGTCAGTATTACAGCGGCGCTAACAAATAAAGGCTGCTTCTCGAATTTTTTCAAGTTTGCTTACCCTTCTTGACTTTGCGGCCACTAGTTCTTCCACTGAGTTCTGGTGGGACCGGCTCCTCAAACTTTCTTCCTATATAACAATTTAGATCATCATCTAATCGACTGCGAGATAAAGGAGGCTTAAACGAAAAATTATTTGATGTTGTGTCTGCCTGTGATGCAGAAGGCAACGGGTAGCAAGCCCAGACCGGGCGTGCAGTTCGAGCCATGCTTGAGACAAAAGCCTTTGCGCATACTGGTGATTTGGTACGCAGTCCGCAAAAGCGAGGGTTGGTGCGCAACAGAAAGTGCGCCCTAAAAGGAATGGAGACAAGACCTCTAAATTTTCCCACCGATTGATCATTTTTTTCTTTATGTCAATGCACTAAAAAGCTCACACATTTGACGATTTTGGTACGCAGAGAGGTGGTGCGCAGCTCGGTGGCACGGAAATGGCCCTTGAAAAATGCCTCGAGTACCATATAAAGCACGGCGAAATCCACTGGATGAACCCTTGGCCCTGCCCGATTCACCAGTCCAATGAAGATCAGTTAAAGCTACTCGTCCTTGGCATGGAGAACTTTGTCGGTGCATTAGAATCATCCCCTCGATGAAGTAGGTCACCTGCTTCCCTATCGCTTCCTTTGCTGAGATCCTTGTCTTATGGGGAGAGGTCGGACGTGAGGACGCCAATCCCGATTTCAAGCAAACCGAGATTAGGCGATGACGCAGCACCCATTGCCACGCAGGTGATGAGTTCGCGCTCGTTTGGGAAAAGGGTGGAGTGCCTGCAGGAGTTGCGGGAAGCCATCAGCTATCATGCCGCCAATGCAGCACAGCGGCTGCGCAAGCAGCGCCTCTTTGCCAGTTCAGTTTTTCAAGAGATAGTTTTGGGAGGTTAAAAAGTACGTGAAATCGGAAATTTTTCAGCTCGCCCGTTATCTCCGAAAAACGACCGTTTTCGGGTTGAGGTACTTGCGCTTTAAGATCATGGACGCAGTCAAGGAGCAACATTTGGGCACGGCTTCCGGCATCAAAAATGCGTCTCGCGTGTTGCTGGAATGCTGGCGATCGCGCTCCTGGGCGCGCTCGCCACTGGTGTCTTCAGGTCAGCACTGGATACGCACGTAGCCCGATTGCAGGTGCCCGTGGAAATTCGGGTCGCTTTGGATGCCGAGGTGCCGAAGCTGGCCGAAGCGAAGGTGCCTCCACAGGTTGTTGGAGAGCAGCGACGGGCGCTCGAAGAGGATCTGAACGAAGCCTTCGTGCGAAGCTTTCGCGTCGTGATGCTCGTGGCAGCCGGCTTCGCACCGACGAGCGCGTAGTGCGCTTTCCTGACAGTCGGCCCGCACCATAAGACTCCCGATAATCGAGGGAGAAGTTCGTCCTTGTGGCATTCGTTGCTCTCAGCGTGCCTTTACGCTCGGCCCTGGGACGCCATCTGGTGGTTCCGTTCACAATGAAACGCGCTCGTATAAGCAGTTCCAGGGAGCCGCGACGCATCAATTCCGCAACAGAAAACCGTTTTCTGCCTTTTACGACGATAACTTTTTTCCTGGGGAGTTGTCTGAACCATAATCCTTTTCCTGAGTTTTCCATTTCGCGTAACAATCCAATCCGCAAAAATGCAGGACGTAATCGGTCGCTTCTTCATTAACTGCCTCGGACAAAGGGATCTCCTTGAAACAGACCTTGCATGCCACCCTATCGGGATCAGATGGTATTTCCGGTTCACGCATTTTTGAAGCTCTCCTATTTTCGACCTGCCTCAATCCCACTCACCTTTTGCCCCGCCCCACCTTTTGCATTGTGACAAACAGACGAAGCACCGGTAATCAAGTCAAATCCACCACCGTTATTCCTTCAAGCACATCAATAAGCTGAGCCGGAAAGACGCCCAGCCATATAAGCAATAACGCCAGCGCCGCCAGCGTCACACTTTCCCCAAGGGAGGGTGATGCAACGGGCCTCATGGTTGGTTCAGTGATTGCCTGCGAACTCGGCGCACACATCACTGCGATAATACGCAGGTAATAGAAGAGCCCGATGGTGCTGCCAACAACCAATACAATCACAGGTATCCACAACGATGCTTCCACGCCAGCCGTTAATATGTAGAACTTACCGATAAAGCCCATCGTCAGCGGAATTCCGGCCAACGACAGTAGCATGGCGGTAAACACCCCCGCGAGCCACGGTCTGTGCCAGAATAGACCCGCATAATCCGCAAGCCTGTCGCTATCCCTTTCCGCTACGCGATGGGATTCGCCCTCGGATCCGTTATTGAACCCGCCCGACAATACCGTTACCACACCGAACGCACCCAGCATAGTGACAAAATAGGCCGTAAGAAAATAAGCCACCGCCTCGATTGCCAGCGGATCAAAAGCCAGAAACCCGACCAGCAGATAGCCAAGCTGGGCAATTGAGGAATAGGCAAGAATCCGCTTGATGTTATCTTGCAGCAGGGCGAGCAGGTTGCCAACCAGGATTGTCGTGACGGCAACCAGGCTCAATGCCAGCGTGATCGGCTGCGACTGGTGCGCTCCCGCCATCAGGAAATAGCGCAGTAGCAGGGCGAGCATGGCGCCCTTTGAAACAGTGGCGATGAATGCGGTAATCGGTGCGGGTGCACCTTCATATACATCCGGAGTCCACATGTGAAAGGGCACGAGGGCCAGCTTGAATCCGACACCTGTCACAATCAGCGCGAGCCCGGCCAGTCCGTAGAGCTCCAACGCCTGATCCGGCGCGGTAAGCATTGTTCCGATTTTCGCAAACTGCATCGTCCCGAGCTGCGCGTAGACCAGCGCCATGCCAAACAAAAGCAATCCGGATGAGAATCCAGCCAGGATCAGGTATTTGATCCCCGCTTCGAGAGGACGCTCTGTGAATCGCGGATAGGCGATCAATGCAAACAACGAAATGCTGAGCAGTTCCAGACCCAGGAGAAACGAAGCAAAATGGCTGCTTGCCACGAGAACCCCACCGCCAAGGGCGGCCAGCAGTAACAGGATGTAAAGCGCCTCATGGCGGCTTTCAGAACCGCCGAAGTAGCGATAGCACAGCACTGCGACGACAAAGGTCGCAGCAACGATGAGCCCGATAAAAAACAGTGCATAGTGATCCAGTACCAGCAAAGCCGTGACCTGACGGGACCCGATGCCCCGAAACAGAAATAATGATGCAAATGACAGAATCAGCCCGGCGAGCGTCAACATCATGACCGGTCGAGGATGACGGTAAAAGGCTGAGGCCAGCATCACCACTACCGCAGACCCGGCAAGGAGGATGAGCGGGGACAGGGCCATGAGGTTGGAGTGTAGCGCGGAGGGTAGCGTGTTCATTCCGCATTCCCCTCCTGGTGGGCGGCAGCAACCGCAGGCGGACTATTTGCGATGTCCGGCGCGGCATCGAGCACGGGCTGCGGGTACAGCCCCAGCCATAGGGTAATGGCCGCCATTGAACACAGGGTCGCCATTTCCCGGCTTGACAGATCATGTAGTTGCCAACCATGCGTATTCTCGCCATGGAAAGTTTTCTGCACCAGCGCAAGCGCATACACGACACTGGCGACAAATGCCACGGCCGCGACGGACGCCAGCACGCTACTGGCGCGGTATAATCCCATCAGTACCAGGAATTCCCCGACGAAATTACCCATTCCCGGCAGCCCAAGCGCGGCAATGGCAAAAAACAATCCCATTGCCGCCAGACGCGGCATGACGCTCCACAGGCCTTCAAAGCGACGCATATCGCGGGTGTGCGTCCGTTCCTGCAAAATGCCAGCAATTACAAACAGTGCTCCCGTACTGATGCCGTGCGCGATCATTTGCATCACGGCCCCCCCAAGCGACCAGGGATTCCAGGCGAATATCCCGAGCACCGCAAAGCCCAGGTGACTCACGCTGGTGTAGGCCACGAGGCGCTTGAAATCCGTCTGGGCGAACGCCAGGAAAGCACCATAGAGAACTCCGGTTGCTCCCAACGCCATTGCCACCGGGGCAAAATACCCCGCCGCCTCGGGAAATAGCGGAACAACGAAGCGCAATAGCCCGTAGGTTCCGGTTTTCAGCAGCACCCCTGCAAGAATCACGCTTCCTGCTGTCGGCGCCTCGGTATGTGCGTCCGGCAGCCAGGTGTGAAATGGCACGATGGGCGCCTTGACTGCGAACGCAATGAAAAAGCCAAGCATGATCCACAGCTCGGTGGAGGGAGACATGGCCGTATTCAACAGCTCGAAATAATCGAATGTCAGGACTCCGGTGCTGCGGTAGTGGGCGAATACCAGCGCAAGAATTGCCACCAGCATGAGCAGACCGCTCCCCTCGGCGAAAATGAAGAACTTGATCGCTGCATACTGCCGCTTCTCATGGCCCCAGATCGCAATCATGAAATACATCGGCACCAGCATCAGCTCCCAGAAGAAGAAAAACAGAAACAGGTCCAGCGCAAGGAATACGCCGACCGCCCCTGCCAGAGTCCATAGCAGGTTGAAGTAAAAGAATCCGGCACGCTCCTGGATTTCCGTCCAGGAACACGCCACCGATACCACTCCCAGAAAAGCGGTCAGCACGACCAGGACGAGGCTTATTCCATCCATGGCCAGATGAAAGCTCACTCCGAAACGCGGAATCCACTCCGCCCTGGTCTCGGCAAGCCACCCCCCGTGAGCGGGAAGAGCCATAGCGCTGGCAGACTGCAGCCAAAGCCATATCGTCAATACGAGCTCGATGCCCACCGTAGCCAGCGCAACCCACTTCGCAGAGTCCGGATGCCACCGATTCGCCATCCATGACAGCAAACCGCCGGCCACCAGGATGAAAATTAATGCGGAGAGAATCATGCGAATATCCCGATGAATATAAAACCGATCGATCCGGCGGCAATCGCCGCCGCGTAGCGGCGTACCTGTCCGCTTTGCGTTGCACTCAAGGCGCGATAGAGAAACAGACAAAGCTGGGCCAGGCCGCTGTAGATATTGTCGATCACGTCGTGCCGATCGACCTTCTGGAGCCACCTGAGTGTGCATGAAACCGCCATTCTGTAGATATTGTCGACCACGTCGTGCCGATCGGCGTACGCAAGCCAGAGATAGGGCCGGACGAACAGGAACTCATAAAACCGGTCGAAACCCCAGCCAAAATGCCAGAACTTCCGGATTCTTGCCAATGCCGGGATCAGCATCAGTCCATGGAGAAAGGCGGGATATCTCAGAAACAACAGGTACGCCAACGCGATGCCGCCAAGAGAGGCAGCAATTGCGAGCAGCTCCAGAATGGTTTCGTCATTTTTACCGTCATGAACGACCTGATTCGGCGGCAAGGCATGCTGAACAAAGCTGGAAAACAGCGTTAAATTGCCGAGAAAAGGTGGAGTTTCAATCCATCCGCCGACTAGAGAGAGTGCGGCAAGAACTATAAGCGGTATAGTTATGCGCAGACCTGGCCGTCTGGTTTCGGGAGGCATCGCAGTCCTCGCTTCGCCAAAAAAGACGAGAAACACCACACGAAAGATGTAGAGGCCAGTCAGTATTGCACCTGCCCATCCCGCGGCCCATAACCATGGATTCCCTCCTGCTGACGACCAGGCCTGCCAAAGAATCAGGTCCTTGCTGTAGAAGCCCGCAGTAACGAGCGGCAGTGCCGCGAGCGATGCGCTGCCGATCAGAAAAGTCCAGAATGCAACGGGAAGTTTTTTCCTCAGCCCACCCATCCGGAAAATATCATGTTCCTCGTGCAGGCTCATGATGACTACACCTGCACTCAGGAACAGCAGAGCCTTGAAGAAGGCGTGAGTCATCAGGTGAAAGATGGCTGCGGACCAGGCACCCACTCCCAGCGCGAGGAACATATAGCCGATCTGGCTGATGGTCGAATACGCGAGCACGCGCTTGATGTCTTTTTGGGAGAGTGCACTGAATCCTGCCAGCAGCAGGGTAAGGGCGCCTATTACTGCTACCGCCAGTTGTACGGGTGGCGCAAGCGTAAAGAGCACATGCGTGCGGGCAATCAGATAGACGCCTGCCGTTACCATGGTCGCGGCATGGATCAGCGCGCTCACGGGCGTGGGGCCCGCCATTGCGTCAGGCAGCCAGGTCTGTAGCGGAAGCTGGGCAGATTTGCCCACCGCCCCGGCGAGCAGAAGGCCGGCGGCGATTAAAGCCAGCTCCGATCCCTCCGGCCACTGTTGGACCATTCGCTGCATCAACGGCTGGATATCAAGGGTTCCGAGGTGAGTGAACAGCAGAAAAAGGCCGGCGGCCATGGCCGTATCGCCGATTCGGGTCACGATAAACGCTTTGCGCGCGGCGCGACCGTTGGCGGGATCCCGATACCAGAATCCGATCAGCAGATAACTGCAAAGTCCCACCCCTTCCCAACCAAGGTAAAGAAACAGCAGGTTGTCGGCAAGAACCAGGATACACATCGAGCCGACAAAGAGATTCATATAGGCGAAAAAGCGCGCGTAACCGTCATCGCCAATCATGAATTCCGTCGAATAGAGGTGGATCAGGAAACTGATGACGGTCACAACCAGGACCATTACCAGTGATAACGCGTCGAGATAAAAGCCGATCCTCGGCGAGAAACCGGCTATGCCGATCCAGACCCATGCTTCCTGCTGAAAGGCGAGACCCGGCGGTCTTGCAGCGATGAAGTCGATCGCGATCAGAATGGCGATGAGTGCCGAAAGAGCCACGGAGCCAGTTCCCATTACCGCGACACTGCGCCGGCTCAAGTGGCTTCCGCCCAGCGCCAGCGTCAGGAAACCGGCCAGCGGCAGCGTGGGAATAAGCCAGAGCAGAGGCAGCACGTTATCCCCGCATCTTGCTCACCGCGTCTGCATCCAGTGTCTGGAAGCGGCGGTGCAACAGCAGCAGCAATGCCAGGCCGACAGAGACTTCAGCCGCCGCCACAGACAGGATAAAGATGAACATTACCTGACCGTCGGCCTGCGCCCAGTGAGAACCGGCAACCACGAAGGCAAGCCCGGCGGCGTTCAGCATGATCTCAATCGACATCAGGATGAAGATCAGGTTGCGTCTGACCAGAATGCCGACCATTCCCAGCACGAAGAGGATTGCGGCGAGCAGCAGGCCGTGATGCATGGGAATTGCTGCAATAGCCTCAGCCGTTCTCATGGCCGCGCCTATCCGAAAGGGACTCAGAACGTGACCCCCAACCTGACTCGGTATGCCAGCCGAGGTGACAGGCGCCGACCAATCCCGCCAGTAATAGCAGCGAAGCCAGCTCGACACCAAGGAGATAGGGTCCGAAGAGCGTAATACCTACTTCCTTGGACTCGACCGCTGCCCTGCCGGAGATTGTGGCGGTACCTGGTACATTCCACACAAGGATATAAATCAGTTCGGCCAGCAGCAACGCCGACAGTACGGCGGGGCCCGCCCACATGCGGGGGCTCAGCCATTCCCGCTCCTTGACCGCCGCGGAGGTGCCGAGGTTAAGCATCATTATCACGAACACGAACAGCACCATTACGGCGCCTGCGTAAATGATGACCTCCAGTGCTGCGACAAACGGCGCCCCCAGCACAAAAAAGACGACCGCGACGGCAAGCAGGGACACGATCAGGTAGAGCAGCGCATGCACGGCGCTCGCTCGCGTAACAACCATCAGAGTGGCTGCAACGGCAACTGCTGCGGATAAGTAGAATGTCGCTTCCATGGCCTCCCTCCCGGATGAGGAATCAAGGTACGCTTTAAGGTACGGATCAAGGCAGCAGCGAACGCGGGTCTACCGGAGGCGCTTCCTTCTCGGCCTCGCCCTTGCTTTTTCCTCCAATTGCGACTCCCGCCACCCGGTAGAAGTTGTAGCCGGGGTATTTGCCCGTGCCATCGATTAAAAGGTCCTCTTTTTCGTACACCAGGTTTTTTCGGTTGTATTCGCCCATTTCGAAGTCGGGCGTAAGCTGGATCGCGTCGGTAGGGCATGCCTCTTCGCAATATCCGCAGAAAATGCAACGCGAAAAATTGATCCGAAAGAATTCAGGGTAGCGGCGCCCATGCTCATTCTCGGTTGCCTGCAGTGCGATGCAATCCACCGGGCAGGCCGCCGCGCAGAGGTAGCATGCAACGCAGCGTTCCTCCCCATCCGGATCCCGGCTCAGGATGATGCGCCCACGCCAGCGCGGCGGAATCTTGGGCTTCTCGTCCGGATACTCAATGGTCACCCGGCGGTGGAACATGTGCAGAAAGATGATCCACATTGTCTTCAGGGAATTCCACATGCGATCTTCTCCCGGGGCTATATGAACAGGTTATGCCATTGACAAGACGACCGCGCCGGTGATCAATAAATTGACAAGCGTGAGCGGAAGCATGACTTTCCAGCCGTAGGCCATCAGTTGATCGTAGCGGAGTCGTGGCAATGCCGCCCGCAGCAGGACGAAGCAGGCGATGACGATAAAAGTCTTGAGCAGAAACCAGACCAGTGGAGGCAGCAGCGGTCCCAGCCACCCACCGAAGAATAAAGTGACGATCATTGCCGAGATAAGGGTGATCCCGACATATTCGCCAATGAAAAACAGGCCGAACTTCATGCTGGAATATTCAGTATGAAAGCCTGCCACGAGTTCGTTCTCCGACTCTGGCAAATCAAAGGGAAGCCGCCGCGCCTCGGCAATGCCGGCGACGGCAAAAGTTGCCAGGCCGAGGACCTGCGGAATGCAGAACCATAGATTTTCCTGTGCGGCAACGATATCGCGCAGGTTGAATGAACCCGCGAGCATGACAACGCCCATCAGCGCCAGGCCCATGAAGACCTCGTAGCTCAACATCTGTGCCGCCGCCCGGAAGCCGCCGAGCAGCGAATATTTGTTGTTGGACGCCCATCCGCCCAGCACGACGCTATAGACGCCAAGCGAAGACATGGCGAGAAAAAACAATAATCCGATGTTCAGGTCGACCACGCCGATGCCAGGGGCGAGCGGCACGACGGCAAACGCAAGCAGCGTTGCGACCGCAACGATTGCGGGCGCCAGCACGAACACAGCCCTGTCTGCGAATGGCGGTATCCAGTCCTCCTTGGTAAGAAGCTTGATTGAATCAGCGACGATTTGCAGAACGCCGAACGGGCCCACCCGATTCGGCCCGTAGCGATCCTGCCACAGGCCAAGTAGGCGCCGCTCGATCCAGGACAACATCGCCGAGAAAGCAAACACGGCAGCCAGGATCAGGATCAGGTTCGCCCAGATGCCGGTCCATTCATTCATGGCTGAATCCATTCATGGATTATTCCTCCACCTACTCTTCCACCTGCTTTCCCTTTTCCGCCTTTCCCTTTTCCGCGATTCCCTTTTCCGCCTTCTTTAACTCGCCCCATGCAGGCAGGGCGATTCCAGCAAGAACACCCAGACCCGGCAGGCCGGCGGGGAGCCCTGCGGTACCGTGCAGCAACTCGGGTTTGAAGCGCACAGGTAGTCGGTAGATTTCGGCGGTAGCCATGGGTTCAGTGCCGGTCAAACCATCCGCCGGAGCATCCGTCCGCTGCCTCAAATGCAACTGGACCTCGTCCCCCGCTGCCAACCCGAGATCACTCGCATCGGCGGGGTTGAGCGCGAGATAGGGCTGCGGACTGAGCTCGGCGATAGCGGGTGCGAGGATACTCAACTCCTCCGAACCAAAGACGTGGTGCATCGGCAACAGCAGCCATTCGCCCGCGCACGGCTTGAAGCCCCCCGGTACATTTTGAAAATAGGCGACTTTTTTTCCTTGCATCGGCTCGATCAGGCGCTCGCCCGGGTCGCCGCCCTTGAGCGGGCCGCCCACTTCGTCCTGGAACTTGTTTAACGCCTGTACCGAATTCCAACCGGGCGCCCAGAACCGGGGAATAAGCGACGGCGGTGGATTGCCCGGATAGCCTTCCATGGAAAATGACAGAGGGCTGTCCGGATCACCCGGCTGCTCGGGTTCCTGGACGCTTACGTTGGCATGCATGGCGGTGCGCCCGCTATAGCGATGGGGTTCGCGTGGAATCTTTTGGCTATCGATACGAAAATCCGAAGATGGCGCTGCATGCAAAATCGGTTCGAGGTTCGGAATTGCCCGGGCACACGCGGCAGTGACATCGTCCAGGCTTGACCATCGCGCATCATCCCCGCGGCCGGCTGCAACTATGATGTCGCGCAGCCAGCGCCAGCTTTCCCGGATATCGCCCGTAACATCGCCCCGAATATCATCCTTGATATCATTCCCAGGTACGAATACCTGGAAAAAGCGCTGCGCCCTGCCCTCGTTATTCACCAGCGTGCCATCCGCCTCGGCAAAGGTTGCGGCCGGCAGCACCACGTCGGCCTTCGCGCTGGTTGCATGCTCGATGTGGTCAATCATCACGATGTGCCGCGTAACGGCGAGAAGACGATCGACCATGGCGGCATCCGTTCGCCGGTAAAGATCATTCTCCATAATGATGAGCGTATCCACCGCGCCATCGTCCATCGCTTCGAGTGCGCTTTCGAGACTGTCGCCCCCGAGCATCGCGGCGCCCAGGCTGTTGCATTCAGGAACCGCGTAGCAGAGCCCGGCAGCGTGGCCGGTGTTACAAAGCGCCCATGCCACATTGGCCGCCGCCTCAACAACAGCTTTATCCCCGCAACCCATGCCGGAAATGACCAAAGGACGCTCAGCCGCCTTCAGCTTTTCCGCAATTGTTTCGGCCAGCGTCTGGATCGTACTGGATAAGTCCGGTACTTGCGGCGCAGTTGGGTCGAGCGCGTGCGCTACTGCAAAACCGAGGCGGCCGAGTTCATCAGGGGGGCCACGAAAGGTCCGGGTGGCGATATCGTCGATTCGGGTATCAGCCATGGTGGCGATAAACAATGGCCCACGCTCTTCTTGCATCGCCTCGCGCACCGCATGATCATTCCAGAGCGGAATACCCATTTTTATCGCCATCTTTTCCGGTTGCCGGCGCACCGCCTGGCGCAGGGCCAGCCCGAGCCGGGACGCGGTATTGGCTACATCCTCACCCAATACAAGCACCGCATCCGCCAACTCCACTTCATGCAACGATGGGGTGCGGGCAGGGCCTTTTTTTAAAATATCAAGAATGGAAGCAAGCAGGCGGGAATCCCTTTCAGATAGTCCGAGATAAAACTGGTCGCGTCCAACGAGGGTTCGCAGCGCAAAATTGGCTTCAATCGAAGCGCGCGGAGAACCGATGCCGATCGCCCGGGCACCGCTGGACAGGATTTCGCCCAAACGCTGGAGCGCGTCGCGTTTGCTGGCAAGTTGCAGTGGTGCAGTTCCATGTTTTCGCAGCAAGGGTTGCCTGATCCGGCGCCCGCTATTGACGAACTCATAACCGTAACGGCCGCGGTCGCACAGGAAGTAACCATTTACCGCGCCATTGAAGCGGTTGCGGATACGGCGCAGCGTGCCGTAACGCTCGCCTGGAATCGTGTTGCAGCCGAGCCCGCAGTGCACGCACACCGACGGCGCCGTTTGCAAATCCCACTTGCGCGTATAGTGCCGCTTCAATGTCTTGTCGGTAAAAACGCCTGTAGGGCAAACCTCCACCAGGTTACCGCTGAATTCGCTTTCGAGAACCCCGTCCTGATAGCGGCCGAAGTAGACCTGATCGCGCAGCATCAAGGCGTCAAAGTCGCGTCCGCCCGCATAGTCCCGGTAGAATCGCGTACAGCGATAACATTGAATGCAGCGATTCATCTCGTGGTTGACGAGAGGCCCGAGGTCCTGGTTATGGAACGTGCGCTTGCGGCCACGGTGGCGGCGATAAACATGGCCGTTCATCACGGTCATATCCTGCAAATGGCATTCGCCGCCTTCGTCACACACCGGGCAATCGTGCGGATGATTCACCATCAGCCATTCCGCAACGCTGGCGCGGAACTCTCGCGCCTCGGGATCGTCAATGGAAATCCGAATCCCGTCTTTGGCGGCGGTCATGCACGCCATGACAATCTTGCCGCGCTTGTCTTCCTCATTCTTGAACTGCTTGATCGCGCACTGGCGGCACGCACCCACCGACCCGAGCGCGGGATGCCAGCAGAAATAAGGCAGGTTGAATCCCAGCGAAAGGCACTCCTGCAACAAGTTCTCGCCGTCTTTGGCAGGATAGGGACGATTGTCGATATGGATGGTCGTCACATCCGCCTCACATTTGCATACCCTGGCCGTGTTCACGCCAGGGGCAGCCCTTTTCATGGATATGGCGCTCGAAATCATCGCGGAAATACTTGAGACCGCTCTGCAGGGGCTCGGCGGCGCCCGGCGCCAGGGCACAGAAGGTATGGCCGGGACCCAGGAGATGCGTATGGGATTCCAGCAGTTCAAGGTCGGAAGTCTTGCCGCGGCCCTCCTCCATGTCCTGCAATATCTCTTCGATCCAGGAAAGCCCGGACCAGCAGGGGGTGCACCAGCCGCATGATTCCTGGGCGAAGAAATGCTCTAGATTGAGCAGCATTCCGACGGGACAGGTCTTGTCGTCAAGGACAATCATGGCGCCGGTCCCCAGGCGGCTGCCCACCGACTGCATCGAATCGAAATCCATCGCTACGTCCAGGTGATCGGCAGTAACAAAATCCGTCGACGCCCCTCCCGGCAGCAAGCCGCGAAACTGGTAGCCGTCCCGCATGCCGCCCGCGTGTTCTTCCAGAATCTCCCGCAGAGGAGTGCCCATGGGCAATTCCCATAACCCCGGATTCTTCACTCTCCCGCTTGCCCCGTACAGCTTGGTGCCGCCATCGCCGCTGCGGCTCAGGCTCTTGAACCATTTGGCGCCGTGATTCAAGATATGCGGAAGGTTGCACAAGGTTTCCACGTTATTGACGATGGTGGGCTTGCCCCACAGGCCGCTGACCTGGGGATAGGGGGGCTTGGCGCGTGGATTGGCGCGTTTGCCCTCGAGGGCGTTAAGCAGCGCGGTCTCCTCCCCGCATATGTAGCGCCCGGCACTGACGTGAAGGTACATCTCCAGGCTGTACGCCGAGCCCAGGATGTTTTTACCCAGGTAGCCGTCGCGGTACGCTTCCGCGATCGCCCGCTCCATCCTCCGGGCGGCCAGCTTGTAGGCCCAACGCAGAAATACGTAGGCCACGTCGGCCTGGATGGCATAGGCGCTGATAATGATGCCTTCGACCAACTGGTGAGGATCGCCTTCAAGCAACAGGCGATCCTTGAATGTGCCCGGCTCCATCTCGTCGGCATTGCAAACAAGATACTTCGGGCGCGGCGCATCGTCGCCCATTGGCACGAAACTCCACTTCTGCGCAGTTGGAAACCCCGCCCCACCGCGGCCGCGCAGGTTTGATTCCTTCACCGCTGCCTGAACTTCCGCGGGAGACATGGTCAGCGCCTTGCGGAGTGCGGCATAACCACCGGTCTTCTCGTACTGTACGAGATCAGGCGGCTCCTTGCCCGGTGAGATGTTATGGGTCAGCGGCGTTTCCATCGGTCGATTTTTCTTCTTCCTGTTGATAACTTGCCAGAATTTCATCGATCCTGGCGGGATCCAGGTCCTGGTAATGCGCATCATCCATCATCATGACAGGAGCATGGTCACAAGCGCCCAGGCACACATTCGGCAACAGGGTAAAGCGGCCATCGGCAGTGGTCTGGCCCAGCCCGATGCCCAGCCGATTCGTCAGATGCTGATGCAGGCGTTCGTAACCCATGATCCAGCAACTGACGCCGTCGCATAGCAGAATGACGTGCTTGCCCACTGGCTTGCGGAAAATCATGTTGTAGAAGGTCGCAACACTCTCCAGCTCAGCCGGCGTTATCTGCAACGCCTCGGCCACGTCCGCAATGCCGTCATCCGATACCCAGCCGCGATGCTGCTGTACGACCTTGAGCGCCTCGATGCATACCGCGCGGTTATTCGGGTAGTGCCGCGCGTGCGCCTCTATTTCCCTCCTCTCCTGTTCACTCAGCATTGTTCCCTTCAGCGTCGAAGTTAGCGGTCCACGTCGGCCATGACAAAATCGATGCTGCCCAGAATGGCGATCAAATCGGAAATCATCAGCCCGCGGCTGATCAAAGGGATCATCTGCAGATGCGGAAAGGAGGGCGTGCGAATCCGCACCCGGTAGGCCATGGTATTGCCGTCGCTGATCAGGTAATAGCCATTGTTCCCCTTGGTCGCTTCGATGCCCACGAATGCTTCCCCGGGAGGAATGACTGGCCCCCAGCTCACACCCAGGAAATGATCGATGAGCGTCTCAATGTCTTGCAAGGTGGGCTTCCTGAGGGGCGGCGTGGTGAGCGGATGGTCCGCTTTATGCGCGCCAGCCGGCATGTTCTCCAGGCACTGCTCAATGATGCGCAGGCTCTGGCGAATCTCCTCAGCGCGAACGGCACAGCGATCATAGCAATCGCCATGCTCGCCGGTTGGTACATCGAACTCGAACTGGTCGTAGCCCGAATACGGCCGTGCCTTGCGGAAATCCCATTCGAAGCCGCAGGCGCGCAGATTGGGTCCCGTCACGCCCCATTCGATCGCCTCATCTGTCGAGTAACTACCGACGCCGCGCGTCCGGGCTTTCAAGATGCGGTTGCCCAAAGCAATCTTGTCATACTCATCCAGTCTTGCAGGCATATAATCCAGAAAATCCCGCACCATCCGATCCCATCCATTGGGCAAGTCCTGAGCCACACCGCCGATGCGATACCAGCTCGGGTGCATTCGTCCCCCACAGATGGCTTCGACGACATCGAACACTCGCTCGCGGTCAGTGAACATGAAAAATACCGGAGAAAGCGCGCCCAGGTCCTGGGTAAAAGTCCCATAGAACACCAGATGGCTTGCAACGCGAAAAAATTCAGCCATCATCACGCGCATCACCTTTACCCGATCAGGCACTTCAATGCCTGCCAGTTTTTCCACGGCCAGCACATAGGGAAGGTTATTCATGACCCCTCCCAGGTAATCGATGCGGTCGGTGTAGGGAATGTAGGTATGCCAGGATTGGCGCTCACCCATCTTTTCCGCTCCGCGATGGTGAAAGCCAATTTCTGGCACAGCGTCGATGATTTCCTCGCCGTCGAGCTGGAGTACAATGCGAAATACGCCATGCACGCTCGGATGGTTCGGCCCCAGGTTGAGGAACATAAAATCGGTGCCGTCGTGTGCGCGGCGCATTCCCCATTCTTCAGGATGAAAACGCAGCGTTTCCTGCTCAGCCTCCTCCTTCTCTTCGGACAAATGGAACGGTTCCATTTCAGTCGCGCGAGCGGGGTGTTCCTTGCGCAGGGAATGCCCCTGCCACCACGGGGGTAGCAGAATCCGGCGCAGGTGCGGGTGGCCGTCGAAGACGATCCCGAACATGTCCCATACCTCGCGCTCGTACCAGTTTGCGGCAGACCAGATATCCGTAATCGTGGGCATGTGAAGATCAGTCTCGGTAAGCGCGACCTTGAGACGCACGTCCGCATTACGCTCGAACGACAGCAGGTGATAGATGACGGTGAATCGGCTTGGCGGCTGATCGTTGCGATGCGCCCGAGTGCGCTCGTCGATCGCGGTCAGATCGTACAGCATGCGGTAAGGCCGCTCCGCTTCCAGTTTCAGATAGCGCAGGACGTCGCGTACCCTGTTCCGGGAAACCCACTGAGTGGGAAGGTCATCGGCGGTTTTTTGCACTAAACCCATCGGTCCGCCCGGGTTCCCGGCGTTCGGGGGCCCAAAGCGACCTTTCAATTCCTCCAGCACATCTGAAGCGCTTGATGTGTTCGGCATATCCTGCTTTAAGGCAATGCTGGAGGCTGCGCTCACGGGTTTAACCTAAATCCGGCAGTTGGACAGAGTGAAGTGACAGCCTGGGGATGCAGGGAAAGGCGCAAGGATGCGGAATGGTCATTCCATTCCGAGGAGTTGCAACGCAGCCATACGCCGCAAAAACGTGCAATCCACCCTGTAGCGAACTCACTCAAAAAGGTGAAAGTCAAGTTTGGGGAAAAACGGTTATAAGGCACAGCGCCGTCCTGAAAAGTATGAGCGGTCGATTGCCGGATTTAGGTTAGACCTCGTCCGGACTTCGTAGCGTCGTAGCCCGCATTCGGTCGGCCCGCTTGAGATCCCGCTGGGATCCCTCAGCCGGTCGCTCGATCCCCTGCGGACCGATCACCCAGCTCAATGGGCGTTTTTCCTTGCCGATTGCGTCCTGAAGCAGATTCAGCCCCTGCATGAATGCGTCGGGCCGAGGTGGACAACCGGGAACATAAACATCCACGGGAAGGAACCGGTCTACACCCTGCACCACGCTGTAAATGTCATACATTCCGCCGGAATTCGCGCACGAACCCATTGAAATTACCCAGCGCGGTTCAAGCATCTGATCGTAAAGACGCTGGAGCACGGGCGCCATCTTGATAAAAACCGTACCGGAAATAACGATCAGATCGGCCTGACGGGGAGAAGCGCGGATAACTTCGGCGCCAAACCGGGCAAGGTCATACTTGCTGGTGAAGCTGGTCGCCATTTCCACATAACAACACGACAGACCGAAATTGTAGGGCCAGACGGAATTCTTGCGGCCCCATGCGACAAGGTCTTGCAATCGCGTCAGCAATACACTGCGGCGTCCGTCTTCTTCAAAACCGTTATCACGGATTATTGAAGACCCGGACGTTGCCCCAGATGGTTTATCGTATGGCTTACTTAGAGACCACCGCATGGTTTGGGCTCCTTATGGTTTGGGCTCCGTGATTCTTTGGCTAACTTGCCAGCCGAATGCCTTTTGGGCCCCCAATCCAGGGCACCCAGCCGCCATAAATAAGCGAGGGCCGCTCCCAGAATAGCTATGAAGATGACAGCCTCGATATAACCGGGCCAGCCCAGCTCACGAAGAGCGACGGCCCAGCCAAAAAGGAACACAGCTTCCACATCGAAGATCACAAAGAACACTGCGACCAGGTAGAATTTGGCGGATAGGCGCAAGCGCGCAAGGCCGACGGTGACAATACCGCTTTCAAATGGCTCATCCGTAGCCTTCGATCTATGACGCTCCCCAATGATGTACGAAAGCGCCATAACGCCCACAACCAGCGTGACGACGAGGACGAAGTATGCAACCAGGGGCCAGATTTCTGTTGCTTGTGTCGCGGAAGCATTCAAGGATTAGGCTCCTTTGGGCTTGGTCCTTTGATTGATTCACCAAGATTAAACAGGCCGGTCCACGCAAAGAACTGCGGGGCCAGAGAGGGATGGCTTCAGGTGAAAGTTGAGTATTTCCCATCGAGCAGCAGACTTCTGTACGATAGCCAACAAAAAAATGGTATGCGTACTGTCCGTCGTTATCCGGCAGTCCTGTCCAGTTGGTTGAACAGTCGCCGACGGAGGTATGTAGGTCACATGCGTGGTAACAAACGTGGTAATTCGACGGTGACCCAAATATAGAAGCATTAGAACACAATACCTTAGAACTTAAATGTGGAGGACCCCCTCCCGCCACAACTTAACTATTAATCGCTGATTACGTGGATTATTAAGATGGAAAACAGCTTAGTTCGTGCCGTTATTCTTACCCACTGCATCCTTTAGCTGGCTACCAGATCGAGATTCGTGCCAAGGGTAGGTAAGTGATCTGCTATAGGAAAACCGGACCAGGAGCGCTTGCGAAGCGAGCATGTGGTTGCCGCGTTAAACGGGTTGGCTGTCCACCCGATACTTTTTGTCGATAACGGCAGTGAATTTTCGGGGCAGTTGCTTGATCCGGCCCGGAAAGCCAACGGACATTGAAACGTTTAATGGATCATCCCAGGGCGAGTGCCTGAAACTTGCATTGGTTTGAAACGCTGGACGAGGCCAAAGCGATCATCGAGGACTGGCGGTGGGACTACAACGAGAGTCGACCTCACTCGACTCTCAACAACTTGGCACCAGCTGAATTTGTACGCGGGGCGGGCCCTCCAAACCCTCTCCCGGTTTAACCAACGCCGAAAACCAGCTCTCGGAATCGTCCTGGAAACCCAAGCGGATTATAGACTCACAGCACTATCAATGAGCCTGGGGATTGAACTCGCGTCAGGGTGGGGGAGTCTTAGACAGAGATCATTTCCTAGAAGCCCATCGTTAGAAAGTTTTTACCCACCGTTATATTTCAATGCTTGTACTTCTCTTGCGGTAAAATTTTGCCGCAGAGTATTGCTACAAACTCACTTTCGTTCTACGGATACATTATTTGAATTCAATGACTTATTCCGAAGATGAGCAGAGTCCCACGCTCCCCCCAATTCCTTGGCAAATACGCGGTTTTAACGCGAGATATCGTTTCTCCCAACTATAATAAGACTAACACCTACCGTTTTTGACGCATTAATTAACGCGGTCTGTCTGAGTGTAGAGTGCTACTTCAAGTTTGCTCCAGGAATTCCTCAATGACCTCTGTTTATGAGCTAAACGCCTCGCAGTATCAGGAACGGAATTTTGTGAAGCAGGTAATGGAGGCGGAATCTGAGTTGAATGGGACTAGCTGCGCTCAAAATGTTTGTTCACATCCCGTCGTGGAAGTACGAGCAACGCATTAGTAATAGAATTTCCCTTCAGGAAACCTATTCGTAATCTGCGCCTCCGTTTCTTCCGCTTTTTCTGTCAAATTGAGGGTACATTCCAATCGAATAGAATGCAAAACATCAGATTACCTTTCCTAGCAGGCGGTGGTGAGATGGGGTCCCTCATGCGTGCACATGATTGGTCCACCTCTCCGCTTGGGAGTCCCGATGATTGGCGAGCGTCGCTGCGCACTGTTGTTAGTCTTCTTTTAAATTCCAAGTTTCCAATGTTCGTGGCCTGGGGTCCTGCACTTGGATTCCTGTACAACGATCCTTATGCTGAAATTCTCGGCGACAAGCATCCGGGAGCATTGGGGCTTTCCTTCCGCGATATTTCGGCTGAGATATGGAAGGATATGAATCCTCTCTTAGAACGGGCCTTGGCCGGAGAGGCAACTTACAGTGAAAATCTACCGTGTACCCTGCTTCGGAATGGGTATGCTGAAAAAAAATGGTTTACCTTCTCATATTCTCCCGTTTGTGACGAGAGCGGGATGGTGGCCGGGCTGTACTGTTGCTGTACGGAAACAACCGCGCAAGTGCTTGCAGCGCGCAAGGGGAAGCAGGAACACGAGCGTTTAAGACAGCTCTTCGAGCAGGCCCCAGGAATTATGGCAGTCCTGCGAGAGCCCTCTCATATTTTTGAGCTTGCCAATACCGCATACCTTGAATTGGTGGGGAACCGCCCAGTTGTCGGCAAAACCGTACGGGAGGCGCTGCCGGAAATCGAAGGCCAGGGATACTTTGAACTGCTGGATCGGGTCTATAAAACAGGAGAGCCGTTCGTGGGACGCGGAGTCTCCGTCAAATTGCAGCGCCCCAGTGGGGAATTAGAGGAGCGTTTCGTCGATTTCATTTATCAGCCCATCAGAGACGACGACGATAATGTCACTGGCATATTCATTGAGGGTAGTGATGTCACTCAAGCGGTAAAAACAGGCTTGGAACTTCGTACGGCTAATCGGCACAAGGATGAGTTTGTCGCTATGCTGGCGCACGAGCTGAGAAACCCGCTGGCGCCAATTAGCACCGCCGCTGAGCTACTCAAGCTGACCACTTCTGACCCGGTTCGAATCCGTGAAGTAGGTGAAGTCATCAGTCGGCAGGTCAATCACATGACCGCGCTAGTGGACGATCTGCTGGATATTTCCCGAATTACCCGCGGCCTGCTGATACTGAACAAAGAAGCGCTGAATCTTAACCGAATTATTGCCGAGGCTATTGAGCAGGTCAATTCCCTGATCGAACTAAAGCACCAGCATCTAGCAATAATTCCTGCGGTAGGACCTGCATTCGTAAGTGGTGACAAAACCCGCCTGACTCAGGTCTTTGCTAACCTTATCAATAACGCGGCCAAGTATACGCCTGAATACGGGCACATCACGGTCCGCATAGACTTGCAGCAAAGGGATGTTAAAGTAACCGTCCGCGATGACGGGGTGGGGATCTCGCCAGACCTTTTACCGCGTATATTCGATTTGTTTGTCCAGGCGGAACGAACGCTAGATCGTTCCCAAGGTGGACTCGGCTTGGGATTGTCCCTTACTAAGAAGCTGACGGACCTTCACGGCGGAACCGTGACAGCGCGGAGTGAAGGAATCGGCCGGGGCAGCGAGTTCACGGTTCAATTGCCCCAGTTATGCGAGCCCGCACTAGAGCTCCAATCCCGGGATAATGGTTCAACGGCTGTCCATACAAGCGCGGAGGCAATGCATTTGATGATTGTCGACGATAACACTGATGCGGCAAACCTTCTATGCTTGCTGGTAGAGGAATTGGGACATACCACGACTGTGGCACCTAACGCATCAATTGCACTTGAGCAAGCGCATATGCACCCGCCTCAGATGCTATTTCTAGATATTGGGTTGCCAGACATGGACGGATACGAACTGGCCCGCAGGTTGCGTACCATGCCCGAAACGGAAGAGGCGGTATTGGTCGCAGTAACTGGGTACGGGCAATGGGAGGATAAAGAGAGGGCAAAAGCCGCAGGATTCGACCATCATGTGGTGAAACCGATAAATCTAACTGAAATCACAGCTCTGATTGCCTCTTTGGGACATGAGAGTTCTATCAAGATTGCAGGAAGATAAAGGTCTATCGCGCCGTTCTGTCGAGTTCTCTCAATACGATGAAAAATGTAGCTCGTCTGATCTGAAAGTCTCATATCCCACATGTGTAACAGTTCGGATTGCCCCGGCGTATATTTACTGGATCCGGTAGACCGGTGTGGTTCTGGGAACTGGATTTCGCCCTCAGTCGTCGCCCCCTGCGGACGACAAGAGCTGTGACGCGTTAACTTTCACCTGTATCATCAAATTAGAAGCAAAGCGTGGCAGCACAAGATAATACCGCGCACGTACTCCATGGTAGCCCGCGGAATTTATAGGCACCTTTAAGCTTTAAACTTGAGGCGACAAGGAGGTGTCATGAGCAGCAAGCGTTATACAGAAGAATTCAAGCTGTCAAGTAAGTGACCGAGCGAGGCTACGCGGTGGCGGGAGTTGCGGGGCGGCTGGGTGTGTCACAACGACAATGCAGTAGCGGAGAGCTTCTTTCAACTCCTGAAACGGGAACGCGTTCGTCGGAAAATCTATAATCGGAAAATCTATAACAACAGGGAAGAGGCACGGCGCGACATCTTTGACTACATCGAGCTCTTCCATAACTCAAGGCGCCGCCATGGTCACGCCGGCAGCTTGGCTCCTGTAGAGTTCGAAAAGCAGTATTTCAACCGGCTCGAAAGTGTCTACTAAACCCGGGGCGATTCACCCCCTCCAGTGGGTTGAAGTCCGAAATCGTGTCGTATCCTATAGCAACAGGACTCTCGTTCACGGAATCAAACTCGAACGTGTCTGCTTAGCGCCGCCTAGCAGGGTATCTGTGCCTCATTAGGTGCTTCCTTCACGCGAGGATGGCAGTTCAAGCCCGGCGCCGCACTGCCAGCAAAGCTGAAAATTAAGGGGATTTTCCTCATGGCACACGCGGCAGAATACCACTCGCGTTTCGACCGGGGTTTTTTCAAATTCGTTAACGATGGCTTGCCCCCGCTCAAAATCACTGTCCCGAATAACCCACACCTCTGGATAAGCGTGGGTAAACGGAATATCCCCCAGCCCCCCCTGGGCATGTTCATTAAATAACTTCGCGGAGATACAATTGTGGTCGAGCAGATCAAGCATAATTTGCGCTTCCATAATGCTTGAGGCTGAACAAATTTTTTTCATTATTTCATAATACTAACAAAAGCCACTCTTACAACCCCTGATGTAGTTTCCTGAACCATTAACCTACTTCTCATCTTAGATTTTGTTGGCGCATGCTCCAAACGGAAGTCTTTAGCGGCGCACATTGCGCAGGCAAGATCCCTGGCCATGGAGGAATTCATCTGGTGGAAAGCAGGCAGGACGGTTAACTGCGTCGATCCGAGCAACAACGGGAAGCACCTGCTACCGCCTTTAAGCGAGAGCGCCTGAAGCTGCTGGTGCTTTACCGCTGACGGTCCTTACTTTCCGCCGCCATTGACCGCAGCCTTGAGCGCTGCACCGGGTTTGAATGCCGCAACCCTCGATGCGGCAATCTTCAGCTCCTCACCGGTCTTGGGATTGCGGCCAGTACGGGCGGCACGATCGCGCACTTCGAACGTTCCAAAGCCAGGCAACGTCAGCGAATCCCCTTTTTTCAACGTATCGGAAATAATTTCTATCAGTGCGTTCACCGCGCGGTCAGCAGAAGCACCGCTGGAGTCCGTCTTTCCAGCTATTGCATCAACGAGTTCTTTTTTGTTCATGGTTGTAATCCGTTTCCAATTAGTTAATCGAGGCATCATTATAGAGTGCCAGGAGCAGGAGAGCCTGATTCCTCACTTTTGTAACTTTAATTCCACCAGATTCCGACCCGGGGTTTCGCCGATAAAGTGCCCAACCAACAGCAGCGATGAGAGTCGAGGGCTTTTCACCCTCGCTGCCGCTGACCACGACGCCCCAGCTTGAGGTCACGGCCATTTTCCCAGAAGAGCAGTCAATAGCTTCTTCACCGAAAGAGCGCTTCCACCTGCGGCAATTTGTCACATGCGGCAATATGCCACATTGATTTATACCCCCTATGGGTATATGGTGAGATTCATCTCCTGTAAATGCTAGCGGC
This sequence comes from Nitrosospira sp. Nsp14, assembly GCF_900113575.1. GTDB lineage: Bacteria > Pseudomonadota > Gammaproteobacteria > Burkholderiales > Nitrosomonadaceae > Nitrosospira. The sequence continues at coordinate 22,793 of NZ_FOPV01000028.1, forward strand.
TTATAGAAACGTTTGCTTCAGGAGTTATCTCGAGTGTCTTCTTAAAGAATTTTCCTTCAAATCGAAATTGGAATTTTTCATGGAGAGTTTAAATGACTATAGGGCGCGTCACCACGTTTCTCTTCAGCGCTGCATTGGCTAGCATGTCTCTCCTTGCAAGCGCTCATACCGAAGAATTTTTTGATTCCAGACCGTCGCCGCACGGCGGTCAAATGCGCATGACCGGGCCTTATCACTTGGAGCTAGTTTCCAAGGATAATGAGATCGTGGTGTATGTGATGGATCATGCCGATAGCGAGCTCAGCGTCAACGGCGGCTCAGGCAAGGCAATCATTCAAAGCAGCAAGACCAAGACTAAAACCTCGGTCAAACTGGAACAGGCGGGTGACAACATTCTCAAGGGGAGCGGAAAGTTTTCTATCACGCCGGAGACCGTCATTACTGTATTCGTTACGCTACCCGAACAGGAAGCGTACGCTGCCAGCTTTACTCCTCTTAAGCTCAAGGCCAGACTCTCCAATAAAGCCAAGGTTACCAAACGTCAAGTAGATAGTAGTGAAGGACATTCTCACCATATGCAGCATTAAGTGTCCAAAAGTGTCGCAAGGCGGGACGTGGCCTAGGATGAGCTGCGTTCCGCTTGACACATCGACAAGAAATACGCGGTTAAAAAGAATCTGCCCCCCCTTGGTTGACAAGGTACTTAAGGATAAGCAAACCCCGGACCCTGACTCCTAACGGTTGTGAGAAGGAATCGAAAACTAAAGTTAATGTCAGAAAAATTTCGCGAAATAATGGGCGGCCTAAGCGTACCTCAGCGTAAGCGGGCCGATAGCACGCGGCTCCTGCATACTTCTATCGTTATACGGGCATTAAGCCCTCCCTGCTTTAGGCCCAGCTCCAGGCAAATTGAACGTACAGGCGATGATTCCGCTTCCGACAATAGATTTCTCTAGCAAATAAAAAAACGCGTCCTGACCCTTTCTGGCAAGCGTGGAAGGGCAATGGTTAGCGAATCCTTCGATTAAAATCGTTGCAATGATGTGAACCGATTAAGTGATTCATGACAAAGAAAACGTCCTGAGGCTTATTGGTGGCGAGTATATTACTTTCGTACTCAAGGCGTTGCCGGAGAGCGAAACGGCGACCGAGGATTCTCGGAATGCATTATCGAGCTCCAACCTTAATGATATGAAAAATGCATGTGAAAATTTTTGTAGTTATATTATTGATTATTTCGGGCCTGGCTGGCTGTGCGGCTAATCGCTCTTCTAGCCGGTCAGGACAAAATGACGAATGTGCTTTAGCAGGAAGGGCGTTCTTCTACTCCTGCATCAGTCGGAGGTAGTTCAGGAAGTTCCAATACCCCGCTGCTTGCGGCGGGTTGCGTTACTTTCACCACGCCTAAGCGACAATCTGAGCTACAGCCTGAGCATAGAGCATTTACCGTGAGCGCTATCATTCTCGAGTCTGTATTGACCTGCCCATACTGCGGCTTTGCCAAGCGGGAACGCATACCCACCGACGCCTGTCAGTTCTACTACGAGTGTAACCACTGCAATGCATTGCTACGTCCTGATCCAGGTCACTGCTGCGTGTTCTGTTCGCTTGGTTCAATGGTCCGCCTATTCAGCAACAGCATGGATGCTGCGAGGAGATTTGACAACGACGCGAGTGACGTCATCCCCAAAAACTAGGGCAGTTCTAAATTAGAGTAAAGTCGCATCTGGCTCCCTTATTGAAGGAGTTTGAAGCGATGAAGAGATCCCG
>NZ_FOPV01000024.1 GCF_900113575.1 Nitrosospira sp. Nsp14
CAGCGCTCAATTTGATAAAGATTCGCACCTCTATCAAACCGGGTAACCCCACCTTTGGCAAGGCCCTACTGTCAGATTAAATCGAAACTACTACAGGTTAACATCAATAGCGTTCGGTATTCTGTCCTGACCTTAGGAGCATATGCCCGCCTCCAATTTTTTCTATCGCAACGTCCACACCTTTGTTGTTGGTCAGTGCCAGCACCTTCTCAACAGCCTTCCCATCGCTGTTGTTGATGATCTTAGTCGCTCCCAGTTTTTGGGAGACTTCAAGACGTTGTCATCGATATCCACCATAATAATTTCCGCTGGCGAATAGAACTGTGCCGTCAATAATGTTGCCAACCCGATTGGTCCGCCGCCGACAATCGCTACCGTATCACCTGGTTTGATCTTGCCGTTGACTACACCGCATTCAAAACCCGTTGGCAAGATATCACTCAGCATGACAAGCGCTTCTTCGTCGGCGCCAGCGGGAATGGGATAAAGACTATTGTCTGCAAATGGAATCCGGACATACTCTGCTTGAGTCCCGTCAATTAGATTTCCTAATATCCAACCACCTGCACTTTCGCAATGTGAATACATTCCTTTCTTGCAGTTCATGCATCTGCCGCAAGACGTGATGCACGAAATCAGGACGTGATCACCCACGCCGAAGTTTGCGACATTTGGCCCGAGCTTGATCTCTCCCTTGTTTTCCTTTGTGGTTCATCTATAAATAACGTGTGAGATGGATGGGACAAAGTGAATCCGAACAACCATAAAACCCCGCTATGCAAATAGTAGTCAGATGAAGGCAGGTTCTGTCAAATTTGATATGTCTGATCATCAGGACACCCTCGAGGCCCTTAATCGTCAAGGTCCGCTCACTGACAAGCTAAAAAGCCTGCACGACGTGCTAAACAAGCGCTTTGAGTTTATAAACCGGGTAGCAGTGGCAATCTACGATCCTAAGACGGACGAGCTCAAGACCTTTATCCATAGCAGCGCGGAAGCGAATCCGCTTGCTCAGTATCAGGCCAAGTTGAGCGAAGCGCGCTCGCTGCAGGAGATCAGGGAAAGTGGCAAGCCTCGTGTCGTGAATGACTTGACGGTATTTGCCAAAGGCGCCCACGAGCATACCCATCGCATCGCTGCACAGGGCTACGGCGCAAGCTACACCGTACCGATGTACTTCAACGGTGATTTCTTCGGATTCGTTTTTTTCAACTCTTACCGGAGGGATGTTTTTGACGAAGAGGTGTTGCGCATCCTGGATATGTTTGCCCATCTCATTTCGTTGGTCGTGGTAGGAGAGTTAACCTCGCTCCGTACCCTCATTTCCACCGTCCATGCTGCTCGCAACTTCGCCAACTTGCGTGATACCGAGACGGGCAGCCACCTCGAACGAATGTCGCGCTATGCCAGAATCGTGGCAAAAGAGCTTGCGCCAAAATATGGTTTCGATGACGAATACATTGAGCGTGTGTTTTTGTTCTCGCCGATGCACGATATCGGGAAAATCGGTATTCCCGATAGTGTCCTGCTTAAAGCCGGCTTGCTCGATGCCGGCGAGCGGGAGGTCATGAAAACGCACTCGGAAAAGGGCCGGCAGCTGATCGATGGCATGTTGCGCGATTTTGGATTGGAATCTTTCCAATATCTCAACATCCTCCGCAACATTGCGGAATATCACCACGAAACCCTGGACGGGGAAGGTTATCCCCACGGCCTGCGCGGCACCGATATTCCAATCGAATCGCGCATCGTTGCTGTAGCGGATGTTTTCGATGCGCTCACGAGCCATCGTCCCTATAAGGAAGCATGGAACATGGACGATGCGTTCGAGGAATTGCGTAGGCTTGCAGGGAGGAAGCTCGACCCGGATTGCGTCGAGGCGCTTATCAAGAACCGGGCTCAGCTGGAAGAGATCAGGGATCGTTTTCAGGAAAGCTCTTTCTCGTAAAGCAGATAAGGAGCCCTGTAGCGCTGAGCCAGTTCCATTTATGAGCCTCCGTTAGTTCCCATAACACAAGTCAAGTGACTCCCGTGCAGTATCGAAAAATATGACAGGCCGTGATTGAATTGATATGAAATTAGGTCCAGAATAACTTCATGTGCCTTGGCATTCCAATGCAAATAATCGATATCGATGGCTTTAACGCCCTTTGCGAGGCAAAGGGCGTGAGGCGCGAGGCCAGCCTGTACTTGCTTCAGGGGGAAGAGGTCGCGCTCGGGGATTTCGTAATGGTGCACGTGGGGTATGCCATTCAGAAAATGAACGAAAGTGATGCGCGCTCAGCCTGGGAGCTTCATGACGAAATTCTTGCTTCCGGGGCGGGAAGTGCATGAATTTTCTCTCTGTGTGGCTTTAATTGCAGAGGTGGAGCGCATTGCACTGAAGAATGGGGCGTTAAGAGTGCAATCTGTGAGACTTCGAATCGGCCCACTCTCGGGAGTCGAAACGCCATTGCTTCAGCACGCCTATCCCTTTGCCAGCGCCGGGACCCTGGCCGACGGGTCGACACTTGAGATAGAGCCGGCCTTGCTCATCGTGCATTGCGAAGTGTGTGGTTTCGAAAGCGAAGCCGAGCCGAATTTGCTGACATGCCGCGCCTGCGGAAGCTATCTGACCAGGGTTGTGTGCGGCGAGGAACTGACGCTCATGCGCGTTGAGCTGATTACCACTTGAGGTCTGACGATGTGCGACACGTGCGGCTGCAATATCACCCCTGGCAATCGCGAACTCGCCTACAAACCCGTAAATGGCCATACCGCCGTTTCGGTGCTGAAGAATCTGTTGGCCGGTAACGATGACCAGGCGAAACACAACCGGCAGCATTTCGACAGGCACGGGCTGCTGGCAATAAACCTGATGTCATCCCCGGGCGCAGGCAAGACCGCGCTGCTCGAAGCGACGATTGACGCCTTCCGCGACCAATATCGCATCGGGGTGATCGAGGGCGATCTTGAAACTGAAAACGACGCCGAACGGATTCGGGCCAAGGGCGTGTCGGCGCACCAGATCACAACCGGGTCTGCCTGCCACCTGGATGCGCACATGGTGCACGACGCCTTACATGAATTTCCGCTGAACGAACTCGACATTCTGTTTATCGAGAACGTCGGAAATCTTGTGTGCCCTGCGAGCTTCGACCTGGGTCAGCACAGGAACGTCGTCCTGCTCTCGGCAGCGGAGGGCGACGATAAGCCTGCGAAATACCCGGTGATGTTCCGCGCCGCCGATTTAGTCCTTCTTACCAAAAGCGACTTATTGCCCGTGCTGGATGATTTCGACCCGGTCCGGGCGGAGTCGTATCTTCGCAACCTCGCCAGCAGGGCACCGTTCATCAGTCTTTCATCGCGCAAGAACCTGAACCTGCAGGGCTGGCTGGAATGGCTAAGGCTGGAACTGGCGCAGCAACGTGAGCAATCGCCGTCCGGTGACGCTACCACGAAACCTCGTGGGCAACCGGACGCGGTACCCCCCGGTATACGGGCACTCGTATGAGCCTTAGCGCACAGGACTGGCTTAAGAAAATCCACGCGCTGCCGCTTGGCGGACGGGGCAGTCGCGTGCGAATCATGAATGTGTGCGGCGGACATGAGCGCTCGATCACCATGGCGGGCATTCGAAGCGCGCTCCCCAAATCCGTCGAATTGATAGCCGGGCCCGGCTGCCCAGTATGCGTGTGCCCGGAAGAGGATGTGTACCAGGCAATTCAACTCGCGCTGCGCGCAAATGTAATTCTGGTTGCCTTTGGAGACATGCTGCGCGTGCCCGTGAATGTGCCGAAAAGGGAGGTGCGTTCGCTGGAGCAGGCGAAGGCCTCAGGTGCGGATGTGCGACCGATTGCAAGTCCGCGCGAAGCAGTAGCAATCGCGCGGCAAAATCCGGAGCGGCAGGTAGTTTTTTTCGCTGCCGGGTTCGAGACTACTACGGCGCCGGTCGCGGCAATGCTGTTGGAGGGGGTGCCGAAGAATTTGTCCGTCCTGTTGTCCGGGCGGCGCACATGGCCCGCAGTCGCAATGCTGCTTGATTCCGACACGCCCGGCTTCGATGGGTTGGTGGCGCCAGGCCATGTCTCTACGATCATGGGGCCTGAAGAGTGGAATTTCGTCTTTGAAAAACACGATATTCCCACCGCCGTAGCCGGCTTTAAGCCCGTCTCGCTGCTGGCAGCCATGTATTCCGTATTGCGCCAATTCCTTGAGGGCAAACGCTTCCTGGATAACTGTTATCCGGAGCTGGTTCGACCGGGCGGAAACCGGTCCGCACAGATGCAAATTGCGGAAGCGCTGCATGATACGGATGCCAATTGGCGTGGCATCGGTGTTATTCCCGCTTCCGGTTTCGCGCTCAACCAGCGCTTTGCAAAAAACGATGCGCGGGTTCAATTCCCTGTTTTCGATACCGAGGGGCGCAAGCGCGCCGGCCAGATGCCGCCCGGTTGCGAATGTGCGAGCGTGGTTCTGGGAAAGATAAATCCAAACCAATGCAAGATTTATGGCCGCGCCTGCACCCCGAAAACACCAGTGGGTCCCTGCATGGTATCTGACGAAGGCGCCTGCCGAATATGGTGGGCTGCGGGCGTACGAGCAAATACGACAGCGGCTGAGAGCTCTACCCCGGATGATGCGCCCGTTTCGGCCTTGGCTCAGAAGCCTGCAGAAAATGACGCCTAACGGCGGCTGGCATTGCACCTTGGTTCCTGCCTTCCCCTTGCTACCCCAGGCATAAACATGAAAGATCAGCAGAAAGTTCAACCGGGCGAACCCGAGGCCCGCCGCTGGCTTGTTGCGGGACGGGTGCAGGGCGTCGGCTTTCGCCCGTTTGTCTTTCGCCTGGCGCGGCGATTCAGCTTGACAGGGCACGTTCAGAATACTTCGGGGCAGGTTCTGATCGAAGCGGCGGGTGAAGAAAACATGCTGGAAGCATTTGCTGCCGCACTGCTCGCCGAGGCGCCGCCACTGGCAAAACCGGAAGTGATCCGAGCGGAAAAAATCTCCTACCGGAAGCGGGATCGCTTCGAAATCATCGCCAGCGCGGCGGCTGCAGAAGAACGAATTCACATTCCCCCGGATTATTTTCTATGCGATGACTGCAAGCGCGAGATGCTGACGCCCGGCGATCGGCGTTATCGCTATCCCTTCATCAACTGTACCCAATGCGGGCCCCGCTATACCCTGATCACGAGACTGCCTTATGACCGTCCAAATACGACAATGGCAGGATTTGAGCTGTGCCCCGCGTGCCGAGCGGAATATGAGAATCCCTGCGATCGCCGCTTTCATGCCGAGCCAACGGCCTGTCCTGCCTGCGGACCCCAACTTCGTCTTTCCGCCCCCAGCGGCGTGGTTGAGGGCGCGCCTGCGCTGGCTGCTGCCGTGACCGCTCTGCGGCAGGGCGAGATCCTGGCGGTGAAAGGGATCGGTGGTTATCACCTGATATGTGACGCGTACAATAAGGCCGCCATCGCGCGGCTGCGGGCCAACAAATTCCGGCCTCACAAACCGCTGGCACTGATGTTCCCGTGGCGGGGTACAGACGGCCTCGAGCAAATGCGGCAGGAACTGGAGATTGACCCTTTGGGTCATGCATTGCTGTGCAAGCCCGTGCGGCCTATCGTGCTCTTGCGCAGGTGCAGGAATTCGATGTTGCCAGAATCCATTGCCCCGGGGATCAGGGAAATCGGCGCCATGCTGCCCTACAGTCCCTTGCATCATTTATTGCTGGATGAGCTCGATAAACCGGTGGTGGCGACCTCAGGAAACGTGAGCGGAGAACCGGTGCTGACCGACAACGCAGAAGTCGAAGCGCGGTTGGCCCAGGTAACGCGGTTTTTTCTCCACCACAATCGCCCCATTGCCCGTCCGGCGGACGACCCCGTAGGCCGTATCATTGCGGGAAAAGCTCGTCTGATTCGGGCAGGCCGGGGTGTTTCCCCGGTTGAACTCGACTTGCCCTGCCTGTTTTCGCGGCCACTGCTGGCCGTTGGCGGGCATATGAAAAATAGCATCGCCTTGGGGTGGAACGGGCGGGCCGTCGTTTCACCCCATATTGGCGATTTGGATGCACCCCGGAGCGTGGCAGTGTTCGAACAGGTTATTTCCGATTTTCGGCGGTTGTACGGGGTAGTGCCTCAAGCTATCGTTTGCGATGCTCACAGTGGATATGCGAACAGCCGCTGGGCCGCTCGTCAAGGTTTACCGCTCATCCGCGTCTGGCACCATCATGCCCATGCGTCCGCACTGGCCATCGAGCATTCGCAGAACATCACTTGGTTGATGTTCACTTGGGACGGCGTTGGGCTGGGGGAAGACGGTACCTTATGGGGCGGCGAGACGCTGCTTGGGCGCGCCGGCGCCTGGCGCCGCGTTGCAAGTATGCATCCGTTTCGCCTGCCGGGGGGCGAGCGGGCCGCACGCGAACCTTGGCGTTCCGCTGCGGCGCTCTGCTGGGAATGCGGTATAGATCTACCCGGCGAACCCGCTCTGTCACTGCTTAAAAACGCCTGGGAAAAAAGATTGAATGCGCCTGTTACCACCGCCGTTGGACGACTTTTTGACGGGGGCGCAGGCCTGCTGGGGTTGGTCGGGCAGGCAAGCTACGAAGGTCAGGCCGGAATGTACCTTGAAAACATCGCCGAGGAAGAAGCAGGGGGCAACACAGGTGCAATTGATTTGCCCCTGTCCCAGGAGTCCTCCGGTTTGTTCGTCGTCGACTGGAAGCCGCTCATACCCGCATTGCTGAACAAGGCTGTTCCGATCCCGCAAAGGGCAATGCAATTTCATCAGAGCCTGGCGGGTTCCATTGTAGCCCAGGCACAAAGCCTACACACATCAACCCCATTCGATCGGGTAGGTCTCACCGGCGGCGTGTTCCAGAACAAGCTGCTTGCCGAGTTGGCCGTGTCGAAGCTTGCGGCCGCGGGATTCAATGCGTACCTACCCGAGAAGACACCGTGCAATGATGGTGGTATCGCGCTGGGCCAGTTAGCAGAGGCGGCTTTTGCGCATGGATGAAACCCACATCAGCTTGGCCCACGGGAATGGCGGCAGCTATATGCGCGAACTGATTGAAACTGTATTTGCGCGTCATCTTGCCAACCCCTTGCTCAATGTGCAGGCAGACGCGGCTGCGTTGCCGTTCATGGACGGCGTAATTATGGTAACCACGGACGGGTTTACGGTGCAGCCGCTGGAATTCCCCGGCGGCACGATCGGCTCTCTGGCAGTGCACGGAACGGTAAATGACCTGGCCGTATGCGGCGCGACACCACACTATTTGACCCTAAACGCGTTTGTAGAGGAAGGGTTCGAGATAGCCCGACTCGAGCGCATTGTCGCCAGTCTTGCCGCTGCAGCACGGGAAGCGAATATCGCCGTGGTGGCCGGCGACACAAAGGTTCTACCCCGTGGGGAAGGAGGTGGACTCTATCTCGCAGCAACGGGGGTGGGCGTGCGGCCCAAAAATGTTGAACTCGGACTAAATCGTATTCGCCCCGGGGACGCGATACTGGTGAGCGGCCCGATAGGGGATCACGGCATCGCCGTCATGCTGGCGCGTGAACAGTTCGGTCTCAGTGGTGAGTTGCTGTCGGACGCAGCCAGCGTGTTTCCCCTGACGCGGGCGTTGCTGTCGCTTGACGGTTTGCGTTTCATGCGTGACCCGACTCGCGGCGGTCTTGCGACCGTACTCCACGAAATCTGCCGGGCTACCGGTCTCGAAGCGCGACTGGCGCAGGTTGCAATCCCCGTGCGCGAGCAAGTGGCGGCGGTGTGCGAAATGCTGGGGTATGACCCGTTTTATCTAGCATGCGAAGGGCGGGTCGTTGTGGTTGTGGAACCAACTCAGGCTCAGGACGCGCTCGCACGGGTGCAAGCGCTGCCACAGGGGCGCGAAGCTGCGGTTATCGGCAGCCTCAACATTGGTCGTGCGCAAGTTGTCCTTGAAACAGAACTGGGAGGGGAACGTATCCTCGACGAGCTGGAGGACGATCCGCTTCCCAGGATATGCTAAAAATCAATAATGCCGCCGGAAAATTTTTCCAACATTGAGCAACAGGTCGCGTCATTATGCGAAGCGCATGACTGCGAGCCCCATCGCCTGCTTCAAATCTTGATCCAAGTGCAGGAGATATACCGTTTTATTCCTCCTGAAGCCATCACCTCTATTGCGCGGCATCTCAATCTCCCACGCGTGAGCGTGGAAGGCGCTGCGGGCTTCTACTCGTTCCTGTCGCTTGAGCCCGCTGGCAATTACCGTGTCCTCTTTTCAGATAATGTGACTGATCAGATGGTTGGTAACCAGGAGTTGATGCGGCAGTTCTGCAGTAAGCTGTGGCTGGAACCGGGCAAGGTGTCGGAGGATCGGTTGGTCAGTGCCGCTTTTACTTCCTGTACAGGAATGTGTGATCACGGGCCGGCCGCGCTGGTCAACGGGCAGCCACTTACTAATCTCACCAGCGACCGCATCGATCTCATCGCCGATTTGATACTTGGCAAATCGCCGGTTTCGAACTGGCCGTCCGCTTTGTTCGAGGTCAACGACAATATCCGCAAGACGGGCATGCTGCTCGATAAGCCGTTCGTATCTGGCAACGCCATCGGGGCGGTGCTCGCACGCGGCCCAGACGCTACATTGGCCGAAATCAAATTATCCAGATTGCGGGGACGCGGCGGGGCAGGGTATGCCACCGCCGAAAAGTGGACCGGTTGCCGGAACGCGCCCGGCAGCATGCGCTATATCGTTTGCAACGCGGATGAAGGCGAACCGGGTACTTTCAAGGACCGCGTATTGCTGAACAGTTATGCCGATCTGGTGTTTGAAGGAATGACTGTTGGGGCGAGATTGTTGGGTTGCGCGAAGGGCCTTTTATACCTGCGCGGCGAATACCTATTTCTGTTGGAAAAACTCGAAGGGATACTGAAACGGCGGCGCGAGGACGGATTGTTGGGGCACAACATTTTCGGAGAGACCGGGTTCGATTTCGATATTGAAATCCATGTAGGGGCTGGGGCATATATCTGCGGGGAAGAATCGGCATTAATCGAGTCACTGGAAGGCAAGCGGGGCCGACCCCGCAATCGGCCGCCCTATCCGGCAACCCATGGGTATCTTGATCAGCCGACCGTGGTGAACAATGTGGAAACATTTGCCTGTGCTGCCATCATCGCGTTTCGCGGAGGTAAGTGGTTTGGCAAGATAGGGACATGGCAATCCAGCGGCAGCAAGATCCTCAGTATCTCGGGCGACTGTGCCCGGCCCGGCATTTACGAATACCCATTTGGCACCTCTGTGCAGGAAATCCTTGACGATTGCGGGGTGGATGAAGCCTACGCGGTCCAGGTCGGCGGACCTTCCGGTGTTCTCATTTCATGGAAGGAACTCGACAGGCGCATTTCATTTGAGGATTTGCCAACAGCGGGTGCCTTTACTATTTTCAAGCGCGGACGCGACATATTGCAGGCTGTGCGCAATTATGCCGATTTCTTCGCACACGAGAGCTGCGGATTTTGCACACCCTGCAGGGTCGGAACCCAATTGCAAAAAAAAATCGTGGACAAAATCGCAAACGGCCACGGCACTGCATCAGATCTGGAGGAATTAAAGCACTTGGGGCATCTCATGAAAACCATGAGCCACTGCGGACTGGGGCATACCGCCCCGAATCCGGTGCTGGATATGCTGGAAAAATTTCCCGGCGCCTACGAGCAAAAGCTCAGGAACCTGTCATTCGAACCCGCTTTCGATCTTGATGCCGCGCTGGAGACTGCGCGCAGGATTACCGGAAGGGACGACCCGGCGGCGCATCTGCCATGAACAAGGCCATTACCATTGACGGAAAAACCCTGCCATTCGAGGATGGCCAGACCATCATGGATGCCGCGCTGACGGCTGGGGTTTATATTCCGCGTCTTTGCCACAACCCGGAGCTCAAGCCGCACGGCAGCTGCAAGCTGTGTGTAGTCAACGCGAATGGACGAAACGTCACGTCGTGCACCATGCCCGCCTCAGATGGCATGGTGGTGACAAACAACACGCCCGAGCTGAACGAGGATCGCAAGGCGCTGGTGCAAATGCTGTTCGTTGAGGGCAATCATATCTGCCCGGCCTGTGAAGCGTCAGGGAATTGCCAGTTGCAGGCCGCGGGTTACTACCTGCGCATGGAGAGCCCACACTTCACGCATTTCTATCCGCCGCGGAGAGTGGATGCATCTCACCCGGATATTTTTCTGGATCTCAACCGTTGCATCCTCTGCGAGCTTTGCGTCCGCGCCAGCCGGGACATCGACAAAAAGAATGTATTCGGTATCTCCGGTCGCGGCATAGATTCCCATCTGGTGGTGAATTCCGAGAGCGGCAGGCTGGGAGACACCAATATGGCGGTAACCGACAAGGCCGCTCATATTTGCCCCACTGGGGCAATCCTGATCAAACGGAAAGGTTACACAATTCCTATCGGGAAGCGCACCTTCGATCAGAAGACGCTCAGCGAATTCCATCTGGGCCAAGTGAAACAGCCGGAGCCGGACGGTGAATAACCAAGCGAGAATCAGCAAAGTCAAGATTGCCACCTGCTCCCTGGCTGGGTGTTTCGGCTGCCATACCTCGCTGCTCGATATCGACGAAAGGCTGTTCGACCTTCTGGGGATGGTCGAATTCGACCGCAGCCCGTTTACCGACATCAAGCATTGCGGGCCGTGTGACATTGGCATCGTCGAAGGCGGCGTCAGCAATGCCGAGAACGCGCGCGTGCTGAGGGAATTCCGGGATAATTGCAAGGTGCTAGTCGCGATTGGCCCGTGCGCAATCACGGGAAATGTTCCCGCCCTGCGCAACAATATCGATTTATGGGATTGCTTTCAGGAGGTGTATTTGTACGACCCGGGAACGGAAGGCAATCAGATACCCAACGATCCGGAGCTGCCGCTGCCTTTTGATAAGGTATATCCGATTTACGAAGTGGTGAAAGTGGATTACTTCCTGAACGGTTGCCCTCCCTCACCGGACGCGATCTGGAACTTTCTTACCGACTTGATCGAGGGAAGGAAACCGGAAATCGACTATAAATTGCTGCGCTATGATTAAGGTTTCCTCAACCGGAGTATCGAATGCCTTCCGAACTGGAAACCGCCGCAAATCCCGCAAATCTGAAGCGAGTCGTGATCGAGCCCGTCACCAGGGTCGAAGGCCACGGTAAAGTCACACTGCTGCTGGATGAGGATAACCGCGTGCATCAGGCGCGCTTTCACATCGTCGAATTCCGCGGTTTCGAAAAATTCGTCCAGGGGCGTCCCTACACAGAGGTGCCGGTATTGGTGCAGCGCCTCTGCGGCATTTGCCCGGTGAGCCACAATCTTGCTGCGTCCAAGGCGATGGACGTGATCGTAGGCGCTACGCCGCCGCCACCGGCGGACAAGCTCCGCCGCCTCATGCATATGGGCCAGATGCTGCAATCCCATGCCCTGCATTTTTTTCATCTCTCATCGCCTGATCTGCTCTTCGGTTTTGACGCAGATGTGGGAAAGCGGAACATTGCAGGCCTTGCGGCGGGTTTCCCCGATATCGCCCGGCAGGGGGTTGCGCTAAGGAAATTTGGTCAAGAGGTTATCAGGGTCACCAGCGGCAAACGCGTACATGGCACGGGCGTAATTCCGGGCGGCATGAGCAGAAACCTCTCGCGGGATGACCGGGATTACTTGCTGAAAGACATCGATCAGGTCGTTCAATGGAGCCTGGGCGCGGTGAAACTGATCGAGGCTATTTTTAGCAAGCAGCCTGAGTTTCATAATGGCTTCGGTTCGTACCGCTCCAGCTTCATGAGCCTCGTGCGTGATGACGGCGCGATGGATTTGTACCATGGCGGCTTGCGCGCGGTTGACGAACAAGGCCAAACCATTTTTGACCACGTGGATTACAGGCAGTATTCGGATTACATTCATGAAGAGGTGAAATCCTGGTCTTATATGAAATTTCCTTTCATACGCTCCCAAGGCAGGGAAGCAGGCTGGTACAGGGTGGGGCCGCTCGCACGCGTCAACAATTGCGATTTCATCCCGACGCCTCTAGCGGATGCGGAGCGGAGGACATTCAAGGAGTTTGGGGGAGGCAGCGCGAGGCACGCAACGCTTGCGTTTCACTGGGCGCGCATGATCGAGATGCTGCATTCCGCGGAGGCGATACAGGAACTATTGCAGGATGATGATCTGCTTAGCGATGATCTCGTGCATGTGGGCGAACGGCAATTGCAGGGCGTCGGGGTTATCGAAGCGCCGAGGGGCACGCTGATCCATGACTACCATATCAATGAAGATGAGCAAATCGTGCGCGCGAACCTGATTGTTGCCACAACGCATAATAACCAAGCAATGAACGAAGCGATACGCCGGGTAGCCCTGCAATATCTGGACGGAAAAGAACTTACCGAAGGGCTGCTCAATTATATAGAAGTGGCAATTCGCGCCTTCGATCCTTGCCTTTCCTGCGCTACCCATGCCATTGGCAAAATGCCATTGGAAGTTGAGCTGATGGATGCAGAAGGAAAAATGGTTCAGCGCCTTCTCAAGGATTCTGACGGGCAGTACAGGACTTGAAGGACTTGAACAATTTAAGGGCACCCTTGCTGATCTTTGGCTATGGCAACCCGAGTCGGGGCGACGATGCGCTCGGACCCCTGCTGCTGGAGCGCCTGGAAGCGATAAATCTACCCCATGTCGAGGTGCTTACCGACTTTCAGCTCCAGGTAGAACATGCACTCGATCTGCAAGACCGTGACAAGGTGCTGTTCATCGACGCAAGCGTTTCCTGTACTGCGCCGTATGCTTTTTCCCGTCTGCAGCCGCAAAAAGATACGAGCTACAGTTCCCATGTCATGAGCCCCGCCGCCGTGCTCCATGCTTACCAGGATATGTACGGAACTCCGCCGTCCGCCTATCTTCTGGAGGTCCGCGGTGAGCGCTTCGAACTGGGAGAACCGCTCAGTCTGGAGGCGAGGAGCAATCTGGATGCCGCTTTTAGCTTTTTGAAAGAACTTTGTGCGAGATCTGACCTGCGCGAGTGGAGGCAGCTCAGCACACGCCCCACTACTCCCTCCACCCGGCGCAAGACGGAGCCGTGATGGAAGTGATACTTCTAGGCTACCTTGCCAAAAAGAGATGGGACCACTCGGCCCGTAGCTGGCCATTTGTATTATGAGCCAACACTATCTAAGCCCTCTTTTCACGCCGAAATCCGTTGCCGTATTCGGTGCCAGCAATAGCCCGGCCTCAGTTGGCCAAGTGGTGTTTGAAAACATGCTGAAAAGCGGTTTTCAGGGCTCGCTTTATCCTATCAATCCGAAATATGCGGAAGTACAGGGTAAACGCGCCTATTCTTCGATCAACGAGGTTCATGAGCCTGTTGAACTGGCGGTTATCGCAACACCGGCCCAGACAGTGCCGCCCATTATCGAGAATTGCGGCGCGGCGGGCGTGAAGGCCGCCGTCATCATCACGGCAGGGTTCCACGAGGCCGGTGCCCGGTTGGAGGAGCAGTTGCTTGCCACCGCCCGCGCATACGGAATCCGCCTTCTTGGTCCCAACTGCCTTGGCATCATGCGCCCTTCCATAGGGCTCAATGCCACGTTCTATAAGGGTGGCGCAGGCAATGGAAACATCGCCTTCGTTTCCCAGTCCGGCGCGCTCTGTACAGCTATTCTGGACTGGGCGCAAAACAACGATGTGGGTTTTTCGAGCATCGTATCGATGGGGTCGTCAATTGACGTCGATTTTGGCGAGATCCTCGATTATCTTGTTGCGGACCCGGGCACGCAAAGCATCTTGATGTATATCGAGGGTATTCATGATGCGCGAAGATTTATGAGCGCCCTGCGCGCCGCGGCCCGCCTCAAGCCCGTGATTCTTGTCAAGGTGGGACGGCACGCTGCGGGGGCGAAGGCTGCGCTGTCGCATACCGCCGCGCTGGTGGGTGCGGACAACATATTCAACGCGGCCGTCAATCGGGTCGGCGCCGTGCGCGTGCAGACCATCACCCAGCTCTTTACTGCCGCCAAGGCACTCTCGCTCAACTTCTGCCGTTTTGGAAGCCGTCTTGCCATCGTTACCAACGGCGGCGGACCGGGTGTCATGGCAGCCGATCGCGCGGCCGACGTCGGTCTTAGCCTCGCTGCCTTAGCCGATAATACGCTCCAATATCTCGACCAATACCTGCCTGCCCATTGGTCGCGTGGCAACCCGATCGACATTATTGGGGATGCGGGTGCGGACCGTTATCGTCACGCCGTGAAAGCTTGCCTCGAAGATGAAAACGTTGACGGAGTGCTGGCCATCTTCACTCCGCAGGCTATGTCCCAGCCACTCGAGTCCGCGCAAGCGTTGATAACGCTTGCCGCCGGGAACTGCAAGCCTCTGCTGGCCTGCTGGATGGGTGAAGCACAGGTCGCTGAGGCGCGCGAAGCATTTGCTAAAGCACGCATACCCCACTTTCGAACACCCGAACCGGCCATCGAGGTTTTTTCCCATCTCTCGGCGTATTATCGCAACCAGCAATTGCTGCGGCAAATGCCGGGGCGGATTTCGCATCATCTCGAGCCTGATGTGGAAGGTGCCAGGATGATAATCGAAGGGGCATTGCAGGAACATCGCAATGTACTGACGGCAATGGAATCCAAAGCTGTTCTTGCCGCTTTCCACGTCCCCGTTGCGCAGACAATGATCGCCCGCTCGCCCGGCGAGGCGCTGCTCATCGCCGAGCAGTTGAAGTTTCCCGTGGCAATGAAAGTGAATTCGCACGACATTACCCACAAGACCGATGTGGGCGGGGTACTCCTCAACCTGAAAAACGCACATGAAGTGCGCGCGGCCTACCAGGACATTCTGGATGCTGTGCGGGAAAAGCGCCCTGAGGGGCATATGGACGGCGTTTCCATCGAGCCAATGATCCTCAAGCCCAATGGCCGCGAATTGATGGTCGGCGTAACCAGCGACCCCGTATTCGGCCCCGTGATCACGTTTGGTTCCGGCGGCACGGAGGTCGAGGTCAAGAGTACGCCGGCGATCGCCTTGCCGCCGCTGAATAAATTCCTGACAAGAGAACTGATACAAGAAGCGAATATTACCAAGTTGCTCGGCCCGTTTCGCCAAATGCCCCCGGCTAACCTGGAAGCACTTGAGGACGTGTTCCTGCGCGTGTCGGAGATGGTTTGCGAGCTCCCCTGGCTCAAGGAGATGGATGTCAACCCTCTCATTCTGGATGAGACCGGCGCATTGGCGGCCGACGCACGGATAATCGTGGAATTCCGGCAGCCGAGTCCTGATCGGTACGCGCACATGGCCATCGCCCCCTATCCCACCCATCTGGTCAGCCACTGGCAGTTCGCCGACGGGATGGACATCACCATTCGTCCCATCCGACCGGAAGATGCCGAACTGGACCAGCGATTTATCCGCGGCTTGTCCGATGAGTCCAGGTACTTCCGTTTTATGGAGGCCATACATGAACTTCCGCAAACGCTACTGGCATCGCTTACGCAGATCGACTATGGCTGCGAGATGGCGCTGGTTGCGCTGACCCCGGATAAGGACCGGGACCAAGACCGCGAAACGGCATTAGGCGTTGCCCGCTACGTCATCAACCCCGATGGCAACTCCTGCAATTTTGCGCTGGCGGTGGCGGACAACGTTAGGGGAAAAGGACTGGGACGAAAACTGATGACGTCTCTGATGGAGGCCGCGCGCGCGCAAGGACTGAAGGAGATTGAGGGCTTGGTACTGAGCAACAATGATCGCATGCTCGGGCTTATGCACCGCCTCGGCTTCTCCATTAAATCGGCGGAGGATAATCACGGACTCATGAAAGTGAGCAAACCGTTATAACAACGAACGTCTAAGGCTCTCATGAAGCGGTTGCAGCCCGCAAATGGAGAACGTCGGTAGCGGCCACAATTCTCTTTATCGAACATTTGCGGATCTCTTTAGCGGTTTTCGGAAAAGAGGCATGGGAACATCTATGGCCGCCCCCGTTGTCTTGGCCTCACAGGTCTCCTGGCGCTGCCTGGACCCGACATACCGGGTGAGGAAGCGGCGACTATTGCGCAGGCAAGGTTCCTAGCCACAGAAGAATTGTCTGGTGGAAGGTGGACCGGACGTGAACCGGGCCGACCCGGACAATAGCGGCAAGCACTTACTGGTGCATATGAGCGAGAGCGCTTAAAATTGATGGTGCTTTTACTGTTTGTCTTACTTCCCATTCCCGTTGACCGCAACCTTCAATGCCGCACTTGGTTTGAATGCTGGTGCCCTGGAGGCGGCAATCTTCAATTCTTCTCCGGTCTTGGCATTGCGACCAGTTCGTGCGAAACGATCCCGTACTTCGAACGTTCCAAAACCCTGCCAATGTCGGCGAATCCCGTTTTTCCAGCGTATCGGAAATAATCTCCACTAACTGTGACAACGGAATACCTCGATTCAGGCAATTTCACGGAGCTGATGCATTGCAAAGACGTAAACGGCACTAACACTAGACGGAAAAAACTTGGAGCGCGCTTCGTCGAGTCTCCTCCGTTTGCCCGTCAGGATGTTTAGATCGTACAAAAAGGAGACCACAATGAGGTTTTTCACCATACCGTTATTAATTGCGTTATTCACGATAACAGGAGCTCAAGCACAAAAGGCGGATGAGAAGCGCCTTGATGAAGTCGCCCGGCGCGGCATGCATGTAATGCCGTTTGATCTGGAGAAAACTACGCACGTTTTTTCCACGACGCCGAAGGGTGGGGTACAGCGGGTTGTGGTTAAAGATAAATCAGATACCGAGCAGATCGGGTTAATACGAGCCCATCTGTCCGAAATTTTGGGTGATTTTAAGCGAGGGGATTTTTCAAAGCCGGCGCGAATCCACGGCGAGGATATGCCAGGACTGGCTGAATTGAAATCCGCCAAGCCTGAGCAAATCAAGGTCGAGTACGCTGAACTTCCCGACGGGGCGCAAATAAGTTATTCCACCAACTCACCCGAATTGATCAATGCCATTCATCAGTGGTTCGATGCCCAGCTGAGCGATCATGCGCGTCACGCTGTTCCGGGCCATGATCATAATCATATGCACCATAAATAGCGACGAGGTTCCTGCTATTGGATTCAGATGCAGGTATCGGAAGTAGCGTCCAAAACTGGCTAACCTGCCAACGTTGATCGTAAACTAGAAGATTAAGACTCTTGCTGGTAACAGTTGTATTTTAGGTGGTTGCGTCACACCGCCGCGTATTCCACCTGAGCTTGAGTACGTTGCTCCGACTGGGTGTGCGGCTTTTTGGAGCAAACACATATTGCGATTTCTGGATAATAGATATTGCTAAGAAAAAGCCAGTAACTGGAATCGGATGCGGCGGCATAGTAAATCCTCCGTACTAAAGCCTATCTAACAACAAGCGGAGTAGCTATGAATGCTTTTCTGGCTGTATTTTTTGGCGCGGGTATTGGCGGAGCGCTGCGTCACGCCGTAAATCTTGCCGCCTTAAAGTTGCTCGGCTCTGGCTTTCCCTGCGGTACTGTCGCGGTTAACATCATCGGCTCTTTCATCATGGGTCTTGCAATTGAGTGGTTCGCCCTCAAGTCCGATCCGGGACAAATGTGGCGACTGTTCCTGACCACTGGAATTCTAGGCGGTTTCACGACCTTTTCGGCGTTCTCGCTGGATGCCGCCCTGCTAATCGAGCGTGGAGCATATGTGACGGCTTCAGTCTATATTTTAACCTCGCTTATCGCTTCTGTTGGAGGTCTGTTCCTCGGTCTATTGCTCATCCGACAATTGGTATAGGGAGGTCATACAGCTTGCTGGGCACGGCCCTTTTGTCCTTTTTCATAATTTAAACTTTACCTACAACGTCCATGCTGCTGCACAGGCGGACGTTTCACGGAGCCGAAGGAACAGAAAACGCAGCAGTGCCCTGGGTTGGGACGCAGCAGAGCTTTACTACAGTTGGCGCACTCATAGAAGAACTGGCAGGCATCCGCGGGCATGCTCTCTTGTCTAGCAAATCCACAACTCAGGCAACTCAGGATTGGCTCAAGAACAATGTCGCTCATCGCGGGCGGGCAGGGGAGCGCAATATCAGGGCGAGAACAGGGGGTGGTATATAGGCACGCAAAGGCGACAATTTACCGGCAAACGCCTCCTCACAATGCGAGACGAAGGTGACCGAAACTATTTTAGAAGCTGAGCCGCTTGTTCGGCCAGGGATTTTTGTCGGAGTCCTCGCTGCTGTCGGTATTTACGAGGCGCTGGTGCCGCGGCGTAAACGAAGCCTTCCGCGCCTCAAGCGTTGGCCGAGCAATCTCGGCGTTGCGGCGCTTAATACACTGGTGCTCCGAAGTGTATTTCCAGCAGCTGCAATCGGCGTTGCTTTAATGTGTGAAGAGCGCGGCTGGGGCCTGCTGAATGCTACCACCGTTCCAGAATGGGCTGCGGTCTTGATTGCGGTCGTGTTCCTCGACTTCGCCATTTACCTTCAGCATGTATTGTTCCACGCCGTACCCTCACTCTGGCGTCTGCATCGGATGCATCATGCTGACCTTGATTTTGATGTGACGACCGGGGTGCGTTTCCATCCGATCGAGATGGTACTGTCCATGGGCATAAAGTTGATGGTCGTAACCGCCCTCGGAGCGCCAGCACTTGCGGTACTGATTTTTGAAATATCACTCAATGCAACTTCATTGTTCAACCATGGCAATGTGCGCATCCCCCCACCCATCGACCGAGCTTTGCGGTGGATCGTGGTGACGCCCGACATGCACCGGGTGCATCATTCCTGGTACTCTAACGAGACGAACTCCAACTTTGGATTCAACCTGCCATGGTGGGATCGTCTTTTGGGCACTTATAAAGATCAGCCTGTAGATGGGCATGAAGGGATGGTCATAGGCATCAATATGTTCCGTGAACCGGCTTGGGAACGACTCGATCGAATGCTTGTTCAGCCTTTCATTGGGCCTGCGGATAGCTACCCTATCAATGCAAGTAAGGTGGACCCGTTGTCTACCCGGGAGCGCTCGGTAAAAGACACCGAGGAATGGAACTGATCAGCATGATGATCAAACATCCCCGGGTTGGGCGGTGAAGTCCTTGATGACGTCACCACTCATGGGTCAACAATAAAAATCCCAGACTCACGATTAATTACGCTTGTTATACTTAGGCGAACTTCTTCGGTTACCATATTTGACTTATGAGGGTTTTTTGACGGATCGTGACTCGACCCCAGCCCCAGCTCCAACTCCAGATCCAACTCGAGGTCAAGATAAGTATCAGGGCATTGGCAAGTGCTCAAAAATGACAATTCGAGGCCACAATTCATTTCAGGTCGACAGACTCGTTTGCCATGCGAGGAGGTTGCATAATCAGGTCACGCAAAGATCCACTTCGGGGCTATTTCTTTATGATTGCCACGACGATAAAGGGGCCGAATTATGATCGGCAATTTCATGTAATTTAACCTAATTTTGCCAACGATACTAAGAGATCCTTAATGTACTCGATAAAGCGGATTGTCGCTGCTACCGATATGTCCCCGTTTGCAGCCCGCGCGGAAGAACGCGCCGCCAGACTGGTGCATGAGCTGGAGAGCGAATCACTGCACCTGCTGCATGTTGTTGATAATCTTCCCTTGGAGGCATTACGCCATCTGGATCAGCCACCCCTCGATACCGAATACCATTTAATTGAATCGTCGCGTAAGCAATTGGCCGAGATCGAACGTAAGCTTTCGGCGAAATACCAGGCAAAGGTGATTACGACGTCATTAAATGTAGGTCGCCCCCATACCGATATTGTCCGTTACGCCAAGTTACTGAATGCGGAACTGATCGTAATGGGGGTGCACGGAGGTTTTGCACGAAAAATTGTTGGCTCTACCGTTGATAAAGTACTGCGTCAGTCTGTGACGCCACTATTGCTTGTCAAGGAGGTGCCTCGCGGTCCATACCAACGAATACTAGTGCCGGTGGATTTTTCGGACTCCTCCAGGCGGGCAATCGAAATGGCTGTGAGTATCGGTCCACACGCGACCGTAACAGTTTTACACGCATTTGAGGCGCCACTCGTAGGTAAAATGCGTCTCTATGGCCTAAGCCACGAAAAAATCGAAGCATATCGCGCCCAAGTACGTGCGGAAAGGACAAGCAAAATGCAACAACTGACCGCTGAGGCGCACCTCAAGGGAAGTTCCTGGTCACAGCTAGTCGAGCTGGGCGAGGCATCAGATGTAATCCTGAAGCAAGCGGGGGTACTTGAATCTGATCTGATCATCATCGGAAAGCATGGGCAATCCCCTTGGGAAGATATGCTGGTAGGTGGCGTCACACGACAGGTGATCGAGGAGTCAACCTGCGATGTGCTGATTATAGAGCATGAACATTTCAAATCCGCCTGAAAAAACGCGGTAGGGACGGCTTCTTGTGCTGAAGGGGCCCAGTAGAATGCCCAAGGATAAGGAAGGTCCTCAAGCAGCCGAGGAAGCAGTTAAAGCTCTTAATGGGTGCCGGAGTCGACACATCGGCGGCCAAGCGCAAACACAACCCGATCGCGGTAAGCTGGCTCCCTTCCAGCCGACTCCAATCGGGAATACAAGATCATCGTTAATGTGACAAAGCCGCGGGCCTTTGCGAAGCAGGTAAACCCGGGGGCTTGATCGGTTGCTCGCCTCGTCAACTTGTTTATCCCGGCAAAAGTACCACCCGAAAGGCTGAAGATCTATTGCATCTGTAACAACCACAGTCCCCATCCCAGGAATAGTATTCCGACACTCTTGCAGATCAGGCGGCTCCTGATAGGCGCTACTTTTTCGGTGATGACCAGCAAGGTGATCAATGCCATTACAAACAAGTTCATGACGCCGACTGCAAACATGATGAGCATCTGTGCCCAACAACACCCGACGCAAGTGCTGCGGTGCTTCAATCCCATCGGGAAAGCGCCTTTTGCTCCCTCCCGCTATTCATTCAATAAAAAACCCGCCGGTGACCGGCAATATTGCAAGAAACTATTTTTTAAGGGCGTCAATTGATAGGTCCCTGCGACCAGGAAAATCGCGCCGCCCAGGTATTGGCTTTTGGTATCATTGGAGATAAAACATGCAGGCCATGCAACTGCCACTGTAATAGCGTCATAGCAATACTGAACAACAGCCATACCAGCAGGTAAGCCGAGATAAAAATAAAATCGATTTTTTCGGGCAGGGAGTAGCGTCTCCGGGAGACTTGCAAGAATACAAGGATCATCGGTAGGGCAGACGGCAGCATCATTGCGGCCATCATGGCCGCCCACATAAGATAGACCAAGCCCAAGTCACTGGTTTTCCACGCTGCTGTGCCCGAGGGCGGCATCCACATTTCGGATATTGGCAATGAGTTCATTTGCCAATGCTGATAGATCAAGTATCCCCAGGCGGTTAGAACGAGCGCTAGCAGGGAGGCTGCCGCCTGATGGACCTTACCCCTAAGTCACGGAGGTCGATCAGATCAGATTTAGAGGTATCTTCAGATAAGAGACGCCGTTCTCTTCCAGGGGTGGCATCTGTCCTGCCCGTATATTAACCTGCACGGATGGGAGCAGGAGCGTCGGCATCGCCAGCGTGCGGTCGCGCGCAGTTCTCAGGGCGACAAACTCATCTTCAGAAACGCCGTCATGTACGTGTATGTTACTTACGCGTTGTTCTGCGACCGTTGTTTCCCAGCGAGGCCCTCGACTGGGAGGCAGATAGTCGTGGCACATGAACAAGCGTGTTTCGGGCGGGAGATCAAGCAATTTTCGAATCGACCGGAATAGCCGGCGCGCGTCGCCTCCGGGAAAATCGGCGCGTGCCGTCCCCAAGTCTGGCATGAAAAGCGTGTCGCCAACAAAGACGGCATCTTCACATTGATACGACAGATCGGCAGGGGTATGGCCGGGGGTGAAAATGACTTTTGCGGTCAGTTTGCCGATTGTCAAAACCTCGCCGTCAGCCAATAAATGGTCGAAATTCTTGCCATCCGGTACGAACTCGGGCCCCAGATTGAATATTTTCTTGAAGGTTTGCTGCACCTCCGGAATTTCTTTTCCGATCGCTGTTTTACCGCCCAATTTCCTCCTGAGATAGGCGGCGGAACTGATGTGATCGGCGTGTGCATGTGTTTCCAGAATCCATTCCGTCGTGAGCCGCTTATCCATGATAAACGCGATCAGTTTATCTGCACCTCCAGTACTCGTTCTGCTCGCTTTGGGATCGTAATCAAGGACTGGGTCAATAATCGCGCACCGTCCGCCAGGCTGGTCGTAAACGACGTAGCTAACTGTCCCGGTTACGGGATCGAAAAATGCTTCGATGTTCGGCTTCATTACTGCTTCTCCTCTGCATGTTCGGTCACAGACATGCTATTCACATCCACTTGACAATACTATATCTATAGATATATTATCTGTCAATGAAATATAGAATAATATTATGTAGCTGAAGGAATAAAAGCAATCCCATATGTCAGAGGAGCAATGAATGGTAATTAATTGGGAGCAGTTCACCCCGTTGTCATCCCTGGCCGGGGGAGCAGCTATTGGGCTGGCAGTTGCATTTTTATTACTTTTAAATGGACGTATCGCCGGAATCTCCGGGATTGTTGGGGGATTATTTAGGGGGCAAAAGGGGGATCTGGGCTGGCGTATCGCTTTCGTATCAGGTCTTGTCGCAGCGCCTCTAGCTTGGCAGCTATTTATGGCCCTTCCCCCCATTGATATTGAAGGCAGCCATGGCCTGATGGCCGCAGCCGGTTTAATTGTGGGATTGGGCACGCGTTACGGCTCAGGTTGCACCAGCGGGCACGGTGTCTGCGGATTGTCGCGCCTGTCGCCACGCTCCATTGTCGCTACGCTGGTTTTTATGGGAACAGGCTTTACTGTTGTTTATCTTCTTCGGCACGTTTTTTAAACATAGAGCAGGTGGGGGGCAAAAATCACCATTATTACGGCATTGCTATCAGGTCTGATTTTCGGCTTGGGACTGATTTTGGCGGGAATGGCAAATCCCGCCAAGGTGCTGGCCTTTCTCGATATCGCGGGACCATGGGACCCCTCTCTCTCGCTCGTGATGGGCGGAGCAGTAGCGATCGCTTCCCTGGCCTTTGCTCTGGCTCGCAGGCGCAACCGTAGCTATCTGGGGCTTACGATTAACCTGCCCACTTCACAAGTTATTGATAAGCGCCTTCTTCTGGGTAGCCTTGCGTTCGGTATCGGCTGGGGCATGGCGGGAATATGTCCGGGACCAGCCTTGGTGTTATTAGGGATCAGCCATGCAAAAGCAGTTGTCTTTGTAGGATCGATGCTGTTGGGAATGGGGATTTTTGAAGTGCTGCAGAAAAATCGTTTAGGCGATTTCCATCGAACCGGCAAGACCGGGAATTCCGGTGGAGCTTCCACGCAGCAGGATTCCCGTAAAGAAAGTTAGAAAGAGCCTTGAGGTTCCGACTCCTTATGTGGAAGAACAGCTCCCCGCACGAATTGCGAGTTTGGGTGTGCATCACAAGCCAAATATGAGAGGTCAACATTGAAACTGGAATCAGATTTTCCTGACATTGAGGCGATACGGGCATCAGCCTCAGAAGCTTGCCAAATGCTGAAAGTATTGGCAAACGAGGACAGACTGATCATTCTCTGCCAGCTGATCCAAGGCGAAAAAAATGTCGGCGAACTGGAGGCGCTGCTGGGCATCCGGCAACCAACGCTCTCGCAGCAATTAACGGTGCTCCGCGAGGAAGGCCTGGTAAGGACCGAGCGGAAAGGCAAGTACATTTTCTACAGTCTCGCCAGCCACGAAGTGGTTCAGATCATGCAGACCTTATACAGCATCTACTGTGGCCCCGACCGTTGATGCTAGGGGAATTCGGTAGAAATAACCCTAGGAGGAGAAACGATGAGCAAAGGATTACAGCAAGCAATAAGGGAACCGATCACCTCGGCCTGCGACTGGAACGGTATTTTTGATGTGGTCGTGATTGGCGGTGGCGCCGCAGGTATTGGCGTCACTGCAAGCCTTCTTCGCAGACGACCGTCACTAAGAATTGCCGTTGTGGAGCCGAATGACAAGCATTACTATCAGGCGGCATGGACCCTGGTGGGCGGAGGCGCGTTTGACGTTACCAAAACTGTTCAACCAATGTCCCGAGTCATGCCGAGGGGTGCACAGTGGATCCAGGGCGCAGCTGCTGAACTTGACCCGGAATCAAATATTGTCCGCTTGGCCGATGGCAGGTCTATCAGCTATACGCAGCTGATCGTGTGTCCTGGGCTTCGGTTGGCGTGGGAGAAGATCGAGGGCCTCGAAGAGACCCTTGGAAAAAACGGCGTGACATCCAATTACCGCTATGATTTAGCTCCCTATACGTGGTCTCTGGTGCGCAGCCTTAAAAGCGGAACCGCTCTTTTCACGCAGCCGCCGATGCCGATCAAATGTGCCGGAGCCCCACAGAAAGCAATGTATCTCTCCTGTGATCATTGGCTACGCCACAAGAGCCTGGCTAACATTGATGTCGAATTCAACAGCGCTGCGGCAGTGCTGTTCGGCGTTGCTGCATTCGTGCCACCACTGATGGAGTATGTGAAGCGCTATAAAGCCGATCTTGTACTCAACTCCACCCTCGTAAAGGTGGACGGCGAGCACAAGATTGCTTATTTCGATATTAAGAACGGCGAGGGAAAAGTAGAACGCGTAGAAAAGCCATTTGACATGCTCCATGTCGCTCCACCGCAAGTCGCACCAGACTTCCTGCGACACAGCCTACTGGCGGATTCCGCAGGATGGTGCGAAGTCAACCAGAAAACACTTCAACATCCGCGCTATCCCAACGTCTTTTCTCTGGGGGATGTGTGTTCCTCCCCCAATGCCAAAACAGCCGCCGCTGTGCGAAAGCAGATAGTTGTGGTTGCCGAAAATCTGCTAGCCGCAAAAGAGGGAAGGGGACTTGCCCTCTGTTACGATGGCTATGGCTCCTGCCCATTGACAGTGGAAAAAGGCAAGGTCATTCTTGCCGAGTTCGGGTTCGGCGGTAAGTTGCTTCCGACCTTCCACCTCGACCCTACCGTTCCGCGCTTTCTCGCGTGGCTTTTAAAGGCCAGATTCCTGCCCTGGTTTTACTGGCATGGCTTCTTGAAAGGCCGCGAGTGGTTTGCAAGGCCGAGCGCATCAGCATGACAGGATTATGCTAACGATCGAGATAGCCAGCGCGCTCCTGGGTGCGCTGGCGGGCCTGATACTTGGGCTCACCGGAGCAGGCGGAGCCATCATCGCGGTGCCTCTGCTCATTTTTGGTTTGCATCTCACCGTGGTCGAAGCCGCTCCGATCGCCCTGTTTGCAGTAGGCGCTTCAGCCGCTATTGGGGCAATGATTGCCTGGAAAAAACGTAAACTGAGATATCGCGCTGCGGTTCTTATTGCGTTGGCAGGCGCGTTAGCATCGCCAATAGGAATATTTATTGCGCGGAAAATACCGGATGCTCCCTTGCTTCTGCTGTTCGCCGTAGTGCTGTTTTATGTCGCGTTTCAAATGTTTCGAGAGAGTATGAGAAGTTCGGCGGAGACGATGGAAGAGCATGCCTCGGCCCCCTGCCAGCTTGATGAGCTTGGTGGTCGGCTGATCTGGACCAACCCTTGCGCAAGGGCTCTGGCGCTGTCTGGCGTCGTTACTGGCTTTTTATCTGGATTGCTGGGGGTGGGGGGTGGATTTGTTATTGTTCCCGCACTCCGAAAAGCGAGCAATCTTTCTATGCAGCATATTGTTCCTACTTCGCTTGCCGTGATCGCGCTCGTTTCGGTCGCGGGCGTCGCATCCAGCGCCGCAGTCGGCGGACTCAACTGGCCAATCGCTGTGCCGTTTGTGATCGGGGCGGTCGCCGGCATGCTGCTCACGGGGGCATTCGCGCAACGTTTTTCGGGGCCGAGACTGCAGCAGGCTTTTGCCGTTTTGGCGGCGATTGTGGCAGCGAGTATGGTTGCCAAGGGAATCCTGGCTCTGGCAAGCTGAAAAGACTGATCGGCTTGATCGGTTTATCCACTTCTGCGCTAGTGCGCTACATCCTTATAAGGCCAACTTTAAATTCAACCTCTCCTACAAGGTTACAAAAAATTCATGTGAGGAGCACGAGATGCTTTCCTCATGCCTAGCTAAATTTCTGTCCGCCTTTCTGCTAATCGATCTTGCGTGCTTCTCTACGGAAAGAAGGAACAACTAACAATCAAGAGAAAGCTCGCATACTCAACTCACGTGGAAATTTCGCATCATACCCAGGTCTTCATGCTCGAGATTGTGACAATGGTAGAGGAACAGTCCGGTGTAATCTTCAAATGGTTTGATGATATCGATCTCCTCGCCGGGCATAACTAACACCGTATCTTTCCATCCGCTGTTAATGAACCCCTCCCGAACTGTCGCATAGCTGCCGGTGTCCCCATCGGTCATGGTTCGAGACACGACGCGAAACTGCTGACCATGTAGATGGATAGGATGTGGCATGGCCATCATTCCCATGCCGCCCATCCTGCCTCCCCTCATTCCACCCATGCCTCCACCCATCCCGCTTCCTTTCATTCCCCCCATTCCACCCATGCCTCCCCCCATTCCGCCAGGTTCGTTGGTTATGCGGATTTTCTGGATAGTGTTGACTGGAATCCTTTCGATATCCATTGTTTCAAACATTTCAAAAGATCTATCATTTAATTGGGCCGACATATGCCCCATGGTGGCAGCAATCGGAACGGGGCGATCCGGATTCGATACATCACGGTCAGTCAACTTGCGCATTTTGACAAGACTCTTCGGGAGCTTGGGCGATTCGCTGACCTTCTTGCTGATATGGAACTTCGCTACCGAAATCGATTCACCGAGGGCCGGTCCCCTCATCCTCATGCCCCTACCCATCCCGCCTCCCATACCTCCCATGCCCATCCTGCCTCCCATCCCCATTCCGCCCATTTGTGGCAGCTCATACTCGAGGCTGCGTAGCATCAGATCGGTTCCTGGCTTCCGGCCACTGAAATCGACCCATAATTCCACGCGCTCCGCGGGCGCAAGCATGATGTAAGGGCGGGTCTCGGGTGCCTCGAGCAACCCTCCATCAGTGCCGATAGCGGTTAATGGCGTGCCGTCTTCCCAGCCGAGTTTATAAATCCTCGAATTTGATCCATTGAATACGCGCACGCGATACGCTCTGGTTTTCACGGGAATGACGTGGTCAGCCTGGCCGTTGACCAGAATCGTATCCCCGAGGAAACCCGTCATCCTTTCATGCATGCCAAATATATATTGCAGTTGATTGCCGGCAGTGAAGCGGCGATCCTGAATGATGAGCGGTATATCGTATTCGCCGTCGGGCAAGCCCAGCTTCTGTTCCGCTTCGTCCGTTACCGTAATTAATCCGGCTTGACCTCGATAGACCTGCGGGCCTGTCATATCGTGGGGATGGGCATGATACCAATTTGTCCCCGCAGGATTCTTCACCTCAAATTCGTATACATATCTTTCGCCTGGGTCTATCACGGACATTGGATGTCCGTCCATTTTCTGGGGCACGTGCATGCCGTGCCAGTGCATAATCGATGGTTCGGGGAGCTTGTTGTAATAAAAAATCCGGACTTTCTGGCCGTGCGCAAGACGCATAATAGGTCCAAGATAGCCTGGCATCGTTTTTAATGCAGAATGAGGACCCCGTAGCACCTTGCCGTCGTATTTGAAAACGCTGGTATGGGCGCCGCGCAAAATTGGCACTTCGGCTACTCGCGCAACAAATTCTATTTCCACGTCCGGTTTGAATGCGGGATCGGGCTCGGTATTTAGAATGTATCTGTCTTCAGAGCGCGCGAAAGACGGTAATGCTGCGGCCGCTGCGGCAACTGTTCCGGCTAATGCATATTGCAGGAATTGACGTCGCCGGTAATCAAGGTCGGTCATCGTTTTCCTCTTGTCATCATTCTTGTATCAGACACTATGAAGCTCAGGGCCTACGATTATTCCCCCTCGTGACCGGGTGGAGGTTGGGTTTGCCTCTAATGCCATAATTTCCTCGGAATGGCACTAGTACTGCCATCTGAACTGCATCTCGTCTTTCACGTCTTTTACCCCCTCCACCCCGCGCGCGACTTCGACGGCTTTTTCCATGACGAGTATAGAACTTACTGCGCCCGTCAATCTGACCGTGCCTTGGTGCGTTTCGACGCCAATCCCTTCGTTCTTCAGCGACGGTTCTTTGTAAATGGCCACTTTCACCCTTGCTGTGATCGCGCTATCAACGTTTTCGTCCGTATTGGCCGCGTTCGTTTCCCCGATGGGTTCGCCCGTACCTATTTCCTGCCCAGCTATCGTTGAGCAACCGGGAAGTCCAATCATTAGAATGGCAAAGAAGAATACGACCAAGCGGTTGAACATGTTGAGTAAGGCAAGCGGAGGCACACTTATAATATAGGCCAGATATCACCTTATTGCATTTTCCATACTTCTTTTAAGTCAGAAGCCCCGGCACATTTGGGGGCCCGCTGTTATGTGAAGCCGGACCTCCGCTCTGTCTCGCAGGGGTATGCCGCCCTGGCGGCGGCATACCCGTCCGTGAGCGGTAACAACGGGCTGCTGCCCCTCTTCAAGTAAGGGGGTAAGAGGCCCCAGCTGCCTTGTCCCCGAACTTGGGGCCATTTTGCACGCCGGTGGCATAGCACGCGAAACAGACCTCTCCTCCCTGAACACCTGCTCTCGCGATTTGAGGCTCTGCGCTGAAATTGTGGTGGAAATACAAGTGGTCAACCTGAAAGTTAGCCGCTTTGCATTCAGAGCGACTAAGCCCTGAAAGCCTTTGGTTTTTAATGCTGGCCGTCGCCGTGGCGCCTGCCCTCGCCCCAACGTATGATCTGGGAAGCGCATCCACCTACACAAGCCACTCCGGACGCAAGATGAGAACCATGCCAAGTATCAGCATTACGGTGCCACTTAGAAGTTTTAGCCAGCGACCTGCGCGCTCCGTAAGCTTGCGGCTGCTCAATGCGATTACCGCGGCTGCAACCATCAGGCTGTCATCGGCTACGTAGCCCAGGATGTAAAGACCCAGGTAAGCATAATGCGCTGATGGGCTCAGGTCTTGCTGCGTAAGCACGGCGGTGTACATCGCCGGGAACCCCACAGTGCATAATAGTTCAATGAAATTCACCATGACAGCGAGGATGGCGACTGCTGTAAGCGATGGCATTAGCCTATCGGCGGCGAGCACTGCTCGCATTCGCACATATAAACCCGGTTTGGCAGAAGCGGGAATGGAAAACGAGAACCCATGCTCCCATGTGAAAAAATCCTTGATATTAACCCCTCCGATGGCCAGCGCCATACCCCCCAGCACCCAGCGCAAAGTGGTCGAAATGCCAATTGCCAGAAAGACATTGAGCCAGGCGGCCATGAAGGCATAATAAACCGCTCCGCTGACCAGGACGAAGGTCCCTGCGATTAAAGCCATCCGTTTGCGGTCATGAAGATGAACAAGCAGCGAAAGGAGAAACAGCAACACCCACATTGCGCAGGGATTGAAGCCGTCCAGTAGACCTATTACCAGCGTGAACAGCGGAAGGCCTAGTTGAGATGCGCTAAGCGTACCAAACAGTTCAGTCTTGACCTTGCCCGGACTAGACGAAGTTTGCTCGACCAAGGCTTCAAGCAACGGTCCTGTATGCCGTGCGTCGTCGAAGCCCACAAGCACTTTGCCGTTAAAGACGAAGGTCGGTACGCCCGGTGGCCATATCTGTGCATTTTGAAAATTCCGGATCAGATCGTCGCGGGCCATTGGATCATGATCTACTGAACGATAGATAATTCGCAGCCATGGTCGATTCCTGCGAAAATCAGAGAGAAACTCCTTGGCCTCGGCACAATGGGGACACCCATCTCTAACGAAGACCTCGAGAGTACTCTGTTGAGCGCTGGACTGGGCCTCATCGGTTGCAGCAGTCGTCAGGGGGGTCAACAACAGCAACGGCACTGTTAATGCCAGCAATCTCGGGATAAGCGTAAGAAACTGCATTCTATTGAAGCCCAGTGAGCTCGCCTTGTGGTATCAAAAGACTTTGGTGATCATAGACGCAATAGAGTTCGCTTAGCACCCTATGTTGCCTAACTCCCTTCAACGTTTTGCGTGGTTATCTATCTTCACCGCGCTGGCCACGATTCTTCTAAAGAGCCTGGCTTGGTGGCTGACCGGCTCGGTCGGCCTTCTTTCCGATGCCCTCGAGTCTGGTGTCAATCTTGCCGGCGCCTTGATGGCGCTGGCCATGCTCACGCTCGCGGCAATGCCCGCAGACGACAATCATCCCTATGGCCATGGCAAGGCTGAGTATTTTTCCAGCGCCTTTGAAGGCTTGCTGATTGTATTGGCCGCGATCAGCATCAGTTACGCGGCCGTCGTTCGTCTGCTGAATCCGCAAGCACTGGAAGATGTCGGAATTGGCCTGCTCGTGTCAGTAGCCGCCTCTGCCCTCAACCTGGCAACAGCCCGGACACTGTCGAGCGTGGGACGTCTCCATCATTCGATTAGTCTTGAGGCGGACGCCCAACACTTATTCACGGATGTGTGGACATCGGCGGGCGTCATTCTCGGGGTTGGATTGGTCTGGGTGACGGGGTGGTTATGGCTCGATCCCGTTATTGCGATATTGGTTGCTGCGAAAATTTTGCACACAGGCTGGCAATTGTTGCGTCGCTCCGCAGACGGTCTGATGGATGTCTCTCTGCCCACGGAAAGCTTAAACGTTATCGAAGAACTGATGAACTCTTATCGTCAAGAGGGTATAGATTTTGAGGCACTTCGTACACGTCAAGCCGGGGCGTATGCCTTTGCGAGTCTTCATGTGCTGGTGCCAGGCGACTGGACGGTACAGAAGGGGCATGACTACGCGGAGCGTATCGAGGCTGACTTGAAAGCGGCAGTGCCTCACTTACATGTCATAACGCACCTTGAGCCCAAGAACTATCCTGCCAATGATGGACGCACCGGTGGATAGGACGTGAAAATGGGGCATCATGAGTGCTGGGGGAAAGCCCTCAGCCTTTAAGGCAGGTCAAAGCTGCGAGGTGAAGGTGGATTGGATGCGCTGATGATAGGTGTCTCTAGTCCAGTAGCCCAAACTTACGCATAAGGTATTTCTCACATTCGAGTATCACCATCGCGATAATACCTACAGCAATTATCAGCGTACCGTCGGCTATACCCAGAGGTTTTGTTGCAAAAAGATGCTGCATGATCGGCAAATAGGAACGGACCCGTTAGGCTGACCATAAAATGGGTTTTCGGAGTTCTATGCCACTTTCAAAGCATGAGTCCCACTCGCTTTCAGTACAGAATGACAGCGCCTGAAGCAAGAGTCTGTGATAAAACTCACAACCCCTATTTGATTTAAACAATACCTCCTTCAGTTGCGATGTAACCGCGCAGTTACTCTGCCTCCAGCGACAGCAATACGGCGGTCTGGATGCAAATCAAGTTAGGGATTTCTTCGCGTACCGTGACCATGGCTTCAGGGAAGTTTTTTGATAGCGCCATTAATGTCCTTGGCAATATGAAAGGCGCGAGGGTTGGCAAAATGCCTATATTGACGGAACCGCCGCTACTGCTGTCGAAATCGCTGACCCGGCGTTTTGCATCCTCGACGTTCTTTAAAATGTTGCATGCCTACTCGTAAAATATATGGCCGGGATCGGTAAGAATCAGTTTGCCTTTCACTCGGCTGAACAATTTCCTTCCAATGCTCTCTTCCAGTTTTGCTAACTGCTGGCTGATTGAAGGTTGTGAAATAAAGCATTGCTCCGCGGCTTTGGTTATGCTGCAGGTTTTCACCACGGCGACGAAATACTTGAGTTGATGGAGTTGCATGAGCGCGCTGCTTTAGTTTGTGGATTTGGCTGAAGGTCTATTCCTGGTTTCTTATTTTTTCATCCGTAACTTGGAAAACTCCAGGATCGGACAATACTGGCCGCATTTTCCATAAGCAGAGGAATATTACCGATCAGGTTTGCTTAGCGTAGGGTAGCCTTCAACGTAAATCCAGTCGGTGTTTTTTGCTGGCATGTGACAGGGGAGACATTCAGTACGGTAGTTAGTGGTTACGCTTCGGTTTGAGCTGTCAGTTTTTATGAGTGCCCAACCCCATCCATCGCCCCAGACAGGATTGTTGGCAAAGCGGGCTTTGGTATCCTTGATCATTACAAACCATTGCTTGACGTCCCCTGTCGCATGGCTGACATTTTTGCCCGTAGTGTATGCGCCTGCGGTCGACGAACGCAATTCCTTGACCAAGGTGGCGCCGTCCGGAAATTTCCCGGTTTTACGATAGGCCTTCGCCGTTTCCGGTTCCGTGTAGACATCGTGAAAACCGCTGGCCTCGCCTTCCGGTACAAACAAGGAACCCAAATGGGTCATGGACAGCCGAAAATCATCGGGCAGCCGGATGTTGCCTGACTTGTCGACATATAAGGAAAAATTCCCTTTGTCGGCCACCGCTGTTCCAGCATGTACCAGCAACGCCATCGTAAAAAAAACTGCCGACAACAGAACAGTGACGGGTTCATTCCGATACAAATACGTCCCGTTTGCATTCCCTATCAAGCGTTTCATTTTATTTGCCTCCGACGGCATTCTCCGGGTTCCCCTTTCCGGCACGAAGAACAGAATAATATTGAGTGAATACAAAGTCATCCTGGGCGGATGCCTCGTGGCAACTATTGCAGTTCGCCGATGGCTGCGCATCGGCGGTCTTTTTTACTGATTTGTGGTCCTCGGTACTGAAACTGAAGTAAGCCCAGTTGCCGGGCTCATTGGGAAATTCGCGCTTGCTTTTTCTTGTCGCTTCCAAACCTATGAAGTCCCCATGAAATAGCCCTTTCCGCTTACTGCGGTCTTGCTGCCGACACTGGCCATCTCCTTGATAAGAATAGTACCGTCCCGAAATTTACCTGTTTTTTTCCAGTGTTGCCAACTCTCCGGGTCAATGTAAACGCTATGGAATTCCGGGAAGCTGGCCTTTCCGTTATTCATGTCATTCGGTGTGAGAGGTGTGCCCACGTAAATCCACCGCGAAATCCTGTCGGACGTTCCAGCACGCTATTTTTAATAGTGAAGTACTCTTTAGCAGAAACGCTCTTAGGTATTGAAAAAGGTCCCAACGCAACCAGGATCAATAAACCGATTAAATATTTGTTAGTTCTCATACCACTCCTCCTATCTGTTTTCAGATTACAAAGTGCTCGCGTCTTTGCAGCTTTCTTCGACGGCTCTTCATGAAGCAATCTGCATCGCTAACCCCATAGGCGCTCTTCGGAAATACAAGAACACGTAAGCATCATATTTGTGGACAGATGTTTTTTACCAATACTTATTTTCTATTGGCTATTAGGAATTACTTATGGTGGGAGAAGATGTGGTGATTTGGACGGGAGAGGGCATGAGCGTCAATGGCAACCTGCCGCCCTCAAGCGCGCTGCGGAACTGGACAAGGCGGCGAGGGCAATGCCACGAGAAGTATTTTCTAACTAGCTGGACGAGTCCGGGTTGTCCACAACTGGATCTCCCGGAGACGGGCCTGGATCGACTGGCCTCGGATCTATCGGCTTATTCGGATAGTATGTTGGATTAGGAAAAATGGTGAAAGCTAAAAATAGCAGCAGGCCGAAAAAGAACTGACGGAAGTAATAGGGCTTCGACAGGCCGCCGAATGTTTTTGCGATTACTGGATGCATTGCTTGTTAACAGCTGGCCTTCATGATGGACTTCACCAACCCAGCCCATCCACCAGAATATTTCTCCGGCGCCACGATGCGGCAAAGGTCTTGGGCCATACGCTCCATGCCCTCTTTGCTGTCGCCAAACGTGACAACGTATCTTTGCTGTCGCCAAACGTGACAACGTATATATCCGCCACGGCTCGCAAATGCCCTATGGCCTGATTGTGGGCTGCTTCTGCTCTATCTCTATCGGTGGTACTCATAACGGGCAAATTGCAATTTGCAATGTATTTCATATTTATCTAGGGGGGTATGATAGCAAGTGGCAGAAGTCCCCGGGATTGCCTTGTGAATGCCTATGTTAAGTGACGTCATCCCCAAAAACTAGGGCAGTTCTAAATTAGAGTAAAGTCGCATCTGGCTCCCTTATTGAAGGAGTTTGAAGCGATGAAGAGATCCCG
>NZ_FOPV01000030.1 GCF_900113575.1 Nitrosospira sp. Nsp14
GGGATCTCTTCATCGCTTCAAACTCCTTCAATAAGGGAGCCAGATGCGACTTTACTCTAATTTAGAACTGCCCTAGTTTTTGGGGATGACGTCAAGAGGTTCGACAAACATTTGAGTTGGTTTGCGAGAACGGGACCGTATTTATTTGGGGGGCCAAGCTTGAGAGGTTCAGCCAGATGCTCAAGATGTTTCCGCGTCAATGCCTATTCCTATTTAGACAAGGTGCCCACGTTAACAGGGTAGGCGTACTCTGTGAATCCATTATTAGCCTGGAATTGGCCAAGGAACTCTGGGGGTGGATGTAGATGGTGAAACATGGGGATTGATCTTCTTTTTCCGCGATATGATAGAACTTTCGGTACCCGTTTTCGTATTTGTTTTAAACCTGCGGCGGTTAATCTAGACAGAACCCGAGCCTGGATCAGAGCGCAAAATCCGCTACATCCGCCTGACAAAGCGGATCTTGTTATTTGCAATTGCCGGTGCAGCGGATCACCTATTCGGCGCAGGTAATGGTTTCGAACGGCCCAGTCAGAGACTCATCGATTTCAGTATTTAGATGCAACATTTCGGCATCTTCCTGTTTTTCCGATTCCGGAATGCGATAGGATTCTGTAGCGGAGTAACCCGGTTATGGCGGGAACACAAAGGGGCCGTTTCATGAATCATAGGCATGTGTTGTTTGCATTTGCTGTTGTTCTGGTGGGTTGGATGTACGGAATGCCAGTATTCGCGCAGCAGGGAGCGACCAAGCTCCGTCAACTGAGTCTGGAAAACAAGCCGTGGAAAGGCGACTTCGATCAAATGCTCGAGCGGCGCG
Organism: Nitrosospira sp. Nsp14; assembly: GCF_900113575.1. Taxonomy (GTDB): domain Bacteria; phylum Pseudomonadota; class Gammaproteobacteria; order Burkholderiales; family Nitrosomonadaceae; genus Nitrosospira. The sequence goes on from NZ_FOPV01000030.1 coordinate 821, forward strand.
TGATACGTGTGCTAGTGCCGTACAGCCGAACTCTCTACTTCGTAGACAAAGGCCGCGAGCGGGGCATCACGGCCGACCTTGTGCGCGACTTCGAGCGTTACATCAACAAGAAATACGCCAAACAACTCGGTAAACGTCCTCTTACGGTATTCCTGATCGTCACCACACGTGACAAGGCTCTATCGGGTGTCGCCCAGGGTTTGGGAGACATCGCCGCTGGCAATTTTACGGCTACCGAAGAACGGCGCAAGATCGTCGACATGGTTGCGCCGAGCGACCGCAAGCATGTGCAGGAGTTGATCGTGACAGGCCCAGCATCCCAGCAGATTGGGACGCTAGACGATCTTGCAGGCAAGACCGTACACGTGCGCAAGGCGTCAAGCTATTACGAGAGTGTGCTGGCGCTGAATAAGCGCCTACAGAAAGAAGGTAGGGTGCCGGTCAAGATTACCGAATTACCCGATGAGCTGGAAGACGAGGACGCGCTTGAAATGCTCAATGCGGGTTTGTTTAAGTTCATGGTGGTCGATGATTGGAAGGCTCGCATGTGGGCGCAGATCCTACCCAAAGTCAAAGTGCGAGAGGATCTGGTGATAAGGGCAGAGGGCTATACAGGTTGGGCAATACGCAAGGAGAGTCCGAAGCTTAGGGAAGTGTTGATGGATTTCTACCGGAATTCCGCGCAGAAGCAAAGCGTGTGGCTACAGGTACAGTATCATAAGCGCATCAAGAAGATCGGGAACAATACCTCGGGGGAGGAGCAAAAACGCTTTGAGGCAACGCTCAAACTATTTGAAAAGTATGGCGGGAAGTATAATTTCGATCCATTGATGCTCGCAGCGCAAGGATATCAAGAGTCCCGGCTCAATCAGCAGGCACGTAGCCCCGCTGGCGCAATAGGCGTCATGCAACTTATGCCCGCCACGGGCAAAGCACTGCAGGTAGGCAATATCCGCGAGATCGAGCCTAATATTCACGGTGGCGCCAAGTATATGGATCAGATCGTGACCCGCTACTTTCCGGATGCAAAGTTTAGTGAGGCGGAGCGTTCGCTTTTCGCATTTGCCGCCTACAACGCTGGCCCCGCCAATATCGCGCGCATGCGGAAACTTGCGGGAAAGCGGGGGCTCGACCCCGACAAATGGTTCAACAACGTGGAAATCGTAGCCTCCGAACGGATCGGTACTGAAACCACCACCTATGTGCGCAACGTCTATAAGTATTACGTCGCCTACAAACTCACGCAGCAAGCGCACCATGGTGCGCGTGAAGCGATCGGAAAATAAAACTACTGGGCGGTGATAATAGAATGGGACGCAGCGTGTGAGGTCCCGGGAAATTTAGACGGCCCAAATAGTTGGGTCAAGCCGGATCGGTAATCAGCGGGCTTGAATCGAGGAAATCAGGGCTGACAGGGTTTGGAAATTCACGGGTTTGGTAAGGTGGTGATCGAAGCCGCTCTCTTTCGACCTCTGGCGATCCTTTTCCTGACTCCAGCCAGTGAGTGCAATGAGCTTGGTATCGTTGAACTCCGGTTGCTGCCGAATCCGCCGCGCTACCTCGTTGCCGTCCATGCCCGGCATGCCGATATCCATCAAAATCACGTTCGGCCGATAATCAGGAATGGCCGCAAGTGCAGCAGGACTAGCCCTCGGCAGGGTGATCGTCAGTAGTAATAGGGTCAAGGTAACGAAGTGCGGATCTGACACGTGTTCAATCGTATGGCGGAATTAACGGGGCTGACCTGCTAAGAATTTTGTAGCGACCCGCTGAGCGAGTCTTCATGTTAAGTTTTTACATGGAGAGGCGAAAATGAAGAAGCGGTTTAGTGAAGAGCAGGTCATTATGACGAACCCTCAGTCAGTTCTGACGCGGCGGGGATAAGGCTGCCAAAGCGACCACCTCGCTCTGGGATAGATGATGGATTTGCATTGTCAAGACAGGGTGAACTGGATCTCGACCGGCTAAAAGTTCGAGGGATATCAGTTCAGTTCATCAAAGAGAATATGAGCTTTACCGCTGGTGGCGAGGATCCACGTTCCACACTGATGTGCACGACGCTCAGCGCCTTCGCGCAGTTTGAGCGGGCTCTTATAAGGGAAAGGCAGCGAGAAGGGATAGCTCTGGCAAAGGCAAAGGGAACGATTTACAAGGGCAGGAAGCTAGCCTTAAATGCGGCGAGGATTGCTAAGCTGCGGGAACAGACGGCAGGAGCAAACCGGACAAAGCTGGCGAAAGAGCTTGGAATTAGCAGGGAGACTCTTTATCAGTACATAAGAAACTAGAACGGGCTATAAATAGGATAATTTCGGCAGCTTTTGGGGATTAGCTCCTACGGCTTGAAGCCCTTGTGTGCACCGCATCTATATGGCCTACTCCTATTCCATTCGAGACATCAACTATCGCTTCGACGATCTCAAGGACTTGCTTGCCAAAGCTTCCCCACCGCGCTCGGGCGACTATTTAGCTGGTATTGCCGCAACCACCGCCGTTGAACGCATGGCTGCAAGGATGTGTCTGGCCGACCTCCCGCTCTCCATTTTTCTCTCCGAGGCAGTGATACCTTATGAAGCCGACGAGGTGACTCGCCTCATCATCGACCGGCACGACGGGGTGGCATTCTCCGAGATCAGCCATCTCACCGTCGGTGATTTCCGCGACTGGCTTCTTGCCGACAGCACGGATGAAGCAACGCTTTCCCGCGTTGCTCCCGGCATTACGTCCGAGATGGCGGCCGCCGTTAGTAAGCTCATGCGCAATCAGGATCTGGTTCTTTCAGCCAAAAAATGCCGCGTTATTACCCGGTTTCGCAATACGATCGGGTTGCCCGGAAGGCTGTCGGTCCGTTTGCAACCCAACCACCCTACCGATGACTTAAGAGGTATTGCTGCTTCCATGCTCGATGGATTGCTTTATGGTTGTGGCGACGCGGTGGTCGGGGTCAATCCAGTATCGGATAATCTTTCCGGACTTATCGGCCTTCTGAATATGCTGGATGAGGTGAGAAGACGTTTCGATATTCCAAGCCAGTCCTGCGTGCTTACGCACGTTACCAATACTATTCGCGCTATCGAGCACGGAGCGCCCGTAGACCTGGTGTTTCAGTCCATAGGAGGGACCGAGAAGACCAATGCGAGCTTTGGCATAAATCTGGATCTGTTGCATGAGGCCCATGAGGCGGCCCAGTCGCTTCGCCGTGGCTCCGTCGGGGACAACGTGATGTATTTCGAGACAGGACAGGGCAGCGCGCTTTCTGCGGACGGAAATTTCGGCGTGGATCAGCAGACGTGCGAAGCCCGCGCCTATGCGGTAGCGCGGGAGTTTAGACCGCTTCTGACGAACACTGTTGTCGGATTCATCGGTCCCGAGTATTTATACGACGGCAAGCAGATCATTCGCGCGGGTTTGGAAGACCATTTCTGCGGCAAGCTCTTAGGGGTTCCTTTGGGGTGCGATATTTGCTACACCAACCACGCAGAGGCGGACCAGGATGATATGGATACGCTGCTCACTCTGCTTGGAGCGGCAGGCGTAACGTTCATAATGGGTGTACCAGGGGCCGATGACGTAATGCTAAATTACCAAAGCACATCGTTTCATGACGCGCTTTATCTGCGTGCCCTACTGGGTTTGAAAAGGGCACCGGAATTCGAGGCATGGCTGAAAAAAATGAAGATTACGGGCGCGGAAGGCCAACTACTCACCGCAGCATCTGATCATCCATTACTTTCTGTCCTCCCCGAGGCGACGGGAGCGCAGGATGAGCGAAATCATTCGGATTGATCCCTGGCAGAGGTTTCGCCGCTTCACGTCGGCCCGGATTGCTCTCGGACGTGCCGGCAGCAGTTTGCCAACGGCCGAACTATTGCGCTTGGGCCTGGCGCATGCGGAGGCGCGCGACGCAGTACATCTACCTCTAGACGTGGCGGCGTTGGAGAGAGATTTGCAAGCTACGCCTTATCGCACTTTGGGAGTCCACAGCCGCGCTCCTGATAGGGCCATATACCTGTTGCGCCCGGATCTGGGTCGGCGCTTGGATGATGCTAGCGCAACCCGGCTGGCTGAGCAGCCGAGCAGGGGCTTCGATATTCTCTTCACCGTGGCCGATGGTCTTTCTCCTGTCGCAGTGCAACGCCACGCGTTGCCCCTTCTGCAGTCATTAGAACCACGGTTGCCGGCTGACTGGTCGGTTGCACCTCTGGTAATTGCGGAGCAGAGCAGAGTCGCCTTGGGAGATGAGATCGGGGAACTGCTTGGTGCAAAGACCGTAGTCATGCTCATCGGGGAGAGACCGGGACTAAGCTCCCCCGATAGTCTGGGCATTTATCTCACTTTCGCGCCGAAAATCGGGCGCACAGATGCTGAGCGCAACTGTATTTCCAATATAAGACCGGAAGGCCTTAATTATGATGCGGCCGCGAAAAAGCTTGTATGGTTGCTGGGTGAAGCGCGCCGAAGGCAGCTTAGCGGCGTGCTGCTGAAAGACACGAGTGAATCGTTGGAATTGAAATAACACGTGCTTGACCAACTCCCTAATCGTGGGGAGACGTCTAGAATAACCAACCTATGAGCAACGCAATGAATAGGTGAGGTCGAAATCCAGCTCCAGAAAAAATAGGGCCAAAAGGAAATCAGATTGAATCCTGCAACCCCCGCTTGGGCTCACCTAGTGCCTCTAGCTCTCTCATTTGTTCGTCCGTAAACACTACTGAGCGAGTTAAAAAGCGAATTCCTTCGGGAGCTTCAAGCGAGAAGCCGCTTCCCCTTCCCTCCACCACATCAATCAGCAATCCAGTATGACGCCAATACTCAAACTGTGGGCCACTAATATAAAATGGCTGGCGCTCAATCGCGCCAAGAAAAACGTCAGAATCGCCAATCTTGAACTCGTTGCGCATGTAACACATTGGTGAGCTGCCATCACAACAGCCGCCCGATTGGAAGAAAAGAAGTGCCCCATGTGTAGCTTCTAATTTGTGAATCCATTTAGCCGCTTCAGGTGTTACGTCGACACGGCGGATAATATTTGAGTTCACATGGCTCATGCTCAAAAAAACCCCATTGGCTTTTTATCGTAACTTACCAGCAAGTTTTTAGTTTGCTGATAATGTTCCAACATCATGCGATGGTTCTCGCGACCGAAACCTGACTGTTTATAGCCACCAAACGCGGCGTGTGCGGGATACAAGTGGAAACAATTCGTCCATACTCGACCTGCCTGGATGCCCCGGCCAACCCTATATGCTTTATGCATATCACGCGTCCATACTCCCGCTCCTAACCCATAAAGCGTATCGTTTGCAATTGTTAGCGCCTCTACTTCATCCTTGAATCTCGTCACCGACACGACAGGCCCAAAGATTTCTTCCTGGAAGATACGCATCTTGTTATGCCCCTCAAAAATCGTCGGTTTAATGTAGTACCCGCCTTTAAGATCCCCCGGTAATGAGTTGCGTTCCCCGCCCGCGAGTACCTTCGCTCCTTCTTTCTTGCCAATATCAATATAGGACAGGATTTTCTCGAGCTGATCGTTTGATGCCTGCGCACCAACTGTGGTTTCGGTATCAAACGGATCACCCTGGTTATTATGGCTCACTCGTGAAATAGCCTGATGCAAAAAGTCATCGTAGATAGCGTCCTCAATCAACGCACGAGACGGGCACGTGCAAACTTCTCCCTGATTAAGTGCGAACATTCCAAAACCCTCAAGCGCCTTCTCAAAGAAACCGTCATGCTGAGACATCACATCGGAAAAAAAGATATTAGGTGACTTTCCACCTAACTCGAGTGTTACGGGAATTAAATTCTCCGACGCGTACTGCATGATAAGCCGGCCTGTAGTGGTTTCGCCTGTAAACGCTATCTTGGCGATTCTCTTATTCGAAGCCAATGGTTTCCCTGCTTCTGCTCCAAATCCGTTTACGATATTAACGATACCGGGAGGCAAAAGCTTCTGAATGAGTTCGGTTAAGACTAGTATGCTCCACGGTGTCTGCTCGGCGGGCTTGATAACCACGCAATTTCCCGCAGCTAAGGCAGGTGCCAGTTTCCATGCGGCCATAAGGATCGGAAAGTTCCATGGAATGATCTGACCCACCACTCCGAGTGGTTCGTGGAAGTGATATGCGACCGTATGCTCATCAAGTTGACTGATACCTCCTTCCTGCGAACGAATGCAGCCTGCGAAATATCGAAAATGATCGATTGCGAGCGGGATATCAGCTGCAAGTGTTTCACGAATGGGTTTTCCATTGTCCCACGTTTCCGCCACCGCGAGCATTTCGAGATTTTGTTCCATCACGTCGGCGATTTTGTTCAAGAGAAGGGCGCGTTCTGCTGGTGACGTCTTTCCCCACTTATCTTTGGCATGATGAGCCGCATCTAGAGCCATTTCAATATCTTCAGCCGTGGAGCGGGGGATGTCACAGAACGGTTGACCTATGACTGGTGATATGTTTTGGAAGTACTGCCTCTTCATTGGCTCAGGCCATTCGCCGTTGATGAAGTTACCGTACTTTGCTTTGAACTGAACTTTTGCACCTGCTTGATTTGGACGCGCGTAAATCATTCCGCTCTCCTCATGAGATACTGTAAAAATATTGAAGAAGCTACAACATCTTTTTTAGGATAATGAATGTGAAAGCTGAGTTGTATTCGGGCAAACAAGATGATGAACTGTGGAGGCTTTGGGCCATATTTGAAGCAGCAAGCTAGAGGTGCCTGAGGTGGCACGAGTACATGGCCACTTCGATAATCAGGGCAACGGTTAGAACGAGGTTGTCGACTTTAAAGCTTTGGCTGATTTTCATGATGAACCCCTATTTGATTTTCACCAGGGCTTGGGACGCGCCAACAATAACCCTATGCCAATCCAATTCAGATCCAGATCCAGATCCAGATCCAGATCCAGATCCACTAAAACTAGATGAAGGATTGGAGAAGTCAAGGAAGGCAAAGGTGGATCTCTGTTTTAGGTCCCCGCTGTAGGTCTGACTTTCCCGTTCTATCCCGTTTCGGAAAAGTGCCGAATCCTCAGGCTTAACTCCACCGTTGACAATTTGGGCCATCTGCGCGACCCTAGCCTTACGCTAGTGAGTGGACTGTTCGTGTACATGGGAAACCGGACTACTCGGCTATCCAGTTAGCACTAGCGTTTCCACATCATCTATCTCCAGCGTATATATCTGGTCTCCGTTAATCTCCGGCCTTACAAACTCCCTTATCGTCATCCGCAAGCGCCGTATCTCCCTGTTAAAGGGCATGGGCGCGTCGAATATGTGAATCGCCTTTGATGTTCAGCGCGTCCTTTTCCTTCCTTCCAACGCGGCGTTCGGCTCTTATGGAGCTACGAGCAATCGGTCTACATTGGCAATAGCCGCATTTAGCCCTAGCCGATGGAAATAACCAGGGTGTCCTGCGGTTAAATAAGTGATGCAGCCGCTGTTTTCTTTCAGTCGTTTTATATTTGCTGGCTTGCTGGCTTGCTGGCTTGCTGGCTTGCTGGCCTATGAGGCAACAGCCGCACTAATAGCTTTTGTAAAGAGAGGGGATAGTGCTGCCAGATGGCGTCTGTACCTTCAACGAGCTGTGCCGTGTTGCGCGAGCTTGCCTCCTGTCAGCAAGCGCAAGCCAACGTAGAACACGGGCGTCAGGAACAGGCCGAACAGGGTCACGCCGATCATGCCAGCGAAGACGGTGATGCCAGTAGCGGAGCGCACTTCGGCACCGGCACCGTGCGAGAGAACAAGGGGGATGGTGCCGGCGATGAAGGCAACCGAGGTCATCACGATCGGCCGCAGGCGCAGGCGGCAGGCTTCAAGCGCGGCCTCGACGACACCCTTGCCCTGAAACTCCAATTCACGCGCGAATTCGACGATTAGAATTGCGTTCTTGCATGCGAGTCCCATCAGCACCACCAAGCCTACCTGCACAAAGGTATTGTTGTCCCCGCCGAAGAGCTTTACTCCCGCCAGCGCCGAGAGCATGCACATCGGCACAATCAAGATCACCGCGAGCGGCAACACCCAGCTTTCGTACAGCGCGGCGAGCACGAGAAAGGCCAGCAGGATTGCGACTGGAAACACGAGCAGCGCCGCATTGCCCTGCGTGGCTTGCTGGAAGCTCAAGTCCGTCCACTCGAAGCTCATGCCGCTCGGGAGCACGGAGCCAGCGAGTTCCGCGAGCCTACTCATCGCTTGCGCGGAGGATAAGAGCTTTGGATCAGCTTCGCCGATGAAGTCGGCGGCCGGATAGCCGTTGTAGCGCAATACCGGATCAGGACCGAAGCTCTCATGGATCTTTACCACCGAACCGATCGGCACCATCTCGCCGTGCGCGTTGCGCGTCTTCAGATTGATGATGTCCTCGACCGTTCTGCGGAAGTGCCCGTCACCCTGCGCATAAACACGCCAGGTGCGGCCGAATAGGTTGAAGTCGTTGACGTAGGCCGAGCCGAGATAGACCTGCAATGTGCCAAACACGTCGGTGAGAGCCACGCCTTGTGCCTTGGCTTTGATGCGATCGACGTCGACATCGAGTTGCGGCACGTTGGACTGGTAACCCGAAAAAGGGAAACCCATGGCTGGGTCCTGCATCACCGCACCTTGCAGCGCGCCGACTGCGCCCTGCAGCGCTCCGTAGCCAAGACCGGTGCGATCCTCCACAAACAGCGAATAACCGGCACCCGTGCCGATGCCTTCGATCGGCGGCGGCATCAGGATGAAGGCCATGCCTTCCTCGATGCGGGAAATCTTTTCCTGGATCTCGTCGGCGATTTCCTTCGCGCTGCGGCGGCGCTCGTTGAAAGGTTTCAGGATGGGGAAGGCCACACCGTAGTTCGGCGTGTTGGTGAACTGCGTTGGATTCAAGCCGATCATCCCCGGCACATTGGCAACGCCCTCTGTGTTCTTTGCGATTTCGACCACCTTTTTCAAGACCTTGTCGGTACGCTCGAGGGAGGCGCCCTCGGGCAGCTTCACGCCGGCGATCAGATAGAGCTTGTCCTGAGTCGGGATGAAACCACGCGGCACGAGATTGAACATAAGGCCGGTGCCGAACAACAACAGCGCATAGACCGCGAACACCCTGCCGCGACGCTTCAGGATACGCGCCACCGAGCTGTGATACTTGTCAGAGCTGGCCTTGAAGAAACGATTGAACGGACCGAATAACCACCCGAAGGTGCGGTCGATGCCGCGTGCGAGCGCATCCTTCGGCGCGCCGTGCGAATGGAGCAGTTTGGCTGCGAGCGCTGGAGACAAGGTCAGCGAGTTGACCGCCGAGATGACTGTCGAGATCGCGATCGTCACGGCGAACTGCTTATAGAACTGGCCGGTCACGCCGGTTAGGAACGCCATCGGCACGAATACCGCGCAAAGCACGAGTGCGATCGCGACGATCGGGCCCGAAACCTCCTTCATGGCCTGATGCGCGGCTTCGAGCGGCGTGCGGCCCTCCTCGATATTGCGCTCGACGTTCTCGACCACGACGATCGCGTCATCGACAACGATTCCGATCGCGAGCACGAGGCCGAACAGGGTCAGTGTATTGATCGAGAAGCCGAGCACGTAGAGCGCAGCGAATGTGCCGACCACTGAGACCGGCACCGCGATCAATGGAATGATCGAGGCGCGCCAAGTCTGCAGAAACAGAATCACGACGAAGACAACCAGCAGCACGGCTTCCAGCAGCGTGTGCACTACTCCGTCGATCGAGTCGCGCACGAAGATTGTGGTGTCGTAGTCCGATCGCCAGGTCATGCCAGGCGGAAACTGTCTGGCGAGGTCGTCCATTTTCGCGATCACCTCGTCGCGCACTATGAGGGAATTGGCACCCGGCGCCTGGAATACGCCAATGACTCCGGCATCCTGGTTATCGAGTTCGCCGCGCAGGCTGTAGTCGGCTCCGCCAAGTTCGATGCGCGCGACATCGGCCAGACGCACGATTTCACCGTTCACTCCTGTCTTGAGCACGATATTGCCAAATTCCTCGACTGTACGCAGGCGGCCTTGCGCATTGATCGGGATCAGGAAATCGCTACCACCCTTCATCGGCTCGGCACCAAGCTGACCGGCCGAGACCTGGATGTTCTGCTCCTGCACAGCGAGCATCACATCGCCGGCGGTCAGGCTGCGGGCGGCGACCTTGTTCGGATCGAGCCAGATGCGCATCGCGTAGTCGCCGCCGCCGAACAGTTGAATCTGGCCCACGCCGGGCAGGCGTGCGAGTTGGTCCTTAATCTTGATATTGGCGTAGTTGCGCAGGTAAAGCGCATCATATTTTCTATCCGGCGAAATCAGGGTGATCAGGACCAGAAAGGTCGGCGATTGCTTCTGGGTCGTCACGCCAAGCCTGACCACGTCGGCAGGCAGGCGCGACAGAGCCTGGCTGACACGATTCTGCACCTGCACCTGTGCGGCATCGGGATCGACGCCCGGGCGGAAGGTGATTGTTATCTGCAGCACCCCGTCCGTGCCGGCAACGGATTTCATGTACATCATGTTCTCGACACCATTGATCTGCTCTTCAAGCGGCGTCGATACGGTTTCGGCGATCACTTTGGGATTGGCGCCGGGGTAGGTCGCCCGCACGATCACGGTCGGCGGTACCACGTTCGGGTATTCGCTGATAGGCAGCAACGGGATCGCGATCAGGCCAGCGACGAAGATAATGATCGACAGCACGGCCGCGAAGATTGGCCGGTCGATAAAGAATTTGGAGAAGTCCATTGCTGCGTCTTCTCACCTCGTCCTGGCGGCCGCAGGCGGTGCAGCCATCGGCACCTCATTCGGCTTCACCGGTGCGCCGGGAAAGAGGATTTTCTGCAAACCGGCCACGATGATTTTGTCATTCGGCTCGAGTCCGGACTTTACGATGCGCAGACCATCGATTACGCCACCGAGCATGATGTCCTTGCGCATCGCCTTGTTCTCCAGGCCGAGCACGTAGACGTACTTGCGATCCTGGTCGGTCATGACCGCCTTGTCGTCGATAAGGATCGCGGGGAATTCGCCACTGCCCTGAAGCTGCACACGCGCATACAGACCGGGTGTGAACAAACGGTCGGGATTGGGCACCACTGCGCGCGCACTGATCGTGCCGGTCGCTGGATCGACCTGGTTGCTGACAAAGTTCACCGTGCCGGTGTAAGGATAGCCCGTATCGCTGGCGAGGCCGACGCGCACTGGATTCGCCGAGCCGGGACGTTCACCCTTGCGCGCGAGTTCCGCATAGCGCAGATAGGTTTGCTCATCAGGCTGGAAATAGACGTAGACTGGATCCTGCGAAACCACTGTTGTCAGCACGCTCTCGTCGGCCTGGGCCAGATTGCCGACAGTCAGCAGCGCGCGGCCGATGCGTCCTGCGATCGGCGAGCGCACCTGGGTGAAATCGAGATTGAGGCGGGCGCTGGCAACGGCGGCCTCAGCCGCGCGCACGTCGGCATTACCCTGGGTCAAATTGGTTGTGCGCTGATCGTATTCCTCGCGCGAGATCGCCTGCTCCCCGATGAGCGGTTGTGCCCGTCTTTCCTGCAAATGGGCGAACTGGGCCGAGGAATGTGCGCGTTCGAGTTGCGCCTGCGCGCTTTTGAGCGCGATGCGGTATGGGCGCGGATCGATCACGAACAAGAGGTCGCCGGCCTTGACCTCGTCGCCTTCCTTGAATGCGATACGATCAATGTAGCCCGAGACGCGCGGACGCAGCTCTACCGTATCGATTGCTGCAATACGGCCAGTGAACTCATCCCATTGATACACCGGTTTCGACACGACCGTCGCCACGCTGACCTCTGGCAGTGGCGGGCCAGCATCAGGTGGCTTTCCCCCTTTGCTGCAGCCCGCGCTGAAGGCGGCAAGTAGTGCAACGAAGGACAGCGGTTTGAACAAACGGATGATATGGTGCACATGCATGGCGAGTGAGTTCGTAGGCTAGGAGTCAAGTGGTGATTTCGAGATTCGGCGCTGGAATTGAATAGTAAAATCAAGGGGAAAATTCAAAGGGCATTCGATCCATGGGCCATACGATTTTTTTTATATTGGAAGTGTAAACCATATACAAGTAGTCGCCGAAAGCGGCGAGAAGCGGGCACGATGCGTTTTGGTTCGGAATCTGCTGTGTGTTCACCCAGTTGGAGTCATCACTCGTACGCGACATGTACAGCTCGCCGCGCGTGTTGGAGCTGTATACCATGTACAAGTAGCCTCCGAAAGCGTCCATTGTTCCTGTTGTAGAAGGGAACGCGAAGATAACGGGGACTGACCGCGTACAACAAATGCGGCCAGAAGACTCGGCAGCAATGCTGGGCGTGCCACCACATGGCGGAGGGAACATGCAAAGTCAGGGCAGCAATCAAGAACCGAGGGACCGTGTGTCATAGCGCGCGTAGTGCTCTTGCTTGGGCATACGAACGATCGATAGGCCGATTGTGAAGATGAGCAGCGCTAACCACATGAGGGAGCAGCCAACACGTCGCTCGCCACCCGAGGCCATCCAGGGTTATCGGTGCGTGAGCAACAAGCGCAAGCGGCCGCGATTATCGGGATGGCGGAGCGGTTACCGGATGCGGCGGGCCGTGAGTATATCGCCGCGCGGTTCGGTGGTATAACCCGGCCGGAGCACGTCACATCGATGATGAATCGGATATTCCAGCCATTGGGAACCGGCATGCACGGCAAGCGTGAGGCGTACAAGCTGCTGCTCTGCTATTTCGGTGCGAACATTGGATACCGCGCTATTCGGTACGACTTGAAGTGCCGGGATGAAACGGTGATCGAGGTCCGACGAAAGGTCTATGACACATTAGATCTGACCGGGCACAGGGCCAGGGAAGAGATGGCGCGAGAGGTGGGGGGCATGGGTTGATCGCATTGACTAGCGAATCCGTTACTGTTAACTGACAACGAACTGCCGAAACCGTCCGTCGTCGGGTAGAGTTCCCTTTGATGTGCCACCAAATATCCGTTAGTTTCGGGGATGCTTGTAAAGGGTCAAGAAAACCATTTTTCGACGGGGATCGACCAACGCCAGCTTAAATAGGAGGTCTGCGGAAAATACTTGATAGCCCATCCAATAGAAAGAATTGCGGAGCAAGGGCAAGCGTCAGGTGGACAATGCGGGCGAGCGCGACATGTATGCCTGTATATTTTTCGCGAATTGTTTAGGCTTTTTGTCATAGAGTTTCTTCCCTAAACTAAACGCGCGTTCCTGCAGTTTTGCGCGACGCCGATCAATTAATCCGTGCAGCGTTTTTATCACCTCCGCTTCAACGGGTGCGTAAGTTCCCCGCGCAGTTTCCTGTGACAGCATGGCGAGGTCGTGATCGTATCCCAAACTGTCAGCAAGTCTCTCGGTCCATTTCAATATCTTTGCCATGTCGCCCTTTGCGACAGGTTGGAGACCCTCGACTGCGTTAAGCAAATACTTCACCTGTTTTCGCCATTCATGCAATGCTTCCGGTGTCCGCACCGTGTCGGCCTCGGTGCGTGTTTTACAACCCTTGCGGTAAATGCGTCGCAGTCCTGGATTGATGGCTTCAGAATTAATAGATGCAAAGTCCTCTTTTTTCGTCAGAGCGACACAATCCTTGAGTAACCGGACACAATTTGCCTGCTCAGTTGGGGTATGTGAGAAATGGCGTCGTGCCTTTATCAAATTCGCGTGCAATATCTTCTGAAGGGGGGCAAGCTCAAAGCCTCGAAGCTCGTCCCCGTACCGATCACGCAGGGAATCGAAGGCATCAATCAACGATTTGGCATCGCGAAAGGGTGATAGAAAACGACCTGAATCTCGCAGCCGCGAATTCTCCAACTGGTAGGTTGTTTTGCTCATCCCGTCTTGCAATAGACGTAGTGCAGCTCGTGCTTTCTTCAAAGCCTTCCGCGCGTCGTGAATAGCCTCGTCCGAGATAGGGGGGTGTGGACTGACCTCCTCCAGCGCTTCGCCGATTGCTTGCTGCAGGACCTTGCATGCACGATTAGCCGGCGTATTGGTCCGAGTGGCGGTTCCCACGGCGGGCTTCATGGTTTCTGATGGCGCGTATAGCGTCGCTTGGCGGCAGTCAACGCTGCGTCGGCCTCTTCCGGGCCGCTGTGCCTGATGGGCTTGTATTCACGGCCCTCAGCCTGGTTGTATGAAACAAAGAAATGCTCTATTTCTTTTAGCCAGCCGTCGGGAAGATCATCAATGTGTGCAAAGAGGGCTGGATTTACAGGGGTTACCGGTACGGCCAGGAGCCGATCATTGCGGATCGTCTTTCCTTTCTCGGTCTGTTCACCGGATATTCTGCCGATCAGTTTGCCTGTTATAAGACATCCCGCAAAGCTTGGTACTTCGCTGATTACCAGCACATCGAGCGCATCTCCATCTTCGGCATATGTCATTGGAATGGAGCCGAAGTCATAAGGGAAGGAAGCGCCAGCCGGCAGAATCCGGCTCAAGCGAAAGCACTGAGTTTTCTCGTCATACTTGAATTTGTTGCGGCTGCCTTTTGGCGTGTCGATAATGATATTGACAAGGCCGGACTCAGCCCGGGAGCCCAAACTATCAAGAGGTCCACTCATGCAATGCTCCTGTCAAGAATCCGCGGATCGATCGAGTACCGATAAGCGCGAGCACCAGCACGATCAAAGAATGGTTCCAAGAGTCATTTTAGTTCTCCTGGTTTGGATTATTCATTTTTATTATTACCCCTTCCGAGAATCTTCTCTGTTCGTTGGCTAACAAAAATACAGAGCAATTCTCGCTTCGCATAACGAGATTCACCAAAAATAAGGGAGTAGTCGGGTCCCCGAAAATATCGAACATGAGATCGGTCACTCACGCTGATTTTTTGGCGAAGGTTCCTAAAGTACTGGGAGAAGACGAGCGAAAATTTTCGTCCATCTATTGGGGTAGCATGAACCGGGAAAAACCCTGCTATCGCTTGCCCAAACGCGAAGCCTGCTTGATGGCCTGCCGTATAGCTACGAATTGCAGGCCAAGGTGTTCGACCGCATGACGGAACTCGAAGGAAAATTGTGGATCTGCGTTGCGAGAATTGCCTAGACAGCACGCAGATGCATTAGAAAGGTTGGAGCAGGAGCAGAAAACCGCGCGCTCATAGAGCAGCAGCGACCCGCCGTCGAGTTCGTGAGCCGCTTTGTCGAAGTCAAGAGCAGCAAATAGATTTCCGATGTAGCCGAGCTTCTTAAATGGAAGCCGCAGGCGTTTATCAAGCAGCTTGTTCAGGACGGCATCATCAAGCGCCGCGGTTGCCGGCCGTCGTACCAGATTCATCTGGATGGTCAGAAATGCTCAATTTATAACCCGCCGTTTTGCGGGTTCTTTATTTTCTAACCCCCCATAACCCGATGGTGTTCTCGTGAGCAGTTCCCGAAAGAAGGTTGTATCGCTACAACTTCCGATGAGTCTGAAGGAGAAGCGCAAATCGGGGCCAAGCCAGTGCTATGTCCTTTTTCGTATATCCAAAAAACTGTCGATTCACACCAACCTTTAAGCGGCGCCTTATGCACATATGGACCTAACGGTCCATTCCACTCGAACATGGAATGGTCGCGCTGAATGGTGCCTTTTGCCGTTCGGGTATAGATCGCATAAATGGTCATTTCTTTTCCCCCAGAATTGATTGTTATGAAGTCAATTTCGGCTCGTAAGAGGTATGTGTTGATCTTGCATGGCAACTGTTACCAGCGGATGTATGTTGCCATCAACGTTTTTCGCAAGCTTTTAATTCCACGTTCAGCATACGGGTATTCGCTCTAATGTTCGGTGCGGTATCACTCTTTGCGGCATCACTCTTAATGGTGGGTTTGGGGGTGGCTGGCTAATCAAGGAATGGAAGGACAGAGCCCATGTACTGACTCGTCTCGAGGGAGCACGTATCTTCTCGATCCAATGAAGTAAATAGGTTTCGATCTATCACACAACAATGACTCGCTCTCGCTCAGCAAGGATAGCGAGTGCCGTCCCAGTTTTTCGTTGAGCAGCTGCATGGACCGAAAGGGAACTGTAGTTTCGATATAAGCTTCAAGCTTACCTTCGTCATTACGCTCGAAGGGCTACAGGTTTCTCGTAGCTATTATCTATAATAGTTACATCAGCTACTTAACCAAGGGCGAAGTGATTGCGAATATTGTTCATAGGATGAGGCCATTCAGTGTCGCAGGTGAAGCTAAGCAGCAAGCTCGATCGTCCGGTCGATAACGACTACGACCACACACTCGGTCCAGCGATCGCTGAAATAACGCTGGTAGAGTACGGAAGCTACGCATGCCCGCACTGCCGTGCTGCAAATGAGAGAATTGCGCAGGTTCGTGATCAGCTGGGCGACCGTCTTCGTTATGTATTTCGGCATTACCCCCTAACTGGAAGCGATATTGCTCTTAGGGCTGCCGAGCTAGTGGAGCATGCGAAAGACGCCAAAAGCTTTTGGGACGCCCACATCGCGCTGATGACACGTTCGGAAGCGTTGACAGAGGAGGATTTGATTGCGGTTGCCCGCGATCTGGGGATGCCCTTACCAGATCCTGGTAAAGCCAGGGATGCCGATGAGCGTGCTAAGGCGCGCGTCCAGGCCGATGTAAAGAGCGCCCAAGTCAGCCACGCCTTGGTAACGCCGACATTCTTCATCAATGGTCGCCGCTATGATGACCCGTGGGATGAAAGCTCTTTCGCTGATGCGATGCTCGGTGCGCCCGGCCACAGGTTGCGGGGCGTAGCGCTCGACTTTGCCGACTGGGCGCCTTCCGCGGGCGTCCTGCTCCTGCTGGCGACAATCCTTGCTGTCGCTCTTACAAATTCCAGCCTTGGCACCAGCTTCGTGGCGCTGTGGGAGCAGTACCTGAGCATTTCACTCGGCGGCGCCGAGTTCGGGATGTCCTTGCTCCATTGGATCAATGATGGCTTGCTCGCAATCTTCTTTTTGGTCGTGGGGCTGGAAATCAAACGCGAATTTACAGTCGGCCGCCTCGCCAGCGCACGATCAGCAGCCCTGCCGGTTGCTGCGGCTGTCGGCGGCATGGCGGTGCCGGCGATCCTTTACCTTCTACTGACTCCCGCGGGAGCCTGGTCGCGCGGCTGGGGCGTTCCGATGGCGACCGACACGGCATTTGCCGTGGCGCTGATCGTGATGATGGGGAACCGCGTGCCAGCCGAACTGCGCGTCTTCCTGACGGCAGCGGCTATCGTCGACGACATCGGTGCAATCACCGTTGTGGCGATCTTCTACTCCGGCACGATAAACTACGGCTATCTCGCGGGCACCGCGGCCATTGTTGCGGCGCTGGCTCTCCTCAATCGCAGCCACATCTATAGCGTCACGCCCTACATCCTTTTGGGCATCGTGCTCTGGGCCTGCGTGCTCGCAAGCGGACTTCACGCCACCATGGCGGGCGTGATCCTGGCACTGTTCGTTCCGACGAGGCAGCCCCCGAATCTGACGGCGCTAATGGTCCATGCGGACGCCATCCTGACTACCGAGGCACGACGTAGCGGCGAGATCTTGAGGCACGGCCCCTCGCTTCCGGCGATGCGAGCACTCGACGCAATTCACGATCGCCTGGAATCACCGGCCGATCGGCTGCTGCGGAATGCTGGTGGCCCATCGAGCTACGTTGTGCTGCCGCTGTTCGCCTTGGCCAATGCGGGAGTCGCTGTTACGGCAGACGCCCTCACCGGCCATGAACCTCTTATGCTTGCGATTATCGCAGGATTGGTGATCGGCAAGCCCCTAGGATTGGTGTTGGCATCGGCGATCGCAGTGTGGCTCGGAATCGCCACCAAGCCTGACGAATATTCTTGGCGACAATTAATCGGAGCCGGCGCACTGGCTGGGATCGGCTTCACCATGTCGCTGTTTATCGCCAGCCAGGCATTCCCGACAGAGACCGATTTCGCCGCGGCCAAGATCGCGGTGTTTGCCGCCTCAATAGCATCAGCGATCCTCGGCGTGGCTATCTTATGGAACGCGGGTGGGCAGCGTGTAGGAAACCGGGGCCAGTAGGACTATCGTGTACTGCGTATCCATTAAAGTCGTAACCATACAGATCCAGTCCTCGATAGATTGCAGGTAGAGATATGGGAACCTGTTGAAGAACAGCGACCAGGCTATCCTTACGCCGGTGCACTGACGCCTTACACGGCTCGGACCGGGCCGGCTCCTACGAGCCAGCACTATGGTCATCGCCGCGAATAGAATGAAGAGGCGGGACCAATAGGAAATTCTTTCACCACAGAGCGAGCACTCTAACCCAAAGGTGCAAGTCGAAGCGCGCCTTTACTTTTCCAGTACCGTAGACGGAGCGCCTTTCTCCTTAACCATGAATAAGAGGAATTTTGCCGGCGTTGTGCTGCTTGCGTTCCGGCTAACGGTGTGAATATCGTCTGGATTTTCATAATAGCTCTGGCCCGGCGTCAGCGTGATTTCTTTTCCGCCTTTCACCTGCGTCACAATGGAACCCTCCAGTACGTAAAGGAATACTTGCGCGTTGTGGCGGTGGACAGGGATTGAATAGCAGCGGATTGCCTTTACGCTCAAGCAGGCGGAGCTCGGAAGGCAGATTTATGTCCTATCGTTCAATGTCCAAGATCCCTGAACGCGGGGCCTCGTTGGTAATACACCTATTCCTATCATTGACAATCGTTGGTCCTACGTCCAGTATTAACTAAGAGCGTCCAGCTAGTTCTTGCGTGTAACGGATGAGAATATTTAATGATTCGCGTAACGGTCCGGGGAATAGCGTGGACCAAGCCGCCTTTTACAGTGCAAGTGATTGCCTGCGCTTGAGTCAGTTTGCTTGTACCCCTGAGCCTACAAAAACCAGCAGTTACCCTGGCACGAGAAAGGAAATCAACAGGGATGAAAGGGCCTGAAGGCGATTGTAAAAATGAATGACATTTCACCCAACACAGCGGATTTTCCATTGCCGCCAAGCCTGGAGTCGCGCCGCGAGCAGATGTTTCCCAAGCTCGCCCCCGCAGAGATTACCCGGTTACGGCGTTTTGGCACGGTGCGTACGTGGCAGCCGGGTGAACTATTATTCGAACCCAACAGGCCGGGGACCGGCATGTTCGTTTTGCTGCGCGGGCACATCCTGACCACCCGCAAAAATGGCCTGGGCGTCGAGATGCCCATCATTAAAGCCGGACCGGGGGACTTTACGGGCGAAGTCGGTCAGCTTTCAGGTCGTCCTCCTCTTGCCTATGGGCGTGCCCTCGAGGAGGTCGAAGCATTGGTGATAGATCCGCCTTCGTTGCGCGCTGTAGTCGTGGTCGAGGCTGAGCTTGGAGAGCGGATTATGAGAGCCCTGATCTTGCGACGTGTAGGACTGATCGAAATCGGCGGAGGCGGCCCGCTACTGATTGGCCCCCCCGGCGGTGCGGGCACGGTGCGATTGCAGGGATTTCTTTCAAGGAACGGTCATCCCCATGTGCTGCTGGATCCGGCCCTTGATAGCGTTGCGGAAGATGTGACGAAGCTCCACCAGCCGCGTCAAAATGAATTGCCGCTGGTTGTTTGTCCCGATGGAACGGTCCTTAAATGCCCCACCGAAAGGGAGCTTGCGCGTCACCTCGGCTTGTATATCGATCTGAGCGCCGACCATGTCTACGACGTTGCGATCGTCGGCGCTGGCCCCGCCGGTCTTGCTGCTGCGGTATATGCTGCGTCGGAAGGATTTTCCGTACTTGTGCTCGACACTTATGCATTCGGCGGTCAGGCGGGCGCAAGTGCGAGAATCGAAAATTACCTCGGTTTCCCGACCGGTATCTCCGGCCAGGCGCTCGCAGGGCGCGCTTATGTTCAGGCGCAGAAATTCGGCGCTCAAATGGTGGTGCCAGTCGAAGTGACATCGCTCGATTGCACACGCTTTCCTCATGCGCTCCAACTGGATTGTGGCGTACGGGTTTCCGCAAAATCCGTGGTTATCGCGACAGGCGCAAAATATCGGCGTCCCGCCATACCCGAACTCGAGAAATACGAAGGTCGCGGCGTCTATTACTGGGCTTCCCCGATCGAGGCCGGGCTATGCCGAGAGGAAGAAGTAGTGCTCGTGGGCGGCGGCAATTCAGCGGGACAGGCGATAGTATTCCTGGCGGGCCACGCGGCGCATGTGCATCACTTGATTCGCGGACCAGATCTGGCAAAAAGCATGTCGAAATATCTCATCGACCGTATCGGATCGCTGGCAAACGTTACCTTACATACGGAATCCGAGATCGTTGCAATCGAAGGCTGCGAAGAAGGGGTGAGCGCCGTTCATTGGCGCCATCGCAAAAACGGCAGCATGCAGAGGAAATCAACCCGGCGCATTTTCCTGTTCGTGGGGGCCGATCCGAATACCGGGTGGCTTGAGAATTGCGGCGTGAAATTAAATGACAAGGGATTTGTATGCACCGGCCTGGATCTCTCGCCTGCCGACCATGAGCAATGGGCGCATTTGGTAAATGGCCGCCAACCCCTACAGCTCGAAACTTCGGTACCAGGGGTATTCGCGATCGGCGATGTACGTGCCAACTCAACCAAACGTGTCGCTGCCGCTGTGGGTGAAGGTGCCGCAGTGGTCGCCCAGTTGCATGCCTTGCTTGCATTGCATGAAGGGTATTCCGGCGCAATCCGCGCACCGTGATTGCCTTTTGCAGAAGCGGACCAACAAGCTGAGCTACGGGTATTCCAGGTGCCAGCACTCAACTTTGAAGCTTTATGGATTAGTTACGAAGACGAAGGCAGGGATCTGCTCATTCCATTACATACAGTAGGCCGATTACCTCAACACAGACCAGTGCCATTGAGCGAAGCTTTGGATGTGTTAAGGGAAGCCACGCGGCCATTAGCAAATATGGACGATACGATGGGAGCGTGACGTAACCAGCGATTTTTGCCAAGTCGGCGAGAAGCACTGCCAAAGCCAGAATCCCGTACCAAGGGGATGATTGCTTGCAAACTGAAAAGGCATCATTAGGAAAGATCGACTATCCAAGGTCCTTCGGGGGCTGTACTTCCGCTGTGTAAATAAAACCGTCCCTCTGAACACATATTGCTGAGTATGGGTATTTGAGCTAACTAGCGCTAGATGAAGCGCCCAGGGATTCTACAATGCCCATTTCGAACTCCTTCGTACCCTTGATCCATTAACTTTCATTGCAGCGGTCGTGCTACCTCCTCATATAACCATAAAAATTATGTGGTATTTACCACAGATCATTGTACGAGGCCAAGTTACCGTAGGCTTGCGTGGTGATTGCACCCTAACTTTTTATTGCTAATGAGGAGAATGATCATGACCGCGATACATGGGGCAAAACATAACGACAATGACACGTGGCAGTGGGTAAAGGGTGACTTCTGGCGCCCCATCGACCCCTTACTCCCCATCAAGCCCTTGCCCCCCATCGACCCCCGGCCCCTCGTCGAATTCTTCCGCCCCATCGACCCCTTACCTCCGATCGACCCCTTACCTCCGATCGACCCCTTACCCCCCATTAAACCCTGGCCCCTCCTTCAAAAGAAAT
The DNA here is from genome assembly GCF_900113575.1 of Nitrosospira sp. Nsp14. GTDB lineage: Bacteria > Pseudomonadota > Gammaproteobacteria > Burkholderiales > Nitrosomonadaceae > Nitrosospira. Next base: position 22,325 of record NZ_FOPV01000030.1, read on the forward strand.
TTTTTCCGTCATTAAAGGGCACAAGTAACGATGACACCATCTTTGGTTACGAAGGAAATGACAAACTTTATGGGTATGCCGGTAATGACACTCTTTACGGCGGTGACGGCAACGATTATCTCTACGGTGGAGACGGTGACGATACCTTAACTGGGGGGCTGGGAAAAGATACTCTCAATGGGGGAAGTGGAGCAGACAAGTTTGATTTCGATTCAGTCAGTGCGAGCCCGGCGGAAGGGCAGTACGATAGCGTGACTGATTTTAGTAAAGACAGATGGGAGTGGGACCCTCTGGTCCGACCACTTCGTCACCTAATCCCAGGGGATAAGATCGACCTTTCGGCAATCGATGCAAACATGAACGCGCGGACGTTGGGGGATCAAAGCTTCAGTTCGGGGCAGTTGTCATATGATTTGGTCACGGGAGTTCTAACTGCGAATGTATATGGGGGTGCGGACCTTCAAGTAAAAGTGGTCGGTGTCGATGGATTGCCTGTCGCCGGATTTAATCCCAGTGTAGATGTGATTGCGTGATGGGAACATCACCGTAGAAATTTATCTGCAAATTGCAGATAGCTAAGAGTAGGAGGCCCCTCACTGTTCAGAAACCGCTGGAGGCGAGGAACACGCTTTTATCATCAGCCGATATGGCAAGGGCATGAGGGGCTTAGGTAGGTTGGGCGGATCTCGCAGCGTGGCCCATGATATCAACGATGCTGGGCAGGTAGTCGGCACATCCTTAACGAGCAATGAGATGGTCCATCATGCTTTTATCACCGGCCCAGACGGCGAGGGTATGATCGAACTGGATACGCTGGGAGGAGCCAAAAGCTGGGCCGCCGGAATTAATGATTCGGGGCAGGTGGCGGGCAGTTCACAAACCGCTGGAGGCAAGCAACATGCTTTTATCGCTGGCCCCAATGGAGAAGGCATGGTGGACCTCAATTCACTGGTTGAGCTGCCTGATGGGCTGGTTCTCGTGGGAGCCGCCGCCACGCAGGTCAGGTCACCGCCGTCGCCATCGTCCCGGAACCTGAAACCTATGCCTTGATGCTTGTGGCCGGTCGAGTTCATGGTGCGGGGTAAGGAGGCAACCGGCGGTGTTTAGCTTAATTTAAGCTTCAATATTTTGTTCCTATGCTTGCAAATGTAGCTCCGTGCCCGAGCAATCGCTCTTAACTGGTCATTATTCATCGCGTTTCTCTCATGCCCATTTCTTTAAGACTTGCCCTCTTCCTCTTGATTATCTCATTTCGCATTTCGTTGAACTGCTCTCGCATTTCATGCTCGATGAAGATCTTTCCCACTGCCGCAGGAATCCAGGCTTTTGGAATGGCATCAGTACGATGGATCACGCGAGTTTGCCCGCCTTCATCGATTAGATGAGTCATGCCTTCCAATTTATGCATGTTGCCACTGATCAGGTGCGTTCGTATTTTATTGTAAGGGACCAATCTTACTTCCCGTGTTGACTCGAATGGATAGGTGAAAGGTCCATAAGTCCCAGCGCCGCGCTGGAAAATTGTAAGCTTGTCTTCAGAAACACTGATCACCTTGCTCTCCTTCAAGTTGGAGACAAAATCAGCCATGCGGTCGAAGTCGATCAGCACCTCCCAGACCTCCTGCTGGGTTGCGGGAACAGCAAAATTAAGATCAATAACGATGTTTTCTCCGGCTATGTTTACCTGAACTTCAATGTCCTTACCCTTGAGCGAATCTGCTGACGACCCCGCTGTAAATGTCAACGCCGGTTTAAAACTGACCCACTTTTTGGTTATTTGGCCGGAATAAAACTGACCCACCCGGACATTTAATTTTACTAAGCCTTGACCTTTACATGCCCGGCTTTGCGTTTATCCTTGAGCCGG
>NZ_FOPV01000034.1 GCF_900113575.1 Nitrosospira sp. Nsp14
CGGCAACGAGGTATGCGCGAATTTCGAATTTTTAGAGATGCCCTAAAGAGCGTAGGCCCGGCAACTATACAGCTTTACAATTTACATGTCCATGGCGCGTCCAGTTCAGTTCAATGCGATTTGGAAGCGCCAAAACAGGCAATAAAAGCACGGAATATCTGGCCAAATTGCGTAGTAAGAACACGCAATGACGCCGGTTTATACCTAATTCTTCCGTCGCAACTTGTATGCCTGCGCGCCAGGCGCGAATTTTAATGCCCACGGCGTTTTCGTCAACGCTTTATCGCAAGGTGAGCTCGGGCATACTCTGTTTCTATTCTCCAATGGTTTGTTATACAATCCGCGATTGTTCCCGCCAATGCTGGGCATACGATTAATTAGCGGATTAGAAACCGGAGGCATCATGGAGAAAACAGTTGAGTGGGTTGCGAGACTGGCATGCGCTACGCTGATAGCAATGACAGCACTGCCCACCCATGCGCAACTAATGCTGGCTCACGAAGGTCATCATTCGGGAGACTGTGCCATTAAGACGGGGGCCTTTCCTGTAGCCTTTAGTGCCTATGAAAAGCCCAAAGGACAGCTACCCCCCACTCATGCATTTTGTGATCATGTTCCGGAACCCGGCGAATTGCATCTCACCGTTGACCTGACGGATCCGGACTCGCGCGAGATCCCCATTGCCGTGCGTCTGGTAATGGAAGGACATGGGGAAGGTGGGCACGAGATTGTGTCTCTGCCCGCCAAGGCGTATCCCTCCGGAAGTATCACCTTTGGGGCGAATCTTGAGGATCTCGGCCAATATGCACTGTTGCTGGAGACCGAGAAAGACGGCAAGATGACCACAGCAGTACGTATCCCGATACACGTCGGAGGCGGGGGCGGTCATGGCAGCCATGGGGGCGGTATTGGTGCGACGGAGATAGCCTTATTAGTGGGGGTGGCAGGCATCGGCGCCTTTCTGTGGTCGCGCCGGCGGCCGAGCGCGAAGGCATCTTAGCGTAACAGTGAGAATTGCAGAACACTGGTGATAGGTTAGTTAGCGGCAACCCGGCGCAAAGAGTTGTAGTAGAGTAAAAATCCGGGTTCGTCTGTTCCGTATTGGCCCGTCGATGGGTCAGCTGCGGAGTAGGCGCGGACGATTAATGTTGAAAAATAGTTTTACGCAACACCGCAAAAGTTTCACCTATAAAATCGATCTGCTCACTACTATGAGCGGCGCTTACGCTGCAACGCACGAGTGATTTTCCTTCGGGCGCGGCAGGCGGTAACATCAGATTGACGTAAATACCGTGTTCGAGCAGGCCCCTCCATAGCGCTATGGCTTCTTGGGGCGTATCCAGTATGGTTGCGATGATCGGGCTGGGTTCGGGGCCGAGCTGATAGCCGAGCTCTTTCAGCCGGGCATAAAGGGTGCGCGCGTTACTCCAGAGCTGTCGCCGCAACTCCACACCTTCACGCAACAACTTGAGCGCTGCTCGGGTCGAGGCGATAGTTGCTGGCGTGGGTGAGGCAGTAAATATATAAGGACGGCTGACATAGCGCAATTGATCAAGTTGAGGATGGTTGCTGACGCAATATCCTCCAATATTGCCGAGACTTTTACTGAAGGTACCAGTGATGAAGTCAACTTGGTCAAGGAGGCCGGTTTCTTCCACAAGGCCCTGACCAGTTTGGCCCAGAACTCCAAGAGAGTGCGCCTCATCCAAAAGGAGCGTACTGTGATAAGTGGTTTTGATCCTCACAATCTCGGCCAGCGGCGTTCGGTCGCCCAGCATACTGTAAATGCCCTCGACTATAATGAGGGCCGAGCGCGAACGATCACCCAGGCGGCGAAGGCGTTTCTCCAAATCCTGGGCATCATTATGCCGAAACCTGATAATCTCAGCGCCACTCAACCGGCATCCATCATAAATACTCGCGTGTGAGTCGCCATCGATCAGGATGACATCTCCCGTTCCGGCCAGACCAGAGATCGTAGCCAGATTAGCCTGGTAACCGGTCGTAAAGACGATGCATGAGTGGCAACGATAAAACTCCGCAAACTCGCGCTCGAGCGCTCGGTGTCCGGAATAGCTACCATTCGCCATGCGAGAACCGGTAGTACCGGTACCTTCGCTATCAATTGCCTTATGAGCTGCTTCCAAGCATTGTGGGGCAAAGGTGAGTCCGAGATAATTGTTCGTGCCCAGAAATAATACGCGGCGATCACCAATTTTTGCTGCAGTCGATGAATAAACCTCTTCTATAGGCGTTCCAAAGACCTCGACCCCTTCTGGCAGGAGAGCCTTTCTTGCGGCAGCAATAGCATCAAGCTTGTCTAGCAGACTCATTATTGTGCGGACTTTATCTGGTGAATCAAGTTTGCGAGTTCGTGAACAGTTTGAACATCCGCAAGAGCATTCAGGGGTACGGAAATATCGAACTCATCTTCGATTTCCATTACCAGATTCAGGAGCTTGACCGAATCGATGGCAAGCTGATTAATGAGATCAGTGTCGGGTGTTATTTCTATCTCAGGTGGACAAAATTGCTTCAAATGCTCGTTCAGCTTCTGCAGGATGTCGTCGTAGTTGCTTGCCATGACTGAATCTCAAGTGGTGGAGTTCTAAAACTATATTGACCGAGGCAAGGCGTCGCGCAGTCGAACGCAAGGTTGCCACTCAGGCAGTGCCCGGGTTAGTGGAGTAATATCGCATACCCAGTCGGGATGTTGAAGCTCTCTCACTTTTCCAGGTGTTAGCATGGGCGAGTAATGCAGCAAACGTGCCGACCATAAATTTATGGTTGCCACCAGTGCGACAAGCGACTCAGGCAGGAAGATACAGCGTACGGGACGACCCCAAACCTCTTGGGCAATGGCGGCAACGGATTCGCTGTCATAGCCTCCTGGCATTCCGTCGTCAAGTTCGTACAGGCCTTGCACAGGAATCGGGGTAGAAATCCAGCACAGCGCGGCCGCAACCAGGTCGCTGACGTGTAATAAGCCAAAACGCATCGATGGCTTTCCGACCATTGGCAACACCCCCCGGCGGGTCGCCTTGAATAAAGGCTTCATTTCTCTATCACCCGGACCATACACGGCAGTGGGACGAAAAATCGTGCGTGGCATTTCCGGCGATTGATGGAGAACCAATAGCTCAGCCATGCGTTTGCTTGTCGCATACCAGGAGAGCTCTGGATGCCTGGCAGCTAGGGAAGAGATAAGTAGAAAGCGAGGCGGGGAGGTTTGCTGGGCCACGGCGTGCAACAGATTACGTGTGCCTTCAACATTGGTATGGACAAAGTCCTCCAGGGAATTTCCCCTAACCTGGCCAGCGCAATGTATGACAGCAGACACATCCTTGACCAACCTTCCCAGCGCATCGGGATTATCTAGATCACCTTCTATCCATTGCGTGGATTCATTATCCGCCCGAGGATATCTGGTCAGGGCCCTGATTTTCCATCCTTGCTCGATCAGGGACTGTAACAGCGCTCGACCAATAAAGCCGGTGGCACCCGTTAGTGCCACCCATGATCCAGACATCGTCCCGTTATTTGTCCCCAGACTCAGCTGATAGCGGGTCTGCCAAACTGGTGCGCTGGATGAAACCCTGACGTGCCGCAAAACGGGATAGTTTTCCGGATGAAGTCCGAGGTAACGTATGGGGAGGCACTAGTTCAACCAGGCAATTCACCCCAAACGCCATATAAACCAGCCGCTGCAGTCGTCCAGTAAGCGATTGTCTATCTGTTACAGATGTTAGACGACACTCTATGACCAAAACAATCGTTGTAATATCATTGGCATCGGTTATACCAAAGGCGGAAGCTTCCCGGGTTCTAACTTCGGGCTGCTGTTCAGCAAGTTCCTCGATGTCCTGTGCGCGAATATTGCGTCCATTAACAATAATAACATCCGTCCGGCGTCCGGTAACGTATAGATCGCTCTCAAAAACAAAACCAAGATCGCCCGTGTCCAACCAATTACCGGGTTTCAACGTCTTTTCGGTATCTTCAGGGTTATTATAGTACCCGGTCATGATACTACTGCCTTGCACCAGTACGCTTCCTACCCTCAGATCGGGCAACTCCAGCCCGGCATCATCAACAACCTTTACCGTGTGACCAGGCAACGGGCGTCCACAGTTCACAAACTCGCTAAATTTTCTTCCCTCTGCCTGTAGTCGAACCGCCATTTTCTTGTCAACCAGCGTCCCAGCATCAACGCGCAGACTGTCAAAGCCCTCACCAATCTGAGAAAAAGTTACCGCGAGCGTCGACTCCGCCAACCCATAGCACGGAAGAAAAGCGCGTGCGTCGAAGCCGGCAGGGGCAAATTTTTCCGCAAAGTTTCGCAAGGTATCAGGACGAATCATCTCCGCGCCGACCCCTGCCGCACGCCAGCTGCTCAGATCAAGATCTTCCAAATCCGAATCGCGAACGCGCAGGGTGCAAAGCTTGAGACCAAACGGCTGACTGAACGCGACGGTCGCACGATTTCGGCTAATCAACCGCAACCATTGGAGCGGCCTAATTGCGAAATCCCGGGTGGCCAGATAGTCAACGGAGACTTGAGCGACCATTGGCGCCATCACCATGCCGACCAGTCCCATATCGTGGTAAAAGGGTAGCCACGACGCGCACCGGTCACCAGAACGTATCTCCAACCCATGACGGACAATCCCTTGGAGATTGCTCATCAGGGCGCGCTCTGTAATAACTACTCCCCGCGGAAGACGCGTGCTTCCGGACGTGAATTGCAAATACGCTATTTCGTCGGGGTCATTTGACTGCAACGCCATATCGGAAACCGAAAAATCACCGAGCTGTTCTGGAGTACCGAACCAGCGCAATAATTGCGATCCTTCGGCAGCCTCTCGCAGAAAGCCAACATAATCCGCATTCGCTATGGCGGCGCTTGCCTGGCCAGCCTCCAGCATCCCGCGAAGTTGTTGAACATATACGGCATGACTGCCAAGGTTGACCGGCACCGGCATCGCATAAGGAATCAGTCCCGCATAACGGCAGGCAAAAAATAATTCGACAAATTCGGGGCTGGTATCGGCAATAATGGCGACGCGCTCGCCGCGTGCCAGCCCAAGTCCGGTAAGGCGCTGCGCAGAAATACGTGCATTTTGACGTAAAGCGTCATACGAAAGGACCGACCGCAGATTCCCCTTGGCGTCGTAAAAGTTATAACCGGCGATTCCGGAAGCTGCATATTCCAACGCAGCGGTCAAGGTTTCAAAGTCAGCCAATCTCTGAACTTGAGTGTTATAGGTCGGCGTTGGCGTTATCGATAGATCTGATTCGCTTGATAATCGAGGGTTAAACGCTTGCGGTAGCGGAGCGTTCAACTTCGCTATTGTTGAACTCAAGGTCTTCCCCTCCAAATTAATGGTACTAGTCATCTTTTTATAATGTAAAGGATTCCGTCAAACCAACATTAACTCTGGTCGCAATCATTACTGCTTGGCTCAAAATACTTGGATCGAGAAAGCCGGACTAGGGAAACATTAAACAAGTAATAATTTAACTAATTGTCGAGCTAAATATTACGTTAGGTCACATGCTTGCAACACAACATTATGCGCATGCCCATGTAACCTATAAGTAGCGGAAGATAATGTTTTTTCCCGAATGGGAAATGACAAAAAAAATAACCTTGGAACTCTTCCTTATGGGGTTGCATGAGCGACAGGTTCCATTCTGTACGAGTTATCGATCAATATAAAGAAATTTTGGAGAACGAACCAAAAATGTGTAGCTTTTTTGCAACAGTTACGAACCTGTCACGCATTTCCCTATTGATGGTTCGTACACCCGAATCATCGGGATTGAATTCCAGCTTGGTGGGATCTCATCAATTCGGTGTTCCCACTTGCCCATTCGAAGAATCACCATTGACGTTTCTTCGTTTATTGCGCATTGGTTCGAGCACGGAAAAATTCCATGCCACCCTCGCTTGAGCACCGGTGAGGACAGGAGATTGCAATATTCCAGGGAGAGGTTACAAGGGCAGACAAACGAGCGCCAGTATCAGATACTTGCTCAGAGATTCCTTAACCTTCTAGCCATGCGTTCGCATCCACATAATTGCTGAAGACTCTGATGTCAGCGGCAACGAACAGATTGAAAACCCATGCTGCCCAGGCTCGCCACTGATTATCGGTGATAATCGCGATGCGCCTGAAATCGTTGCCGTGCTCGCGGATGAATTTGATATCCTCCCACGCGACGTCCACCGTATAGTCCAGCATGTCGCGCCAGTCAAAAAGCACATCCACCTTCTTATCGCCTCGGGATTTGTAGAGCACCTGCTCTTCGAATTCCTTGAAATCCGCTAAGGTGAATTCACCAAAAACAGCGACGCTAATCAGATTGTCGGCTTCTTGAATGGTAATCATGGATCAATCTCAACGAGGGTATATGCGTCGGTTCTGTCGGTCATTACCATTATAGGAGATGGGGTTCAAGTTCACGTCGCAGAAATTTATGAAAGTGTATCATGCCATCTTCCATCGGCGACTGATATGGACCCGTTTCGTTCACCCCCTGCTCATACAGAGCGCGGCGTCCCTCGCTCATTAGCGTGCAGATTTCGTCATCTTCAACTGCTGTTTCATGGTAGGCGGCCTGTTCCGCCTCGATGAATTCCCGTTCAAACAAAGCGATCTCTTCAGGGTAATAAAATTCCACCACATTAACGCACTGCTCTGGTCCCGTGGGATGGAGCGTGCTGATAACCAGCACATGAGGATACCATTCCAGCATTACGTTGGGATAATAAAGCATCCATATCGCGCCCTGCTGCGGCACGGCTCCCGAAGTTTGGCGCAAGAGTTGCTCTTGCCACTTGGCGTAGACCGATGTGCCAGGACGCGCGAGACCATGGCTAACTCCGACGGTCTGGACGTTGTACCACTCGCCAAATTCCCATCGCAGTTCATTGGTATTTACGAAGTTGCCCAAACCCGGGTGGTATGGTTCGACGTGATAATCTTCCAGATACACTTCAATAAACGTTTTCCAATTGCAAGCATATTTTTCGACCTGCACTCGTTCAAGTACATGCCCCGAAAAATCAAAATCCTTGAGAACGCCTAACTGCCCCAGATCGCGCGCGACATTCCGCCTGCCTCCGAATAGGAGCCCGTTCCAGTTCTGTAATCGCGCGCTGCCGAGATTAAGGCAGGGATTTTCGGCAAAGTGGGGAGCTCCCAGCAATTTCCCGGTTAAATCATAAGTCCAGCGATGTATCGGGCAAACAATATTTCTCGTATTGCCGCGTCCCTTCAGCAGCAAAGATTGCCGATGGCGGCAAACATTAGACAATAGTTCGATACCAGCATGGTTGCGGACCAGCATCTTGGCATTGCTCATCCATTCAGGCACATAGTAATCGCCGATGTTCGGAACCATAATCTCATGGCCGACATAGCCGGGACCAGCGTCAAACAAGAGGCGTTTTTCTAAATCAAGAATATCGGGATCGAGATACCAGGCAACGGGGAGTTGCGTCGGTGTGAGCTGGGAAACATCAACTAATTGGGACATGTCGGTTACGTTACACCTTTCGAGGAGCGAAAAAGACAGTTGGCTTACGAAAAGCCTCAAGAAGTGGAATAAGCTTAACAGAAACAGCGCGCTCTCTATTCTAGAAAGCCTATAATTCGGACTAAGAGGGCACAGTCTGGGGAAAGTTTCATGGATTTAATTGACCAATGCCAGCTAATTGCGTTATTTTTGCAGTTTCCTGGCAATTCGTATCATTCGTAACACCATGCTTATCATGACAAACCCCTCCAACCCCGTCAAATTTTTGCCTCCGGCGAGCTTCGAAACTGCCCTGGCCGAACTTGAAAGCATCGTGGGCGAAATGGAAGCAGGGCAATTGCCGCTGGAAGATTCCCTTCTGGCACATAAGCGAGGCATGGAACTGCTACAATATTGTCAATCCAAGCTTCAGGATGCGCAACAACAGGTGCGACTACTTGAGGCTGATACATTGAAAAACTTCTCCCCGTCCGGTATTGATGATCGCTGATTTCCAGGATTGGGCGAGAAGCCGTCAGGACCGCATCGAAGCTTCCCTACAGCTCCTGCTCCCCCCGTCGAATATCCCCCCTGAGCGTTTGCACGACGCCATGCGCTACACTGTGTTAGGTGGCGGGAAGCGGGTACGTCCCTTACTCGCTTTTGCTGCAGGAGAGCTGAGCGACGCGTCTGAAGAGCGAGTAACGATCGCCGGGGCTGCCGTAGAACTGATTCATGCCTATTCGTTAGTTCACGACGATCTCCCGTGTATGGATAACGACGTGCTGCGGCGCGGTAAGCCGACGTGCCATATCGAATACGGCGAAGCCATCGCATTGCTTGCGGGAGACAGTTTACAGAGCCTGGCTTTTCAATTGCTGGCTGAGCATACCGTGGCCGATGTCCCGCAAATTCAACTGGAAATGATAAAACGGCTGGCACAAGCGGCAGGCTCGCGCGGCATGGCTGGCGGTCAAGCCGTCGACCTCGCCAGCGTTGGGGCAACGTTGAGTCTGCCGGAGCTAGAGTTTATGCATATTCATAAGACTGGAGCGCTTATTCGGGCTGCGGTCATGCTGGGTGCGTATTGCGGGAGCGGCTTGAAAGAGAGTGAGTTAATGAACCTTGACCACTTCGCCAAACGTATCGGGCTGGCATTTCAGGTAGTTGATGATGTGCTCGATGCAGAAGCGAGCACCGCGACTTTAGGTAAAACTGCGGGCAAGGACGCCGAAAATAATAAACCAACATATGTGAGTATCCTCGGGCGCGGTCAGGCACGTGATCTGGCAGAAGGGTTGCGACGCGATGCGTATCAGGCATTGGAAGGTTTTGGCGAAAAGGCAGACCGGTTGCGGCAGGTTACCGACTTCATTATCCAGCGCGAATTTTAAGCTGGCATTTCCAAGGTAAAGAATATTTCCATTCTCCAAGGTTTAAATGTACCCATTGCTAGATAACGTCACCGACCCTTCCAAGTTGCGTTTGCTGGAACGCAAGGTATTGCCGCAGCTGGCTGATGAGCTACGGCAATTCCTGGTTGAGTCCGTAGCCAAAACTGGGGGACACTTGTCGTCCAATCTTGGCACGGTTGAGTTGACCATAGCCCTGCATTATGTATTCAACACGCCATACGATCGCTTGGTATGGGATGTCGGCCATCAGACTTATGCCCACAAGATCCTCACCGGCCGCCGCGAGGGCATGAGCAGGTTGCGTATGCATGGCGGTATTGCTGGTTTCCCACGAAGGGATGAAAGTGAATACGATGCCTTTGGTACAGCTCACTCCAGCACGTCGATCAGTGCTGCCTTGGGAATGGCGGTTGCGTCCCAGCGCGAGGGTAAGAACCGGTGCGTGGTTGCGGTAATCGGCGACGGCGCCATGAGCGCCGGCATGGCATTCGAAGCTCTGAATAATGCCGGTGCCATGAACACTAATCTGCTGGTGATTCTGAACGACAACGACATGTCTATTTCACCCCCTGTAGGGGCGCTCAACAATTATCTCGCAAAGCTCATGTCAGGGCAGTTTTATGCCACCGCCCGTCGTGCTGGTGAAAAGATGCTGGGTGTGGTTCCACCTGTGCTCGAACTCGCCAAGCGCGCCGAAGAGCATGTCAAAGGCATGGTAACGCCCAGCACGTTGTTTGAAGAGTTCGGTTTCAACTATATCGGTCCTATCGATGGGCATGATCTGGATGTCCTTGTAAGCACGCTTAACAACATCAAGCATCTGGATGGTCCACAGTTCCTTCACATCGTAACCCGCAAAGGCGCGGGTTACCAGGCGGCGGAAGAGGACCCCATTCTTTATCACGGCGTAACCAAATTTAATCCAGAAGCGGGCATCATTCCCAAAGCTTCAACCAAACCTCCCTACACCCAGATTTTCGGCGACTGGCTGTGTGACATGGCGGCGCTGGATCAGCGTCTGGTTGGGATTACTCCGGCAATGCGTGAGGGGTCGGGTTTAGTAAGGTTCTCGCAGGAATATCCGGACCGCTATTTTGACGTGGGAATCGCCGAGCAGCATGCGGTAACGTTCGCAGCGGGTCTGGCATGCGACGGAATGAAGCCGGTAGTGGCCATTTATTCAACGTTTTTGCAAAGGGCGTACGACCAGCTGATACACGACGTGGCTATCCAGAACCTTCCCGTGGTGTTTGCCATCGACCGGGCGGGATTAGTTGGGGCAGACGGGCCTACTCATGCCGGCAGTTTTGATTTGACCTATCTGCGTTGTATTCCGAATATGACAGTGATGGCGCCTGCGGATGAGGATGAATGCCGACAAATGCTCTACACGGCCTTTCACATGGACACACCCACTGCGGTACGTTACCCCCGGGGAGTGGGAACGGGCGTGACCCCGCAAAAGCAAATGCGAATGCTTCCCATCGGCCGTGGCGAGATTCGGCGCGAGGGAGAAAAAATCGCTCTGCTGGCGTTCGGCAGTATGCTCAAGCCTTGCCTTGAAGCGGCCGATGAATTAAATGCTACTGTCGTCAACATGCGTTTTGTTAAACCGCTCGACAATGACCTGATCGCTTCTCTCGCGCTGCGCCACGAAGTATTGGTAACGGTTGAGGAGAATACCATCTTGGGCGGGGCCGGCAGCGCAGTAATCGAATCACTCGCAAGTGCGGGTGTCAAAATTCCGGTGCTGCAATTGGGCCTGCCGGATACATTTATCGATCAGGGTGACCCCTCCCAAATGCTGGCTGATTGCGGGTTGGATAAAACATCTATCGTTAACTCGGTGAAAGCCCGATTCATCGAAGGTTAACTCAACGTTTGCGGCATGGTGTTGAATGCTTGCCAAGCCGCATTTCCAGATCACTGCATGAACGACGTTAATATTCCGGTTGCGGACGTACAAGGCGCCCTCGATAGTCGCCGCATCGCCATTAATAAGGCAGGCATTAAATCGATTCGCCATCCTGTCAAAATTATCGACAAGGGACGGCGGGCGCAGCATGTCATTGCCACATTCGACATGCATGCTAGCTTATCCCATCGACTCAAGGGCGTGCATATGTCACGTTTTGTAGAGATATTAAATAGCAGTACTCGCATCATCTCCGTGAAATCATTCGAGAGCGTCGTAAATGCGGTGGTACGGAAGCTGGAAACAGAATCCGGTGGGGTAGAAATGACCTTCCCTTATTTCATGAGCAAAGCTGCGCCTATTACCGGCATAAGCAGCCTGATGGATTATCAGGTAACTTTCACCGGCAAGATTCATGAAGGAGCCTACTACTTCACCTTGAAAGTGGTAGTCCCAGTAACGAGCTTGTGCCCGTGTTCCAAGCAGGTGTCGGCATATGGCGCGCACAATCAGCGCTCTCATATGTCCATATCTGTGTGTCCCAATAGTTCTATATGGATCGAAGATTTGATAAAGTTGGCCGAGGATCAGGCATCGTGCGAAGTCTATGGGCTACTCAAGCGTACAGACGAGAAGTACGTTACTGAAAAGGCCTACGATAATCCAAAGTTTGTGGAGGACGTCGTGCGTGATGTTGCCGCAGCGTTGAATCGCGACGTACGGATAGATGCCTACGTGGTGGAGTCGGAAAACTTTGAATCCATCCATAATCATTCGGCCTACGCGGTTATTGAGCGGAATAAGTTGCAAAATCCCTGAGAGGAGTTTTGCTGCTTCGGTTCCCCCTTAATTCCAGTCCGGCAAAGCCAATGTCGTGACGCGCTGTTACATGCAGTCGAAGCAGGGCAAATTGACCTTTCATGACCGGAAAGGTATTATCCGCCTTCCGGGGTGTAGCGTAGCCTGGTAGCGCGCCTGGTTTGGGACCAGGATGTCGGGAGTTCAAATCTCTCCACCCCGACCATTCATGCTAGTCCGGGGAGCGATATCCGATTTGAGTGGTGCCCGTAGCTCAACCGGATAGAGCACCAGCCTTCTAAGCTGGGGGTTACAGGTTCGATTCCTGTCGGGCACGCCATGACGTTTTTGCTGAATGGCCGCCTGCATTTAATGTTGTAGTTTCTCTCTTCAAACGGTGGCTGTAGCTCAGTGGTAGAGTCCCGGATTGTGATTCCGGTTGTCGTGGGTTCGATCCCCATCAGCCACCCCAATATTTACAATGACTTACATTACATTGCGGCTCCTTTCTTAATTCCTTCTGGGCCTCATCTTAGACAATTGTCTAAGATAACTCCCTATCGTTCGGTTTACCCGATCTCACTTATCCCCTAACGGGGTGTCCGCGAACCATCATTCATCCGACAGAAAAAAGTTGTATTTTTGCCCACTGCTGAACTCAAATATTAGATTCGAGCAAATAGGGATTCCGCATTGAGAATTAAAGAAGAAATTAAACGACTGGGCCATTTTTGGCTTCCGTCTGCTCCCGATAGGAAGATAACGGGAACGCTTTCGATTTCGGATGGCGGAAATATTGGCCTGGAATTGACGGGAGTGTTCGAGGAAAATGAAATAGAAGCACTCGAAAACTATAATTTGAAAAGAATCGTTGGGCAGATTGAACACGTCGGATATATGACTCTTGAGGATTGCTCTTATAGAGCTACAGTCTCACCTTTCGGGGGCGGTGTATCAAGAGCATCAGTGTCTGCAAGTACCATTTTTATAGGTGTTGGATATAATGAAGCCGCCGATCCCGTTTTTAACACTCTCGCTTTTTCGGTAGAGGGAATTGACGAATGGGTCGGATTAAGCGGAATCAAGGTTGATTACCAGCACGAGCGTCCTAGTGCAGCAATATCCTACCAACCCCCTGAAGAGATTTTACTCAACCTCAACAATGATATGAGGTTGTTGATAACGTTCAAATGGTACCTTCCAAGCTCGCAGAATGCGTGGGAGGCAAAAATAACTCAAAAGACTTATTTCAAACTAATCTCAACTGTGGAAAGAAAATTAGACGACTTCATTGCTGTCGCCCACAATCTTACAACCTTTCTGTGTTTCGCCGTTGATGAAACCGTATGCTTGAATAGTCTGACAGCAACTTCAGATAATCTCCGTTTCAATATTAATGATACTGAAACAGCGCCAGCTCAAATAGGAATTTATTACCGAAGCCTCCCCTACTCTAAGGATGAGCCCAAGATTAATCCGAGGCAGATGCTATTTAGGTTCGATCAAATTCGAAATGATGTCGAAAGAATAATTAATAACTGGATAAAAGCTTATGACCAAATTGATTCTGCGCTCAACTTGTATTTTTCAACCAAGACTGGAGCCCAACAATACCTAGATAGAAAATTCTTGGCATTAGCACAAGGTTTAGAAACATTTCACAGAAGAACATCTGATGAAAAATTAATGGATGAATCTCAATTCAAAGAGCTAGTTGCAATTATCGTCGATCAGTGCCCAAAAGAACATCAGGCGTGGCTCGAAGGAAGATTGCAGCACGGTAATGAAATATCTTTGACACGGAGACTCAAAAGCATTATTGAGCCCTTCAAAGCGGATATTGGAACAAGTCGACAACGTTGCAAGTTAATAACGAATATCGTGGATGTCAGGAATTATCTGACCCACTTCGATGAGTCTTTGAAAGAAAAAATGGTTCACGGCAGGAATTTATTGTTGCTGTATGTAAAAATGGAAGCGATTTTTCAACTGAATTTACTTCAAGTATTAGGCTTCAATCACCAAGAAATAAAATCCATCCTTAAGAATAGTTACAAACTGAAACAGAAACTCAGCGAAAGCTAGGAAATCGTAAGTTGAATCTCATATTGTTCGTTACTCCAATATAGAGTACTAAAAACTAGCGTAGCGGAGTTACTTGTCAACGCCGGTTTAAAACTGACCCACTTTTTGGTTATTTGGCCGGAATAAAACTGACCCACCCGGACATTTAATTTTACTAAGCCTTGACCTTTACATGCCCGGCTTTGCGTTTATCCTTGAGCCGG
>NZ_FOPV01000054.1 GCF_900113575.1 Nitrosospira sp. Nsp14
CCAGTGTGCCAATCAGCGCGGAAGCGGTGGCCCAGACCGAAGGCGCCAAAGAGGTTGAAATACGTCCGCGGGTAGGCGGCATCCTGCTCAAGCGCCTGTACGAGGAAGGAGCGGAGGTAAAGGTGGGCCAGCCCCTGTTCCTGATCGATCCGGTGCCCTACCAGAACGCATTGGCGCAAGCAAAGGCCCAGCTTGCCGAGCAAAGGGCCCGCGTGGGTCAGACCGAGCGCGAAGAAAACCGCTTGCGTGATCTCCTCGAAGCCCAGGCCATCAGCCAGCGTGAGTACGATAACGCGGTTTCCGAGAGTGCCATCACGCGTGCAGGCCTGCAACAGGCCGAGGTGCGCGTGCGCGACGCGGAGCTCAATTTGTCCTATACCAACGTCGCCGCCCCCGTCAGCGGCATCTCCGGCCGCTTCCGGTTTTCTGTAGGCGCGCTGGTGGAGGCAAACAGCAGCTTGCTCACCACAATCGTACAGTTATCGCCCATATGGGTGCGCTTCAGTCTCTCCGACAACGAACTGGCACAGCTAGGTGGCCCTCTGAACGAACAGCGGGTGCAGGAGATAACACTGATTTTGCCGGATGGCAAGGAATACGAAAAAAAAGGGGAATTGAACTTCGCCGCCAGTCAGATCGATCCCCTGCTCGGGACGCAGCAACTGCGCGCCGAATTCGACAATAGCAATCAACGCTTGCTTCCGGGCCAGTTCGTGCGCGCCCGCGTCGTGACTGGCCAACAGGATGGCGTTTTCCTGGTGCCCCAGGTCGCAGTGCAGATATCCGATATGGGCAAGACTGTATATGTGGTCAATGAAAAGAACGAAGCAGCGATCCGGCCAGTGGTGACAGGTCGCTGGATCGGCAAGGACTGGGTCATTCTGGATGGCCTTAAAGCTCGCGATAAAGTCATCGTCGATAACCTCATCAAGCTGCGCCCGGGCACCGTCGTATCGCCGCATGCGCCAGGCGAGGCGCCTGCTGCTTCAACCCAGCCGCAACCCGAAAAGCAGACCTGAGCTCGAACTAACTCATGACCAGATTCTTCATCACCCGCCCGAT
>NZ_FOPV01000032.1 GCF_900113575.1 Nitrosospira sp. Nsp14
CTGTTCATCCGTAAATCGCTTCTGCACGTCGTTCTCCTCTCGAAAAACGAACTTTACTAGATTCGACTTGGCTCTGTTTAAGGGGAGCACATCAAACCCACCAAATACAAACCGCAAAAGTAGATTTTGATACTTGGAATGTTAATGATGACGACTTAAAAGTAGTTATGGAATTGGCAGAAAAATCTCTTAAAGAAGTGAAAGCGCTCACGGAATATGAAGATCAAAAGGCGCAACGCATTCTTACTGCAGTCGCGTTTCTTGCAACGTTAGGAGGACTGCTTTTTACGCTCGTCTGTAAAGAAGTTCCGACTAATAATATATGTAATATTTTCGAGCTGGACGGTCGCGGTTGTGGGCCCATTTCATGGGATTCTTTTTTACAATTTACAGCTTACATCGGTTTTTTGATTTTTTCTTTGACGGCAGTAATCGGTTCTGCGTTTGTTATCCATGCGGTTGCCCCCCGGTTCAATTTGTCGGATTTAACGAAACAAACGGAGGGGGACACACAACGTCCCAAATCATTTTTATTCTTTCTAAAAATATTAAAAGTTAAACGCGAGCACTGGGAGAAGGTTTTTTTGACCATGGAACCCCGTGCGCTTCGACGTGAGTATACTAAGAATGCAATAGTCGAAAGCTATCTCATTGCGGATAAGATACGCCTGAAAGTAAAACACCTCCGCGTGGGCGTACGTTTCTTTTTTTGGTCCACAGTGATATTAGCCCTTTGGATTCTTTGTGCTGTCGCGGCTATTATCTTTTTTAAATAAAGCCGCCATCTAACAATTAATAGCTGTGTGATAACATCATGTTCGTATTTCGGTATGCCGCGCTTTGCTTGAAATCCTAAAAAGTTAAATGAAATAGGACGTGGGACATTTATTCCACGATGATCGAGCACATGGATATGAGAGAGATTCCTAGTTCGGGTATTGCATTTGTATTAGATGCAGACAACACCCTTTGGGATACGGATAGGGTATATCGAAAGGCCCATCTTTGGCTGCTAGCTGAGATTGAGCGTGAATTCCGACTAACCAGTGCGGAGATAGAAGACCGGCTTCAGTTTGTGCGCATAATTGATCAAGAGCTTGCCACTAAACATCATCTAGGACTGAGATATCCAGCGCGCTTATTGGTGAAAGCACTTGCAACTACTCTTAACGGTCTAGACCGGGCAAGCGCTATACGAAGTGCAATATTTGAAGGGATCGAATCCGATCACTATCATTTCGACTACTTAGCAACTGAGTTCGATAGGAAAATTAGAGAAATACCGGAATTGCGTGATCAGGTAGCTTGCACCGTCGAGCAACTTTATAATAATAAAATACCAATGGTAGTCGCCACAGAAAGCTCAGCGCAGCAATGCTCCGTCATCCTGAAGAAACTGGGGTTGGAGAAATTTATTGATAGTGTTATTGCCGCCCCTAAATCGCCCGAACTATTTCTCCGAATCGCAAATAAATTACATCTCCCTGGGTCAAGTTGCTTCGTCGTTGGTGATCAACTCGACCGGGACATTGCTCCAGCGATGCAGATCGGTTTTACCGGTATCTATTTTCCTGGGGGCTTTAGCCCGAATTGGACTCTGAGTTTCAAACATGTGAAGCCGCAGTACGTGATTTCTTCTTTTGCCGAAATTCCGAAGATTATAGAAACAGCAAGCGAGATCAGGTTGTTGTCGTGAATTATTCGCGATTGTCACCCATTTAATCGTTCGCTTCTTTCCACTTCGCGGCGGCGAGGCAAACGGCTTCGCGTAGGGTTGCGCCACTTGTTTTGATTTCGTCGCAGTACAAGGTGAAGCCGTCGCGGTATTGCGGGGTAGGGCGGTTATAGACGGCCTGGTCACAATATTCGCTGAGCCAGTCGAGTATTTCGGTATCCGAGAACTCAAGGGGGGCCGGACAGCGCTCTGTCCATGATGACTGCACCCAGTTCATCCACCGTCCGGCCCCATTTCCCATCACGCGTCCTTCTTTACTCGCTCCATGTCTGCCCTTTCAAACCGGGCCAAATACCGCGCCAGGCACAGCCTGGAGATTTCTTTGCGCCTTTCCCTTCCTGACCGCTTGTCTTTCCACGCCGCCGGGGGCTTACTGGATCGAGGCTATGCCAAGTTGGGCTGCACGTCGGTTTCGCGGATGCCGCGAACACGAGGACTGGATCTAATCCTGTGTTCGCAGCATGGAAGGAATATACAAGTAAAACTTGTAATTGTCAAGACAAAACTTGTATTGAGATTCGCGGCTGGACTGGAAATGGATGGTTTGAATGGCGGAAGCAGGGCCCTATCGCATGGGAACCCTTACGAACGGCACTTCGCCTTCGCGCTGATGGGTTCTGCCCGGGCCAAATTCAACGACGTGGTCGTCCTTCAGTATGATGGAATAATCGACCACATCGCGGTAGCTGCTACCGAACCAGGAGCGCGCCGCCTTCCGGTCCACGTAGAACAGCGCTTCGTAATCCCCGCTCTTCTGGTAGCCGTCGGGATCGCCGGCGGCGGTGACGACTTCCGCCTTTGACATCCCGGGCCGGACACCGGCCATTTTGCCAGTGGTAGAGCACGACGAAAGGAGCAATATGCTGAGCAGAGCCAAGATAGCAGGTTTCATAATGAACTCCCTAGGACATGGACAAGGATAAAATTTATTCCGCGAGATGCAGGATTCCGCTGCACGCCGCGATTTTTTGTTCGCAGGGCTCCAGTTCGGCGGCTATTCACCGGGTCTAAACTTCACTCGGTTGGCGCCGCCTGACATTCCAGTTCTTTAATAAGCACGGCGACTTCGGCCGTTTCCGACAACACTTCCTTTACCGCCCGCTCGAGGGTATACCTTCGGTTCTCCACTTCGCGCAGGTTTTCAGGGAATTTCTGAAGATATTTTTCCCGTTTGGCGCGCGCCTTCTCGGAAACGTGAAACGCAAATAGCATTTCCAGGCTATCGTACGGCAGTCTGTTATTGTTATCAGAGGATCTCATCGTTAAACCGCTCCCCGGTTGGTTGCGACGCGATGCCTCCCGCTATTGGCGGGGGAGGAACTCTGAAGATTGCGGTTCATATCCGGTCTCATCCCTGATTTATTCAAACTTATTCTTGACCGGCCTGGCTAGGGCTCGCGTCTGTTGAATTTCCGGCGGTCATCCGCATGCCGAGCAAACCGGCGCCTATCGGACTGCCGTCTTTCCCCGAGTCTTCGATCTGCTCTCGGGCATCCGACGCGGAGGAAAAGCTGGCGCCGGATGTGCAGCCATATCGGGCACCGGTAACGGCTTCAGACCTGCCTCAGCTGCAGCGCGCTTTTCTTCGGCAACATTCTCGCCGACGAGCGCCTTGCTTATCGTCACCAGCCGGGCGGCATCTTCCTTGGACATGCGCCGCATGGCCTCGATCACCTGGCTAATAAGCGGGTCATTGTCATCCGACCGCGAAGGCGCAGCTCCAGCCCCAGCCACGACCGCGGCAACAGCATTTTCTCGCCCGCTGGCGCCGACCCGAGCAATAGCACCTTCATCTGACGGTTCAGAGGATGCCCCGAAATGCATGAGCGCCTGGGACAATTTCAGCACCTGCGCAATCTTGTTCAGCCGCTTGCCGCGCGGTTGAGTTGCTCCGGATTCCCATTGCTGGACAGCCTGGGGGGAAACGCCAACAAGCTCCGCCAATTGCGATTGGTTGAGGTTAAGCTTTTCGCGTCCCTCGCGAATTATTTTCGCAATGTCCATCTATTGATAATACAAGCAATGCTTGTGGTTCGCTTACAAGAATATCTTGACTAGTACAAGCAAGTCTTGTAATAATAGCGGTGTTTGAAAGCAGGATGTGTAAGAAGTTTCAACTCATTGGCAAACACAGGCTTTAGATGGCGAAATCGACGGTTTTTAGGCAAAAAACGCCGGATAAATGAGATTCTCTTATGAATTATTATGAACGATATTGCGGCGACTACCAGCGTGACACGGCGCACTTGTCTCTAGCCGAGCACGGTGCGTATACGATGCTTCTGGACACCTATTTTAGCGTGGAAAAGCCGCTGCCCAGCGATTTACCCAGTCTCTACCGTGTTTGCCGGGCGATGACGCGGCTTGAGCAGCAGGCAGTGAAGTCAGTAGTTGACCAGTTTTTTCCGCTTTCACCCGCTGATGGATTTCGTCACAACCAGCGCGCGGATCGGGAAATAGCCAAAGCCCGGCCGAAGATCGAGGCAGCCAGAAACAATGGGCGTAAAGGCGGCCGTCCGCGCCTGGTTGCACCCCTCGGGCAAGGAGCTGAAACCCTGGGCAAACCCGAGGGGTTAGCCATGGGTTTGAGCAACGTGGCTGCCGACGTAACCCGCGGCACAACCGACAGCCACGACGAGGAGCGAGCCAGGAATACGATTGGGGATACGATTGGGGACGCAAGGGGGGTAGCCCGGCGTGAACCCGGCGGGATAGCTCACCAGCCCCAACCCCAACCCCAACTCCATCAGGCGTTCGATAAGGATGACAAGCGAACCTTCCATGACGCCATCGATAAGGCCACTGTGCGCGCCGAAGTGCAGGGAGGTGCGGCCACTGCGCTCGGTCACGATTCCAGCCCTCATGATCACGTCTTTAACCGGTCACTCCGGCCGGAGACCCCCGGATCGAGTCTATCGGCCTCCACTACAGCGGGGGCGTGTTGCAGGGCCCTGATCCAGCTTGGGGTGCAAGGATGCAATCCGCACCACCCGACATTCCAGACGCTTTTAAACGCCGGCGCGGCGCATGACGAGTTCGTGCAGGCCGCTCGAAACGCCGTCGCCAGGGGAAAGGCAAGCTTTGCTTATGTCATCGGTACCGTGAAGCGGCAGCGTGAAGACGCGGCAAAGCTGGTTCTGCACCGCGGCCGCATGCCGAACAGCCAGGAATTGCTTGAATCGTCCAACAGGGCGGCGGCCGATGGATGGGTGCCGCCGGAACTGAGGGATGCCGGGGAAAGGGCGACGGCGACGGGCATCGACGCAGCCGTGGGGGAAGGTCAGCATGGAAATTGATGACTTTCAGAAATTCCACGAGGGGATTGCCGGCGTGATGAGCTTTTATGGCAAGAGCGTGTCGCGCTTCGCACTCGATGTGTGGTGGACAGCACTCAGGCGGTTTGACCTGGCGGCAATCGTGGAGGCATTCAATCGCCATCTGGCTAATCCGGACACTGGGCAGTTTGCGCCCAAGCCGGCCGACATCATCCGCATATTACAGGGTTCGACTCAGGATTCAGCCCTGCGCGCATGGGCCAAGGTCGACCAGGCGGTACGCAGCATAGGGACATACAGCGACGTGGTATTCGACGACGCACTCATCCATCGCGTCATCCACGACATGGGCGGCTGGATCGCCTTGGGAACAAAAAAAGAGGATGAATGGCCGTTCGTGGCGAAGGAATTCGAGAACCGCTATCGCGGATTCAATGCGCGCGGCGAGCGCCCACCGTATCCCCCCGTATTGATCGGCCTCTCAAGCGCGCACAACCACCGCAAGGGCTATCTGCCTGAAACGGCGGTATTGATCGGGAATGAGCAATCGGCGCGGCATGTGTTCGGCGGCGGAAGCGATCAGCCCGTGCTTGGCTTGAATCGCATGGGTACCGGTCCGAGCGCGACTCTTGACGAAGCTGCCCAAACAGCTCGGAAAAAAGCAAGGCGCGCAAGTTAACCGGAGTTGCAGGCCGCGGCGCCGGCGACCCCGTGAGCCCATGAGCCGCATGGTACGACGGGGCCGGAACTGGTGGAACAGCGGGAATATGAAAAACCACAGCCTACAAGGAAACGGAGATGGAACAGTGAAAAGATTCAGGTTGGCAGTGAGCGCAGCGATAGCGTCGATGGCGATTACGGCCCATGCGGAGGCGCAGGCCCTGGCGCAGGTACCCGGCCCGTCCCGGCCGGCGGCAGAGTTCGATACGCATAGCGTGGCACAGGCGGCATCATCCTCAAGCACAGCCGCCTCGGTTACATCAGATCAGGCGCAGCTACAGAGCCAGCTACAGACGCAGGCGGCGGAATCAACCGCGACCGGAGGGCAGGGGGGATCCGCTTACAACACGGGAAACAGCCAGGTCATGAATATCGGCGTCGGCGGCTACGGTGCGCGCAACAACCCCAACATCGGCCTGGGGCTAATGGTGCCTACCGCGCCATGTCGCGACACTTACTCGGTTGCAGCCTCTGCGGCAGGGATGGGCGGCGCGCTGGGCTGGTCCAAGGCCGACCGCGAGTGCCGCTGGCAGGATATCGGTGCGGCATTCATGCGCGCCGGGTTCATCGAGGATGGGCTGGCGATGTGGTGCGCCATCGAAGGTGTGGAAGGTATCGCGCCGACCTGCCGACGTTTGAAAGCGGCGCGGGAACTCGCCGCGCATTAACGGGAGATTCCGGTGCGAAGTCCGGGTGAACCGGGACGGCACAGGAAGGAATGGAAGCACCGGGGAAGGAATGGAAGCGCCAGTACAACCGCAAAGAGAAGCGGAGAAGCGGCAGAGCGAATGTTGCAATATTCAACACATTACATCCTAAGGGAAAGGAACGAAAGTATGGAACGCATTACGCCTCATATCAACCAGGGAGAATCGACATGAAATTCAACAATCCGCGGCATGCCCTGAGATGGGCATATGAAACCACCAACACGCCCATCATCAAGATTTCCTCGGTCAATGCAATGCGGGGGCCGGACAGTGCCGGGGGGCTAGCGGAAGGTGAGTTGACTGCGTATGACCGGCACGCGCAGGCGGCGTTGATTCTGGGGTTGTGCGAGCGCGCGCTGCCCGCGCTGCATATGGCTTACGTCCGCGTCCAGTTCGGCCGGGAAGCAGGCGGATTCGACATGCTGACGCGCCACCTTGCCGCAAATTCTGGCACCGGGGTGCACAGCCGGCGTGGGATCGAACAGATTATTCGCGCCTATTGCGGCGAAAAAATAGGGCTGCGCGAGATCAGGAAATCCATGTCGTGCGGGACGCTCAAGGCGGCTGCACTACGCAATGGAGGGTATGACGTGCTGGATCTGATTCATGCGCAAGCCATGGATATCCTGGACAGGGAGATGCACAACCGGGGCCTCCTGCGGACGCAGGATGCGCTCGAAACGGCGTAAGGGTTGCGTCGGGGGCGCGATGGCAGCATGACGCGTCCCTGACTGACCTCTATCCCTGCAATTTACGGATTGTGCCAGCGCGAGAGCGATTGCCGGGCTGGTGCCCTGAAAACGGTGTAACGAGCGAATAGACTACTCGGACTATTGCTGAAGCGCGTCAGTGCCATATATGCTCAGATGAGCCGCAATCGATGGCCCGATTTATTTTTCGTACGGAGGAAAAGTTGTTCAGAAACAAACTGTAACAGGAGCACCCTGCTCAACATCCCGGTGACTACAGCAGGCGGCAGACAATTTCAATTGGGGCTTTTCTAACTCTAAATTTTTACCGTTATCCACGGAGACAAAATAATGGGCGCCAAACTATCTTATCTTGCTTTACTCACCGCGGGTGCTTTGATGGCCGGTACCAGTCAAGCCGCCACACCCTATACCTTCACCGACCTGGGTACGCAATCCAGTCAGAGTTATGCACGAGCGATCAACAACTCAGGCAGGATTGCCGGCTATGCCTTGTTCGCAGGCGCCACCACCAACCACGCTGCCGCCTGGGAGGGCCAGCAAATCGCCGACCTTGGCACGCTGGGCGGGAGTTTCAGTTCCGCCCTCGGTATCAATAACGCCGGCAGGGTTATCGGCTTTTCTGAACTGTCGGACCACAGACAGCATGCAACCTTTTGGAATGGCACCGGCGCGACGGATTTGCAGCCCCAGAGCACAGAGCATGGCGAGGCTCAGGACATCAACGATGCCGGTCGCGTGGTCGGTGCTGTCTTTACCTCCACTACGGGTCGGCACGCCACGGTCTGGAATGGCACGACCTCGACTGATCTGGGCACCCTGGGCGGGCAATCCAGCCAGGCCCGCGCCATCAACAATGCGGGGCAGGTAGTAGGGGATTCGTACCTCGATGACGAGGTTACCAAGCGCGCCACCGTGTGGAATGGTACGACGGCGACTGACATGGGGACCCTCGGTGGCCGTAATAGCGTAGCGAACGATATCAACAATGGCGGCAATTCGGTGGGGTATGCCTATCTCGCTGGCGACTCGGCTTATCACGCCACCTTCTGGAACGGTACCCAGGCTGCCGACCTCGGCACCCTGGGGGGAAATCTGAGCGAAGCGCACGCCTTGAATGAAGCCGGCCTGGCTGTCGGATGGGCCGAGACCGCGAATGGCGTTACCCACGCCACCCTGTGGGAGGGCACAACGGCAACCGACCTCAACACTTTTCTCGATGCCAACACGGCGAGCGCCGGCTGGGTGCTGGAGCGTGCATACGACATCAATAATACGGGCTGGATTGTCGGGGACGCGCACAACGGCATAACCGGGCAAAACCACGCCTTCCTGTTGACCCCTGTGCCCGAGCCGGAAACCTACGCCTTATTCGTCGCCGGTCTTGCTTTGATGGCTGCCATCAGGTCGAGGCGGTACCCAGCCATAGCCTGATTTGCCCAGATACCTCGAAGGTGGATCACCCAACGAAGAGGGGGTCTCGCGGGTAAAACACAGGGACGGATGTACGACGGGAGTTGGATTCGGCGGACCTCGACGGCGCTGATGACCCATGCGTGGGCCCGTCAGCGCACAGAGCAATGGTTTTGATCGTGCGATCCTTTAAGGAATCGCTGAACAAATCTCCGCTGGCGCGACGATGGCTTTGCGGGATGCAATGCGCGAAACGCGACGAAACGAATGGTGCGACCGCGAAGGGCAGAGCAGTGTCTTCCGAAGGAAGATGCGACCCCGTAGCGGGATGCAAACGCCCTAATAGGTTCTTTGCGCGGTCTCGACATCCCCGCCGCTGCCCGATCCCTCGCTTCGCAGGGTCCCTCGGGCCACGCTCTGGGGCGTTCCCCTTCGCTAGGAGCTTGACAAAGGCAGACCGCCGGCAAAGCCCCGTCCCACCGGGTTGCGGTAAATCGGGTGCTCATTGCGTTGCGCTCGTTGGCATCGTAGTTCCAGCTACGACCAGCGTCGCGCGCGTTCTGATCATCCCGATTTTAACAGCAACGCGCTCAGCGAAGATTTGTTCAGCGATTCCTTAAGCGACGGACGATAAGAAACCTTGACGCACGGTCATCTCCCGTCTATTCGCATGTCAGATCGTGATTGCGTTCCCTGGGGGTGAGGTGCAGCCATGAAGCAGAAAACACTGGTTATTTCGGCGAGCGCGCTGTTGATTTTGGCGCTGGCGGGTTGCGAAACCCGCGAGCCGCAAGAGGAAATCAGGACTGTCGATTGGTATGTGGCGCATGAGACCGAGCGCACGGCGAAGCTGGCGGAATGCAGGTCCAAGCCCGGCACGACGGATGCGACACCGAACTGTATCAACGCCAGCCGCGCCGAAAACGAGGCAAAAGGGGAGGCAAAATGGGGCACGGAAAAGGAGGGGGTCTGGACCGAGCCGTCAATTCCCATAGTTCCGTAATATTATTGGCGCAGTACTAAAGCCTGTTCGCTCGGAGCAGGTAATCACGCCGGTTTTCAGCTCCGGCAGAATTCCCAATCTCATTTCTTGTCCCTCACCCCTGTATGGCTGACTACCGAGAGGCGTATATGGCCTGACGGCACATACTGGTCGGAACGGGAAACAAGCCAACCTGACAAGCAAGTGAACCTGGGAAGCAAGGCGAACACAAGGCGCGCGCAATTACGCGCCCCACGCGATGTGCGCCATGTGCGCCATGTGGTCCTGTGGCTCGTGACGGTGTCTTCCCTATGCGCCTCTGGTTTTACTGCGACGCGCCATTAAGCCCATGATTCCTAATCCGCTCAGCAGCATGGCGTAGGTAGCCGGTTCAGGGACAGAAGAGGCGGGTACAGGGCCAGACGAAACGGATACGTTATCGAGAAACGCCCCTCTGTTGTCCCCGCCGACGTTCAGGTAGCTTAGGCTATAGGCGCCATCGCTGCCGGGCGTAAATTCCAGGGTATAGGTCGAAAACGGGTCGGTCACGTTGAGAATGTATGACGCCGTGGCGCTGCCGAAGCTAACATGTACCGTTTCGCCGCGGTTTCCGCGCTGGCTGCCGCCGAGGTCGAAAGATAGCAGGTACGTTGTGCCTCCGGTCAGATTGACAATGTTCGAGAACAGGCCACTGTCCAGACTGCTGCCATCCAGATCGACGTAACTCCCGTTGCCCGGAAGAACATCGTAGGTCCCACCCGCACCGTGCAGATCAACCGTCCCGTCGGTTACTGTCCAACCACTCGAACCAGGGGGACCCCAGTTGAGCTGGTCTGGCACATAGGTATCGAAATTATCAGAAAATATTGTGGCTGCGTGTGTAAGGGAGGATCCCAGTAAAAGCGCCGCTACTACCATAGTTTTTCTTAATTTCATTTGTAACTCCTTTTATTGTTGAGGCGGAGCTACCACAAGCAATTTACATGCCCTAACATTATCCTTATAAAAATCGGTGACTTGGGAGGACTATAAACCAAACGGACTACGTTTGGACGACGAAGGTGGAAAGTGTGTCGACACGGATCAGACGGGTAAGGACGCACAGAGGGGCAAGGGCGGGGAGCCCGTGAGGTAGAAAAGAAGGCGCAGCGGAATTCAGTTGAATCCCACTCTTTTGCGGAGGAAGTTTTAGGAGCGAAAGCGGGAAATCAAATGCGCACGCAGCTCTCTGCGGTTGGCCAGGAAACCGAGTAGTCCTAAACCGCCGATCAGCATTGAGGAGGTCATCGGTTCAGGAATAGCGCTCACGGATACGTTATCGAGGAAGAGCCCCCGGTTGTCGCCGCTGACGTCCAGGTAGCTAAAGCTGTAAGTGCCGCTGCTGCCTGGTGTGAAGCTCAAAGCATAGGTCGAAAAGGCGTCCTCGCTACCGAGCATGTACGATGCGGTCGCGCTACCGAAGGTAACATGCACGGTGTCGGCGTGAGTCCCGCGATGGCTGCCAGCCAAGTCGAAAGAAAGCAGGTAAGTGGTTCCTTCGATCAGGTTGACATGGTTGGAGAACACGCCGCTGACGAAACTGCTCCCATCCAGATCCACGTAACTTCCGTTGCCGGGAAGAAAGTCGTAGTTGCCTCCAGCCCCATTCAAATCGACGGTGCCGTCGCTCACTGTCCAGCCGCTGGATGCAGCGGGGGACCAATTGAATTGATCCGGTATATAGCTGTTAAAATCGTCGAAAAACACCTGGGATGCGGCATGGGTAAGCGAGCAGCCCAAAAGAAGCGAGGCGGTCGCCACAACTTTCCTTAATATCATATTGAGATTCGCTCCGTGGTGAGTATGATAGCGTTGAAGAGATCATCTGAATGGCACGTACACATACCGTTTAAGGAGGCCTGTGTTCCATATCGGCAATTCGGGTCCCGGAGAAAGAAGGCGGTGAAA
Source organism: Nitrosospira sp. Nsp14 (assembly GCF_900113575.1). Taxonomy (GTDB): domain Bacteria; phylum Pseudomonadota; class Gammaproteobacteria; order Burkholderiales; family Nitrosomonadaceae; genus Nitrosospira. Next base: position 11,493 of record NZ_FOPV01000032.1, read on the forward strand.
AGAGAAGATGAGGAAGCAGGCTGCGCCATAAAGTTGAAGCGGCAGGAAGATTTGGCCGACAAACGCCGCGTCAGCCCATTCGCTTCAGCAGTTTCTGTTATTGATTACGGCCGCGGATGTCATTGCTTTAACGCAAGGACGACATTTCTCCCGGATTCCCGTTTTCAGGTCAGAAAAAACTCCCGAGAAGAGGGCTGCTGTAAGGGGCTGCTGTAAGTCCAGCTGACCTGGACCGCAGCGATTGTGTCAGGCTTTGCTTTCCGGTTTCTACGGCTGCACGGTTTGCTCTTCAATTTATAGTAATCCTTGTGGTGCTACGCTGCGCATGGCTATTGTTACACCGGAAGCAGCAGCGAAAGGCACGAAGATGCTGGATGCTACGGGGTAGGCGCATTAGCGCCTAATTTGGGAAGGGTTGAGCGAAATTTTCAAGACACCTAGCCAGGGTTACCAGACGCGCCCGGTCCGACCTTACAGGTCATTGTAGTGGTTGCGTTTGATTAACAGCATGCTGCAGCCTCATCCGCTGCTCGATCACTTCAGGAGATGCATTAACATGAACGATGAAAAAACTTACAGCGGAACCTGCTTTTGCGGTGCGGTTCAGGTGACGGTCAGCGGCGAGCCAGAGGGGATGGGTTATTGCCACTGCGAGTCATGCCGGCGCTGGTCGGCCGGACCGGTCAACGCCTTCACTTTATGGAAACCCGAAGCAGTACGGATCACCCAGGGAGCGGAGAACATCGGCACCTACAACAAGACCCCGAACAGTTACCGCAAATGGTGCAAAACCTGCGGGGGTCACGTTTTAACCGAGCATCCCGGCCTCGGCCTCACGGACGTGTACGCGGCAGTCATCCCGGATTTTCCGTACCGTGCAGGCGTCCATGTGCACTACCAGGAGACGGTGCTGCCCATCAAGGATGGGCTGCCGAAGATGAAGGACCTGCCGGGGGAAATGGGTGGTTCGGGAATATCCCTGGCGGAATAATACAGCAGGTCACTCGCATTAATGCCGCGCATTAATACCTGGTTGCCTGGTTGCGTGACTCCTAGCTCTCTCCGTCCGCTGTCTTTTCTGTTTTGCGAGGGCGTGGGCTACGCGCAGCAGGTTTTCGACGTGTCTTGACTGCTGCTTCGGATGGCGGGGTTTCGACCGAAGTCTCTGGCGTGACCGGCGCGGTGATTCGGGCGGGGAGGTCGGATGCCTGTGTCTCGATCTGCGGTGCGATTACCGACAAAACGGTTTCTGCCTTCCTTTCCCTCAGCTTGCGGCCATCGCGCCGACGCCGTCGCGTTTCGTGTTTTCCGATGGTCTCCTCAATCGTTGCCGTGGCAACCGGTACTGTGTTTTCCGCAGGTACTGGATCAGTTGCCGGGGTCGAATTCAGCGCAACTTGGGGGACTTGGGGTGAGGCGGTCTCTGCCTTTTGGTCCCTCGGCTTGCGGCCGTCGCGTCGGCGCCGGCGTGTTTCCTGCTTTCCGATGGTATCCTCCGGCGTCGCCTCAGCGATGGATACCGTTATTTCCCCAGACGCTGCCTCCGCTCCGTATGCTGCTGGCTGGGGTTCGGTCTGCGCGATTTGGGCGGTCTGGGGCGCGATTTCCGATAAAACGGTCTCAGCCTTTCTATCCCTCCGATTATGGCTGCTGCCCCGGCGCTGGCGCGTTTCATGTCTTGCGATGGTATCCTCGGCTGCAGCCGGTGCCGTACCCCCATGGGCGGGAGCGGTTATGGCAGCCTCGGGCTCCCGGCTCGGTCCCAGTTCATTCCCTACTGGCGCCGTTTCCGGCTCACGGGAGGTTTCCGGTTCGGGCCTGGTTTCCCGCTCGACTATTTCGCCGGTGCTGCGATAGACATAGGTGCCCGATTTCTCGTCCCGGCCGAGTTCGAGCAGGCCCCGCGCCTGCGCCTCATCGAGCAGGTTGCCAAAGGCGCGGAAGCCGAAGTAAGCCTCGTTGAAATCGGGCTTGCGTCGCTTGATTGCCTGCTTGAGCGTGGAGGCCCAGATCTTGCCGCTGTCACCCCGCTCCGATACCAGCGCATCGAAAGTTTCGACGGCGATGTCAATTGCCTTGCTCTTGCGCGCCTCCAGGTCCTCTTTTGGGACCTTCTCGCCATCGGTCGCCGGTTTTGCCGCGGGCTGCGCCTGCCTACCGTCGCGCTTGGCTGCGGCGCGCTGGATCTCCCGTACCAGGTCGTCATAAAAAATGAATTCATCGCAATTTGCAATCAGCAGGTCGGAGGTCGATTGCTTGACGCCTACCCCGATTACCTGCTTGGCGTTTTCCCGCAGCTTGGCCACCAGCGGCGAAAAATCCGAGTCGCCACTGATAATGACGAATGTGTTGACGTGGGACTTGGTGTAGCAAAGATCCAGCGCATCCACCACCAGGCGAATATCGGCCGAGTTCTTACCCGATTGACGCACGTGCGGTATCTCGATCAGCTCGAAATTTGCCTCGTGCATCGTCGCCTTGAACGCCTTGTAGCGATCCCAGTCGCAATAAGCCTTCTTCACAACAATGCTGCCTTTGAGCAGGAGGCGTTCAAGTACCGGCTTGATGTCGAATTTTTCATATTTCGCGTCGCGCACGCCGAGCGCGACATTTTCGAAGTCGCAGAAGACGGCCATGCTGGCGTTTTCGAGAGGTGCAGCCATAAGGTGTTTTAATCTCCAATGATGGGTTGGATTTGATCGCCGTGGAACAGCGCAAACCATGAGCCGAATAGGTCCATGATAGTACAGGTATGATGCGATGCGGGACATAGGACAGGGCCAGTTTCACTACTTTATTTTTTATGCGCGACGGAGCGGGCGGAGTCTGCTATTGTTAATGCAGGGGTTGTGTTGCGAGAAGGATCGAAGCGCCTGTCTCATCGAAGACAGGGGGTTCATCAAGGAAAGGATATATAAGAGGGGGAATCATCATGCGAACAGGTGTTTTGATTCTGGCTGCGGCGCTCTTTTCCGGGTCGGCGTGGGCGACGGAATGGACGTTGATCAGGGATGATGCCAAGTCAGGCGAAAAGGCGTATATCGATAAAAGCAAGGTCATCAAGAGAGGACCTTTGGCGGCAATGTGGTTGCTGATCAATTATGAGCGCCCCAAGGGTGTCGCCCGAAAGAGCCACCTGTCGGAAAAAGCGCTGGTCGAGTATGACTGCGAAAACCACGAGTCTCGAAAACTTCAGTTCACGTGGCATTCGCTCCATGACGGAGAGGGTGACCTGGTTTATACCTACAAAGACCTGGGCACCAAGCTGGCAATCGCCTCGAACTCCGCCGAAGAGGCAGGCTGGAAAATTGCTTGCGAACAGAAATGAAATCAATGTAATCTTTCATTTGGCGTGCGCGGCTGGCGTGCGAAAATAGCGGGCACGCCTGACCGCAAGTTCACAAACATTACCCTGTTATACGCATTCGATGCCCACGACCTGGGACGATCTTCTCCGCCCTGGAAGCGCCACCGACTTCTTTTCCCGCAGGAAATTTCCCCCATTCGAGCCGCAGGCCACGACAGTTTATAGCCGCGTGAATGCCATGTGGCTGGCAGAACTGAGCCGACTCGTTTACCGGCATGACATCGAGGAAGACACGCGCCCACCATATCCTGGCCGTATCCATTTTCTGCGACAGGCGGGGTTGGAGCAGCGTGCCTTTATCATCTCGGAAACAACCAATACGAAGGCGATGCTTGTCCAGTCCACGACGCCGCCCGCATTCGCGGTACTGGTGTTCCGTGGCACACAGCGAAGCTACAAGGATGCCAAGACCGACCTGGTATGCGGAATTCTGCCTTCCGGCACGGATGAAATCGGGATGCACAAGGGCTTTGAGGCAGCCGTGGATTCCGTCTGGGATGAGATAGAGCGCCAACTGAACGTACTCTCGTGCCCGCTTTTTTATACCGGGCATAGTCTGGGCGCGGCGCTTGCCGGAATTGCCGCGTTCCGGCACCCACCCCAGGCAGTTTATACCTTCGCTTCGCCGCGAATCGGCAATGACGCCCTTGTAACTTCCCTGGCCCACGTGCCGATCTATCGCGTAGTGGACGATCAGGACGCGGTAACCTTGCTCCCCCCGCAACTGCTCGGCTTCCGGCATGTGGGGACGCTGCAATTGCTTAGGGGACCCCAGGAAAATCGTTCCTTCTGGCAGGATTTTGTTGCCGGCCCGCCAAAACCATTGGCCGATCATGCGCCGGTCAACTATGTGGACAGAATATGAGGGCAGGATATGCGGACCAGGCCGAGGGGGTACGCGCTGGTTGCCAGGTCAGATTTTCGCTTAGATTTTCGGGATAAGGAGGGTTTTACTGATCATCAGGGTGCCTGAGAGCACGAATAGAAGCGCCAGTGGATGCAGCTCCCACGGTCCCATCATCCAGACGCCCCAGTAAAGATGTTCCCCTAGCTGCCCGGTCCAGGCAGCAAATATCAGCACAGCGACGAGGACAATGCTGGTGGGGATGGGGGTGCCCTCGAAATGCGTCACCTTTTCCGCCCCTACGGAAAGCGTCTCCGCCGTGATGTTGAATCGCGCCAGCCGGCTGACGCCGCAGCAGACGAAGTAAATCAACGCGATCCAATCCCAACCGCCGCGCATTCCCCCAGCAAAACCGAGTACGGCGGGAGCCATGCCGAATGAGAGGACGTCCGCGAGTGAATCGAGCTCCCGCCCGAGCGGGGAATGCTCGTGGCGCCATCGTGCCACGCGCCCGTCGAGCACGTCGAACACGAAGGCAGCCGCAATCATCCCCGCGGAACTGTAGAAGTGCGTCACTGAACGCCCCTCCATATAAAGCATGGCGAAGAACACCGCGGCAACGCCGCAGCCTGCGTTCCCCAGGGTGAAGAAATCCGCTAGCTTGAAGCCGCGGATCATCGAGAAGTGTCGGGAACGGCCGGAGGAGGAGGGCATTGGCTGGGCTTATTTATCTGTAAGGCTCCGGGGCAGGGCCGTATCAATACGCTGAGACCGCCCGGTGTCCGGCTGCTGTTGATTTTAAGTCTCTTATATTCAGTAATCTACAATAAATCACAAGAATCTGAAACAATTCGATCAAGGAGTTATAGCTCTAATGTTAGTTTGGTCTATTGTGTTTCATGGGTATTAGCTATCTATAAGTGCCCCACTACTCCCCCAAGGGTCGAGGACCTTCAAGTAATTAATAGCGAGAATAACGACGGAGGAATGGTAGAACAACTATGGAGGGCAGACATGAAAGGACAAGGTCGTAAGACGTGCTCACGACAAAACTATGGGACAAGAAAAAGGTGCAGGAGCGCTTTTTCAAGCATCTCGGCCAGTTTCGCAAGGAGAACATCCCTCAGTCAACGGTCAGTGATATCGAGGTAACGTTTGTTTCGGCAGGTGGCGAAAACGGCTTCGTTTGGCGCTAGAGAACCTGACAAGGTTAACGCTACTTCGGCTCTTGGCTGAATAATCAGAAGCCTTGTAGGGGCTGTATGCCTAAGCCGGGAGGCGTCGGTCGCAATAGCAGGAGGATTGGTCGCGTAGGGATTGTTGGGTCTGTCCTGGCTATACCGTGAGCCGCGGAGCCATTCCCTTTAGCAAAGAATTAATAGGGAACGGGTGTTCATTGAGTTAGAGCACGGTCAACGGTAAATGCCCGAGCGACGTCATCTACCGCAACTTCGCGGATGAATTGACCGCCATAAAGATTGCCGCCCGAGACACCCGTCACCAGAAGATCTGGTATCGCCCTGTCTGCTGACAGCGTAACCTCATTATTGGCGCGGTTCCATATGGCGTGAATGGTGGCGGACTTGGCCTTGAGGCTCGCGGCTGTCTGGTCCCCAATCAGGTAATATGGAAGATTCTTCACGGGAAGTGTCAGCAGCCGCTCATATTCGGTAAAGACCGCGTTGAGCCAGTCAAATAGCAGCGTATTTCCGCGCTCATCGTATTTGGCCAAGTTCGATTGGTGAAAAAAATGAGGCCACTTCTTAAAGGTGAGCATATGTCGCAATGCCATATCGGCTTCCGCCAGGAGTATCTCCTTATAATTCCGTTGAGCGCAAATCCCCCGGAACATTCCACATGGGTTCTTGCCCGCATTTAGGAATTTCTGGTAAAGGACGTAGTTGTACTCGTCTTGCAGCTGAGATGGTTTAATCACGTTATAGAAAATATTGGTGGGCCACCGCGGCAACATAAGCCGGTCATCCGGGCTGCCATCATCGTATTGCGAGATATATTGCTCAACATCTTGCGCCCGCTGCCATGCGTCCGAGGCGAGATACTTTACCCCGACGTTGGCAGCAGCTTTAAGGAATAACGGATTAGCGCCGCCCTGATCAAATGCGACGTCGTCGTCGCGAACGTCGAACATAGTCGCGTGCAAAGCAGGATTATCGGTGCACCTGCGATCCCTCAGACCGGAGTGTGCCCCACTTATGAGCACCCGGTTGTTTTGATCTCTCTCGGGAAGGCCGAGAAGTCCCCAGACCGCTCTGTTCCTGGTAATTTCCCCTTCTATAGGTGCAACGGTAGTAAAGGTCGCGTAGTCACAAGGGGCATCAGCTGGAACAGGAGCCTTGTTCATCTCCTGGTGCGTGAAGGTGTGGTTGATGAAGCGGAAGCTCGCTTTGTAGTCGGCAACCGCTGCCACCAACTCATCCTTTAGGTTCAAGGTTAGTGTCGCTGCTTTTGGGTCAACCACAGCCCCCGCGCCGTTGAATGGAAAATCCAGCTTGAAATTACCCGCTAAGGGGTGTGCAGCACGAAAGGTAAATTGCTTTCGCACCGCATTGTCGATGTCGGCCTTGTTCACTCGATAGGTATTTGCAGTGTTGGTCATTTTTAGGGCCGGATCCCATAGGTGGTCAGGAAGGAACAAATCGTCCACATGCGCAGCCAAATGCACGTAGCGCCCCCCCACGAATACCCCTTGTGCGGCCCAGTTGACGAACTCATAGGCAAGAACTTTTGAATGGAGGAGGAAGTCGGCATTGGTAATCGTCGAGATCATCACCTCGCGTACCGGCATCGGTTGCGAAGGAACCATGTAACGGACGATTGATAACAGGGTCTCCCCATTCTGCGTTATGAGAATAGGCTCAACGTTGGGTACAGAACCATCCCGCAGCCGGCCAGGATCATTCCGCGGACGGGTCGCGAAGGCGAACCCTGTAATAGTAAGGGGATTAGACCGATTCACATACTCAAACACTTCGTTAGTGTATACCGCAGGCACAGTCCATTGGGCTTCGTAATCATCCCCTTTGGACGAATAGACCAGACCATAATCGAGGTAGACACCGTACGGAGCCTCCGCATCCGAATATGTGGCCGGCCATCCCGACAGCACGGCTTGACGGACACGAAAGTTTTTCTGGTAATCGTGCAGGATGTCCCATTCCGATGGGGTGAAGCTTGGCACGAGGTCAGCGTCGGTGAGGATTATACCGTTGTAGTTGCCCACGCAACCCGCATCCTCGGCTTTGCAGTTCGCTCCGGCCACCGAGGAGGCGAGGGCCGCGGGAGTCAGATCGTGCGTTGCGGCGTTTAGCACGTCATAGGGCACGCCCATCTCTTCCAGTACGGGCTTTATATAGGCCAAGCCCAGATCTTCCGCTACCGCACCTGTTGCGATTACCAGCAATCTAAGCTTGACGGCGTTGTCAGCAACGGCGGGGGGCACCACAGCAAACGTCAACCATATAGTCACCACGACAATTAGCGAACTTTTTATGTTTAGGTTCTTCTTCATCCACAAAATCTCTTTTTCGTAACTGAAAACCAGAAAAGATTAATAGGTAGCAAAATATACCGTACGCTCTGACCTGACCCTACCCCGAAATCAGTACCGGTCTAAAGTGGAAAATTCCGACGATTGATGTTCCCCCAATTCTGATGGGATTCAAAACTAGAATCTAGCCGCTTCGAGCAGTCTGACCTGGTTGGATTTAACGTATTCGCTTGGGGTCAG
>NZ_FOPV01000026.1 GCF_900113575.1 Nitrosospira sp. Nsp14
TCTGTTCATCCGTAAATCGCTTCTGCACGTCGTTCTCCTCTCGAAAAACGAACTTTACTAGATTCGACTTGGCTCTGTTTAAGGGGAGCACATCACTGCGGATTAACATTCAACCGACTCAATCATTCGAAACAGTGCATTATCCTAGTTTACGGTCCGTAATTTCTGGAAAACCGGCCTCTGAAACCCGCATGAATACCGGGCGCGTTTTTTTGCGGACCACTCCTTTCAACTCTTCCTCCTCCTAAAGAATAATTACAGCTTAGCATTAGAAAAGCTCCATCCTGACAGATCAGTAATTTAAGGCGACGAGATCTGATTTGATTTTAGTGGAGTGAAACCGATATTCGCGCGGAAATCATGGCCCCCTTCCGAGGCTAGGGGTTGACCTGCATCGCGGGTGGCTCTAACCCACCCGATTCAGGATGGTTTGCTCAGTGAACCTGAATCCTCTAAATGTAATCCGCAGATTCATAACGCGCAGATTCGAACCTATACTGGAACATCGAAAACACGCTGATCAACCTTGTCCTGATCTTTGTCGGAGAATCTGATGAACGTTCACCTCTGCTACACACTGCGCAACCTTATCCTAGCCGCAGTCCTAACTATTAGCTTCGCATCTTCCGCCCTCGCTCGGGACCGTGCCTTATTCGTTGACCTTAACAGCAAGGAAGCAACCGATCTCGGCACACTCGGTGGAGACTATAGCTCCGCTTCCGGGATCAACGACACGGGGCAGGTGGTGGGGTATTCCGTTACTGACAAAGGGTCTGAGCATGCCTTCATTACCGGCCCCAATGGCGCAGGCATGACCGACCTCGGCACACTCGGTGGAGACTATAGCTCCGCTTCCGGAATCAACAACGCGGGGCAGGTGGTGGGGTACTCCGACACTGCCAGCGGGCAGCGCCATGCCTTCATCACCGGCCCCAACGGCGTAGGCATGAAAGACCTCGGCACACTCGGTGGAACCAGTAGCTGGGCTAACGGGATCAATAACACTGGGCAGGTGGTAGGGTTCTCTACTGCTGACGTGGGGTTCCGCGCCTTCATCACCGACCCCTATGGTGCAGGCATGACCGACCTCGGCACACTCGGTGGAGTCGAAGTCTCCGCTTCTGGCATCAACGAAGGAGGACAGGTGGCAGGGTCCTCCGGGACTGCCAATGGCCAGTATCATGCCTTCATCACCGGCCCCAATGGTGCAGGCATGACCGATCTCGGCACACTCGGTGGAGACTATGGCGCGGCTAACGGAATCAACGACGCGGGGCAGGTGGTGGGGGTGTCAGAGCTTGTTAACGGACTGCCCCATGCCTTCATCGCAGGCCCTTATAGCGCAGGCATGACCGATCTCGGCTCACTCGGTGGAGGCTATAGCACCGCTTTGGGGATTAACGACGCGGGGCAGGTGGTGGGGGAATCCGGGTCTGGCCCTGGGCAGGGTCATGCCTTCATCACCGGCGCCAATGGCGCAGACATGGCCGACCTTAGCGCCGTGGTGAACCTGCCGACTGGCTTTACTCACTTTAGCGGCGCTAATGCCATCAATGACCATGGTCAACTAGCTGCGGTGGGGGCAGTAATTCCCGAACCAGAGATGTATGCAATGCTATTGTTAGGCCTTGGCTTGATCGGCTTTTTAGCGCGCGGGCGAGCAACTGCATAGGAATTTACCAGCCCAAGCATAAAGGTTGATGTCCCTCTGGGGTGCTTCCTTGTCATCTCATCTGTCTTTGCTCGAACGAACTGCACGCTATTAAATTAGAGCACAAAAAGGCGGTGAGCTTCACGCCCAAAAACCCGAAGTTCCGGCTTTTGCGGAAAGTGGCGTGGATGTTGGCTCCGCGACCAGGGACTCGAACGTGGGACCTGCGGATTAACAGTCCCATTATTCATTGTTCAGGATCGTTCAACAATGTCCAATATTTTATTTATTTCCTTTTAACATCATTGACAACGGTTAGTCCCACGTCCATTATTATCCGATACCGTCCAGCTGATTCTTGCGGTATAACGGATAAGGAACGGATAAGGAGTTTATGTGATGACAAAGGCTGTTCACCTAACGGTCGAGGGAATAGCGCGGACGAAGCTGCCGCCCAAAGGAATGAAATGGCTGTCGGATACCGATGGAGGTAGAGGAACAGGACGTTTGTATGCTCGTATTTCCGCATCCGGAGCACGGGATTTTTATTTCCGTTATACAACTTCCGCAGGCGAACGGGTCGCCCGCCCGTTGGGTCAGTTTGCTCGCGCACCTGAGCCGGGAAAGCTAACACTGATCCAAGCAAGAGAGGAAGTGAGTCTTCTGCGAGCAAAGCTGAAAAACGAACCGGATCGTGATTTGCGGGCGGGGGAGAAGCGTGACACGCTGGTGCGTGAAGAAGCTGAGGCAGCGCGGATTGCTACCGAAATTGAACTAGCGGAAACGGTTGTAGCAAAAGAGCGTTACACCGTCGCTGCTTTGGCCGATACATATTTGCAGCACCTGCGAAGGCTTGGCAAACCATCAGCACGCGACGTTGAAAGTATTTTTCGGAATCATTTGCACGGCACCGAAGGGGCAACGCGGATGGCTGCCGATTTAAGCGCGAAGGAGGTGGCCGCATTGTTGCGTCGCGTTGTTGACGCGGGGCATGGTCGTACAGCGGCGAAGTTCAGAAGCTACCTGCGTGCCGCCTATGCGCTTGCTTTGAATGCAGAACTTGATGCGAGTGTGTCCAGTGAATTTTTACCGTTTAGAGTTCAATCCAATCCTGTGGCGTCAACAGGGAGCCTATCCCACTACAACAACGCACGCGAGCAGACGTTGACAGAAGAAGAGTTGCGCGCCTACTGGCGGCGGCTTGATAAACTCAAGTCAGAACCGGTTCGCGCGGCTTTAAAGCTCGCGCTGCTCCTCGGCGGACAGCGGGGGACCCAGTTACTGAGACTGCAAAGGGCCGATGTGGATCTCCAGGGCGGGAAGATGCGACTATATGACGGCAAAGGTCGGCGTAAAAGACCACGTGTCCATGAACTTCCATTGACAGAGGAAGCTGAGGCGATCCTCCGGGCGATGACCGAACGGGCTGAAGCGCTAGGCTGTAACTGGGTTTTCACGTCTAACGGAACAGTACCTATCGTTCCCGATACGCTTGCGGCCACCGTAAGCAAAATAGCGGAAGAAATGGTACGAAGCCGCGAGAGCCGGTTTTCATTTATACCCTCTGACATTCGCCGCACAGTTGAAACACTATTGGCCAGTAAGGGTATTTCGCGGGATATTCGCGCCCAGATTCAGTCTCACGGGCTATCCGGGGTGCAGGTCCGCCACTATGACAGGCACGACTACCGCGATGAAAAACGCCGCGTATTAGAGTTCTTGGTGGCCCTACTTGATGGCAGGCACGACGTAAAAGTAGTCCCGCTACACAGTCAAGTCGCTTGACCACCAGCGGGGGTCACTACCGAATAAAACACCTAATCTATTGTAATGATATGTAACATCCATTTTCATCAGTTCTTGTTACCCCAATAGTTACCCCCTTCTTCGGACCCGCTGCCCTCTCATTCTCTTTGCTCCTGCACCCTTGAATCTAATCATCGTTTACAGCTTCTACATTTTTTTCCTTGCACTTGTCCCATATTGCTTTCTCTGAACTATCACTGAAAAACGGACCAGAAATCGCTCCGTCCCGTCATCAGGTCGGCCGCTGCTCTTTCAGAGCCTGAGCGTTGAGGCTTCTTGCTGAAAGGGTGGAAGAGCAGGTCTCAACCGAGCACGCGAATTGGTTCAGCGACACCCGACGCATTGCATCACCTGAACCCAAGAATAAGTGACTGTACTTTAGATAGTTAGTCTCGGGTACACAGTCCAAGAATTTCAACTCTCACGAGGGAGGGGCTGCTCCTAATCCTACCTGTTCCTTACTTCCCTCGCTATGCACCTGCGCCTTTAACTTCGCGGGATCAGTTTGATACATTTCTGCCACCTTATTGATTACATCGTCCCGAGGGTTTTCATCCGTTCCCGAAGGCCTATCGTAGCTCACATAGGACGCTTCGCCCTATGTCTCCCGCAGAGGAGTTGGCAATGGCGAATTTCCTGCTAGGCGATTAAGAAAGGGAGTGCGATTAATCCAGCGCTTGAAGTAAAACTTCCGCCTTACTAGGCCGCTCGGAAGTCATCACCCCTTGGTTTCTCGCAGGCCTCCGGAAACCTTGATACGCGACCTCTTCGACGATTCGCTTAGATGCGACTTCGAAGGAGGTGTCGAGTATTTGCGCTAAAGTATCATTATCACCGAATGAAAACTTTCCTAAAAGTACAAAGCCAATATCTAAACCTCCGATAGCTCGATAGGCGGCACCAGATAACATTTTTGATTGATCACTAGCCAAACCTGACAAATATCTAATTAGCTTTAAATCCTTCTTGTCTATACCCTCTTCACCTACTTCAACAATTGGAACGCGGAATCGGATTGGCTTGTTATCGCCATCCTTATTTGTATACTCATCAAACGTTGGCCGAGCTCCACCAATAGTTTGCCACAATATTTTTTTGTTTTCCTTGTCGACGTCGAAGTAAACTGGGGTATGTAACAAGCTATCAAATAAGCTTTCTAGAGTGATCGCCACGACCGCCGTTATTACGTCATTCCCAATGCTGTATTTAATATCTGGCCTTTTATAGACTGTTCCCTCCCGATTAATAAATCCTTTCTCGCCGTTAGAGTAGTAGGCCACGAGGTAGTTTAGAAGACGTATGTGTGTTTCTTTTGATGCATCTTCAGCAGTTACCGTAGCCTTCATGGGACCGTTAGCCAGGGACGTATTGAAGTTATGATTCAACATCTCAGTCATGCTTGAGATATCCCCTTTCGTAATCTCTAGAGAGCTATTGTTATTGTTGTCTTCTGCGATTGCCTGATAAGCCGCGACCGTGATTTTTCTAATCAAGGGCTCATTCGCAAGGTATGATGGTAACGGGTATTCCGTATCGTTGTTTTCAGTTTCTGCCGAACCTTCCCTGGTTTTCAAACGATTCGTCGAACGCCCTGTGACCTGCGCATACGCTGCTTTGAGCTTTGTATTATTATCAACGGACGATAACGCGACGTTTTCATGGTTTTCAAAAAATTGCCCTTGGTTCAGCGTCACAAGATTTTTCTTTACATTGACCGATGCACAACCGGTAAGAAATAAAGGGATTAGGCAACACAATATTAATATCTTGTTGTTCTTCATTAGTTACTCCGAGTTATTATTTACTTGTTTATAGGATTAACGAAATGGGCGTAAAAGAATACGAACACGAGGGAGATCACAGAAAAATTTACTAAAGATGACGCGGACACCATTCTGATCCTCGAAATCTCGGTTCAGTTGACTTCGCGCTTGAGCTCGAGCCTAAAAACCTCTCACGAAAATTTTCCAAACGAAACGGGAGAACGCAACAATTCCCTGAGTGGAGATGGTAATTATTTCAGCCTCATGGGTAAACAAGCTCGCTCATGGTTGAAAGCAAGACCATTCCGACTATTTTTTGCACTCTGATACCGCATGTTGCACGTTTAACTTCGCTACGCTCCCATCGATCTTCTCGCTCCCCCCCTTGATACAAGCAATTGCCTCGCGGAGCTTGAGTTCAGGACGAAGTCCCAGCACCGCAACGAGACCCGCTGCGCAATAGGGCGACGCCATCGAAGTTCCGGTCAATTCCCCATATTCCCCGGTTCCGCTAGCGAGCGTGCTCAGCACATCGACGCCAGGGCAGGAGACGTCCCCGGAAATGTTCGAGAATGCGGCGCGCCGATTATCAGGGCCGTGCGCTTGCACGATCAGAGCGTTGGCCCAGCCATCTTTTTCTGCCATCAGCATGGCGCCGTAATTGAAAGGACTGGCCCATTGGGCTTCAAGCGGTTGGTTCAGTGCACTGCTGTCATTTCCAGCAGCCATGACGAGTGCTATATCACGACGCTTGGCATATGCGAGGACGCTGGCGAAAATCCGCCCCTGATTCTTCACCACATCACGGATCTGCTCAGAACCCTGTGTACGCGGGTCGATGTTGAAATTCGGCATCCAATTGTACCCAAGGCTTATATTTATCACTCGTACCGTTGGATTGGCCTCCATGAAGTCGAGAACAGTACCGACATACTCGCTGAAATGCGTCACGAAGCGACTGGTGCGGCCGCCTTCGGGTGCCGCACCACCGGTCAGCATCGTACTAGCCGATGCTTGAACTACAGTACAGCTCTTGAGCCCTCCCTTTATCCCAATGCCATTGTGCTTCGCGCACATGATTCCGGAAACATGATTGCCATGGTCGATTGGTTTCAGTGCACCTGAGAGGCCAGCTCTTGTATCTAGATCCTCATGCGGTGCGAAACCCGAATCGATCACACCGACAACGAAAGGTGCGGTCATCAGTGGCCAGACCTTGTCGAACCTAGAATCCATTATTCCCCAGTCTACTCTTTCGGTCGCCATGTCAGGCGTGGGCAAGGCAAACGTCGGCGTCACCGCTGATTTCAGGGCAAAAGAGGATATCAAGCTGTTGGGTGTGACCGACAGGAATCGAGCATCCTTCGCCAAGTCTCGGGCCAGAACGTCGAGCGGCGCATCTTTCATCTTAGAAAGGCTGCTCGTCGAGGATGTGACAGCGGCTGCGCCCAATCTGCGAGAGGCGTCCACTACGATTGCGCCGATCTGCGGGATCGAGTTGATGACATCCAATTGATGGACGTCGAGGGTAGCGCGGATTTCCTTGCCTGTAAGTTTTGGATCAAGAAGGATCAGAAGCTCGTTTGCGCTCTGTAACGGTTGGTGAATAGCTTTACCACTCTTAATTTCGTCGAAGAAGATCGAGTCGGGGGGCACCTTACTGATCTCGACCGTAGTTGAGACGACTGGGCTAGGGCCTCGCGTTCCCGACCCTTCGCGAGATTCGAGATAGGTACGCTGTTCGGCAGATGGCAGAGGGATTGACGATTCTTCGACTGGTTGCGCTGATACAACGGGAATTGCCGTCAGAATGAAAGATAACGCCGCAATATTTTTAAGCTTATTTCTTGTTGTCATTAGAGTTCTCCTAAACTACTTTGATGATACACCCGGAGTCGTATTATCGTTCGGCAACGGCTTAGCTAAAACTGCGCTGCTTATTCGCCACCTACCAATATGAATGGAGCCCAGATTGCCGGATGAGAAAATGCAATCTGACTCGCGTCAGCCGATCGGTCTGCAATCACTTCCTGCATGGCCGCTCGCAGTGCTTCAGCCCGCGGCATAGCCCTAGAGCCCCGCGAAAGCTCGACAGCGCGAATGGTGATCCTGGCAGCGACATCGTCGCGCACGCGCCAATGCGAGACTAAAAGGGATCGGGCACCAGCTACAAAAAATGCGCGAGCAAGACCAGTCAAACCCTCTGTTGAAGTGGAATTGGGCGCAGCCGTATTGCACGCGGAGAGCAGTATCCAATCCGCGTTGAACGTAAAACCAGCGACCTCGGACGCAGTCAGAAGCCCATCGTCGGACACATCCGATAGTTCGGGGGGTGTCAGTGCTAGCGCCGGCTCAACCACGCTATCACGGAGTTCTCCGGTAATTAGGCCATGGGTGGCGAAGGCGACGATATGAGCCTTGGCTAGTTGTCCTAGGGCGTTTCGATGCCTGAGTTCCGTTTCATTAGCCTCATCACCAAGCAAATAGTCATCCCGGCTAGCTCCCAGAAGATCTGCAAGCTTCTCAATTTCCATCCTGGTGCCCGGAAGGGCTGCAAGATCACGAATTGTGTCGGCTCGACCCGACCGACTGTCAAAATAGTTAGAAACTTCCTTTGTCGGGGTACCGACAGGCCCTTTGAAGGACGGGTCACCAAGACCGAAGAAGGCGGTTGCATCGGGCGTTGCGGTAGGCCTTTTTTCGGTTCTCATTCTGAGACTTGAAACGGACGGAAGCAGCGTCAAAACTTTAGTTGTCGCCAACCAGCTGGTAGTGCGGAGAACATCGGGGTCGGCGTCAGCCACCGCGCCTCCCGATATTGGACCAGCAATCAGCGTTGAGAACGGGAGTGATATAAATCCTCCTTGGGGAACAAGAATCCAGTGTGATTTCTGGTCGACAACTGCGGCGATTTGCGGTGCGCCGAACAGGTCTTTATAAAGTTTACGAGCCAGTTTTCTATCGAAGCTAGCCGAACGTACTAGACCACGACTGGTCGGTTTTACATCATAGCCAGAAGCAAGATCAAGTTGCTGCCGTAAAGTCGTGACCTTCGCTTGAACATCAGCGGCGTCGATAGGAATCTCGGCCCACGCACCACGCTCCCGGCTGATAGCCCACACAAAACCATTCTTTGTTGTGCCTGGCTCCAGAAGGATCAAGACTTCATTGGGCAGAAGGAAGCCGGCATCGCCAGACAGACGCTCTATCCCCGTTGGCTCTGGCCTTGCGAGCTCGAAGAACGCAGGAAAGCGTTTGCGGAATTCACTCTCGATCTCTAAGACCGAGCGCTCTAGCATGGCCCGCTTCGTCCGCAATGCCTCGACCGGTACCCCCCTCGACAAGCCCTCAGCTATATCGCGGTCGGCCGCCGATCGTGCGTCCTGCGCTTGCACTAATGCTAGGGCAAGTTCCCCCATGCCTTGATTGTTTGCAGCGGAACGAGCCCCTGAACGCAAAAAGGCATCCGCAGTCCCCGATGCAGGGATCCGCTGTGCCGCGAGAAATGCCTCGGCCGAATTCGTGGGAGCGGAGGGGTTCGACCAGAACTTTTCCGATGTTTTGCTTGCTCTCCAGTTGGCGCGGACTGTCACAAGTGCCGCAGATGACAATGCAGTCCTTGATGTGAACCGCGCGTCGTCGCTGACTGCCGTCTCTTCCCGTAGAGACAGCGGAAGCCTCGCCGCCATCGCCAAACGCGCTGCTTCAAGAGCACCTGCATAATCACCGCTTTCAAGGTTTACACTGGCAAGGAGTTCAAGTGCCATTGCTGTCTCGGGATGAGTGTCGCCTAAAGTCGATCGTCGCAAAGTAACCAGCTGCCGGGCAAGTATCCGTGCCTCGTTGGTTTGCCCACGTGCCGATAGGTTCTTGGACAAGCTTGCGAGACTAAAACCAATATTTAAATTCTGCGTGTTAAGCAGGCGCTTGCGAATCTTTAAGCCTTCTTCAAGAAAGGGCGTCCCCTCCGCGAAGCGCTCCTGGGCCGTCAAATTGGCGCCGAGATTATTAAGGGTCGCTGCACGATCAAGCAGTGCCCAGCCTTCTTTTACTGACCTGATGTCGAGTGCGCGTCGATGTAATTTCTCAGCATCTTGGTAACGCTTCTGGGCCTCAAGGGCGAAAGCGAGATTCGTAAGAGTTGCGCCGACAGACTCCGAAGCGTCGTCACCCACTGCCTCGGACATTTTCAGCGCACGGCGAAATATTGCTTCGCTTTCCCGCATGTAGCCTTGTGAGTAGAGCGAGGTTCCAAGATTATGCATGATGATGCGCTGAAGTCGCCGACCCTCCGGAGGGTAACCATAGACGACCGAGTAGAGGTCTTCGAATAATCTCCTTGCTCGCCCACTCTCGCCTTGTTTGCGGAGGACCACACCGATCGCGTTTAAAACGACAATTGTTCTTGGGTGAGCTAGTCCAGGGCTCTGTACTCGCATAGCCAATACGCGGCAAAGGATTCTAACTACCTCCTCGGTCTGGCCTTCAGACAGAAGATTCTGTGCCCGATCCATCTCTTTGCTGCCGGCTGCGGCGTCTTGCCCATCGGTCGACTCGTTTTCTGCAAACTGCTCGGACAGTGGGGGACAAAGCTCCTTCGTCCAATTGAGCAAGCGAAGTCGCTGTTCGTCACTGATAGGAGGAACGGTTGAATGAGGAGAGATTTCAGCGGAATCAACTCTCGTCGCTATCGGAATTAGGCCAAGAAGCAGCAATGCCGCCAGATGATAACCAATAGCCCGCACCTGGAGCGTCATTGAGCCCTTTCTTTTAATGCGTCCATCAAAAAGAGATATTTGGCTCGGATTACCAGCGCTTGAGATCTTGGAGGGCCCCTACTGCATTGACACGAAAGACTGCCAGTATGGTGTTTGAGGTCATCGTTGGCATAAAGCAGACCAGCTCTCCCCCTTTGACTGAACAAGCCTCAATCCATTTCTCGACAGCTTCTGCCTCCTGTGGGGTTCCAGGAATACTTACGGGAAGCAATTCAAAATTAGGCATGGCAGTCTCCTGATGTGAGTTGTTAGCAGCAAATTGTAGTTCGGGCCTTATATTAGCCAAAATTCCTAGCCATGCTTCAACAAATACGCGCATTTCATACACGACACGGCCTACATTGCCTTTTAGAGCTATCCGCGCTTTCGGCGTTGTACTCTTAATATAGGCGTTATGGATGTGCTTGCAAAGCTGAAAATGATACTACGCCGCATGAACATGGAAAAAGGGCAGCCGCTGGGAAATACATGCGGCTAAGTTCGCTTCACTAAAACGCCGAGCGCGAGCTCGACGGGACTCACCTAGACAAAGTCTTCACTGATAAAGTCCAGACAAAGACACGAACAGGCCTCAGCTCCAAGCTCCCCTGAATTACGTTCGCGGGCGGGTAGGCTCATTCATGGACATGCCGGCACGTAATGTTGAGGACATGCTTAAGCTAGCAGGGAAATGTACGCCCGGAGTGTGTCAGCTTAATTCGTTAACGAGAATATGCGCTTTGCCGCTGGTAGTGATGACCCAGGTCCCCCGATCTTTACTATGCTCACCGCATTCACGAAGTTTGAGCGGCCGCTCATCAAGGAAAGGCAGCGGGATAGGCTTGGCGAAAGAGTTCGGAATTACTCGACTTTTACCAAAATATGCGATGAAAGCGGAATCGAATCATCGACACAAGGATTTTCAGTATTCGAGCGGTCTTATCTGAAAACATCTATAAAGTTCTCAAGTATTTGTTCTTTATCGACTTTGCTGTTATACGCGCTTTTATCGGTTCTCGTCTATTCTCCTGAAATATGTATTTTTCTATGCTCGATTACACAAGAATTACACACACCTTTTAAATGCTAACAGCAAGCTAGCTATACCTCTTGGAGACACGGTTCTGCCCGATGCTTATGGGCAAGACTGAGTCCGAGATGCATGATTTGTAGACGTACCCCCGTTTGCGAGTCTGCAAGGAATGTGGAAGTCTCTGGTCTGGGGAGACAATCCTCTTTGGATGTCGCTTTCTCGGCCTTACAGCCTAATGATGCTGGCCCGTTTCCCAAATACCCGCTGGACGGAAGGCACCAGATGGGCGTGATGGGTAAGGAAGATGACCTGTGTTTGCTCGGACAATGCCTGCAGCGCTTCAAGTCCTGCTTCCGACCGTGCATTATCATAGTTGATAAAAAGATCATCAGCGATGAACGGCAGTGGCGCGGATTGCTCGAGATGGAGCTCCAGTGCGGCCAATCGCAGGGCTAGGTATAGCTGATCCCGCGTTCCGTCGCTCATTCCGGAAATGCCGACCGGTTCTCCATTTGACCGCAACCCTTCCAGGCTCATCGGTTCCTGCTCAAAATCCACGACTAGCCGCTGAAAAGATCCCAGCGTGAATTTCGAAAAAAGAACGCCTGCGCGGGCCAGTAAGGGTCCCTGCTTTTCCTCGCGATAGCGTTCGATAGACCAGCGAAGCAAACGCCCCGCAGTGAAAACCTTTACATACCGTTCCGCGACATCTGACATGCGGGCGATGGCCTGTTGCCGCTGCGCTTCAGCCTTTGCAGCCGCATCCGAGCCCCCGATTTCCGCCAGTGCCCTTGACGAGTTTGCATGGGCGGCCGAGAGCTCGTTCTGGCGCGTCACCGTCTCCGAAAGCTCAGCATCAATTTGCACGAGCCTGACTTCGATCTGTGGCAGGTCGGCCGTGTCGCACTCCCTCTCGATTTGTTCTAGCCCCAACCCGTCGCCGGCTTCGAGAAGATTGATCCTGGCCTTGGCTACCTCCCCGCGCAAGCGGCGTTTTTCGTCAGATCGGGCAATGGCTTCGGGCAGCAAGGCATGGGCGCGGACTCCCGTTCGCTCCATAAGCGGTTGCAGGCTCGCCTTTGCCGTTTTTATTGCTTCCTCAGCCTTCGCAACCTGTTCTTGTGCCTCGCACAAAGCTTTCTTCAGCCGAGCAGTTTCTGACGCCGCTTCTTGCGCCGCCGTTAAACGCCGTACAAGGAATTGGATTACCTGAACGTAAGGTTCGCCTTTGATGTTAGGCGCACCTATCACCGCCAGCCGGTGGGTTTCTGTTGCCAATTGGCTCAGGTCGGCCCGCATCGTGTCAATCCGATTGGCTTGAATTTCGCGCATCTCCTTGAGCTTTTTTTCTACGTCCTGGATGAGTTCCAGCGCGCCCTCAACCGTGCCAACGTTGCTATCCGTGGGGAGAGCCGCTTTTTCCAGCGCATCTGACCAAGCCTGTGTCCAGCGGCTCATTGCAGCCCTGGCATTTCCCGAAGAGCGCTGTAGGGCTGTTACCGACGCCTGCGCGGTCTGTAGTTGGGCCGACAACATTTTGCGCTGGGTATCGGCGTCATTAACAGAGTTTATAAAGGCTTCTGCTTGGCGGCCAAGCGTTGACAAGCTACCACTCTCATCCGTCTGAATCCCGGCTTCCTGGAGCTCTTTCGTAAGCCGGGCTCTCAGTTCCGCGACCATCGTGGAAAGTACGAGAAATTCGTCTTCGGCTTCTTCGCGGATGGTTCCCGCGGCAAGCGCGGCTTCCCTTTTTGCGAACCACTCCCCGCTCTCCTCCAGCGGCAGGCCGGGCAGACACATGCCAAGCATGAAATCCGCCCACTCCGTATCCAATTTCCCGATCTCTTCGTTTAAAAGGGCATGCTGGTTTTCAATCGCGGATAAATCCTGGTCCTCCCTCTCCAGTTGATGTTGGAGACCTTGCAACTCGGTTGCCTTTTCGACGTTATTAAGCTGGATATCGGAAACCTCATCCGCGCGAAAAAGTGCCATTTCAAATTTTTCAGCGCCCTGCTGAAGGTCCACCTCGCCTTTTTTAATCTCGAACCATGCGTCGTCTCTCTCGGACCGGGCCCGAATCACTTCCTCCCGAGTCCAGATATGGTGCAGCTTTTTGAGTTGGGATATTTTCAGCTCGGTATGGGCGATTCCCATTTGCAGCTCGTCCCTTCGCTTCGATACCGCTCTCCGATCAGCGACAAAAACCTGCCGCTCCTGCATCAGCCGCGATATCGTGTTCTGGCCTGGCAATTTTATTGCTGTCAATGCGGATAAGGGCATGCGCCATTGCCCCAGTTCCCGCAAGGCGTTCTCCAACGCGGCGCTTTTCCTTGAAAGAGCGGCCTGTTGCTTCTGCATCTCGGCATCCGGATCGCCGAGCCGCCTTACATCAGCAAGAACTGCGTGAAGAGCTTGACTGACCTCTCTCGACTGCAAACGGGCGAGCTCATCTGTCAAGGATTTAATTTCCGATAGTTTGGCACTCTCCGCAAGTTCCGCCGCCCGCAAAGTCTCGGTCAGCCCGCTGTGATCGCGGGCAAGTTGCCCAAGTTCGCGGCGAACGAGAAGCGTGGGAAGACGCCCGGCGACAATTTCTGCAGATCCGGCTTGCCAACCAAGCTGAGCGCACGCAGCGCGAATATCACGCCAAAGGATGGATTTTTCCGATTCCCGGCGCACGATATCCCCCTCATGCGCTGCGTACCGCAGCCGGAGTTCCTCAAGTTTTTTGATTTCGGCGGCAATCGCGAGCACGGCCTCATCCATCTCGATTTTCGCCAAATCGTGTTCTGTTTTTTTTATTGCACCATTACCCAGTTCCAGCAACAGGTCGTCTTTCGCAATATCCTGCTCCGCAGCCGAAAATATGGACGCCGCATCGGGAGGCAGTTCCGCAGCCCCACCCAAGGCATTCAACTGTTTTTCAGTTTCCCCGAAAATCCGGAGCAGGGGAGCCAGCCTTCGAATGCGTTCCAGCCGGTTTCTTTCGCCCTGGAGCCGGCCGTGACGCGCGCGCTCATTGTCGATCATCTCTTGCAGCCTTTCGGACTGGCGGCTGGTTTCCGTCCATTCCCTGGTTCTTACTGTGGCTTGTTTTAAAGCCGCGTTCGCGTCTTCAAGTTGTTGAGCAGCAATGTAATAGGCCCTGTCGGCGGATCGTCGGGGTGCCCAGAGCTTTTCTGCTTCGGCGAGCAGCGCGTCGCGAACTTTTCCCAAACTGCCTACGCCCGCCGCCGCCTGAAACAATACCTGGCCCACGTCATTCTCGGCATTCAGGATGCTGTTGCCTCCCTCCACCAGCTTTTTATGGTCGAGGCCGAACATCTGTTCGAAAAAATTCCGGTCAGCCGCACCCAAGAAGTGATTCAATGCCGTATCTGCCAATGCGCTGTTCTGCGGCGCGCGCAGCGACTGCTTTTGCGCTTTGATGCGGTGGAATTCCAGGGCGCCAGATTTATTGCTGATATGCGCGCCCAGCCGCAGTTCAGAGAGCGGATGCAGGAAACCCATAGGTGAACGATGAAGCATGCCGAACAATAAATCTACGATGGCTGAACGCAACGTCGATTTTCCGGCTTCGTTGGGGCCGACAATGAGATGAAAATCCTGCGTGCTCGCAGGGAAATCGACAGAACAATCTGAAAATTTGCCGTATCTGATGAGGTCAAGCCGTTGAAATCGCATTGCTCGCTACTCCTTTCGAGCCAGATAAGAAAGCAGCCCGGGACGAACTTCGCAAACCAGTTGAATCAGATCACCGGAACGTATTCCCTTAAAGTACGGGACCGCGGCTTGAAGCTCGGGCGGCGACTTGGTGACAAGCATCAGCAGGTCGGCTCGCAGGCTTTCGAGAAATGCTGGATCGGTATCAGCCGCTTCCAGGATATTCTGCAGGTCTGAAAGCGCATCGCCGCGCGTCCTTGCGGCTTCACTGTCATTCGCCACCGAAGTGGCAATCTTCACTTTTTCAATCCAGAGCCGGTCCATTCCTATTGTGGCGGCTATCGCCAGGATTTCGAGCCGCAACTGGGCTTCCAATCCGAACAGATCACCATGAGCCGGGGTCCTACCAGTAACTGTCACTCTGACTGCAGCAGGAATTGCAGCAGGATGGTGGGCTATCAGCTCTTCGAGTCCTTTTCTTGCCGCGTTCACCACGTCAGCCAGCAAATCGCAGTCCGTCGCATCGATGTGCAAGCTGTGCCAGCGAAGCACATCGACAAGGAGCCGCTCAACCTTGCTTACCTCCCCCTCATCCACCGTGACCAGCACTGCACCGCGCGCACCCGTCTCGCGGATATGGCGTCCTTGTAAATTGCCCGGAAACACAACGGTTGAAGCCCCGTGCCAGACCTGATGTTCATGAACATGGCCCAGCGCCCAGTAGTGATAGCCTTTCGCATGAAGCTCCTCGAGACTGCAAGGAGCATAGGTTGCATGGGCAGCATTGCCTTCAAGGGCGGTATGGAGAACGCCAATATTGAACATCCCCTGCACAGGTGCGGGATACCCCGTAACCAGATTCTCGGTGGTCTCCCTGTCCTTGAAGCTGTGACCGTGCAGGGCGACGTTCAAGTGATCGATGAAGAAAGTTTCAGGCCTGCGAGCGTCGAACGCAAAGACATTCTCGGGCCACTGGAGTTTCTTCGTCATATCACTTTCGGCATCATGGTTGCCGAAGAGCAGATAGACCGGAATGCCGGCTTTTTTTAGGCGCCCCATCTCCCTGCAGAAATAAATACCCGTATTGTGATCTTTCCATGTGCCGTCATACAGGTCTCCGGCGATCACCATGAAATCGGCCTGTTGCTCGATAGCCTCTGTAACCAGGTTGGTAAACGCGTCGCGCGTCGCGTTGCGAAGCATTTCCACCGGCGCATCGCTGTAGGCGCTCAGCCCCGTTAAAGGGCTATCCAGATGAATATCCGCGGCATGGATGAATTTCATTTATTTTCCTTTTTTCCCGTTTAAGGTAGCCAAAAGTAAGCAGAAGAATCTGTCAGAAAATCGGCGATCGGCAGAGGAGTGTAAAAGCGAAGCGTAGGGTCGCGGATATGGAGTTTTTATATCAGCGGCAAAAAGGCGCGGCGTCTCTTCCCTTGATCTAGCCCACGTTCACGGCGACCAGCGTCATCGTGTCGTTGCCAAAGATATCGATCACCTTGACGGCGACGGTGTAGCAGCCCGGTCTATCATAGGTATGCTGAGCGGTTGTCAGCTCCAGGTGACGATCTTGGCGCGTACGGAAGCTCTGCCATTCGTTCTCAAAAATGTAGCCTCCGGTCCAGCGTTCCTCAAAGTCGGGGAGGGTCAATTCGCGTTGCGGCGGCTCGAAGCCCGGCAATGAAGCGACCCCACCGAGACCCGTTCCTACGGGAATTTTGATGATCTCCTTGCGGCTCATGTAGTCGAAGTCCACTGCCCAGTAATCCACCCAGTCCGTCCAGTGCCTGGTCAGCCTCTCCTTCGTGACGGTTCCGGCCTTGTTCTTGCTCACCTTGTAAAGCTGTCCATGCTCGCACATAACCTCACTTTTGCCGTCTTTCATTGCAGCAATGGCCGCCTCGCATGCGCCTTGCGTGTAATAGACGGAAAAATCCGTTAGCTCTATGCTTAACGCGAGCTTGCTCTTCCCGTGATAGCGCGGAGCGGCTTCGACGAAGCTAATGTCGTGGAAAACCACGTGGCCCTTGTCCACCGCCCGTTTGTCGAAGACTTCAACGGGGATATATTTCGGGGAAAGGTCGATGCCCTTAGCCTTGGCCTCTTCCAGCACAGCAGGAAACAGCCCCATCTCAAATTCGAAGGCCAGCACATCCACACGGGACGCGCCGCGCTTGCGGCATTCCGTGATGACCTCTTCGACAAACAACCGCCCCACCGGAAGATTGATCGGACCGATCACAACCAGCCGTCCATTGCGAGACCCATGGAAGAAACCATCCTGCGGTGCATTTTCCGAGCCTGCGCCTTCAGTCCCGCCAAAAGCCGCTGCCTTATAGGCGCGCAGGATCAGCTCGCGGAACTCACTTTCTTTCTGCGCGAGGGCTTGCGCCTTCTGTCCTGCTGTCAACCGCCCGCCAATACTAAGATAGGCATGCCGTTCGTAGCGGCCAAGGTTCAGCACTTCAAATGCGCGAAAATCCTGCCCGGCGGCCTTCTTCTCACGCTGCACGTTTATCAGCCGCTTGCGCGTGGTATGGATACCGAACTTGCCCAAGTCGGTTGCGATCCATTTGCGCCCTAGTTTCTCCGCAACAGCGGCAGTCGTACCGGATCCACAGAAGAAGTCGGAAACCAAATCGCCTTCGTTGCTGCTCGCTTTGATGATGCGTTGAAGGAGGGCTTCGGGTTTCTGCGTGGGATATGCAGTTCTTTCTGTTGACGATGCGGATATCCCATTGATGTCGTCCCAAAGTGATTGAATCGAAACCCCTTCGCCATCATCCAAATACTGCTTCTTTTGAGGTACTGCTCCAGGCGATGTCTGAACAATGAGTCCCCGTTCTATGAGAGTATTCATAGTGACTTGGCTATATCGCCAATAGCGGGTTACCCCCATAACTGAGTAGCTAGGGTTACCTTTGGCCGCTCCGCCTGGTCCAATCATGCTGACAAGCCTGTACCGTCGTCCGGTGTCCGCGTCAATGTATTTGAAGAAAGTTTGAATGTACTCATCAGAATAGGGCAAGAAGAGATTGTTGAACGTGTAGTTCTCGGATTTGCCATAGGCGAACAGAGTGTCAGTATTCGCTCCCAAGTACTTGCTGCCTTGCCCAATGTTTCCCTTTACGGTGTGAGCACGCTTCCAGGTGATCTCATTAATGAAATTGCTTCTGCCGAACACCTCATCTAGCACACCGCGAATGTAAGAATTCACCCGCCAATCGCAATGCAGATAGATGCAGCCATCTTCTGCCATTAGGTCGCGCATCAGGATCAACCGCTCATAGATCATCGCGATGAAGCTATCAGCCCCGCGCCCCCATGTATCACGATAGGCAATTTGCTCCAACAGGTTCGCTTCCTTGTGGAAAGTTTCACCGCCGATCTCGATATCCATGCTGAAATCTGCGCCCACGTCGAAGGGTGGATCTATATAGATCAGCTTAAGGCCACCTTCGTCTTCGATCTGCCGGCGCAATGCACCTGCCTTGAGTGAGGAAAGGATCAGCTTGTTGTCGCCCCAGATCAGCTTGTTGGTCCAGCCCGCCTGTTGGCGCCCGCGACTGTCGAACATTTCCTTTTGTGCCTTGGTTTCCGTGCGTGGCTCATCGATATGCTCCAGCGTCTGGAAGGGAAGAACCGTCGTACATACATCTCGTGTTTTTCCGTTCCAGACCAGCTCGACCTCGCGCTTGTCCTCAAACAGGATGAAGCGGTATTTCTCCGGCAAGGCTTTACCCTGCTGGATCAGCGCAATCAGGTCGCGCTGTTCGGCTTCGCTCAGTTCGTAGGATTTTTTACCTTGTCCCGCCATCGTCAGCCCCGGCTGTTCTCGTTCTGGTATTCGCGGAAAGTGCTCGCCAGTCCAGTAAATGATGACGGCTTATGCTGCTCGAAACTCTCCTGGTCGACATAGACGAAACCATAACGGGTTCCACCCTCCCCTGTGGTGTCATCGCTGCGGCTGGCCTCGCTCGCGTCGACACACCAATGCCGCAGCCGCGCCATCTTCTGCGGCACATCCATTTCCTCGCGCCCTTTGGTCTCGATAATCCACACTGCGCCATCCGTAGTACGTGCGATGAAGTCCGGCGTGTAGGTCGAAAGATCGCCGTTGGCCTTCACATAGTCCAGCTTGAAGCCCACGGCCATGTAGTTCTTGCCAAACGCTTGCACGTCCGGCGCGTTTTCAAGGAACGCCGCAAAATCTAGCTCCAGGCCATCCGCGCTGCCTTCACCCACTATTCGATTGAACACGGACCGCTTGGCAGGGAGGAAACAGCGCCGCTCGGTGCGAAAAGGTCGCGTGTCACGCAGCCGGATATGGCCTTCTATGCGCGAGCTGCCCCTGTCATGGATGGTCAGGGCATTGATCGAGGCACGGAAGTGGTCGAACAGCACTTTGCCGACCTCAGGCTCGGACAGGTTGCGCAGGATCACCGGATCTTCCAGATCGACGACACTGGTGAAGAGATGTTCGCGCATGAACGTCTTGACCTTCGGATAGAGCTGGTCGTAGCCACCCACTAAACATAGGTCTTTGAGGAGCTGGCGCGCGAAAAAGCTGACGACAGAGCGATAATCTGCTGTGCCGTTATTGTCGAGCTGGATAGTGTGATCCACCTCGGCATCGAGCATGGTCTTGAACACGATCTCGCGAATCTCTTCCGGCGTGAAGGACTTTACGGGCAGCTTTGCATTGCCGAACGTGGCGGGGTCGAGTTCCGCCAAGTCCTTGAACTCCCGATTGAAGCGCCGGGTGAGCCGCGGCAGCGCAATATCCAGCGCCTCGATATCCTTGTCTGGCGCTTCCGTATCCACTTCGACCACCAGTGAATCTTCGCGCTCCCGGCCATCACTACCGCCCATCGGCACCCGTTCAAAGGTCACGCCTTCGCGCTGAATGGATTCGACGAAGTCCATGAAGGCGGGAGTACCCATAACCGAAACCGTTTCGCGGTGATCAGTGCCGAAATACATGCGGCGCAGCCCGCGCCCCAACGTTTGCTCCGGTAGGATGTTGCTCTTGGAAGAATAGGCGCGCAGGCCCACAATAACCGTTACATTGCGCACATCCCAGCCTTCCTTGAGCATCAGCACCGAGACAATCGCCTTGAATGGAGAACTCCAGGTGTCGATCTCGTTCGACTGCTTGCGCAGTTTCTCCAGTTCCTCCTTGTTTTTGCCCGACGCAGCTTCGGAAATCTCGCCGTTGGCCTTGGTGTGGATTACCAGCACCCCGTCCTGCAATTCCGGACAAATTTTCTGAAGGTGCTCCCCGACCTCGTCGCAATTGCGGGTATCGTCCACCATCACGAACAATACTGCCTTCTTACCCAGCTTCTCATGCTCGGCATAGCTCTTGCGCCATTCCTCCACGCCCAGTTGCAGGTAGTCGTCATATTTCTCGGTGATGAGAGGGCTCTTGTGTTCGGCGAGCCTCGCGCGGCTAGCTCCGTCCGGCAGCACCGGGTGCTTGACCACGCTTTGGGCAATGGCCTCGACCAGCGGGTAGTCGCTCACGGTCTGGACAAAAATGGAGCCGTCGTTGCCGCGGGGAGTGGCCGTTACATCTATTTGTAGTGCCAGCCGCAAGTCTTTTTGCAGCAGTCGATGGTGAATGTCTTGGATGCACTGGAACCAGGCCATGCGGGGATCATGGATGTGGTGCGCCTCATCGTTGAATACGGCCAGCTCATCAATGTCGCGCACCACTTCGCCCAGATCGATCTTGCTGTCAGTGGTCTTGCCGGCGGGCTTCGCGCCGAATGGCGCGAGGAAGTAATCGCGCAGGTCGTCATCGCCGAGTGAAGGTTGAGACACTTCGCCGAGATAGACGCGATGAATGTTGGTGAGAAAGATGTTACCCGCCGGTCGCACGATACGCACATTGTCTTGGATGTGCAGCGCGATCTGGAAGTCATCACGCCAGTTGCGTCCCGCATAGCCGTTATCCGGCAGCACCGGATCGTTGAAGAAGATGCGCAGCCCGTCGAAATCGGCGCGCAGCCGATCGAGCACGATGATGTTGGGCGCAATCAGCAGGAAGTTGCGCGCCAGCTCGGAGCCAGCCTCGTAGAACTTGTGAAAGTAGCTCCAGGCCATCAGCAGCGACAGGACTTTCGTCTTACCCGCGCCCGTGGCCATCTTGATCACGAAACGCGGCCAGTCCTCATCGAACATGTTGCTGGATACCGCGCCTGAGGCATCAAAGCGCAGCAGGTCGAACTTGTCGCGCGTACCACGTACGTCGTAGAGCCAGATTACGGTTTCGACCGCTTCACGCTGGGCGAAGTAGTAACGGAACTGGCTTTGCGTGCCGTCCGCCTGTTCGATCCGGTGATCGGTCTCGAACCACCAGGCCAGCAGCGCGCGCGAGGTGGCCGATGTGCCCGCGTAGTTCCTATCGCGCCACGCCTTGATCTCTGCGCGCACTTTCGCCACCAAGGGCGGCAGCAGCTTCTCATAGGCCGTACTGCGCAACTCTTCCGCCGCCGGGAACCAGCGCACGTCGGGGAACAATACCTCGTAAGGAGATAGAGTAAAATCCGGATGCAATGCCATGGCGCAATTTCTCCTGTTTGTCGTCCTGCCGCCCTGCAGGAGCGATGAACATCCCTGCTGAGTGCAGTTGCAATAGGTGGGGGTTGTATTTTAAGCTGTATTGCTGAGCAAGCAACTGCACTTAGGTACACCTATCATGGAGTAGGGGTATGTTCTACGCGACAGGTTTTATCCCAACAATAATTCTTTTCTCTTTTCTCTTTTCTCTTTTCTCTTAAACGGTCGTTTTTCGGAGATAGCGAGCGGACTAAAGAATTTTGCAGTTTCACCTCCTTTTCCCCTCTTAAAACTATCTCTTGAAAATCTCTCTCCGATAATCTATAGTTGAGATGAGTTTCAGGAGAATAACGACGTTGTTGAGGGAGTGAAATGAAAATCGGTTATGCGAGGGTAAGCACTCAAGAACAGGATCTGGCCCTACAACTTGATGCTTTGGCTAAAGAAGGGTGCGAGAAGATTTTCCAGGAAAAGGCATCAGGTGCGCAGCGGGATCGGCCAGAGCTCAAAGCTGCCCTTGCCTACATGCGTAAGGGGGACACACTGGTGGTCTGGAAACTTGATCGACTTGCCCGCTCTATGAAACAGCTTATTGAAACCATCGAGTCGTTCCAGGACAGGGAAATAGGGCTGAAATCGCTGCAGGACCCCATCGATACCAGCTCGCCGAGCGGAAAACTAGTCTTCCATATCTTTGCTGCACTGGCAGAATTCGAACGTGGCGTCATCCGCGAACGCACTACTGCAGGCTTGAGAGCGGCGCGGGAACGCGGTCGTGTAGGCGGCCGGCCTGCCTCACTTTCGGACAAGGATCTTCAGGCAGCGAGGGCGATGTTGAAGGATTCCGACATTACCGTGGCCACTGTAGCCCGGCGATTAAACGTGGCAGCATCGACCTTATACCGCCATATCCCCCACGCGAGAAGCGCGAGTCTTGAAGAAAAAGCAGATGCATGAGCGCCGCTGAGTAATCCACCCAACCTGACCCAAGCCGTTTCTGACGGTACCCTAAATTACGCCCATGAAAAGGCGCCCTGTTGGGGATTGGTCCCAAGAGAGAGCGCGGTTCACGGGCGTATTTCTTTTGTGCGGCCTACGGCTGACGATACTCTGGGTTTTTCCCACGATACCTTGTATCGTTACCAATTAGGTAGGGCGTGTCTTTGCCGGCTTGGATCCCTCACCTAATGTGAGTAATGGACTCGTCATTATTTTAAACACCACGTTGCCGGAGGATATAAAAATGCAAAATCACTGCCTCACAGTTCGCAACCTCATCCTGGCTATAGCTCTGATTACCGGCTTCGGCCTCGTTACACATGCCAACGCCCAAATGGAACGCTCCTTCTTTGTCGACCTCAATGCCAAGACTGCAACACCCGTTGGCACCGCAGACAGTCTCGCTTTGGGCATAAACGATGCGGGGCAGGTGGTGGGAACGACCTACCCTTCTAACGGCAATTTGCGCGCCTTCATCGCCGGCCCTAACGGAATGGACATGAGGGACCTCGGTACTTTAGGTGGAGATCTCGGTAGTGCTTTTGACATTAACGACGCGGGACAGGTGGCGGGATGGTCTACGGCTGAAACTAGTCAATATGCGTTCATTACTGGCCCTGATGGAATAGGGATGAGGAACCTTGGCACGCTTGGTGGAAGTTGGAGCAATGCTTATGGAATCAATGATAGAGGACAGGTAGTGGGGGAGTCTCTCACGGACGGGGACAACCTTTCCCGTGCTTTCATTACCGGCCCTGATGGAATGGGGATGAGGAACCTTGGCAGCCTGGGTGGAAGTTCGAGCGCTGCTTGGAGTTCTGCTCGCGGGATCAACAATGTCGGGCAAGTAACGGGGTTTTCTACCACAGGGGAAGAAAGTGATCTTCCACCACGACGTGCTTTCATCACCGGTCCTGATGGAGCCGGTATGAGAGATCTTGGTACTTTGGGCGGTTATCATAGCTATGCTGAGGACATCAACGATCCCGGGCAGGTGGCGGGATGGTCATATACGGCTGAAGGTTTTACCCATGCCTTCATTACCGGCCCTGATGGGGTCGGCGTGAAAGATCTGGGCACGTTAGGTGGGAATGAGAGCTACGCTCGTGGCATCAATGATACCGGGCAGGTCGTAGGAGAGTCGGATACTGGTGAATACTCTTCGCTATATAATCACGCCTTCATCACCGGCCCGAACGGGGAAGGGATGATGGACCTTAATCTACTGGTTGACCTGCCCCCAGGGTGGATTCTAACCGACGCCATAGATATTAATAACAATGGTCAGGTCATTGCCTTGGGCGTCCCGGAACCCGAAACCTATGCCTTAATGCTCACTGGGCTGGGCTTGATTGGTTTTATGGCGCGACGCAGGAAGGCAGACAATTTGGGATGAATAGAGACTGCGTCAGCTCAAGTTCCATCACCTAGTTTTAAATAATAGGCTCTTCAAACCTCGGTCCAGCTCTTGGCGGACGGAGATTCTGCTGCCATGCCTGCTATGAATTTCGTGTGCCTCTACAGGGCACGTGCGGATGAGTTAAAAAAGGAGCGATGATTTCCGTAGGGCTTGGTTTCAAGGGGGCCTAGGAGTTTTCAACAGCCGCCCCGATTCCTCGTTTAGATCCAGTTTCCGATGTTCACCCAACGCATCGGTATCACCCGTCACCAGCGCTTTCACAACTCCGTATGCCCGTGCAGTAGCCCTGTCGGGCGCATCCCAATATTCGACTGCCAAGATCCTGACTTTGAGCAAAGCGAGACCTGGATCGTCCAAGTCCTTTGGGAACCAGGGCTTGAGCCACGGAGACCATAATGCCCGCATCTTCTCCTTGTCGTGCACCAGCTCCAAGCTAAACACCGGTCGTGCTGGCCGCGCTCCTATCGCGGTCGATAGTGACGACCGCGTTACAAGACCAACGCTCTCTGGCTCTAGCTGTCAGCAGAGACCTTTCAGAGGCCGGGTTGATGAATCGCGGGTAAGGCTAAATAGGGGAGAAATAGGTGGTTCACCGGCCCTCGTGAATGACGAGGGCCGGTCATCGGTCCTCCTCAATGAGTAGGGCCGATCGAACCCTACTTTGGGGATGTCGGCATCAGCCGATCTCTACGGGCGCTCTCAAAAACTGACCCCTATTCCCGAGGCCGAGCGCCGCCTGGGGGAGTTGATAACCGCTCAGAAAGCCACTCTTGGAATGAATACGGGCGCTGCGGAGACGGGTATCAACCAGTACACAGAGGGGCGGTCGTCAGAAACGACCGCACCAAAACTCGCTGACATGGGGATTAGCAAAGACCTGTCCAGCCGGTCCCAAAAACTAGTGCGATTCCTGAAGCCGAGTTCGAGTCGGAAGTGGGGGAAGTCGCGTGACAGTCTGATTCTGATACCCATCC
Organism: Nitrosospira sp. Nsp14; assembly: GCF_900113575.1. GTDB lineage: Bacteria > Pseudomonadota > Gammaproteobacteria > Burkholderiales > Nitrosomonadaceae > Nitrosospira. Next base: position 24,631 of record NZ_FOPV01000026.1, read on the forward strand.
GTCAGCCTGGCCTAATTTTCGGGAAGGTGGGTGTTGCAGCGGTGTAGCGCCGCGCCCTAGCCAGCCTGCGTCTTTGCGGTTCTGGTGGTAGAGGTTGAAGGTCGAGAAGTCGTCTGCTGTTCCATGGTAGAAAACTCGGGGCCGTCCTCGGGAATCGCGGGTCCACGAATCGGCAGCTCCATTATCAGCGCCCCGATTTCCTCGCCCGTTGTCGCCTTGTCCATCTTTGCCAGCCACTCTTTTTGGTTGTACGCCATTGAACCACCTCCAGAAGTTTCTTATGCCCTCGTGAGTCGGGTGTATCCGTTGGCCGAGACTGTTGGACGTGGGATACATTTTGCCCATCGACAGCTGTTCTATCCGAAAGATTATGGTTGAACGGCGACCGATTGCGAAGATCGTCCGTACTATATACAATGAGGCTGTCAGGGGTCGCATTGACTTGGGGCTGCCGCGAATTGAACGCGGCTGAGTTCTCAAGCCAGTCGCGGCCTTTGAGTTTTGGAAGCCGCTATCCTGCCTTCCATATAGAACGATCTATTCCTTGCGTCAGCTCACCGCTGGCAGCTCATCCCAGTCCCCTGTGTAGTTTGGACTCTTGAAGCTGCGGCGCATCGACCAGGTCCGATCGACTCCCTCAGACGCCAGATGGATCGTGCTGCGCCGATACTTCCTGTTGATCTGATCCACCGCCTCCATCAGCCGGCCCGATTTGTTACCCTTCGACGAGAATCCTAGCAGGTCTGCCTGCTGCCCTCCTTCCGCAACCAATTCCTGATTTTGGGCTTACCAGAGATTTTCTGATTCCCGCGCAAGCGCCTCTAACCCGATTCGTTCTGTAAATCCACGCTCCCCGATTTTGAAAATTACGTCACATAACACGTAACTGATCATGCTGCGGGGAAGCTCAAAGTTTCGCCTGAAGTTTTTTACGGCATATCCCTCTGCCCGAGCGGTATCGGCCGCCCGCTGACAGGCCCCCGCCATGAAGTTTCCCGCGTGGGTGTGGTTTGTTTTTCTTCTGACCAGGAAATCCGCTGCATTTCTCGCCCCCTGCCAAATGATGTTGTAGCACTGCCCAACCGAGAAATCGCGAAGGATGTTCCTCAGCATGTCCTTTATGGCTTCATCGCCTTGCACGTGAAGTTTTCTCTCGTCGAGGCAATAATCATAAAACTCCTTACACTCGGCAAGCGCAAGATTTAACCAGTTCTCTTCCACTTCTGCGTACCAGTGCTCGGGCCAGTTGCCGGTAAGGGCGCGGTCCTCAATGTCCTCCGCCAGCTTGAGATTCTTATCGATATCCCCGGTCCAGCAGACTTTTTCCGCCGTGAAAGTCACCTGCGAACCCTGATGGAAAATGCTGCCGACCGGTGAATGCTCCGATATGCTGATTAATCCGGACTTCCGAAGCAAGTCCAACAATGTTGACCCATACTCGGCCGGGGCAAATGGCACAGGATTGGCCTCAAGCGGATCGTACAACCCCTTCTTGTTGATTGGGCAGCATCTATAGAATGCAAGAAATGCCACCCCCAGCGAAAGTGGGAGTGCGTCCACCGAGTAGCTGGAGCAAACATAACGGTCCCGCTCGGCTTTCATCGCTTGAGTTATTAACGCCTGGCGGCGAGCTTCTTCTTCCGCTGCCGCCCGCGTTCGCTGTTCCTGGCAATGCTTGCACCGACATCGATTGCCTTCCTCGTGATCACATGCTGAACAGTGTATTTTGGGTGATGACCTATAAGATGAACGGCTGGGTAAGTCCTGCACCATGACACTGCCGCAGACTGGGCAGGGGTGCTCGAGAACCCGGGGGGGTAACCTGCTCCAAAGCTGGCTCGGTGTACATTTAATATTGAATTCCCTAACCAGATCGGACACCTTCGCGCCGGAAACGTATTTCTCCATGAGCGTCTCTTTCTCAGCACTGCTCAGATGTTGGATATCCGGGTGGGGAGTTAGCTTGTTCATTCAATCTGACCAAAATGACAAAGTTCCGGAAATATAGTAGAAATAAGTATAATTGTCACTCATAGAGCGTGGTCTCATAGTACCCTGATCCAGAGAATCTGGGGATGGCGAAAAATGAGAACCCGTCCGATCCACGAACCTTGTTTGGAAAGAGATTGGCACAGGTACGTAAGGAACGCGGCTGGTCGCAGGAACAGCTCGCGCTTGAGAGTGGACTGGCGCGCAGCTATCTTGGTGGGGTTGAGCGTGGGCAAAGAAATATCGCCCTGCTCAATATTTGTCGACTGGCTGAAACTCTTGATGTGCCGGCGTCACGCCTGATGGAGTTCGAAAGCACGTTGTAAACGGAAACGAAGGTCAATAATGAGGAAACGAGAGTATTTCAATTTCATCCCGTTTGCAGAATTGCCGCGACGGCGACGGCGGGACCTCTACGTCAGCCTGCGCTGGAGGATCACCCAGGAAGGGAGTAAATACGGTGGCAAGTTCACTACCCATCTCATGCTTGATGAGCCGGGCCGGCCCAAGCTATACAACCAATCGTTTCAGGTCTATTTTCCTGGAACCGACGGGGTCACCATTTGGAATGCCACGATTTTTACCGCGACTGACGAATTCTGGAGCAAAACGTGGAGCATGGCTTCAGAGCGCGCATTTTCGCTTCTATCCGAAGAGCAAATAAAACAGGAGCGCATGGAATTGGAAGGGCCTTTTAGAAGGGCAAATGGGGAAAAATATTACATGATTGCTGAGCGACCAGAGCCAGCTTACGACTGTTTCGGCGGGTTGACGTTGCGCGAATATAAAGAGAAAACCGAGCTTGAAATCATAGAAAACGAGCCACCGGCAATTTATGAATCGTTCGAGCGCGATCTTGGCTATGAATATGGGATTGGTTTACGGACAATTGTCCAGGCAGAGGAAATCAATCGGGAGGTGATTTACTCGATCATTGACAGATTTCGTCAAGTCGGGGAAACCGACTGGCAAAGTGAACAGCCGGTCCCAAGAGAAGTACTGCCGTTTGAAACCCAGGAAACGGCGCTCTCCAAGGTGAGGTATTCCCCCTAGGTCTCCATTGGCCGCACCGTGGGACGCGCAACCCCAGAGCGGCCCACGAGCGCGTGCTGCCGCGTCAAATAACCGCGGTCGCCGAGGCAGCTGATGGCCTTTCGGATTCTTGACAACCGCCAGGATTTGCGCGAATCTCTCACAACGCCAGCGGGCACATACGCTGCTAGATTTGGGGAACCGAGTCCTACCGGCCTGTTTTCAGACGCTGGCGTACCTATTTCAGCGGCTGCTGCGTTTCCTCCCTCTGTATAACATCGAACAACGTTCGATTCCCTTCCTTTCCTCTCCTACGGGTTGATGTTGAGCCGGATTCGCTTTCGAGTCGAGGAATAATGTACTTCAATGCTTCTCCTTGCCGAGTCCGCTGCAAAGGTTTCCCAGCACGCCAACCAATGTCTCCATGCCGTCAGTCAGGAGCTGTGCCTGAGCCTCATTGGACTCGCTCATATTACCGATGCCTGAGTTTCATCTAGCGGTAATTTGCCATGCCTTGCTTTGTAATGAGCAAGATTGAGCGCAAGTAATCTTGCACATTCTGCAAGCTGTTCTTTCGTTGCCTTCTGAATTAGCATGTCAGCCAGTTTGTAGTATTGTTCAAACGTCGATAGGTCAGCCATACCTTTTCCCTGCCCGAAATGCCACACTTTAACTCAGCATTGAAATTCACACTCGGTGCATTATGTGTCCTCTATTTATCAGCTGCACAGGCTGCATCCTTCAGTGGCAAAGTGGTGGGCATAGCAGACGGGGATACCCTCACGGTTCTGACCGCATCGAAGAAGCAACACAGGATACGCCTGGCCGAGATTGATGCACCCGAGAATGCCCAGCCGTTCGGAAGCAAGTCGAAGCAATCGTTCTCCGACTTATGCTTCGGCAAAGAGGCGGAAATCACCCCGCTTGTGAGGGACCGTTATCAACGCATCGTCGCCCGGGTTAAATGCGCGGGCGTGGATGTGAATTCAGAACAGGTAAATCGCGGCATGGCTTGGGTATACCGGAGATATGCCAAGGATCATGATCTGTATGTGCTGGAGCATGGCGCGAAAGCGGAGAAGCGGGGCTTATGGGCCGATTCTTCTCCTACTCCACCTTGGCAATGGCGAAAAAATAGCAATGTGCGGCAGGTTTGAACAGTCGGAGACGCCCCGCTATTATGCAGACGCGCTGAGCGCCCATATCAGCAAGCAGCTCAAAACGTTGGGTGACAATAGCCCGTCCTATAATGTCGCCCCCGGCCAACGTCCATGGATGATCATGCTCCACAGCGGCGAGTTGCTGTTCATCGGTATGAACTGGGGCTATCGCACTCCAAAGGAAGCCGCTGAGAAGAAGAAACCCTGGATATGCGCCCGAGTGGAGAAGTCGCGGACGGGAAGTTACTTCCGGCACATGTTCAGCGAAGGGCGCGTGATCATTCCCAGTGGTGGGTGGTATGAGTGGTCGCTGGAGAATGGTAAGAAGCAGCCCTGGTACATCACCCGCAGAGCGAATGCCCCAATATTCATGGCTGGGCTGACAAACTTTCGGCCCGACGTCGAGCAGACGGTGGAAACCGGTTTCGTGATCGTGACTGAAGACTCAGGGGCCGGGATGGTCGATATTCACGACCGACGACCGGTAGTGCTGGAGCCGGAGGATGCGTTAGCCTGGATGAACCCTGACACCCCGGTTGAAGAAGCCGCGCAGATCGCGCAGACGAGATCAATCTCGACGGAACAATTCGTCTGGTGGAAGGTGGACCGGGCAGTGAACCGGGTTGATCCGAACAACAACGGGAAGCACTTGTTAGTACCTATAAACGAGAGTGCCTGAAACGTATAGTGCTTTGACGGTCCTGATCCTTACTTTCCGCCGCCATTGACGGCAGCCTTCAACGTTGCGCCTGTTTTGAAGGCTACAGTCTTGAATGCCGCAATCTTCAGTTCCTCGCCAGTCTGGGGATTACGGCCACTCCGTGCTGCACGTTCACGAACTTCAAAGGTACCAAATCCGACCAATGACAAGGAATCACCCTTTTGCAGCGTGTCGGAAATAATCTCGACCAGCGCGGCGACAGCGCGCTCTGCCTGCGCGTTATTCGAGCCGGTTTTGGTTGCCATTGCTTCAACAAGTTCTTTTCTATTCATTCTGTGATTCTCCGTGTCAAATGATCTGGGATCCGCATGTATGCCCAAAGCCTGCTCTCATTGGCTCACGCCCGCAATTGGCCGACTGGAGCATGGTTCGATGTCAACGCCGGTTTAAAACTGACCCACTTTTTGGTTATTTGGCCGGAATAAAACTGACCCACCCGGACATTTAATTTTACTAAGCCTTGACCTTTACATGCCCGGCTTTGCGTTTATCCTTGAGCCGG
>NZ_FOPV01000036.1 GCF_900113575.1 Nitrosospira sp. Nsp14
CAAATAAGGGCATGACGATCATGTGCACGCGCCATAATCCCATCCAGACTTTCTCAAACTCGGGTTCCATCGAGTCCATCCCGTGCGAATAGGCATAGGTCCGCTGATACCAGACCCAGAATATCGCCACCGCCAGCATGGTGATCAGCCCAAATTTGTACCACCTCGAGTCGTACCACAGCGACATGTCATAGTCGCGTCCACTCGACTTGGCTGGGCTCGACGTTTCGTAAGTTGTTGCCATATCATTTCCTCCTGTTACTTAGATGAGAATAGAAAAATAGCTTTCAACGTTCGGTTGACGGTAATCACCGTGATATACGGGGAATAGACCGCCAGCGATTCTTTGACCGCTCTTCATTATAGCAAGTTCACCAAAATTGCAAAGGCCCCTTTTCCATCAGGGCTAATATAAGACCGTCACTTTCAAAAAAAGATCAACTCTATGTCTGAGTCCGTAACAAAGAGCGATTCACAGCATTACGCTTCCGGCACTCGAGGCTAAAGGCAAGGCCGGTTTTGGACCCCCCCTGTATTGCCCCTATAGCACTTCTCTTAAGCCGCTGCGGCACGCCTCAAGGCGCTGCAGCGGTGATCTGCTTGTACGCTGTAGGTTTTTTAATGCCAGCAGGCAAGAGCGGAACCCGTTAAAATTGCGCTCGTCCGCAGTAACGGTACGTAACTATATATATAGTTCAGCGACGGGGTTTTGTCGCTGGTCAATGTGTAAATAGTTTGGGCAGTGGCTTAACCTTGTCACCACGTTCTTCTTTTTGGAAACAACATGAATTTCATGAAACAAACGGGCGTTTTGCTTTTCTGTTTAACGGCGTCGGTCGCCGAGGCTGGGGCGATCAGCAGTCTCAAGAGCTTTATCCAGAACGCTCACACGGTCCGTGCAGAATTTTCGCAGACAGTTCTCGATAAGAATACGCGCGTCGTCCAGAGAGGTAGCGGAGTGATGCAGTTTGAGCGGCCGGGCAAGTTTCGATGGGTGTACGAGAAACCGTACGAGCAGCTCATTGTCGGCGACGGCGCCCGAATCTGGTTTTATGACCATGATCTCAACCAGGTCACCGTACGCAAGCTTGACGCGGCTATTGGCAGCAGTCCCGCAGCTTTGCTTGCGGGAAGCGGCAATATCGAAACCGACTTCGATCTTGAGGAAATTGGCTTACAGGGAGATACGGAATGGCTTGAAGCAAGACCAAAAGCCAAGGAAAGCACTTTCGAATGGGTTCGCCTGGGTTTTAGCCGAAAAGGGACACTCAAGGCAATGGAGCTGCACGATCATTTTGGGCAGACGACGGTCCTGGTGTTTGCAGGGCTCGAACAAAATTCCAGGCTTGCACCGGAATTGTTTAAATTTAATCCGCCCCCGGGCGCCGACGTGATCAGTGAGTGATTTATTTGAAGCGCCGCAGCCGGCTGCGCCGCTTGCGGAACGGCTGCGCCCGCGCGAATTGCGCGACGTGGTGGGACAGCAGCACCTGCTTGGTCCCGGTAAGCCGCTTCGCCTCGCTTTTGAATCCCGCAAGCCTCATTCAATGATCCTGTGGGGACCACCTGGAACTGGCAAGACCACGCTAGCCCAGCTCATGGCAAACGCATTCGATGCAGAGTTTATCGCGCTGTCGGCGGTGTTATCAGGGGTTAAGGATATCCGGGATGCGATCGAACGCGCTCGTGCCGTGCTGCAGCAATCAGGGCGGCATACCATCCTGTTCGTGGATGAGGTCCACCGCTTCAATAAATCTCAGCAGGATGCTTTTCTGCCTTATGTCGAACAGGGGCTGGTTACCTTCATCGGGGCCACGACGGAAAACCCTTCATTTGAGGTTAACAACGCATTATTGTCGCGAGCCCAGGTATATGTGCTCTCCGCCTTATCCGAGAGTGAACTTATGGTCCTGTTTAAGCGTGCGCAAAAGCTGGCGCTTGAGGAGCTGGAGTTTTCGAAGGATGCCCAGTCCCTGCTGATCGGGTACGCGGACGGTGATGCGCGCCGGCTGCTCAATTTTCTGGAGCAGATCAAGACGGCTGCGGCTGTAGCCGGAACCAACTCGATTGGCGTCGATTTTATCCGCAACACGCTTTCTCGGGCTGCTCGTCGTTTTGATAAAGGCGGGGACGAGTTTTATGATCAGATTTCGGCGCTTCACAAATCGCTGCGAGGATCCAATCCCGACGCCGCGCTTTATTGGATGTGCCGCATGCTGGATGGTGGGGCCGATCCGCGATACATTGCCCGGCGTCTGATTCGCGCTTCCGTAGAGGACATCGGTCTTGCTGATCCCCGCGCCTTACGTGTGGCGTTGGACGCTTCGGAAACCTATGAGCGTTTGGGCAGCCCGGAAGGCGAACTAGCGTTGGCCCAGGCAACCTTGTATCTTTCCTGTGCGCCTAAAAGTAACGCAGCCTACGTGGCATACAACAGAACCCGCGCTTTTATCCGCAGCGACACGTCGCGCCCTGTACCTGAGCATCTACGCAATGCCCCCACCCGACTGATGAAAGAGTTGGGCTTTGGCCGCGACTACCGGTACGCTCACGACGATCCCGAGGCGTACGCAGCCGGGGAAGATTATTTTCCTGAAAACATGCCAGCGGTTAAATTCTACGAACCCGCGATGCGCGGATTCGAAGGTAAAATAGCGGAAAGGCTTGCGCACTTGCGCGCTCTGGATGATCAGGCGAAGAAAAAGCCATAAAGCGCGCGATTGCCGCCCTTGGCATTGCAACCGAGTAATGGAGTTTGGATGTTAGATATACAGTTATTACGCAGCAATCTGGAAGACGTTGCCGGACTTCTCGCCGCGCGGGGCTATAGCTTTCCAATTCCGGAATTCGAAGCCCTGGAGTCAGATCGTAAAAGTCTTCAAACTCATACCCAGGAACTGCAAGCTCGGCGCAATGCCGTGTCGAAGCAGATCGGCAATGCGAAAAGCAAAGGGGAAGATATTACCCATCTTCTTGCCGACGTGGCTAATCTGGGCGAAGAGCTGCGTCTGGCTGAAACGCGACTGCAGGAGACGCAAGCCGCGTTGCAGGTCATGCTGCTGCAAGTGCCCAACTTGACCCATACCACCGTCCCGGTAGGCCATAGCGAAGCCGATAACCGGGAAGTACGGCGTTGGGGCACACCGCGCGTGTTCGATTTTGTGGTTAAAGATCATGTCAGCGTTGGCGAAAATCTTGGCCTTCTCGATTTTTCCACTGCCGCGAAACTGAGTGGTGCCCGCTTCAGCCTCATGAAAGGCCCCCTTGCCCGGCTTCACCGCGCTCTCGCGCAATTCATGCTCGACATGCATACGGGAGAGCATGGCTATATGGAGGCATATGTGCCCTATCTGGTCAATGCGGAAAGTCTGCGAGGGACCGGGCAGTTACCCAAGTTCGAACAAGATCTGTTCCAGGTGCCGAAGCTTGGTTTTAAGATGAAGGAAGGCGTTGAGGAGCGCGCGCTGGCGAGCGAGGATTACCAGAGGGGATCATTTTCCCCCTCGGATGAATCGCTATATCTGATTCCTACGTCCGAGGTCCCGCTTACCAACATCGTGCGCGATGAGATCGTTGCGCTCGAGTCGTTACCGATAAAACTCACTGCGCATACGCCATGTTTCCGTTCCGAAGCGGGAAGCTATGGCCGCGATACCCGCGGCATGATCCGCCAGCATCAGTTCGACAAAGTGGAGCTGGTACAGATCGTGCATCCGGAAAAATCCTACGAAGCGCTGGAGGAGTTGACGGGGCATGCCGAAAAGATTCTGCAGAAACTGGGGCTGCCTTATCGCATAATGTTGCTCTGTACCGCTGACATGGGTTTTTCAGCCGCGAAAACGTATGATATCGAGGTATGGCTCCCGCAACAGAACACCTATCGCGAAATATCGTCTTGCAGCAATTGCGAAGCATTTCAGGCACGGCGCATGCAAGCGCGTTTTCGCAACCAGCGAGGCAAGCCGGAACTGGTCCATACACTGAACGGTTCCGGCTTGGCGGTGGGACGAACACTTGTGGCGATCTTGGAAAATTTCCAGAATGAGGACGGTAGTGTATCGGTTCCAGATGTTCTGCAACCATATATGAGTGGGCTTGAAAGGCTCACGGCAGGCTGACGTCGTCCGCCGCCCCTGATTGTTTCTTATCACAAAGGAGTGTTTTCTATCATGCAAAGCGCAACTAGCAGTGATGGCGGCGGCGGCACAGTGACGGACACTTCCGTGCTTGAGGCGGAAGTAAGAAATATTGTTGTCCAGGGAAGCAATGTTCAGAAGGACGTGCATGATCTGACAGTAAAGGCTCTAAGCAGGCAACATCGAGATCACGAATCCCTTCGTGATGTTATCGGGGCTGTTCTTAAGGGTGTGCGTGAAGGTGCGGAGCACAAGCTGCAGCAAACGCCGGTACAGGTACAAACGGTATTAAAGCCGATTCGAGACGCGGTTGCGGGCCTCGACGGCGCGCTGGCACAATTCGCCGAGGCATCGAAGCTGGCTTTGGAAGAGGCGGCGGGGCGGGCGCAAAAATTTTCGAATGACGAGCTTGTTCGTGTGCGCAAGGACCTGGAAGGTGTTGAGAATCTGTTCCTGGAAACATTGCAGAGCTCTGCTTCCACTGCTCACAAAGTGGTAAGCGAAACGCTGCACGACTTGGCAACGCATGCGAGAAGGAATGGAACAGCTGTTGGTTCTCAGCTTAAGGACACCCTTGAGGCTTTCAATCAACAGGTGGCTTCATTAGGGCACGACCAGCTTGAGGCTGGTATAGAATTGACTCATGCGATCACCAGTATCATGCGGGAAGCTGCTGCCGATGCCCTCAACAGTATTGCTGACCGTGTTAAGCCGAACCACAAGCCGAAAGGAAATTAATGCAGGTTCCCGGGGATCAGGCAGCGTTTGCTGCATCCCCGGCATGCTGCCACAGGCCTCTATTAGAAGTTGACCTCCAATAACCGCAGATTGGGGAGGATGGAGGGCGTTCCGCCGGTCAGATGCTGCAACCGTCCTCATCGCAGGCGGCATTTCCCGCGCTCGTCCCGGTAGTTGGTGCTACCTCCGGCGTTTCCTCCATTTCTTCCGAAAGCAACGCCCCGATGGAGAACCCCACGGCAAGATCGCTTACGTGGCCAAACTTATGGAATCGGATTCGCCCCGTCTTATCAATCAGGACAAGGCTGGGCGTTCCCTGCATTTGATAAGCGCGCATGGTAAGGGGCACGCCTTGCGCCGGACCATCGTACTTATCGATCCCGATAGGAAACCGCAGTCTGTATTCATACACAAACACCTCGAGCGCGTCGCGGCCCATCACTTCATGATGTTCGAAAACAGTATGCAATCCGACCACTGCCACCCGGCTTGGATCAAATTCCTGAGATATTCGCTGCGCTTGGGGGATGCCCATCTGTATGCAACCCGGACAGAAAATCTGAAAGGTATGCAGTACAACCACCTTGCCGCGCAGCGAAGCAAGGGTAAGCGGCTCGGGGGTATTGAGCCAGGCTGATATCTGCAACTCCGGTGCCATGCCTGCTTTTAGGGCATCTTTGGTTTCTTTCATCGTTGTATCCGGAAAAGAAAAAATGGATGAAAAAAAGCACGAGGACTTGAGCGACTCAGCGTCAAATCAGGTGCCGGTGGCTAAGACAGAGAATTCGCATGGTTTGAGAATTACGTGCCCAGGCTTCTCGTGAGGGTATCGTCGTCTCTCGCCCCTATTATCTGGGCTTGACGGCGGCTTTTGCCGCGCGCAGCACGGGATAATGTTGGGTGAAGACCATATCCTCAGCCGCGTTCGCCTTATGGCAGGCTGAGCAGGCATCGTCCGGCTGCGCCATGGCGCTGGGCTTGTCGTCAAAGCCGAAGTACGCCCAGTTCTCGGGTCTGTCCGCGAACCGTTTCTTGTCCTTGACTGCTGCCGCGATGCCGAGGAATTCGCCCTGGAAGTATCCATTCCCACTCGCAGATTTCGTTGCGCCAACGCTTATTAATTCCTTAACTATGATCGTACCGCTGCGAAACTCCCCGGTTTTTTTATAATGCGCCCAGCTTGCCGGATCAATGTAGACGTTGTGAAATTCCGGGAATGCGGGTTTGCCGTCATTCATATCTTTGGGCGTGACCGGCGCGCCGACAAAAATCCACTCCCTGTAATCGGTCGGACGCACCAGCTCGGCTGCCTTGTTGAATTTCGCATACTCCTTGCTCTGCTGATCATCGCTGGGATCGGCCGCCGCGGCTGTTTGTACTTGCATCATTGCGACGGCGGACAGCAGCAGGGCTAAAACCGTTTTTTTCAAAACTTGCTGCATGAGCATTACAGCTCCTTCATGAGCATTACAACTCCTTAATAATACAGGAAATGCTACTGATTTTTATTTAAGCGACGCCATGATAGACAGAACTCAGCCGTTTCGTCAAGGCGGCTTACGCGGGCGACAGGGGGTTAATGGGATAAAGCCGGGAGGTTACGAGTGCGACCAATAACTGCCTTTGCATATAGCCTTGCGTCAAACTGCCCGCTTCGTCTCATCTCAGCAGTTTTTCCTGGCGGTCATCACTATTTAACCCTGACTCCCGGTTTTTTTGAACTGCTTGCCGCAAAGTGAACACTCTGAAATCAGAGACGCGCCGAAGCATGACAAACGCTTGAATTTTTCGTTTTCGGACGATCTTATCCCCTAATTCGACTAGGGTAAAATCACCATGTTTTAAAGAGGGAAAAATACCGCTTTTTAGAATAGGGGCATTATTAATTTTGATTAATAAGATCGTGTTCTTCCTTGTACGGCCAATTTTGCTGTGATAGAATTCCGGCCTGTTTTGATAGGCTCGCCTGACGCAAATAATTGAAACGAATAACGCCGAAGTTCGGAAAAAATCGAATCAGATCGAGCTGGAAACGGGAAGAAAAAAGTGCCTGACGGGGGCTCTGGATAAGGATATCAGACCGCTTGCAACTTTATGCGACTTGCAAGGCTTGTTAAAACACACATCCGCATAGCATAAATCGGATTGAAGGTGTGAGCGTATGACGCGGTCGAAGTCTTCTCCCCCGTATTTCGTTTTACGGGATGGAAAATCCGATTATTCGGCCGTCGGTGATGGTTGCACATATTTTTTTTTTGGTTGAAACTTTGAACTTATGGAAATGCCGTTATTCTTAGCGTTTGTGCTTCACATAAGGCACATAGAATAACACAATTAACGTCATTCGCAACATGGTTATTTTCGCATCTGTGCGAAGAGTCCGGTTTCGGGAAACAAGCGGTGCCGCGGACGCGAAGATGATCTCGAAGTGGTCGGTCCGTCAGAGCCGGTCAGTGGGGTGGAATACGATTGGATTTATTGGCTCGTACTGTATATCAGCAATCAAGTTGGGGGGAAATATGAGCAGTAAAGCAGCAGCAAGAATAGTGGGGGCATCGGCGCTGGGGTTGTATGGCGAGCTGGTCCTGGCGGCGGCGGATCCTCACCAGTTGAACTTACCCGAACCGCAATCGATCATTGCGCAGCAGATCTATGACCAGCACACGATGCTGTTATGGATCTGTCTGGTGATATTCATAGGCGTGTTCGGAACGATGTTTTACTCCGTGTTGAAACACCGCAAGTCTTTGGATTATCCGGCTGCGAACTTTCATCACAGCACCACGGTTGAGATTATCTGGACCATCATTCCCATCTTCATTCTGGTTGGCATGGCCTACCCTGCGACCAAGACGGTGATTGCGATGAAGGACACCTCCAGTCCGGACATCACCATCAAGGCCACGGGATATCAGTGGAAATGGGGTTATGACTACCTGACGGGCGAAGGGGAGGGGATCAGTTTCCTGAGCAATCTTTCCACACCCAAGGCGCAGATCGAGAATGCCGCGCCCAAGGCGGAGAACTACCTGCTGGAAGTAGACAATCCCGTGGTCGTGCCGGTGGGCAAGAAGGTGCGCATACTTCTGACCGCCAACGACGTGATCCACGCCTGGTGGGTGCCTGCGTTTGGCGTCAAGCAGGATGCCATTCCCGGCTTCATCCGCGATGCCTGGTTCACGGCGGAGAAGCCTGGCACGTATCGGGGTCAATGCGCCGAGCTATGCGGCAAGGAGCACGGTTTCATGCCGATCGTGGTGGAAGCGGTGACACCCGAGCAGTATGCCCAGTGGGTGGGTGAGCAGAAGACCAAATTGGCGGCGGCGACCGTGGATGTCAACAAGGAATTCACGATGGATGAGTTGAA
>NZ_FOPV01000042.1 GCF_900113575.1 Nitrosospira sp. Nsp14
AGCCGTAACCTGGCACTATAATCACGCTGTCGGCGTTACCCATTAAGAATGCTGCATCATCGGCGCTGCCGCTGCGATAGTTTTTCTGCGTCTGACTTGACAAAAATGACTTGAAGAATAAGGGACACTTTAACTTCCCTATTTGGCACAGTTAATCCACCGCAGGATGGCATGCTTGTTGCTTATCTATTTACTAGTAGTTCCTACATAAAAAGATTGTCTCGGCGAGGTTGAGCAGGAGCCGAAGATAGTGCGAACCTGGACAAGAGCGGAATAAAAAACTCAAACGAACTTTCACTCATACAGGAGCAATTATATTATGGCTAATATTACAGGCACGGAGAGATCAGATACCATCACCCCGCAAGTTGTTTCCGCAGGTGTTATCGGTGGGCCGCCGACGTCAGGCGCGGACCAGATTTCCGGACGAGGCGGTCGCGATAGAATAGATGGCGCGGCTGGCAATGACGTCATTAACGGCGGTGACGGTTCCGACAGGCTTAACGGCAATAGCGGAAATGACACGCTTTGGGGCGACGATGGCGATGACAACCTGTCGGGAGGCGATGGCAATGACTGGCTTACAGGTGGCATTGGCAATGACGAGCTAAGAGGCGACGATGGAAACGATGGGCTGGCGGGAGGAAACGGCAACGATAAACTGTGGGGCGGTAGCGGCGATGACACGCTGAAAGGCAACGATGGAAACGACACCCTGTCGGGTGACAGCGGAAACGACAATCTCTTTGGTGGTAACGGCAATGACAGGCTGTGGGGTGACAGAGGAAATGACACGCTCTGGGGCGACGATGGCGATGACCACCTGTCGGGAGGCGATGGCAATGACTGGCTTACAGGTGGCATCGGCAATGACGAGCTAAGAGGCGACGATGGAAACGATGGGCTGGCGGGAGGAAACGGCAACGATAAACTGTGGGGCGGTAGCGGCGATGATACGCTGAAAGGCAACGATGGAAACGACACCCTGTCGGGTGACAGAGGAAATGACACGCTCTGGGGCGACGATGGCGATGACAACCTGTCGGGAGGCGATGGCAATGACTGGCTTACAGGTGGCATCGGCAATGACGAGCTAAGAGGCGACGATGGAAACGATGGGCTGGCGGGAGGAAACGGCAACGATAAACTGTGGGGCGGTAGCGGCGATGATACGCTGAAAGGCAACGATGGAAACGACACCCTGTCGGGTGACAGAGGAAATGACACGCTCTGGGGCGACGATGGCGATGACAACCTGTCGGGAGGCGATGGCAATGACTGGCTTACAGGTGGCATCGGCAATGACGAGCTAAGAGGCGACGATGGAAACGATGGGCTGGCGGGAGGAAACGGCAACGATAAACTGTGGGGCGGTAGCGGCGATGATACGCTGTCTGGGAACGCGGGTAGCGATATACTCACAGGGGACCGTGGTACCGATATGCTAACGGGGGGAACCGACCGCGACACCTTTGACTTCAACTCTGTTGTAGAGAGCCGCGTAGGGGTCGGTATTCGAGATATTATTACCGACTTTGACGGGACTGGGCCTTCCGGCGATCAAATTGATCTGAAGGGAATAGACGCCAACAGGACCACTTTTGGCAATAATGACTTCATCTGGAAGGGAAACGCCGGCCCGACCGGCGCCGCCGGAGAGCTCTGGTATGTGGATGAAGGCGGGAATCGTCTCATCCGGGGCGATGTGGACGGAGGCGGAAATGCTGATTTCGAGATCCAGTTGGTGGGTCATCCGGATCTTAACGTCAGCGCCCTGCCCGATTCCGACATCATTCTTTAAGAACCAGCCAAAGATACGGCATCCCTTCATTCCTCAGGGGATGCAAGGGATGCCGTTTTTTCATCCGCAAATATGGGGCCTGATCTGTCGGCCGACGAGGATCAACTGGCCTATAAGGCCTTGACCATATCCTCCACAACTTTCTTTGCGTCGCCAAACACCATCATGGTCTTATCCATATAGAACAGGTCGTTGTCGAGGCCGGCATACCCCGCGGCCATGCTGCGTTTGACCACCATTACCGTGCGCGCTTTGTAGGCATCCAGGATAGGCATGCCGTAAATCG
>NZ_FOPV01000014.1 GCF_900113575.1 Nitrosospira sp. Nsp14
GCGCTTGAGCAGGATGCCGCCTACCCGCGGACGTATTTCAACCTCTTTGGCGCCTTCGGTCTGGGCCACCGCTTCCGCGCTGATTGGCACACTGGTCGGCTGAACCTCGACTACGCTTACAGGAAGCGGCATGCCCGCGGGAGGCTGGGCGGACGCATGTTCGTTTTTGCTGCATGCGCTTAGCGCAGCGCATATAATAATGACCCAAGTTGTCGCCCAGCGGGACCTGATTCGGCCACGGTGGTTATTTTTATATCGTCTGGCACCTGACATCTCGGCTCCATAATTAAAACTAAAACGAGCAATTCGAACAAACCTGTTGCATACATTCACGTATGTATGTAAATTATTAATCAAAAAATGGTACATGTAAATAGGAAGAGAAACTATCTCTGACGATGGTACGGAAAACAAAGGAAAATGCGGAATTAACCCGCCAGCGTCTCATCGACGCGGCGCGGCAGGTGTTCCTTGCCCGCGGAGTCAGCCGTACGACCATGGAACACGTGGCCCTTCAGGCGGGCGTTACGTGCGGTGCAATTTACTGGCATTTCAACAATAAACTCGATCTGTTTCAGGCGATGCGGCAGCAGGTATTTTTACCACTGATTGATCGCATGGACGATACGCTGTTGGTTGAGGGCTCCGGGGATCCGCTTACCTGTATCGAAAATTTTTTATGCGGGACTATACAAGTGCTGGCGGATAGTGTCGAAACGCGCGAAATCTACGAAATCATGATGATCAAGTGTGAATACGTGGACGAGTTCGGAACAGTTCTGCAGCAAATCCTTTCGAATTGCTCAGGTATTTTTCAAAAGCTGCGGCTGGTTTACGAGCGCGCCAAGGTTCAAAACCAGTTGCACCCTTCACACGATCCATCCCAGTTGGCGATAGACACACATCTCTTCTTTATTGGTCTGTTGCATATGTGGGTGAAAGACACGCGCGGAGATCAGTTTCGGTATCAGGCGATTGAACTGGTAAAAGCCCATATGGGGCTGCGTCGTCAGGACCGGCGCGATTCCGCAGCGCTGCGCTGAGCGCAATATATACCTCTTCCTGCAAGCAACGTTCCTGAGGGGATACTCTCCCGGCGTCCGCGGCTTCCGGCGTCTTTGCTCTCCCGACGACCCGTTATAGTTGACTAAATCTATCAAGTATCTTATAGTTGACTAAATCAGTCATGTATTGGTATTGGCGGAGCTGGTTTAGGACGATGTTCTCTATTTCAACGAAATCACGATAGTAAGAGGAAGGAGTTTATTATGAGGCTAACAACGAAAGGACGGTTTGCAGTAACGGCGCTGTTGGACCTGGCCATGCAACGGAGCACCCGTCCGGTGACACTGGCCGAAATCAGTCAGCGTCAGCAAATCTCGCTATCCTATCTTGAGCAACTGTTCGCCAAGTTGCGGCAGCGTGGGCTTGTCGACAGCGTGCGTGGCCCTGGCGGCGGGTATTACATCGCCAAGGATCTTGCGCAGGTATCTATCGCCGAGATCATCCTCGCCGTAGACGAGCCGATCGATTCAACCCAATGCAGTGGCAAGGAGAATTGCCACAACGACAAGAAATGCATGACGCACGATCTGTGGATAAAGCTAAACGATCTTATTTTCGATCATCTTGGTGCGGTGAGTTTGAGACAACTTGTCGACGAACAAAAAGCAAGACATGAGGAACGAAAAGCGAAGGAGAAGGGTGTCGTCCAGATGCTGGACATGCGAACAGTAATGTCAGACAAGACCTTGTCCGAAAAGGTTATGCCTGAACGTGAACGTGCGGTAATTTCAGCCTGAGAATCGAATAATTGGATCTGCGCAAAACTTTTACGTCATTTTGGTCGTCCTAATAAGGATGGAAACCGGGGAACAATGATGGCGATAACATTGACCGAAGCCGCGGCAAACCAAATCCGCAAACAACTTGCCAAACGAGGCAAGGGGCTGGCGTTACGAATCGGTGTGAAGAAGGTGGGGTGCTCAGGGTTCGCCTACACCTTCGATTATGCTGACGAGGTCCGTCAGGGTGATGAGATTTTTGCGTTTCATGATGCCAGTCTAGTGGTTGATGCCGATAGTCTGCCGTTTCTTGATGGCTCGCGTGTCGACTATATACGGGAAGGTCTGAACGATTCATTCCGACTTCATAATCCCAACGTTGGCGATACGTGTGGTTGTGGTGAAAGCTTCAGCTTGAAGGAGCCAGCAAAGGTTTAGCCATATCTGGAATAACAAAGGGCGAACTCGAAATGCTTTCAGATAAGGTACAGTTACCATAACCGTCTTCGACGTGAACGATATTGGAGCAAGCTAATGAGTGCAGTATTACAAAATCTGGTCAATCAGCCTTACAAACACGGTTTTGTCACTGAAATCGAGTCGGATATCGCGCCGAAAGGATTAAACGAAGATATCATAAAACTCATTTCGGCAAAAAAAGGCGAGCCCGCGTGGATGCTGGATTTTCGTCTCAAGGCCTATTACCAGTGGCTCAAGATGGATGAGCCGAAATGGCCCAATGTTAAATATCCGAAAATCGATTTTCAGGCAATCAGTTATTACGCAGCCCCAAAGCCAAAAAAGAAGCTGAGCAGCATGGATGAAGTCGACCCTGAGCTGCTGCGCACGTTCGAGAAACTCGGTGTGCCCATGCACGAGCGGGCCGCGCTTGCCGGAGTCGCGGTTGACGTGATCTTCGACAGTGTGTCAGTTGCAACGACTTACAAGCAAAAGCTGGCAGAGGTGGGTATTATCTTCTGCTCGATTTCCGAAGCGGTTCAGATGCATCCGGAACTGGTGAGGCAGTACCTGGGCACGGTCGTGCCAGTGGGGGATAATTATTACGCTGCGCTCAACTCGGCGGTCTTCACGGATGGGACGTTTTGTTTCATTCCCAAAGGCGTCCAGTGCCCGATGGATCTCTCCACCTATTTTCGCATCAACACCGAAGAATCGGGGCAGTTCGAGCGTACCTTGATCGTTGCCGAGGAGGGCGCGTCGGTGTCATACCTGGAAGGATGCACCGCCCCAAAATTCGACACGAATCAGCTCCACGCCGCGGTGGTCGAGCTGGTTGCGCTCGATAACGCTGATATCAAGTACTCGACGGTTCAGAACTGGTACGCCGGCGATGAAAACGGCCTGGGCGGAATCTATAACTTTGTTACCAAGCGCGGGCTTGCCAAAGGCACCAACTCACGTATTTCCTGGACCCAAGTCGAAACAGGTTCTGCAATTACGTGGAAGTACCCTTCCTGCATTCTGCAGGGAGACAACTCAGTCGGGGAGTTCTATTCGGTCGCGGTCACCAACAATTACCAGCAGGCGGACACCGGCACCAAAATGATCCATATCGGAAAAAACACGCGCAGCACGATCGTCAGCAAGGGTATTTCTTCCGGGCATTCGAATAACAGCTATCGGGGGCTCGTCAGGATTGCGCCGACCGCCGCAGGGGCACGTAATTATTCGCAATGCGACTCCATGTTGATCGGCGACAAATGTGGCGCGCACACATTTCCCTATATTCAGGTTCGCAACCAGGAGGCCAAGGTCGAGCATGAGGCATCCACGTCCAAGATTGGCGAGGACCAGCTGTTCTACTTTGCCCAGCGCGGTATCGGCAGTGAGGAAGCGGTATCGATGATCATCAATGGATTCTGCAAAGATGTATTTCAACAATTGCCGATGGAGTTCGCGGTCGAGGCGACCAAGCTGCTCGGATTCAAACTCGAAGGGAGCGTTGGATGATACGCGAGGGCAGCAGGATTTTGCTGGAAGTACGCGGGCTGCGTGCCGTAGTCAACGGCATTGAGATCCTCAAGGGTATTGACCTTACCGTGAGAAGCGGGGAGGTCCACGCCATCATGGGCACCAATGGTTCGGGCAAAAGCACTTTCGCCAAAGTGCTTGCCGGACACAGCGCCTATCAAGTGACCGGGGGCTCGGTATTATTCGAAGGCCGCGATCTGTTCGATCTCTCACCGGAAGAGCGTGCGCGCGCGGGAGTATTTTTGGCGTTTCAATATCCGATTGAAATACCGGGTGTTGCTAATAGTCATTTTTTGCGTCTTGCTTATAACACCGTGCAGGCGCAGCGTGGCAAGGAAGAGCTGGATCCGCTTGAGTTTGAAGATTTCGTGCGCGATAAAATGAAATTACTGGAAATGAATCCGGAATTTCTTGACCGGGGCGTGAATGAAGGTTTCTCCGGCGGTGAGAAAAAGCGTAACGAGATTTTGCAAATGGCGCTGCTGGAGCCAAGGCTGGCAATTCTCGACGAGACCGATTCCGGCCTCGACATTGATGCACTCCGAATCGTAACCACCGGGGTGAACAAGCTGTCGACGGCCGACAATGCAATCATATTGGTGACGCATTACCAGCGGATGCTTAACTATATTGTGCCGGATTTCGTGCACGTGATGCGCGCGGGTCAGATCATCAAGACGGGCGGCAAGGAGCTGGCGCTCGATCTCGAGACCCGCGGTTATGATTGGGTCGGCGCCGAGCAGCCAGCCATGGCTGGTGCATGAGCATGAGCATGGTGGTCAGCAACAGTTATCTCGACAGCATTCTTAAGGGGCAGCCGCAGCTGCCGCCCAGTTCAACGACGTGGTTTAACCAGTTGCGGGCCCATGCACTTGAGCAGGCCGGCACGCTACAGGTTCCGACCACTCGCGACGAGGAGTGGCGCTTTACTGACATATCTCCACTTACCAGGTTGCCGTTGCGCCCATCACACGCGATATCCGCCCCGCAAGTGACGGATGTCAAGCGTTTCCAGTTGGATGACACGACGATAAGGCTGGTGTTTGTCGACGGTGCGTTTATGCCGCACTTGTCTAGCCGACTCGAGGGAAGCGAACACGAAGGCCTGGTTGTTACCGATCTTTCCGTGGCTGTGGCGACGCATGCTTCTGTAATCGAGCCGCATCTCGGCCGACTGGCGGGTTTCGAGAACAACTTATTTGCTGCGCTCAATACTGCCTATCTGCATCACGGTGCACTGATCATTGTGTCGCGCAATGCGAAGATACAGAAGCCGGTGCACGTATTATTCATCGCCACGCAGGCGGGGACGGCAATACACCCCCGCTGCCTATTGATTGCCCAAGGGGGAAGCGAGGTAACACTGGTCGAGGATTACGTTGCCTTGCAGGACGAGGCTTATGTCACCAACGCGGTGACCGAGATTGCGCTTGAGAATAATGCCCGGGTCAACCATGTCCGGGTCCAGCGCGACAGCATGGAGGCATTTCATATCGCAAACTGCGCGGTATCGGTCGCGCACGCAAGCTGCTATCGCTCGGTTAGCGTCGCGCTTGGCGGGCGTATTTCGCGCTACGACCTGAATGCAAGGCTTGAGGCCGAGGGAGCGGAGTGCTTCATCGACGGGCTTGCCTTAATTAAAGGACGCCAACTTGCGGATACTCACACCTGTATCGATCATGCCAAACCGCCCGGGACCAGCCGTCAGTCACATAAGTGCATCGTGGACGGCGCCGCGCACGCGGTATTTAATGGCAAGATCCTTGTACGCGCAGGTGCTTTGCGTACTGATTCCGCGCAGTCGAGCCGCAACCTGCTCCTGAGTGCCAGGGCGCGTGTCGATACAAAGCCGCAGCTCGAAATTTTTGCGGATGACGTAAAATGTGCGCACGGCGCAACCGTGGGGCAACTGGATCACGAGGAATTGTTCTATCTCAGGAGCCGCGGCCTCGCCGAGACTGCGGCCCGGAATCTGCTGACTTATGCTTTTGGCGCGGAAATAATTGATCGGATTCCCATCGCGTCTCTTAAGTATCAGCTCGAGCAGATCGTGCTCGAACAAACTGAAAAAACTGGACCATGAAGCTCATCGACTCTGCTTTGAAACCGGAATTCACTTCAATGTTTGACGTTGAACACATCCGCGCTGATTTTCCGATTCTTAAGCTCCAGGTCGAAGGAAAGCCGCTGGTTTATCTTGATAACGCGGCGTCAAGCCAGATGCCGCAGCAAGTAATCGACCGGCTGGTGCGTTACCAGACGAGCGAACACGCGAATATCAATCGCGGCGTCCATTACTTATCTGAAACGGCTACAGCCGAATACGAGAGCGCGCGCCGCAGGTTGCAGCATTTCATTAATGCGCGCGAAGACCGGGAAGTCGTTTTTACTAGCGGGACAACCGATTCCATCAACCTAGTCATGCACGGTTACGGCCGCAAATATATCCGCGCAGGCGATGAAATCATTCTGACGACGCTTGAGCATCATTCGAATATCGTGCCCTGGCAGATGTTGGCTGAAGAGAAGGGCGCCAAGATTCGTGTAGTGCCTATCAGCGACGCCGGGGAACTTCTAGTCGACGAATACGAGAAGCTTTTTAATGCGCGTACCAAATTCGTCGGTGTGTTGCACGTCTCGAATGCTCTTGGCACCATTAACCCTGTCAAGGAAATGATTGCATTTGCGCACGCGCGGGGCGTGCCCGTACTGGTTGATGGCGCGCAGGCCGCACCCCACATGGCAGTGGACGTTCAGGATCTGGATTGTGATTTCTACGCTTTTTCGGGCCACAAGCTGTGCGGGCCCACGGGCATCGGCGTGCTTTACGGAAAGGCCGAGCTGCTTGAGCGAATGCAGCCGTTCAAGGGCGGCGGAGATATGATTTTGTCGGTAACGTTCGAAAAGACGACATACAATTCAATCCCGCACAAGTTCGAGGCTGGCACACCGCCAATAGCAGCCGCGATCGGCCTCGGTGCGGCGGTCGATTATCTGTCGGCAATCGGACTCGATACGATTTCCGCATATGAATTGAAGCTGCTGAACTACGCGACGGAACAAATATCCAATTTACCGGGTGTGCGCGTTATCGGGACCGCTGCAAGGAAAACAGCGGTACTTTCATTTGTGATGGAAGGAGTGCATCCACACGACATCGGCACGTTGTTGAATCATGAGGGCGTTGCTGTTCGTACGGGACACCACTGCGTACAACCCGTAATGCTGCGCCTCAGGGTTCCGGCGACGGCTCGCGCTTCGTTTGCGTTTTACAATACCATGGCAGAGGTCGACACATTAATCTCGGGCATTCGAACTGTGCAGAAGGTTTTTACGTAATGAACTCCAAATCTCTTTATCAAGAGGTCATTCTCGATCACAATAAAAAGCCGCGCAATTATGGCACGCTCGATAAGGCAAGCCATCACGCCGTCGGCCATAATCCGCTGTGTGGCGATCATCTCGACATCGAACTCAATCTGGATGGGGAACGTATCGACAACATCGCTTTCCACGGTGAATCATGCGCCATCTGCAAGGCGTCCGCCTCTATGATGACCACCGTCGTGAAGGGCAAGACCCGTGCCGACGCGGAGACATTGATAAAGGAATTTCGCGAGATGTCCACAGGTACGCTCAACCTTAATGAAGATCATCACTTGGGACGGCTCACGGTATTCGCCGGTGTGCGCGACCTGCCGACGCGCGTGAAATGCGCTATTTTACCGTGGCATACGCTGCATGCGGCGCTGAACTCGGTTACAACCACCTCGACCGAGGCGGAGGATGACCCCATGCACGCGGCGATAGGTGATGCCTAAAAATTTGTGACGAGTCCTGTAGCGCTTGTTCGGGCTCCTCTAAAGGAACGTGAAATGCCTAAAATCGCTGAAATCGAAGGTACTCCAAACCGGAACGCATTAAAATTCATTCTAAAGGAGCCGCTTACCTGGGGAGTGACGCGTTCGTATGACAATGCCGAGCAGGCGCAGGGCGATGCGCTTGCCGAGGCGCTGTTCGATATTGATCATGTCACGAATGTATTTTATGTTGATCGCTGGATTACAATCACCCAGGACGGAGAGGCAGACTGGCAGGATCTCGCCCGCGCAGTGGCCGATCCGATCCGTGCTGCCCCCGCAGCAGACGCGCACTCAGCCGCTACGGTCGCCGCGGCCGGCACCGCGATCGCGGGGTTGAGTCCCGAGGATCAGAAGCGCCTCGATGCAATAAACGAAATGCTCGACGACGAGATACGCCCCTACCTGCAAAACGATGGCGGTGATCTTCATGTGCTGGGTCTCGCCGGCAACAAGCTCAGCGTTCATTATCAGGGCGCGTGCGGCACCTGTCCAAGTTCGATTTCAGGCACCCTCAGGGGCATTCAGAATATGCTCAGGTCGATTGAGCCAGAAATCGAGGTTGAGGCGATGTAACTGCTGTTTCGCTGCCTGCTCGCGCCGCTCTATCGACTGCTCCCAGTGTTTTTTAAACTGGCCGGACATCACTGGATGAGTTGGCGGAGGCTGCAGAGCGCGGCATGAGCATTACCGAGCTTTGCCGCATGCTGCCCGGCCCAGCCGGCAAGCGTATAATTCCGATGTTGTTAGCCCTCCCACCCCTTCAGCTTTGATGGGTTAGCGGCTGACCGACGCGTACAGGTGCGCCTGAGCTCCGCTTGCCGGCGCTTCCGACAGGCAGTCGGATAAATTTACCAGTCTTGCTCACATAACCGGATGCTCTGGGTCAAATCCTTCCATATTATTTTTGTCGTGGCTTGGTTTGCGGGCCTGTTTTATTTACCACGGCTGTTTGTCTATCACGCGATGACCACGGATTTGCCAGGTATAGAGCGTTTCAAGGTAATGGAGCGCAAACTCTACTATGGCATAATGACGCCAAGTGCGGTCCTGGCGGTGATTTTTGGTCTGTGGCTATGGCTGGGTTATGGTATTACCGGTGGCTGGCTGCATGCCAAGCTCGTGCTGGTATTGATGCTTATTGCATATCACCTGTACTGCCAAAGACTGCTCGCCGATTTCAAGCATGATCGCAACCGCCATAGTCACGTTTATTACCGGTGGTTTAACGAAATACCGGTGCTGATTCTGATCGCGGTGGTGATATTGGTGGTGGTGAAGCCGTAAAAATTTTTTTTATCCATCCGGGCTTCGCCAAGCACCAACGCTGCGGAGCCAATCCGGTTCGCACCATGAAGACGATTACGGTTAACCTTACCCCCACCTTGAACGAGCGGAGCTACCCGATCCTTATCGGTAGCGGTCTGCTCAGTCACCCTGAATTTATCTTGCGCCATCTGACCCAGCAACGCGTAGCGATCATATCCAATACCACGGTTGCGCCCCTCTATATGGAAAAGCTACGCAGCAAGCTGGAGACAAAAGGGGTTGCGTCGTTTCCGATTATCCTTCCCGATGGGGAAGAATACAAAAACTGGCAAACGCTGAACCTCATATTTGACGCTCTTCTGGCGAATCGATGTGAGCGCAGCACTGCGGTCTTGGCTCTAGGCGGCGGTGTCGTCGGTGATTTGACCGGATTCGCCGCTGCAACATATCTGCGCGGTGTTCCCTTTATCCAGATCCCAACCACGCTTCTGGCGCAGGTTGACTCGTCGGTGGGGGGCAAGACGGGTATCAATCATCCGCTTGGCAAGAATATGATCGGCGCTTTTTATCAGCCGCGCACAGTCCTGGCAGACATCGAAACGCTGGATACCTTACCGGACCGGGAATTGCGGGCTGGCATTGCCGAGATCATCAAGTACGGCCTCATCCGCGACCTGGTCTTCCTGGATTGGATCGAGCGTAATATTCAAGGGATGTTAGCGCGGGATGCCGCGATTCTGACGGAAGCGATCGAGCGCAGCTGCGCGAACAAGGCCGACGTCGTGGCAGCGGATGAGCGTGAAAGCGGTGTCCGCGCATTACTGAACCTGGGGCATACCTTTGGCCATGCGGTCGAGAACGCGATGGGGTATGGTGTCTGGCTCCATGGCGAAGCCGTGGCTGCAGGCACAGTGCTTGCGGCGGACCTGTCGCATCGACTGGGCATGATCGGACGCGAAGATGTGCAGCGAATCAGGGACCTTTACGTTCGGGCCGGGCTTCCCGTGGCTGCCCCGAATCTGGGTGCGGAAACTTATCTACGTTTGATGGGGCTGGATAAGAAAGTAGAGGGAGGGAAGCTTCGTTTTGTGTTACTCAAGCACATCGGAGAGGCCGTGGTTCGGGCTGACGTTCCGCGGGACATGCTAATTGATACGCTTACTGAATGCACAGTCCATGCATGAGTTGGCGCCCTATGCAGTATCGGAGAAAAACTCGCGCGGTCGCCGTGTTTCGGAAGAGCTGTCTCCAGGACGGACATCTTTTCAACGTGATCGCGATCGTATCATTCATTCGACTGCCTTCCGCCGGCTTGAGTACAAGACCCAGGTTTTCGTCAATCACGAGGGAGATTTATTCCGCACGCGGCTGACGCACAGCCTGGAAGTGGCCCAGATTGGCCGCTCCATAGCCCGAAACTTACGCCTTAACGAGGATTTGGTGGAGGCCATCGCGCTCGCTCATGACCTTGGACACACTCCGTTCGGCCATGCGGGGCAGGACGCGCTGAACGAATGCATGAAAGAGCATGGAGGTTTTGAACACAACCTTCAGTCCCTGCGAGTGGTGGACGTGCTGGAAGAGCATTACGGGGGGTTCGACGGCTTGAATTTGTGCTTTGAAACCCGTGAAGGCATTCTTAAACATTGCGCCAGAAAAAAAGCCCGTCAGCTCGGCGACGTAGGTGAACGTTTTATCGCCGACCGGCGTCCGTCGCTTGAGGCGCAACTCGCCAATCTTGCGGACGAAATAGCGTACAACAATCACGACGTCGATGATGGTCTGCGCTCCGGCCTCATAACCCAGGAACAGCTCGGAGAAGTGGAAATATTCTCGCGCCATTTAGCCATGGCTAAAAATGCTTATCCTGGAATCTCGGGTCGGCGGCTCATACATGAGACCGTGCGGCGCATGATCAATACACTGGTTTCCGATCTGACCGGACAAAGCGCAAAAAATATTGAAGACGCTGCCCCGGTAACCTTGTCCATGGTGCGAGAAGCGCCCGCCCTGATTGGTTTCAGCAAGAAGATCCACCAGGAGCAGCAGGAATTGAAAAAATTCCTGCGCGACCATCTTTATCGGCACTATCAAGTGGCGCGCATGAGCGCAAAGGCGCGCCACACCATTGAAATGCTTTTTAAGGCATTTCATTCTGATACGCGGGTGCTTCCTCCCGCATTTCAATCGAAATATGCTCAGGATGGGTATCAGGCGATTGCGGACTATATTGCAGGCATGACCGACCGCTATGCCATCCGTGAATACCGAAAGCTGTTCATAATTGAAGAGCGCTGAACGCACGGATGCGGTGTCTGTGATTCGGATGGATTCCGAAAGAGGCCGGCGGCGCAGTTCAGGGGCAGCATGGATCGGGAATCGGCGTCGGCGTTGCCAGCCGATGAGCATATACCTGAGTGTCAATCGCTGGTAATATTGTAGGTTCGGCCCGTCCATCATGGTCGGTTTCCCTGCCCGGGTTACGATTCGGCGCAGCGCAAAGGGGAAAATGCCGAATCTCTTTCTCTGCGGTTGGATGAGCAAATGACAAAATTAAAAAACGATACGCTGTTGCGGGCCCTCCTGCGCCAGCCGACGGATTACACCCCTGTGTGGCTGATGCGCCAAGCCGGTCGCTATTTGCCCGAGTATAACCAGACCCGTAGCCGCGCTGGCAGTTTTCTCGCTCTGTGCAAGAATCCGGATTACGCTACCGAAGTTACGATGCAACCGCTGTCACGATTTCCGCTCGACGCCGCGATACTGTTCTCGGACATTCTAACGATACCCGATGCGATGGGGTTGGGTCTTTATTTTTCCGAAGGGGAAGGACCCAAGTTTGAGCGTCCCCTGCGCGAGGAATGGGAGATTCGCGCGCTCGCGGTACCAGATCCGGAGACGCATCTCCGCTATGTGCTGGACGCGGTGACCCAAATTCGCAGGACGCTGGATAACAGAATTCCCCTGATCGGGTTTTCGGGCAGTCCGTTTACCTTGGCCTGTTATATGGTGGAAGGCTGCGGCGGGACCGATTTTCGCCAGATCAAAACGATGCTGTATCAGCGACCTGATCTGCTGCATCACATCCTCAATATTAACGCACAGGCTGTCACCGCCTATCTGAATGCTCAGATCGAATGTGGGGCTCAAGCGGTAATGATCTTCGATACCTGGGGCGGAGCCTTGTCTCATGCCGCGTATCGGGAATTCTCCTTACGGTATATGAGCCAGATCCTGGCTGGATTAAAGCGCGAGCATGGCGGTGAGCGCATTCCAAACATTGTTTTTACCAAGGGCGGGGGGCTGTGGCTCGAAAGTATTGCTGACAGCGGATGTGATGCGGTTGGGCTCGACTGGACCGTGGATATTGCCGACGCCCGCCAGCGAATTGGCCATAAGGTTGCTCTGCAGGGAAATCTCGACCCGGCCGTGCTGTTCGCTTCGCCCGAGGTGATTACGGCTGAAGTGGAAAAAATCCTCTCAGGTTACGGTAATGGTAGCGGCCACATCTTCAATCTGGGGCATGGCATTTCGCAGTACACGCCTCCGGAGAATGCTCTGATGCTGGTCGAGGCGGTCCACAGTAACAGTCGGAAATATCACCAGCAGTAGAGCAGGTTTATAGCGCGATGTTAGTTGCGACAACCGATACAAAGATGTGCTAAATTCTCGTTTTAACCGAACAGGCCAGTTATGAAACCAGATACTGGCCCATCCTGAATATGGCCAACTTTTCGATGCAATTAGGTGAAAAACGGGTAAACTCAAGTGGTTCAGTTAGAACAAACCTAACGAAATTGCCAGTGCATATACTTATTATCGAAGACGATCCCGCGATCGCCACCAACCTCTACGATTTTCTCGAAGCACGCGGTCACAGTGTCGACGCTGCGGCGGATGGCATCACAGGTCTGCATCTTGCGGTAACGCAGAAATTCGATGGAATTCTGCTTGATCTCGGGCTGCCCGGCATGGATGGCATTACATTGTGCAGGAAACTTCGCAAGGAAGCCGATATCGATACGCCGGTACTGATGCTTACGGCGCGAGACACGCTGGACGATAAGCTTAAGGGGTTCGATTGCGGCGCCGACGATTATCTGGTCAAGCCATTTGCGCTTAAGGAAGTTGAGGCGCGCCTGGTCGCGATGCATAAGCGTCACGGCGGCAAAGTCACGAGCCGCATGCTCGAAACGGGTGATTTGTCTTTTGATCCAAAAACACTATCTATCCAGTTTGCCGGTGCAAGCGTCAAGCTGCCCCCCAAATGTATTCGGCTACTTGCCATTATGATGGGCGAACCGGGCCGGGTGTTCAGCCGCAGGGAATTGGAATCGGAAGTCTGGGGCGATGAGCAGGGCACGAGCGATACCTTGCGTAGCCATATGCACGAACTTCGCCGCGCGCTGAGCCGGGCCGGAGGATATGATCCAATCGAGACAGTTCACGGCCTTGGTTATCGCCTGATTTCTCGTGCCAGGAGTTAAGCGCGGTTTACGCCTGCGTGTTGCACTGGCATTTGCAATATTCTGCATTGTTGTCGTTGGAACCGTTGGTATCAGCCTCTACATCGCCTCGGATGATATTGAACAGGCGCATATCGAGCAGATTCTCGAAGCCGAGATGGATTATCTCGTGCAGCGCTATAGCGAGAGCAGCGATTTTGTTCCGCAGGTAGGTTCCAATCTCGAGAAATATATCGTCCGCGATGCTGCGGATGAATCGCATCTGCCAACATACCTCCAAGGATTGAATTACAGGCGCCATAAAGTGTTTCGTGGCCCGGAAGAAATCCGGGTCGCGGTACGGCACGCCAATGGCGTCAAGTTTCTCGTTGCATATGAGATTGGACTTCACGATCTGCGGCAGCAGGAACTCCGGCTCCTTATCGTTTTATCGCTCTTGTCGGTTGTTGGGGTAGCCTTGGTGGTTGGATATTTACTCGCCGGCGTGCTCGTCAGACAGGTCACTGATCTAGCCGAGCGGGTGCGGCATCTTGCGCCGGGCGACGTGCAAGGCGCCACAATGATACAGCCAGGGCAGGACGAGGAGGTCGCGCAGCTTGCGCATGCGTTGGACGACTACCAGAACCGCATTACGCGTATGTTGCGGCGCGAGCAGGAATTTACCGCCAACGTCAGCCATGAGTTGCGTACGCCAATCACCACCATTTTGACAAGCTGTGAGCTTCTGGCGACGGAGCCAAGCCTGCCAGAGCGGGCACGCGGAAGAATCGGGATGATCGAGAGTGCGGCCACCCGTATGGGTGAGCAATTACAGGCCTTGCTATTCCTCGCCCGTGAGCAGGCGCTAGGGATCATGGAGCCGGTCGCACTTGCGGAATGCGTTTACGACGCGGTGGAACCGGTATGTACGGAGATATATCGCAAGCGGCTTAATTTCGAGGTCGCAATCGAGCCAAAGGCGGTTCTTACGCTAAATCCACAGGCACTGCATACGGCTCTCGTGAATCTGCTCCGAAATGCGGTGCAGTATACCGAGCGCGGTTTCATTCGCGTCAGTTTTAACCGGAACCGTCTTTCGATCTCGGATTCGGGTATTGGCATCGAGCCGTTTTACCTGCCACTTCTCTATGAGCGTTTCTTCCGCGGAACATCTCAAGGCGAGGGTTTAGGCATAGGGCTTGCTATCGTCAAACGGATTTGCGATCACTACGGCTGGACCATTGATGTCGATAGTACCCCTGGAAAAGGTACCACGTTTCACATCACATTTCCTTGAAGGCCAAACTGAGCGGCTGGACAGTGTGCTTCTTCTGTACGCAGCCTATCCAAACTCACTTCCATAAAAAAATCTCCTGGCTCAACCTCTTCACGCTCTCAAAAATAGTGAGGCGATATCGTTCGCTGCTTGGTAGCTTGGTAGTAATGCCTGAGTGATGAACAGGCCTCACGCCGCGAACCCGTCCCCCGTTTCAAATCAGCCCTACCCCGGTCCCCTTGCGGTTTTGTTATACGATACGTAGGAAGGCCTGGTGATTGTGCTCTGTTGTCACCTTCACCTGTTGCCAAATTCCTAAGCCTCTCCGTCCACCCGCTCCTTTGGAGGCTGCTAAGCTGGCGGCCCGTTAGCGACACCTTATCCGTTTAACTCCACAGCTGCGCCAGATCGTTCGCCTCCTTCCAAGCTCAACGACCGCCTGTAAGAACTTCTGAACAGGTAAGCGTCCATCGGGGCAACAGGGATGTCTTGTGATTATCGCCATTTTTCGGTAGGCGATGCCCTGGCGGGGCCTATCTTGAAATTCTTTCGTTATGGTGATTCGCTCTGAGCCGCGACGGTCGTTTTCATGTCGACCGTATCGACTTGGATATTCTTGAAAAGCGCGCCGCGCCATAAACCCGGGAGCGATGCTAGTAATCCTCGCAGGGTGGGAAATAAATATTGCTCACTAAGATACTTTACTCAAATGAAATAGCGCTGGCTTGTTTTCAGGAAGAATTAAGACTTTTTTAAAATATTTTTATTTAGTTGGCCCGATTCACAAATTAATCACAGATACGAAATCTTTTCTTCACACCCACTGTGTTAATTTTTTATTAACACGCAATTCGAATCCCTTATAACACGCTTGTTTAATAATTATTAAAAATGATTAATATTAATCAACGCATTACAGAAATCTGTTTCTCAGTAGGCACCCGAGGGGGATTTAATTGAAAGCTAATTACTCGCGTAACCCCCGGCATGTGGAAGGAAGCGTGCTCGCGTTAAACTAATCAAAAATATGACGGCTGTGAATAGGGGTGGGTTTGTGGCGAAAGGCGTGGACTTAATTTGGATTCGGATAATTGTCCCCGTCTCAAAGAAAAATATGACCATGGATTATACAGGAATTAGAAGCTAATGAATGCGATCGCTTTTGGGGGTTGTTCTCCCGAAACGGCCAGAGTTGGAGCCAGAGCGATTGGCCCTCCAGTCCCTCGCGCTGAGCCAATGGAGCGAATTGAGACGCGTCCGCCGCGATAGAAATGACATGGCGTGCGCCAGGTAGATAAACGCTTTCTGGGGGGTAAAAAATGAATCAACAACTGAGGAGTATAAGGTTACACAGCAGGGACTGCAACACAACAGATCTAACGTGCACGTCGTTAGGACAACTAATAATCACAATAGGAGGATGACGCAATGTCCACCATACAACCTGTAGTGCTGTTCTTCGTTCTGGGGGTTTTGGCCGGAGTGATGAAATCCGACCTCAAGATCCCCGAGGCTTTATACAAGAGCCTGAGCATCTTCCTGTTGATTGCCATCGGCTTCAAGGGAGGGGTATCGATGGCCAAGTACGAAATCATGGAGGTGCTGCCCATCGCCCTGTCGATGGTTGTACTCGCGGCGCTGGTGCCACTGACAGCCTATCCGATATTGAGGAAGCTCGGAAAATTCAGTCAGGCCGATGCTGGCGCTATTTCCGCCCACTATGGTTCGGTGAGCGCGGTGACCTTTGCGGTAGGTATCGCCTTCCTGGAGGGGGTCAAGGAGACGTCCGAAGGCTACATGGTCCTCATCATGGCGCTGATGGAGATACCGGCGTTGGTAACCGGCACCGTTTTGGCGCGGGCTGGAGCAAAGGGTACGACCCAGTGGGGGAAGCTATTGCACGAGATCCTGACCGGCACCAGTATTTTCCTGATGGTGGGTGGGGTCATCGTCGGTTACTACGCCGGGATGGTAAAACTTGTATCGCCGCTGGATAAGATGTTCATGGACCTGTTCATGGGTGTGCTCGCGTTGTTCCTGCTGGAAATGGGCTTGCTCGCGTCAGCGCGGTTGCAGGTAATCAAGGCAAAAGGCCCGTTCCTGATCGGGTTTGGCATACTGTTTCCATTGACAGCCGGGGCTTTTGGCGCCTTTCTCGGCGCGGCATTCGGTTTATCCCTGGGCGGTGCCATGATGCTGGCCGTGCTGTACGCCAGTTGCTCTTACATCGCGGCCCCCGCGGCCATGCGCATCGCGGTACCCGAAGCCGACCCGGCGGTGTCGATCGGTGCCTCCCTGGGGATTACCTTCCCGTTTAACATCTTCGTCGGAGTGCCCATTTACTATGAGATGGCGAAGTTCTTTAAAGGCATGGTGGCATAAGGTTGCAGGAGAGGATAGACGTACTATCACCGGAGGGGTGGCGTTAAATAGCAAAGATCTTTTCCGAGGTGGCAGTACGTTTAATGAAGTCACATCAATAGCAAGTGCCGTTATCCGACAGTCTTCACTTTCTAGGGGGAAATCATGGATTCCGCAATCGCAATGAAGAGAATAGAAATCGTAATCGATGAGGAAAAACTCAAAGAACTGATTGGCATATTGAATGATTTAGGCGTACGGGGATACACGTTCATAAAGTCCGCTGGCGGCCTGGGGTCAAGGGGTACAAGGCGTCCTGACGACATCTTCTTCGAGCAAAACAATGCCATGCTGATTCTTGCTTGCCAGGAGTCTCAGGCACAGAAGGTGGCCACCGCACTTCGGCCCAAGCTGAAGGAGTTCGGCGGAATGTGTCTGGTTTCGGACTGCTACTGGATCGAGGGACCGCCAGTTTCGTATTAAACATCGATTCTATTTCCATGGGGACATTCCTTGGGTTGTGGCTGGTTCATTATAAACGCCCTGGAGCATACAGAATTTCACGGGTTCCAGCTTGTTTGCAGTCATGAGGGTTGATCACCGGTCACTTATCCAAGGAGTGGGCAATGTTACAACCCCATTTGTTTCACGATTCATTTTCGGCAGTGAGTTGCTGTTGATTTGTCATCGACACCGGCCGTACCTGCGGGCGCGAGCTAAGCGTGGTTTTCATCCAACCTCGCTTAGGGTCAGGCACCTGTCTCAGGC
Organism: Nitrosospira sp. Nsp14; assembly: GCF_900113575.1. GTDB lineage: Bacteria > Pseudomonadota > Gammaproteobacteria > Burkholderiales > Nitrosomonadaceae > Nitrosospira. The sequence goes on from NZ_FOPV01000014.1 coordinate 17,756, forward strand.
AAGCTGAAGCAAAAATTCTTTCGACGTAGAGAGAATGAAGCCTTGCCGAAGGTACGCTCGGACATTTAACGACATTTTTATGAATCGGTGCTCCTGAGTCCGGTATCAGGTGCTCTGAATAGATTTGACGGACGGGTATGACGACAATTGAGGTCAGCAGTCCGTTAACTTGGTCGGGCGTCCCATTCAGTCAAGTCGTTGACCTGAGTATGGGAGAAGGGGGCTCACTAAAAGACGGAAGAGATAGAGCCAGACGGGGGAGTTTAACGTTCAGTACGTATGTCTCATTAACCTAATTGAGAGCGCCATGGCAAGACCTGCGACGGGACGGGAGTTTGTGGAAACCGCAAAGGCAAGAATCGCATCGGCCAAAACCGTAGATGCATTGCGTGCCGCCCAGGCATTACTGCTTCCGCTGGAGTTTGGGCTCTCGCTCGAGCAAACAGCGATCGTGATTGGATTATCCAAGAGCCGGACGGGAAAACTGAGGACTCGATTTCAGCGAATTGAATGCGGCGTTGAGCAGGTTAAAACCAAGAAAGGATTACGTAACCATGCACGGATGAGCCTGGATGAAGAGGTAAAATTTCTTGCTCCCTTCATTGCGCAGGGTCACGATACAGGTGTGTTGCCGGTTCCTCAACTAAAAGCCGAGCTTGAGCGACGTATTGGAAGAAAAGTTTCAACGTCAACCGTTTATCAGTTACTGCGCCGCCATGGGTGGTCGAAGTTCGCACAGCAGCATCGCGCGGAGCAAAAGGGGGTAAAATCGAGCAGTCCCGCGAGGCAAAAAAAGGATGACAACTGATGGAGAGCGTCTTCGACGCTAATCGTTTATGAATACTCGCGCGGGGCAGGCGGTAAGGGAAAGGGTGGAAAGGGTGCTTTCGGAAAGTATTTCTGCTTTTCGACGCTGCTCGAACGAGCTGCGTTTTGTTTTTGTGTTATTCCCATCCAAGGATTTGCCGCCTCCTGGGTGAAACCATAGTTGCTATTTCCGCGGAGCGCCCTTGTTCGATGTAAGCCATCGCAGCGGGACGACGGCTTACATCAGATAGTACTCAATCTGCTTTGACTTCTTCCCAAGTGCCATCGAGCTTGATGTAAAACAGCTTAGGCTCAAACCCAAGTGAACGGGCTGTTTCTGCAGCCTTGAGCAGATCCTCCTTCTTGGCGCCGGCCCCGCAATCCTCATGCACGGAAAGCACCGCCGTGCTGCTATCATGCAGTTTTTTTGAAAGCCCCAAGTGTGTTTTAAGCTGGTCGGCATTTGCCGCGCCACCTGCGCACGTCACGCGGTCAAATGATCCTTGAGGAATATTCAGGTGCTCAAGCAAGTTGTCCACCGTTTTTTGTATCCGAAAGTCCATACATCCGACAACAGCGTGGCTACAGGTATGCATAAATTTGTCCTTTCTGGGTTATATGTCGTGTAAAGCCAATGTGATGATTCCATGATGATTGTGCCTCCCGCCGCCCCTACGCGTCAAGTAGAGTTTCAGACCGGCGGCGCCAGTGCGCAACAAGTACGAGTCGCGAATATCGCGCTTGAGTTGCTGTCACCGGATTATCGTGGTTGAAATGGCGCCGGGCGGGTAGAGACGACGTGGTCGATAAAAGCTTGTATTCGGGATCCACCGGTATTGCATCTTCAATTCGTGCTTGCCGTACTGTGATTTGGGTAAGAAGGGGCTCGTTTTGTTTCTCCCGTTCTAATCGGATCCCCGTCCGCCGCGGTACGCACCTCGCACTGCTACCCTTTATCTCCGATCTCCTCAACTCCGACAACAAGCGGTGGTGATGCAGCGGTTACTGCTGCGCCTTGCCTCTTCCATCTAACACAAAAACTTCACAAACGTCATTGTTATTTGAAAGAGGGTTTTTAAGCTAATCTCGAATAAACCTGCAATGTACAACATTATCCCTTGTATTTACGTGTAAATTATTAAAGTGACTCGTGGCAGGATATTTCCGTTACAAAAATGTGTGAAGAACTAATGATTAGACTTCACAATTTCTTCACATTTCCTAAACATCGACTTCACATTCCCAGTGGTATGTTAGCGCCGTCTTTAAAGCTTGAAGAAGTTAGGGATATTTTCGTGTCACAAACCCATGACCAGATGGTGTCCTGAGCTGCGGCTGGGGTGCTGTCGACGGGGCCGTGGATAAGCTTTTAAAGGGACGTGAAGTGACTCTATATAGCGATTTTTCATCATCCAGCATGAGGAACCACAGCGGGAGTTCCACATTTTGTGCATGGGGAAAATTTTTTATATCAAATTTTTAACAAGGAAGGACAAGCGACATGAGTTCATTAACTTCAGATAAGCCTATTTCACCCCCCGATGACCATGCACCGAGCAGTACACCGGAGCCGGTAGTTGCTCCTGGATCGGCGGGTTTTCAAGCCAAATACGTAGCCCGGGACATCCAGGCCGGAATTATATGCGGAGCGATGGCGATACCGCTCAGCACAGGTATTGCGATGATGTCGGAATACCCGATCAAGGTGGCGCTGGCCACGGTGGTGTTCGCGTGTTTTATCGGGTGGATCAACTCGTTCTTCAAGCCGGGTAACTACATTGGGGTGCCGGGCGTTGCCGCAGGTCTTGCGCCCGCTCTGGCCTTGGGCGTTCAGTCGTTCGGCGTTGAAAATATGGCGTTCTGTATTTTCCTTACCGCGGCCATACAGGCCGTGGTTTGGAAGTACAACTGGCAACGGTACATAATCCTTGCGGTGCCGGTATACCTGGTGGAAGGGCTGCTCGCCGGGATAGGGTTGAAAATCGCGCTTAAGTTCGTGACCTTTACTTATGAGCTCCCCGCTGGCGCGGAAGATGCTGACGCGTTCTGGAACGGCGCCCGGATACAGATAGTCCTTCTATCCTTGGTTGGGTTCGCCGGTTTTGTATATCTGTTCTCCAAGTTCAAGGATACAAAGCCAGCTGTGCCTTACTTCCTTTTAATAGCGGCAAGCGTAGTAGTTGCTCAGTTCGTGGCGGTTCCCATGCTGCATGTGGATGATGTGGATCTCCAGCTGGCCCTCCCAATACCCCATGTCGAAAACGCGATGATGTGGGTCTATATGATCGGGTTCTGCTTCATGCTTGCAACGATAGATGTGATTGAACAGGTAATGAGCAACGCTGCGATCGAAAAAATCGATCCCCTGGGTCGCAAGTGCAATACCAACAATAGCTTGTTCGCTATCTGGATCGCCAATATGGGTTCCAGTTTCTTTGGCGGCATGACAAACCTCGACGGCTTGGCCAAGAGCACCACCAACAAGCTGGCAGGGGCATATACAAAGTTTTCAAACCTCGTCGTAGGCTCGGTTATTGCCTTCTTCGTCTTGAATACTCATTACCTCGAGTTTCTGCCGAAGTTTTCGTTGGCGGCTATTATGATTTTCTCCGGCTGGAAGATGATCATGGGATTGTGGCATGTCGCGCACTACGGCCAATATGCATTGATACTCGCGACCGTTACCGGTTTACTGGTGTTTAAAATAGGTATCTTCGAGGGAATGATCGTTGCTCTCGCGGTGCATGGCCTCATTAATTACATTGTCTTCAAGCAGGCCGGCAAGATCCCTGGGAAGGTTATTGTCAAAAAGTATTTTGAGAAATTTTCCACGGGTGGGGGCGCTGATTAAAGTTTGGCGATAGACTCAAACCGGCGGGCGCCTTTACGCGCGCCCGCCATTTTTCATTGAATCACCACTCTAATACGGGAGTTCGCAATGTATAAGAAGGTCATGGCGGCTATCGCCGACGATGAGATTTCCTGGAATGCTCTGCAAGAAGCTATCCATATCGCCAGCGCAGATGGGGCCAAACTTTGCATCGTCCATGCGGTGGCAACAGCTAACGACGACGAGGAAAACCGCCGCAACAGGCAAGCCGGAACGGATTTGCTGGAGCGGGCCGGGGCCAGGGCTGCCGGAAAACTGGACGTCGAAAGCCGGTTGCTGGAAGCGGAGGGGGAATATGGTCTAAAGGGTATTTCAGAAGCAATCGCGCATGCTGCGGAAGAGTGGGGCGCTGACTTGCTGGTTGTTGGAACTAAAGGTCGCCGAGGCCTGGAGCGTTTGGTGATCGGATCTGTGGCCGAGCAGCTCGTCAGTACCGTAGCCGCCTCGGTTTTGCTTTCGCGTTTACGCTGACCTAACCGTTTAGTCGCAAAAATTTTTTGCCCCAAATGTGAAGAATATGTGTACAAAGCATGAAAAACTTGTGAAATTGTGAAAAATGTGTATAATCTATGTTAAGGAATTGTGAAGTACCTCTCACCCTACTCACAGGGTGGTTTTTTTTAAACGAACGTTTGGAGATCTACCGTGAAAACTATTTTCGCATTGGTCTTGCCGCTTAGTCTCGCTTTACTCTGGGCTGTGCCCATTTTTACGTCGGGCGAATTCAGTCTAGGTTGGGGTTGGTTCGTTGTCGATTTCCTGGTCGTCGCGGCAACATACCTTATGCTTGCTTACCCTGGCTTGTTTAAAGCAATAGCTCGTCGGCACAAATCCTTTTCTAGCCGCGCTTTGGCGTAATAGAGATTCGGGCGGAACGAATGATTCTGCTCCGCCCGTTTTCGAATTAGCTTGAATTGGTTTTTTGTGGTGTTAAGTAGCTCCCGAATAAAGAGTTTTGTTCAGGGTTCTCCGCTGTTCTGTTCGTGTATTGTGAAATCCAAATGAGAAATATCGTCATTCAAGTACTTCTGTCTATTAGCGTGCTACTTGCCAGTTCTTCTGTTTTTGCGCAGCAAGGGACCAGCAAGGCGCCGCGAGACGCAGATATCTCCTGCATTCAAAACATAATCGACGAACGCGACACGTCGCTGGCGAATATGACCACTGGCTGGTCGTCGTCCGTTAAAGGAGCACTTGAAGCACGGCGGGACGCGGAAAAGGCCAGTTGGAATATTTCTGACTACAAGGAACGGCGTGTCGCGCAAAGAAAGGCATGGAGCGACTATGACAAGATTCTTCGCACTGCGAACAAGGCAAAAACCAAAGAACGCGTTCAGGCATGGAAAAAGTTTGATAACGACCGGCAACAATGTGAGGTTTATTCCCCTGAGATGGTCGCAGGTAGCACACACGATAAAAATCTCTAAATAGGGAATGATTTTTCAACAATCGGTCGGGTATGGGGCAAGAGTAACTGCCCAAGCTTCACGGTTTAACTGAACCAAATAATTAAAAGTAGGGAAGAAATGTTAGGAAAGGTTACCTGAACGACGTTTCAGCGGATTGTGCGTTGAGTGGTTGATCGGGGCCAGGGGTGAAGGCGTAACCTTATTCTAATTTGGAAGCTGACTTAACTTACGTCCGGGCGTTACCAACATATATTTATCAACCTCTTTCTACCACTTACCTATCATGCTAAAAACATCTAATTCATCCAGCACCTTCCTGTATTTCGCGTACGGGGCAAATATGTTATCCAGGAGACTTACCGCTCCGAACAGAGCTCCCTCCGCTGTTGCCATAGACATTGGCTTCGTCGAGGGTCGGCGGTTTTCATTTGGCAAAGTGAGCCGCGATAAATCTGGCAAGTCCCATCTTGAAGCGACGGGCAATCCGTTGGATCGCGCTTATGGTGTTCTCTTTAAAGTAAATGTAAAAGATAAGCCAACTCTCGATATTGCCGAAGGACTCGGTATCGGGTATAGCGAGACGAATATCCAAGTTGTAACTGCAACTGGTGTCTACACGGCGCAAACCTATGTTGCCAGCTTTAGGGAAGATCCGCTTTTGCCGTATCAATGGTATAAAGCATCCGTCGTAGCAGGCGCCGTTGAGCATGATCTACCCTTTGAGTATATCGAATGGCTACGCACCTTCGAGTCTCAACCCGACGCGAATGCGAGGCGCGGCACCGAAAGGGAAGCGTTGATCTTCGGTGATCTGCCATTGCATCGGTTCGAGTTCGAAAGGGGCAGGCGCCCGGCGGCAGTTAACGAGGCCTAGGAAAAAAGTCAGGCTTTCCAGACTTAAATAACAGCGGGTGGAAATGAGGCAAATTCCGCCCGCTGTTATTCATCTCAATTAAGATCCAGGCCTATTAGAGCCTGCGACGGGCTCACGGAAGCCAGGACTGGCTACTGGGAACCGCCAATTTCTGATAAAAAGCAAAGCGGCGCGCATTAATCTTACCTTCTCGCATTGCCTGCGAGAGAGCGCAGCCAGGTTCGCACCCGTGGCGGCAATTGTTAAATTTGCATAGCCCAAGGTAAGGGCGAAACTCAATAAATCCCCACGCCAGTTCCTCGCAATTCAAGTGATGTAGACCAAACGCTTGCACGCCAGGGGAATCAATTAGCCCAGTATCCTCCTCGAGATAATAGAGCCGCGCATGAGTCGTGGTATGCCGTCCGGAGTCCAGCGCGAGGGAAATATCGGCCGTAGCACGCTCTGCAGCGGGAACGAGCGCATTAAGCAGAGTAGACTTACCCATGCCCGATTGACCAATGAGAATACTGAGATGGCCGTGCAGGTACGATAACAGCGGCGAGCTGTCGGTTTTTGCGCTGAGCTGCAATACGTTATAGCCTAGCTCCCGGTAAAGAGCCAGGGTGGCTAACGCCAGACGGGACGGCACCACCAAGTCGGACTTATTGCACACGAGCAGCACCTTGAGCTGCTGTTGTTCAGCCGCAGCAATGCAGCGATTAATCAATTCTTCGCTGAAAGTCGGTATCGCCGCGATGACGATAACCAGCTGGCTGACGTTGGCGGCGATGAGTTTTTGTCGAGCCGCGTCGCTGCGATACAGCAGCGAGGTGCGAGGCAGGATATCCTCGATTACCCCTTGGCCGTCCCCAGCCACGCTGATGTTTACCCTGTCACCGCATGCTGCCCCGCCTTTTTTGCCACGCATGACGCAAGATAAGTCGGTTCCATTAACCGTTTTAACGAGAAAATTTCTTCCAAACGCGGCAATTATCTGCCCCGAAATAAGCGGTACGGAGGAGGTAGGATGAAACCGGCTCAAATCTTAAATAGCGTATCTACTTTAGCGGCGCAGATAAAATCATTCTCCGATAACCCGCCGATCGCGTGCGTGGTGTACTCCACGGTGCAATGATTGTAGCCCACGGTCAAATCGGGATGATGATCTTCTCGATGCGAGATCCAGGCGACCGCATTGACAAAGGCGGTAGTCTGATAATAATTCTTGAATTGAAAGTCTTTCCGGATCATTTTCTCCAGGAACTCCCATCCTTCGAGCTGTTCCATCAGTATGGCCACTTCACTGGATGAGAGTGGTGGCATGACACCCTCGCAGGGTCTGCATTTCTTATGGGCAAGCTCACCGATATCGCTCATTTTCATTCCTCATGGTTATTAGAATAAGGTTCTGGGCGCGTATTCAAGCGTTATTTCGCGCAAGGCTCTGAAGGCGCGCTACTCTCTGCGCTGCTGGCGGATGTGAGTCGTAAAATGCCGAATGTAACGGATCTGGGGTAAGTGTCGATGCATTGTCCTGGTAGAGCTTTACCAGCGCCCGAGTGAGATCAGTAGCGGAAGCATTGCGCGCGGCGTACTCATCGGCTTCGAATTCATGTTTGCGGGAATATAGGCTCGACACCGGCTGGAACAGGAACGTGAACGCGGGCATGACGATAAAAAACAATAACAGGGCGATTGCCGGCGACGGGACCGATGAGACGGAAACCCCCAGGCCTTCGTAAAACCAGTTTTTCTGCATCAGGTAGCCGAGTCCCCATAAAAATAACAGGCTCATGGAAAAACTCAACGCGATGCGCTTGATAACGTGGTGGCGCTTGAAGTGCCCCAGCTCATGCGCAAGCACTGCTTCGATTTCCGAAATGTCCAGACGCGAAAGCAGCGTATCAAAAAAAACGATCCGTTTGGTTTTGCCGAAACCGGTGAAATAAGCGTTCCCGTGGTTGCTACGGCGCGAGCCATCCATCACAAAAAGACCACTGGATTTGAAACCACATTTTCGCATCAGCTGTTCAATGCGCGTTTTGAGCGACGGGTCAGCAAGGGGCGTAAATTTGTTGAAAATCGGCGCGATCCAGGTCGGGAATATTGCAAGTAATATGATATTGAACGCCATCCATGCAAGCCACGCATAAAACCACCAGTTCGCCCCCATTCCCTCCATCAGCCACAGCATGCCCAGGAGCAGCGGCATGCCAAGCAGGACCGCCAATATGCCCTGTTTAGCCAAGTCAAGAAAAAACATTTGGGGAGTCATTTTGTTGAACCCGAACTGCTCTTCAATAACGAATGTCCGGTAGTAACTTACAGGAATTCCAACAGCACTCATCAGCAAAACCGTACTGATAATGAGGGCCGCACCATGGGTGATAGGATCGCTAAACCAACTCGACCACAAACCGGCCAGCAAATTTAATCCCCCCCCTAAAGTAAGTATCATCAAAACGATGACTTCCAGGAACATACTGACATACCCCAGTCGCGTCCTGGCGCATGTGTAATCAGCGGCCTTCTGGTGGGCTTCCAGCGTAATCTGGGAAGAAAACTCCGTCGGCACGCGATCCCGATGGGCCTGAATATGGCGGATATGGCGCGTTGCCAGCCATATTCGGGTACCCAGGGTAAGGATCAGGGCGGCAAGAAAGATAGCGGTAAAAGGTTGCATGGTCAAAATGTGGGTTCGACGCTTTCTAGTCAAAAAGTGACGGCTCAGTAGCGTTATGACACAATTACATATTGAAAATTCCGCAAGGGATGGCCCATTATGGCACAAGATATCAACAACCTCATCTGGATAGATATGGAAATGAGCGGGCTTAGCCCGCAGACTGATCGTATTCTGGAAATTGCTTTGGTGATCACGAATTCCGAGCTGGATACCATCGCCGAGGCGCCGGTGCTGGTGATATTCCAGCCGGAGGCAGTGCTGGATGCCATGGACAGCTGGAATAAATCAACCCATTCAAAATCGGGCCTGATTGACAAGGTGAGATCCTCCGTCCTGGCGGAGGAGGCGGTGGAAGAACGCATGATCGCGTTCCTGCAAGATCACGTTCCCCCGGGGATTTCTCCCATGTGCGGCAATTCGATCTGCCAGGACCGCCGTTTTCTCGCGCGGTGGATGCCCCAACTGGAAGAATATTTCCATTATCGAAATCTGGACGTAAGTACGCTGAAGGAACTGGCGAAACGCTGGAAGCCCGATATTCTGGCCGGCCTCGTCAAACAGGGCAAGCATGAGGCGCTTGCGGACATATATGACTCCATTGCCGAAATGAAATATTATCGGCAAAAGTTTCTCAACGCATAGGCCGTTGAATAGCTCAACGTAGCACGAAATACACCCCGGTTGAGTTTGCTTCACTCCTACACGCTTTCAAGGAAAACTAACCCATGCCACACGCAACCCCATTCACCCTCGCGGTCAACCCCAAGATACCGCAGAGATTGGCTCGCCTTGAGGAACTCGCCAACGACCTCTGGTACAGCTGGGATCGCTCAACGCGTTCGCTGTTCTCGCGTCTGCACCCAGGACTTTGGGGCGCTGTCGGTCACAACCCCAAGGCTTTCCTTAAACGGGTGGATGAATCGTTGCTGTTGAAAGCCGCGGAGGATCAGGTGTTCCTCGCTAATTACAACAGCATCCTCTCTGCCTACGATTCCTATCATGGGGAACCCGTACGGACCGAGACGCCTGGGGGGTTAAACCCGTACGACGAGGTGGCGTATTTTTGTTTTGAGTTCGGGTTCCATGAAAGCTTCCCAATTTACTCGGGGGGGCTTGGCATCCTGGCAGGTGATCATTGCAAGGCCGCCAGCGATCTACGTTTGCCGCTGATCGGTGTTGGCCTGCTCTACCGTCAGGGATATTTCTTTCAGACTATCGATAATCATGGAAATCAGCAGGTCACGTATACCAGTTCGGATTTCGAAGACCTGCCCGTCGTACCCGTACTGAACGCCAATGGTTCGGAAGTCCGGATCGTGGTGGACCTGCCGCAACGTAAAGTGATGGTGAAAGTCTGGCGGGCCAAAATAGGCCACGTCACGCTTTATCTGCTGGATACCGATTTGCAGGAAAATTCAGCAGATGACCGCGATATTACTCATCAGCTATACGGTGGAGACGGGACAAATCGGATTGAGCAGGAAATCATTCTGGGCATTGGCGGCGTCCGGGCATTGCGTGAGCTTGGAATCAAGCCGACGATATGGCATATCAATGAGGGCCATGCGGCATTCATGATGCTGGAACGGATGCGTGGTCTGGTACAGCAAGGATTGGATTTCCCGAGTGCGCTGGAGGCAGTGGCGGCAAACACAGTATTCACTACGCATACGGCGGTTCCCGCAGGGCACGATCACTTCAGCGCGGACATGATGTCCACATATTTTTCCAGTTTCCATCATGAACTTGGAGCAACCCGGGAAGAGTTCATGGGGCTCGGCTGGGATCCCGATACCCACGATTTCAACATGACCGACCTGGCTGTCCGCGTTTCACGCTTTCATAATGGGGTGAGTAAAATCCACGGCAGCGTGTCCGCACACATATGCAGGGATCTATGGCCGCATATAGAGCCGGAAGAGAATCCGATGGCCTACATTACCAACGGCGTGCATGTTCCCACCTTTCTCGCGCAAGAATGGGCCGATTTATTCGACCGCTATCTTGGTTACGAATGGCGCAACAATATGAGCGACCCGGAGTTCTGGCTCCGCATCGACGCTATCCCGGACCATTTATTCTGGAGCGTGCGTCAGTCGCTGAAGTCGCAGATGCTTTATGGCATACGCGCGCGGCTCGCCAAACAGAATCTGCGCAACCGGGGCTCCGAAGCGCATCTCGACCGTTTGCTCAAATTTACCGATCCGCTTAACCCCAATATGCTGACGCTCGGGTTTGCCCGTCGCTTCGCTACCTACAAGCGCGCAACGCTGCTTTTCGAGGATCTCGACTGGCTGCGCAGGATCGTGCTCGATCAGGAACGTCCGGTGATGATCATCTTTTCGGGCAAAGCCCACCCCGCCGATGTACCGGGTCAGGATCTTATTCGGCGCATCAGCGAGGTGGAGCGCATGCCCGAGTTCGAAGGGCAGATTCTTCTGGTGGAGGATTATGACCTGCGGCTTGCCCGGCGACTGGTGGCCGGAGTGGACGTCTGGCTTAACAGCCCTGTTTATCCCTTGGAGGCGAGCGGTACCTCAGGCATGAAAGCCGGGATCAATGGGACCCTGAACCTGAGCGTACTCGACGGCTGGTGGGGAGAGGGCTATAACGGCAAAAATGGCTGGGCTATCAAGCCCGGACTGGAGAACATGGCTTCCGCACAACGCGATAAGGAAGAAAGCAAAGAATTCTACGAAACGCTGCAGGATCATGTGGTGCCCCTTTATTATGCCCGGGATAAGCTGGGTTATTCACCTGGTTGGGTGAAAATGGCCAAGAATTCCATGATGTCACTGCTGCCGCGCTACAATGCCGCTCGCATGGTGGGCGAGTATGCAGCCAAATTTTATGTGTCGGCCAGCAGACAGGGAACCCGTTATGCTGATAACGACTTTAACGGCGCTAAACGGGTGGCTGCCTGGAAGGCATACGTGAGGAAAGTCTGGGGGGGTGTCGCAATTCGCCGCCTGGATACGCCACTCAAACGCATCAGTTTTGGCGAGGGCTTAAAGTTGCAGGTCGCGGCCAAGCTGAACGGACTGCAGCCCGAGGACGTGGTGGTGGAACTCTTGATTTGCCGAAAGATAAAATCCGCCACGCTATGCGAGTTCAAGCATTTTCGCTTCGGGTTCACGGGCGTCACGCAATCCGATGAGCATCTGTTTGCGCTGGATCTCACTCCCGATTTATGCGGCAAGCTTGACTATTATATTCGCCTGTATCCGTATCAGCCGTTGCTGACGCATCCGTTTGAAATGGGGATGATGATATGGTTGTAAATTTCATCTGATTTCTTATCGGTCGCAGCATGATCGCTGCGCGTGGCATGATTCCGGAGGGATCAGGTCAGGAGCGAAAGATAGACGTTTCGATAGCCCGCAGCGCTGGCGCGCCAGCTGAAATCCTTCATCATGCCATTGTGCATCAGGCTGCGCCAGACCGGTTTATCTTGATACGCAGCCCTGACGCGGAGGATGGCATCGAGAAAACTGCTGGCAGTCATATCCGTGAACAAGAAACCACTCGCGCTGCCGTCTGCCAGCGTGGCGGGAGTGCAGTCCACTACCGTGTCCAACAGACCGCCGGTGGCGTGAACCACGGGAGGGGTGCCATAGCGCTGGCTATACATTTGATTAAGCCCGCAGGGTTCGAACCTGGAAGGCATTAAAAAGCTATCGGCGCCGGCTTCGATCAAGTGCGCGAGTTTTTCGTCAAAGCCAACACGAACCGAGACTTTACCTGGATGCTGCCGGGCTATACTGGTCAACTCCTGCTCCAGCGCAGGATCCCCGCTGCCCAGCACGATCAGCTGAGCGGGTAGATCAGTTAACCGAGTCGCGATTTGAAGCAACAGGTCGTAACCCTTCTGATAAGTAAATCGGCTGACAGCGCCAAATAACGGAATGTGAGGTGCCACGGCCAAACCCATACGCCGCTGCAGTGCCATTTTATTGGCAGCCTTTACCGATAGGCTGGCAGCAGCATAGTTGCGTACAAGCGCCCGATCGCTGGAGGGGTTCCATTCTGCAGTGTCGATGCCGTTGACAATGCCGCTGATATGCGCGCATCGTGCAGCCAGCAAGCCTTCCATGCCAAATCCAAGCGGCGCAGTCTGGATTTCCCTGGCGTAGGTCGGGCTTACGGTGGTGATATGGTCGGAATAATATAGTCCCGCCTTTAGAAAGGACAGGCCGCCAAAATATTCAACACCATTTATTCCAAAGCTTCGAAGCGGCAGGCCCAATTGAGCGACGGTATCCGGCGGGTAGAAGCCCTGGAAAGCGAGATTATGGATTGTCATCAGGGAAACCGCTTTCTCGCCCGGATGGAAGTGCAAGTATGCCGGTACGAGGCCGCTTTGCCAGTCATTGCAATGGGCAATTTCCGGGCGCCATGAAAGGGGGCTGGCATCACTCGCGAGGATCGCGCCGATTTTTGAGAGCAAGCCAAAACGTACGGCGTTATCGGGCCAGTCGCGTCCACGAGCATCGACATAAGGACTGCCGTCACGCTGGTAAAGCGCAGGGCAATCGACGATGAAGATTGGAACCGACGCAGGTGAGTTTGAAGATAGCAGCCTCGCCGCCGGGAACGGAGGCTGAGCAGCGAATTGCGCGATTGTTTGCTCGTCTCGGAGTCCGGCTAATACAGAAGGATATCCGGGAATAAGCACGCGAACATCCACATTCAATTCGCGTAACGCCCGGGGCAATGCTGCGCTGACGTCGCCAAGGCCGCCAGTTTTAATCAGAGGATGAAGTTCAGGTGTGATGAATAACACACGAGGGGTGGAATGCGGTGAAGCGGGCGCCATGAATAAACCGAATGTTGTTGTTTGTATCGTTCGCTCGGCTACTGCCAGCCTAGAGAGAATCAGCTTGAAAATTGATGGGCCCGGCTTCGCCACCGACCCTGACACATGCGGTAATCAGCATGATGTCAGGCGGACTGTGGAGAAAGAATAATTCCTGCAAGAGGCGGCAGCGTAATGACCACCGAATGGCTCCGCCCCATCCACGGGTGGTCGGTAGCATTTATATACCCCATGTTTCCAAGGTTGCTGCCGCCGTAGTGGTGGGAATCGCTATTGAATATCTCATGATAATTTCCGCCCTCAGGTACGCCGAGGCGGTAATGAGTACGGGGCACTGGCGTAAAATTCAGAACGACGAGCACAAACGAGCCATCGCATGCATAACGTAAATAGCTGATGACCGAGTTGTCCGCATCGTGGCAGTCCACCCAGGAGAAGCCGGTGGCCGCGAAATCGAGCTGATGTAATGCGGGCAGCATGCGGTAGAGACGGTTGAGATCGCGCGATGCGGTGTGTATGCCTCTGTGCTGTTCGTGTCCTAGTTGCTCCCAATTCAGTTCCCGTCCCGAGTTCCATTCGCGTCCCTGCGCAAACTCGTTGCCCATGAAATTGAGCTTCTTCCCGGGATACGTTATTTGATAAGTAACCAGGAGGCGCAGATTGGCGAACTGCTGCCACTCATCTCCCGGCATTTTCCCTAACAGGGACGCTTTGCCATGAACCACCTCATCGTGCGATAACGGCAACACAAAATTCTCTGTATACGCATACAATTGACCAAAGGTAAGCTGGTCTTGATGGAAGCGGCGGAATACAGGATCAATACTCATATAAGAAAGTGTATCGTTCATCCACCCCATGTTCCATTTCATGGAAAAGCCCAAGCCCCCGACATAAGTCGGGTGCGATACGGCTGGCCATGCCGTGGACTCTTCAGCCAGTGTCAGCGCGCCGGGAAACTCCTCGTGTACCATGATATTCAATTCGCGCAAAAAATCGATGGCTTCAAGATTTTCCCTGCCGCCAAATTTGTTCGGTAACCATTCGCCAGGATCGCGGGAGTAGTCGAGATAGAGCATGGAGGCGACGGCATCCACCCGCAATCCGTCCAGGTGAAATTCGGCAAGCCAGTAGTGGGCGCTCGACAGGAGAAACGATTTCACCTCGTTACGTCCATAGTTGAAAATGCACGTGCCCCAATCCCGATGGAGACCCAAACGGGGATCTTCATGTTCATACAGGGCACTGCCGTCGAATCGGGCCAGGGCGAACGCATCCTGTGGGAAGTGCGCCGGCACCCAGTCGAGAATGACGCCGATTCCTTCTCGATGACAGGCGTTAACGAAAAATTTCAAGTCATCCGGTGAACCATAACGACTGGTAGGGGCAAAATATCCGGTGGTTTGATAGCCCCACGATTCGTCCAGCGGGTGTTCTGAAACAGGGAGCAGTTCGACGTGGGTGTATCCCATTTCCTGTACATACGGGATCAGATGAAGGGCGAGTTCCCGATAGGAATAAAAACGGCCGTCACGATGCCGTTTCCACGAACCAGGGTGGATTTCGTAGATGTTGAGCGGGGCGTGCAACCAATCCCATATCGCCCTGCGCGCGATCCATTCGGAGTCCTGCCAGATCGCTTCGCTGCCGTGCGGGGTGAGGGCAGCGGTGTGCGGCCGTAATTCATATTGCATTGCATAAGGATCCGTCTTAAGCAGGATTTCGCCGCTGTCGCGGTTGCGGATTTCATATTTGTATAGCGAATTCGACGCTAGTCCCGGAATGAATAATTTCCAGACGCCGCTGAGGCCCTCCACTGCCATCTGATGTACTCGCCCATCCCATCGGTTAAATTCGCCGACCACGCTAACTCGCCCGGCATTAGGAGCCCATACGGAAAAAAGAACACCTGCAACTCCATTGATCTCCACGCTGTGAGAACCTAAAGTGCGATAAGCCTGTCTCAGCTTCCCTTCATTAAACAGATGAAGATCATACTCGGGAATTTGCGGCGCAAAGCCATACGCGTCATACGTTTCATGGATCAGAGGGGCGGGAAGTGCTGCACTGCTGTCCTCGACACGCAAAAGATAGGGCATGGGCGGCATGGAGCTGCCCCGCCATTCAAAAACCCCGGCGGGATGGATCCGCGTCATGGCGGTGAAAGTGCCGCCTGTATCTATCCACACCCGGCTGACGTAAGGATAGAAAACCCGTACCAGACTATAATCATATTCTGTGCGGGCCCCGAGATAGTTGAACGGATCGTGGAGCCTTGCTGTCAATAGTGCTTCAACAAGCAGGCTAGACCGTGAGGAAGTGTCGAGATTCAGGTTGGATGGCATGAAGGGGATTATAGCTTGCCCGGGGATACTCTGGGCAGCGTACATGAGTTGGTCAATGATTGCTGCGTAAAGGCTCAACAACTGCAATAATATATCCCGCGCAGCCTCTCAAGCTACCGACAAATCGGCCTTGCGTGCTACCTGTATAATCAGAGTGGCGTGGTACCCTTCTGAAGAGTGGGTGCAAGAGGGCTGCCAAGAGGGCTGCCAAGAGGGCTGCCAAGAGGGCTGCCAAGGGAGCTGCCTTAAGGCTCTCGTTCCTATGAGATTGGAAAACCCGGGGCTCAAGTTAGCTCGTGGCGCACGTTACCAGGCTCGTGAACGCATTCGCGTATGCGCGTGCATATTAAAAATATACTCGCTTCAGGCTCTATCTAGAGCAGCTGGAATTACAGAAAGGGTGGAATAAATGCGTGTTCCGAAATTTATAAAGAAGGATTTCCGATGAAGCGGGATGCTGACGCGCGTTTTTACAGCCATCTTACGCGTAATTCGATGGCTATCATACTCGCCGGCGGACGCGGCAGCCGGCTACGGCAGTTGACGGATTGGCGCGCAAAGCCAGCGGTCCCCTTCGGCGGCAAATTTAGGATAATAGATTTCCCGCTTTCCAACTGTGTTAATTCCGGCATCCGCCGTATTGGGGTCGCGACTCAATACAAATCACAGAGTCTGATCAGCCATATTCAGCAGGGATGGGGCTTTCTTGATGGGCGTTTTGAGGAATTTGTGGAATTGCTGCCGGCCCAGCAGCGTATCGAGGAAACCTGGTATCAGGGCACCGCTGATGCCGTGTATCAGAATATCGACATACTTCGAGTTTATAATCCCGATCACGTGCTCATCCTGGGCGGGGACCACGTGTATAAAATGGACTACAGCAAACTGCTCGCCTGGCACGTGGAGAAATCCGCAGACATGACTGTCGCGTGCGTTGGTGTCCCGGTAGGGGAAGCCAGCGGGTTTGGTGTCATGGGCGTAGACGAGGACTGGCGTGTCATCAGTTTTGACGAGAAACCAGCCCACCCTGCCTCGATGCCTGGCCAGCCTGGGTATGCGCTTTCAAACATGGGTGTCTATGTCTTCAACGCCCAATTCCTGTTCGAGCAGGTGATTCGCGATCATGACGACCCGCACTCGTCTCATGATTTTGGTAAGGATGTGATTCCACACCTGGTACCTCGCCGCCGGGTATTTGCTCACCGCTTTGCGGACAGCTGCGTCAACATGGTGTCAGGTGTGCCATACTGGCGGGACGTCGGGACGGTGGACGCATACTGGGAAGCGAATCTTGACCTTACCCACGTCACGCCGGACCTCAACCTATATGACAAGGATTGGCCAATCTGGACTCACCAGGAACAATTGCCTCCCGCCAAATTCGTTTTCGACGACGAGGATCGGCGGGGGCAGGCGCTGGATTCGATGGTTTCCGGCGGTTGTATTATCAGTGGGGCGACGGTACGCAGGTCATTATTATTCTCCAATGTGCAGGTACGCAGTTACAGCAGCATCGAAGACTCGGTGATACTGCCAAATGTGGATATTGGCCGCCATGTGCGCCTGAGACGGGTTGTGGTGGACAAGAGCTGCATCATTCCTCCCGGACTGGAGGTAGGATTTAATCTACAGGAAGACCAGAAGCGATTTTACGTCACCGATAATGGCGTTACGCTCATCACGCCGGAAATGCTGGGGCAAAAGATACATTATGTCAGATGAGAACGAATCCTAGCGAGGGAACACGGTAGCGCACGCGGCGTTTTTGGAGAGGGTTTCAGGCTCCTTTCATCAGGTTTGAATCGAAATGCAACAATTACACTTTGTCTTGCTTTGGCACATGCACCAGCCGGATTACCGAAACTACGAAACCGGTGAGTTCATGCTGCCCTGGGTTTACTTGCACGCCATCAAGGATTACAGTGATATGGCTGCCCATCTCGAAGCACATCCGTCGATTAAGGCGGTTGTTAATTTCGTGCCTGTCCTCCTGGACCAACTGGAGGATTACGCCGCACAGTTCGTGTCCGGGCAGTTGCGGGATCCGCTCCTGCGCATGCTCGCCACCCCCGATCTAGACAAGATTTCCACCGAGGATCGCCTGCGCACGTTCGATAGCTGCTTTCGCAGTAATCATTCGACCATGATGCAACCGTATCCGGCCTACAAGCGCCTGCATGAGATGCACGAAACGCTGCGCCAGCGGGGCGAGGCCGAGTTGACTTATCTTTCCGGGCAGTATCTGGCCGACTTGCTCGTGTGGTATCACTTGGCATGGACGGGTGAGAGCGTCCGCCGAAGCAATGAGACCGTGGTACGGTTAATGACGCAAGGTCGGGGTTTCAGTTATTCGGACCGGAGTCAGTTACTTGCCGTCATTGGGGAACTGATCCAAGGATTGATCCCCCGCTATCGCAAGTTGGCCGAGTCCGGCCAGATCGAATTGTCCACTACGCCGCATTACCATCCGCTGGCGCCATTACTAATCGATTTTTCTTCTGCGCGTGACAGCATGCCTAGCGCCAATTTGCCGGCGGAAAATAATTACCCGGGCGGCCGCAGTCGCGTTGCGTGGCACTTATCTTCCGCGATCGAGAGCCACACGCGGCGTTTTGGCATCAGGCCCAGCGGGGTATGGCCGGCCGAGGGCGCCATTTCAAGTCCGCTATTGGAAATTCTGGGTGAGCAACACTGCCACTGGAGCGCAAGCGGCGAAGGGGTGCTCGCCAACAGCCTGCGCAAATCGTTTCCGAGCGGCTCGTTGCCAGAAAGGAACCGTTATCTTTACCGGCCGTATCGGCTTGAAGGGCGGGCCGAAAGCGTTACCTGCTTCTTCCGCGATGAGAGACTTTCGGACATGATCGGCTTCGAGTATTCGAAATGGTTCGGCCGCGACGCCGCTGAGCATCTTGTACACTCGCTCGAAGATATTGGCCGGAATGCGGCTCCCGACGAGAATCCAGTTGTCAGCATCATACTTGATGGCGAAAATGCCTGGGAATACTATCCCTACAACGGATATTATTTTCTCAATGATCTCTACGAAATTCTGGAGAACCACCATTCAATTCGGGTCACCACTTACCGCGACTATATTTCTTCGCTCCATCCTGGAGAGATTACAGCTCTGCCTGTTCTCTCCGCGGGCAGCTGGGTCTACGGCACATTTTCCACCTGGATCGGCGATCCGGATAAAAACCGGGCGTGGGACCTGCTCTGCGCGGCCAAGCATAGCTATGATCTGGTAATGCAAAGCGGACGCCTGACTGACGAGGAAAAGCAGAAAGCTGAACGGCAGCTGGCCTCCTGCGAAAGCTCTGACTGGTTCTGGTGGCTGGGAGACTACAACTCTCCCTACGTGGTCGCGAGCTTTGACCGTTTGTTCCGTGATAACCTCGCCAATCTGTACAGCTTGCTCAGACTTCCGGTGCCGGAATCCGTACATGAGCCGATCAGTCAGGGTTGCGTCGAGGTATCTGAATCGGGGGGCACGATGAGACGGGCGTCCTAAGGAAGGACTTCATCGAGACACCGCCTCATAAGTGGCGGCTGGGTCGATATCTGCGGTCTCGCTTTCCTCACGCTGCTCCCACAGCCTCATGCTGCGATTCCGGCTGAGAAATCGGCCCAATTCAAATGGCCACTTCGAATAGTTGGGAGATGTGCCTGTTGTCTGGGACTTATCGAAGCGTTTTGACAAACGGACAGCGGCGGAGGTTAGACGCGCGAGTTTGCCGTTAAACGTTTTTCTTATTTCGCCGTTAAACGTTCTTCAACTTGAGGAACTTGATGTCCCAACCCGTTTCTCTGCTTTTCGGCGTTCACGCACACCAGCCCGTCGGCAATTTTCCCGAAGTGCTCGCAGATGCACATCGACGCTGTTACAAACCCTTTCTTGAAGTACTTTACCGCTATCCGCGGTTTCGTTTTGCGTTGCACATTTCCGGCTGGCTACTGGACTATCTGAGTGATCATTATCCCGAAGATATTGCGTTGCTGCGGGAAATGGTGACGCGGGATCAGGTCGAGTTATTCGGCGCAGGCGATACCGAGCCGGTCCTTGCGGCAATTCCGAACCGCGATCGCATCGGCCAAATTGAGACGTTTTCGAATAAGCTGGAAATGAAGCTCGGCAGGCGGCCAGAAGGCGCGTGGTTAACCGAGCGCGTATGGGAATCGACAGTCGTGCCGGCGTTGGCCGACTGCGGAATTCGCTACGTAATCGTGGACGATTATCATTTTCTCTGCGCCGGCAAAACTACAGCCGAATTGACCGGCTATTTCACTACCGAGGAGGATGGGCGCGTACTCGACCTTTTTCCTATTTCAGAAGCGTTGCGTTACAGGTTGCCGTTTTCTCCGCCTCATGAAGTCGTAGCCCACATCGAGTCCCAGGCTAACGCCATTGGAGGGGGCCGCAGTATGGCTGCCATTTATTTCGATGACATCGAGAAATTTGGCATCTGGCCGGAGACCTACCACTGGGTCTACGAAAAAGGCTGGCTCGACAATTTCATTCAAGGCGTTCTGGCCTCGCCCCTGATCCGCACCCAGCACTATAGAGACTATCACGCCGCCGAAAAAACGAGGGGCGTTGTATATCTGCCGACTACTTCCTATATTGAAATGAACGAGTGGACGCTTCCCGCCCAGCCGGCCAATATTTATGCCAGCCTCGTGCGGCAGGCAAAGACGGCAGGATGGTATGAGGGGAACCGGGCATTTCTGCGGGGCGGCATCTGGAAAAATTTCTTTTCCCGTTATCCTGAATCCAACTGGATGCACAAACGCATGCTGGGTCTTTCGTCGCGCCTGTCCATGCTCCGGGACCGGACGCATGATGAAACCATGACGCGCAAGCTCTACGAGGCGCAAGCCAATGATGCGTACTGGCACGGGTTGTTTGGCGGGCTATATTTACCCCATCTGCGGCGCGCGGTATTCAGGGCCATGATCGAATTGGAAGCGATGCTGGACGCATGTGAGGGACGCGCGGCACAATTCGTGGAAGATACCGATCTCGACGGCATCGAGGAGCTGTATCTCCAAAACGGCCTTATTCAGGCAGTGCTTAAACTGGACGGTAGCGGCAGTATCTTCGAACTGGATTCTTATGCGCTGAAGCATAATTTTGGCGATACGTTGAAGCGTCAGGTGGAGCATTATTACGAGCGGATTTTTCGAAGCGGAAGTGGATCGCAGCACAGTGGGGACGGCATCGCATCCGCCCACGAGAGGGTCAGTTTCAAGCATACAATTGGCGCCGCCGACCTGGAAGCTGATGATCATGCGCGAAGTTTATTTGTCGATCGGCTGAACGGCGGTTATGTAGCTTACCCGCATCCGAGCGTTCCTGCTGAGGGACGAGGATCGAGCGTGGAGCTGTTATCGGAGCATGTTGGGAAAAATATCGAGCTCGCCGGCAACGGAATTTATGTATCGTATCGCTTCCCCTCTGGAGCCAGCGGTGTATTTAGCACGGAAATCAATATCGCGATGCCTAGTTGCGACGGATGGGGTGGACGCTATATCCATGAGGGCGCAATCCTTTGCGGTTTCGGACAACTGCTTGAACTTTCGGCGATGGATGGTCTGACACTGGATGATAATGTGCTGGGGGGGAGTGTCAAGCTGACGACTTCATCTCCAGTGGCACTAATTGCCAAGCCGTGCTATTCGGTTTCGCAGTCTGAAGGAGGGTTTGAAAAAATCATGCAGGCTGTGACCCTCACTCTGGAGTGGCCACTAAGATCGGCTGACATGGTCGTTTCCCTTGAAGTTAGCACGAGTCAGGACATCGCCGTTCCCGTCTGACATGATGGGAACCATCTGCCCCACTTCAGCTCGAAGCAGCATGAGCGCACGATATCGAGGCCGGTCCTAGTCGTAGAGTTATAGCGGCGCTTTAGAAATTTCTGGTAAAATCGCAAATTCTCAAAAGAGCTCAGCAAGGATCTGTCATGACTTACGTAGTAACTGAAAGTTGTATCAAATGCAAATACACTGATTGTGTGGATGTGTGCCCGGTGGATTGTTTTCGTGAAGGGCCCAATTTTCTAGTGATTGATCCCGATGAATGCATTGATTGCACCCTATGCGTCGCTGAGTGTCCGGTAGAGGCGATTTTCTCCGAGGATGACGTGCCAGCAGACCAACAGCATTTTACCACGCTGAACGCCGAACTATCCAAGGCCTGGAAACCCATTATCGAGAAAAAGGACGCCCTGCCCGAGGCTGATGAATGGGCGAAAGTAACAGAGAAGCTGGAACAGCTGGAACGCTGACCGGACGACGATAGCCCACCGCCGCATGCGGTCCCTTCTGAATTTTCCGAAAGTCCTTCCTAACGAAGTTTTTATACACCTTGCCGCCGGCTTGAAGGCCGGCGTCTCGGTCATTACGCCCAATCGGCGACTCGCGACGGCGCTCAAGCGCGAGTTTGATGGATTTCAAGCTGCAAGAGGAGTATTGGTCTGGGATTCCGCCGACATCCTGCCGATCTCGGCCTTCATGGTTCGCCTCTATGAGGATGCGCTTTACTCCGATCAAGGAGGACATTTACCGACGCTCTTGACGTCTGCCCAGGAGCAGGTCGTGTGGGAGAACGTGATCTCGCATTCGGATGAGGGCGCAGCGCTGCTCTCAGTCCCGGAAACCGCACAGCTTGCGCGCGAGGCATGGGAGATTGCCCACGCATGGCGCCTCATCCCCAGGCTCCGGAATTCGCCCCTCAACGAAGACTGCAAGGCATTCCAGGATTGGTCCGGGCGCTATGAAAAAATTACCGGTGGCGGGCGGCAAATAGATATTGCGCGGCTTGGCGATCTCGCCGCAGGTTTCTATGCGAGCACAGAAGTAAGCAAACCCGCGCGACTGATCTGCTATGGGTTCGATATCGTTACACCACAACAGGCGCGGTTTTTGGTCTCCCTGGCCGAGACCGGTTGTGAGGTGATGCTGTCAGAACCTCAACCGCAACTCGAGTACTGGGGCCGCAACCTGCGGCGTGTCGAAAGCCCGGACCGCGAAGATGAGGTTTACCGGGCAGCGGTATGGGCACGCGCGCGCATCGAGGGCAACGGCGCCGCCCGTGTCGGAATCGTTGTTCCCGCATTGTCCGAGTATAGAAGTGTTGTCATGCGTGTCTTTGGTTCCGTAATGGAGCCTGACGTGCGCCAATCACTACCGGGAGCACCCAGGCGCACTTTACCCTTCAACGCGTCGCTTGGTCACCCTCTTCTCTCCTACCCGCTCGTCAGTGCTGTATTCCTGATACTCGAACTTGGCGCAGGGGAAGTTGAATTCGAACGGGTGAGCCTGCTGCTGCGATCGCCTTTCCTGGCTGGCGGGGAAACTGAAATGGGCGGTCGTGCCCGGCTTGATGCGAACTTGCGAAAACGCGCCGAGCCAACAATTTCGCTTGAAGCACTGCTCACCCTGCTCGAGCTGGAGGATGCGGGTAAACATTGCCCGGTTCTTGCGCAGAGCCTGTCAGCCTATGCGAAGTTCCGCAAAGCACAACTTTTACGCTCGCAAGCCCCTTCCCAGCTCGCGAGAGCAATTTCCGAAGCGCTGCGGGTGATCGGATTCCCAGGTGAGCGTGAGCTCGATTCCGCCGAATATCAGGCGTTGAAAAAGTGGCAGGAAGTGCTGGCAAATTTTGCCAGCCTCGACCTCGTGTTGTCCCGCAGCAGCTACAAGGCAGCGATACCCCGCCTTCGCCGCATGACGAGTGAAACGATGTTCCAGCCCGAGACGCCCGATGTTCCTATCCAGGTTCTGGGTGTCCTGGAGGCTGCCGGTATGACGTTCGATTGCCTGTGGGTCATGGGTTTATCGGCTGAAGTTTGGCCGCCCCAACCACGACCCAACCCTTTCCTCCCCGCTGAACTACAACGTGCCGCCGAGTTGCCGCAAGGTTCTGCCGCTGCCACATTCGCGCTTGCGCATCGTCTTACCAATGCATGGTTCTCGTCCGCGAACGAGGTTATTCTGAGCCACGCGCGACACTTTGGGGGCTCAGATGCGAGAGACTCCCCCCCCAGCCCGCTGATCGCAAATATCGCTATTGGCGAGCTTGCGTTACCCGATTATCCTGATTACGGCCGCCTTATTCATTACGCGCGCCAATTGGAGCGCATAGAAGATCATACCGCGCCGGCATACGTCCCCTTGCAAGGCGAAATTGAAGTGGCCGGGGGCATCGCGGTAATAAAAGATTACGTTACCTGCCCATTCCGCGCGTTATCTTTGCATCGTTTCGGTATTGAACGAATTCGTATGCCTCACGCGGGGCTCAATGCCATGGAGCGCGGCACATTGCTCCATTACATACTGGCGCAAGCATGGAGCCAGCTCAAGACTAAAAGCGGCCTCGATTCCATCAGTGAGAAAGACCTTGAAGCGATACTCATGCACGGCGCGGCAGAGGCGGTGGCGCGTATCCGGCGGCAGCGTCCGGGCCTGGCATGGGGACGATTCGCAGAAATAGAGCAGGGTCGACTCATCCGCTTAACGCTGGGATGGCTGAAGGAGGATAGAAAGCGGAGCAACTTCACGGTTGTTGCGATCGAGGCCAGGCGCAAGGTGGCAATTGGTGGGCTTACGTTGACGACGCGCCTTGACCGGGTCGACGAGCTCGATGATGGACGGCGCATTATTATCGATTACAAGACGAGAGCGCCTTCCGTAACCACCATGCTTGGCGATGGGCCAGAGGAACCGCAATTGCCTTTATATCTCGTCACGGCCGAGCCCGATGCTGTGGCCCTTGCGTTTGCCCAGGTCAAGGCCGGCGATATGCGTTTCGCGGCAGTTGCACGTGACAACGATTTACTCCCGGGGGGAAAGGCGCTGAGCGAGTCGCGTTACCGTGACTGGTACGGTTCATGGGAAGATCTGGTCGCCGCGTGGCGTATTAATCTGGAGCGATTCGTCGCTGGCTTCATGAGCGGGAGCGCGAAAATCGAGCCGAGAAAATACCCCGATACCTGTCGCAATTGTGATGCTAGACCGTTATGTCGGGTGTACGAGCGCATGGAGAGCGGGGTTGTGGACAAGGCGGGCGAAGATTGAGGAACGAATCGACATCGCCGGATAGGCCAACTGCCAAGACACCGTACACCGATACCCCGGACTTGGCCGAGCGCCTTCGTGTCCTTGATCCCGGCGAGTCTTTTATTGTTCAGGCACCCGCCGGGTCGGGAAAAACGGGACTTCTGATCCAACGCTATCTCAGGCTGCTCGCGTGCGTCAACGAACCCGAGGAAATTGTAGCGATCACATTCACACGCAAAGCCGCTGCGGAGATGCGCGAGCGCCTGATGAAGGCGCTGGTACAGTCCCGCATCACATCTCACCCGACCGGAATTGCTGAAACCGGATATGAAAAAACCACGCGCGAAGCGGCAAGCGCCGTGCTGCATCGCGACATCGAGGCAAGTTGGCATATCCTCGAAAACCCGGCCCGATTGCGCATTCAGACTTTTGATTCGTTATGCGCCTGGCTGACACGCCAGATGCCCGTGCTATCCGGGTTCGGCTCGCAGCCGGAAACCGTGGAGGATGCGACCGACTTATATCTTGAGGCGGCGCGCGCGATCGTTCGTCTTGTAGAGGGCGAAGCGGTCGAGGAGGGGGTGGCGCACGATACCGGGCGCTTGCTCGAGCATCTTGATAACGACGTCGAGCGGCTGGAAAAACTCCTCATTGGAATGCTGGCGCGCCGCGACCACTGGCTGCGCCATATCCACGGCAGGGAGCGGGACGAGCTGGAAGCGGCGTTGAGGAATACGCGGCATGAGGTACTCCGGCGCGTATGCGGATTGTATCCTGTCGCGGCCCGGGATGAACTGACCGCGCTGATACGATATGCAACCGATAACCTCGCTGCCGCTGGCAGAGACTCCCCTATCGTTGCGTATGAGCAATGTGGGGACCTCACGGCATTTCCGGGCGATGACGAGCAGGATACGTCCCGCTGGCAGGCAGTGGCCGCTCTGCTGCTTACAAGAGAAGGCGCCTGGCGCAAGCAGTTTACCGAGAGAGAGGGTTTTCCCTCCGAGCCCCCAGCTCGTAAAAACGTAGCTGCATCATGGAAGGAGCGGGCGCGCGTACTGGTTTCGCTATTGGCTGAAAAGGATACCGGTTCGCTGCGTGAGGCATTGGATGAGGTTCTTCACCTGCCGCCATCCACCTACACGGACGCCCAGTGGGAAGTACTCAGATCGATCACCCGGCTGCTGCCCCATGCCGTTGCGCAGCTCAAGCTTGTGTTTCAATCACGTAACCAAGTGGATTTCACGGAAGTCGCACAAGGCGCGTTGCGGGCGCTCGGTGACCTTCACGCGCCTACCGATCTTGCGCTTGCGCTCGATTATCGCATCCACCATTTACTCGTAGATGAGTTTCAGGATACGTCTATCAGCCAATATGAATTGATCGAAAAGTTGACTGCCGGATGGGAGTCAGGGGACGGGCGCAGTGTGCTGGCGGTGGGAGACCCCATGCAGTCCATCTATCGCTTTCGCGAGGCTGAGGTTGGTTTGTTTCTTCGCGCCCGTGCTGCGGGAATCGGAAACATTTCGTTGCAGCCGGTTACGCTTTCCGCCAATTTCCGGTCGCAACGAGGAGTCGTGGACTGGGTGAACGCTGCCTTCTCCCAGGTAATGCCAAGGCGAGAGAACATCACCATCGGTGCGGTATCCTATACTGATTCGATCGCCACGCATGACCTGCTGACGGGGAGCGCGGTCAGCTTGCATCCTTTTTTTAATGATGACCGCGTGGCGGAGGCAGCCAAAGTGGTGGAGATTGCCGCACAAGCGCGAAATGAACGGGCAGCGACCACGGCGATTCTGGTACGTAACCGTAGTCATCTCATAGACATCATCCCTCGGCTAAGAGAAGCAGGTTTGCGTTTTCGCGCAATCGAAATCGAGGGGCTGGGTCACAGGCCTGTGGTTCAGGATCTGCTGGCGCTGACCCGGGCACTAGCACATCCCGCAGACAGTTCAGCATGGCTCGCATTGCTGCGAGCGCCATGGTGCGGCCTTTTGCTGGCCGATATTTATGCGCTCGCCTCGCCGAACACCGTATTGAGTTCTGATCGCAGCGATGTGCTCCAGGAGGAAGGCGCAAGCGCGCCCGAAGGCAACCCATCTGTACGTGCTGGCATCGTCTGGGAGTGGCTCAGCGATGAGACTCGTCTGAACTCAATCTCGGCCGATGGCCGCCACCGGTTGCTGAGAGTGCGTGACGTGCTCCAGGCGTGCTTGAACAATCGCGGCCGGCAATCTTTACGGTCGACAGTTGAAGCAGCGTGGCTCGCGCTAGGTGGACCCGCCGCTATTGAAGATCCGACCGACTTTGAAGATGCGGCGGTTTATCTCGATTATCTTGAAAAGCAAGAGGATGCCGGCGATATTCCCAGCGTTGCGGCGCTGGAGGAAGGACTCGGCCACCTCTTTGCCTTGCCGGACGTGAAGGCGGACGACAGGCTACAAGTGATGACCATACACAAAGCAAAGGGACTCGAGTTTGATTGGGTAATCGTGCCCGGCCTGGGGCGGTCGCCCCGCAGTAACGATAAGAAACTGTTCATGTGGATGGAGACCGTTCGGTCGGCATCGGGAGTGCGCGGCGCAGGGGGCGGGAACGATCTGTTGCTGGCCCCAATCCAGGAAACGGGGGCGGATGAAGATTCGATCTATTTATGGCTGGAAAAACTCGAAGGCGAAAAAGAACGCCTGGAGGATGGGCGCCTGCTGTACGTTGCCGCCACTCGTGCGAGGCAGCGTCTGCATTTGCTTGGCAGCACCAGCGCCGCGCTGGCAAAAGACGGAGGACTTGAGCTGAAGCCGCCACCCAGCCGGTCGCTGCTGAGCAGGATTTGGCCAGTGGTGGCGCCGGAGTATGCGCAAGCCGCGGCACGGGCGATATCCTTGGGTTTCGTGTTTCAGCGCGGTGGCGGAGACGGAGCAGGAAATTGCATCGATCAGTCATTGCGTCGCTTCGTCTCCGGTTGGGTGTTACCGCCTCCGCCGCCACCAGTGCGGTGGCTGGCCCGGCCGCACACGGCTTCCGCACAGGGCAGCGTTGAATATTCCTGGGCGGGAGAAACTGCGCGTGTTATCGGCAATGTCGTGCACCGCTGGCTGCAGCGCATCGCAACCGAAGGTATTGAAAAATGGGATGTAGCGCGCATCCGGGTTTTTCGGAATACTTTCAGGCACCAACTGGTTGCATGCGGCATGATCCTCCACGGAGGGGAGATGGATATGGCTCTAGAACGCGTGTTAACGGCTCTTACCCACGCAGTGACCGATCCGCGCGGCCGCTGGCTGCTCGGGCCGCAGCAAGATGCCCGCAGCGAGTTGCGCATGACCACGGTTGCCGGCGGGGAATATTTCGATCATGTCATTGACCGTACTTTTCGTGATGCAAACGGACAACGCTGGGTTGTGGACTACAAAACCAGCAGTCATGAAGGCGCGGATATCGAGGGTTTTCTCAATCGTGAGCAAGAGCGTTATCATGTTCAACTCGATCGTTATGCAAATCTTATGCACTTGGTCGACGGCCAGGCGGTAAGGCGAGGTTTATACTTTCCACTACTGAAGGGTTGGCGGGAATGGGGCGATGACGGCTAAAGAACAAAGGCGTGTGCCTTTTCCTGATCGGAGGATTATGCGATTTCTCATGTATATGTTGGGCCTGCTTGCGCTTGCCGGATGTGCGTCAGCATCGACGACAGCGCCAGTGGCGCCGATGCGGCCCGACATTGAGGCCTTTATCGCCGAAATGGTGGAAAGGCATGGATTCGGGCGGGCCGAGCTTGAAGGCACCCTTCGCATGGCACAGTTTCAGCCGGCGATTATCAAAGCAATTTCACAGCCTGCTACGGCGAAGCCATGGTATGAGTTTCGTCCTCTCCTCGTCAGTCCGCAGCGCGTGGCAGATGGCGTCGCATTCTGGAATAATCATGCTGCCACGCTGGAGCGGGCACGCAGGGAGTTCGGCATCCCGGAGGAGATCGTAGCGGCGGTGATCGGGGTGGAAACGAATTACGGCATGCAGAGCGGCAGGCATCGCATCCTGGACGCGTTGACCACCTTGGCCTTCGACTATCCTAAGCGCGCGGGATTCTTTCGGGCGGAACTGGAGCAATATCTGTTGTTGAGTCGGGAGCAGGGTATGGATGTGCTCGGCGTCAGGGGATCGCATGCGGGGGCTATCGGCATACCCCAATTCATGCCCAGCAGTTACCGGCGGTACGCGATAGATTTTGACAGTGATGGCAAAGTCGACTTATCCGGGAGCCCAGCGGACGCGATCGGTAGTGTGGCGAATTATCTCAAGAGCTACGGCTGGGAAGCCGGCCAAGCGGCCGTCTTCCCAGCCCTGGTGAATGGTACCGACTACCGCGGTGCCTTGTTCACGGGGACGAAGTCGTTTTATCCCTTGAGCGAACTGCGGGAACGAGGCGTCATTCCCTACGGGGAATCGCCTGGTAATCTTCCGGCTACATTGATCGAACTGGAGAATGACGGCGGAAACGAGTATTGGCTGGGTTTCAATAATTTCTTCGTCATAACGCGTTACAATCGCAGTGTGAATTACGCGATGTCGGTATTGCAGCTGGCCGATGAAATCCGGGCAGCAAGAAATTCAAATTTCCAATAAGCACGAATCATCCTTTTTCCGCATCGACTGCGCAGATTGCGAGACTGCGGAACGGTTCTCTTAGCACAGATGCCGTCGCGGTGAGCTCAGACCTGCCGGCTGAATGCCACCACGTGATCTGCTTCCAGCCTGATGCCGATTTTCTCGCCGATAGGGTGATTGTGATGGCTGGGCACGAGCGATAGCGCGGTGCTTCCGCCGGGGAGGCGCAAAGTGTAGAGGATGTCAGCTCCCCGGAAGGCCTTTTGCATGACGACGGCTCTAACGGGGCTGGCGTCGTCATGCACGATATCATCCGGACGGATGAGCACGTCCACGCTACCACCGCTGCGGCACAGTTGGCACTCAGGACCGCAACGATGTGCAACCTCGCCCTGGAGAACGCCCAGTTCTATTTCCACCTGGTTGGGGCCAAGTATCTTGCCCGGGACAAATACGCCTTCGCCGATGAAATCCGCCACAAACCGGTTAGCGGGCTTATGGTACAAGTTATATGCGGTGTCCCACTGCTGGATTTGGCCTTGATGCATCACGCCAATCTCATCGGCGATGGCAAAAGCCTCTTCCTGGTCGTGCGTCACCAAGATAGCGGTAGCGTTTTGATTCTTGAGAATATCACGCACTTCGAGGCTTAAGCGCGCACGCAGGGTAACGTCTAGGTTCGAAAAAGGCTCATCCAGCAAAAGCAGATCGGGGCGGGGCGCCAGGGCACGCGCCAAGGCAACCCGCTGCTGCTGTCCGCCCGACAGTTGATGAGGATATTTTTCCGCATCATGTGTGAGACCCACCGTTTGGAGCATATCGGTGATGCGTTGGGCCCGCTCAGCCTTTCCCACCCGATGCAGACCAAAGCCCACATTGCCGCGAACGGTTAAATGAGGAAACAGCGCATAATCCTGGAATACCATGCCGATATGGCGTTGTTCCGGGGGAAGGCAGAAGCTCGGGCTGCTTATTACCACGCCGTTCAGCCAAATTTCACCGGCGGAAATGGGCTCGAATCCTGCGATGCTACGGAGTACCGTGGTTTTGCCGCATCCGCTTGGACCCAGCAGGCAGCCGATTGTCCCTTTTCTCAGGGTGAGTGAAAGATCCTCTACTACTGTTTGCTGCCCATAGGCATGCCGGATATTCTTGAGCTCAAGCAGCGTGTTCATGGAGCGGCATTCTATTATTTTTCAGCTTGCCGCATAAGAAAGATAATGGGAAGCAGGCCGGCGAGCACCAACGTCACCGCGGGAAGCGCGGCCTGTTCCCATTCACCCTCTGAAGTCATTTCGAATATCCTCACCGCCAGAGTGTCCCAGCCGAAGGGCCGGGTCATCAGGGTAATGGGCATTTCCTTCATCACGTCCACGAATACGAGCGATGCGGCGGTAAAAATTCCTCCTTTCAAAATAGGCAGGTGCACACGCCGCAGTGCCGCCCATCCGGTTAAGCCAAATCCCCTGACGGCTTCATCGATGCTGGGGGTGATACGGTGCATGGCACTATCTATCGGGTTATAACTGACCGCCAGGAAACGCGTCAGGTAAGCGATCAGCATGGTGAGAAGGGTGCCTTGCAGAATCAGCCCGCTATGGAAATCAAATAATCGCAGAGCCATTTCGCTCAACTGGTTATCCAGCCAGGCGACCGGAATGAAAATCCCAACTGCCAGCACTGCGCCAGGCAAGGCGTAGCCTATGGTGGAAATGCGAACCGCGGCGCCTGTAATCCGATCAGGATGGCGCCGGGCTGCATAAACCATGAGTAGTGCGACACCACAGGTAAGCGCGGCCGCCACAGCGGAAAGCAGCAATGAGTGCCAGAGAAATTCGAGGTAGCGCTGATCGAAATCACTGGCAAAAACACCCGCCGCCCAAATGCTCAACTGACTTACTGGCAAGATGAACGCAAGGAACAGGGTGCCTGATGCGAGGGCGGCGATAGACCATGCGCGCCACCCCGAGAGCGGAATGCGGTCAATTCTCGCGCTTTGCCTGCTTTCGGCATAACGCATACCGGACCGCATTCGCTGCTCTACTATGATTACGACGAAGACAATCACAATCAGTACCGAGGCAAGCTGGGAGGCCGCAGACAACGAAAACATGCCAAACCAGGCTTTGTAAATGGCGGTGGTGAAGGTATCGTAATTGAAGACGGCAACGGTGCCAAAATCTGCAAGCGTTTCCATCAACGCCAGCATCACGCCGCCTGCGATCCAAGGCCGGGCCATCGGCAGCGATAGTTTGACGAACCCATGGGTGCGGTCGAAACCCAACGATTGTGCCGCTTCAAGCGTACGTTTCCCCTGAGTGAGGAAGGCGTTTCGCGCCAGCAGATAGACATAGGGATAAAATGCCAGAATCATGACAACGATAACGCCCAGTCTGCCGCGCACGTTGGGAAACCAGGCCAAGTCCGATTGCAGCCACGCACGCAGCGCGGTTTGGACCGGACCGACATAATCAAACAGACCAAGTGCAACGAATGCGATGACATAAGCTGGGATGGCGAGCGGCAGAAGCAGGGCCCAGGAAAAAAATCCCCTTCCCGGAAAATCACATACCGCAGTAAACCATGCCAGGCTCACTCCCAACAACGCGGTGCCGAGAGACACCCCTAAAGCGAGCCAAAAGGTATTCGCAACTAGCTCGGCCAGTGTCGTTTCGACCAGATGTTGCCATACATCGCCCGCCGGCGCGAAAAGCGAGGAGACGACCGTACCGACGGGTATCAGTACAAGCGTGGCGATGAAAACAGGAATCAGGCGCCAGCCGACGGAAGTACGCACGGCGCGGATTGACGAGCTGTAGAAAGAGCTGCCGGTATTTACGTTCGAGTCAGTGCCGGCGGATTGCAGCGCCTCGCCATTCGAAGCCTTCATCCTTATCGATAGCCTGCCCGATCCATCAACTTGACTGCTTCGGCCTGCAACTCTCCGGCTTTGTTAACGTTTATGGTGTTCTGTTTGAACGTACCCCAGGCAGCGACAGCAGGGTCAGGTTTCACTCTGGGATTGACCGGGTATTCCATATTCACATCGGCAAACAGGTTTTGCGCTTTCTCCGATGACAGGAATTCCAGCAACCGGATCGCAGCTGGCGCATTGTGTGCATACCGGGTAACACCCCCCCCTGAGATGTTTACGTGAACCCCGTTGCTCTCCTGGTTGGGCCAGAAAATCCCAAGCGGCAGCGCAGGGTTTTTTTCCATCAGACGCCCGTAATAATATGTGTTGGCAATGGTGACATCACATTTTCCCGCCGCGACGAATTCCATCGCCCTGGTATCATCGGACAATGGATCAGTGGCCAGATTCGCAACCCAACCTTTCACAATTTTCTCGGCTGTGCTCTCGCCATGCTCGGCAATCATCATTGCTACAAGTGACTGGTTGTATACCTTCTTTGACGTGCGTAGACACAACCGTCCCTTCCACTTGGGGTCTGCGAGTGCTTCGTAGGTCGAAAGATCGGAGGGCTTTACTTTTTGTGTGTTATAAATGATAGTGCGGGCACGCACCGACAGACCGAACCATTGATTGCCGGGATCGCGAAGATGAGCGGGAACATTGGACTCCAGCGTTTTGGACTCGACCGGTCTTAATAGACCTTCGCGCGCGGCTTCCCATAAGTTGCCCGCATCGGCGGTAATAAGCACATCGGCAGGCGTGTTTTTTCCTTCCGCCTTCAGACGCGCGAGCAGCGCGCCTTCTTTGTCGGTAATGAATTTAACCGTTGTACCGGTCTCCTTAGAGAACGCGTCGAACATCGGCTTGATTAATTGCTCGATGCGGGCTGAATAGACGACGACCTGGTCGGCATGAGATGTGCTGGCGGCAAACAGCGTGACACAAGAGAACATTACGGTAAGATAGCGGTTAAGATCTTTCAGAATAGTGCCCTCTCGGGAATGATGGCCGAAGCGGGGAGCGGGACGGATGGGATGGGTAGCGGAAGACCGGAGCAACGGTTCAGCTCGCGGAGCTGCATTGTCAGCGGCTTGGCACTGCAACCGGCCTGTCACGCCCCTGAAGCCCCATCTCATACGGTTTGTTGTAAAATCAGCTACTCGCGTTGCACTCCTATGCAGCGCCCTGAACGTAGACGCGCAAACTAGGACCTTCGTCGTGCGGCTTGCGTTTACCCTGGTTTTGCCAGCTCGTTTTCGAACGGAGCACTCCACGGGGATGTTGTTCATCGGTTCCTTGACGCAGGAATTCAACATTTTATTCTCTCCGTATCTAAATAGCATGGCCGGTCGTCGCCATATTATAAATGATAACAATTATCAGTAAAGCTTCGTATTAATATATCATGGATAAACCAGAACCGATCCCGTCTTCCGGCAGACTGAAGGAGCTTCTCGCCATTCCTGAGAGACAGCGTACCGAAGCGCAATGGGACGAAATCAACGAGCTTGAAATTACACTGACGCCTGTAAATCGAGTTGTAACGCCCGACCGCACGGTCCGGCGGCAAGCCCCAGCTTCCCCCGATCAGCTCAAGCAGCGGGATCATACGCAGGGAAAGCGGTCTTTGAAGAAGTTGCGTAAAAGACCGAAACCGGGCGCTGTATGAGAAAATTACGCGGTTGAGCGGCGACAAAAGCCAAGGCATTGTGCATCGGATGAAGGACTCCCGCTGGCAAGGGGCTGTGACCGGTAGACGGCGAATATCAGGGGAATCATCCAATTTGTGTCTTATTAACCAACCGACAGCACAGGGGGAAGAATATGGAATTAACGACTACGCCAAACATAGAGGGAAAGCGCGTGACGAAGTACCTCGGCATCGTCGCGGGCGAGGCTATCCTGGGCGCCAATTTGTTCAAGGATCTTTTCGCCGGGATCCGTGACCTTGTGGGGGGCCGTTCGGCGACTTACGAGAAAGAGTTGCAGCGCGCACGCGATATTGCGCTTGAGGAGCTACGCCAGCGCGCGCAGGACCTGGGTGCAAATGCAGTCGTTGGGATCGATATCGATTACGAAATAATGGGTAAGGAGAACGGCATGCTGATGGTTTCTGCCAGCGGCACTGCCGTAACCGTTGAGTGAGAGGGCTGGTCGGGAGGAGATTCCGTCCCTTTCTACCACGGTATCGCTTTTCCATCAAAAGAGATGAACCTGCCCGAGTCTTCGATAGTGAGACGGCTGATGACCTCGCGCATTCCCGACACGCTCTGCATGCTTGAAATCAATGCGTGCGGTCCTCCCATATCAGTTTTCACCCATCCGGGATGTAATACCAGGGCGATGACACCCGCAGGTTTCAAGTCTATTGCCAGCGTCTTGACGACCATATTTACCGCCGCCTTGCTGGACCGGTACATATAGCTTCCACCGCTGCTGTTGTCCGCAATGCTGCCCATTTTGCTGCTGATCGTCACCACGGTTTTTTTATCGCTACGAACGATATGGGCACGAAATGCCCGAACCATTTTAAAGGTCGCCATTGTATTGACCAGAAAAGCGCGCATCCAGGCTTCATAATCGCTGTTATTTGAAGGGCCGGCATGAGGATCGGTATAAATACCCGCATTATTGATCAGCAGGTCGATCGATTGATCAGCAAGCGATACCGCTAGCTGATCAATCTCCGGATGATCGGCCACGTCCAGTCGATGTACCGAGAGTTGACCGGGATATTGGGCAGCCAGTGTATTGAGGGCATCAGATTTTTCCGGATTACGGGCGCACGCCAGCACACGCCAGCCATCCGCAGCATACTGTCTGGAGAATTCCAGTCCGATGCCGCGATTCGCTCCGGTGATCAATGTCGTGTTCATACCCTTCTCCTAATGGGAACGACGGTATTGCCCAAGCCTGACAATACCGTCGAGTATAAATGATCAGATCACGTTAATGCCAAGTTCTGCTTTTGCCAGCTTGCTCCGCAATTATGAATAAAAAGCGGGACGAAGTGAAACGATAAAAAGGAGCGAGACATGACTGAGCGAATTGCACTCGTAACCGGGGCATCCAGCGGTATTGGGAGGGCGACGGCTGAACTGCTTGCCCGGAACGGCTATTACGTATTCGCCGCAGCACGGCGTATGTATAGGCTGGAACAGATACGTTCCCATCACATTGAGCCTGTTGAACTGGATGTGACTGACGAGGAAGCCATTCACCGAGTGGTAGGCCATGTCATGTCAACGAAAGGGCGCATCGATGTACTGGTGAATAACGCCGCATACGCCCAGCTGGGTGCGATTGAATGTGTTTCGATGGAAGCTGCGCATCATCAGTTCGAGGTGAACGTATTCGGCTACGCCCGGTTCATGCAATCCGTCGTCCCGCACATGCGGACGCAGAAGTCGGGGTGCATTGTCAACATTACCTCGGCCCTGGGGAAGATGACGATACCGGGATTTGGCTGGTACACCGCTTCCAAACATGCCTTGGAGGCGCTCTCCGAAACCCTTCGTGGTGAGGTAATGGAGTTTGGGATCAACGTCGTGGTTATTGCGCCTGGATTGATAAAGACGGAATTCGTTCCCAACCAGTTGCGCTTACTGGATACAATCGCGCATCCAGCGGCCTATGAAAAGCTGGTCGCGGGCGCGCATCAGATTGTGTCGCACGAACCGAGATGTCCCGGACCGGAGATCATCGCCCAGGCCGTACTCGATGCCATCACAACCTCAAACCCGCCGTTGCGGCATGCGTTGCCGCTCGACTCGAAGATGGCCGTGGTGGCCAGGTGGCTGCTGGGCCCGCGTTTATTTGAGTGGGCGGTGCGGCAGCAGATGAAACCGTGGAAACCCTGAGACGTACGTTTCATCAACCCGCAGTTTCGTTTACACCTGTTCATTTTTGGAAGAGGAAAAGATATCCCAGGCAGCGATGAATAATGCTGCAATGACCGGGCCAATGACGAATCCGTTAAGACCGAAGAGAACCAGGCCGCCGAGAGTGGAGATGAGTACGACGTAATCGGGAATTTTTGTATCCCTGCCGACAAGTATGGGCCGAAGCACGTTATCCACCATCCCGATCACCAAGACACCAAACAGGATCAGGGTGATGCCCTGCACCAAAGCACCGGTAAGCAGGAAATAGATGGCTACCGGCGCCCAGATGAGGCCGGCGCCAATTGCTGGCAACAGAGAAAGCAGGGCCATCACCGATCCCCACAGCAATGCGCCTTGTATGCCCAGGAACGAAAACATCGCGCCACCCAGCGCTCCCTGTATCGCGGCCACAGCAATGTTGCCTTTTACAGTCGCGCGTACCACAGTAGTGAATTTGCTGAGCAGATGGCGCTTGTGCTCCAGGCTGAGCGGAATCGCCTGGTTTATCTTGGAGGTTAAGATTGTGCCATCCCTCAGCAGAAAAAACAGGAGGTAAAGCATGATACCGAAACTGATAATAAATTCGAATGTGTTCTGTCCAATATTGAGGGCCTCAGCTGCGATGAGCTGACTTCCCTGTAAGGCACTGTCTGAGAGCGCGTCCCTTATGCCGGAAATATCCGAGAGACCGAGACGGTCGAGGAGGTTGGCCAGCCATTGCGGCAACGCAGCCATGATTTGCTGGAAATAGGTGCCGAAATTCAGTTGCCCCGAGCGGATTCTCTCGTACACGGTCAGTCCCTCCTGTAGCAACGAACCCGCAAGGACCGTAAACGGCAGAATGACGATAAGCAGGCAGAACAACAGTGTCGTGAGCGCGGCGAGGTTGCGGCGCTGGTTCACCATCACCAATAACCGTCGGTGAAGAGGGGCAAATATGATCGCGAGCACAGACGCCCAAAATACCGTGCCATAGAAGGGCAGCAGTATCCATACAAACGCCACCGAAACGATGATCAACAGCAACAGGAAGGTCTTTTGTTGAAGCTCCGGGGAATTCATGTGATTCAGTATTCCAGAGGAAATGCAATAGGGCGACAGCCTCATCCTACCCTAACTCATCCCCAAGTGGGAGAGGCAGGAAGTTCAGGGCCACGGCAACAGATGACAGAAGCGCGAAGCTGAAACCGTTCAGGTGCGTAGACTGGGAAGGGGACAGGTC
Source organism: Nitrosospira sp. Nsp14 (assembly GCF_900113575.1). GTDB lineage: Bacteria > Pseudomonadota > Gammaproteobacteria > Burkholderiales > Nitrosomonadaceae > Nitrosospira. The sequence continues at coordinate 55,253 of NZ_FOPV01000014.1, forward strand.
GAAAAAAGTGGGATGAACGCGGCGGCGTTAATGATTTCCGGAAACGTATTCTATGGTCTCTACTTCAACTGGATGAGGCCAAAAGTCAGAGATTCCCCGGCAAAGCATTCAGTCCGGCTTGTGCAACCTGCGCATCCTCATTCGACCTTACGCCGCTTACGCCCACGGCGCCAATGAACTCACCCTCCACTACAACAGGCAATCCGCCCTCGATCGGCAGTGTTCCAGGCAAGCCGAGATAGCGCAGCCGACCTTCACCCACGTGTTCATCCCATACTTTCGTAGGCCGGCGAAAGGCGATAGCTGCGCGGGCTTTCTGGATCGCTACTTCAATGCTGCCGAATTGGGTGTTGTCGCGGCGCAGAAGATGAATGAGGTGACCGCCTTCATCAACAATTGCAATGACAACTGCCCATCCGTTGCGACTGGCCTCCGCTTCCGCGGCAGCGGCAATATTTTTGGCATCGCTGAGCGTGAGTGAACGAGTGTTATTCATGACTATACGGGGAGCTAGTTACGAAATCGAAACAATGTGCCAGCCCATTCGCTTCGTTCAAAACGAAGCACGCCGGATAGTTCCGGCGTGCTTTGAACGTTCAGGATTTATATTAGCGGCACGATGAGCAGGGCAACAATATTCATGATCTTGATGAGCGGGTTGATCGCAGGGCCCGCCGTGTCTTTGTAAGGATCGCCGACCGTATCCCCGGTTACCGCAGCCTTATGCGCCTCCGAGCCCTTGCCGCCGAAATGGCCATCCTCGATGTATTTTTTAGCGTTATCCCAGGCCCCGCCCCCTGCGGTCATGGAGATGGCTACGAAAATGCCGGTGATGATGGCACCGATCAGGACGCCACCCAAGGCTACGGGCCCAAGGATAAGACCGACGAGTACGGGCACAGCCACCGGCAGCAATGAAGGAACAATCATCTCCTTGATGGCCGCCTTCGTTACCATATCCACTGCTCTGGAATAGTCCGGCTTGGCGGTGCCTTCCATGATACCCGGAATCTCCCTGAACTGGCGGCGCACTTCCACAACCACCGAACCCGCGGCGCGGCCGACGGCTTCCATCGCCATAGCGCCGAACAGATAGGGCACCATGCCCCCGAGAAACAAGCCGATGATTACCATATGATCGGATAAATCGAAGTTCACGATTTTTCCGCCGCTGGAAAGCGCGTGCGTGTAATCGGCAAACAGGACTAGCGCGGCGAGGCCAGCCGAGCCGATGGCATAACCTTTCGTCACTGCCTTTGTAGTGTTTCCCACCGCATCCAGCGGGTCGGTGATATCGCGCACCTCGGGTGGCAGGCCCGCCATTTCCGCGATCCCACCGGCGTTATCCGTGATCGGGCCATATGCATCAAGCGCCACGATGATGCCGGCCATTGACAGCATAGAGGTCGCAGCAATAGCAATGCCGTACAGTCCCGCCAGTTCAAATGTGCACCAGATCGAGAGGCAGACGACGATCACGGGCGCGGCGGTAGATTTCATGGAAACGCCGAGTCCGGCGATTACGTTGGTGCCATGACCGGTGCTCGACGCTTCGGCGATATGCTGCACGGGCTTATATTCAGTAGAGGTATAGTATTCGGTAATCCATACCATCGCGGCGGTCAGCACTAGACCTACCAATCCGGACAAGTATAGATTCATCGAGGACACCAGCTTGCCTTCAATCATTACGCCATCACCAAGCATAATGGTAGTGATGGGATAGAAGGCAACCGCCGCCAGTCCACCAGCAACCGCCAAACCACGGTAAAGCGCATTCATGATTTTGCCGCCTTCGCGCGCTTTTACGAAGTAGCAGCCGATAATGGACGCAATAATGGATATTCCGCCGAGTACCAGCGGATAGAGCACGGCATTAGGACCCGCATCGGTGATAAGCAGGCCGCCGAGCAACATCGTGGCGATTATGGTCACCGCGTAAGTTTCGAACAGGTCAGCTGCCATTCCGGCACAATCGCCTACGTTATCGCCCACATTGTCGGCTATGACTGCAGGGTTACGGGGGTCATCCTCGGGAATACCCGCTTCGACTTTTCCCACCAGATCGGCGCCAACGTCCGCGCCCTTCGTGAATATGCCGCCGCCAAGCCGGGCAAAAATGGAAATTAGCGAACTACCAAAGGCTACGCCTACGAGAGCATGCGTTGCTTCGGATTCGGTTGCGCCCATGCCGGTAAGAACAGCAAAGTAGCCGGCGACACCCAGCAGGCCCAACCCCACCACCAGCATGCCGGTGATGGCGCCGCCTCTAAAGGCCACATCCAGGGCGGCGTTAAGGCCATGTCTGGCAGCTTCCGCCGTGCGAACGTTGGCGCGCACCGACACGTTCATGCCGATGTAGCCGGTCAGACCCGATAGAAATGCGCCGAGAGCGAAGCCGACAGCGGTTTGCCAGCCCAAAGCCATGAAGATCGCTACCAGGAGGATAACGCCCACGATGCTGATCGTGGTGTATTGACGATTGAGGTAAGCGGAAGCGCCTTGCTGAATTGCGGCAGCGATCTCGCGCATGCGTTCGTTGCCTGTGGGCAACGCCACGATCCATTTTATCGAAATTACTCCGTACAGGAGTGCGGCCATTGCGCAACCGATTGCTATGATCAAACCAGTAGCCATTTAAATCTCCATTGAAGCGTTATTCACCCAAAAACGAAAACAATACGTTTGCATTAAATATCGGTTGGCAAACCCGAACGAAAATCAAGCCGCTACGACACCTCCATCTTCCAAGACGTCCGGGATGACCTCAAATCGTAAAATCGCTCAATTTTTTTGTGACTGCCAAATTTTTCAACCGTACGTAGGTCGGTAGACCATCCTTATACGGCGGATAGTCCTCGCCCATAATGAGCGGCGCAAGGTACTCGCGGCATTTATCAGTGATGCCGAAGCCGTCCTGGCTGATGAAATCCTTGGGCATCATTTTTTCCACATTTGCCACACTGGACAGTTGCGCCATGCCGACTTTCCATTGATAGGGCGCATCAGAAAGGCGCTCGATGGTGGGCATTACAGAGTTATGGCCTTGGACGGCAAACTCAACGGCGGCCTTACCCATCGCATACGCCTGCTCAACATCGGTTTTGGACGCGATGTGACGCGCTGCGCGCTGAAGGTAATCCGCAACCCCCCAATGATATTTAAGGCCGAGGCCCTCCCTGACGATATTTGCGACGACAGGCGCAACACCACCCAGCTGGGCGTGGCCAAAGGCATCGCGTATTCCCTGATCGGAGAGAAACTTGCCATCTTCCCCTTTTACGCCTTCCGATACCACAACCGAGCAATAGCCGAATTTCTGGACATTACTGTTCACCTTGGCGAGAAATTTCGCTTTGTTAAACGGGATCTCGGGAAACAGGATGACGATCGGGATTTCGCGGTCGCTCGTCGATGCGAGGCCACCCGCGGCCGCAATCCAGCCGGCATGTCGTCCCATCACTTCCAGAACGAACACCTTGGTGGATGTTTTTGACATGCTGGCGACGTCAAAGCTGGCTTCGAGCGTCGAAACGGCAATATATTTCGCCACCGAGCCATATCCCGGGCAGCAGTCGGTGATCGGAAGGTCATTATCCACTGTTTTCGGCACATGGATGGCCTGTATGGGATAGCCCAGCGTGTCGGCGAGTTGCGATACCTTCAGGCAGGTATCCGCGGAATCACCCCCTCCGTTGTAAAAGAAATAGCCGATGTTATGCGCTTTAAATACCTCGATCAGGCGCTCGTACTCACGCCGGTTTTGCTCGAGACTTTTCAATTTGTAGCGGCACGAACCAAACGCGCCAGATGGCGTGTAGCGCAAAGCCCTGATGGCCTCGATCGAGTCCTTGCCGGTATCGATCAGATCTTCCGTCAAGGCGCCGATGATTCCGTTACGGCCCGCATATATTTCTCCTATCGTTTCCTTTTGCTGGCGGGCGGTTTCAATTAGTCCGGCGGCTGATGCGTTGATGACGGCGGTGACACCGCCCGACTGAGCATAAAAAGCATTTTTTGCTGCCATGTATCTCCCCCTTGATTTTTCGAATCTTTTGTCAAATCTCCAGTGCACGTGGCGACCGGCGCCTCTAGACGCGTCCCCACCGATCTGGCGCACCATAGTACACCAGCAGTGGACAATGATGCCGCTGCGGTATTGCTCGGTTCTCGGATTAAAGCGGCGGCGATACCGTAATGCGTAAGCCGCCAGGGATCTTGACTGAGGTTATTTCAGCGACGCGAAAATGGCGTCCCGGATATTTTCCACTGATCCAGCTCCCGCGATTTTCACATACTTGGGAGCTCCCCTTCCGCCATAAGCTGACCATTTCGCATAGTATTCTACCAATGGTTTAGTCTGGGCGTGATAGATTTCGAGCCGTTTTTTCACGGTTTCCTCTTTATCATCATCGCGCTGTACCAGCGGTTCGCCAGTCACGTCATCCCTATTATCGATTTTAGGCGGGTTGAACATGACATGATAGACGCGGCCCGAAGCCGGGTGCAGGCGCCGGCCGGACAACCGTCGGATGATCTCTTCATCGGACACGTCAATTTCGACGACGAAGTTGATGGGTACACCAGCGGCCTTCATTGCGTCCGCTTGAGGAATGGTGCGGGGAAAACCGTCGAACAGGAAGCCTTTATTGCAGTCCGGCTGGGCGATGCGGGCCTTGACCAGATTGATGATAATGTCATCAGGGACCAGCCCGCCGGCATCCATGATTTTCTTTGCCATGATTCCCAGCTCGGTGCCAGCCTGGACCGCCGAACGCAGCATATCGCCGGTGGAAATCTGTGGAATGCCGAACCGTTCCTTGATGTAATTGGCCTGTGTGCCCTTTCCCGCCCCTGGGCCGCCTAACAATATAATAATGATTGTTCCTCCTTTTTTTCTAAACTCCGATCGTCGCCGCGCCGGAAGAGGATGTTATTCGCCCTTTTGGGCGATGATTATAGCGCAGCCTGACTGATGTTGGATTGTTTACTCCGATTCACGATTTCAGCTTGTGCAACTGCTCCTTCAGTTTATCCAGCGTTGCGCCGAAACCGGCAAGCCGGCATTTTTCCTGCTCGACCACGTTGCCAGGGGCGCGCTTGAGGAAATTATTATTCGCAAGCTTCGTTTCCGCTTTAGCGATCTCCGCTTCTATCCTCGCGATTTCCCTCCCAAGGCGCTCGCGTTCGGCAGCGATATCCACTTCAATTTTCAGCATCAACCTGAATTCCCCTACGATCGCCACTGGGGCTTCGGCATCAGGTAATCCCTCTGGCATAATTTCGACACCCGAAAGCTTGGCTAAGGCCACCAGATAGGGAGAAAAATCGGAAAGTGTTTCCGAATCACCTGTTGCGAGCAACGGAACTCTTATTGCGGGGGACAGATTCATTTCCCCTCTCAACGCGCGGCAGGCAGTGACGATGTCCCTGAGCGCATGGATGCGGCCGAGTGTGTTTTCGTTGATTTTTGCCGGATTGGCCTGGGGATACGGTTGTAGCATAATGCTGACCCCTTCCACCCCGGCGAGCGGTGCGACTTTCTGCCAAAGTTCCTCGGTAATGAAAGGGATAATGGGATGGGCGAGTCGTAGGGCAGCTTCCAGCACCCGTGTTAGCGTGCGACGGGTTGCGCGTTGTACTGCGTCGTCTCCATTGCTCAACTGTACTTTCGCGAACTCAAGGTACCAGTCGCAATACTCATCCCAGACAAATTCATAAATTTGACGCGCCGCCAGGTCAAAGCGATAGTCGTGAAAAGCCTGCTCTACAGCGCTTTCCGCCACTTGCAGGCGGCTGACGATCCACCTGTCCGCATCAGAATAGGCAAATGGCTGCGAATCATTCAACCCAGTGTCGTTTCCTTCGCAGTTAATCAGCACATAGCGAGTGGCATTCCACAGCTTGTTGCAGAAATTCCGGTATCCTTCACAGCGCTGCATATCAAACTTGATGTCGCGGCCGTGAGAGGCGAGACTGGCGAAAGTAAAACGCAACGCGTCGGCGCCGAACGCAGGAATGCCCGCAGGGAAATGCTTGCGAGTGTTTTTTGCGATGGACTCGGCCTGTCTCGGATTCATCAGGCCCGTGGTCCGCTTGGCGACGAGATCCGGTAGCGTGATGCCATCGATCAGATCCAGGGGGTCCAGCACGTTACCTTTCGATTTGCTCATCTTGTGCCCTTCGGCGTCGCGTATGAGCCCCGTGATGTAAACTTCGCGGAAGGGAATTCTGCCGGTGAAATGCAGCGACATCATTACCATGCGCGCCACCCAGAAAAAGATGATATCGAAGCCGGTGATCAGAACCGAAGTGGGCAGGAAGGTCTTGAGTTCCGGTGTGTCGTCCGGCCATCCCAATGTGGAAAATGGCCACAGCGCGGACGAGAACCAGGTGTCGAGAACGTCTTCGTCCTGAATCAGGATGCGCTCACCTGCGAGCTGTTGCGCCTCATCCAGACTATGTGCAACAAAGATATTGTTATCTTCATCGTACCAGGCCGGAATGCGGTGACCCCACCACAATTGGCGCGAAATGCACCAGTCCTGTATGTTTTCGAGCCACTGGTCATAGACGTGACGCCAGTTTTCCGGGGTGAATTTGATATCCCCGTTTGCTACTGCCTCAAGCCCGCGCTTGGCCAGGCCCTCCATCGCCACATACCACTGATCGGTCAGCATCGGTTCGATTACCGTATGCGTCCGGTCGCCTCTGGGCACCATCAGTTTATGCGGTTTGGTATCTACCAGAAGCCCCTGATACTCCAGCTCCGAGACGATTTTTTTCCTGGCGTCGAAACGGTCCAGACCCTGATACTCGGTAGGTCCGCACTCGTTTATTTTTCCATCCAACGCGAGAATACTGAGCGGGACGAGCTTGTGCCGCTGGCCTATCTGATAGTCGTTAAAATCATGCGCCGGAGTTATTTTGACGCAGCCGGTCCCGAACTGTGGATCGACAAAGGCATCGGCAATCACTGGAATGCGCCGCTCGCATATCGGTAGCCGCACGTGGCGCCCGATCAGATGGCGGTAACGCGCGTCGTCTGGATGCACGGCGACAGCCACATCGCCAAGCATTGTTTCCGGACGGGTGGTGGCGACGATGAGTCCGCCTGGGCTTTCTTCATCCACATTCCTTCCGTCTTCTTTTTCAAATGGGTAAAGAATGTGCCAGAGAAATCCTTCTTCTTCTACCGAGACCACTTCCAGGTCAGAAACAGCGGTTTGCAATACCGGATCCCAGTTCACCAGCCGTTTCCCGCGGTATATCAGGCCTTCGCGATAAAGCCGCACGAAAACTTCGGTAACTGCCCGGGACAACCCCGGGTCCATGGTAAAACGCTCGCGCGACCAGTCGCACGAAGCGCCCATTCGTCTCATCTGGCGGCTGATGATGGAGCCGGACTCTTCCTTCCATTGCCACACGCGCTGCACGAACACCTCGCGTCCGAGATCCCGCCGGTCGATATCTTGCTGATCCAGTTGTCTCTCGACCACGATCTGGGTAGCGATTCCAGCATGATCCGTGCCGGGTTGCCATAGCGTATTATCGCCTCGCATCCGTTGATAACGGGTGAGCGCGTCCATTAACGTGTGCTGGAAAGCGTGGCCCATATGCAGCGTACCGGTTACGTTCGGCGGTGGCAGCATGATGCAGTAGGCAGGGGTTGTTTCACTTGTGTCGCCAGGCGTGGGTCTGAAAAAACCCGACGATTCCCAGTACGCATACCAACGGCTTTCGATTTGGCGGGGGTTAAAGCTTTTTTCGAGTTCCATGAACAGAAGCCGTAGTGGCAAAAATGGGCAATTATAACGGAAGGCGTCGGTACAACGCCGGCTGTTACCAAAAGCGGGAGGCTTCTATCCGACCATGACCTTCGTGTCCCGAAATGGGTTCCTCCTCGGGTCCGTAGCGCACGGGAACAAGTGGGCCTATTGATGCTATCGGTTGAAGGACTACGCTCCGGGCAGGATCAGAGGCCGAATAACTTTGACTCCAGTGCTTGAACCAGGGCCGCGCGTGCTCGCGCATCGAGGGCGGTGCCCGCATCCTTGAGCGCGGAGTCCACGATTTGGCCTATAAGGGATGTGATGCTGCTGCATGGTGCGAGCATTGCGGGCGCAAGATGCACCGTCTCGGTGAGAGTGGGAATGTTATCGGCTGCCGTTAACGGTACCTGTTCTGATCTTCGGCCCAAGACCGAATTCGACAGGAAGTCCGCTGCCGCGTTTGCATCAGTTCGAGCTGAAACGGATGATTTGCCTTGATGCCTGCTTAACAAGGTGTCCAGCTTACGCAAGATTTCGTCGTACTCGGCTTCTGACGCTGTTTTATCGCGGATATTTGTCATAATAGCCCCCGGAGCGTGGGAAAGAGTGGATAGGTAGGCGGGAGAGAAGTGGGAAGGAGCTGGAATTGTTTCTGAATCGTTGATTAAACGGTTCCCAGCTTGTGATGGCGGATCTCATATCCGCGATCCTGATAAAAGCGGTAGCGCTTTCTGGCTGCCTGTGTGTCTTCTGACGTTGTTCCGGTGATTTCAATCAAACGGTGAAAGCGGCTGAAGAAGGCGGGGGTATCAACGTCCAGGTTTAGCAATACCTCGTCATGTGGCAGCTTATTTGCGCTATGGCTGAGTATGACAGGCGTTACGTCGGCCAGTTTATCGTCAGCGCGGCAGTGGGGAACGAAATCCGTGGGAGCGAACGTCCACAGCAGTTTGTCAATCCGGTCCATCATCGCCGCGTCTGAGGTATAGATCAGTACTTTCAGGCCTTTGCGGATTGCCTTTGCAACGAGGCGGCAGGCGATGGGCAACCTGTCGCCGCCCGAATAGAAGTCTATTTCAGTCATTCCTCTTTAGGTCGGCCGGGGATGTTTTCAACGCCCGTCCGATAATGAATTGTGTCAGCAATGGTATTGGACGGCCGGTGGCGCCTTTTTCCTTGCCAGACTTCCACGCCGTACCCGCTATGTCGAGGTGAGCCCATCGATATTTCTTGGTGAAACGCGACAGGAAGCAAGCGGCGGTGATGGTGCCAGCCGCACGTCCGCCAATATTAGCCATATCGGCAAAATTACTCTTCAACTGCTCCTGATATTCATCCCATAACGGCAGGCGCCAGGCGGGATCTGCCGCCCGTTCCGCCGCACCCAGCAATTCTGCAGCCAGACCGTCGTCATTGCTGAGCAAACCCGATGCGACATGTCCCAGCGCAATGACGCAGGCACCGGTCAAGGTCGCAATATCAACGATCGCTTCTGGCTGATAGCGTTCGGCATAAGTCAGCGCATCGCAAAGGATCAGCCGTCCCTCGGCATCTGTGTTAAGAATTTCTATTGTCTGTCCCGACATGCTTGTGATCACGTCCCCCGGCCTTGTAGCATTCCCGCCAGGCATATTTTCAGTAGTCGGTATGATGCCGATCAGGTTTACGGGAAGCCCCAATTTCGCGACTGCCGTTAGGGTGCCTAACACACTGGCTGCGCCACACATGTCATACTTCATCTCGTCCATTTCCGCTGCGGGCTTCAGTGAAATACCGCCAGTATCAAAGGTGATGCCCTTGCCCACCAGTACAACCGGCTTTTCTTTCTCCGCGCCCCCCCAGTATTCCAATGCGATCAGCTTGGCAGGCTGGCGACTGCCGCGCGCCACCGCCAGCAATGCGCCCATCCCGAGTTTTTCCATGTCCTTCTGCTCCAGGACGGTAACCTTGAGCTTATGCGCTTTGGCAATGTCACGAGCCTGCTCCGCGAGGTAGGTCGGGGTGCAGAGGTTGGGCGCAAGGTTGCCCAGATCTTTGGCGAGCTTCATGCCATCCGCGATGGCGAGACCCTGTTGCAGTGCTTCCTCTCCAGCAGCCAACTCCGGTTGCAGCCCGTTTAGGACGCCGAGCGTGACTTTGCGCAGATGCGGTTTTTTCTCCTCGGCCTTGCTTTTAAGCTGATCAAAGCGGTAGATGCTTTCCATCGCCACGATTGCGGTCTGGCTGACTTTCCAGGCGATATCACGGTTATTTACCGACACGTCATTTAAGAACACTGCCGCGTCGGCGGCGCCCGTTCCGTTCAGAACCTTGAAAGCGGCCCGGATGGAATCTCGGTACTCCTTGTCGCCGAGTTCTTTTTCCTTGCCGAGTCCCACCAGCAATATTCGCTCGCACAGGGTGTTGGGCACCTTGTGCAGCATCAGTGTCGTACCCGCCTTCCCCTCCATGTCGCCGTTCCGCAACAGGGTGCTGATATACCCTTCGGCGAGCTTGTCCATCGCTTTTGCGGCGTCTGTCAATCGACGAGGCTCAAATATGCCCACGACTAGGCAGGCGCTGCGCTGTTTCTCGGGATTTACGCTTTTTATGCTGAATTTCACTGCGCGCTCCTTTGCATGGGTCTTGCCGGCGGATTGCCGAGGCCGGATAATGCGGGGATTATCGCCGGACTTCACGCATAAAGTCAAAGCGGACGGCGCGCTTCAACGCCGTTTACATGATCCCGTCGTGCTCGGGATTTGGATGCGCAACGGCGACTGCGAGGGCGACGCGGCTGACCAGAAAATACTGCCATGAGCAAACAAAAGCTTGTTCGAAAACCGGGAGCAACAGTTGATTTTCAGGCAAAACTTGCCGCGCCCTTTGCGGTTCTTGGTATCCGCATAGAGGAAGACTGGTTGACAGATATCGAGTATTTGCCCCTTGACACGCCTACGCTTGCACCCCGAACTTCTCTTGCCAGGGAGGTATGCAATCAATTGCAAGCGTATCTCGCTGATCCTGACTTTATATTCGATTTGTCTTTGCACATTGGCGGCACCGTACACCAGAAACGTGTATGGCGTGCGATTCAGGATATTCCCAGCGGTAAAACGTGCAGTTACGCCGATATCGCGACCCAACTCCACTCCGCGCCACGCGCGGTGGGACAGGCCTGTGGCGCCAACCGGCTTCCCATAGTCATTCCTTGCCATCGCGTGATTGCGAAAAGCGGTGGGCTCGGCGGTTTTATGAACGCAAGCGATGGTATGCCGCTCGACATCAAGCGCTGGCTGCTAAGCCATGAGCGCGGCTGAGCTCAACGCAGGCTTGCTGGATGCTTTTTCTGACGCTTTATGGCTGGAGGACGGCCTGTCCCGTAACACGCTCGAAAGCTATCGTAGCGATCTGGAGCAATTCGGGGCCTGGCTGACAAAACACAGGCATCAGGACAATGGTCTCATCACGGCAACCCATTCCGATCTGCTGGCCTTTATTGCATATAAGTTTTCCGCCAGGGTCAAGGCCAGCACGACGTGTCGCGAGCTTTCGAGTTTAAAGCGGTTCTATCGTTTCCTGTTGCGCGAAGGCAAAATTCAAGTCGATCCCAGCCTAAATATTGATGCGCCCAAGCTTCCCCGAAGCTTGCCTGCAAGCCTGACGGAAGCCGATATCGAGGGTCTTCTTAACGCGCCCGATATTCACGTTCCGTTGGGATTGCGCGATCGCGCCATGCTCGAGGTCCTTTATGCCAGCGGTTTACGGGTGTCCGAGCTGGTCAGTTTGGACAGCGCCCAGATTAGCCTGAACATGGGCATAATCAGAGTGATGGGCAAGGGTGGCAAAGAGCGCCTGACGCCCTTGGGCGAGGAGGCGCTGGAATGGGTTTCGCGGTACGTCACGGGGGTTCGTCGGATACTGCTTGGCGAGAGCTCGAGCAACGCGCTATTCATCACTTCCCGTGGTTCAGCCATGACACGCCAGGCTTTCTGGTATCTGATCAAACGCTACGCGCGCCAAGCGGGAATAGCCAAGCCGCTCTCCCCGCATACTTTGCGCCATGCCTTCGCAACTCACTTGCTTAACCATGGCGCCGACTTGCGAGTCGTGCAATTGTTGCTCGGGCACGCCGATATTTCCACGACGCAAATTTATACGCATGTGGCACGCGAGCGACTGAAACGGCTTCATGCTCTGCATCATCCGAGAGGGTGATGGTGCCGCATTTCGGGAGCGTGGGCGCGGAAGTAAACCTAGCTTTTACCTATAACGCCGCGGGCGGTTAACGCGAGCCCGTGGCAGCGAATGACAATCCCGAAAATATTGCAAGAACGCCGCGTGGAAATCTTTGTGGCAGAACCAAAGGAGGAGGGGCCTTCGGTGAGGCTGCCCTCGGTAACCTGTTGGGCTCGTCTAGGCATCCGTCTCCTTGTCCCGTACAGGGATGCGCCAGATAAATGCAGCCAGAATAATGCCAAGCACACCCAGCATGACCTTCTGCCAAAGGGTTGGCATCATCAGGATAGAACTGCTGAACGACAGCGCCAGCAGGAAATATACCCAGCGTTTCACTTGGCGCCGAATGCTGCGGTATTGAACCCAGTCGCGAATAATAGGACCCGCAATACGGTGGGCAAGAAGTTTCTCGTGAAAGTGTTTAGAACTGCGCGCAAAGCAAGCCGCGGCCAGCAGCACAAAAGGTGTGGTCGGTAGAATCGGCAGCAGTACACCCGCCGCAGCCAGTATCAGGGCCACAAACCCGGCGGCCAGATACACGGACCGGACGAAACGGGAATCGTGCAACTGTACCGCCTGTCTCTGCGAGCACTCTTTGCCTAACTCTTCGTTCAGGTGTTCCTGCATCGCATAATCCTGTTCAAGGTAAACTGATGCGAAGGCGACGTTTTACCCGCTTCAGTCTGGGTGTATGTAATCGATGGAATCCGACAGTAATAGCGCCAATGAAAAACTCATGCACGGGTTCTATGCGTATAATAGGAAATTACGAAAGCGAGTGATCAGCAAGTCTATACCGATATTTGGGCTGCCTGCAGCGCCAGGCGAGGAGCAGGGCTAGCTTAAACCAAGATCAGCAGATGCAGCCGGAAGTTTGCGCCATCAGATAAATGTTCGTATTCCTGCCCAACCATCCTGGGGCGAGAACGGATAGTTGGAATTGGATAATAAAGTCAAATTTGAGGTAAACGATGTCTCCTGTAAAAACACTGTTCAGTGCCTTTATATTAGGCGCCATTTTATTACCCCAGCTAGCATTTTCCCAAACCGGGCAAGGACAAGCCAGCGTGAATGAACTGATAAAGAAAGATACCAAAGTGGGAGCCGGAGAGGAAGCGACTGTCGGCAAGGCCGTGGAAGTTCATTACACCGGCTGGCTTTACGATCCGAATGCTCCTGATAAAAAGGGAACGAAGTTCGATAGTTCTCGCGATCGCGCGGCCCCCTTCTCATTTCTGCTGGGGGCGGGGCGCGTCATCAAAGGCTGGGACCGCGGTGTTGCCGGCATGAAAGTCGGGGGGCAGCGAACGTTAATCATTCCGCCCGAAATGGCATATGGCGCGCAAGGCGCGGGTAAGGTCATTCCTCCGAACGCCACGTTAATTTTTGACGTTGAACTCCTGGGCTTACGTCAGGGATCGACACACTGACGTTTTGTGTAAGGAATCCCTGGAGAACGTCGGAACAAAATCCTGCCCTAGATGGCGCTCGAGTTTCGGCGGTCAGCAGGGGATGCAGCCTTGCCGCGATCTGCGTTGTCGTGCTATAGCAGGACCAGCGAATGGAGTCGTCGCCTCCTGTCGTTTATTCCATCCCGCGAAATCTACTGTGCTCCCGCGTGGACTTACTTGTTAACATATTCAGAGGTCCCTCAACTTCGGCAATAAAGCCGACTCTCACCGCTCCGTCGAATAAGTGCACACAGCCTTAAATGCACGTTGACTTATCGACGTAAAGCATTCACAATTAGCAGTTTCGTTTGGAGGGGTTCCCGAGCGGTCAAAGGGATCAGACTGTAAATCTGACGGCTCTGCCTTCGAAGGTTCGAATCCTTCCCCCTCCACCAAATCAGGCGGCTGTAAAAATCGGCTCGGCCATGGCCAGGCTGCTGGTGGCCGCGAATGGGTTTAGATGAGAGGTGTGGTGCGACGCGCTTGATGGCTTTTCTGTGATGAGTTGGCGGATCGTCTCGATCCCGATCGTCAGATGATGCGGGTGTAGCTCAATGGTAGAGCAGAAGCCTTCCAAGCTTACGACGAGGGTTCGATTCCCTTCACCCGCTCCAGTTCGCCGAAGAAAAGCTGGGCTTGAAGTATTGGTAAGGTCAAAGTTGTTGCAACGTGTTGTTTAGGCAGAACGCTGCCCATGTAGCTCAGTGGCAGAGCACTCCCTTGGTAAGGGAGAGGTCGCCAGTTCAATCCTGGCCATGGGCTCCATAGGGCATCGATTAAAAACCTGGATAGAAAAAAGTGCTTTAAAAAAGGGGACCCATCATGGCAAAGAGTAAATTTGAGCGGACGAAGCCGCACGTGAACGTTGGGACGATTGGGCATGTGGATCATGGCAAGACCACATTGACGGCGGCGATCACGATGGTATTGGCGAAGAAATTTGGAGGCGAAGCGAAGAGTTACGCGCAGATTGACTCGGCTCCGGAAGAGAAGGCGCGCGGGATCACGATCAACACGGCGCACGTTGAGTATGAGACCACTGCACGGCATTACGCGCACGTTGACTGTCCTGGGCACGCCGACTATGTAAAGAACATGATTACTGGTGCAGCGCAGATGGACGGGGCGATTCTGGTGGTATCAGCTGCGGATGGGCCGATGCCGCAGACCCGGGAGCACATATTGCTTGCGCGCCAGGTTGGGGTTCCCTACATCGTGGTGTACATGAACAAAGCGGACATGGTTGACGATGCCGAGCTGCTAGAGCTGGTGGAGATGGAAGTTCGCGAACTGCTGTCCAAATACAACTTTCCCGGGGATGACACTCCGATTGTGATTGGTTCTGCGCTGAAGGCGCTGGAAGGCGACCAGAGCGACATAGGCGAGCCGTCCATATTCAAGCTGGCGGATGCGCTGGACAGTTACATACCGGAGCCGGTACGCGCGGTGGATGGTACCTTCCTGATGCCGGTGGAAGACGTATTTTCCATATCCGGGCGTGGCACGGTCGTGACTGGTCGGGTTGAGCGGGGTGTAGTCAAGGTTGGGGAAGAAATCGAGATCGTGGGACTGAGGCCTACGATCAAGACCGTGTGCACCGGGGTTGAAATGTTTCGGAAGCTGCTGGATCAGGGGCAGGCTGGCGACAACGTTGGGGTGTTGCTGCGCGGCACCAAGCGCGAGGAAGTCGAGCGCGGACAGGTTCTGGCCAAGCCGGGGAGCATTACCCCGCACACGAAGTTCAGCGCGGAGATTTACGTTCTAAGCAAAGAAGAAGGTGGGCGGCACACCCCGTTTTTCCAGGGTTACCGGCCGCAATTCTACTTTCGCACCACTGACGTGACAGGTGCGATTGAACTGCCGGCAGGGACTGAGATGGTGATGCCGGGAGACAATGTTTCGGTGACGGTGAACCTGATTGCCCCGATTGCGATGGAAGAAGGGCTGCGTTTTGCCATCCGCGAGGGTGGAAGAACAGTCGGCGCCGGCGTCGTGGCAAAGGTTATTGAATAAACGCGGACGCTCCCCGGGAATTGAATAATTTCTCATTCTTGATATTCGGTGAGTCTCCTGCTTTTCTATCTGCTGTCTATGCTGTCTCAAAGGAAATACAGGCCAGTAGCTCAATTGGCAGAGCGTCGGTCTCCAAAACCGAAGGTTGGGGGTTCGATGCCCTCCTGGCCTGCCAAGATAGAAAATGTCGTTGAATCACTTACTAGCCAGCGGAAGCTAAGCTTCATCAATTAACTACCATACGTTGCGTTGAATTATGGGCTGAGGGTTGTGCTTGCATGAATCAGTCCCTGCACCGCTTCATTTACTGAAAAAGCATTAAAGGCAGAGTGGGATAAAGCAGTGGATAAGATCAAGTTGGGATTCGCGCTACTGCTGTTGATTGCGGGTATTGCCGGTTTTTATTACCTGCGGGAAAGCGCGATGGTTCTTCGCGTAATCTCGGTGCTCTCGGGCATTGTTCTGGCGGTGGTGGTGGTCTGGTTTACTTCTCCGGGAAAACAGTTTTATGCATTTGCCAGGGAATCATCTGACGAAACCCGAAAGGTGGTATGGCCGAGCCGCAAGGAGACACTGCAGACCACCGGCATCGTGTTTGCATTTGTTCTGGTGATGGCCATTTTTTTATGGATGGTCGATGCGGGATTATTGCTGGCAGTGAGGTATCTCATGGGACAGGAGGGGTGATGGAGAAGAAATGGTTTGTGGTTCACGCCTACTCCGGATTCGAAAAGAGCGTGCAGCGCGCGCTGAAGGAACGAATCAATCGCGCCGGAATGCAGGACAAGTTCGGGCAGATACTGGTTCCAGTTGAAGAAGTAATTGAAATGAAAGGTGGTCAGAAGAATCTTAGCGAGCGCAAGTTTTTTCCCGGTTATGTTCTGGTCGAAATGGAGATGACCGACGAAACTTGGCATTTGGTAAAAAACACCGCTAAGGTCACCGGCTTTATTGGTGGTTCGGCTACAAAGCCGACCCCGATCAGCGAGAAGGAAGTGCAGAATATTCTCCACCAGATACAGGAGGGGGTGGAGAAGCCCAAACCGAAGGTTCTTTTCGAGGCGGGCGAGGCTGTCCGGGTCAAGGAGGGTCCATTCACGGACTTTCATGGCAATGTGGAAGATGTCAATTATGACAAAAGCAAGATCAGGGTGTCGGTTTCCATTTTTGGCCGCCCCACCCCTGTGGAACTGGATTTTAGCCAGGTCGAAAAAGCTTGAAGGATAGAGGCGGGACCTTTTCAGTGTTGCGGGTCCCGTGTGTTGTCAACTGGGGAGAGCGCGGTAGCGTTCGCATGTACCCGAGAGGAGGACTATCGTGGCAAAAAAAATAGTCGGTTATATCAAGCTGCAGGTGCCGGCAGGCAAGGCCAACCCCAGCCCGCCAATTGGCCCCGCGCTGGGGCAGCGCGGACTCAACATCATGGAGTTCTGCAAGGCATTCAATGCCGCCACCCAGAAAATGGAGGTTGGGTTGCCGGTGCCGGTTGTCATTACCGCGTACGCCGACAAGAGCTTTACCTTCACCATGAAAACGACGCCTGCGACTGTGCTGATCAAGAAGGCGGCGGGCGTAGGCAAGGGCAGTCCCAAACCGCATACGGACAAAGTTGGGAGGTTGACACGCAAGCAGGCGGAAGAAATCGCCCAGTTAAAAATGCCGGATTTGACAGCGGCCGACATGGATGCGGCCGTTCGGACTGTTGCGGGCAGCGCCCGGAGCATGGGCGTAGAAGTGGAGGGGATGTAAATGGCGCATATTTCCAAGCGTCTTAAGGCGATAGCCAGCAAGGCGGACCGTAGCAAATTCTATCCACTTGCCGATGCTCTCAATATCATCAAGGAAACAGCTACGGCAAAATTCGATGAGTCGGTTGACGTGGCTGTCAATCTCGGGATTGATGCCAAAAAGTCCGATCAGGCGGTGCGTGGTTCTGTCGTTCTGCCCGCTGGTACGGGCAAATCTGCGCGGGTCGCAGTGTTTGCCCAAGGGGACAAGGCCAAGGAGGCGCTTGCAGCCGGCGCGGATATTGTGGGATTCGATGATCTCGCCGAACAGATCAAGGCAGGCAATATAGATTTTGACGTGGCTATCGCCAGCCCGGACGCCATGCGTATCGTTGGCCAGTTGGGCCAGATACTCGGCCCGCGTGGCCTGATGCCTAATCCCAAGGTTGGGACAGTTACGCCGGATGTTGCGGGAGCGGTAAGGAATGCCAAAGCGGGTCAGGTGCAATATCGGGCTGACAAGGGGGGCATTGTCCAGTGCACGATAGGCCGTGCATCGTTTGGCGTGGACGCACTGACGCAAAATTTAATGGCATTGATAGATGCGCTCAACAAGTCCAAGCCTGCCACTTCCAAAGGAATTTATCTGAGAAAAATCTCGGTCTCCAGCACGATGGGGATAGGGGTGCGGGTGGATCAGACGAGCATGCGGTAACAATTATGGATTTGTAAGACTTTGGGCCGCTGGAAAGACAGATCGTGTCGATCCGGCGGGTTATCAAAGACCGCTGGGGTTCTCGGCAATGCCGGACAGTAGAAGGATCGTTGTACAGGATTTATTTACTGAACGTACTGGGCCAGAGAACTTAATTGCAGAATAGTAGATATGGATGGAAAGGATGGGGCGAAGGATTCATGTCGCCTTGCCCTTGCTTTCGCTCTTCTCTTACCCAGCGCAGATGGCGTGCCCAAACCAGGAATGATTTTACTCCTGATTTAAGGTCGCCGGTTCGCGGTGCTTCGGTTTAGGTGGCGTGGTTTTAAGCTTTAAGTTTCGCTTCTCGCCACTGGTCGGTGCCGTATTTTAACTGATGGAGAATGCACCTTGAGTCTAAATTTGGAAGAAAAAAAAGCGGTGGTTGCCGAAGTCAGCGCCGAGTTGGCGACGGCTCAGGCGATTATCATCGCGGAGTACCGCGGGCTTGAGGTCGGACACATGACGCAGTTGCGGGCGAAGGCGCGCCAATCAGGGATCTATTTCCGGGTGCTCAAAAACACGCTTGCGCGCCGCGCTATTTCGGATACGCCGTTCACCGGCCTTTCCGAACATATGGTGGGTCCGCTGGCCTATGGAATCGGCAAGGACCCGGTTGCGGCGGCGAAAGTACTCTACGAGTTTTCGAAGGGCAACGACAAATTTGTGATCAAGGGCGGCGCGATGCCGAATTTGGTCATGTCGGGCAAGGAGATTGCAAGTCTTGCCGCGCTCCCGAGCCGTGAGGAGTTGCTTTCCAAATTGTTGGGTACGATGCAGGCGCCTATCGCAAGCTTTGTACGCACACTCAACGAAGTGCCGACCCGTTTTGCCCGCGGTCTCGCTGCTGTCCGCGATCAGAAAGCTACCTAGTTGGATTCAAGCGGTTGTTTGAATCCATAAATACAAATTAATTATCAGGAGAGAATCATGGCTGTAGCTAAAGCAGAAATTTTAGATGCGATCGCGAATATGACGGTACTCGAGCTTTCGCAACTGATCAAGGAAATGGAAGAAAAATTCGGTGTTTCGGCTGCGGCTGCCGCTGTCGCAGCGCCGGCGCCCGCGGCTGGTGCTGCCGCCGCTCCTGCCGAAGAGCAGACAGAATTCACCGTTATGCTGACGGCCGTGGGTGAAAGCAAGGTGAACGTCATCAAAGTGGTGCGAGCGATTACCGGGCTTGGTCTGAAAGAGGCAAAAGATCTCGTGGACGGGGCGCCGAAAGCGGTCAAGGAAGGCATTGCCAAAGCGGATGCCGAAGCTATTCAGAAGCAGCTTGCTGAAGCTGGGGCCACGGCCGAGGTCAAGTAACAGTAAGGCAGCAATACCGGCTGGCGGCGTGCAAGACGCCGCCAGTTTCCGGCTTTTTTTGACGTCGGATTCCCGCACCTTATGTGCGGCAGAACACTCAGCACGGTAGCTAAAATCAGGTACTCTGCTCCTATTTTCTGTCCTTCTGTCCTCTGACCTTCCGGAGAGATTCCATGAGCTATTCGTTTACCGAGAAAAAACGTATTCGTAAGAGTTTTGCAAAGCGCGCCAGCGTGCTGCCGATTCCATTTCTTCTCGCTACCCAAATCGAATCTTACGCCGCCTTCCTGCAAGCTCAGGTCGAGCCCGACCACCGTGCCAACGAGGGTTTGCAGGCAGCGTTCACGTCGATTTTTCCAATCGAGAGCCATTCCAAGAATGCGCGCCTCGACTTCGTCAATTATGTGCTGGGTTTACCTCCTTTCGATGTCAAGGAATGCCAGCAGCGCGGGTTGACTTATGCCTCCCCGTTGCGCGCAAAGGTGCGGCTGACGATCATGGACAAGGAAGCTTCCAAGCCGACGATTAGGGAAGTGAAGGAACAGGAAGTGTACATGGGGGAGATTCCCCTGATGACCAACACCGGCTCGTTTGTCATCAACGGCACCGAGCGTGTGATCGTGTCTCAGTTGCATCGCTCGCCCGGGGTATTTTTCGAGCACGATCGCGGCAAAACGCATTCTTCCGGTAAGCTGCTTTTCTCCGCCCGTATTATTCCTTATCGTGGTTCCTGGCTCGATTTCGAGTTCGATCCCAAGGATTATCTCTATTTCCGCGTTGACCGCCGCCGGAAGATGCCCATTACGGTATTGCTGAAAGCAATCGGTTACACGCCGGAACAGATTCTGAAGCAGTTTTTTTCATTCGATACGTTTCATCTGTCAAACACCGGCATTCTGTTTGAATTGATCCCGGAACGTTTGCGCGGTGACATGGCGCGTTTTGATATCGTAAATAAAAGCGGCAAGGTTATTGTCCAGAAAGATAAGCGGATAACGGTTAAGCATGTTCGCGAAATGCAACAGGCGGGGATAGATAAGCTCGAGGTGCCGGAAGACTTCCTGTTGGGGCGGGTGTTGGCCCACAACGTCGTGGACAAGGAAACCGGGGAAGTGCTGGCGTTGGCGAACGATGAGATTACCGAGGTGGTGCTCGCCAAACTGCGCGAAGCCAATATCGAACAGATCCAGACTATATACACCAACGATCTTGATCAGGGCGCATACATATCCCAAACCCTGAGAATTGACGAAACAGTCGACCAGATGGCGGCGCAGATCGCCATCTACCGCATGATGCGGCCGGGTGAACCGCCGACCGAGGAGGCAGTCAAAGCTTTGTTCAACGGGTTGTTCTACGCGCCCGAACGCTATGACCTTTCGGTCGTGGGCCGAATGAAATTCAATCGCCGCGTGGGTAAAACCGAATTGGGCGGCGAAACCACGCTTTCGAATGACGACATCATCGCGGTGATCCGGATTCTCGTCGAGCTGCGCAACGGCCGCGGAGAAATCGATGATATCGATCATTTGGGCAACCGCCGCGTCCGCTCGGTTGGAGAACTGGCGGAGAATCAGTTCCGTTCCGGGTTGGTGCGGGTTGAGAGAGCGGTGAAGGAGCGGCTCAGCCAGGCGGAGTCGGAGAATCTGATGCCGCATGACTTGATCAATGCAAAACCGGTGTCGGCCGCGGTGCGGGAGTTCTTCGGTTCCAGCCAGTTGTCGCAGTTCATGGATCAGACCAATCCGCTGTCCGAGATTACTCACAAGCGGCGTGTGTCCGCGCTCGGTCCCGGCGGCTTGACGCGCGAACGCGCAGGGTTCGAAGTGCGCGACGTGCACCCGACCCACTATGGTCGGGTCTGTCCAATTGAAACGCCGGAAGGCCCCAATATCGGGTTGATCAATTCGTTGGCCCTCTACGCCCGTACCAATGAATACGGTTTCATGGAAACGCCATACCGTAAGGTAAAAAACGGCCAGGTAACCGATGAAATTGATTATCTGTCGGCGATTGAGGAAGGGCAATACGTCATTGCCCAGGCAAATGCGGAGCTGGATCGCAGCGGCAAGTTTACTAACGAGATCGTGTCGTGTCGGCATAAAAATGAATTTACGTTGGCGACCCCTGATCGCATCGAGTATATGGATGTGGCCCCCGCACAGATCGTGTCGGTAGCGGCATCGCTGATTCCCTTCCTGGAGCACGATGATGCCAATCGCGCACTGATGGGTTCTAACATGCAACGTCAGGCGGTGCCGTGTCTTCGTGCCGAGAAGCCATTGGTTGGCACAGGTATCGAACGCGTTGTGGCCGTCGACTCGGGGACGGCCGTGCAGGCGGTGCGAGGCGGTATAGTTGATTACGTGGATTCAAGCCGTATCGTTGTCCGCGTTCACGATACTGAAACGCGCGCTGGCGAAGTGGGTGTGGATATTTACAACCTGATCAAATACACGCGTTCTAACCAGAACACCAATATCAATCAGCGTCCTCTGCTAGAAGTGGGCGACGTCATCGCGCGCGGGGATGTCGTGGCGGACGGAGCTTCCACGGACAAGGGCGAGCTGGCCCTGGGGCAAAACATGCTTGTAGCATTCATGCCCTGGAACGGATTCAATTTCGAAGATTCAATTCTCATTTCCGAGCGTATTGTTGCTGATGACCGTTTCACCTCTATCCACATTGAAGAGCTATCGGTAGTCAGTCGCGATACCAAGCTGGGAACGGAAGAGATAACCGGCGATATCTCCAACCTGTCAGAAGTGCAACTGGGACGGCTGGATGCCTCGGGTATTGTTCATATTGGCGCCGAGGTGGAAGCGGGCGATGTACTGGTCGGAAAAGTTACCCCGAAAGGGGAGACTCAGTTGACGCCAGAAGAAAAGCTTTTGCGGGCCATTTTTGGCGAGAAAGCCTCGGACGTGAAGGATACATCGCTACGCGTACCGTCCGGTATTTCGGGAACCGTAATTGATGTGCAGGTCTTTACGCGAGAAGGCATCGAGCGCGACAAGCGTGCCCAGCAGATCATTGACGATGAGCTAAAGCGCTACAAAAAAGACCTGACTGATCAAATGCGGATCGTGGAGTCCGATGCGTTTGAGCGTATCGAACGCTTGCTCAAGGGTAAAGTGGCGACCGGTGGGCCCAAGAAGCTCGCCAAAGGCGCCGAAATCACAAAGGAATACCTGGACAGTATTGACCCGCACCATTGGTTTGATATTCGGCTTTCCGATGAGGAAACGAGCGTGCAACTCGAACAAATCGAGGAAGGCTTGTCGCAGAAGCGTAAGGCCTTCGATGACGCTTTTGAGGAAAAGAAAAAGAAACTTACCCAGGGCGATGAGCTACCCCCGGGCGTTCAGAAAATGGTCAAGGTTTATGTTGCGGTGAAACGGCGTTTGCAGCCCGGGGATAAAATGGCGGGGCGTCACGGCAATAAGGGGGTGATCTCCAAGATTGTGCCTGTGGAAGACATGCCGTATATGGCGGATGGAACGCCGGTTGATGTCGTGTTGAATCCCTTGGGCGTACCCTCGCGCATGAACGTGGGCCAGATTCTGGAAACCCATCTCGGGTGGGCTGCAAAGGGGTTGGGAAAAAAGATTGGCGAACTGCTTCGTGCCCACCAGCAGTCAGCGGAAATTCGACAGTTGCTGGAAAACATATACAACACCAGTGGTAAACATGAGGATATCGTTTCGCTAAGCGATAAGGAAGTTCTGGATCTGGCCGAAAATCTAAAGGACGGCGTGCCTTTCGCGACGCCCGTGTTCGATGGAGCCACGGAGCACGAGATCAAGGATATGCTGGAGCTTGCCGGTCTTCCTCGTTCAGGCCAGGTGACGCTTTATGACGGACGAACTGGCGAGGCGTTCGATCGTCCCGTTACAGTCGGTTATATGCATGTGCTGAAGCTGCATCATCTGGTGGACGACAAGATGCATGCGCGTTCAACCGGTCCCTATAGCCTCGTGACTCAACAGCCTCTCGGAGGCAAGGCCCAGTTCGGCGGCCAGCGCTTCGGCGAAATGGAAGTGTGGGCATTGGAGGCCTACGGCGCCGCATACACGCTGCAGGAGATGTTGACAGTCAAGTCTGATGACGTCAACGGACGCACGAAAGTGTATGAAAGCATAGTCAAGGGTGATCACAAGATCGATGCGGGGATGCCGGAATCATTCAACGTGCTGGTGAAGGAAATCCGCTCACTCGCGATGGATATTGACCTGGACCGGCACTAAACGTGGCAACTTTATGTAGACGTGCGGAGGATGGGAATCTATTCGTTTCCGTGGTTTTGCCGGAAAACTTTTTGTATCGACCCCTGATCAACAGGAGTGACAAATGAAAGCACTGCTTGATTTATTCAAACAGGTTACACAGAAAGAAGAGTTCGACTCGATCAAGATCGGTTTGGCCTCTCCTGAAAAAATACGTTCCTGGTCCTACGGCGAAGTGAAGAAGCCGGAAACGATCAATTACCGTACCTTCAAACCTGAACGGGACGGCTTGTTCTGCGCAAAAATTTTCGGCCCGGTCAAGGATTATGAATGCCTGTGCGGAAAATATAAGCGCCTGAAGCACCGTGGTGTGATTTGTGAAAAATGCGGCGTTGAAGTCACACTGTCGAAGGTTCGGCGTGAGCGCATGGGGCACATCGAGCTCGCCTCACCGGTTGCCCACATCTGGTTTTTGAAATCGTTGCCGTCACGCCTGGGCATGGTACTGGACATGACCTTGCGTGATATTGAGCGTGTCCTTTATTTTGAAGCTTACGTCGTAACGGACCCCGGCATGACGCCGCTCCAGAGATGCCAGTTGCTGACCGATGATGACTATCGCGCTAAAACCGAAGAATACGGCGATGATTTCCGCGCCAGTATGGGAGCCGAAGGTATCCGCGACTTGTTGGGCAACCTGAACATCCGAGTAGAAATCGACAATCTACGGCGTGAGATGGGTACCACGGGTTCTGAAACAAAGATGAAAAAAATCGCCAAGCGCCTGAAGGTGCTGGAGGCGTTTAATAAGTCGGGGATCAAACCTGAGTGGATGGTATTAGCGGTGCTGCCGGTACTTCCACCCGAGTTGCGACCCCTGGTTCCGCTGGATGGCGGACGCTTCGCAACTTCCGATTTGAATGATTTGTATCGCCGCGTCATCAACCGGAACAACCGGCTGAAGCGGCTGCTTGAGCTGAAAGCGCCCGAGATCATCGTGCGTAACGAGAAGCGCATGCTGCAGGAAGCGGTGGATTCGCTGTTGGACAATGGCCGTCGTGGAAAAGCCATGACTGGCGCAAACAAGCGGCCCCTGAAGTCGCTTGCCGATATGATCAAAGGCAAGGGCGGACGGTTTCGCCAGAATCTGCTGGGGAAACGGGTCGACTATTCCGGGCGCTCAGTGATTGTGGTGGGCCCGCAGCTTAAGCTGCATCAGTGTGGCTTGCCAAAGAAAATGGCGCTGGAGTTATTCAAGCCGTTCATATTCAACAAGCTCGAAATCATGGGCATCGCCAGCACCATCAAGGCGGCCAAGCGCGAAGTCGAAAATGAAACCCCCGTGGTCTGGGACATCCTTGAGGATGTCATTCGCGAACATCCGGTAATGCTGAACCGGGCTCCGACGCTGCACCGACTTGGCATTCAGGCTTTTGAACCGGTGCTGATCGAAGGCAAAGCGATACAGCAGCATCCGCTGGTATGCGCGGCATTCAACGCCGACTTCGATGGTGACCAGATGGCGGTGCATGTGCCGTTGTCGCTCGAAGCGCAAATGGAGTGCCGGACGCTGATGATGTCCACGAATAACGTTTTGTCGCCAGCGAACGGAGAACCGATTATCGTTCCTTCGCAGGACATCGTTCTGGGGCTTTATTACACAACTCGTGAAAAAATCAACGCTCGCGGCGAGGGGTTGATGTTCGCCAACATTAGCGAGGTTTCCCGTGCTTATGAAAGCCGCATAATCGAGCTGAACGCGAAAATTACGGTAAGGATCAAGGAATATGACGTAGACGCCGATGGCGAACGCCGTGAAAAAATCACGCGATACGAAACTACGGTAGGGCGCGCCCTGCTGTCCGAGATTCTTCCCGCAGGCTTACCGTTTCCCCTAATCAACAAGGTGCTTAAGAAAAAGGAGATTTCTCGGCTCATAAACGCCAGTTTCCGCCGTTGCGGATTACGCGAGACCGTGATTTTTGCCGACAAGCTGATGTACGCGGGCTTCACCTATGCGACTCGTGCAGGGATTTCCATCTGCCTGGACGATATGCTCACGCCGGTACAGAAGGACGAGATTATTGGAGCATCTGAGAAGGAGGTGCAGGAAATCGAGATGCAATACACTTCCGGCCTGGTTACTCAAGGTGAACGTTACAACAAGGTTGTGGATATTTGGGGCCGTGCGGGCGACCAGGTAGCGAAGGCCATGATGGATCAACTTGGCGTCGAGCCGATACTTGACCCCGTGACCGGAGAAGTTACGAAGGACAAGAAAGGCAAAGCGTTGACGCAGGAATCGTTTAACTCGATTTACATGATGGCAGACTCAGGGGCGCGTGGCTCGGCCGCACAGATTCGTCAATTAGCCGGGATGCGTGGCCTGATGGCAAAGCCGGATGGATCTATCATCGAAACCCCTATCACGGCAAATTTTCGCGAGGGGTTGAACGTGCTGCAGTACTTTATCTCCACCCACGGAGCGCGGAAGGGTCTGGCGGATACAGCATTAAAAACTGCCAATTCCGGCTATCTGACGCGCCGTTTGGTCGATGTGACCCAGGATCTGGTGGTGACCCAGGATGATTGCGGTACGAGTAATGGCGTGCTAATGAAGGCCCTGATTGAAGGCGGAGAGGTGATTGAGGCGCTGCGCGAACGCATACTTGGACGCGTAGTGGCGAGTGATATCGTTAATCCGGAGCATCAGGAGGTTATCTATGAGGCTGGAGCTCTGCTTGACGAATACGCCGTCGATTCCATTGAAGCGCTAGGAATAGACGAAGTAAAAGTGCGTACGCCGCTCACCTGTGAAACGCGTTATGGTCTGTGCGCCAAGTGCTACGGGCGTGACCTGGGACGCGGTACGCCGGTAAACGTAGGCGAAGCCGTGGGCGTGATCGCCGCTCAGTCCATTGGTGAGCCAGGAACACAGCTAACGATGCGCACGTTCCATATTGGTGGCGCGGCCTCCAGAACGGCGGTGGCAAGCCAGGTTGAAAGCAAGTCCAATGGTATCGTGCATTATTCGGCGACCATGCGCTACGTAACCAATGCGCGAAGCGAACTCGTCGCCATCTCCCGCAGCGGTGAAGTCGTGATACACGACGATAACGGCCGCGAGCGCGAACGTCATAAAGCGCCGTACGGAGCCACGCTACTGATACGTGATGGTGAAGTCGTCAAGGCAGGTCAGATCCTGGCCACCTGGGATCCACATACTCGCCCCATCATCACAGAATATGCCGGCAGGGTACGCTTCGAAAACGTGGAAGAAGGCGTAACGGTAGCGAAGCAAATTGATGAGGTAACCGGTTTGTCCACGCTGGTCGTAATCGATCCAAAAAGGCGTGGCGTGGCGCAAACGAAGGGCTTGCGCCCTCTGGTAAAACTGCTGGATGACGAGGGTAAGGAAGTGCGCCTCGCAGGTAGCAATCTGCCCGTCAATATCACCTTCCAGGTTGGTTCCATTATTACCGTTAGGGATGGACAGCAGGTGAGCGTTGGGGAAGTACTGGCGCGGATTCCTCAGGAGACTTCGAAAACACGTGACATTACCGGTGGGTTGCCTCGTGTTGCTGAATTGTTTGAAGCCCGCTCTCCCAAGGACGCGGGTGTGCTGGCCGAGGTTACCGGTATCGTGTCGTTCGGCAAGGATACCAAAGGTAAGCAACGATTGGTGATTACCGATCTGGATGGCGTTTCGCATGAATATCTTATTCCAAAGGACAAGCACGTCACGGCACATGACGGCCAAGTCGTCAACAAGGGTGAGAGCATCGTCGATGGGCCGGCCGATCCACACGATATTCTACGTTTGTTGGGAGTGGAGGCGCTTGCACGCTACATAACTGACGAGGTCCAGGATGTGTACCGCCTCCAAGGTGTCAAGATCAATGACAAGCACATAGAGGTAATCGTGCGGCAGATGCTACGCCGTGTCCAAATCGTCGACCCGGGCCACACGCGGTTTATTCCGGGTGAGCAGGTGGAGCGCGCTGACTTGCTGGCTGAAAACGAACTGGTACTGGCCGAGGACAAAATCCCCGCGACCTATGAGTTCATGTTGTTGGGTATTACAAAAGCATCGCTGTCGACGGATTCCTTCATTTCCGCCGCTTCGTTCCAGGAAACCACCCGTGTATTGACCGAAGCAGCGATTATGGGCAAGAAGGATGATCTGCGTGGACTCAAAGAAAATGTTATTGTCGGACGGCTTATCCCCGCGGGGACCGGCCTGACTTTCCACACTACCCGGAAAAAACAGAGGTTGCTGTTGAACGCCGGCGAAACGGCCGTTGTTGGTGAGGAAGATGCGGGGGAAACACGCAACAGTGGCTATGCGGTCTGAAGCACCCATCGGGAAAATCTGAATTATGCCAATTGATATCAACGCCATCATTGCCGAGACTCGTGGCAAGAACTTCGAGCTCTACGAGGACCACGTCAATCCGGTGTTCGTCAAGGTTTTGCGGATGCTCGGTTTCAATCGCACCTGGGTTCGAGGCGAAGGCCCCTATCTTTGGGACGATACTGGCACCCGTTACCTGGATTTTCTTACCAACTGGGGTGTATTCAATTTCGGACGCCGTCATCCCGCTATTCGCGGGGCATTGCAGCAAGTCCTGGACTCCGATTTTCCTGGGTGGGTAGGTTTCGACGCACCCCCCCTCGCGGCGGCGCTGGCTCGTGAATTAGTCAAGCGCATGACGCCCGGCCTGGATACTGTTTACTTCAGTAATTCCGGTACCGAAGCTATCGAGGCTGCAATCAAGTTTGCCCGTGCGTATACCGGCCGACCTTCCACTGCACATCTCGCCAAAGCCTTCCATGGCCTCACCATGGGCTCTTTGTCGCTGAATGGAGAAGCCAGTTTTCGCCGGGGATTCGAGCCCATGCTCCCCGGCAGCTCAGAAGTGAAGCTCGGCGACCTGGATGGCCTGGAGGCGCGCCTGAAACTGGGCGATGTAGCCGCCTTTGTTTTTGAGCCTATCCAGGGTAAAGGCGTAAATATCGCCAGTGCAGAATATCTCCTAGGCGCGCAGGAATTGTGCCGAAAGTATGGCACGTTAATGGTCTGCGACGAGGTTCAATCGGGAATGGGGCGCACGGGGCGTTTCCTGGCTAGCCAATGGATCGAAGGCTTTCGACCTGATGTTATTTGCCTGTCGAAGGCACTTTCGGGTGGCTATATTCCTGTTGGCGCGACAATCACGCGGCGCGCGGTCTATGACAGCGTTTACGATAGCATGCACCGCGCGATCGTTCATGCCTCAACCTTTGGAATGGGTAACATGGCCATGGCTGCCGGACTAGCGTCCCTTAGCGTGCTCGATGACGAGAAACTGCCTGAGCGCGCTATTGAACTCGGCACCCGTTTCCGCAAGGGTATCGAGGCGATGGTGCCACGCTTCGAATTCCTCAAGGGGGTTCGCCAGCGTGGTCTGATGATTGCAATCGAATTTGGCCAGCCTGAGTCGATGACGCTGAGAGCAGCCTGGGCAATGGTCAACAAGATGGATGAAAATCTGTTCGCGCAGGCAATTGTTCTCCCGCTTCTTGACGATCACCATATCCTTACGCAGGTGGCGGGCCACGCCATGCCAATCGTGAAAATACTTCCACCCCTGAATATAAGTGAATCCGACGTGGATTGGTTCCTGGATGCGCTTGAGGATGTGATGATAAAACTCCACAAGTTTCCTGGCCCGGCTTGGGAGGTGTTGAAGAAGCTCGGTAACCACGCCCTGACCTCGAAGCGCCGCGAGGGGCGCGTCTCCACCGTCACATAAGCGTTATTCGTCCCCGCTGGCAAGGACGGAGCGCGGTAGCCGCGATGGGTTGCGCTGGGTCGCGTCGAGGCTGTTCCTTCAACGGAATCAGATCGTAGCGCTGCCTGAAGGCACGACTTGGCTTGACACAATCGATAGAACCCCCTAAAATTCGCTGTTTTTCAGCTCGCCCTCTTTAAATAATATAAGGAGGGTGCAGCGAATATCCAGATATTCACGTTGCCAGTGGGATGCTTTATCGCATCCCTGTTTTTTAGGAAATAAGATGCCGACAATCAGTCAGTTAGTTCGTAAGCCGCGCGCGGCAAAGCGAGTAAAGAGCAAGGTTCCGGCGCTGGGGAACAGTCCGCAGAAGCGGGGGGTTTGCACCCGTGTCTATACCACTACGCCAAAGAAACCGAACTCAGCTTTGCGAAAAGTCGCGCGCGTGCGCCTGACGAATGGTTTTGAGGTATCCAGTTATATTGGCGGGGAAGGTCATAACCTCCAGGAGCACTCCGTAGTGCTCATCCGCGGCGGTCGGGTAAAAGATCTGCCGGGTGTCCGCTATCATACGGTCCGCGGTAGTCTGGATACCGCCGGGGTAAAAGATCGCAAGCAGGCCCGTTCCAAGTACGGTGCAAAAAGGCCCAAATAGGGCTGAGCGCAGTTAAGCGCCACGATGCCGACCAAGATCTACCCAAATGTTTGTTACTTAAGCTAAATAATTACGCCAAGGTCAGAGAATGCCAAGACGGAGAGAAGTCCCAAAACGCGAAATATTGCCGGACCCGAAATACCATAACACCGAGGTGGCGAAATTCGTCAATGTACTGATGACACGTGGCAAGAAGTCAGTAGCCGAACGGATCATCTATGGTGCCATGACGCAGATTCAGAAGAAGACGGGTAAGGATCCGGTAGACGTGTTTACGCAGGCGCTGTCCAACGTGCGTCCCATGGTCGAAGTAAAAAGCCGACGTGTGGGCGGGGCCAACTACCAGGTTCCGGTGGAGGTGCGGTCGATTTGCCGGAATGCACTGGCGATGCGCTGGCTCCGCGATGCGGCGCGCAAAAGATCTGAAAAATCGATGGGTGCGCGTCTGGCAGGCGAATTGGCGGAGGCGGCAGAAGGCCGCGGGGGCGCAGTAAAGAAGCGTGAGGAAGTGCATCGTATGGCGGAGGCCAATAAGGCGTTCGCGCATTATCGGTTCTGATAGCAACCATGGGGGTTCGCTATTACGGCTTTGGGACTATTCGTCCGAACTGAAGAGTCGTATCTATCCGCGTCCCGCCCTTACCGGGCCGGACAGGTCAAATTTTAAGGTTTAACGACTGTGGCACGAAAAACACCTATCGAACGTTATCGGAATATCGGCGTGATGGCGCATATAGACGCCGGAAAAACCACGACCACCGAACGCATCCTGTTCTATACCGGCGTTTCGCATAAGCTTGGCGAAGTCCATGACGGTGCGGCGACCATGGACTGGATGGAGCAAGAGCAGGAGCGCGGTATTACGATTACTTCTGCTGCGACGACATGTTTTTGGAAAGGGATGGAAAATAACTATCCCGATCATCGCATCAACATTATTGATACCCCCGGCCACGTTGACTTTACCATCGAGGTCGAGCGCTCACTGCGGGTTCTGGACGGGGCTTGTACCGTATTCTGTGCGGTTGGCGGGGTGCAGCCTCAAACCGAAACCGTATGGCGCCAGGCGAACAAATACAAAGTTCCGCGTCTTGCTTTTGTCAACAAGATGGACCGGGCGGGCGCCAATTTCATGCGCGTCTACGAGCAGATTCAAAGTCGCCTGAAAGCTCATCCAGTGCCCATCCAATTACCGATTGGTGCGGAAGACAAGTTTGAGGGCGTAGTGGATCTGGTCAAGATGAGGGCCATCTATTGGGATGATGCCAGTCAGGGGATGAGATTCGAGGAGCGCGACATACCTGCGGACTTGGCCGACAGCGCAAAATCCTGGCGCGAGAAAATGGTCGAGACAGCGGCCGAGGCCAACGAAGAGCTGATGGACAAATACCTTGAAGAAGGTGATTTATCAGTCGCCGATATCAAGAAGGGTTTGCGCATCCGTACACTTGCTAACGAAATCGTTCCCATGCTTTGCGGGTCTGCATTCAAGAATAAAGGCGTCCAGGCGATGCTGGATGGCGTGCTCGATTATTTGCCCTCTCCTGTGGACATTAAGGCGATCAATGGCGAAAAGGAGAACGGTGAGCCTGACGAGCGCCATGCGAACGACGAGGAGCCTTTCGCGGGGTTGGCATTCAAGATTGCCACGGATCCCTATGTTGGCCAGCTGATCTTTTTCCGCGTTTACTCCGGAGTCGTGACGTCGGGTGACACCGTCTACAACCCTGTCAAGGGGCGGAAAGAACGGATTGGCCGCTTGCTGCAGATGCACGCAAATCAACGTGAAGAAATCAAGGAAGTCCGCGCGGGTGACATTGCCGCTGCGGTCGGGCTGAAAGAGGCCGTCACGGGCGACACGTTGTGTGATCCAAGTGATGTTATCACCCTGGAACGCATGATTTTCCCGGAGCCCGTTATTCACGTCGCGGTGGAGCCGAAGACCAAGGCAGATCAGGAAAAAATGGGCATCGCGCTTAATCGCCTGGCCCAGGAGGATCCTTCCTTTCGTGTACGTACAGACGAGGAGTCTGGACAAACCATTATTTCCGGTATGGGCGAACTTCATCTTGAAATTATCGTTGACCGGATGAAGCGGGAATTTGGCGTGGAAGCCAATGTCGGCGCTCCCCAGGTGGCCTATCGCGAGGCAATCAAGAAGCCGGTCGAGGTTGAGGGCAAGTTCATCAAGCAATCCGGCGGTCGAGGACAGTATGGGCATGTTTGGATCAAGATGGAGCCGAACGAAGCCGGAAAGGGTTTTCAGTTTGTGGACGCGATTAAAGGCGGAACTGTCCCGCGCGAATATATCCCCGCCGTGGAGAAGGGTTTGAACGAGACCCTCCCTAACGGTGTACTGGCGGGCTTCCCCGTGGTTGACGTCAAGGTGACCCTGTTCGACGGTTCTTACCATGATGTCGACTCTAACGAGAACGCATTCAAGATGGCAGCCTCAATCGCATTCAAGGACGGCATGCGCAAGGCCACTCCGGTTCTGTTGGAGCCGATGATGGCGGTGGAGGTGGAAACTCCGGCTGACTTCATGGGCAATGTCGTAGGGGATCTCTCTTCACGTCGCGGCATGATCCAGGGCATGGACGACCTGCCGGGACTCAAAGTGATACGGGCGGAAGTTCCGCTGGCGGAAATGTTTGGTTATGCAACCTCGTTACGTTCCGCAACCCAGGGGCGTGCGACATATACCATGGAATTCAAGCATTATTCCGAAGCACCAAAAAACGTAGCGGAAGCAATCATCAACAAAAAGTAATCGTCATCAAGTAAAGGACCATCATGGCAAAGAGTAAATTTGAGCGGACGAAGCCGCACGTGAACGTTGGGACGATTGGGCATGTGGATCATGGCAAGACCACATTGACGGCGGCGATCACGATGGTATTGGCGAAGAAATTTGGAGGCGAAGCGAAGAGTTACGCGCAGATTGACTCGGCTCCGGAAGAGAAGGCGCGCGGGATCACGATCAACACGGCGCACGTTGAGTATGAGACCACTGCACGGCATTACGCGCACGTTGACTGTCCTGGGCACGCCGACTATGTAAAGAACATGATTACTGGTGCAGCGCAGATGGACGGGGCGATTCTGGTGGTATCAGCTGCGGATGGGCCGATGCCGCAGACCCGGGAGCACATATTGCTTGCGCGCCAGGTTGGGGTTCCCTACATCGTGGTGTACATGAACAAAGCGGACATGGTTGACGATGCCGAGCTGCTAGAGCTGGTGGAGATGGAAGTTCGCGAACTGCTGTCCAAATACAACTTTCCCGGGGATGACACTCCGATTGTGATTGGTTCTGCGCTGAAGGCGCTGGAAGGCGACCAGAGCGACATAGGCGAGCCGTCCATATTCAAGCTGGCGGATGCGCTGGACAGTTACATACCGGAGCCGGTACGCGCGGTGGATGGTACCTTCCTGATGCCGGTGGAAGACGTATTTTCCATATCCGGGCGTGGCACGGTCGTGACTGGTCGGGTTGAGCGGGGTGTAGTCAAGGTTGGGGAAGAAATCGAGATCGTGGGACTGAGGCCTACGATCAAGACCGTGTGCACCGGGGTTGAAATGTTTCGGAAGCTGCTGGATCAGGGGCAGGCTGGCGACAACGTTGGGGTGTTGCTGCGCGGCACCAAGCGCGAGGAAGTCGAGCGCGGACAGGTTCTGGCCAAGCCGGGGAGCATTACCCCGCACACGAAGTTCAGCGCGGAGATTTACGTTCTAAGCAAAGAAGAAGGTGGGCGGCACACCCCGTTTTTCCAGGGTTACCGGCCGCAATTCTACTTTCGCACCACTGACGTGACAGGTGCGATTGAACTGCCGGCAGGGACTGAGATGGTGATGCCGGGAGACAATGTTTCGGTGACGGTGAACCTGATTGCCCCGATTGCGATGGAAGAAGGGCTGCGTTTTGCCATCCGCGAGGGTGGAAGAACAGTCGGCGCCGGCGTCGTGGCAAAGGTTATTGAATAAAAACAGGATCCAGGATAGGATTTAGGGTTTTTTGCCAACGGCATCAGATCATCAATTCGAAATCCAAATCCTCAACCTGAGGTTTGATTATGCAAAGCCAGAAAATTCGTATTCGCCTTAAGGCGTTTGATTATAGGTTGATAGACAAATCGGCCATGGAAATCGTTGAAACCGCCAAACGTACGGGTGCTGTTGTGAAGGGTCCCGTACCATTGCCGACGCGTATCGAGCGTTTCGATGTACTGCGCTCGCCGCATGTTAATAAAACCTCACGAGATCAATTCGAGATTCGGACCCATTTGCGGCTGATGGACATCATGGATCCCACCGATAAGACGGTGGACGCGCTGATGAAGCTCGACCTCCCCGCTGGCGTGGATGTGGAAATAAAATTGTAGGCCGTGCAGCGAAGCCTCGTTGTGCGTGTTGTGACGGATGACGCCGGTTTTCCTGATCAAAAAAACAGAGCGAACTGCCGGTCAATTGTAATCGGCGCCTTTTCATAAGGGTAACTAAAATGAGTTTAGGACTCGTCGGCCGAAAGGTCGGCATGACCCGTATTTTTACCGATGACGGCGATAGTCAACCGGTAACGGTGCTTGATGTATCGAACAATCGTGTCACGCAAATCAAAACGCCAGGCAAGGACGGATATTCGGCCGTACAGGTTACGTTTGGAAAGCGTCGCGCCATTCGCGTTAACAAGCCCTCAGCCGGACATTTCGCCAAGGCGGCGGTAGAAGCCGGTCATGTACTAAAAGAGTTTCGCGTAACCGAGGAAGCGCTCGACAGCCTCAAACCGGGGGTGGTCGTTGGCCTGGATCTTTTTCAGGTCGGACAGAAAGTGGACGTGACTGGCACCTCGATCGGCAAAGGCTACGCCGGAGTCATAAAACGCCACGGATTTTCCTCCAACCGGGCGAGTCACGGTAATTCCAAATCGCATAATGTACCAGGTTCCATCGGTATGGCGCAGGACCCGGGTCGCGTGTTCCCCGGCAAGCGCATGTCCGGGCATTTGGGGAACGTGCGGCGTACGACGCAGAATTTGGAAGTGCTACGCATCGATACGGAGCGTGGTCTGTTACTGATTAGAGGTGCGATCCCGGGGTCGAAAGGTGGTGACGTGGTGGTACAGCCGAGCGTCAAAACCAGCAGGAGTGCAAATTCTGCAGCCGGAAACAACGCCAAGACAGCGGCAAAAGGCGGTAAAAAGGCGGGGGCATAATGGAACTTAAGCTAATCGACGACAAAGGTCAGTCAGCCGCAAGCATACCCGCCGCGGATGCGTTGTTTGCACGCGAATATAACGAAGCGCTTGTGCATCAGGTGGTAACAGCGTACCTCGCCAATGCGCGCAGTGCGAATCGCGCTCAGAAGGGGCGCTCGGATGTCGCTAAAACGACTCACAAACCCTGGCGACAAAAGGGCACGGGCCGCGCGCGCGCGGGGATGGCATCCAGCCCATTGTGGCGGGGGGGTGGCAAAACCTTTCCAAATAGCCCGGAAGAAAATTTCAGTCACAAGGTCAATCGGAAGATGTACAGGGCCGGTATCGGCGCTATCCTGTCCCAGCTTGTTCGCGAAGACCGCCTCTCGGTGGTGGAAAATTTCAACGTGGATGGCCCGAAGACCAAGGTGCTGGCACAGAAACTGAAAGATATGGGACTTGCTGAGGTGATGATTATCACCGATGAGGTGGATGAGAACCTCTACCTGTCATCGCGTAATCTGCCGCTGGTAAAGGTAGTAGAAGCGGGTCATGCCGATCCGGTTAGTCTTATGCGCTTTGAGAAGGTGCTGGTCACGCGGGGCGCGTTGACGAAAATGGAGGAGATGCTGGTATGAGTGCGCAAACTTTCAACGCAGAACGTCTGATGCAGGTGATACTGGCGCCGCAGGTATCGGAAAAGGCCACTTATATAGCGGAGAAACATAATCACGTTATATTTCGTGTCGCTCAGGATGCAACCAAGTCCGAGATCAAAGCGGCTGTCGAGTTAATGTGGAAACCCCAAAACATCGAAGTAAAAAGTGTGCAGATTGCCAACGTCAAGGGAAAGAAAAAGCGTTTTGGCCGTTTCATCGGACGTCGCAGTAATTGGAAGAAGGCTTATGTCAGCATTCAGTCTGGTCAGGAAATCAATTTTTCTGATATCGCACAAGGAGAAGTCAAGTAATGGCACTGGTTAAAGTCAAACCAACTTCTCCCGGTCGTCGCGCGGTTGTCAAAGTCGTCAGTCGCGATTTGCACAAGGGCGCGCCGTACGCCAAGCTGATCGAAAAACAGAACCACTCGGCCGGGCGCAACAATAGAGGGATAATTACGACTCGTCACATGGGAGGCGGTCATAAACAGCACTATCGTATGGTCGATTTCCGGCGGAACAAAGATGGTGTCGTTGCCAAGGTCGAGCGACTGGAATACGACCCGAATCGAAGCGCGCATCTGGCACTGCTTTGCTACGCCGATGGAGAGCGGCGCTACATCATCGCCCCCAATGGCGTGAGCACCGGAGCCCAGTTGATGAGTGGTGCGGATGCGCCGATCAAGAATGGAAATGCGTTGCCCCTGCGCAACATCCCTGTAGGCAGCACGATCCATTGTGTGGAAATGATGCCCGGGAAAGGTGCGCAACTTGCCCGTTCTGCTGGCACGTCGGTACAGCTACTTGCAAGGGAAGGTGATTACGCGCAGTTGCGCCTGCGTTCCGGCGAGATCCGGAAAGTACATGTGAACTGCCGAGCCACGATAGGCGAGGTCGGAAACGAGGAGCATAACTTGCGGTCAATCGGTAAAGCCGGTGCACAGCGTTGGCGCGGTATCAGGCCAACCGTTCGCGGTGTCGTCATGAATCCAATAGATCATCCGCATGGTGGAGGAGAAGGCAAAACCGCAGCGGGACGTCATCCGGTGAGTCCATGGGGAACGCCCGCCAAGGGTTTCCGCACCCGGGCCAACAAACGTACGGATGGGATGATCGTGCGGCGTCGTTATTCAAATAAAGGATGATGAATCATGCCACGTTCTATTAAAAAAGGCCCATTTGTTGACTTGCACCTTATTGCCAAGGTGGAGGCCGCGCGGGCGACAAACGACAAGCGCCCGATTAAGACATGGTCGCGTCGCTCAACGGTGCTGCCGGATTTTATCGGTCTGACGATCGCCGTTCATAACGGGAAACAGCATATTCCTGTCTATGTTACCGAGAACATGGTAGGGCACAAGCTTGGGGAATTTTCCCACACTCGTACTTTCAAGGGGCACTCAGGCGACAGGAAGGCTGTGGCTGGGTCGAGGAAATAGGAATATCGAATATGCAAACAACAGCTATATTGCGCGGAGTCCGATTATCGGAGCAAAAAGGCCGCCTGGTAGCCGATCAAATTCGCGGGTTACCTGTCGATCGAGCGCTGAATCTGCTCGCATTCAGTCCCAAGAAAGCAGCCGTCATTATTCGCAAATTGCTTGAATCAGCCATTGCGAATGCAGAACATAATGATGGGGCGGACATAGACGAATTGAAGGTATCGACGATATATGTGGACAGGGGAACGTCCATGATGCGTACCAGTGCCCGGGCCAAGGGACGGGGTAATCGGATTGTCAAGCCGACCTGCCACATTCATCTTACCGTTGGCGACAAAGCCGGCAAGAAAAAGTAAAGGGCGTAGCAATATATGGGACAAAAAATAAATCCGACGGGTTTTCGACTTTCAGTATTAAAAAACTGGTCATCGAAATGGTATGCCAATAGCAAAAATTTTCCTGGAATGCTGAACGAGGATATCAAGGTTCGGGGATATCTGAAAAAGAAATTGGCGCATGCGTCCGTCGGCCGGGTAATCATCGAAAGGCCATCCAAGAATGCGCGCATCACGATTTATAGTTCCCGGCCCGGGGTGGTAATAGGAAAAAAAGGTGAAGATATTGAGGTTCTGCGTGGCGCGTTGCAGAAACTCATGGGTGTTCCGGTACATGTAAATATTGAAGAAATCCGCAAACCGGAAATTGATGCGCAACTGATCGCCGACAATATTGCGCAGCAGCTGGAGAAGCGCATCATGTTCCGTCGCGCGATGAAGCGTGCGATGCAGAACGCCATGCGTCTGGGCGCTCAGGGGATCAAGATCATGAGCTCGGGTCGGTTGAACGGTATTGAAATTGCTCGTACCGAATGGTACCGGGAAGGCCGCGTGCCACTCCATACGTTGCGTGCTGACCTCGATTACGGCGTTTCCGAGGCGAAGACGACTTATGGGGTAATCGGTATTAAGGTGTGGGTCTTCAAGGGCGAGGTGATCGGTCGAGGCGACCAGCCGGGTGTATCTCCGCAGATGCAACCCGCGGCGGGAGAACCGGAAGCCAAACGCCCGGCACGCAAGCCCGCGATAAAGACTGATTCCAGGGGCGACGTGAAACCCGGCGAAAGAAAAGCGCCGCGCAAGACCGAGGCCGGGGTTGAAGACGCCGCGGGCAAGCCAGCAGTCAAAAAGATAGTGACGCCAGGAGCGAACGATGCAGCAACCAGCTAGAACTAAATACCGTAAGCAACAAAAAGGCCGCAACAAGGGGGTTGCGACGCGCGGGGCCAAGGTCAGTTTTGGTGAATACGGGCTTAAGGCGGTGGGTCGCGGTCGCTTGACAGCGAGACAGATTGAGGCTGCCAGGCGCGCCATGACGCGGCATATAAAACGCGGAGGACGTATCTGGATTCGTATATTCCCCGATAAGCCGATTTCCCATAAGCCGGCTGAGGTGCGGATGGGTAACGGAAAGGGTAACCCGGAATACTTTGTGGCTGAAATCCAGCCAGGAAAGATGTTGTACGAAATGGACGGTGTTGATGAGGTGCTGGCGAGACAGGCGTTTCGGCTCGCCGCCGCCAAACTGCCGATCCAGACTACGTTTGTTATCCGACAAGTAGGCGCGTAATTATGAAATCGAAGGCGAAGGAATTAAGGACTAAGAATATCGCGGAACTGCAATCCGAGGTATTGGAGCTCGTGAAGGCAAAATTTGGTCTGCGCATGCAGCATGCGACCCAGCAGCTAGGTAACACAGCTCAATTACGGAACATCCGCCGCGATATTGCGCGCGCCAAAACTATTCTCGGCGAGAAGGTGAAACAGTCATGAGCGAATCCAGTCTAAACCGTATCCTAAGCGGCAAAGTGGTAAGCGATAAAATGGACAAGACGATCACCGTTCTGATCGAACGCAAGGTGAAACATCCGCTCTATGGAAAAATTGTCGTTCGCTCTAAAAAGTATCACGTCCATGACGAAAATAATGAGTTCCATACAGGCGATACCGTAACGATCGAGGAGTGCCGGCCTTATTCGAAAACGAAGGCTTGGCGAGTGGTCCAGGCTCTGGAGAAAGCTGAGCAGCTAGGCTGATCAGCGGGAAAAACAGGCAAAAAATTCTCTGCCTTGTTTTTATGGTCGAATTGCTCTATAATTTCGCCTTTTTGTTTTCAGCCTTTAATTTTCCTGCAGCCGGTTAGTTCCTGCTGCACCACAACCCAAACGGGTTCCAATACTATCCATGTCGCGGTCCGGGCTGGAAAAGTTGGAGAGAGTGAGTAAATAATGATTCAAATGCAATCTATCCTCCAAGTAGCCGACAACACGGGCGCACGTTCAATCATGTGCATAAAGGTATTGGGTGGCTCGAAGCGGCGTTATGCCGGCATTGGCGATGTTATCAAGGTCAGCGTAAAGGATGTGGCCCCACGGGGACGTGTGAAAAAAGGCGAGGTTTATAACGCGGTGGTGGTTCGCACCGCGAAAGGGGTTCGCCGTGCCGATGGCTCCATGATCAGGTTTGATAACAATGCCGCAGTACTGCTGAATGCGAAGCTGGAGCCCATTGGTACGCGTATTTTCGGACCGGTAACACGTGAATTACGCAATGCACGCTTCATGAAAATTGTTTCGCTTGCGCCAGAGGTTTTGTAAGCGCGCGCGCCAGGAGAGTCAGTATGCGAAAAATAAAGAAGGGCGATGATGTGATTGTCATCACCGGCAAGGATAAAGGTAAACGGGGAACCGTGTTGCGCATGGTCGATGACGCCTTGGTGGTCGTCGAGGGCGCTAATAAGGTCAAGAAGCATCAGCGGCCCAATCCGAATAAAGGTACAACCGGTGGAATCGTCGAGATGGAGATGCCCTTGCAAGTTTCAAATATAGCAATCTACAATCCGGCCACGCAGAAAGCCGACCGGGTAGGATTCAAAATTGTGGAAGGCAAGGGCAAAGTCCGTTATTTCAAATCGAACGGCGAGCTGCTCGACGCCTGAGAAGGGAAGACATATGGCTCGTTTACAAGAGTACTATCGCAATACCGTTGTGACTCAGTTGGTCGAGCAATTCGGCTACAAGTCTGTTATGGAAGTGCCTCGTATCAGCAAAATCACCCTGAATATGGGTGTAGGCGAAGCGGTGGCGGATAAAAAGATCATGGACCATGCTGTCGGCGACATGCAGAAGATAGCAGGACAAAAGCCAGTCGTAACCAAGGCAAAAAAATCGATTGCCACATTCAAGGTACGGGACGGTTATCCCGTAGGCTGCATGGTGACGTTGCGCAGCATACGCATGTACGAGTTCCTGGATAGGTTGGTTAACGTGGCGATCCCGCGTATTCGGGATTTTCGCGGTATTTCCGGCAAGGCTTTCGACGGACGGGGAAATTATAATATGGGTATAAAGGAGCAGATTATTTTCCCGGAAATAGAGTATGACAAGATCGATGCGCTGCGCGGAATGAATATTACGATTACGACCACGGCCAAAACGGATGCGGAGGCTAAGGCATTGCTCGCAGCATTTAAATTTCCATTTAAAAATTGAGAATAGTATGGCGAAAGTAGCTGTAATCAACCGCGATCTTAAGCGCCGCGAAACGGTCAAGAAATATGCGGCGCGGCGTGCTGAATTGATGGCAATCATCAATGACGCCAATCTAGGCGATGAAGATAGGCAGTCGGCCAGGATCAAGTTGCAGATGCTGCCGAGGAATTCAAGTCCGGTCCGGCTCCGTAACCGCTGTGCATTGACGGGCAGACCCCGCGGTGTCTACAGCAAATTTGGGCTCGGCCGTGGCAAGCTGCGCGACATCGCCATGAGCGGTGAAATTCCGGGCATGATCAAGGCGAGCTGGTGAACGCCACCTCATGTTTTCATCGGGCGTTTGAATTGGCGCGGACAAACGATGCTCAATGTTACTTGAGAGAGCAGGTCCAGTATGGTTAACGTAAGTGTTCTCGGAAATGGCTTGTTGACCTGTTCCGGAATTTGGATTTCCAGAGGTACCCTTAGATGAGTATGAGTGACCCTATCGCGGATATGTTGACGCGTATTCGTAATGCGCAGCTTTCAGAAAAAACATCCGTTGCGATGCCTGCTTCGAAGCTTAAAGCAGCTATCGCTCAAGTATTGAAGGATGAAGGTTATGTTGAAGATTTTGTTGTTCACCAATCGAACGGAAAGCCGGTACTGGACATCAGTCTTAAATATTACGCGGGACGTCCGGTAATCGAGAAAATCGAGCGTGTAAGCCGCCCGGGTTTGAGAATTTACAAAGCCAGCGACAAGCTTCCGAACGTTATGAACGGTCTAGGTGTGGCGATAGTTTCAACCTCCAAAGGGGTAATGACTGAACGTAAGGCACGCGCCAGTGGGGTGGGCGGTGAAGTGTTATGTATAGTGGCCTAAGGAAAAAAAATGTCTCGAGTAGGTAAAAATCCCGTGGCGGTGCCGGCGAATGTCGAAGTAGCGCTGTCAATGAACGAGGTATCAGTCAAAGGTCCGCTGGGCACCTTGCACCGCACTCTTGTTTCGGACATTCGTGTCGAACGGGAGGGTGATAGTTTATTGATAAACCCGTCGAACGGTTCAAAGCAGGCAAATGCGATGTCTGGTACGATGCGCGCCCTGCTGGCAAATATGGTTAAAGGTGTCACCAGCGGTTTCGAAAAAAAATTGACTCTGGTAGGAGTCGGTTATCGCGCGCAGGCAGCGGGCGATATTCTTAACCTGACGTTAGGATTCTCTCATCCTGTTGCTCACAAGATGCCGGAAGGCGTAAAAGTTGAAACGCCGACTCAAACCGAGATCATCATCAAGGGGATAGACAAGCAACAGGTGGGGCAGGTCGCTGCAGACGTACGCGCTTATCGCAAACCTGAGCCTTATAAGGGTAAAGGCGTGCGTTATGCAGACGAGAAGATTGTGTTGAAGGAAACCAAGAAGAAATAATCGGGGTACATATGCTGAAATCAACAAAATCCCGTTTGCGCCGAGCTCGCCAAACCCGTGCCAAAATCGCCGAGTTGAAAGTGGTGCGTTTAGCGGTGCATCGTAGCAACTGCCACATTTACGCACAACTGATAGACGGTGCTGGCGGCAAGGTGCTAACGAGTGCATCAACTTTGGAGCCGGATCTGCGCAAGGAATTACCCAACGGAGGCACCGTGGGCGCGGCGGCTGCAGTCGGCAAGCGGGTCGC
The DNA here is from genome assembly GCF_900113575.1 of Nitrosospira sp. Nsp14. Lineage (GTDB taxonomy): Bacteria > Pseudomonadota > Gammaproteobacteria > Burkholderiales > Nitrosomonadaceae > Nitrosospira. Next base: position 97,655 of record NZ_FOPV01000014.1, read on the forward strand.
GGAAAAGGCCAAAAGCCTGGGCATCGAGTCGGTAGCATTCGACCGTTCGGGTTTCAAATATCACGGGCGCGTGAAGGCATTGGCCGAGGCGGCACGTGAACATGGCCTCAAATTCTAAATGAGGAAAGATAATGGCTAAGATGCAGGGACGAATGCAGGGGAAGGTGCCCCAAGGCGATGATCGTGGTGATGGACTCAAGGAAAAAATGGTTGCCATCAACCGCGTCACCAAGGTGGTAAAAGGGGGGCGCATACTTGGATTCGCGGCCTTGACCGTGGTTGGGAACGGCGATGGCGGCGTGGGCATGGGCAAAGGAAAATCCCGTGAAGTGCCCGTAGCGGTGCAAAAAGCGATGGACGAAGCGCGGCGCAAGATGATCAAGGTCAGCCTCAAGAATGGAACGTTGCATCATCCGGTGATTGGCAGGCATGGCGCCGCTACGGTGTATATGCAGCCTGCCTCCGAAGGTACCGGCATCATCGCCGGCGGCCCGATGCGAGCGATATTTGAGGTGATGGGCGTGCATAACATTCTTGCGAAGTGTATCGGTTCAACGAATCCGTATAATGTTGTGCGTGCAACTCTGAACGGTTTGAAGGAAATGAACACCCCGGCTGAAATTGCGGCAAAGCGGGGCAAGAGCGTTGAAGATATCCTTGGGTTGGCGAAATGAACGATAACGGAAAAAGGATCAAGGTGACCTTGATCAAAAGCCTTATTGGCGCGAAACGATCGCATCGGGCGACGGTGCGGGGATTGGGGCTTCGCGGAATCAACAGCAGCGTGGAACTGGAAGATACGCCAGCGGTGCGAGGGATGATCAATCATGTTTATTACCTCGTAAAAAGTGAGGCATAGATGCAGCTGAATACTATTAAACCCCCCGCGGGTGCAAAGCACGCGAGAAGACGCGTGGGGCGTGGAATCGGCTCCGGTCTCGGCAAGACGGCCGGGCGGGGTCATAAGGGACAAAAATCCCGCGCCGGCGGTTTTCATAAAGTTGGGTTCGAGGGGGGGCAGATGCCCCTGCAGCGCCGATTGCCGAAGCGGGGTTTTGTTTCGCTTACCCGTAAGGGCGGTGTGGAAGTGCGATTGTCAGCGTTGAGCCGGTTATCGGAAGAAACGATCGATGTTCTGACATTAAAGCAGGCAGGAATCATCCCGAATTCTGCCGTAACCGTCAAAGTGATACTTTCCGGGGGGATCGAACGCGCGGTCAGGTTACAGGGCGTTGCGGTAACGAAGGGTGCCAAGGCGGCTATTGAAGCAGCCGGCGGCAGCGTTGAATAAGCTCAAAAGGAGATAGATTGGCCGCTAGCGATTCCCTACGGGGGCTCTCCGGGAAGCTTGGAGACTTGAAACGTCGGTTATGGTTTTTGCTGTTCGCGTTGATTGTCTATCGCATCGGTGCGCATGTTCCGGTACCCGGTATTGATCCGGTGGTGTTGAAAGACTTGTTTGAGTCTCAGCAAGGCGGCATTCTTGGGATGTTCAATATGTTTTCCGGGGGTGCGCTTTCGCGTTTTTCGATCTTCGCGCTCGGTATCATGCCGTATATTTCGGCGTCCATCATTATGCAATTGGGTACCGTCGCATTCCCGTATCTGGAGGCTCTCAAGAAGGAAGGCGAATCCGGGCGCAGGAAAATAACGCAGTACACCCGATACGGCACGTTGGGGCTTGCGCTGGTGCAGGGATATGGTATTTCGATCGCATTGCAGTCGCAGGCCGGGTTGGTAATAGAACCTGGACCCATGTTCCTGTTGACCACGGTGATAACGTTGGTTACAGGTACAATATTCCTGATGTGGTTGGGCGAACAGATCACGGAGCGGGGTATCGGCAACGGGATTTCTCTCATTATATTTGCAGGAATTGCTGCAGGTCTGCCAAGCGCGATTGGTGGCACACTCGAGCTGGTTCGGACCGGTGCGATGCATTTTCTGGTGGCGTTAGGAATTTTTATCGCCGCAACGGTGGTTACGGGTTTTGTCGTCTTTGTTGAGCGGGGCCAGCGAAAAATACTGGTCAACTACGCGAAGCGGCAGGTCGGACGAAAGGTGTATGGTGGCCAGAGCTCTCATCTTCCACTTAAGCTTAATATGGCCGGCGTTATTCCACCGATCTTTGCTTCCAGCATCATCCTGTTCCCGGCTACCTTGGCAGGCTGGTTTTCCAGCGGCGAATCCATGAGCTGGCTGAAGGATATCAGCGGCGCGTTATCGCCCGGCCAACCGATTTACGTCATGCTGTATGCGGCAATGATTGTGTTTTTCTGTTTCTTTTATACCGCGCTTGTATTTAATCCCAAGGAGACGGCGGAGAATCTGAAAAAAAGCGGTGCGTTCATACCTGGAATTCGACCAGGCGACCAAACTGCCCGCTATATCGAACGCATCATGTTAAGACTCACGTTGGCCGGAGCCATTTATGTGACCCTCGTATGCCTGTTGCCTGAGTTTCTGATTTTGAAGTGGAACGTACCATTTTATTTTGGTGGCACTTCACTGCTGATTATTGTGGTTGTAACCATGGACTTCATGGCGCAGGTACAGGCTTACATCATGTCGCATCAATACGAGAGTCTCTTGAAGAAAACGAACTTCAAGGGCGGTGGCGGGTTACCGGCCAGATAGTTCACCCAAGGATAGGATGGCTAAGGAAGAAACTATTCAAATGCAGGGCGAGATACTGGAGACGTTGCCTAACGCGACGTTCCGGGTCAAGTTGGAGAACGGGCACGTGGTGCTGGGGCATATTTCGGGCAAAATGCGGATGCATTACATCCGTATTTTGCCGGGTGATAAGGTTACAGTAGATCTTACGCCCTATGATTTAAGTAGAGCGCGCATTACATTCCGCGCGAAGTAGCGGGAAGGAGAAGATATGAAAGTGTTGGCATCAGTAAAAAAGATTTGCCGCAATTGCAAGATTATTCGGCGCAATCGTGTCGTGCGCGTAATTTGCACAGATCCGAGGCACAAGCAGCGGCAGGGTTAAGCGGATAAGCGTGGTATGAATGTTATAATCGAAAATTTTCGTAGGAAAAGCGTATGGCCCGTATCGCTGGAGTAAATATCCCAAATCATCAGCATGCCGAGATTGCGTTGACGTCTATTTATGGCATAGGCCGCACCAGGGCGCGCGAGATTTGTGCTGCGGCCGGGATTGGCGCCTCTACCAAGATCAAAGACGTGACCGACGCCGAGATGGACAAACTTCGGGATCAAGTCGCGAAGTTAGCGGTCGAAGGTGATCTTCGGCGCGAAGTCTCGATGAATATCAAGAGGCTGATGGATCTCGGCTGTTATCGCGGACTTCGTCATCGGCGCGGCTTACCGGTGCGGGGTCAGCGGACGCGGACAAATGCGAGGACGCGGAAGGGTCCAAGGAAGGCAGTTCGTGCCTCCAGCGGAAAAGCGGCGGGAAAATAACGGAACTGTTTCAGTAGCTAACTGAACAGAAGGTCAAAGGATAAAATAATGGTAAAAGCAGCCACTCGGGTACGAAAAAAAGTCAAGAAGAACGTGGCGGAGGGAATCGCCCACGTTCATGCTTCGTTTAATAACACAGTTGTGACGATTACGGATCGTCAGGGCAATGCTCTGTCGTGGGCGACTTCGGGTGGCGCAGGTTTCAAGGGGTCGCGTAAAAGCACACCATTCGCCGCTCAGGTGGCAGCCGAGCAGGCGAGCAAGGTCGCGCAGGAATGCGGGGTGAAAAATCTCGAAGTGCGCATCAAGGGTCCCGGACCGGGACGTGAATCCGCAGTTCGGGCTTTGAATGCAGCCGGCTTCAAAATTACCAGTATTTCAGATGTGACGCCGGTACCTCATAACGGTTGCCGTCCGCCAAAGAAACGTCGTATTTAAGGAGTAAGACCGTGGCTAGAAATCTTGATCCCAAATGTCGGCAATGCCGCCGGGAAGGCGAAAAATTATTCCTGAAGGGAGAGAAGTGCTTTACTGACAAATGCGCGATAGAACGCAGAAACTATGCACCGGGTCAGCACGGTCAGAAAAGCTCGCGCCTATCTGACTATGGCGTACAGTTGCGCGAAAAGCAGAAGCTGCGCCGCATATATGGAATATTGGAACGCCAGTTTCATAACAATTATCAATTGGCAGACAAGCAACGTGGTATTACCGGCGAAAATTTGCTCCAGTTATTGGAGTGCCGGCTGGATACCGTTTCTTACCGCATGGGCTTTGGTGCATCGCGGTCGGAAGCACGCCAAATCGTGCGTCATAACGGAATTCTGGTCAATGGCCATAGGGTCAATATTCCATCCTATCAAGTCAAGCCGGGGGACGTGATAGAGGTTGCTGAAAAAGCAAAAAGTCATTTGCGGATCAAGGCGGCGGTGGAAGCAGCCGAACAGCGGAGCTTTCCCGACTGGATAGACATGGATGTCAAGGCGATGAAAGGTATATTTAAAACCAAACCGGAACGATCCGACCTGCCATCGAGCATAAACGAATCTTTAGTAATCGAACTGTATTCCAAGTAATCAACGCCCAGGCTTTCCGCAAAAGGATCAGCTATGCAAAGTAACACTTTTCTTACCCCGCGCATTATTGACGTTCAGAACGTTTCGCCGCTGCACGCCAAGATCACCATGGAACCGTTCGAACGCGGTTATGGGCACACCTTGGGCAACGCATTACGTCGAATTCTTCTGTCTTCCATGCCCGGATTTGCTCCAACTGAAGTCCAGATCAGCGGCGTAGTGCACGAGTATTCCGCATTAGATGGGGTGCAGGAGGATGTGGTCGATATTCTGCTTAACCTCAAAGGTATTGTACTCAAACTGCACAACCGCCCCGACGCTATCCTGATACTTAAGAAGAAGGGAGAAGGCACGGTAACCGCGGGCGATATCGAAACCTCGCATGATGTGGAAATCATCAACCCCGACCATGTTATCGCCCATCTCACAGCGGGTGGAAAGCTGGATATGCAAATAAAGGTCGAACAGGGGCGTGGTTATGTGCCGGGAACCGTGCGGCAATTGGCGAATGAAAGCCGCGCCATCGGCAGTATATTGCTGGATGCTTCCTTCAGCCCGGTGCGGCGAGTAAGTTATGCGGTCGAGAGCGCGCGCGTCGAGCAGCGTACCGATCTTGACAAGCTTATCATGGATATTGAGACCAACGGCGTCGTCGATCCGGAGGAAGCGATCCGTTACGCCGCAAAAGTACTGGTGGAGCAGCTCTCGGTATTTGCCGATCTCAAGGGTACACCAATGCCGGTGGAACAGCCAAAGCTGCCACAGATTGATCCGGTATTGCTCCGACCGGTAGATGATCTTGAGCTTACCGTGCGTTCCGCCAACTGTCTCAAAGCGGAAAACATTTACTATATTGGCGACTTAATTCAACGCACAGAAACAGAGTTGCTGAAGACGCCGAATCTTGGCAGGAAATCTCTAAATGAAATTAAAGAGGTATTGGCCTCTCGCGGATTGACGCTGGGAATGAAACTTGAGAGCTGGCCTCCTTCCACTCTGGATAAAGGTAAAAAGGAATCAAACCATGCGGCACCATAATGGACTCAGAAAGCTAAATCGTACAAGTAGCCATCGGCTGGCGATGTTGCGTAACATGACAAACTCATTGCTGCAGCACGAGGTGATTAAAACCACGCTGCCGAAGGCGAAGGAGCTGCGCCGAGTGATCGAGCCAATGATAACCCTCGGTAAAAAGCCCTCGCTCGCGAATAGACGCTTGGCATTTGACCGCCTGCGTGACCGCGATATGGTTGGGAAGTTATTCAATGAGCTTGGTCCACGCTATCAAGCGCGTAATGGCGGGTATATCCGGATTCTAAAATTTGGCTTCCGCAAAGGTGATAACGCGCCCATGGCTTTGGTTGAGTTGATGGATCGCCCTGAACAGGTCGCCACGCCATCGACGGGTAAAGCCGATACGTAGGGCTTTATCGTTTCCGAAGTGAGAGAGCCGGGCGCCCCCCGGCTTTTTTATGGAAATAGGATTTATAATCCAAGCGAGCGTTTAGGAGAGTTCATCGCATGAAATCGCTTAACACTGCTATTAAGCAGAGCCGATGTTTCCGATTTCGAAAGAAATATGAGATGGTAGACATTGGCGAGGATTAAGTTCAAATGGAGCTGTCCCGATGGATTTAGAAAGCTGGACTGACGCCGAACTTATTTCGGTGCGTGGGGAACTGCATGCATGGTGTCTTAAACGCAAGGCCCCCACTTGGGGAAATCGTTTCTGGGGTTGGACAGGTTATCTTGGCGCCTTCGCTTTTCTTACCGGTCTTACGGATATGTTTTTCGGGGGACCGACGCCGCACAATGCGGGCCTAACAGCGCTCGGAATAATTACCTGTTTCTCATGGTATAAGGGCGACAAGCAGCGTAAAAAAAATACTGACTTTCTCGAAAGATTGGAACATGAGCTCACACGTCGCGGGCTTAAGTATTGATCAAGACGTTGGCACGTCTCGCGCGTAGCCTCTCCCGATTGTCGAACCGGAGGCCAACGGGGCGAGCTGGTCGAACCGAGTTAGGAAGAGATTATGGCTAGGCGCCAGCGACCCATCGATTCTTATCAGGCAATATTAGTCCTTATGTCTTCGGGACCAGAAATAAATATACCCATCGTTGATAAGCATGACGCTGGACTTTTCACATCCCTCAGCCAATTCATGTGGGTCCAGGGGGAGCCGCTTCTTTTAGTGTATGAAATAGGGCACGAAATCTACACTACCCAAGGTATCGATTTACCAGCGTTACAACGGCTCGAGGCAGCCGGTTTGCTTAGTATGGATGCCGCTGGGTATGTAAAAAAATGGTTTGGAAAACATACGCGCCTGTTTTATTTTGGTAAGCCCACCAAAATTCAATTTCCTCAGGACGCCAGCAACCAACTTGATCTCGGCCATGTTATCTTGACCGAACAGGGAAAAGCGTTGGCGCGGGGTTTCGGCGGGACACGCAATCAAAAGTTCTACGAATATACAATCGAAACCTGGATCCGTCAGGGACTGGTTACGTCATCGATAGTGCCACCGGGCCGATCCATTTGAGCATTATGCACGGCATGAATCAGGACTGCCTTAAAATCTAGCTGAAGAGCGAGCTCTCCTGTTTTTACCGACCGCTGCTCGGCGGCATTGCCAAAATGCTTCTTAAGTTCTCATAACACATAGGTGTCGATTCCCGTCAGTAACAAATCGTATTGGGCTTCTACTATTTCCTTGATCATCATTGCGGGGATCCCATTCACTACGTTACCTTCAAGCGCCAGCCATCCCACCGCGTCCGCTGGCCCCAGGCTGACGACATAACCTAAATCGCGATGGAAGTAGGGCTCAAGCAATTTAAAAGTACCTGAGTGACGCAAAATATTTCTCGCGGCAAGCATTCCTTTGCGGACCGCCGATTGCGCAGTCATGGAATTGGAGCCGAAGGAATGATAGATGGAGCAATCCCCAGCGGTAAAAATGTTCTGTAGTGGCTGCTGCTGAATAACAACCTGACCGAATACATTCGCAGAGAGCGCTGTTGGGAGCGTTTTGCCAAGGAACAGGAGTGAGATCGCGGACGGCAGGCTGAAGCGCTTGCCGGTATCGCGATTTTCCAACATGATTTCATCAGCTTCTTGCCCACGAAAACGGGTACTGGCGTAGAAATCGATATCCAGGTGGCCCATACGGGCTTGGGTATAGGTGGAGAACCCCGCTGGGAAATGGTTTAGCACCCGATCTTCGCCATGAATTAAGCGCAGCTTGTACCCAGCTTGCCGGCGCTGGAGGAAATGAGCAAGTTCAAACAGGAATTGAATCCCGGTGGCACCGCCGCCTACCACTGAAATGATTCGGTCCTTCGCGTCGACCGCATCGAGGCGAGATTCGAGTAATCCGGAGCCAGGGGTGGAAAAGAAGTCCTTCAAATCCAGGACGTTGGGAGATTTAACCATCTGCTCGATAGGAGCACCTGAAGCGATCAACAAGTAATCGAATTCCAGTATCTCATCGTCAACCGTCATAAATCCATCATCGTGCCATTGCTGAAGAAGGCCTTCTTCAATCCTCAATTCCGCACCGACGTGGCGGCACCCAAAGCGGTTTTCCAACGTGGAAAAGGGTACCAAAAAGTCTTCGAGGGGATATCTGAATGTTTCGTGAAGATGGGTGATCTTGATGTGATGGATTGCCGGATCGACGATCGTAACGGAAGCCTCGGGCATATGCCGCAACAAGGTCACCAGTGCCGCGACGCCAGCATAACCCCCTCCGGCAATGATAATTTTGAGGCGCTTATGGCCAGAGATGTAAAACGGCAGAAAAGGCACGGTTTTTCCTTCGTGAAGGCCAGGCAGTTCTAAAACCCTAAAATAGGTAACTTCCGCGAGGAATTTTTCATAACCGCGGCCGGGTGGATGTAACAACAGTGCTGATGGTCTATCATAACAATCGCCAGCAGCAGCGTACATTGAATGTTTAGAAAGATATACGAGGGCCAAAGAAGCGTTCTTACGGAGCCGTCAATACGTTGCGCGGGATTCTCGCTGGCTGCCAATTCGCTATTGTCCACTTCCAAAATGACGCAAGCTCAGCGTCGACCAGCTCCGGAAGAGGCGTTTGGCCCAGGAGCCGTAGCGCCGTGATGAGTTGCGGGATTGGATTAGCGGCGTTTACCGGCGCAGCCCGCGTCTGTTTACTCAGCTTCTCGCCCTCCGCATTTACCACCACGGGAAGATGAAGATAATATGGGGTTGGATAATCCAACCGTCGTTGCAGATATATTTGGCGAGGCGTGGAATTCAGCAAATCCTCACCCCGGACTACATGAGTCACACCTTGCTCGGCATCGTCCACCACGACCGCCAACTGATAAGCGAATACACCGTCGGACCGACGCAAAACAAAATCGCCGATATCCTGTTGTAGCCGATGGCGGACTGGACCTTGCAACGAGTCGACGAACTCTATCGGCTTATTATCGGTGCGGATGCGCCAAGCTACCGGGGACGTTCGGCGATGGAGGTGCTCACGGCAGGTCCCTGGATACACGGGACCTTCTATGCCGCTGAGTGTCGAGTCCATTATTTCTTTTCGGCTACAACTGCAGGGGTAAATCAAACGCTGTTTTTCAAGCGTCGCAAGGGCTGCCCGATAACCTGCACTCCGCTGGCTCTGATAGACGACGGACCTGTCCCATTCCATCCCCAGTTTTTCGAGCACCTTCAAGATTTCCTCTGAGGCGCCCGAAACCTCGCGCATCGGATCGAGATTCTCTATCCGGAGCAGCCATTCTCCTTTATGAGACTTTGCCTCGACGTAACTTCCTACCGCCGCAACGAGAGAGCCTAGATGTAGTGGTCCTGAAGGAGTCGGAGCGAACCGCCCACGATAGACAGGAGGCGTTAATGGATGGAGATTCTGGCTCATCTGTCACTGGGCGAATTGGACAATGCGCTTAATTCGATTTTCTAATTCATGCCCCGGCATGTTTTCTTCGACCTCATCAGCTGCCCGCATGGTGCGGCTTGCCTCGGGAGCAGTTGGGTAGTGTGGAGGGGTGAAATTTATTTGAGATTTTCCCCTGACCTGGTCTAGTCCACACCACTCTAATTCCAGTATCACCTTATATTAAAGCGACTATCTGGGCAAGCCGCAACATATCGCGGGATCGAGTGAGGCTTAAGTCGCTAACAACACGAGAGAAAAAGTCAGCGACCGGTTTCCTATGCCCAGTCGACAATGCTCATACTATAACCTTCTTTAAAAAGTGGATTTATACTACAATGCTCGTCGTCAGGCAGACAACGAGTCTAAGAGACTTCCCGAGACTGAGCGCCGAAGTGTACATGGCGGACTTGCATCAAGCGACGCATATGTCGGGCCCGATATTGCTGAGTATTGTGGTCCTGACAAACTTCTTGACTTGGCTGATCTTCGCGGATAGTCTTTACAGGGTTGTGGGTATGTAAAGTATACGTAACATTGGTATTGGTATCGGTATTTCAAGGGGTATTTCGGGGCTATCGATACTTTAGTGTTGTTAATTTGGTAATAGTTCAGTATCAGGAAAGAGGGAAAGCGCTGCCTGGGAGGAAGAGGGGCGAGGCGGTTTCTTAAGTAAGCAGGCAGTACTCGATCAACGCAACAGGAGAAATTAAAAATGGCAACAACCTATGAAACGTCGAGCACGGCGAAGTCGGGTGGACGCGACTACGACATGTCGCTGTGGTACGACTCAAGGTGGTACAAATTTGGGCTGATCACCATGCTGGCGGTGGCGATATTCTGGGTCTGGTATCAGCGGACCTTTGCCTATTCGCACGGGATGGACTCGATGGAACCCGAGTTTGAGAAAGTCTGGATGGGATTATGGCGCGTGCACATGATCGTCATGCCCTTATTTG
>NZ_FOPV01000017.1 GCF_900113575.1 Nitrosospira sp. Nsp14
CGGGATCTCTTCATCGCTTCAAACTCCTTCAATAAGGGAGCCAGATGCGACTTTACTCTAATTTAGAACTGCCCTAGTTTTTGGGGATGACGTCAGGACAGTTTTCGATGCCGCCGGCTTACGTAGCCCAGAGAAACTAGAACGAGGAGTAGTTATTCGTGGGCGAGAGCAATACGGGAAAACATCGTTGCTTAAACAGTTGTTTCGGAGCTATCACGAGCGTAGCTTCGTTCCAGTATTTCTTTCAGGGAAAGAACTTAACAAGAGTACGACTCGCGATATACAAAAAATCGTTGAAAAGGCCGTATCTAAAGCTTATGGACAGCAGGCTATCCCACCTTTCTGGCAATCTGGGTGTGAGCGACGCGTTCTACTACTTGACGATCTTGATGATACTAAGCTATCAGGTGAATATTTTTCCAAGGCCTTAACTCACCTTAATTCCATCTTTAGTTTAATGGTAATTACGTGCGGTGAATTCTTCGAATTTCGCGAGTACATATCACCTAATAGTTTCGGCATTTTAAATAAACTTGATCATTACACACTTCTCGAATTCGGTCACAGGCGCCGGTTCGAACTAATAAAACGATGGGCTAATTTAGGCGGGAACATACACCCCCCGGAAAAAACAATTGCATTAATTGATCAGATGGAAAAGCTGGTGACGTCTGTTATCGGCGCGGGAGTGGTGCCATCCACGCCATTTTTCATGCTGACATTGCTTCAAACTTTGGAAGCAGGTTCTCCAACCGATCTACAACACAGTGCCCTGGGGGACTACTATCGCTATCTCATTATTCATAGCTTAGAAGTTCAGCATGTTAGTCGCGAGGAGCACGCAGAGATTCTCAACTATTGCGCTCATTTGGGATGGTTTGTTTCCCAAACTCCGAGTCAAAAAATCTCCACGACGGACTTTCAGCAGTTTCACCATCAGTTCACTGAGCGTCATGGCCTGTCGCTCGATTTTACTCACAGGAGCAGGCTCCTAGCGCAGGCTAAGCTCTTCGAGCAGTGCGACGACGGATTCGGCTTTGTCTTTCCCTACCTTTACTATTTTTTCCTAGGAAAATACCTCGCGGAACACCTCGACACCGAGGAGATAAACCAATTCATCCGCAAATGTTGTTTAAGTTTACACAACCCTGACTGCAGTAATACTGTTCTTTTTCTAGCTCATCATTCAAGAGATAAGCGAGTGTATGAAGGTATATTGTTTATCCTACAGACACATTTTGCCAAATGTTCACCCGTAAATCTTGATAATGATGTTGATGTTGTGAATGGATTGGTTAAATCAACCCCCAATCTGATATATATACAAAGTGATCCTCTTGAAAATCGTACAGAAATAAGAAACCTTCAGGACAAAACGGAGGCGAAAAGACAAGAGTTGATGCCCGACTCAGAGACTCTCCCACCGGAGTTCGTGGCACTCATTTCTCTATTAAAAACTATTGATATTCTGGGGCAGTTTTTAAAGAATCACTACGGGCAGCTAGAAGCTCAGGTAAAGGAACAGCTGATTAAAGAGTTATTTGACGGAGCGTTCCGGGGCTTACGTTACTTCTTGGAACTGCTCGTACAAGATTCCGAGTGGTTGATACAGAGCATCGAAAAGGTCATAGAAAAGCGTGGCTTAGAAGATGACCAATTGAAAAGAAACGCTAGAGCAAAAAAGGAGACGTTCGAGCTTCTCGGAATGATCGTGACAGCGTTCATCCGCCGATGTGGAATATCGGTAGCGTCACCCCATCTTGCCAGGATAATCGAACGCGTCATCGTCGGTAACCCAACAACTATCTATCGATTAGTATTGTCGGCAATAGATTTGGAATATCAAGGTGGATTAAAGGATTTGAGTAAGTTGCGTGATCTTAACCAAGATATTAAAAATAATTCGCTAGCGCAATGGATATTAAGACAACTTGTGTTAGCCCATATGCACTTATATTCGACGACCCATATTCAAAAGCAACGGGTGTGCGCAGAATTAAGCATCGATATACATAACCAACGACTTGTTGAACTTGAAACAAAAGACAGTAAACGAGTTGCCCATTAATTTGGGAACGTTCTAAAGTGGAGCTAGTTGGGAATGAGACAGAATACGATATTCTTCCTTGTCCTCACACTCCACTCGGGAGAGCATTTCCCTAATGACAGCGACGCGTGCCAAGAGGTTCTCATCGATGCGCATGCACCTAGTAACCCTAAAGTTGCTGCCATCATGAAAAATTCCCCTGTTTTCCCCTTGACTTGTCCATACTGATTCACGAGGCAAAGGCTCGCAATTGCTTTATCTGAGCCACAGGTTACCGACTCGTATATCTTGTCTAGAAACCGAGTGCTGGATTCAAACGAACCGTTCTGAGGTGCGACATATTGTCGCGCGGCAATATGCCGCATTCCCAATCCGATCCGCCACCTCTATACTTAAGCTGCTTGTTGTTGCTGATGAGCATGTAGTACATGATGTTTTTTTCAGTCTTTTCTCCCATAGGTTTTCATAACCTCCTCAGGTTCGTAACATTCTGCCGGATATTGCGAACCTCTTCTTTTCCCGTTGAATTTACCTGCCAGTTGACCAATTATTTTGGTAATGTGGCAAATCTCCGCAGTCAAAAGGAGCGAGCCGGCCGCGCTGGCCTGCACCGGTGTTTTACGGGAACGGGAAAATGCCTTTATAAAAAGAGCCTGGCGCTTCAGGGCAAGGGGCTTGAACCAGCGGCATCTTTCGCCTTTCCCTGAACCTATCTCACAGGCATAATGTCACACCGGTTGCAAACTGCAATACGGATGCCCGCAAGCCAGCCAGCGTTAAAGCCAGCCAGCCCGCCAGCCGTCTCGCCATCCAAGCCCGTTTCTTCATAATTTGTTATTTCTAGCAATAACAGGGGGTGGAGAGGCAGAGAAAAAACTTTAAGTCTAATTTTTGTGTCGCAACAACTTCAAAATTTTCCAGTCTTAGTCGTCTGCTAAATCATGGTTAGGAGATACTGATGAAACGCTCATCTATAGTTGCAGCCTGCTTCTTTTTACTGCCCCTATTGAGCGCTTGCGCCGGTAAATCTTTTCTCGCAAAGCCCGGGTCCGTACCGGATTCCGTGGCGGCTTCCGACGACTACTCGACTGTTGAACGACCCGTTGCTGGGTGCGCAGCCGGTGAGAATGCTTTCGAGTGCGATCGGCGTGCCATTCTTGCAATGCTGGGCAATTACCAGGTGAAATTTAATTTCGACGAAACCGTTGTGCTAAAGCCCGGTTACACGCGTAAGGCTCCTAAACGCAGCGCGGCGTTCGAGCACGTATTGCTGGTCGAAGATACGGGTAAACGGATCTCGCTGCAGCACATCCTTGTAATGGGCGGCGGGACCATCACCAAGCATTGGCGCCAGGATTGGGTTTACGAATCACCCAGACACTGGGCTTATGTAGGCAACCAGCGAGTCGAGCAACGGGAACGGGAAGCAGCCACAATCCCGGGCACATGGACGCAATTGGTATACGAGGTAAACGATGCACCACGCTATTCGGGCAGCGGAAAATGGAACCATAGATATGGGGTTTCAACCTGGACCTCGGACCGCTCCTGGCGCCCCTTGCCCCGGCGCGAATATACCAAGCGGGACGACTACCAGCTCATCAATGGGGAGAACCGGCATACCATCACCCCACAGGGTTGGGCGCATGAGCAGGACAACACCAAGGTAATACGCGCAGAAAATGGTAAAGACGAGCTACTCGTACGGGAATTCGGTTTCAATGAGTACCGTCGCATTGGCGGTTACGACTTTAAACCCGCCTCGGACTATTGGAAATCAACTAGCGGTTTCTGGGCAGATATCCGCCACCGCTGGGAAAGAGCACTGGCCAAAGACGGGTCGGTGACGCTCTCCTTGCGCACGGGCGATGAAGACTTTAACAAAGCAATACTTGAAACCGCAGACGCCTATGCCAAGGACCCACGGCTGGATCAATACCGAACCAAGGTTGATGAGCTTTTTCACAAATACGTAAACGTGAACCTCCACCCTCTCGCTTCGGCGACAAAACAGTAAGGTATATCCACTCCCCTAAAAGCTTGGATTGGGCCGACATGTCGGGTCACTATCGCTGAGCCAGTCGTCTCGGTTGCCTGACATCAAGGCAGGCGCGGCTGAGCCGGGTGTACTTTCGCGCTTATCTTGCGAGCAGACCTTCCTCGATAAAGGAGGCTTCGAACGTCGCCACGATTTGTGGGTCGGGCAGAATCAGACGCTCTTCCTTGCCCTCATACTCCAGGCGGCTGAGCATATCCTTGATGAGATTGACCCGCGCCGATGGCTTATCGCTCGCATGGACGATAATCCATGGGGTGATAAGGTTGTGGGTGTGGACCAGCATTTTGTCGCGCGCCAGTGAGTATTCATCCCATTTCTTCAATGCGTACTGGTCAAGCGCGCTGATTTTCCACTGCGCAAGCGGGTCCTTTTTGCGATCTTCAAGGCGTTTTTCCTGCTCGGCCTTGCTGATGTCCAGGTAATATTTGAAGAGCTTGAGGCCCGAGCGGATCAGCATGTGCTCGAACTCCAGGACGGAATTCATGAACTCATCATACTCATGGTCGGTACAGAAGCCCATCACACGTTCGACGCCGGCCCGGTTGTACCAACTGCGATTAAACAGCACCAGTTCCTGCGCCGCAGGCAAATACTGCACATAGCGCTGGAAATACCATGAACTGCGGTCCCGGTCGGAAGGCTTGCCCAGCGCCACCACACGCGTTTCGCGCGGGCTCAGATGCTCGGTGATGCGCTTGATCGTCCCGTCCTTGCCAGCGGCATCCCGGCCTTCGAAGATGACCACGATCCGGTCATCGCTCTTGATCAGATGCCGCTGTAGTTTCACCAGTTCGATCTGCAGCCTGTATAGCGTTTCTTCATATTCTTTCTTCGACATTTCAATGGTTGGCTTGCTTAAGGCAAGCTTGCCGTTTCCAAGCTTGCCTGCCTTGCCGTTTTCTTTCTTGGTTCCGTTTTCTTTCTTGTCGCCTTTTTTACCCATGACTGTGACCTTCCGGTAATGATTCAATGCGCGATGGAGCGTGCAGCAACGGTTTAACGCAATCCGATCAAACCAGATGCAACCCATCCATCATATATCCCGTCGCACACAGCGGGGCTCTGCTATTCGCGTGCCCAGCCTGGCTGGTACCCGACCTGAACGGCAAATATGCGTAGCAAGTGATGACGCCCCTTTCCGTATTGCATTCCTCTCGGGTTCATCTATACCTAGTCTATGCGCTGCGTGCGCTGCGCTAAAACGCAAACTTGTAATCCAAGGGAAAACCGATTGTATCAATCTCGTCCGCCGGCCCCATGTTGTCTACCGAACAAAACCGCCTGAAATGAGACGTGAGCCAATAGGCAAATCCTCGCACCGTTCCACCTAAAGTAGGAATAGATATCAGGAGAAGGCCCATGACAACCGAACTGAAGCGTTTTACCGAGGCGTACGCAACCATGACAGTGGCTGCATATGAACCCCTCATTTTGCGCTGGATTTCACTTATCGGCATCCGGTTTATCTCGAACGCGGTGGCCTATCGCTTGCCAAAAGCCGCGGCGATCAAGTTTGACGGAAAAACGCCGGCTGCGCTCGCGCTCAGCAAAACGCTCCGCAAGCCGCTGCCCACCCAGATTGATTTCGAGTTCAGGGGACAGGAAATGCGGGTGCCAATCGATATCCACGGCCGCGCGATCCCGCCCGAGGCGATACAGAAGGTCGAGGTGCCAAATTTCCCCAACGCAGTGGCAATCGGCAAGGATGTCTACCTGAACGGGTTTTCAATTACCGATCCCGCGCACTTGACAGGAGAGCAGGGCCCAAACGTTGGCGAGGCCGGCGCTGCCGGCATGGTGGGTGCGGCTGGAACAGCAGCACCCGCTGCGTCGGCAAGGCGCTTCAATTCCTTCACCCAAGGGCTCAAAACCATTCCGATGGCTGTTTCCAACCGCCTCGGCGCGCGCCAGCCGGATTTCGACTTCATGGGCACGCGCGACGGAATCCAGGACAACCTGATGAAAGCGGCGCAGGAATGGGTCGCGCAGCCCGACAAAGACCTGATGCAACTGATGCTGGCCAACACCAATTTCAGGGGCACGATTCTCCCGCATATGTGGCCGGGCGCAATCAGCATACACGAGGCTCTGTCCCCCATCGGCATAGCCCATTATTTCCGCCAGCTCTATTTCAATAAGGAGGAGGGCGTCGGCCCCATCGAGGAGGCATTCACCGTTGCTCCGCTGGAGACCCTGGAGGTTATCTATCAGACAGTGCGTAAGCAGATCCATGAGGAAATTCTCGAACAGGGACTTGAAGTCGTAAGCGAGCAGGCGGTCGAGGAAAAAAACCTGGATGAAGTGTCCGACAAGGTGTCGTCCATGGTTCAGCAGGACGTCTCTGCGTCGATGTCCGCCAACGCATCGGGTGGAGTGGGTGTCTGGCAGGTGGGCGCTTCCGCCTCGGCGAGTTTTGGCGTCAGTTCGCAGCGCAGCCGCGAATATTCTACCCGGCGGCTGAAGGAAGTAACCAAACGGGCCTCGGAGCGCATCACCAAGAGTTTCAGCATCAAGACGCGCGACACTACGGAAGTGACGGAAACTACCACGACGAGGCGTGTGATCCGTAACGAAAGTCCCCAGCCGGTCAGTTACGGCCTGCGGCGGGTGCTCCGCCGGGTAGCGGTCAAGGTGCAGGACCTGGGGCCTCGGCTGGTATGGCAGTTGTATTTGCGTAACCCTGGCACCGGCTTGGCCCGTAGCCGTTTCGTCCACTTCCGGGAGACGGGCCCAATCACCGTGCCTGAAATACCGCCAGGCGTCCCGCCCCGGCCCAGCGGCGGGGTCGAGTCCGAGTCGACCTCCACCAGCATTCTGTACGATTCCGGACGCAAGATGTATTACGTCACCATAGTGGTCAAGCCGGGCGATGACCGGGACGTGGCCGGCGTGCGCATCGATAACATCACCGATCTGGAAGGAGGGGGCAAGGACGACCTTTCTCCTGCGCCGCACAACGAATTCGACCTGGGATCAACATGGGATCCCGGCACACGCACCTATACCGCCAAGCTTGGCGTCCTGCCCGGCGACAGCGCCCCCGTGCAGGTGAATTACAGCTATGTCTGGAAACCTTCGGAAAGCGTGATGGCGGCATGGGAAGCCCAGCGTCAGGCCGCGGTTGCGAAGATTACCGAAGAGGCGCTACAGAAGCAGTTTGAGCAAAACAAGGCCCTGATCACCGAGAAGAGCAAGATCAAGAGCCGCCCCGCCAACGACCTGCGGCGCGAGGAGCGCTACGAAGTCATGAATCGGATGGTGAGCTACCTGTTCGGCCGCGGCGACGACCCCAGCGACCCGACACCGCTGGAAATCGAGTATTTCCACCGTTATTTCGATATCGATGGCATCTTCACCTATACCCATCCTTCGTGGTGGAAACCTCGCTTTGCCTCCAAGACCGTCGGGCTCGAACGCGAAGCCTATGAAATAACCGCTGAAAGCGACCCTGCGCCCCTCGGCAGTTCGCTCGGCTGGCTCATCCAGCTGGATGGCGACCGTCGCCGCAATGAATTTCTCAACAGCCCCTGGGCGCGCATCTGCATCCCCATGCGCCGGGGCCGCGAGCGCGAGGCGATCCAGTGGCTGGCCAAGCATATGGAAGGTGAGGTGGGCTACGATGTAAACTCCGGTCCGCTTGCCGGGCTACTCACCGAAATCGACCAGTACCGCGGCCGCGAGGACAAGCTTGGCATGAATGGGGCCGACTGGGTGACGGTGGAGTCGACCCCCGGCGCCCCGGCTGATCCGGCGAAGCCGGAGGGGGTATATCCGGTGGTGGACGAATTTGACGTCACGGTACCCACGGACGGATTTGTGTACGATGAGCTGAAAGTCATCATTCCTTAGCCTGTGGCTGAACACGGTCTTGTACTGGGCAGTGATATAGATGAGTTAGAGCCATGGCACAGAAGATCGTCATTGCGGAGGGTATCGAGATCCGGGACGTAGGGCAGGGGGTAGCGTTGCTCAAATTTCTTAAGGACAACTGCGATCCAAAGAAAGGCGCGGTATCGGTATGGACGTATCCGAAAGGCGCGAGCGCGAAAAGCATTACGCACGAGGTGGAAGTGGTGTACACCAAGGCGGAATTCGCCAAGGCGCTGGATACCGCGGATATTTTCGTGGTTTACGAGGGCCACTCCCGCTATGGGCAAGGCCCGGCCTTCGGGCCTGCCGGAACGCCCACGGTGCCGGATGCAAAGACATTCCCCGTCAATCCATGGGGCGTCCACTTCCGCATGGGCTACGATGCGACCGATACCGAATGCATCGACGATCTTGTGCACCACTCGGTGACGCCCGTGGAGTACGACCTCACCACGTCCCCCGCAACCGCGTTTCTTCCCGCAGCGCTGGTCAGGGCGGCGGCCACCGCGAAAGCCCAGCAGAAGGCCATCAAAGCGAAGAAGATCGCGGCAGTAGCGGCCTGTTCCACCGCCGGCGCCTGGCGGCTGTTTAATACCTGTTATGCCAAACTCTCCACCACTACGACCGCGCGCGGCGACACGCCGCTCAAGGACCGGAATTTCTACAACATCCTCCCGCGCAAGCCCCCCGAGTTCGAAACCTCCGTGCAGGTCGGCTCCGTCGATCTCGACAAGTCAACGCTCGCATGCAAATTGCTGTTCATGGCTTCCTGCTCCAGCCATGTGCACTTCTTCAAGCCGTTGGACAATCGGCGCAAGGCTGCGAAGTCCAAGTGCAAATTCCTGATGACCGGCCTCATCTGTGCTACCACCCATGCCACCCGGTTTCTGGAACAGGTGCTGGTCAAGGGGCACGACCCTGTTAGCAAAAGCGGATCAAAAGCGGTGGTGAAAGCGTTGAATGGCGTAAGCGCCTCCGGCATCGTGAACATTTATTGAGGTAGAAATGGCCATCCCCCCGCAACTGCTAGCGCAAGTCCTGCGTACGCCGAAAACACAGGACGTCACCGAATCACCGATTGTAAGGGCAATTATCCTCAGTGATCCGTCGAACGCGGCAGAACTGGTTGAGCCGCTGGAAGAGAGCCAGACCCTGGAGGCGTACAACGCCCGGCGCATCCTGTGCCTGTTCGAGCAGGATGCGGTCCCGCCTCTGCTTGGAAAATTGGGCACGGCAGGGCTCAACGCGCGCAAGGAAGGGCTTGAAGTCCTTTGGGCGCTCCTCGCTACCGAAGAGGCGCGGACGGTGCGCGAAGTCCTTTCCACAGTTAAACCCGATCTCGACAAGCTGCTGGACGACACACGGTCGCTGCCCGATGACATGCCGGAATACATCGAACGCGACTTCCGGGGGCGCATCTGCGATTTGGCCTACATCGTCATCTCGCAACTGATAAACCCGCAATTCGATCAGTCGCTGTTTCGCTCGCTGGATGATCGCGGCCGCAACGAGGAAATCAGGCGCTTCAAGGCACGAGGCATTCCCCTCAACATCGCCTAAGGATATCGGCAGCGCCTCCTTGTACTAAGGGATGTGTAGCGGTTCCGTTTGGATGGACGCTCGATGGGTGTGGATTATTTACCTATGGAGAAATTTATGATAACCGAATGCGGAGCACGGAGGGAGTTTGACACCGGGACTGGGCTACCTCTTTCCCACCGGCAACCTTTCCTGGCATAGCGATGAACTACGAAGAGAACTTCGTACAACTGAATCAACATCGGATTTACGCACGGGAGTACTCAGGTGAGGAACCGACGATCATCCTGATGCATGGCTTTCCCGATAATGTGCACCTTTATGACCGCCTTGTTTCCCACCTCTCGCCACCACGGCGAATAGTCACTTTCGATTTTCTTGGCTGGGGCGCTTCCGATAAGCCAGCTGGTTATCCGTACACCGCCGCAAACCAGGTGCTGGAGTTGGATGCCGTGGTCCAACAACTGCATCTCGAGCGCGTTGTCCTTGCAGTACACGATGCTTCCGGGCCACCTGGGATCGATTGGGCAGTTGCCCACGCTGAGCGCGTCGCAGGGCTCGTGTTGCTCAACACTTACTATTGTGAAATGCGGACGCTCCGAGCCCCAGAAGCGATTTGGCTGTTCTCAACAGCGCTGGTTAGAAATATCGCACGGCCTGTGTCGCAAATGTTTGGTAATTTGATCTTCCACCGCATGTTTCTATGGCAAGTCGGTAGATTCTTCCGCGATGCAGAGGCCAGAGAGGAATTTATTCCGTTGCTGTATCAACAATTCGATGCCAAACCAAGCGCTCGTCCTGCGTTCTTTCGGTTGAACGAAGACCTGCTGCCGACCATAAGATCGCGCTCAAAAATGATTCCTGCACTTAAAGCGTTTCAACGGCCTGTGCGGATCATTTTCGGTGATGCCGATCCTTACTTGAATAAAGGCGTGGCCCAGAGCTTTCACCAACTTTTTCCAACTTCTGAGCTGTTTCTGTTGCCTGGTGCCCGGCACTATGTTCAAATGGATGAGCCTGGCGAGGTATCACGGCTGATTCTTTCCATGCCCCTTGCTTACAGTGGATGAGTTCCAGGGCTGTACTGAAACCGGCTTAGACGTTGGGCGCGGGCATAAGTCCGAACAAACTCAGACCGGTGTGCTGCGCATGCCCAAAACACAGGACGTAACCAAATCTTCGATTTTAAGGGCGGTTATCCTCGGCGATGCGTCGAACGCGGCGAAACTGGTTGAGCCGCTGGAACGAGCTCTCATTTGTTCGAAGCGACCATTCGGCAACTTAGGTGCGCGAGAAACGCTAGGGCTTGAGGCTAAGCGATGCGTTGTAAGGGGGTTCCATATCGAATGGCACCGAGAAATGCTCATGCGTGACGATCCACTTGCCATTGATCTTGCGGAAACCAATGGTCGCGCGCATCCAAACATCGGTTTCCTCGCCGTTCGTCCTCACGCCACTGATCCGGTTGAGGCTGTGGGAGAAGGCCACGTCGTCGCCCGTCGTGATGCTTAGGTCACGGATCTCGTAGCCAACCGGCCCCCGGAACGTGGGTAGCCATTCCTCCCAGTTTTTTCTATACGCATCGGCTCCCCTATACTCCAGCGGGGGCGCTAGGTCGAACAACAGGATATCCCGCGCATAGTGAGACATCAGCTCGTCTATGTCCTTTGCGCGTAGCGCTGTTACCCAAGAATCGATGAGTTGTCGAATCTGGGCGTCATTGGATTCGTTTTTCATACGTCTCTCCTAGTCACGTTTCGTCATAGTCAAAGATGACCGTGAGTATCAATTAGTCGTCTTGCGAGAGCTAACATGACACAGTGGGACCCTAATTCACGGGCTATCTCCTTCGGGCACCCAACTAAAATCTGGGCAAGCTCTTGAGTAGTATCTATACGGACAGGGTCTGTTGGAAAGCAACAACGGCTGGAGGGCTGCACGCGCGTCACTTCGCGTACGGTTCGCTGGTCCGGGGAGCGTTTGGCGCTTGCTCGTCGAGTGACTGCCGGTACCTCACGCACCCATGCATGAATTCTGGCCATTCGGGCACGACAGGCACTGGATCTGTTTTCTCTGGCAAGAGGCCCCAAAGTGAGGGATGGTGCCAGCAAAGCTCATGACGACTGCTGTCGCGATGTTCACGAATGCCTTGCCGGAGCTTCCGTACTTCGGCAACAAGCTCTTCACGTGTCATCTCTTCAAGGTCGGTGTCCATAGCATCGTTTCGGCACAACAACGAGTTTAGCGGTTGATTCCTCGCATCTGGATGAGTCAGCCGCCCAACTTCCATTTAGATAGAAAAAATTTTCTGTCTAACTCGGTGAAGCTGTTGCTGGACAAGCGTTTCAGCAATATGCGGTATGCCCATACAGTACTAATAACCGTGAAAGGCGGACACCGTTTTTTAAATACCGAGTTTATGGACAAAAATGCAATATTGCAATTGCTGGCAGCGACCTTGGACAGTGAGTGTCTGCTTTATAGATGCGGCGCTGAACGGCGGTTTTAGCCGAAGTCGGCCCTTCATCTTAGTTTCGAATCGCGACCAAATCTGACATATATGGCCAGCTCAGGTCTGGGTTACTACAAAGCCGACGGTTCGAAGCGCCCGGCACCCGGCCTCAACATCGCTTGAGAACATCGCTGGGCGACCTCCGGCCATGAGTACCGTTCGGCGAAACGCGTAGCAGTCAAATCCCAGCGCGCAATCCAAGTCATCTCCACATTCCCGCGCCAGCAAACAAGAACGCGCTTGATCGCGGGCGCCTTGCATGCGCTCATAAAGGAATTTGATGAGCGCGGGCCGCTGGACCCGCAGAATGAGCTCGGGGATCGTAACCTGTCGCGAACCGCTGCAGCCGCGGCGTTCCCACATTACGCTATGCTAGCCCGACGTGCGAAATTGTTGCTTGAGAATATCGCCCGAGTAATATCCGGACCAGCCAGGCTAAGTCATCACGGCAATAAAACGGTCCCGGCAAAATTGTTCCGTGTAACCGTATGTGAGACTTGCCCCGGGCGCGGAAAATGCCCATACTGGAAGCTATCATGTCATACGTGCGTAGACTTTTCCTGTTGCTGATCATGCTGGGGCTGCCGCTGCAAGGCGCGCTTGCCGCCATCATGCCGCTGTGCACCCAGGCTAAAAGCCTGGCATCCGCACACCAAGCACAGGCACCGCACGGCGTTTCTTCCGCTCCCTGCAGTCAGCACGAAACTGTCAGCCATGAGCATTCGATTCCCGATCCGGGTAACGACAACTACGGGACGACAGATCGCAATGCCTCAGCTGAAGCCGGCATGGGGTTGCCCTGCGACGGGGTGGTGTGCCACATCAGCGGCGCTGGCTTGTTGCCTGCCGCTGCCATGCTGAATCTCGCCGGCGCGCGTTCTTACCCTGCCGATTTCAATTCCCGCTTCATCTCGCTCATTCCCGAGCAGCCGCAACATCCTCCTCTCGCTCTTCCCGCGCCGCTGGCTTAACCGGCTCCACTCTTCAGCAGCAGAAGTAGTCGGCCCGGTAGCCAAGGCGTCACTCACCCATTCTTGTTAATTGGGCTGCCCCCGCGGCGTGTATTGCCGCGTGCGTTTCCCTTCCCATAACAGTTGGTAGCCGAGATCGAACCTGATAACGGCAAGAAGCGGCTACTCAATCATGAGGAGATCAGGATGAAACTTTCGCTGTCATCCGCGCTGTCATCCGTGTTGCCGCTGGTACTTGCAGCAGTACTCGCCGGCGCGCTAGTCTTGTTACTCGCCGATCAGGCACTGACGGCACCTTACTCTCCGCCCCGGGAGGAACTACCTCGGGGCCCGGGGCTGATTCAAGGCCGTGGCGTCGTGCTCCAGGTCGAGCCGGAAAAGGCCAGGATAAAAATAGACCATGAGCCTATCCCCGCGCTTAACTGGCCGCGAATGACGATGCCTTTCCCCCTGAAGGACCCTGTATCGGCACGCACGCTAAAGAAAGGCGATGTAGTGGAATTCGCGCTTGAAAAAGCCGGCTCCAGTTACCTCATTTCGGAAATAAAAAAACAGGGTTCAACGGGGGGTCCACAATGACGCGAGGCGCAGCTATTGCCGCCATCGCCTTCGGGGTCGCGCTGTCCATGTCCGCGCTACGGGCAGATGCCGAGGAAGAGACCCGCGGCGGGGGAGCCCCGGCAGCGGCGCTGTCGGTCACGTACCAAGCATCTGCCGGAACATTTACCGCAACAGGCAACGCGGGTCTCTCTGCGGGACTCGCCGCCCTCCTGGGGGAAGCTCTTCGCAACAATCCAGAGATTCAGGCTGCGCTGAGGGAGCGCGACGCAGCACGCCACAGGATAGCGCCTGCTGAAGCGCTCGACGACCCGGTGCTGGAAGCAGGGGTGATCAATATGCCGTTGGCGTCGTCGACATTCAATCGCGAGGACATGACCATGAAAATGATCGGTCTGTCCCAACGCGTGCCCTTTCCCGGAAAACGCGGCTTGCGCAAGGACGTGGCGGCAAGGGACGCGGAAGCGGTAGAACATGGCTATGCGGAAACGGTCAATCGCGTGGCGCGGGAAATCAAGATGGCCTATTTCGATCTCGGCCTCACCCTCGAAATGATCCGTCTTGTGGAAAAAAACAAGAACATCCTGAACGAATTCCTCCACATTGCCGAGGATCACTATGCGGTGGGCCGCGGCAATCAGGCCGACGTCCTGAAGGCACAGACCCAGGTTTCCCGGATGATGGACGAGCTGTTCCGGCTCGCCCGCGAACAGGCGACGATCGAAGCCGAACTGATACGCACACTGGGCCGCGGCTCCGACTTGGCCCCACCCATCCCGCCGCCGCCATCGCCAGGCGACTTAAGTGGGCAGCCCCTGGACCTGGCAGCGCTGCGCGACGTCGCCCTCGCGCAGCGCCCGCGATTGCTGGCGCTGCAAAGCCTGATCGCGCGCAACGACAAGGCGCTGGAACTCGCACGCAAGAACTATTACCCGGACCTGGACCTGCGCATGTCCTATGGCCAGCGCGACAACATGCTCGATGGCACCAAACGCCCAGACATGGTGAGCTTCACGGTGGCGATCAACCTGCCTGTCTGGCGCGGCAGCAAGCTTGAACCTCGCGAGCTGGAGTCGCTCGCCACGCGCGACCAGGCCCTGGGTATTTACCAGGCTCAACGCAACGAGGTGGGCGCCCAACTGCGCCAGCAGGTGGCGACTGCGGAGCAGAGCCTGAAATCGGCCCGGCTTTACCAGGACGCGATCCTGCCGCAGGCGCGGCTGACGGTTGAATCAGCGCTCGCGGCCTATCGCGTCAACCGCGTGGATTTCCTGACTCTGCTCGACAGCCAGATGACGGTATTCAACTACGAGATCAGCCTGGCGCAAGCGACGGCCAGCTACAACAAGACGCTCGCAGAAATCGACCTGCTCACTGGCGGCGCACCAAGCAACATGCCGAAAAACCAAGCGAATAGCCGCCGCGAATAGCCGGATTCCGGATTTGCATGACCATGACGAAGTTCACGTGAAGTCAATCATTAAAGTAACTGCCATTGTTGCGCTGGTGGCAATAGCGCTCGTCACCGGCTTCTGGCTGGGAAAAACCGGATTAACACCTCTTGCAGACCCTTCCTCCGAGGTTTCATCGCCCGAACTAAAAGTTCTTTACTACCGCAACCCGATGGGGTTGCCCGATATCTCTCCCGTACCGAAGAAAGACCCGATGGGCATGGACTATATCCCGGTTTATGCAGGTGAAGAACCATCCGCGAGTAACTCCGCGGTAAGGATAAATCCCGAAAAAATACAGAAGCTTGGGGTTAAAACCGAAGCCGTCACGTTACGCAAGCTTGCCCGCACGGTGAGGGCGGTCTCCACCGTACAACCGGACGAGCGAACCCTGTATACGGTCGCGCCAAAATTCGAGGGCTGGATCCAGCGGCTCTACGTCAACACCACGGGTCAAACCGTAAAAAGAGGTGACCCGCTGATGGATGTATACAGTCCGGAGCTGGTGACCGCGCAGCATGAATATCTAATCGCGAAGAAAGGAACTGAACAGGTCGGGAATGGGGGCCTGGACGCCATCGCCGGCATGCAGCGGCTGGGCGAGAGCGCCTTGCAGCGGCTGCGCAACTGGGACATATCCGAGAGCGACCTGGAGGCGGTCCAGGAGGAAGGCCGGGTCAGCCAGAACCTGACACTGCGCTCACCTGCGGGGGGCATCGTGCTGGAAAAGAAAGTGATCCAGGGGCAGCGCTTCATGCCTGGAGAAATCCTGTACCAGATTGCCGATCTCTCCAATATCTGGATGCTTGCGGACGTGTTCGAGCAGGATCTTGCCCTGGTGCGAAAAGGCCAGACGGCCACCATCCGCATCGATGCCTACCCCGACAAACTGTTCAACGGCAAGGTCACCTACATCTATCCTACCGTAGACCCGGCGACGCGGACCGCGAAGGTGCGCATCGAATTGCCCAACGCGCAAGGGCTGCTCAAGCCTGACATGTACGGAAGAGTGGAGATCGTTTCCTCCGCCTCCGGGGAAAAAGTCCTCGCCGTGCCCGACTCGGCGGTCCTTCATACCGGCACGCGAGAGGTGGTGCTGGTTGATCTTGGAGAAGGCCGGTATGAGCCGCGAACGGTGAAGCTGGGCCCCCACGCCGACGGGTATGCCGAAGTGCTGGGCGGATTGAAGGAAGGGGAAAGGGTGGTAGTAAAAGCAAACTTCCTGATCGACGCCGAGAGCAACCTCAAGGCGGCGTTGAGCGCTTTCGGCGACCGAGTCCATGGAGCCCATGGCTCAACACCAGGCGAGGACCAACGCGCCTCCGCCGGCTCGCTCGACGCCGCGCGACCCCAGTCTCATCATGGAGAAGGCATTATCGAGGCAATTGACTTTGCTCATGCCACGGTAACGCTCGCCCATGGCCCCATTGCGAGCCTCGCATGGCCTGCGATGGTGATGGATTTTCGGGTGCAGGACCCCGCATGGCTGCGGACCCTGAAACCAGGCCAGAAGATAGGCTTCGAGATAATCGAGGGATCAGCGGGAGAGTACGTAATCGCCCGCATTGAAGCGGCCCGGGAACAGGCGGAAGTCCCTGCGAGTGCCAGCGGCGGGCAGGGGGCGCTGCGATGATTGGCAAGGTCATCGAATGGTCGGTGCGGCACGTGTTCCTCGTGCTGATCGGAGTGTTTGCCCTCGTGTCCCTGGGCGCCTACTCGGTGTGGAAAACCCCTATCGACGCCATCCCCGACCTTTCCGACACGCAGGTCATCATTTACACCGAATACCCCGGTCAAGCGCCTCAGGTTGTGGAAGATCAGGTGACCTTTCCGCTCACTACCGCCATGCTGAGCGTACCGAAAACCAGGGTGGTGCGCGGCTTATCCAATTTCGGCGTCTCCTTCATTTACGTCATCTTCGAGGATGGCACCGATATCTATTGGGCACGTTCCCGCGTGCTGGAGTATCTCAGCTTTGCGGCGGGCCGTCTGCCGGCCAATGTGCGGCCGTCGCTCGGCCCGGATGCAACCGGAGTGGGATGGGTTTATCAGTATGTTCTCATGGCGAAGCAGCATGCGCTCGACGAGTTGCGGGCAATCCAGGACTGGTACCTGCGTTATCAGTTGACCGCTGCGGATGGAGTATCGGAAGTGGCGAGCGTGGGCGGCTTTGTCCGAAGCTACCAGGTTACGGTCGACCCGTGGCGGCTGCAAACCTACGGCATACCGCTCAGTAAAGTAACCGAGGTCATCGCCGCCAGCAACCGGGACGTAGGCGGACGCGTGATCGAGATGGCGGAAACGGAGTATGTGGTTCGCGGCAAAGGCTACCTTCGCGGCATCGGCGACCTTGAAAGTCTCGTCGTCAAGGCGGAAAAGGGCACGCCGGTGCTGTTGCGGGACATCGCCCGCGTCGAACTGGTTCCCGACGAGCGGCGGGGCATAGCCGAGCTCGACGGCGAAGGGGAGGTGGTCGCAGGCATTGTGGTCGCCCGCCATGGTGAAAATGCGCTGGACGTCACCCGCAACGTTGAAAACAGGATCAGGGAAATCGCCCCTGGCCTCCCCGAAGAGGTCTCTATCCAGCCCGTCTACAACCGCTCGGATCTAATCCACCGCGCCATCGCCACGCTGAACGAGGTGTTTATCGAACAGATCATCATCATCGCGCTCGTATGCGCCGTCTTTCTAATGCATGTGCGCAGCGCCCTGGTGGCGATCATCATGCTCCCCATCGGCGTGCTGATCGCCTTCATCGCCATGGGATTGCTCGGCATCAACTCCAATATCATGAGCTTGGCGGGGATCGCACTTGCCATCGCGGAAATGACCGACGCAGCCATCGTCATGGTCGAGAATGCGCACAAGCATCTCGCACGCCTCGAACCCGGCACAGGCAGCGCCTCCCGTTCAGCCGCCGTGATTGCCGCCTGCAGGGAGGTGGGGCCGTCATTATTCTTCAGTCTGCTGATCATCACCGTATCGTTCCTGCCGGTATTTACGCTCGAAGCCCAGGAAGGACGAATGTTTCAGCCGCTCGCCTATACCAAGACCTTTGCCATGGCCGGCGCTGCCATCCTCTCCATCACGCTCGTTCCGGCGCTGATACTGCTCTTGATCCGAGGCCGCATCCCGCACGAGCAGGATAACCCATTCGGCCGCGTTCTCATTCTGGCCTACCGTCCCGTCATAGCATGGGTGATGAGATGGAAAACAGGGATCATTCTCGCGGCAATCGCAGTGCTTGGCATAACCATCTACCCGGCCCTCAGGTTGGGCACGGAATTCATGCCGGCATTGAACGAGGGAACACTGCTTTTCATGCCCGTAACGCTGCCCGGCATTTCGGTGACCAAGGCGGGGGAAATCCTTCAGACTCAGGACAAGATCATCAAAAGCTTTCCCGAGGTGGCGTCCGTGTTCGGGAAAGCGGGGCGGGCCAATACCGCGACGGACCCCGCGCCGCTGGAGATGACCGAGACCATCATCAACCTGAAACCTCCGGGCGAATGGCGGGCGGGAATGACTCTTGACGCATTGGTCGCGGAAATGGATCAGGCGCTTCAAATACCCGGCGTCAGCAATGCCTGGACTATGCCGATAAAAAACCGGACCGACATGCTTGCCACCGGCATACGGACGCCCGTGGGCGTCAAAGTGTTCGGCAAGGATTTGGGCGAGATCGATATCCTTGCCAGGCAAATCGAGTCAGCGGTCAGAACGGTGCCGGGCACTGCCAGCGTGTACGGGGAACGCACCACCGGCGGGTATTACCTCGATATCGAACCTGACCGCGTGGCCCTGGCGCGGTACGGGCTGGCCGTCGGCGATCTCCTGCAGGTGATTTCGGTGGCCCTTGGGGCCGAGACCGTTACCACCACCGTCGAAGGCCGAGAACGGTTCGGCGTCACTGTGCGCTATCCGCGCGAACTGCGCAGCGATCCGCAGGCGATCGCCGCCCAGGTGCTGGTGCCGGCGATGGGCAAGACCATGATTCCGCTCGGCCAGCTCGCGAGCATCAGGCTCATCAAAGGTCCATCCAGCATCCGCACCGAAAACGCGCTCCTGTCAGCCTATATTTTCGTCGACGTCCGCGACCGCGACATCGGCGGCTACGTGGCCGATGCGCAGCAGGCAGTACGGGAGCAGGTGAAGTTTCCCCCTGGATATTACGCCACATGGAGCGGCCAGTTCGAGTACATGGAACGCGCCATCGAGAAGCTGAAGCTGGTGGTGCCCCTCACGATCCTGACCGTGTTTCTGCTGGTATATCTAAACTTCCATCGATTCACGGAAACGCTCATCGTCATGCTCTCCGTGCCTTTCTCGGCCGTCGGCGGCATCTGGCTCATGTATCTGCTGGATTACAACCTGAGCATCGCCGCGGCGGTCGGCTTCATCGGACTCGCCGGGGTGGCCGCCGAATCCGGAATGGTGATGCTCGCCTTCCTCGATGTGGCATTTGCGCGCATCAAGGCAAACCGTAAAGCCACGGGCGAAAAAGTAACCATCGCTGACCTTTATGAGGCAATCGTCGAAGGCGCGGTACATCGCATACGCCCGGTAATGATGACTATTGTTGGCAGCGTGGTGGGACTGTTTCCGGTCATGTTCAGCAGCGGCACCGGCTCCGAGGTGATGCGTCGCATTGCCGCCCCCATGGTGGGTGGTATGGTGTCCGCCACCGTATTGACGCTGATCGTGTTTCCCGCCGTGTATGCAGTAGTCAAGGGAAGCCCTCTAGGGCGGGAACAGGAAAAGCCATGATAGTTCAAACAACCAGCGAGGAGAGAGGCATGAAAACAGGAAAGTTTTGGGCAATTTTTACGACAGCTTTTTTATTGGCTTCCTGCGCCCAGATGAATCCCCACCACATGGATATGACCAACGCCATCCGCAACGCTAACACGAGCGCGGATCATAATAGGCTCGCCCGGCACTATGAAGGGGTAGCGAACGATATGCGCCGCAGGGCCCAGGAGCATGAAAAGGAACTCGAAGAATATGAAAGCCATCCTTATTATGGCAAACGGGCTCAAGACCTGAAAGCCCATTGCCGGACGTTGATAAACAACTATGAGCGAGCAGCCGAGGCAAACACGAGCATGGCGAGAGTTCATCGACAGATGGCGGAAGAAGCTCAATAACAGGGGCGTCGGACAGCTTCGATAAAAGTTGCTCAAATACGCGCAGCATGACCTAAGATGAATTGATGGGCGAGGAAAAGCTGCGCTGATAAGTGGGCTTTGAAGCCTGTTCGCCCTTTGAGGCACGGTTTTGCAGGCCAAGCTATGAAGATAAAACTGAAGCAGGACGATCTACCGCATCTACCGCATCCACGCCTCGATAACCGCCGGGAACACCTTGTTTATAAGCATGCGCCGTTGGGGGCGTGGAGCCTGAGATGAATGCCGGGGCGATGCACCGCCTCAAACGATGGTTCCTGATCACGATGGTAGCGGCGGTGGCAGCTTCGGCCAGCCTCGGAGTGTACGTTTATTCCGGTCACTACAACATCGCCGCTGACGAGCCTCACTGGTTCATCACGGCAAAGATCATTGAAACCCTGCGTGACCGTTCGATCGACCGCCGTGCGAAAGATATTGTAATTCCCGATCTCGAAGATTCCCAATTGCTTCTGAAGGGAGCCGATCAGTACGAGGCAATGTGCACCGGGTGTCATTTGGCGCCAGGCATGGAAAACTCGGAGATAAGGCAGGGACTTTATCCCGCCCCGCCCGAGTTCTCCCGGGTCCGTACCGACCCCGGGCGTGCTTTCTGGGTCATCAAGCATGGCATCAAGATGACCGGCATGCCCGCTTGGGGCCGCACCCACGACGACATCACGATGTGGAGTATTGTCGCCTTCATCGGAAAACTGCCCGAAATGACGCCGCAGGCATACAAGGAGAGGGTCAGGGAAGCCCGCGCAGGTGAAGGCATGGCATCGCCAGGAGACGGAACAGGAGAGCACGGCGCGCATCAGCATGGGCACGGCCATGGCGAATCCCGCCACTGATCCGGCGCCTGCGATTTGAGTCGCCATCATAACGCAAAGCCGGCGAGCCCCAGAGAAGATAGCGCTGAGCCTGCTTCGAGCAGCGCTGCGCCTCGCCACCGCGTCGGCACCCGGATACGGAATCCGACAGCAAACCTGGATTAGGCCAGTGACCTGGCAGGAAGGATATCCGGTTGCGCCGTTCAGGAACGGCGAGATATCAAGGGGAGGGCACCCCTCCATTCGGCATCCAGTCCGCCTTCCATTCGACTACCCAACCCCAACTCCCTTGTTTATGCTAACGTCAACTCCTGTCGTTCTGCTATAACCTCAACGTCATATCAATACCGCAAGGTTCCGTGTAGCAGTTTAGTACAACGTAATTTGCTACCGGGACTCGTATAACATCGTTGTCATACCGGAACCACTGTTCGAACTATCAGAATACATATAATGCGCCCGACCATGATTGTTTCACGTAAATAGTTGACATTATATATAATGGATATATAACGGATTATATTGTATTATTTTTATAAACTATGAAGTACGGAAAAAAATCCGCAAGAGACGATTCTTTGAAGTCTGCAAAACAGGCTGGGCTAGATCCTCCAAGTCCAAAACCTTTTTCCACACCGCCGCCTCCCACGACCCTCATACCTGAAGCACAAGCTTGAGGCGAGCTCGGCCGATAAAGGCAGGATCAGAGTGCCAATCAACTTTAATCGCGGCTCGTGGCGTAGCGAACGGACCGAATAAACAAAAAGGAGAATAATTGGGCGTCACGCGTATCGCTGTTCCCGCCCCGAGCAGGGAAAAGGCAAGCACGAAGAGGTTCAAGCGAAGCTATTCAAGGGGGAAATAGGGCAGTGCAGACCAGGAGTGGAAAATGAGTCAAGATCCGAGTCATTCCTCGCATGCCCCTCATGCTCATCAGCGCGCCGGTCATAGCGGTGCCGCTGAATCTGCGCATGGTCATGCTCATGCCGGGCATAGGCAGGGCGCTGCTTCCGCCCCAAGCACAGGAACCATAGGGACAGCGGCAACCGAGGCGCAATGGACGTGCCCCATGCACCCCGAGATCCTGCGTGATGCGCCCGGGGACTGCCCCATCTGCGGCATGGCGCTGGTGCCGGTCGCAGGCACGGGCGCGGGAGCCGAAGCCGACGATTCGGAGTCGCGCGACCTTGCGCGCCGGCTGCGCGTTGGCGTCGCATTGTCGATTCCGCTGGTCGTGCTAGCGATGGCTCCCATGATCGGCATTCATGAACCATTTGGACTGCAGCCGCGTGCGCGCGGATGGGTTGAAATGTTGCTGGGCACACCTGTCGTGCTGTGGGCGGGCAAGCTGATTCTGCATAAATTCTGGCTCTCGCTTGTGCATCGCGCCCTCAACATGTACACGCTGATCGGGTTGGGCGTAGGAATTGCGTATCTTTACAGTCTCGCCGCCGTGTTGGCGCCCGGCCGGTTTCCGCAGGCGTTCCGCGAACACGACGGTGCGGTCGGCACGTATTTCGAAGCGGCGGCAGTCATCGTGACGCTTGTCATCCTCGGCGACTTCCTGCAAAGCCGGGCTATGGGCCAGACCAGCCGCGCCATTCAGCAGCTGCTGAAGCTGGCGCCCAATCAGGCATGGCGCCTGAGAGTCGATGGGACCGAAGAACAGGTGCCGCTCGATACGGTAGCCATGGGCGACCGTCTGCGGGTGAAGCCGGGGGAAAAAATCCCGGTCGACGGCGTGGTGCTTGAGGGCGCGAGCCGGGTAGACGAATCGATGATCACTGGCGAACCGGTCCCCGTGGCGAAGACCGCAGGGGACAAGGTGACGGGCGCAACCGTCAACGGCAACGGTTCGATCACCATTCGCGCCGAACGCGTAGGCGCGGAAACCCTACTGGCGCGCATCGTCCATATGGTGGGGCAGGCACAGCGCACACGGGCGCCCATACAGCGCCTCGCCGATGTCATCGCAGCCTATTTCGTCCAGGTCGTCATCGCCATTGCGATTGTCACCGCGCTGGCGTGGTGGTTTCTCGGGCCTGAGCCCAAATTCAGCTATGCGTTCATCAACGCCATTTCAGTGCTCATCATCGCCTGTCCTTGCGCACTTGGCCTCGCCACGCCCATTTCCATGACCGTTGCAATGGGGCAGGGCGCGCGCGTAGGCATTCTGTTCCGAAACGCGGAAGCGATCGAGCGCATGCGCGACATCGATACCGTGGTGGTAGACAAGACCGGCACGCTCACGCTGGGCCGCCCGGCGATGACCGATTTCTCTGTGCAAGGCGTAAGCGAGAACGAAGTGCTCGCATTGGTGGCAGGCGTTGAGCAGCTATCCGAGCACCCCATCGGCCACGCTATCGTGGAAGCCGCAAGGTCACGCGGAATTATGCCCGCGGCCGTGGAGGATTTTCGTGCGCTGAACGGCTGGGGCGTGCAGGCAGAGATCGACGGCAGGCGCGTGCTGGTAGGCAGCCGGAACTTTCTTGCTCAGCAAGGCGTCGATACGCGGCACTGGGAAGAGCAGGGAGATGCTTGGCGTGCGGAGGCAAAAACGGTGGTGTACTTTGCTGTTGGTGGAATGGCCGCCGGCATTGCCGCGGTCGCAGACCCCATCAAGGAAAGCACGCCCGAAGCGATTGCAGGATTGCGCAGGCTGGGCGTGCGCATCGTCATGCTCACAGGCGATTCCCGGCGAACCGCCGATGCGGTAGCCCGGCAGCTCGGCATCGACGAGGCCCTGGCCGATGTGCTGCCGGAGCACAAGGCTGACCATGTCAAGCTGCTGCAGGCCGACGGGCGCAAGGTGGCGATGGCGGGTGACGGCATCAACGACGCGCCCGCGCTGGCGCAAGCCGATGTTGGCATCGCCATGGGCACGGGAACCGATGTGGCGATGGAAAGCGCGACCGTGACGCTGGTCAAAGGCGACCTGCGCGGCATTGAGCGCGCAATCGTGCTGTCGCGCGCGACCATGCGCAACATCCGCCAGAACCTCCTTTTCGCGTTTGGCTACAACGCGCTCGGCATCCCGCTCGCAGCCGGGGTGCTTTACCCCGCTTTCGGGCTGCTTCTGTCGCCAATGTTTGCAGGCGCCGCTATGGCGATGAGCTCGGTATCCGTCGTCACCAACGCGCTGCGGCTCAACCGCGTCAAGTTGTGACGTGGCTCAGGCCAGGAGCCGGGGCCACATTTAAGCCGACCCCTGTCCCGAACGGGCTTCGCATGCTCAAACGCTCTCCCTACGCCGTCTTGCAATGGAACCGAGAAGGGCGAGTCCGGCGACATACAGCGCCCAGGTTTCCGGCTCGGGAATCGGCGCCGCCTGTATGCGGCCGAAAAGCCCCTCAGTCTCATCGCGCGGTCCCGCCGCGAAATACATTGCATCTGACATGCCCAGGCTCGCGCCATTACCGAATTGCAAGCCCCATAAGCCTTCGATCGAGATAGGTTGCCCCTGTGCGTTGCGCAGGTAGTCAATCGCGGTATGAGTGGTGGGGTCGAATGCCACGATAGTGCCGTCGCCGAAATTGCCCACCAGCAGCTTTCCACTGTACTCGCCAAAGCCTTCCGGAGCGAACGCGACGCCCCACGGGGCGTTCAACAGGCCGCGATCATCCCACGTATGCATCAGGGCACCCGAGGCATCGAATTGCGCCAAGCGTCCCAGGCCCGTCCCGGCGACTTCTTCCGCCGCCAGGATCTGTCCAGGCTTGGCAGGATCTTCCTGCGTCATGGCATAAGGCACGAACAGGCTGGGCCCGTCCGGGCCGGTCAACGCCTGGATATTGAAGGGCGCGTAATCGCCAGGCTTCGGCGTTCCGGAGGCGGAGAAAGGGCTGGCGAAGGCGCCCGCTTTGCTGACCTCGGCAAAACTGCTATCGAAGCTCTGGATGCCGGCGTTGGGACCAAAATTGGCCACGTGGATGCGATCGTTGCCGGGTCCCATCGCTAGGCCGAAGTAATGCGCATCGGAGGCGGAACGATCGACCATGAGCTTGGCGTAGGCAGGCCAGTCAAAGCTGCCATCAGGGTTCTTACGTTCCGTCCACGCGGAAATGGTGCCGCTGTCAGTTACGAAAAGAAACTTTGCCGGCGCGGTAATTGATCCTTGCGTAATAGTGAACTGCTGGCCGGGATTGAATACCACGCCCGTCGGCGTCCCCTGGGTTACGACCGGCGGGTTGGACGGGCCCGGGACCGTCACGAGCCGCAGGTTGTCCGAGTAAAGCGGCTTTCCACCCACATCGCCGACAAATTGGTTGGACGTCCCGGCACCGGCGCTTTCGACCCAGAAGTGGCCACCGAATCCGGCGGGGCGAATCGCAATGCCCCACGCATTGATAAGGGTTGGATCGACTATGCTCGCTCCATAAGCGTCCGTGCTGGCGACCAGGTTGGTCTGCGTGTATGCCGTCGCATGGACAGGGCCAGCACCGGCGAGCGTGGCGGCTAACAGCCATGCTGACGCCTTGTTTGTTTGGAATGGTTTCATTTTCTCTCCTCCAGGGTGAATGAAAAAACTTGCAAAAAAGAGGCGAGGGTCCATTGGCGAGACACCTCGGCATCTCATACCCTGCACCCACGTGTAACCAGATGTTTACCGGCTGATCCGGAAAACCGGAACACGCGGTCCCAGCCGGCATACTCCGTCTGCACCATCACACAGATGGCAGCGGTTGGAGTAGCACGGGAAATGGAGACGCGTTAGCAGCGGGCAGTCCTCACGCTCAAAAAAATTGGCGAGACAAAGTGAAAAATCTGGCAGGCTAGCCCGGCTGGGCTTGGGCTGACCGGCATCCAATCGACAGATAAACTCAACGGTAACAATCGCTTGCACCGTACAGTGCGTGCGATTTATAACGAGTCTAAACAGAAATGATTCGTATTAAAAATAATACACGATTTTTCCCGGAAAGAAGTGTTTTCGAGCTTCCGGTACGGGAAAAATAACCAATATGGGCAAAATAAGGGCGTGAACAGACCATGACGTCGACCACCTCAGGCGCGGCTAACCACTCCGAGTGGCCGGGTGGATGCGTTTCAGAACCCGCGTATGAATACGATTGTGCAGTCCTGCGTTATTACTGCTTGTATCAAAATTAGGAAATACTGTTACCAATGGTAATGTTATTATTATTTTTCATACAACTCAAAAGGGAGACAAAAAATGAAATCCCGTACCGTTTTGGCCGTCCTCGCCGCCCTCGGCTTGCTCGTCTCATGCGCGCACAAGGACCCCCATCCGATGGACATGACTCGCCCCCAGCAAGCCGCAAAAACCAGCGCTGATCACATTGCATTGGCCACGCATTACGAAGAGACGGCGAAATCCCTACAGGCGAAAGCTGACGCCGAAAAACGAGAACTAGCGGAGTACGTTTTACATGCGGCCTACTATGGGCGGCAAACTGAAGACCTGAAAGAACATTCCCGGGCCCTGATTCGCGACTACGAGGACGCCGCGGAGAAAAACATGGAAATTGCAAAAGCCCATCGGCGCATGGCGGAGCAGGCGAAGTGACCGGTGACAGAAGGAAGCCCTCCAGATGGAGACGCGGGATTAAAAAGCAGGCAATCAATTCAGTTGGGATAGCGTGGAGAACTGTCCGATCTGCCGCTCCCGATTGCAAAGTGTAAAAACCAGATCCACGCATCGCATTGCGTTGCCTGGCGCCGCGTCAACCGTAGATGCCCGGGAACTACTTAATCAAGAGCTGAGATCAAGCCGGCCCTCGGCGCTTCTGCGGCGCAAACGCACTTTCAGGTCAGCTCCCGAGTGAAACTACCGTCGAATTTTAATTCCTCGCAGTGGGTTTCATCGTGAATTTCAGTCCTCGCCGTTGCAGGAATACTTGTGTGAATAAGTGCTGGTGGACACTTGACAGTACTATCAGGAATGCGCAGGGAGCAAAAGGCTGCTGGCATCCTCGTCATGCTCCTTGCCGAGCCTTCTGTTCCTTCGACTCTGTAGTTGCCCCTCCTACACGAGCGTCCATCTAGTCAGTGCGCTGTTGTCAGCAGGATCTAGCCATAAGGAAAAGAGGAGAGTTCGGCTCGATATATTTCAGTTGGCCGGCGTGTAGCCGGCATACCAGAGCACCGCGAAGTAATGGCAGGTCGTTCCGGCAATCACGAAAAGATGCCAGATCAGGTGGCCGTATCGCAGGCGCGAATCGGTCAGGAAAAACGCCACGCCGCCGGTGTATGCCAGACCTCCCGCAAACAGCCACAGCAGGCCAGGCGCCGGAATCTTTTCAAACAGGGGGTCGATTGCGATCACGGCCAGCCACCCCATCAGCAGATAAAGGCCGGTGGAGAGCAGCGGATGCGTCCTCTTTCCGAAAACCTCCATTGCAACCCCAGCCAAGGCAAGGCACCACACCATCCCCAACAGCATCCAGCCCCACGCGCCTCGAAGTACGCCCAGCGCGAATGGCGCGTATGACCCGGCGATGAGAAGAAAAATGGCGCAATGCTCGATCACGCGAAAGAGACGCTTGGCGGTGCCCGTGGGCAGCGCGTGATAGAGCGTGGAGGAGAGGTAGAGGATGATTATCGTTGCGGAGAAAAGATACACACCGACCATGAATCCGGTGTCGCCGTGCGTTGCCGCATGAACGATGAGAAAAGGGATCCCCGCGAGCGCGGCAATCAGCGCGACGCCATGGCTGATGCTGTTCGCAATTTCTTCCCCTCGCGACTGTTCGCGCTCGGGAATGCTGAACCATCCCCGAATGCCGGCGGGAGCGGGAACCGGACCGCTATTGCCGGATCGCTGCGCCCGATCAGTTTTAGGAAGGTTGATCATGAGACCGAGTCATAGTTGTGAGATATTTGCCCGACGGCCACGGCACTTAGCCGAGGAGGCGGCCCGGCCGAGCATTAAGCCGCGGCAGGTCCACCTGCCCACCAGGTGCTAAAGTGAGGTTGCCCTATACCATTCCTCCCCCTAATTTGGGTTTAAGGCATGAGACGCCGATTTTCAAGCTGGCTTGGCCGCCGCGGGACGGTAGGGACTGTTCAAGGAGAGCCCATGAAAGTAGCTGTATGCAGCGCACAAGCGTATGACCGTGAATTCTTGTTGTCCGCCAACCGTGACTTTGCTCATGAGCTGGTATTCTTCGATTCCCGCCTGAACAGGGAAACGCGGCAGATCGTTGCCGGCTTTCCCGCTGTTTGCGTGTTCGTGAACGACACGCTCGATGCCGCCGTGCTCGAAACGCTGGCGGGGCAGGGCACCCGGCTGATCGCGTTGCGCTGTGCGGGCTTCAATAACGTGGACATCCAGGTCGCCGCCAACCTGGGGCTGCACGTGGTGCGGGTGCCCGCCTACTCGCCGCACTCCGTAGCCGAGCATAGCGTGGGGTTGATACTGGCGCTCAACCGGCATCTTCCCCAGGCATACAACCGCGTGCGCAATGGAAATTTCGCGTTGCAGGGGTTGCTCGGCTTTGAACTACGGGGCAAGACCGTCGGCATCATCGGCACGGGCCGCATCGGGGCCGCGGTGGCGTGCATTTTGCACGGTTTCGGCTGCCGCCTCATCGCCTGCGACCCGTATCGAAACACCGAGTGCGTCCAACTTGGCGTGGAATACGTCCCGCTGGAAAAGCTCTACGCCGAGAGCGATATCGTTACTCTACATTGTCCGCTGACGCCCCAAACGCATCACCTGATCGGGGCAGAAGCGGTGGGACGCATGAAAGATGGAGTCATGCTGATCAATACAAGCCGTGGCGCGACGATAGACACCTGGGCCGTCGTTGCAGGGTTGAAATCCGGAAAAATCGGCTCCCTCGGCCTGGATGTGTACGAACAGGAAGGTGACCTGTTCTTTCAGGATTTGTCCGATCAGGTCATACAGGATGATGTGTTCCAGCGCTTGCTGACTTTTCCCAACGTGCTGATTACCGGTCACCAGGGATTTTTTACTGCTGAAGCGCTCTCCAGCATCACGCATACCACCCTGCATAACATCAGCGCCTTCGAGCGCGACGGGGTATGCCAGAATGAAGTAACGCTTGAATTGCTGCAGACAGGTTAGCCAGCAGCCAGCCTGGTTCATTATCTCCGCATCACAGCAGTCCACCTCAAGCCCATGCATCAGTGCCGAACGCTCGTGAAAAACGCACTCGCCACCCCTTCGATCAACGGCCTGACCGATCAGGAGGCTGTCCGCCGTCTGGCCGCGGAGGGATATATCCGGGAGAGGCAGCGCAAGCGCATTGCGGACCTGTATGCAACAAATCCCCGTTATGTGGCTCATCGAACAGACCAGCTTGAGTGCCGGGGCTAAGCTTGCTGAGCTGCAATCAATCCGCAAACGGGAAATGAAACGACAACATGAACTCCTGTCCGCAACGCTGCTGCTGATGCTGGCTGGCGCAGCGCATGCAATCGCCGTTGACCCGGATGGTGCCGGGCTTGGTCCTGCCGTGGATGTAAGACGCTTGGGTTGGGCGCCCGGCAACTCCCTGATAACACCGGTCGGTAGCGCGTCTATATTTACCCACCCTCTCGGCGACGTGTTCCAGCGCTACACCCATGCGTCGCTAGCCCGGTTTGAGGATAGCAAGGGAGTCAGCATTGGTATTTCTTCTCCCAGCCCATGGACATTTATCGCAGGCTATCGGGAGCAGGTGGTCTCAACCGTTGGGAACAGTGTGGTACTGGATACGATTGGCGGCGGCGAGAATTTCTTCAGGCTATATTTCGATCCAACACCCAACGCCAACTCTGGCAACGGGACCGGCTATGGACCGGACGCCACCAATCCCGATGCGGGGCTCGCACTGTCGGGCACGATTGACGCTTCGATCGGGCAAACAGCAATCTCAGCGCTTAGGGTTCAGCCCGGGAATCTTGACACATCCGGTAGTGATAACTATCCTGAGGTGGACAGCATCGCTGCGAGAGGGAATGGCACGCTCGCAGTCATTATAAATCACGTCGATATGGCGTATTTTCCGGAGGGATTCAACCCAGGACTGGGCTTGCATTTCCAGACCGTGCTTGACTTGCCATTTTCCCGAACTGATCCATCTTCCTGCTTCAAAAATGGGGCAAACATGCTGATCGATGGAGTCGGTCCCAATACCCTTGGCGGAAGGGAATGTGATGCCAACACGGTGGGAAACATCAATGGTATTGATGGAACCAACCTGATGCTCATGACCGACTCATCCTCCTCTTTCACCCAGGCTGCCTCTGTGCCGGAGCCCGCGTCCCTGGCATTATTGGGTGTTGGGCTGGCTGCGATGGTGCGGCCAAGACGGTCGCGTAAAGCCGGGCACTAGTACCGCTCCCATATGCGACTCTGGCTGGCCCTAGCCATCAGCAGGCTATCCGCATATGATGCCTGCGCGCCCCTGTCCTGTTCCCTGTCCTGTTACGAGCTACCGGTAAAGATGGAGACGGGCTTCCCGCCAGAGCATGTCGTCCATCATGAAGCCCATGTCATCATCGAGCATCCCTTTCAAGCGTTCTCGCCGCAGCAGATCGTCGATGGTAAGCCCCACTGGCAGAAAGCCATCGAATACCGTACCCACCCGCTTGGTCTTGAAGAACTCTAGATTCTTGCTATAGGCCCGGGGCGGCAAGGGGATATATTTCACTTCCCTCACCGCCGCAGAGGCATTCTTCATATAGAACTCGACAAACTCTTTGATCTCCGGTTTCTCTGCCGCCTTGATATTCACGTAAATGAAGATGGGGCGGGATAGCGGCTGATACGTTCCATCCTCCACCGTCTCGGCGGATGGGAGCACCCCTTCGCCCCTTCCATTATCGATCGCAACCGCTCTGAGCTTATCCTCATTCTGTTTGTAATATCCGTAACCAAAGAAGCCCAGAGCATTCTTGTCGCCAGCCACGCCCTGCACCAACACGTTGTCATCCTCTGAAGGGGTAAAGTCGCGCCGGCTGGCCTGGGCCTTACCGACAATGGCCCGGGTAAAGTAATCAAAGGTGCCCGAATCTGTGCCAGCCCCGTAGAGCCGGAAGGTTTCATCAGGCCATGCCGGATTTACCTGGCTCCACCGGGTTATCTTGCCCTCAGCAGCTGGCGCCCACATCTTCTTCAGTTCGGCCACAGTCGTGGTTTTGATCCAGTTATTCGCGGGATTCACCACGACCGTTATCGGATCGAATGCCACCGGCAGCTCGACGTACTGTATCCCGGCGTTATTGCAGGCCTTGATTTCATTTCGCTGGATAGGGCGCGACGCATTGGCGATATCGATTTTACCTTGACAGAATTTCGAGAAGCCGCCGCCAGTGCCGGAGATACCAACCGTAACGTTGACGGCGCCTTTCTTCTCTTTCTGGAAATTTTCCGCTACCGCCTCCGTGATGGGGTGCATGGTACTGGAACCATCAATCGCGATAATCGTTTCCGCGCGTGCAATGCTGGCCGCGCCGCCGCCGGTGATGATGAGGCCGGTAAGCGCGGCTGCGACGCTGAGTAGCCGAAGGTTTGGTGTTGTTAACATTTTTTCCCTCAAGTCATGATTGAATAGCTGTCCGAAACCCGGGGCGGAGCGGGACGCGCAAGCGCCATAGCTCATTATGCTCTTTTCCTGTTACAGTTTCATGTAAGGAAGAAATTTGTGCTCTCCGCTTCGCACGTCGCGTTCATATCCCGTCCTCGCCCAATCGACGGCAAACCAGTACGGCTTCAGCGGCCGGAGAAGTTTTTGCTGCTTGGAACAATGGAACTGTTGTACGCCATGCACCGTTGCGGGGAAGGTGACGAGCGGAAGCGGGATGAAGACGGGGAAGGGGGAGGGAGGGGCGCCGCAACGGCCGCGCTAGCCCGATGCTTTAGCGGTATTGCAGCCCGGCGGGGCTGCCCCTTCCGAAAAATGAGCCCATGCATGAGTCAGCGGACCCCGCAGAGCCAGGAGCCCGTGAGATCAGGACATCACGGACAGGTAACCTGGCTTTGCGAATAAGGAAATAATAGCCCAACTACGAGTGCCGCGACGACCGCCACTGCTGTATGCGTTTCGACTGCATGATCTTGTACGCGAGCAAGCTCAACAACAATAGGGCGATCAGTGGCCCGACCGCGGAACGGAACGTTTTTGCGTAATTGATCATTTCTACGCGCAACGAGTACTCATAACGCACCGGCGGCACGGAATCGCCGGTGATAAAAACCGTGTACAGTCCCTTGTCCAGGCTGGTCTCCCCCTTGATCACGCCATCGGGATGATAGCTCGGGCGCAAGTATGTCACCGTCTCGTCTTCGGTTTCGTTAGTCCCTCTGACGACCCTGACGCCAATAGGTATGTCGCGCAGCGCCGGGTCTACGAGATCGACCACCAGATAGGTATTGCCCTGCTTGGGTATCTCCGTGCAATACTGATCGGCGGGCTCATATTGAGGCTGATAGGCGCTCAAATGCACCAGGCTGTTGTCCCCAAGGCGGCGCACGCATGTGTCCTCCTCCATGGCTACTTTGCCATGTGCCGCGACTCCACCGCTGTAAAAAGCTGAGACAAGGACAAGAGCCAATACACCGGCCTGTATCGCTTGTTTGATCATCATTCGATTA
This sequence comes from Nitrosospira sp. Nsp14, assembly GCF_900113575.1. Lineage (GTDB taxonomy): Bacteria > Pseudomonadota > Gammaproteobacteria > Burkholderiales > Nitrosomonadaceae > Nitrosospira. Next base: position 32,569 of record NZ_FOPV01000017.1, read on the forward strand.
CTCCTCTTGATTTATATTCCGTACCGTCGCGCCTGATACTCATGTCTGTACATGCTCCACGAGGGGGTCCGCGGGTCGCTGATAGTGGAAGGGAATTTCGGACTTTAACATCAGCAGCGCCATAACGTCTTCCCAATATAAGTCACGGGTAAAGCGAAATGTGGGATGAATTTTTTCTATAGCATGGGCCGCTCGTTTCATTTCTAATGCCGCGGCCAAAAATACTTTGCGTGAAACCAACCTTAGGCAACAGGTGAAAGAGGAGTTTACTCTCCTCGTTTATCGTTGCATAATGCAAGTATAATCGATTAATTGCACGTTGCAACCAAAATAATCAGCCGAGGTAAAGTGGGTAAACCAGATCAGACCAAGCGTTCCTCCTGCCCGGTCAGTTGCGCGCTCGATATACTGGGCGACAAGTGGACCTTGCTGGTTATTCGCGATATTCTGTTTATGCAAAAGCGATACTTTCAGGATTTCCTGGAGTCGCCGGAGAAAATCGCCTCCAATATACTTTCTGACCGGTTGAAGAAACTGGAAGAGTGCAATATCGTTTCGCGGCAGCGCGATCCGGGCAATGCGCGCAGGATCATTTATACCCTCACCGATAAAGGGCTGGACCTGTCGCCGGCCATTCTGGAGTTATTACGCTGGGGCGCGAAGTATGATCCGGAAAGCAACGTGAGTGATTGCTTGATACAGAGCTCGAACAATCCTATTTAATGGATTGATTTTTCATATTAAATCCGGTATTTTTTCTGTATGAGTTGTGGGCTTGGCTGCCTTTCCGGCAGTGACTTGCTATCCAGCTTATCATCAATTTCCTTAATTTCTGAACTGCCTTTCCGGCAGTGATTTTCACCTGAACTGCAGCAACTCTCCAACGTTTCCCGGTTTGCCTCGGCGGGCACTGTGGCGTACGCCGCAATCCCGCATTACGCCACTCCTCCCGCCATGCTAAAACCAGGGCACAGTCGCGGTCGGGCTGAATCCGTAGGCACCAAACGTCCCCTCGACGGCCTGTTCCTGGAGCGGCAGATGTTCGATGAAGAGGCGGAACTGTTGTCCCGTGCTTCGGCTGGTCAGGATAAGACAGGGCAGTTTTAGCCGTTGCGCGGTGCTGTCGGGTATGATCTCGCGCGCGGCCTCGGCGCTGATGTTTTTCCGGCGCATCAGCCGTCGCCGCTCGCGTTCGGGATTGCTTTTTGCCTGGACCCGCCGCACCACCCGGTGACCGGCATGAGCGGGTACCTCCGTGATTGCCCCGATGGTAGCGTGGTCCTGCACCCCTCCGGTCCATTCTCGCTGCATTATTTTCTCCAGATCGCCACCCTTGCCGTGCAGGCGCAAGCGTGCCCCAAGCGTGAGGCCGTTCGGTTTCCAGTCGGGGAAACTGATCCCGATATTAACTTCGCGCTGTGCTGCCAGGGCCAGATGTAGACGACTGAAAAGCGCATTCATCAATATCCCGGACGAAAAATCGGGGTCGGGCAGCAGCTTGATTTCAAGATACCTGTTCATGAATCCTTTTCGCCAAACACGCCGCCACGGATCAGCATCGCCATCACGAAATGCTGGTTGTCACGGGCTGGCGGATGCGCGTTAAGCACCCACTCGCTCAGCAGGGTATAGAAATCGGCTTTCATTTTCGGCTGTCGGTACGCCTTCCCCTGCGTGGTAACCGAGCCATACGGCTCAATCGCGATCGGCCCCAGATCAGAGCCATCGCCATCGGGATACCAGGTATCAATGGTCCGCAGGGCGTTACCGATTTTTTGGCTATGGAGGGCCGCCACCGATGCAACGGAATAGAGCGTCTTGCTTTTCCGCCCTTTTTTATTCCCGCGATCGAGGATCAACTCCTGGGACGGGTACACTTCCTGGCCGTCCCCGACACGCGCATAGGCAGACACCTCCAGCAATACGGCTCTGCCCGAAAGCCCCTGCTCGATTACTTGCGCCAATCCTTGCAAGGCGGGCGCCATGTCTGCGGGCGCATCGAAATTCCTGAGGGAGAGATGACGGCCATTGAAGGTCCAGCGGCCGTTGGTTTCATGATTGGTTTCATCATGAACCAGATGCCGGACGTGCACCTCCACCTGTTCCGCGCCGATCCGGTTACGCCAGAGGAAACGACCGTTGGCGAGGTTATGCGCATAGCGGCGGGCGAGCTCGGCGAAGCCGATCTTGCTCGCATAGTGCGCCACGATAGCGTTCAATCTCCCCTGGTAATCAACGCTGTTGCATGCGGCGGGAACGCCTGCGCCGTCCAGAACGCGCAGCGTGAAGCGCACGCGCAACGTATCGTGGACATTGGGCAGGGTAGCGACATCCACTGCCTGCAAGTTTGGAGATTGAATCGAGGCATCGAGCTTCGACGGGTCCTGGTCCTTTATTGAAAGCCGATGCGAAATCGTACCACGAACGGATTTTTCCCTGACCATCACGGCGGGCCACGCGCTGCCGTTCTCCCGGTCGTCCCACCGTCCCGAGGAAAAAAGGGCGTCCGAGGGGTCCAGTTTGCGTTCAAAGGCAAGTACCGAGGCGGTTTTCAGCACAATTCATTTTCCCCTTTGCGATTCCTCGTATCGAGATAGCTGGAATAACGGTTGACGCAGCAATAAATTCCGTTTTCTGGCTGGGATTCGGTATGCCAGAGCAGCTGATCCAGGTTTTCCACGCGATTTGGACTGATCCATTCGCCAAGCGAATAAAGGCTCTCGGCGAAACCGAACGGTGTGATGCCGTCACGCGTGTTTTGAACTTCCGTGTTCGCATAAATAGGGGACAGGACGCTGTAACCTATAGGCAGCGGCACCAACCATCCTGGTTTTCTGCGCACGTCCCACCGCACCTCATCGCCTGACCCGGCGCGAGGCAACCCGGGCTCGATATTCAAGCGCGAAAAATCCAGTAACGCATCCAGCATATTGGGCGTCGCTCCGCTGCCCGCCTGCCGGGCTCTCATCTCGGCGAGATGTTCGATCAGCAAGTCGTTGCGCTGCACCAGAGCGAAACCCGGCAACAGATGGCGGCGCAAGCCGCGTAATGGTTCAACCTGACCCTGCGGGCCGTCCCCCAGCGGCCACCACCTCCGCATCGGCATCTTTTTGGGGGCCGGCGGCGGCAACAGACTGCCCCCGGCCAGGCGCATGCCCTGCGCGATATGGAAAAGCTCTTCGGCAAATCGCTCCCCCTCGCCAGCGGAGAGCCGATCCTTTACCGCGATGACCAGGCTGACCTCCATGTGTGCGCGGCCTTCCTCCACCATGGCGGGGGCGCGGCCGTCTTTTTCCCCCGGATTGCGCGTAAGGTGAAATACGTGCGCGCGATCCCCTGACGACCAGGAGACCTGCGGCTGAAAATCGTGGCAAATGATCCCGACGCCCCCGAACCCTTCCTGGAAGCAAGCGGATATTCCGCGTTCCATCGCTTTCCGCTGCAATGCATGAGCAAAGCCGGTAAAGGCGGTAGGGGAGGGAAAACCCCAGCTGAGCGGGCTGGAAATTGCGTTTGCGTTCTGCACGCACAGGTTTGGCAAAAGCACGAGGGCGGCGGCCTTCCTGACAAGGTCAGTCATGCCGGCTCAGCTCGATGCGTATCATATGCAGTTCCTCGTTCAGAAAAGAAGCCCAATGCGCGGCTTCGGTTTGACTCCGTAGCACCGCCGGCACGTCCAGGCGGGTGCTCAGCCAATTCTCATAGCGGGCGCAAACACTGTCCTCCCAGCCGTTCGTACGGCAGAAGGCGGCAAAGCTTTCGTCTGAGTCCGCTCGTCGCGGATCCAGCCAGCATTGCTCCTCCGGATTCAGTTGGCAGCCAGGGTCCAGACTCCAGCCCGGCTTAACCTCGTGCAATTCGGCTGCGAATTGCAGCAGTTCATCGTGCAACTCGCGCGCTACACCCATTCTCATGCGTCGGGCGGGGGCACTGTCGACAGCGGCAACGACGCCCTCCCGCCACTCCTGGAATGCCCCTAGCGCTCGGCGCACCCGCGTTCGGTTGCCGAACAGATGATCGAAAATGCTGTTCACGTATAGGGGGGATTGCGCGCGCTCGGCGCGCCACGCCGGGGGTAGAGACGGGAGCAGGTAATTTTTCCCGTTACGCTCCATATTGAGCTGGCCCGCATTCTGGGGATTGGCGCCGCCCACTCGCTGTATCGCCAGATCAGGGTAGGTGCGGTACCCGTGAGGATAGGCAGTTCGCGTTCTGCGCGCCGCGCGGGCGTTTTGCGCATCCACTGAGAACCGGTCCTCTTCTATTATTTTCCATACATAATGTGCGATCGAAGTGGAAAACAGCGGCGCCAAAAGGTGGTATTTCACTTTGCCGCTCTGTTTGCCATCTTCCGCCAAAGGCCAGTAAACCTGTTTCGCGAACTTATGGGACGCCGGTCGGCTCCTCGGCTGCGCCAGCTTAGCGAATGCCCCCATCCATTTTTCCGTCTGCTGCCTGTCTGCGCAAAACGCAGCAGCCAAATCCGGATCCCGGCCAATTGCGTAATCCAACAACGACTTGCCATCGACGCCCAAGCTCAAGAATGCGGCAACATCAAGCGCAGCAGCGTCTCCGATCACATCCAGCCTGAGGTCCGTTCCGATAGTATGGGTACCAACATACGTGTCCGCGATCGCCTTGTTGCCCAGGGCCAGCAAATTCGTGCCTTTCGCCTGGGGGTGCGTCAGCTTCAATATGTGTGTCGCCTGCTCGATTCGCGAGGCTCGCAGCGCCGCATCCGCGATCCATTCTTCCAGCTGATGCCGGGCTATTTCTTTGTTGCGCTTGAGCTCCAACTCCCGCGCTTTATCTGCCTGTCCGCCCTTGAGTTTTGTTTTCCGTTTCTGGACATCATCCAGTTTTAGTTGCAGGCGTTTATGCAGGAACTCCCGAATTGCGGCTTGCATGCGAGCGCTGCGCGCATCGGCCGGGGTCCGAACTGTCCTATCCTTCGCAAGCGCCGTGTCTTTAACGGGCTGTATCATTACTCTCCTAATCAAAACTCGATCGCTGAACCGTCCGCGCAATGCTACTCGCCGGAGATAATGGGTGAGTTTGGGAAAAGAATACGAAATACCCGCGTATTACCGGTAATGAACCCCCCGCGTTTCTGCAAGGAGGTTGTGTTCGGGTCTTCCCGTGCTGACCAGGGCCCTGGGCAGTAACGTGGCGCTATGTTACGGATCGTGCGGGTTTTGAAAATTGGACGAAGGTACGGGTTCTCGAACAACCGGTTCTCAAAGCACCCCGTTTGTTATCACGGACTTTGCGGTGATTCTTGTCCGCATGCACATCCGTTACACTTGCGCTGGACCGATTTCCATGCCTGAGGTTTCTTTTGCCGCAGTCCCGTGTTTCTGACCAGCTCATCGCTGCTTACCGATCTGCCAACTACCGGGTGGCGAGCAGTTGCGAGCCGTTCGTCTTGCGCATCGATCAGCATTCCGAACCGCTGGCACGGCTTTTTGCGACGTCAGGTCATCATTGCGCGGCGTTTGTCACTGCTTGCAACCCGTTGGGGACGTTGCAAACTTTCGAGGCAAATCGGGCCGCGAGCGCGCGCCTCGCAGGCAGATTGGGGCAACTGGCCTGGGGCGAAGGCCGGGTATTCGCGGGAGCGGGGGGCGACCTGGCAGGAACATGGCCTGAAGAGAAGAGTTTCCTCGTGCTCGGCCTGGATCTCGATGCGGCGCGCGCACTCGGCCGGGAGTTCAGCCAGAATGCGATCGTATGGGCTGGGAACGATGCCATACCGAGACTGGTTTTGCTCCGCTGAGGGGTCCGCACCCCCGGGGGATTACCGGGCTGGTATCTGGGGCTGGTATCTGAACCTGGTAATTGCAGGGGTGGGCTTTTCCCCGCGGAATATGGCATGCTATGATGATTTGCGATGCTACCGATCAGGAAGAACCCGGAAAGAAAAATATGAATATTGAAAAATTGAACACCGATTTTGGAATTGCCGATCACATCAAATTTATGGAGGGTGCGGGCGGTCTCCCATTCATTAAAATCGATAATGACAGGGCTACCGCCGTGATCTCGGTATACGCAGGCCAGGTTCTGTCATATCAGCCGGCAAACGAATCGCACAATCTGATGTTTCTCAGCGAAGCCGCCTACTACCAGGCGGGAAAAGGGATAAAAGGCGGCGCGCCCATCTGCTGGCCGTGGTTCGGGCCCGACCCCGAACAACAGGGTCGGCCCGCGCATGGCTTTGTCCGAACCCGCTTCTGGAACGTCACGAAAACCGGGATAAATGCGGATGGCGACTGCGAGGTTACGCTGGGTCTCACCGACTCGCCGGAAACAAGGTCCATCTGGCCGCATTTATTCGACCTGTCACTGGAAATCACTGTCGGCGAGTCGCTAGCGCTGGAACTGGTAACGCGCAACAAAACGGCCCAGCCAGTATCCATCACGCAGGCGTTGCACACTTACTTCAAGATCGGGGATATAGAACAGGTGGCGATAGCAGGGCTGGAAGGAGCCGAGTACGTCGATAAAACCGACAACGGCATTGTGAAGGTTCAGACGGGAGCGGTCACGATCGATCGGGAAGTCGATCGCATCTACCGCAATGCGGCACGCGAACTGGTAATCGAAGACGCGTCTCTCGGCCGGCGCATTCGCATTCTATCAAGGGGCAGCAAGACCGCCGTGGTGTGGAATCCGTGGGCGAAAATCTCGGCCGAAATGGGCGATCTGAAAGACGACGACTATGAGCGCTTTGTTTGTGTCGAAACCGCCAATGCCGACCTGGACGTGGTCGAGGTGCCGGCTGGCGGGGAATACCGGTTGGCGGCTAACTACCGCATAGAACGTGATTTGGCGGAAGTGCTTAAAGACATTAAGTCACTGCAATGATGAGGCAATGCGGCGCGAGTCGTGGAGCGAGCGTCATGCGCCGACTTCTTCCCACAGCTTCTGCAAGCGCTTGACAGAGACGGGGCAGGGGGTTTTCAACTCCTGGGCAAACAGGGAAACACGCAGTTCCTCGATCTGCCAGCGGAACTCGCAAAGATGAGGATCGCTGATCCCCGCCGCGCGATGCTTTTCCCGGCGCTGCTCATACTGGTTCCATAAGCCTGCAATCGCGGCGCCGTGGCGCGCGTCGCGTTCCGGGCTGCCCGGATACTTCTCCAACCGCAGGGTCATCGCTTTCAGATAGCGCGGCAGATGTTGCAGCCGGTCCCACGGTGTAGCGCTTAAAAATCCGGGATAGACCAGCGCTTCCAATTGTGTGCGGAGCTGCGCGCTCAGTCGGGCATTGGGCTCCGCCTTCGGTTTGCCGCCCGCGGCGCCACCCCCCGCCAGCTTCCCCAGCAAAGACTGGCATTCGTTGCCGATGGTCTGCACCAGCCGTGCGATCGCTTCGGTCACGGCTGGCAGTCGCGCCCTGGCGCGGTGACGCTGGACGACAAATTCCTTCTCTGTCCGCGGCGGCGCATCCTCCCCGATAAACGCGCGGTCGGCGATGGCATTGATGACGTCTTCGACAAGCTTGTCCGGGGGAATAAGGGGGTGCAGTTGCAAAACAGCCTGACCAAGATAGCGGTTTTGACCCGACAGGTTTTTTTCAAGTTGCTTCATCTGCTCCCTAAGTTCGAGGCGCAGTAGCTGCCTGACCCCGCCCCGCATGCGGGCTTGCGCCCCTTCGCGGGTATCGAACAGCTGGATTCCGATTTTTCCCTCCAGTTCGACTAGCGCCGGAAAACCGGCAAGTTTCTTTTCCCCCCGGGTAAAAGCGATTTCTTCCGGCAAATCGCCAAAATCCCAGCGCTTTATATCGTCACGCTCGATCGGCGCGCGCTCGCCTGAATCCGAGCGAGCAAACGTCAACTGTGCCGCCTGCCCAAGCTGCGCCTTTAGCTGTGCAAGATTGCGGCTCATTGCCAGCTCCTGGCCCGCATCATCGACTATGCGGTAATTCATCAGCAGGTGCGGGGGCGGCTCTTCGTTGCGCCAGGTTTCCCCTGCAACGGGAACGCCCCTTCGGTCACGAACAAACGCGGCCAGTGCTTCCGCAAGGGGAATCGGCTGTAACCTGGATTCGCTCAACTCCACGTCAAGGTATTCAAGAAACTGAGTGACGAAATCGGGTATTGGCACAACCTGCCGGCGTATCTGCTTCGGGAGCGCCTTGAGATACCAGGTCACTTTCTCGCGGATCAATCCCGGCACGAGATAATCGAATTGCGTGGCTTCGAGCTTGTTGAGCAGCGGCAACGGCGCCGTAAGCGTGACGCCATCCAGCACGTGGCCGGGCTCGAAGCGATAGGCCAGCGGCAAGCTGACCCCACCCGCCCGCACGCTGTCGGGAAAACGCGCTTCCGTGACGTTCTCTGCGCCATGGCGCATCAGGTAGTCGCGGGTAAGGTAGAGCAGGTGGGGGCTTTCCCGCTCGGCCTGACGGCGCCATTTTTCGAAGGCTGCGCCGTTGCATATCCCCTCGGGGACGCGGGCGTCGTAAAACTCGAAAATCCGCTCTTCGCCCACCAGCACATCGGGGCGGCGAGTCTTATGTTCCAAGGCCGCAACGTCAGCAATGAGCTCGCGGTTATGCCGAAAGAATGGCGACTGGGTTGTGTATTCTCCCGCTACCAGCGCGGCGCGTATGAAAATTTCGCGTGCTTCGCGGGGGTTGATGTTGCCGTAATAGACCCGGCGTTTAGGCGTCACGGTCAGGCCATACAGCGTTACCCGCTCAAAAGCCGAAACTTGGGCGGAACCCTTCTCCCAGTGCGGATCGAAGTAGTGCTTCTTGCATAGCTTCCCGGCAATCTTCTCGACCCAGAGCGGATCGATTTTTGCGACGGTGCGCGCATAGAGCTTGGTGGTTTCGGTCAATTCCGCCGCCACGACCCATTTAGGCTTTGATTTCTTGAGCACTGAACCTGGAAAAATGGAAAACTTGATCCCGCGCGCGCCAATATACTCGCCATCCTCCTCGGTCTTGAAGCCAATATTGCCCAGCAGTCCCGCCAGAAGCGCGTGGTGGATCTCGTCATAATTTGCCGGGATCTCATTTGGGCGTAACCCGAATTCCGCCACCAGCGTATGCAGCTGACCATGGACTTCGCGCCATTCGCGCATTCGCCGGTGCGACAGGAAATTTTCGTGACACTGCGCGATCAGCTTGCGATTGGACTTTTTATGCTTCAACAATTCGTCGAAGAATTCCCAAAGCTTGAGATAGCCCAGAAAATCCGAGCGCTCATCCTGAAAACGCTGGTGAGCCCGGTCTGCCGCCTCCCGCTGTTCGAACGGGCGCTCTCGCGGGTCTTGAACGCTCAGGGCGGAAGCGATGATAAGCACTTCGCTCAGGCAGTTCTCTTCCTTCGCCGCCAATATCATCCGTGCAATCTTCGGGTCGATGGGAAACTTCGCCATCCGCCAGCCGATGCCGGTCAGCGCGTTGGCCTCATCGACCGCGCCCAGCTCGGACAGCAACTGATAGCCATCCGCTACCATCCGCGGCAGGGGCGGGTCAAGAAACGGGAAGTTCTCCACTGCGCCGATCTTGAGCGATTTCATCCGCAGGATCACCGCGGCGAGCGATGAGCGCAAAATTTCCGGATCGGTAAACTCCGGGCGCGCCTGGTAATCCTCTTCCGGGTAAAGACGGATACAAATGCCGCTCATCACGCGCCCGCAACGGCCGGCACGCTGGTTGGCGGACGCGCGGGAGATTTTTTCCACCTGCAACTGTTCCACCTTGTTGCGATAGCTGTAGCGGTTGAGGCGTGCGAGCCCGGTGTCGATCACATAGCGGATGCCGGGAACCGTCAGCGACGTTTCCGCCACATTGGTGGCAAGCACGATGCGTCTCAGGCTGCTTCCGCCCGGCCTGAATACCCGTTCCTGCTCGGCATGGGAAAGGCGAGCGAACAGCGGCAGAATCTCCGCCCCTCCGTGGTGGCCCGTCCCTGTCCCGGGTCCGCTGAAGGCATGCTTGCGCAGCGCCTCTGCCGTCTCGCGAATTTCACGCTCGCCAGGAAGAAAGATGAGCACATCGCCCGGTCCGCCTCGAATGGCTTCATCGACCGCATCCAGGATGGCCTGTTCGATATCGCCTTCGTCCTCATCCTCGTCCTCTGCGCCCCCCTTGTTACGGCGTGCTGCGTCGCCACGGCTGGCGGCGTTAGATGAAACCGCGGAAACCAGCGGGCGGTAACGTACCTCCACCGGATACATGCGGCCGGATACTTCGACCACCGGGGCATTATTGAAATGCTCGGAAAATCGCTGCGCGTTGATCGTCGCAGAGGTCACGATAAGCTTCAGTTCCGGCCGGTTCGGCAGCAGTTGCTTCAGATACCCCAGCAGAAAATCAATATTGAGACTGCGCTCGTGCGCCTCATCGATGATGATGGTGTCGTATGCGCGCAGCGATGGATCGCCCTGGGTTTCCGCCAGCAGGATGCCATCTGTCATCAGCTTGACATAAGTCCCCACGCTTACGTTGTCAGAAAAACGGATCTTGTAGCCCACTGCATCGCCGAGGGGGCTGTCAAGCTCCGAAGCAATCCGCGCCGCCACCGTGCGGGCTGCAATGCGCCGCGGCTGCGTATGGCCGACCATGCCCGTCACGCCGCGCCCGAGCTCAAGGCAGATTTTTGGCAACTGCGTAGTCTTGCCTGAGCCGGTCTCCCCGCACACGATCACCACCTGGTGTTCCCGGATCGCGCGTGCGATATCCGCGCGCCGGCCGACCACAGGGAGATCTTGCGGATAGACCGGCTTGGGCAAATTTGCGATGCGCCAGGCGAAATTTACGGTATAGGAATCTTTCATCATCGGGCTGTAACAAAAAGGGTGCATATTCCAGTCAAGGAGAATGGTCGGCAGGAATGCCGCCATAACGCTGCCGAAGCTGAAGACCCATCAGGGCCGGGCAAACCGGTCGTCATACGAATAACATGTTCACGCTTGACATCCCATTCTCATCAGCTATCTTTAAGGAAGGCGCAGGTTTGCGAGGCGGGTGAAACAACCTGTTTTCCGTATCCCATCGATTCCGCCTCTAACGACGATAAATCCCTCCATTCTCCAAATGCAGACCCTGCGCACAGCTCGTGTTCTTCGATTCGCAGCGAGGAAAAACGTAAATAACCGCAATTTGCACGGAAAAATGCTTGCTCAAGTCCTTATACTGGTATTGTATCGGCTGGATTATCATCCCTCGAAGAAAGAACTCATGACTTGTCCGCACAGCAACAGGGGAAGCGCAACATGAGAGCCACCGTTCAATTTATCAATCCGCATGGAAAATTCGCTCTTATAGCCAAACTTCTCCAAATCGTCAAAGGCATTACCAATCTCCGACAGCACATTCTAGCGCACGGCATAGTGCTCGAAAGACTTAGCCCGGGCGAGGTGGCGACGCTACAGCAAATGTTGGCGCAAGAAGATCGTTTCACCTACCTGACCTCCGACAGCACGATACGTGTTCGCGTTACCGATGGCGACCTGCGCGCCTTGCTAGGGCTTGGGCTTGTGATACCCATCCCGCGCCGGCGGAATTATTTCGCGGATATATTCTGGGAACGGGGCTTCACGATCGAAAAACTTGAGCCGGGGCAGGCCAACGACCTGCGGAAACAGATCGAAGCGATCGCAACTGTCACGCTTGCCCCGGATATTGCCCAGACACATTTTTGCACTGTCAGCGGACAGGTTTACCAAACGAACGGCGTTCCCCTCGACACCCGTGGCTTTACCGTTCGCGCTTTCGATTCGCTCCCCGGTGCCAGGCTTGTCCCCTGCGGAACAACAGCCGCTCTCCAGGCAAATGGTACCTATCTGGTCGATTATGCGTGGCATACCGACGGAAGAAAAGGCCCTGATCTGATCATCCGCGTGTTCGACCCGCAGGGCAATGTCGTTGCAGAAACGGGAAAGCGATCGGCTGCAGTTCAGGAATACCTCGACATTACTGCCACAGGAGTGGGCATCGTTCGAGGCACAATCCATACCCCGGATGGCTCGCCGGTTGCCGATGTAATTGTGCGTGCTTTTGACCGCAATCTGCGGGAAGAGACACTGCTTGGCTCCACCGTCACCGATGTGGCGGGCCGCTACGAGATTACCTATAGCGGTAATGCGCCGTCTCGCGGTTCGAAAAAGACCCGGGCCGATCTGATTATTCGCGCCTTTGCAATTGCATCCGACGACGGAAGTGCGGTGGAGATAGGGGATGAGATAGCCGCTTCACCGATCACGTTCAATGCGCCCCAACTTCAAATAATCGATCTTGAAATTTCATCGGTCAATGATCCCTCCGAATACGAACGCCATCTTGCCGAGCTGCAACCACTTATCGAAGGCGAGTCCGTCAAGTCGTTAAGCGATGAAGACCTGCGCTTTCTCAGCGGCAAAACCGGCATTCCATTTGATCAGCTTAACTACCTGCGCCTGGATGCGCAATGGACAGGGCAATACGCGTTGGACCCTGCGGTGGCATATGGTCTCTTCCGTCAGGAGCTTCCAGCAAATTTGCGCGGTTTGCTGGCGGAGAAACCTTCGCGGCTGAGGGAAGCGCTCAAGGCGTCGCTGGCACGTAACATTATTCCGGAATCTCTCGGCGACCAGGCCGATCAGGTTATCCAGCAGCTGCTCTCACTGGCCGATTCCCCGGCTCTCAAGCCATACGCTCGGGCGGGATAAGGCAACAACTCCATGCCCGTGCCTGAAACCGCTGCCCCACAGCGAAGGCGCGAAGGGCGCGAGCGGGCGCGCACGTGACGAATTCTTGTCGGGGGCCTATTTCGCTTCCTGGCATTTTTCCCAACGAAGGCTATATTGAATATTGCCTTGTTCGGGAAAAGCTTCTCCAAGCCATGATCATGAACCGCCGCACTAAAAGGATTCTCTCGATTTCGCTGCTCGTTCTCGGCGGCATGCTGATGTTTTTCGCACCCGAAAATATCTGGATCGGGGCAATACTTTTTACCCTCGGGGTCGGCGTCGAAATAGCCGGCCTCGTGCTCGGACACCGCAATAGTAAATAGCAATAGCGACTACAGGCGCATCGCGTGAGCGCATGAAAGCAGCCCCCTCATTTTCTGGTGTTGCCACCTAGCGAGCGGGGAGGGATTCCGACGATAAAAAACCCGAAGACGCGTGAGCGACTTCGGGTTTAAGGTTTCCACTTACAAAGGAGGGATCGCTCATTCCAACCTCGACATAATAAAACTGTCATCAATAAAGTCAAGTTTTTTAGAACAGACCCGGCTTGGCAAGATCAAGCCGGGAGACCAGCGATGCCATCATCTCAGGCTTTTCCAGTTCGGTCGTCCAATCCCAAAGCCCGGCGCCCGGTAAGCAGCCCCAGTAACCCGAGCCCAGCGAGCATCATCGCGTAGCTCGATGCCTCTGGAATAGGGGCCAGCACTCCAAACAAGCCATCACTTTCCTCCGATGACTTTCCTCGGTAAGCCCAGCGGTGAAATACAAAAATTGCTATTACCGGCCGCTACCCCGTTTCCTGGGGAAATTGCCCATAACCCATCGATCGTAAGCGGGTTATTGCTGGCATCGAGTAATTGTCCATGAGACATGTGAGTATCCGGGTCATAGCTGGTTATTCACCCATCGCCGAAATTGCCCACCAGCAAGTCACCCGCCTTGGGACCGAAGGAGGGTGGCGCGATGGCCAGGCCCCAGGGTGCATTCAATTCGCCATTGGAAGCAACCCGTTCGGTAAAAATCCGGTTGAACGCGAATTTATCGACGAAACCCTTTCCTGCGCCTGCAATTTCATCATTGGTAGCATTATCGCGCTGAGCATAAGCGACATAGAGCGCCCCGTTGAAGTTCTGGATATTGAAAGGTTAGAAAACTCGTGGTGCAAAACGAGCATGCAATGGTGGGGGGTTGTTTTCGGGTATGCTGGAATGGTGGAATTACCTCAATAACATAGCCCATGTGGTGCAAGCTTGCGTTTACCATAAAGAATTTGTGAAATTCTCGGTCCAAACAGTTCAGGCTATTTTCTTCCGAATCACCCCCCACTCCCCACCTTGGCCGAATAGGAATAAGCGGATGAGGTGCGACTAACGCTATATCCATTGATTGCCAGCCTTGAAAAATCACCAAACCGTTCTATAACAAAACTACCCACGAGAAAAACCCGGCATGGAAGAGACGAATAACGCCGGCAACGCACCGGATCCGCTTCCGGCATTCCATCGGCGTCCCCGCGAAAGGTAACTGGATCGGCAGGTTGATCGTCATTTTTTGGGCGTGAACCTGTTTTTCGCCGGGGAAAATAAGCATTGCCACCGAAGCGTTTATTTATGTTGATAGGGAGTCTTTATGGTAACGAACGCCACCGCTCAAGCAACCGACTTCACGCGCGACGTGCTGGGACGCTACCTTTGCAACGGGCTGGACGAGGCAATACGCAGCGCCGATTCTGGCGCGCGTCCGGATGCTCGTCCCTTCGACATCATCGTGATCGGGGGCGGCAGTTTCGGCGGGGTGCTTGCGCAACATCTATTCCATAATGACAAAACCCATAGCCACCGGATTCTGGTACTGGAAGGTGGCCCCTTTCTGCTTCCCGAGCATGTGCAGAACCTGCCCATGCTCGGCCTCAATCCACCCGCGCCTTCCACGACCGATCCGGGTCCTCGGGCCGAGGTATGGGGTTTGCCCTGGCAAACAGATGTTCAAAAGGGCTTTCCCGGACTGGCGTACTGCATTGGGGGACGCTCGCTCTATTTCGGCGGTTGGTCCCCGCAATTGCTTGAGGCGGAAATGGCAAGATGGCCTGCGGCTGTAACGCAGGCGCTGAAACAGCCGAACGGCTATTTCTTTCAGGCAAGCCAGCAGATCGGAACCAGCCGGACCAACGATTACATCCAGGGCGCGCTGCATGAAGCGCTTCGCGGCATGCTGTTCAACGGGATCAACAATGGTCTTGTTCCTGATGCCGTACCGCTTGCCGAACTACCCATGCATCTGGAAGACGCGCCCCTGACATCGCCCGCATTCGACATGTACAAGCTCGAAGCGCCCCTGGCGGTACAGGGCGGCGCGCCGCGCTCGGGTTATTATCCATTCAATAAATTCAGCAGCGTGCCGCTGATGACCGAAGCCACCCGGGCGGCGCAGGCTGAGGCCGGGGGCGACGACGTCAAGAAGCGCCTGATGATCGTTCCCAATTGTCATGTCACCCGCCTTCTCAGCGTGCCCGAAGGAAACGGCTGGCGGGTGGCTGCGGTGGATACCAATCTGGGCATGATAGGCTTGCCGACCCAGGGAAAAGTCATCATCGCGCTCGGCACCATCGAAAGCGCCCGGCTGGCGATGGTGTCTTTCGCCAACGCGCCCAATGCCAGCCTCATGGGGACGAACTTGATGGCGCACCTGCGTTCGAATCTGACCCTGCGCATTCCGCGCAGCGCATTGCCGGAAGGCCTGCCGAATGAGCTGCAAGCCTCGGCGCTATTTCTCAAGGGGCGTTACCGGCACGGCCCCGGTGCACAGTTCGGCTTTCATCATATTCAGATCACGGCAGCCGGCCTGGACCGGCCCACTGCGGATACCGAACCCGAACTGTTCAGGAAGGTACCGAGCCTGGATTATTTCACGCCATTCCTCACGGCCAACGACGATCAGGTCGTGATCACGCTGCGCAGTATCGGGGAAATGGAAGCGCGCAATCCCAATAGCCGCATTCGCCTCACCACGCCTGACGAATATTCGATTCCGCGCGCATTTGTTTCCATCAACCCGTCCACCCGCGACATGGCCCTGTGGGACGCGATGGACCGGATGGCGGATGACACGGCTCTTGTATTTGCCAACGGGCATCCGTATGAAGTCATGGTCAATGGGGTCTATCAAAAGGTGCAGGCAAACCAGGCGCCACGTTCGGCTGCACCTTTCGCCAGCCGCAGGGATGGGCTGGGCACGACACACCATGAGTGCGGAACTCTTGCGATGGGGAGCGATCCTCTCGACTCCGTCACCGACTTGAACGGCCGGCTCCACTTCTCGCCCAATACATACGTCTCCGGCCCCGCGCTATTCCCGTCCATAGGATCGCCCAATCCCATGCTAACGGGCGTGGCGCTGGCGCGGCGCATGGGCGATGCCCTGGTGCCTCCGCCTGCGCCGTTCCAGGCGGAAGCCGGGTTTACCGCGATCTTCAACGGATTCGACATGAGCAAGTGGAGCATGTCCAAGATCAGCAACCAGCCCCCGGACCGAAGCAACCCCGGGCGGTTCCTGATCGTGGATGGCACGCTGGAATACGCCACCGGCGACGACCTCGGGCTGCTGTGGTACACCGAGCCGATGCCGGCAAATTACATCCTCAGGCTGCAATGGCTGCGCTGGGATCAATGGGGCAACTCGGGCGTGTTCGTGCGTTTCCCCAATCCCAATACGAAGGGCTACAATAACACTGCCTATGTCGCCATCGATTTCGGCTTCGAAGTGCAGATCGATGAAGCAGGCGCTCCGGTTGGCGCAGACAAGCACCTGACAGGGGCGGTTTATAACGAAGACAACCAGATCTTTACCCGTCAGTCAGCCGAACCCCCCGGGCAGTGGAACGATCTGGAGATCGAAGTGCTGGGTCAGACCTACAGCGTCTTTCTGAATGGCCAGCGAACCACCCGGTTTACAAATACTCATCCCGGGCGTGGGCTGCCGGGGACACCAGGCGCGCCTGCTCACGTCGGCCTCCAGGGTCACCGCGGCTCACGTGTTGCCTTTCGCCATATTCGCATCAAGCCGCTGCCATAGCTGCCGTGCGCATCCACTGTTGAAATGGAAGAGCTGGCCATCGGACGGACGGGCTTTCCCGTTCACATTCACCGGCAGGCGGCGGGCCGGGGACAGAAATACCTGGTTACTTGCAAAGGAGGCGCGCATGTCTGATTTGGTAGCCGTTGGATTCAACGACACAATGAAAGCCGATGAAGTTTTATGGCGGCTCAGGACGCTGCAGAGCGAAGATCTGGTGGATCTCGAGGATGCGGTCGTTGTCATTCGCGATCAATCCGGAAAGATTCAGCTCAAGCAAAGCGTGGACCTCGTCGGTGCCCAGGCCTCGGCTGGGCTGATTGCCGGGACCTTCCTCGGAGGTCTCATCGGGATGCTGTTCTTGAACCCGACTGCCGGGTTCCTGCTTGGTGGCATGTTTGGGGCCAGCGCCGGCGCGTTGTCCGGCTCGCTTGCGGATTACGGAATCGACGATGATTTCATAGCATCGCTGGCGGAAACCATACCCAATAACTCATCCGCGCTATTTGTGCTTGCGCGCAAGGCCAGGCAGGACAAGGTACTGGCTGCGCTCTCGGACGTCGGAGGCAAAGTCCTGAAAACCTCGCTGTCGCCCGATCAGGAGAAGAGGTTGCGGGAGACGTTGGAAGGATCAGCAAAACCAGCCGGAACGACCGCTACATGACCTTCCCGGTCGTTTTCGAACCGTTATTGAGCCTCGCAGGAAGACCGGCTGCTGAACCACGTTGCCAATTCTGCTTCGAGGGGCACTTCACGCGGCCGAATGCGCTCGGTGCATCCACTACCTCACCGCGGCATGCAGGAACATCAGCCTTCCGTAGTAGAACAAAAGCAATCGAGCCATTGAGTCTGGAAGAAAAAATCTGCCACGGTGATGCGCATATTGATAGGCGGCTGCTCCCGTATTAAAGCGGCTTCAACTGCTTCAAATCCGCCGCTCACTCCATCAGCTTGTCTCCCGCCAAAGCAGCGCACTGTGATTGCAATCGATTCAAGGCTATACGAAGGCTATATCGGACGTTATCGGCTGAAACCGGATTCCATCTTGACAGTAATGCGGGAAGGCAGTCATTTTTTCGCGCAATCCGGTGCTGAAAGATACGAGATTTTTCCGGAAGGAGAGCGCGAATTCTTTTGTAAGGCGGTGGACGCTCAAATCACCTTCGAAGTCGATGGCAAAGGCCGCGCTGCAAGTCTTGTCCTGCATCTAAATGGGCAGCGCATGCGAGCGTCGCGAATCAATTAGGGGAATACAGCTCGCAGTGCCCAAGACGCATGTAGCAAAACAGCAGAGGTAACGAAGAACGCCCAGAGGACGCGTGGGAAGCATGTTCCCGATTGCATCGGCGAGAGATCGGTGACGGGCAAGAATCCTATTTCGGTCCGCTCGACTTGACAGGGACGCTTCCGACAGTGCCGCTTCATGGCTTCAGGAAAACCATTGAACATGGGGCAAACCCGTGTCCGCGAAACCAAAGGACGGTGAAAGCGGTCAAACTACTGTTCCAGAAACGAACGCGAGGAGGTTCCCATGAACCGGCGCACCCTACTGCAGAGCTTGCCCGCGCTTGCCGCGCTGCCGCTTTTTTCTGCATGCTCGCGAAACAAGGCGGCGGAGACTATTTCAATGAAGCCGACCGTTCGCCCGCTGAACAAGCCGCCTGAAGAATGGCGCGCGCTCGTCTCCCCCGCGGCCTACAAGGTGTTGTTCAAGGAAGAGACGGAACCGCCGGGCAGTAGCCCCCTCAACCGCGAAGACCGCCCTGGCACTTACGTTTGCGCCGCATGTTATTTGCCCCTGTTCGATAGCGCCAACAAATATGAAAGCGGCACAGGATGGCCGAGCTTTACCCAACCCGTCGAAGGCCATATGGCGACCAAGCACGACTATAAGATGATTCTTCCGCGCACCGAGTATCATTGTGCCCGGTGTGGAGGCCATCAGGGCCACGTATTCAATGACGGTCCGCTTCCGCGAGGGGAACGATGGTGCAACAATGGCGTCGCGCTCCGGTTCGTGCTTCGCAGCGAGCCTCTGCCCCCGCTCAGGAGTTGATCAAGCCAATATGTTCAGGTTATTCGTCCGCGAGAAAACCGCTCTCGTCCCTGAAGCCCGGCAAATTCGCTATCTCTTGGCCGGCCTGCTGCTCGGCGTCGTCCTCAGCGGGTGCGAACAGCCGGGCGCCGGCAGCGAGACGTCAACCCGAGACATGAGCTCAGCCGGGTCCGGTGCCTCGACAGGTGTCGCCACCTTTGCCGGGGGGTGTTTCTGGTGCACGGAGGCGGATTTTGACAAGGTCCCGGGTGTAATTTCCACCACCTCGGGCTACATAGGCGGCACTGTTCCCAACCCTACCTATAAACAGGTCTCCTCCGGGAAAACGGGACATATCGAAGCAGTCCAGGTACGTTTCGATCCGGCTAAAACCAGTTTCGCCAAACTGCTGTCGGCGTTCTGGCCGACCATTGACCCACTGACGGCCAACCGGCAGTTTTGCGATAGCGGCGCCCAATATCGCAGCGCGATCTTCTATCACGACGAGGAGCAGAAGCGGCAGGCTGAGGCATCCAAGGCCGCGCTGCAAGCTTCGACCCGCTTTTCGCAGCCGATCGTCACCGACATTCTCCCCGCAACCGAGTTTTACCCGGCGGAGGATTACCACCAGGATTATTACAAGAAAAATCCCGTCCGCTATTCATACTATCGCAGCAACTGCGGTCGCGACGCACGCCTCGCCGAGGTGTGGGGCAGCAAAAAATAGTGCAGGAATGCGGCTCCTCCTCATTTGTGCTGCTTTAACCCGTTTAGGGAATAGGGTGCAAGGTCGGGCCGGCATTTGAATCGGCGGCTGGTTTCGCGCTTGACTGGGGATTTGTCGCCCTCGTCTCCTCCCGTGCCTGGGATTCGACCCCCTTTGCTTCCTGTGCCCTGGATTCCTTGGGCTTCGTTTGCTTGCCTTTGGATGCGTTGGACTTGCCTTCCTTCGCTTCCTTGGCTGCCTTGGTGGTATCCACTTTGGCCTGCAGCTCGTCAAGTGTGTCGTATTTGGCCTTCAGGCTGCTGCTCAACGCGGCATAGCTGCGGTACTCATTTTGCATCTGCGATTGCAGCTGGTTATGCTGGCTGCTGAAAGACGCGCGCATATTTTCCAGTTGGCGCAGCTTCTCTTCCAGTAGGCGACGGTTGTGCGAATTGCTTTTTGCCTCGAAGGTCTTTGCCGCGAGCGATACCTCCTGAATTTTCTGATTCAGCTGCTTGAACAGTTGCGCCATGCTGTTGGCAGCGGCGCCATACCGCCGCAGGTGCAATTCCATCGTCTCATAGTCTGACAGCCGCTCGCCAATGGGGCGCGATGTCTGCTCAGACACGGCAGCGGGAGGCAACGCCGTCTCCGTTCCCGCGGGTACTCCCGGCGCCACCTGTTCCAACTGTTCCACCCGTTCCACGCTTTCCGCCCACGCCGGCACGCCCGTAACAAATAAAGCAATTAAAGCGATATGGCGCGCCAATGAACTTCCAACAACCCGAATCATGGAGGGACTCCTGAATGTGAATATTTCGCGGAAAATCAGTCGAATCGTTACCAATGGTATACCGGCGGGCAACTGCTGAACAGTCCCAACCGGCTCATGCATGATGTGTCCAGGCTATTGCCAGGCGCAAGTATAGGCTAAACTGCGCAGATACAAATTACTGGGCGGACTTCCGCTAAGGTGGAATGACAGTTTCGAAACCCGGCACCGGGAAATTCATTACGCTCGAAGGAATAGATGGCGCGGGCAAAAGTACCCATCTCCAGTGGCTCGAAAAACAATTGCGCGCCCAGGGTAAAACCGTGTTGGCAACGCGCGAGCCTGGCGGGACCCGCTTGGGCGAAGCATTACGCCAGCTTGTGCTTGACACTAGCCAGGCGATGCATGCCGAGACCGAGGCCCTACTGATGTTCGCGGCACGACGGGAACATCTGGATAAAGTTATTCTGCCCGCGCTCGAGCGCGGTGATTGGGTGATTTCCGACCGTTTCACCGACGCCAGCTTTGCATACCAGGGCGGTGGAAGAGGGCTGACGACAGCGAAACTTTCGGAGCTCGAGCACTGGGTACAGGACGGATTTCAACCCGACCTGACTCTTTATTTCGACGTCGCGGTGGCGTTGGGCAGGCAGCGAACCAGCGCCATCAAGTCAGCCGACCGGTTCGAAAAGGAAGCCGATTCGTTTTTTGCGCGTGTGCGAGAAGCTTATCTGGAAAGGGCGCGGCAATTTCCAAGGCGCATACGCCTAATTGATGCCAACCTTTCTATCACAGAAGTTCATAAACGACTTGATGATATATTCTTAAGTTTCTGTAATGACACAGATTTATCCGTGGCAAGCTGAGCTCTGGCGCAAACTGGCGGCAGGCGGCGGCCCATTTGGCCACGCGCTGCTGTTGCGAGGCCGTAAGGGTTTGGGAAAACTGGCGTTTGCCCGGTATGTCGCAAAATCAAGGTTGTGCGAACGCCCTTCGGCTGCCGGAGATGCATGCGAAATCTGCCCAAGCTGTCACTGGTTTGAGCAGGGGAGCCACCCGGATTTCCGCTTGGTCGAACCCGAGCTCATATCAAGGAAACCTCCAACCGCTGAGTCGGGTGACGGTAGCGGGGCCGCCCCGGACGATGCGGGCACTGGAAGTGAACCGGGAATGGATGAAGCTGGAACTGATTCCAGCGGCGCGAAATCCAAACGGAAACCGAGCAGTCACATCAAGGTAGAGCAAATACGCGATCTTGCCGATTTTATCAATATATCCAGCCACCGGAATGGATACAAGATCATCCTGATCCATCCGGCTGAGAGCATGCAACCAGCCGCGGCAAACGCGCTGCTGAAGAACCTGGAAGAACCGCCGCTACATGTCTTGTTCATTCTCGTGACGCATCACTCGCGACATTTGCTGCCGACGATACGCAGCCGTTGCCATCAAGTCGTCATGCCTGCGCCTGTGCCTACCGCGGCCATCCAGTGGCTCCAACAGCAGGGGGTCGAGCAGGCCGAAACCTGCCTTGCCTCCGCGGGTTTTGCGCCATTGGCCGCCCTGGAGTTTAATGAGGGCAAATATCTCCAGGAACATCAGGCATTTATCAGGCAAATCAGTTCGCCTCGGAATTTGGATATCATCGCAGTCGCGGAGGAGATGCAGAAGGCCGACCTCCCCACGGTGGTCAATTGGTTGCAAAAATGGTGCTATGATCTAATGAGTTTCCGAACCGCAGGGAAAATTCGCTACCATTTGAATATGCTTGCAACGGTAAAGTCATTGGCTTCGGACATTGACCCACGTTTGCTCGCCACTTATTTGCGCAGCTTGACCGAGACGCATCAGTTGGCAAGTCATACGCTCAACCCACGCTTATTCCTGGAAGAGATGCTTTTTTCCTACGTCAAGGCGCTCTCCCCATCGCCCCGCGAAATGCATGCCGGCTGAGGGAAGGATTCATTGTTTTTTAATTTTTCGCGTATTGTTCAGTCATGTTTATCGACTCTCATTGTCATCTTGATTTTCCGGACCTCTCAAGCAATCTTGACGAGGTTTTGGAGAAGATGCGCGAGAACCAGGTCAGTCACGCACTCTGCGTAAGCGTCAATCTTGACGACTTTCCCCGTGTGCGCGCTCTGGCGGAAAGCCATCCTAATTTGTACGCATCGGTTGGGGTTCACCCGGATTACGAAAACCTTGCCGAGCCGCAGGCAGCCCAACTGGCCTCCCTGGCCGATCATCCCAAGGTCATCGCTATCGGCGAAACAGGGCTGGATTATTTTCGCCTCAAGGGTGACCTGGAGTGGCAGCGGGATCGTTTCCGCCAGCATATTCGCGCTGCCCGGCAATGCGGCAAGCCGCTTATCGTCCACACGCGCGCAGCTGCCGACGATACGCTACGCATCATGGCGGAGGAGGGCGCGGAAAACGCGGGCGGGGTCATGCATTGCTTTACTGAAAGCTGGGAAGTCGCAGAACAGGCAATGGAAATGAATTTTTATATTTCATTTTCCGGTATTGTCACGTTCAAGAACGCTGTCGCATTAAAGGACGTGGCGAAACGTATCAAGCTGGAGAAAATGCTGATAGAAACCGATTCGCCCTATCTTGCTCCGGTGCCGCACCGCGGCAAAATCAACCAGCCCGCCTTTGTCCGGCACGTGGCGGAAGAAATAGCGGCACTGCGCGGCATCAGCGTGGATGAAATAGCCGCAGCTACCAGCGACAACTTCTTTAAATTGTTCAAGGCGGCGTAAACATGAAGTCACCGAGAAAACCGCTTTTTATGGCCGGTCTGGCGCTCGTCGTCAGCTTGAGCCAGCCGCCGGCTGCCGTGGGCGGAGTATACGAAGATCTGCGCGCCGCGGCCGAAAACAATCATACGAGCGACGTCGCAAAGCTGCTCGCTAAGGGCGCTGACCCCAACACGCCTGACGAGGGGGGAAATACGCTCCTGATGGTCGCGGTCAGGAATAACAATGCCGAACTCGTTAATATATTGGTGAATGCCGGCGCGAAGCTCAATCTGCGCAACCGTCATGGCGAAACGGCCATTATGCTCGCCAGCTACAAAGGTCTCGGAAAAATTGTGGAGACCCTCTATCTCAACGGAGCGGAGATCAATCACAAGGGCTGGAATCCGTTGCTATATGCAGCCAGCGGCGGCCATGCCAGAATTATCGAGCTGTTGCTGGAAGGCGGCGTCCCGGTTAATGCAACCGCTGATAACGGAACTACCTCCCTCATGATGGCCGCGCGCGGCAACCATGTGGAAGCCACCAGGGTTCTCCTGAAGAATGGCGCCGACCCCAACATGAGGAATGAGTGGGGAAAAAGCGCATTGGACTGGGCCATGAGTAAAAAAAACGAGGAACTCGCTGCCTTATTGAAAAGTAGCGGAGCCCGCGAATAATTCTCCAACAGGGGGCGTGTGGGGAAGTGGCAGCCGGGTCGGAAGGAGAAACTTTCAAAGCCTGCCTGGAGTTTTTCAGGTAGGCGATCCACACATGGGAGTGCGCATGAGCATTATCGGACTTAATCACTTTAACCTGCGTGCTCCCCACCCGCTGCTGGAACAGCTCAAAGAGTTTTATTGCAGTGTCCTCGGCCTTGCGCAAGGAGAGCGTCCCCCGCTGGGGAGCGCCGGGTACTGGCTTTATGCGGGCGCTGTCTGCATCCTGCACTTGAGCGAAGCGGCGCACGACGAAGACCGTTCTGCCCGCGTGGCAACCACTTTCGATCATATCGCCTTTACATGTACAGATCGTCCGGAGATGGAAGCCAGATTGATGCGAAACAACGTCGCGTTCCGGGTGGGTACAGTGCCTGTACTGAGCATTACCCAGCTATTCCTCCAAGACCCGGCGGGAAACGGAGTTGAGTTGAGTTTTAAGGAATAACAATAGACATGTGACACAGTGCTACAGAAGAAAAAAAATGACAAAGATTCCCGTTCTTTACTACAGGGTGTATGGGCACCTTGAAACAATAGCCGGCGCAGGGGCGGAAGGAGTGCGCTGCTTTAAGGGTGAGGGGTGAGGGTGAGGGTGCGGCAAAGAAGCTGATTACCATCTCCGCTTCCATTTGATGCCATGTGATGCGGCTGTGTTAACCGTCAAGGTCTGCAAAGATGAAACCGCTCAAGAATAAGGTCGCCATCGTCACCGGTTCGTCCCGTGGTATCGGCGCTGAAATAGCGCGAACCCTGGCAGGAGCGGGTGCGAAGGTCATCGTAAACTACACCGTCAACCGAAAAGCTGCCGAAGCGTTATGCGCCGCGATAACCGAGGCAGGCGGCGAATCGCTGGCGGTAAGAGCCGACGTCAGTCATTCGGTCGAGGCGCGCATACTGTTTGATGCCGCGATCGGGCGTTTCAACCGCGTCGATATTCTCGTCAATAACGCTGGGGTGCTTCTATCGCGCAAGATAGCCGACATCACCGATGATGAGTTTGACAGGGTGTTGAGCGTGAACACCAAGGGTGTTTTTTATTCCTTGCGCGAAGCTGCTACGCGGCTGGCGGATGGCGGGCGCGTGGTCAGCATGTCGAGTACCGTCACGCGGCTGATGCTCGCGAATTATGGCGCCTATGCCGCAAGCAAGGGCGCCGTCGAGCAGCTCACGCGTGTCTTCGCAAGGGAAGTGGGAAAACGGGGCATCACCGCCAATATCGTTTCGCCGGGCCCGGTTAATACGGAAATGTTCCTTAACGGAAAGAGCGAGGAAACGATCAAACGCATGGCAAGCATGTCGTTTCAAGGGCGCGTAGGGGAGCCGGAAGATATCGCCCGCGTGGTGCTGTTTCTGGTTAGCGACGAGGCTGGCTGGGTAACAGGACAGAACATCAGCGCGAGCGGCGGCGCAGCGTAAACGGAGGCGCGAACGATAACGCCGGCGCATTCGATGCGGAGGCGAAATTACCGATGCAGCAGCGTGACCCGTGCCGCTGTCTCAACCAGAACCCGGCTTGCGTCGGGTCTTTCGCGTCTTTCGGGTTTTTCCACTCCCCGGATTCCTTCGGATTTCACCTTGTCCATCGCCATGCAGAAGTCTCTCATCTGCATGCAATCAAGCGTCCATTCTCCCGCTTCCGATTCGTTTATCGCGTTTTCCAAGGTCGCGGCAGCGGCCGCCCAATAGCCATGAGCCATCTCCACCATCGCGATCTTGCATCGCGTAACCTGCTGGGGCGGTGCCACCATCAAAATTTCATGCATCGTTTTCATGGCCCCCTCCTGACTTAAAAACTATGCTACTCCACGCCATAATAACTATGACCGTGGTTCACTCATTCAGTGCCGCAGAGGGGCCGGAATTTTGACGGAAGATTGCGTCCTGCTCATCTTCGGTTTCTGCTTAAGAAAAAAATATAAATATTATTTTACCTATAGTTGTAATACATTCCAATAATTAACCTTAATAAATAATTTATATCTTCGCCCCCTACCAATTAAAGCCCCTGAAAAATTTTTGGGCATAAACGGCACGATACACGGCGATTCCATGCCTGAACGATTTTTCATGGATAAGCCTGTGCTGGCCCCGGATTAGTCAACGCTGTTGCAGATAAGATACGCATGGGTTTGAGATCGCCAGATAAGCGATGGTCTTACCCCAGCTTGAATCTTCGCGTATGGTACGGGATAGGAGGGGATTGAGTGAGATATGAACATCGGGAACTGTATGTCCCAGCCGATGACGACGCGGCGAACCCGATCATAACCCGTCCTAATTCACCTACGGATCTCGACCGTTATTCATTCCAGGAGAACGACCATGCAAATGAATCCTTACCTGATCTTCAACGGCGACTGCGAGGCGGCATTCAAATTCTACGAGCAGAGCCTTGGCGGAAAAATCGAAATGATGCTCACCCATGGTAATTCGCCGATGGCGGAACAAACCACGCCCGAGTGGCGCGATAAAATCATGCATGCGGCCCTGATGGTAGGCAATAACATGCTGATGGGCTCCGATGGTCCGGCCGGCCACAACGAGGAAGCCAGGGGTTTTTACATTTCGCTGGGAATTGACGATCCCGGCGAAGCCGAGCGCGTATTCCAGGTATTGTCGCAAAATGGGACAGTACAAATGCCGATGGAGGAGACATTCTGGGCCATTCGGTTCGGCATGCTGGTTGATCAGTTTGGCACGCCATGGATGGTTAACTGCGAAAGAGCAAAATAACGCAGGGACAGCGTCTGTCTGCCTGGCAAAATAAGTTGGAAGTTCCCTGTCTTGAGCCGAGCTTGGGCTAAACGGATTTCTTCGCGCTTCATCATGGCCTTCAGTACGGACGGGTAGGAGACAGACGCTTTAGTTTGAAAAAACATGACATATACGCTCCTGAAGTTTGCTCACGTGTCAGGCGCTATTCTGATTGGTGGCGGTCTAATCGCTGTCTGGTTTTGTGACCTGCGCTCGCGTCAGCTTCGTGAGTTGACGCGGTTCTCCGAAGCGGTGCGGAACATTGCCGTGTTTTACGATGGCGTCGTTGTGCCCGGGGCGATTCTTCTTTTGATCTCAGGGTCGTGGTTGATTGTCGAGTTTTTTGCCGGATGGGACTTCATCAAGGTGCCATGGCTCGTTGGAATGATGGCGCTCTTCGCTTTCGAATTCATTGAGGGCAATACGATAACAAGGCTCTACTTCATGCGCTTGCGCCGCCTTACTGATGAGGCGATGAAAAGCGGCACTTTCACCCCGCAGCTTGAGCGGGCCCGAGCAGAGAACCTGGCGACATTCACGCACTTTCTGGACCTGCCCCTGCTGTTTTTAATCGTAGCGCTCGGCGTCATCAAGCCCGAAACCTGGACGCTATTCATTGCTGGATTGGTGGCAGCAGTTCTAATTGCGAGCATTCTCACGATTTACATCAAGAGCCTGTACCCATGGAGCAATGAGGATCGCCAAAGATGAGGGGCGAGTTTGAGCACGCGAGCCGTGCGCTGCATTGTTCAGACTCAATTGTTGAACCCGGAGGCCGAGGTGGCAGGAGTAATGACAACTACATTTAGCAGAAGAACTCGGGCGCACGCGGCTCTATGTGCCGCTCTGAGGCGGCGGGCCTTGGGGCCTGGGGGCACCGTAATCCGTTAGGTCAACTCCAAATACCGGGTATCCGCCAGTGGCGCGCGTACCGGCAGCGCATCTGTCAGCCGGGCCATGACGCGCTCCGCTGTCAGCCGGTACGTCGTCAGCTTCCCGCCGTAAACAGTAAGCAACCGGCTCCTGCCGGACCGCTCAGACCGGTCGACCTGCAGAACCGTTTCGCGCGAACGGGCATGAAGGGATCCTTCCCAACCCTCCGTTGCGTTTCCCCTCGGAAGCACCCGGAGGCCGGCGATCACGTTGAGAAGGGGCGCTCCCGTTCGGTATCGTGGGAAATAGCGGCAAAGGGTTTCTGTCAGGTAGGCGACCTCGTGCGGAAGCGGCGCGACATCCGCGGGATTGCCGCGGAATATGAATTCAGTTGTGCCCACCAGCGTGTTTCCTTTCCAGGGCATCACGAATACCACGCGCCTGTCCGCTGCTTCCACATAATAAATCCCTTGCGTGAGCTTGCCTGGCAGGAGAATATGTGTTCCCTGCACCAGTTCGATCCCAAGCTGTGGCGGAGCGGGCGCAATTCGGCTCAATACCTCTTTTACCCATGGCCCGGCCGCGTTAACCAATACCGCGCCGCGACACGTTTCGCATTTTCCGTCATGGCTGTATTCGATAATGTTGGACGGATCACCGAGGAGCGCGCCCGTAAAGATGGCAGACGTCTTCAGTTGAGCGCCCAATGACTGGGCCGAACGCATCACCGCGTTCGTCAGCGCCGTATCGTCGGTTTGCGCATCGTAATACTGAAACACGGCTTCAAGGCCGGTTGTATCCAGACCATCGAGGCTTTTCCAATCGCGTTGCGGAACACGGCGGAAGCGCATTGCGGGGCTTCCGTCACCCAGCATCCGGTACAGACTCAACCCCGCATAGAGCAACCACGGACGCCGCGCCGTATCGCGATATACCGGAATGTAAAATGGCTTAAGCTCGACCAGGCCCGCCGCTAGCTTGAGAAGCAGCGCGCGTTCCTGCAGACACTCGCGCACCAGGGAAAATTGCCGGCTTTCAAGATAGCGCAGCCCGCCGTGTATCAGCTTGCTGGAACGGCTGGAGGTCCCGCTCGCCACCCCAGCCTGCTCCAGCACGAGGACGGATAGCCCTCGTGCCACGGCCGCCTGCGCGATTCCCGCACCATGAATACCGGCGCCGATCACTACGAGATCAAAACTTTGCGTCATTCGCCGCGATCCTGGAACTGATTTCTACCTGTCCCTACACCCGATGTTCGCCGCGACCCAGGATACGAAAAGAGATCCATGAAAATGGATCTTCTTCACACTTTTGACATCTGAAGCGGCTATAACATAAACCTGATCTTGAAAAGAGGACCTTTCACTATGAACTTCCTTCAGGAAACGTCCAGCGCTTTGCGCGCTATTCTCGACAACGCACAACTTGCGCAGCTCGTCGCCTTGCCGATCGATCTGTTCCCTGAGCCGGAACCAAAAGCAATGCTGATTGCCGGTCTGGCGCTGATGTGCGTCGTCATCCTTCGCGGAACTTCCCCGCGCCCTTGATCTGATCCACGTATTGCCCCTGCCCCAGGGACAACATCCGCAGGTTAAGAAGGCCTGTCCGCCTGCGCGGTGGAGATGGTCAGCACGATTTTTCCAACGTGTACGCCCGACTCCATCAGCGCATGCGCGTCCGCCGCATGCTCCAGCCGAAAGGTGCGGAAAATCTTTGGCCTGATCTTTCCCTGTTCCAGCAGCGGCCATACCTGCCGCTCCAGTTCCCGAGCGAGTTGCGCTTTTTCCGCCACGCTGCGAGAGCGCAGGGTGGAACCGGTATGCGTAAGCCGCTTGCTCAGCATGGTCATCAGGTTCAGCTCCCGGGCCGGCCCATTCTGCACGCCGATCTGAACAATGCGCCCATTCAGTGCCGCCGCCTGGTAGTTTCTGGCAACGTAATCTCCAGCGATAATATCCACCACGACATCCGCTCCTTTGCCATCAGTGAATTTTTTCACTTCCTCGACAAAATCCTGGGTATGGTAATTGATCGCCAGGCTGGCACCCAGGGAAAGGCACGCCAGCCCCTTTTCCTCTGACCCCACGGTGACTGCCACAGTGGCGCCGAAAGCTTTCGACAACATCGTGGCGGTGGTGCCAATGCCCGAGGCGCCGCCGTGGATGAGTACCGTTTCACCGGCCTTGAGCTTGGCGCGCTGAAACAGATTGGCCCAGACTGTAAAAAAAGTCTCCGGCACGGCTGCCGCTTCAACCAGACTCAGGCCCAGCGGCATTGGAAGGGCATTGCTTTCATGCACCACGCAATACTCCGCATAACCGCCGCCGGGAACGAGCGCGCACACGGGGTCGCCCACCTGGAAGCGCCCCGCCCCGGCGCCGAGTTCAACCACTTCCCCTGCTATCTCGAGCCCCGGGATGGCAGAGGCCCCCGTCGGGGGTGAATACAACCCGCGCCGCTGCAATACATCCGGTCGATTGATGCCGGCCGCCCCGACTTTGACTAAAACTTCCCCGAGCGCAGGCCGGGGTATTGGATGGGATGCAGGAACCAGCACCTCCGGACCTCCGGGCCGTTGAATATCTATCGCCTGCATTGTCATTGAGGGATGCTGGATTTGAAAGCCATACGGATTCCTGCTATAGGTTAACTAGTAGTGGCAAACGGAGTAGCAGTACCGAGCCGCCGAGGTCCGGCACGGCGCACATTGCCGCTTCGTTCCGCCAATACAGGGGACGCCGTTCGCCCCGCCGACGAACCGCGAAAGGCACGGCTGGCAGGCTGGCCATTTTGCAGCTAGCCATTCACGATCGCTCGCAACTATTGAGGCACGCTATGAAAATTCTCATTGTCCTGACGTCCCACGATAAACTTGGCAACACGGGAAAGAAAACCGGCTTCTGGCTTGAAGAGTTTACGACCCCTTATTATGTACTGAAGGATGCAGGCGCGGAAATCGCGCTGGCCTCGCCCAAGGGCGGCGAGCCGCCTGTCGATCCGATCAGCGACCTGCCGGAAAACCTCACCCTTTCGACACAACGCTTCCACGAAGACCGGGCTGCACAGTCTGAACTTGCCAATACCAGACAACTGGCTGATGTTTCAGAAAGCGACTTCGACACAATCTTTTATCCCGGGGGACATGGTCCTATGTGGGATATGCCCGACAACACGGCCTCCATTGCGCTTATCGAAGCCTTCGCCAAACGGGGCAAGCCAATTGTGGCAGTGTGTCATGCGCCCATCGCCTTGGTCAACGTGCGCGGAAAAGACTGCGATTATCTGATACGGGGAAAGCGGGTCACCGGCTTTTCCAATGACGAAGAAGATGCAGTAGGATGTGGCGAAATCGTCCCTTATTTGCTGGAAGACCGGTTGAAGGAAAGAGGAGCCATTTACAGCAGGACCGACAATTGGGCGCCCTATGTTCAGGTAGATGGCAGGTTGATCACCGGCCAGAATCCGGCCTCGGCAGGGCCGGCAGCGGAGGCGCTGCTTAAGCTGCTAAATGCCTCGTGAAGTGCGCCGTCAAGGGGCGGTATTTGAATCTTATACTTAAATTGCATGTATCTGCCATGCGAAGGGTAGGGGGGCGAAAAGGAAGAGGAAGAGGAGCGCTACCGATTTCCGGCGCTGGCGAACACGCCCAGAAGTATTCATATAATTGCGAGGCTCAGCGCCTATAACAGCGAAAAAGATGGAGGAGGGTGAATAAGAGTGGATAAGGGCGAATGGTATTTTAATTTGGGCTATGTAGAGCTATCGTATGCGGCAATGGTGGTCGGCATCTTCGTGGCCCTGCACTTTTTTGCCCGGCTCAACCGTATTTCCGATCTTTCTTCCAATGCAATCGAAGAAAAAAACCTGTTGCTGGGCCTTGTCGGGTTGGCCGTTGTACTCTTTATTGTCAATCGGGTGCTGGGGGACCTCTGGATACCGGAAGCGCCCTGAATAATCGTCACGGGAACAATACGCGCGGGTCAACAGCGATTGTTCTACAACAAACCTAATCCGAGCGCGCATCAGCCGTAGAATTTGCCGCCGAGTTGATAAGGAACCGCAGAACAAATCTCCGCTGGCGCGACGGCGGCTTTGCGGGATGGGATGCGCGAAAGGCGACGACGCGAATGGTGCGACCGCGAAGGGCAGAGCAGTGTCTTCCGAAGGAAGATGCGACCCCGTAGCGGGATGCAAACGCCCTAATAGGTTCTTTGCGCGGTCTTGACATCCCCGCCGCTGCCCGATCCCTCGCTTCGCAGGGTCCCTCGGGCCCCGCTCTGGGGCGTTCCCCCTTCGCTAGGAGCCTGACAAGACAGACCGCCGCAAAGTCCTGTCCCAGAGGGGTTGCGGTAAAATCGGGACGATCATAAGGCGCGCGACGCTGGTCGTAGCTGGGACTACGATGCCAAGGAGCGCAACGCCATGAGCGCCCGATTTTGACAGCAACGCGCTCAGCGAGGATTTGTTCAGCGGTTCCTTAGGTGGCCGATTTCGTTCGATGATAATGAGCAGTCATGAACTGCTGCCAGGTTCCGTCATCGCCCAGCATATGTGACGTAAGCAGCCGATGGTCGTCGCTTTTAAACTCGATTACGTCCTTGAACTTGCCAAGTTTGCCTTCCGCCGCGAAGTTGGGTCCCTCCGAGTTTAGCGTCAGGACTCTCTGGGACGGGTCCAGGAATCCATCGTATACCCAAAGGTGAGACATCATCGATCCGATCCAGGTACCAACAAAGCGTTTTTTCTGCGGGTCATAACCGAGCGTCAATACGGTTATCGCTGTGCCCGCTGTGTCGCCAGCGTCGCACATCTGGCCGCGTCCCTCGCACTGCACCCAGAAGCCGCCTATCGACCGACCGCTTTCCGACCCGGTGAATTTTTCCGCTGGCTGATTGGGCCCCATCATTGCCTCTACTTCATAAGTCCATTCTCCGACAAGTTTCTTCAGCCATTCGTGTTCTTTCTCGGGTTCGAACTGCATGAGCATCTCCTGGTTTGCAAGTAGGCTGAAATTGTAACGTCAGCGACTGAAACGGACAACTTTCCAGGGTTAAGCCTGGCTGTGCTCAACAGATGAAATAGTCGTCAAACCGGGGGCTTTTCAGCTCGCGCCTATATTGAAACGAGAACCCTGGATAAATGCCAATGATTTTTCCCGACTCGGTTTTGTACCAGCTTCTGCAACCGGCAGCCCAGACCGATGTATGCGGTGTATTCCGCAATTCCTGGTTATAACGCTCCATGGCTTCCGGCTTTATGACGAGATAGCGTTTCTCCCGCATGCCGAGTTCCTGGATGCATTGCAGCGTATAGTTCACGTGCGCTTCTATGAAAAGAATTGCCGACGTGTGCCCTTGCCCCGTATTGGGACCAAGAAGTATAAAAGATTGGGAAAGCCCGCGCACTCATCCCCCGGTATGCGTCTGGCTCACCTCCCCATGTTTGATCCAGCAGGCGTCCATCCAACCCTTCTATTCTTATCGACGTCAGCACGTGTCGTACGTCGAATCCGGTAGCGCATACAATCGCACCCATGCGGCTGGATCCATCGCGGATGACAATTCCATTTTGTTCGATTCGATCCACCGGTGCCGTGATCAATTCGACGTTGGAGCGCATGAGGGCAGGGTAGTAGTCATTGGAGAGCAGGACGCGCTTGCAGCCGAAGGGATAGTCCGGGCGCAAGGCGTCACGCAAGTTTTTTTCGGCCACTTGCCGGCGCAAATGTATCTCCGCCAGCGTACGCCCAACCCGTGCCATTACGTTGCCGGGATTGAAGGAAAGCCTATTCAGCTCATGCACAAGGTAGAGCAGGAACCGATGGCCGCGGGCAACAGGCTCGATCCGGAACAGCGCCTTTTCCCATGATGCGTAAGTATGGCCGAGCCTGGGGATGATCCAGTTTGGCGAGCGCTGGCAGACATAGAGCTTTTCAACCACTGGGGCGAGCCTGGGGACAATTTGCACCGCGCTTGCGGCCGTGCCGATTACCGCTACGCGCTTGCCCTCGAAGCGGTATTCATGATCCCAGCGTGCGGAATGGAACAGTCGGCCCTGGTATTCGTTTATGCCCCGGATAGCGGGGTAACGCGGCGCACTCAGAGGCCCGGCACTGCACACAAAAAAGCGCGCCGCCAGCTGATGCCCGTTTTCAAGCCGCAATCGCCATAGTCCGCTGTGAGCATCGAAGCTGGCGCTAGTCAGCGCCGTGCTTAATCTGATGTGCGCAAAAAGGTCAAACTTGGTCGCGAATCGAACCAGGTATTCCTGGATCTCGCGTTGCGGCGCGTATGCCTGCGACCAGTCGGGATTGAGATCGAACGAATACGAATAGAGATGCGACCGAACGTCGCACTCCGCGCCAGGATAGGTATTGTCCCACCAGGTGCCGCCAATTCCCGCGGCCTTCTCGATTATGAGAAATGACGTTATACCCGCTTTTCGCAGAGCGCTGCCCATGCAAAGACCGGATACCCCAGCACCGAGGATCACGACATGGTACGGATCGCCGCAATCATGGTTTTCCGGGATGCAACCGCCGAAGCGAACATCAGTGTGGCCCATATCCAACAAAGTCAAAAAACCGATTGGTTGGATTTTAACCCCTCAATGTAACCTCATGGACGCCGATTGTTCGCACGCACTCGATAATCCGGCTAAGGCCCGGTTATTTCACTCTGGTATTTCTCGACTGCGCAATCTGAATGCCTGGACACAAAATTCCACATCTGGAGGCCCCAAACCCCGAAACCATCCAAAAACCAGTAAAGTTCGGGTCGCTGCTGCGCCTGGGGCGTGTGGAAATTAACATTATCTAACGCCGCGGGGCACTATAATAACGTTAACAAGGGACACAATAATAGAAGCAAGGGTAGACGCTCGCCGTTCCGAGCATTATGAAAAAAAGGGAGGGATCGGGCGTTTTTTTATCCCTCCCCAAAACGCGCGGCTGGGGGGCACATGCGGTAGGGGTCGCATGCGGGATGAGTCCCTTACACCGCTGACAGTGTTCTGAATTAACAACTATTCCAATTGGCTCTCTTGTTATTTGCCTGGTTCGCGCATTTCATCCACCACGGGCTGGATCTTTTCCGCATGTTCGAGATGTGAGGCAACAGCGGTACGCACCTTGACGAGCAAGGCTTTCAACTCCTCGTTCGTCGCGCTCGGCAACAGCTTATTGTCTATTACATCAAGTACTTGCTTATGAAATACGATCTCCTGGGAGATATACGTCTTGTTGAAGGACTTGCCGTCCAGTTTGTTCAAGCGGTCAAGGTTCTTTTCGCCATCCGATTTAAGACTCTTGCTGAGGGTACTTTCCTCCGGCGTAACCTTGAGTTTTGTGACAAGCGCCGTCGCCTGCTTGATCACATCGCTGTGATCGGTAATCATGCGGTGCGCAAATGCCTTGACTTCAGAATTGGACGACTTCGATTCCGCTGCCTTGCCGGCCACGATATCCACCTGATTGGCCGCGACCGCAATAGCTGCGATGATCTGGGCATCGTTTAGATTAGCCTTGTAATTGGCAGCCACCGCAAACGTTGGAATAAGCAACGTGATAGCGAGAATTAATGAATTTTTCATGGGAGCCCCCTTAAAGTTAAATTGGAAATCCGCGTCTTAAAAAAATCAGAATCTGAATTATTGTCCGATTTTTCTGTTGTCATTGCTGATGCACGTTCCGGATGGTGTTGGTCAGAACTTAGGGCAATCCGCGGTGCAGGGTCAGCGCATGCGAGGCTGGAGCGGCTGGCTTAAGAGGTCTGATGCTCTGTCTTTGGACTTAACTCGGCAAATGGCCACCGAGCAGACCGTGCCGCTGGAAGCGGAACTCGCATGTATTTGCCAGGAAAGCGGCATACGGCACAGGTATTCGCCACAGCCACGACTCAAGCGTCAATTAAGCTTCCAGCGAGGCACTCTTCCCCACTGTCACTCGTTATCCGTCGGGCCGTTACTCTGCTGACCCAACCTTTCCCATGCTCGCGCCAGTATGAGATCGGCCCTCGCGTGCTGTGCCAGTTTCGACAATCCGTGCCGTCGGAGCAATTGATAAACGGTGGATGTCGATACCGGCCTGCCGGTGCATTTTTCGAGTTCAGCCTTTAATTCCGCGACAGGCAGCGCGCCTGGATCTCTTGCCTTGGCAACGAAACGCGCAAGGAATTTCACCTCTTCGTCAAGGCTCATCCGCGCATGGTTGCGCAACTGCTTTTTACTTCTGATTTGTACAGCGCCCGTTTCGACTCGCTGAAACTGGGTCCTGAGCTTTCCCGTACGGCTCTTGGATAATCCAATGACTGTAGCCGTCTGTTCCAGCGATAGCCCAAACTCCAAGGGAAGGAGCAGTGCCTGCGCAGCCCGCAGGGTATCAACCGTTTTGGCCGATGCGATCCGCTCCTTCGCAGTTTTGATGAACTCTCGTCCCGTAGCAGGTCTAGCCATTTTTATGCCCAATCAAGTTAAATATTGGATAACCGTCGGCATTATCGGCCGGGGTCAATTTGATCCAAGATTGATCACGTGGATTGTTGCGCCCCCGGTCGCAGCTTAGGATGAGGGCGGCGGTCCTACGACCCACTGGCAGTCCGAAATCAGGCACATCCCGCCGAGCTCTCTTAACTTGGGGTGAAGCATCGTGATAAGCCGCTCCGCCAGATCTTCTTCACAAGCTATAACCATGACAGCGTTTTCCTCCTCAAATACGTAATCATCCGGGTTCCGTTCCCCGCGCGATCCGAGACCCCCGGCTCTTTAATGACAGTGTAGCCACGCACCTTGGCTTCCCGAACTAGTCGGATCAGTTCTCTTAGCGAATCCTCGTCAGTTACAATTTCGAGCCGCTTCATCGATACTAAAATTTCTGGTCTTAATGCCATGATTTTTCTCCCAAAAGGTGACAGGATGGACAGGATTTAAATCATTCTGAGATGTATCGGAGAAGATACCGGGCAATCTCCCCGACTGGAAAATTTCATTGAACCCGTTTACCTGCGTCTTCCCAGACGGGGCGGGGCACGGCACGTCGGCGCCACAGCCCAGCCCCTTGCGCGTTAACTCGCTAAGCCTGCCCCGCTAGATACTGGGCAGCCGCGTAATACGTTGGAATGCCTATCACCACATTGAATGGGAAAGTGCATCCGAGCGATAGCGTCAGATAAAACGAGGGGTTGGCCTCCGGTATTGCAAGGCGCATAGCCGGCGGAACTGCGATATATGAGCAGCTGGCCGCTAGCACTGTTACCAGGGTGACGCCGCCTACCGAGTAGCCCAGGTAGTAATGGCCTAGCAGAAGCCCGAAAAACGCGCCTATCAAGGGCATCCCTATCCCAAATCCGACCAGGAAGACACCAACCTGCTTGAACTCCGACAATCTTTTCCCGGCTTCCATACCCATGTCGGCAAGGAATATGCAGAGCGCGCCCATGAAAATGGTTTCGAAGAAAGGTTCGATCTTCTTGTAGCTGGCGTCGGAGACCGCGGCGCCAATCGCCATCGATCCAAACAGCAGCAGGATACTGCCATTGGTAAATGCCTCGAGAAGCAGATGTTTGTACATGCCTTTCTCTGCCTTTGCCGCGCCTCCCATAATCTTGCGAGAGTAGCCGGCGAGCACCAGGCCGATCATGATGGCAGGAGATTCCATTATTGCCAGCATAATGACCGGATAAGCCTCGTAGGTGATGCCAATGCCGCCGAGGAACGCCACCGCTGTCATGTACGTACCTGCGCTCACCGACCCGTAATGGGCGGAGATGGCCGCGGCGTTGAGCGGATCAATCTTGCCAAGGGCCCGCAGGATAACATAGGCAATGATAGGCAATCCGACCCCAAATGCGAGTGCCGCCCACACCGCTGGAAGCGCATCACCCATATTGGACGTGGCCAGGGCCTTGCCGCCATGGAGCCCAATACCAATCAGCAAGTAGATCACGATCATCTTGTGCATGTCGGGTGGAAACTTAAGATCCGACTTGATAATGCACGCCAACATACCAAGTGCAAAAAAGAGTATCGCTGGGACAAGAAGACTGGAGATTGACATCGTTATACCCCTCTTATAATAAAAGTGGCTGCATGGATTCCTCATCTCCCGCCTCTGAAGACTGCGTCGTGGCAGGTAGCCCTGGAACCATCAAAGCCGGACATGAACTACAGTGAGGGGAAAATTAACATACCCTCCGTCAAGGAAAGCTTCTGTATATGTGATCAATTTGTGAATGCTGAAAGTGTCAAAAGTATATAAAGCTAGCCATAAGATACAACCGCTCTGGGGGAGGATCCAGTGCAGTTAACCGCGCAGAAAATGCTTACGGCAGGGCGCCGGGTTTGGCGTCCCGCTCAGCTGGAAGGCGGGATTTCGCGGATTGATGAGGGATGAACATTTGCTGGGGTACCAACCCAGAGTCGGGGAGGGTTTATCAGCTATTAACAGCAAAATAGCGGTTTTTCGTTATTTTTATAACCGAAAAAAAAGTTAAATTCGGACATAAATTGTGTATCTGTATGTGAACAGACCACTGTTTTGTTGAATATCGTTACTGTAACGAATCCGAAACAGGGTGAGCTAACCTGCCTTTACGAGCGCGGTAGGTTAGACGGGAGGTGGCGATGCGGGGTGCTAAGGGTGCGAAGTCGGGGGAAGGGGCGGGAAAGGGATCGGCCAAAGCGGCGGATGGAACAATACATAGAATAGGAGCGCAAGCGGAACGTTCTGAGAGCAGAGTCAGGCCGAGATTTTTTCTCCTCTCATAGCCATGACTGAAGCTCAGACTTATCTGAGCCTCCGTCCTCGGCCTTAGCTCCGCGAACTTGGTAGCGGCAGGTGGCGAATCTAAATACCCGGCGCGGCAGATGGCTGATCCGCCTCGACGTGATTCGCTCCCTCGTCGCCATCCAAGTCGATCGCTCCCTCCTTGAACACGCGACTTGCGCGGATATCCTCTGCCTCGAGAGTCATCAGGTCGGTTCTCGAAAGATTTTTTTTCGCTCCCTCAAATAAGCGATTGGCCTGCCGCAACCGGGCGCGGTCGAGAGCATTGCGAATAGAGCGCGCGTTGGCAAAATGTTCCAGCTTCATTCGCAACCGGATATATTCGCCAAATGCTTTTTCTCCCTCCGGGCTAAAGCGGTAATTCTGCGCGGCCAACATGAGTTTTGCGATTGCAAGCAACTCGTCAGCGCTATAGTCGGGGAAATCGATGTGATGGGCGATTCGCGAACGCATGCCGGGGTTGCTGTGGAAGAATTTATCCATCCGGTCTTTGTAGCCGGCCAGAATCACAACCAAGTCTTCCCGATTATTCTCCATTGTCTGCAAAAGGATTTCTATCGACTCCGCGCCGTAATCGCGTTCGTTCTCCGGCTTGTAAAGGTAATAAGCCTCATCGATAAAAAGCACACCGCCCATGGCTTTCTTCAACACTTCCTTAGTTTTCGGCGCAGTGTGGCCTATATACTGGCCAACGAGATCATCGCGTGTAACGGATACAAGATGCCCTTCCCGCACATACCCGAGGCGATGCAATATTTCAGACATGCGCAACGCCACTGTGGTCTTGCCGGTACCAGGGTTACCGGTAAAAGACATATGCAAACTGGGCGCCCCGGCTGTCATATTCAATTTCTTGCGGACACGGTCGACCAGCAATAGCGCGGCGGTCTCGCGAATGCGGGTTTTAACCGGCTTCAAGCCGATCAATTCGCGATCGAGCTTATCCAGCACTTCCTTGATATTGGAAGCACGAAATTCGGCGTCCAGGTCAACTGAACTGTTATCGGAGGGGATAAGTTCTTCAGAGTCTGTTGTCATGTTTGATCCCCAACAAGTAACTAAGGTCTATGTAATGCTTCGGTCTGTATTTTTTTAAAACTTATATAAAAGGGGGTCTGAGGCGCATTCGGCTTTCTCAAGAGGCCGGTGGCAAGGATGTTCAACCCATTACCTGCGCTTCAGACCAGCGCCCTTCCCTGAAAAAGGGAAGGGCGCATCCTTCCTTAGTACCGTTCGCCTTCAGGTTTATCCGTGGCGTAGGAATGAATGGTGTAACGAACGCTACGGCCTTCCACTTCCTGGCGCACCACGCTAAAGCCCGGTTCGGTCTTCGGACGATTAACGATATAAGACATGGTGGGGCTTTCAACTCCCCGTGTCGAGTCAAACGCAGTTACCCGGATATAATGATTCGGGTACGTTTTGCGGCAATCGTTGATCTCAGCCAGGATACCGGCGGGATCCTTCAAATCAAACATGGGATTACCGAACATCTCCCAATATGTATTACGGGGATGCGGGTCGTCGGTGTATTCAATGCCGATGGCCCAGTTGTTCTTCAACGCATACTTGATTTGCGCCGAAATTTGCTTATCCGTCAGCGGGGGCAGGAAAGAGAACTGCCCCTGCGTGACACGGTTTTGAAAATTGGTCATCATGATGCTGTTTCTCCTAGGTACGATTAAACGCTCGCTGTCGTGGCTGGCACGAAGTCGGCTGTATCGGTGGACTCGTAATTGAAGGTGATATCCTTCCAGGTATCCAGCGCCTGTTTGAGCGGCGTGCACCACTTCGCCGCTGCCTCAAGAATCTGGGGACCTTCCTTCACGTAGTCGCGGCCTTCGTTCCGCGCCATGACCATTGCTTCCAGCGCAACACGGTTTGCAACCGCACCGGCCTGGATCCCCATCGGGTGACCAATGGTTCCACCGCCGAACTGAAGTATCACGTCTTCGCCGAGGTAATCCAGCAGCTGGTGCATCTGGCCCGCATGAATGCCGCCCGAAGCAACCGGCATGACCTTGTTCAGCGAAGCCCAGTCCTGTTCGAAGAACAGGCCAGTTTCCAGGCTCACCGGAGTATGCGGATCGCGAAGGGTGTCGTAGAAGCCCTTGATCATCAGCGGATCACCCTCGAGCTTGCCGACGACCGTGCCGGCGTGAATGTGATCCACACCCGCCATCCGCATCCACTTGCAAATAACACGGAAATTCATGCCGTGATTTTTCTGGCGCGAGTAGGTAGAGTTTCCGGCACGGTGCAAATGCAGAATCATGTCATTCTTGCGTGCCCATTTGGCCATGGACTGGATCGCGGTATAGCCAATAACCAGGTCAATCATAATGATGACTGAGCCGAGCGACTTGGCAAATTCCGCGCGCTCGTACATGTCTTCCATGGTACCGGCGGTGACGTTCAGGTAATGGCCCTTGACTTCACCCGTCGCGGCGGAAGCCTTGTTTACAGCTTCCATACAGTAAAGGAAGCGGTCACGCCAGTGCATGAAAGGTTGAGAATTGATATTCTCATCGTCTTTCATGAAGTCCAGACCGCCCTTGAGGCCTTCGTACACAACGCGTCCGTAATTTCTGCCGGAGAGGCCCAGTTTCGGTTTGGTTGTCGCGCCCAGCAGGGGCCTGCCGAACTTGTCGAGACGTTCGCGCTCCACCACGACGCCGGTGGCGGGACCCTGGAAGGTTTTCAGATAAGCAACGGGAATGCGCATGTCTTCCAGACGCAGCGCTTTCACTGCCTTGAAACCAAATACGTTACCGATGATCGAAGCGGTCAGGTTGGCGATGGAACCCGGCTCGAACAGATCCAGATCATAGGCGATATAGGCAAAATATTGGGCTTCGTTCTTCGTCCCCGGACCCGTATTTGGTACCAGTTCCGAGCGATAGGCCTTGGCACGGTAGAGTTCGGCGGCGGTCAGGCGATCGGTCCATACCACGGTCCAGGTCGCGGTGGAAGATTCACCGGCTACAGCGGCGGCGGCTTCCTCATGATCTACCCCTTCCTGGGGTGTAATACGGAACAGGGCAATAACATCGGTATCCTTCGGAACATAGTCCGAATCCCAATACCCCATTTTCTTGTACGGAATTACGCCGGACTTGTAGCGCTCCTTGCCTTTTATTTCTTGGCTCATGTGGTTCTCCTCGTGACGGTAGATAAAGGTGAAACAGGGAAGATTGTAAACCGAATTATCATAAATACAAGTCACATGTTTTGATTGTTATGATAATATTTAACTTATGGATCCCCAAAACCGAACGGCTCCAAACCCATGCTGCACCTTACTCTGAGGCAATTAAAAGTTTTCGAATCGGTCGCCCGCCACTTGAGCTTCTCGCGTGCTGCGGAGGACCTCTATCTGACTCAACCAGCAGTTTCCATGCAAATTAAGCAACTGGAAGACAACGTCGGGTTGCCGCTGTTTGAACAGATGGGCAAGAAGATCTACCTGACCGATGCTGGACACGAACTTTATCACTACAGCCGCGGCATTTCACAGCAATTGGCTGACATGGAGCTCGCGCTCGACGAATTGAAGGGACTGGAGAGGGGAAAGCTCAATATCTCGGTGGTCAGCACCGCTAACTACTTCGCCCCGCATTTGCTGGCAAAATTCTGCCAACGCTACAGCGGCGTCACCGTAAGCCTTAACGTTTCAAACCGTGAAACGGTGCTTAGGCACTTGGCCGACAACGTGACCGACCTTGCAATCATGGGGAGGCCGCCGGATGGCCTCGACATCGCCACGCAGTCATTCATGGATAATCCCCTGGTGGTCGTTGCGCCACCGGATCATCCGTTGTGCGCCGGGCGTCGGATTCCCGTGAAGAGACTGGAGCAGGAAACTTTCCTTGTGCGCGAACCCGGTTCCGGCACCCGCAGCGCCATGGAGAGATTTTTCTCGGCGCACCGGATCAATATCAGCAGGGGTATGGAAACGGACACCAATGAGGCAATCAAGCAGGCGGTACAGGCAGGGATGGGGCTGGCGATCATGTCGCTGCATACGGTCGAACTGGAGCTTGAAACAAAACGGCTTAAAGTGCTGGATGTACAGGATTTCCCCATCATGCGGCACTGGCACGTAGTGCATCGGAAAAACAAACGGCTTTCTAGCGCGGCACAGGCGTTCAGGGAGTTTCTGCTGACCGAGGCGCGGCAATTGATGCCGGCGATAACCTATGAAAAAAGCTAGAAAAATACCGGCCTGCGTACCCCAGCCGCGGAGTGTTTGCTTAATCGATACCCTCATCCCCGGAAAATTTCTTCATGTATTTTCTGATGATCACCTTGGTAGGTATTTTACCAGCCTGATGAAAAACCAGATAATTGACCAGGCCGTGCACTGCAATAGCGGTCAGCAAACCCTCGAAAATCCCCACCTTGTAAACCAGTAAGCTGCAGGCAATGGCCAGAATCATGGCATATTGACCGTGGTAGGCTACATTCCATAACCGGCTAATCATTTTCCAGCCGGTGAAGATCATGATGGCGGCGAGGGAAAACTTCGGCAGATACTGAAGATACTGAGAGTTCATGACGAAAAAGGCGACCACGACACCGATCACCAGCACGGAAAATTTGGTCATCGCCCCGGCGAGCGCGTTTGACGTGCTTTTCGCCAGCCCGTCCAGATTGGTCATGCCGCCAAAGAAGCTGGAACCAATGTTCGCAATCCAGATGGCAAACAGGCTGTTGTTATTGCTGCACCTGCGCCCCAGCGGATCGATTTTTTCGATCGCGGCGTTGCTCATGACCTGTTCGATTACATTGATCGCAGCCAGTATCAGCGTGAAGCCAATCACATAAACCCAGGTGAGCGCTCCGCTGAAATGCGGCATCGGAAGGACAAAGCCAAGCTCCAGGTCATCCACATGCAACATCGGCACCGGCACAAACTGGGCGACGATGATGCTCGTGCCGATCAGCAGGAAATACGGCAGCGCTGGTTTTGTGTCCTTGAAGATGGAGAACAGATACACGAACAGCGCAAAACCGGCCAGGGAAATAAGCACCATCCGCGCGCGTGCCGCAT
Organism: Nitrosospira sp. Nsp14; assembly: GCF_900113575.1. Classification (GTDB taxonomy): domain Bacteria; phylum Pseudomonadota; class Gammaproteobacteria; order Burkholderiales; family Nitrosomonadaceae; genus Nitrosospira. Next base: position 75,763 of record NZ_FOPV01000017.1, read on the forward strand.
TCCAGAAGGTATCAGGCGATTCCTGAGAAACGGGGATCTCATAGGTAAACGCCAGGAACCTTACCGCGATGGTCATGCCCACCCCTGCCAGGAGCCCCTCGACCAGATAACCCGGAACTGCCCGAAGAATGTATTTTTGCCAGTTGAATTTCCAGACTACGGCTTGGGTAATCCCGGTCAGCAAAATGACGAAGGGCATGTTTTCCATGCCGAATCGTTCCACCCCCAGCGCCAGTAAAGGCGCCAACCCGGCGGCAATGCCGGGGACGCCGATAAAATTGCCGGGGCGGATAAACGCATTGATCCAGCCGATGAAGCAGGCGAACACGACGGTGGCGAGACCAACCTTGATCGGGTAGTCGGACATGAGCGCGATACCCACGGACAGGGGAATCACCATTGCGCCGGTTATGATCCCAGCCTGGATATCGCGAGCGAGGTACTTACTCTGAAAAGCGGCTGTTGTTGATCGGGGAATGGCCAAAGTATATGGTTTTTCGGTTGTACTCGCGAAAACTCAGTCGGTGCAAGGGCAGGAATGTTTTGCGCTGGCGCATGACACGGCACATTTTCCCTGGGACAGACTGCCGCCTGATGGCTCCGTTCGACTTACGGGTTAAGTTGCGCAGCAAGCTGTATTTAACGTTGCGCGATCCTGGTATTTATAAACCGCGTGGTGATACCTTGTTTACCTTTATCTCGCCGCTTTTTCCAATGTGCGCCATGCGGTGGCGCAACGGTTCGTGCTCGCGTTTTTGATTCAGCGGCGTCCATCATACCAGATCGGTAGCTGCTTCTTGTCTTGCAATGCCCGGCGCGGATGCAGCAGCACCCGCAGAATCTGGCCGAACGTCTCGCGCGGGGAGTAGAGCACCACCTTACGTGCAGAGGTCTCCAGCGGAAATTTTGTCAGGATGACGAATTCGAGGCCGCGTCGGCGGCCCCACTGCCTGAGCTGTTGGCTCAAGGTAATTTCATCCGCGGCATAGAGCGCCTGGTTGAAGCCGCCGACCTCGCGAAAGGCATCGCTTCGGCATACCACCAGCGCCCCTGCCGCCCAGCGAAACGTAACCGACGTTACGGTCCACAATTTCAATCCCCAGTGCGCCCACCATGGCAACCCTTCCATATGTATCGTGCTGCCACACCCCACACACCTGCCTTCTTCAATCAGCCGCAAGATCTCGGATAGCAATCCCGGATTTAAAATACTGTCTGCATCGACAAACAGCAGCCAGTCCCCTGTGGCCACGGCCGCGCCGGCGTTGCGCGCGCGACCTATCTGGTTGATTGGCTCGAACACAACCCGTGCACCCGCCTGCCGCGCCAACCCCGGGGTATCATCCGTGGAATTGTTGTCAACTACAATGATTTCAGAAGTAAAACCCCGCTTGTAATTTGCAGCCACTGATGTAGAAATAGATTGCAGGCACCTTGCTATCAAACGTTCTTTATTGAATGCCGGGATAATAATCGAGAGATGCATAATAGAACCGCGTTTGGTTAACGGAACTGGGAAGTGTCATTATCGCGAAAAATGGATTGCGCAGGGAAAGGATGCGCGATACGCGGAGCACAAATGGTGACCATAAGTTTTGTACTGGATGACGGAGCTGCGCCCCTGCCGCATGAGGAGGAATCATGGGTGAATTTGCGATACTGCAATGGCTGATAGCGTCAACAATCTTTTTCGTCGTGCCATTTTGGAGGATCTGCCGGCGGGCCGGTTTCAAGCCCGGCCTCTCGTTGCTCTCCCTGATTCCGGGAGGCATCCTGGTTCTCCTATGGATTATTGCCTTTGCAAAATGGCCATCCTCGCCCGAGGAGAAAAAGGCTATTGGCAATTGAGGAAAAGCTGTTCAGCCACAGGTGCAGCCGGCGCGATTTCGAGCTTGGAATAGGAAGCATGGTTGCGCCTCGTTTTCTCCAATCCCGAATTAACATCTCTTTTACTGAGCCAAAAAATCAAGTGCTGGATTCGTTCGTCTACTTCGAAAGACCGTAGCGACGCGCATGCCGGATCGGTTATATGGCATTTGCCGCTTCGATAAGTTTAGGGGAGGGTGATGAATCCCTGAAGGAGAGAGGCATCCTCTCGTTGCAAGTAAGCGCGATGCAGAAGCGTGAGGGCGCCTCGCAAGGCGAGGGCACACATCGCAAACGGGCGTGCAGGCGGAAAAACGGCCGTGATATGCCAGCGTGCACATGGGCCCGAGAGTGCACGCTGACCTGGGTTGATTTTATTTCTGACTTGCTTTTGTTTTAAAGAACTACGTCTATCGAGGGCCCCGATAGATCGAGGGGAGGACTGCCATTCAACTGAATCTGAAGATCGCCCCCGGGACCGGATATATTTGCGGTCAGTACTCCCCCTGAGTAGGACAACTGGCCGAGCGTAAACGCCTGGTTGCCCGCCAAGCCGGCGTTGGCGTCCACGCCTGAAAGGTCGATCATGTCGCCTACGTTGTTCCCACTGCCATCGAAGTCGACAATAATGTCACGGCTGGAATTATTAGGGCTCTCGTTTTGGGAATCGTAGTCAAATCTGTCCCAGCCCGGTCCACCTACCAGTATGTCCTTGCCGCCGCCGCCCTTAAAGTAGTCATCCCCCGCATCGCCAATCAAAACGTCATCGCCCGAATTACCGTAGAGATTATCGTTGCCGCCCTCGCCTTCGACGATATCGTTCCCGTTCCCGCCGTCGAGCGTGTCGTTCCCGGCGCCGCCAAACAGAACGTCGTCATCATTCTCGCCGTAAAGCCTGTCGTTGCCGTTCCCGCCATTAAGGTTGTCGTAACCGATCCCCCCATATAGATCGTCGTTGCCGGTGTCGCCGTTCAGATTGTCATCGCCAGCGTTCCCGTACAGGCGATCGTTACCCACATCTCCCTTGAGCGTGTCCTTACCGGCGTCCCCGTATAAATTGTCGTCGCCATTTCCACCACTGATAAAATCATTGCCGCCATTTCCCCGCAGGGTGTCGTTGCCGCCAAAGCCGAAGATTACATCTTTGGAACTTGTGCCGGGATACGAGTTATTGTTTCCATTTCCAAAATAGTTTGCCATGACTGACTTCCTCTCTTCAAATTAAAGATTACATTACTTTTGGTTTGCTCTCTCTCGTGGCTCCCTCTTGTGAAACTAGGGGTATGCAGGAATTATGCCTAGAAACAACATTCTGAAGAACAAACCGTTGATTGATGACAATGAGGCCGTTTTTAACTCAATCCATGTCGTCTTAGTACGACAAGATGAGATTTAAGCCACGCCTTTGGTCATTGATTTTCGGAAACCTTTGCTTGTCGCCCAAGGGAGACCGACTTCTACTGCTTAACGCCCAGTATGGTTTTTCCGCAATGAAAGCCAAGCCCTAGTTTTGTCGTCAAATCGCGACGATTTTGACGGGCCTGAGATAGGCTTTCCTTCAATTTTTTCCTGTTCCCGCTCAAGATCATGCATGACGTGAACAGGCGGAGATGGGACTGTCTAGCGGAGAGCAGCAACTCCGCTATAGGATGTTGCTCATTGTAGAGGTCGCATATCGTTAGCCGCTATGTCGTTAGCATCCACAAGGATTTCTCGATTCTTCAATCAATTTTGAAAGGATATGGTATAGCTCTGCTCAAGATGGCCACGCAGCGGCCGCCGGATCAGGTTGCGCAAAGGTATATACCGGGGATGTGAGCCGGAAAGGTCGCAGGCCCGGCTTGAAGCGGATGAAGAGGGAAGAGCGAAGAGGGAAGAGGGAAGAGAAGGGCGTATGGGAATCTGTAAAAGCGTTTGCTCGGCAATATGGTTGTGCAGTTCGAACGCCGTTAGAAGCTCAGTTAGAAGCGGCGAGGTGATGCGTCCCAGCGGTCTCCTTCATCCGGGCGATCCATCGTAAAGGAAGTGGAATAGCAGCAACTCGTAAATAAACCTGACGGATACAGCAAAAAATACTTTACCTGGCAAGAAAATGAATGGAGGTCAGACCACATACTCGTGCTCTGCAATTGGAGCACTATTTGCGTCTGACCCCACTTTTTTCCCCTTCTATTGTTTGAATCGTGCGTGGCTCACCAAGAAACCCTTATCACGCAAGAATTATATCGTCTGCCAAATCAACGGAGGGGGCGCCAGCCAACCGAATCTGCAAATCGACAAGACCAGGATCGCCGGTCACGTCAACATTCAAATTCCCATTGCCGGTATTGTATGTAACTTGACCCGCCGTAAGCGCTTGATGTCCACCCATACTCACATTGCCATCGATGGCCGAAAGATCGATTTCATCTCCATCGGCACCCCCATTGCCGTCAAAGTCGCTTATCACGTCGCGAGTCGCCGCGCCTTGTGGGCTATCGGACGTTAGAGCGTAGACGAACCAGTCGAACCCGGCGCCTCCCGTAAGATTGTCTTGGCCGGCGCCCCCAAACAAGATGTCACGGCCGTCTCCACCCGAAAGTATGTCATTTCCGTCGTCACCAAGCAGTACGTCATTACCTGCATTTCCGGAAAGGTTATCGTTGCCGTTGCCACCCTGGAGAAAATCGCGGCCATTGCCTCCGGAGATCATGTCGGCTCCATTTCCGCCGAACAAGGCGTCATCGCCATTGCCGCCGGTGAGGTTGTCGTTACCATCTCCTCCATTCAGGTTGTCGTCGCCATTTCCCCCGGCCAGGTTGTCGTTACCGTCGTAGCCGTAGAGGTAGTCGTCGCCGTCGTTGCCTTGCAAATTGTCGTTACCATTGCCTCCATACAGGTTGTCGTTCCCATTTCCTCCGACCAGGTCGTCGTTCCCATTGCCACCGTTCAGATAGTCGTTGCCGTCATTGCCGAACAGGTCGTCGTCCCCATCTCCCCCAACGAGGTTGTCGTTGCCATTCCCCCCGGCCAGGTCATCACCCCCATTGCCGCCGTCCAGGTCGTCGTTACCATTTCCTCCGTTTAGGTCATCGGCACCATTTTCGCCCTTAAGGACGTCGTTACCATTCCCACCATTTAGAAGATCGTTACCGTTCCCCCCGACGATAAAGTCATTCCCACCGGCCCCGGACAAGTTATCGTTACCACCCTGTCCAAATATATTGTCGTCTGCGCCAGCACCGGCAAACACGTCAGCAAATGCAGTTCCAAAAAAATTTGCCATGATCGACTTCCTTATTCAAGTTAAAGATAAAAACTCTCGTTCCAGCGGATCTCCCTCTCGTTGCTCCCTCTTGTTGAAACTAGGGGAACGCACGAACTATGCCTATATTAAATACATATATTAAACAGTGGCTTAATTGATGACAATGAGGCGGTTTTTAATGCAAACGGTGTCGTTGTCATACGACAAGATGAGACTCAGGCAGCTCTATTAAACCTTTATAATCCTGCGGTCTCTCCTGTCGCCCGCTGACGACACGTTTCTGACGATCGTCGCCGCGCCACAGGCTTTCAGGAATAATAACCTGCACTTATCCGCGTCGTTAAATAGCGACATCTCAGATGAGCCTGAGATGCGTTTGATGCGATTTTTCTTCGGTTGGCTCAAGGTGATGTATTCGTTGGTCCCGGAACCAAACCGCGAATCGGCTAAGGAAAACCATGGCATTTGAAGCGCTACTGTTACGAAGCGCGCTTGCTGACGTACGCTGGCAATCGCGGTCAAGGCATGAGGGCTTGCGGAAAGCGATGGAAGAAGTTTGCGTACAGGTGCCGCTGGCAATTCCCAGGGTCGGCACCTCAGATTCCTGCTCCAGCATTGCACAATTTAACATAATATACATTATGCGCAAATCAAAGGGGACGCGGCAGAACTCGTTAACGCTCGTTAACCAGTGGGTGGGAACAAAAATAATTAATTTAACTTTATGTGCGTTGGGCAACAGAGTACCGGAAGCGAATCAGCGAGAATAATACAGGCACCTACTTTTTTCTCCCTCTTGTAGTGGGTGCCACTGGCCCGGCACAGGCCAACTACTCCTTGCCGGGCCTTTTTCATTCTTGCGTACGCTCGCAATCCGCTCGTATCCAATTGGTTCGTTTCAGCAATTTCGTCGCCGAGTCGTCGTAATGGAGGTTACGCTGCAGCAGATTACAATTAGCGGGTTCGAGTTTCGCATGGGCCTATTTTTTTTCTGAAGGCGACGTTCTATAATTTGAAAAACAAGCCCCCCAGCGGAAGGAAATGATATGAGATCGATCGTCCTGACCCTTTTCATGGCCTTGATCGCAAGCCCGGTATACGCTGCCGATCCTCCTCCGCTCTACCAGCAAGGCGACCCCGAAAACCGCTTCCGCGAAGCCCAGCTGCACGTCAGGGAACTGATGAAGGAGGGTAAATATAAGGAAGCATCGACGTTCATGTCCGTGTATCAAAAATTGGCCTGTGAAGCCTCGGAACAGAAGGCGGGGCGCAGCACGGAGGAAGGAGCAGCCTATTGCGCAAAGAAGCACAACCATGCCGGAGTAAGCGCCAGTAGCGTGCAGCAGCGCCAACAGGAACGGCTCGCTACCGAGCCTATATCGTCCAACACCCTGGCCCCCGGCATCACCGTGATGCAACGCCCGGTCCCGGGCTCCCCGACCATGCTGGATGGGTCGGCGCCGTCTCTTCTTATGTTCGATCCCCGAACAGACGCTGGTGGATCCAGCTCCAGTTCGAGTTCCCGGAGCGACCGACGCGGGGCTGATCCCTGGACGGGCACGCCTTAGAATTAAAGAAATTCGGCTGGAAACCGCAGGCGGTAGGCCATTCGATTTTCTGCGACGCGGCCGTAAGCCCCGGGATCGGCTACTCGGGCCCCTCTTACCCGGCGCAGTTGACCCATCGTGGGGAGCATCGGTCTTGTGAACGTACGTAGCGGCTCCCCCCATTGGAAGTGCGGGATTTGCGGTGTATCATCCCGTCTCTGTAAAATATTCGACCGAATGGAGGCTGGATTTGAGAACATCTCAACTGATGGTGGCTTTTTTCATAGCATTCGCATCGTTAAGCCCGCTGCACGCCGTGGCGGAGAAGGCTGGCGCCAGCAGCGCCAACGCGGCGGCTGGAATGGCTGCGAATGAAGGCAAGGTTCTTTCCACCCTGGATGCGCCGGGCTATACGTACATGGAGCTCGCGAACACGGAAAAGAAGTTCTGGATCGCCGCGCCGACCACGCGCGTGAAAGTCGGCGACCGGGTGCGTTTTGAGCAAAGCCTGGTGATGAAAAATTTCAACAGTAAGACGCTGAATCGTACCTTTGATCAGATCATTTTCGTCAACTCAGCCACGGTCCTCAATTGACGTCGAATCATTCTTAACTTGATTCTATAAGCCGCTGAGTTTGAAGCTATCTCGCAGCTCTTCTTTTATTCTGGGATTTGATTGGACTAGGCCGGCTGACTTCAGGCTCTGGTTCAACAAATCCCACGAAGAGTTTGTTTTTTAACTTCTTTATCTCATCTCTATACTCCGCAGCCTGCTCGAATTCGAGATTCTTCGCGGCGCCCAGCATCTGTTTTTCCAGTTGCTTGATTTCCTTGGCGAGTTGAATCTCGTTCATGGCATCATAACGCGCCCGAACTTGTGCCGCCTTTAGCTGCTGCTGGGCAGTTTCCATGCTGTAGACGCCGTCAATCAGATCCTTCACGCGTTTGTGGACACTCCGAGGGGTAATGCCCTCTGCCTGGTTGAACGCCAACTGCTTATTGCGCCGCCGTTCGGTTTCGCCCATGGCGAGCCGCATCGAGTTCGTGATCCGGTCCGCATAGAGCAGCGCCGTCCCGTTGATATGACGCGCGGCACGCCCAATGGTTTGTATCAATGAACGCTCGGAACGGAGAAAACCTTCCTTATCCGCGTCCAAGATGGCAACCAGCGAAACTTCGGGAAGATCGAGCCCCTCGCGCAATAAGTTGATGCCCACCAGCACATCGAATTTGCCCAATCGTAGGTCCCGGATGATTTCCACGCGTTCCACCGTGTCGATGTCGGAATGGAGGTAGCGCACCTTGAGCCCGTGATCGGAAAAATAGTCTGTCAGGTCCTCGGCCATCCGCTTGGTCAACGTCGTAACCAGCACCCGTTCGTTCCGCGCAGTGCGAAGACCGACTTCCGACATCAGATCGTCCACCTGGGTAACCGCCGGACGGACCTCGATCTGGGGGTCCACCAGTCCGGTCGGACGCACCACTTGCTCCACTACCTGGCCGCTGTGCTCGCGCTCGAAATCTGCGGGCGTCGCGGATACGAACACCGTCTGCGGCATGATTCGCCTGAATTCGTCGAACCGCAGCGGCCGGTTGTCCAGCGCCGAAGGCAGTCTGAACCCGTACTCCACCAGGTTCTCCTTTCGCGAACGGTCCCCCTTGTACATTCCGCCGATCTGCGGAATCGTAACGTGACTCTCGTCGATGACCATCAACGTTCCCGGCGGCAGGTAATCCATTAATGTGGGTGGGGGCTGGCCCGGCAGCTTGCCGGACAAATGCCGCGAGTAATTCTCGATCCCCTTGCAGAACCCCAGCTCGTTGAGCATTTCTAGGTCGAAACGGGTACGCTGTTCAATCCGTTGCAACTCGACCAGCTTATTGTGCTGTTGAAAAAATTCCATACGCTCGCGCAGCTCGGCCTTGATGGTTTCGATGGCGCGCAACGTGGTGCTGCGGGGGGTCACATAATGGCTGGAGGGATAGACCGTATAGCGCGAGACTTTTCGCAGGGCGCGGCCAGTGAGCGGATCGAACAGCGTCATGCTTTCGACTTCGTCGTCGAACAGCGAGACGCGCACGGCGGTTTCCGAGCTTTCCGCCGGAAAAATATCCAGCACGTCTCCCCTCACCCGGAACGTGCCACGCGAAAATTCGAATTCATTGCGTTCATATTGCATTTCCGTCAGGCGCTGAATGGCTTCGCGCTGGGTAATTTTCTCCTGTTCGCGCAGATGCAGGATCATGCCGTGATAGTCCACCGGGTCGCCTATCCCGTATATGCATGACACCGTGGCCACGATAATGGCGTCATCACGTTCCAGCAGCGACTTGGTGGCGGACAGCCGCATCTGCTCGATGTGTTCGTTGATGGCGGAGTCTTTTTCAATGAAGAGGTCGCGCGATGGTACATACGCTTCCGGCTGGTAGTAGTCGTAATATGAAACGAAATACTCCACCGCATTTTCGGGAAAAAACTCGCGCATCTCGGCATAAAGCTGCGCGGCAAGCGTCTTGTTCGGCGCCATGATGATGGCCGGGCGGCCCAGGCGCGCAATTACATGGGCCATGGTAAAGGTCTTGCCGGAACCGGTCACCCCCAGCAGGGTCTGGAAGGCGAGGCCATCCCCTACCCCTTCCATCAGCTTTTCAATGGCTTCGGGTTGGTCGCCGGCAGGCTCGAACACCTGGTGCAATTTGTAAGGACTATTGGGGAAGGTAACGATCACGGGTATAATTCGCGGGCTCCATTTTTTGACAAATTTTCGGCTTAAATTTTATCACGCGGGCTTGGTCCGCATGAGTAAGGACATCATCGTGGATCTCTCGAAGCGCGTTCAGGCCATCAAACCCTCTCCTACGCTCGCCGTTACCGCGCGCGCGGCCAGACTCAAGGCAGAAGGCAAGGATATCATCGGGCTCGGCGCGGGCGAGCCGGATTTCGACACGCCTCAACACATCAAGGATGCGGCGATCACCGCCATTAACAAGGGGTTCACCAAATATACCGCGGTCGGCGGTACTCCTAGCCTGAAAAACGCCATTATTGCCAAATTCAAGCGTGAGAATGACTTTGACTACACTGCCAGGCAAATCCTGGTTTCTTCCGGTGGAAAGCAAAGTTTCTTCAACCTGACGCTATCTGTCATTAATCCCGGCGACGAGGTCATCATACCGGCACCCTACTGGGTCTCCTACCCGGACATCGTTCTGATTGCGGAAGGCAAGCCAGTCATCATTGACGCCGGAATCGAACAGGGGTTCAAAATAAACCCGGAGCAACTGGAAAAAGCCCTCACCCCCAGGACGCGGATGTTCGTGATTAACAGCCCCAGCAACCCTTCCGGCAGCGTTTATTCCCTGGACGAGCTTAAAGCGCTGGGTGAAGTGTTGCGTAGATACCCCGATATCCTCATCGCCACCGATGACATGTACGAGCATATTCTTCTTTCCGGAGGAAAATTCGTCAATATCCTTAATGCCTGTCCCGATTTATATGAACGGACCATGGTGTTGAACGGCGTCTCCAAGGCTTACGCAATGACGGGTTGGCGCATCGGTTATTGTGGCGGCCCGGCGCATATCATCACTGCCATGGAAAACATCCAGTCCCAGAGCACCTCCAACGCTGCTTCCATCTCGCAGGCCGCTGCAGAAGCTGCACTTATCGGCGACCAATCCTGCATTTCCCCCATGGTGGCCGCATTCAAGGAACGCAACCGTTTCGTGACGGATGCGCTTAATGCAATACCCGGCATCCGATGCCTGCTCTCGGAAGGCGCATTCTACGCATTTGCGGACGTCCGGGAAGCGATTGGACAGCTACGGTCCAGGGGCGTGATCAACGAGAGCAGCGATATCGCATTGAGCGAATACCTGCTGGAACACGGCGGCGTCGCGGTAGTGCCGGGGTCGGCGTTCGGCAGCGAAGGGTACATCCGTCTTTCCTTTGCCACCGCCATGTCCAATCTCGAAAACGCACTGAGTCGTATCGCAAAAGTACTGGCGTAAAGAGCCGCCCAATCAGAGTACAGCGCAGAGCGATCACCGCGGCGCGGCAGGCGCCGGTTTCGGTTGTTCCTCAGGCAAATGGGCGAGCTCGGGGTATTTCTCCAGTGCGCGCTTGCGATCGTGCGCCAGAAGGTCTTTCGCGGCAGCAGTGAAGGCCTGCTGATTCTCAGTCTCGATCTGGGGTTCGGGCGCGCCTTTCAATGCGACCGGACTGACAATTGTATCTGCCGGCGGAGACGGGATATCGGACCGCGGCCGGTCGAGGGATGCTGCCAACAATGCCGATACGCTCTGTATTCCCGCTTTTCTCCGGCGCGCCACCTCTTCATTGTAATCCGGGGTGCCAGAAAACTTTTCCGCCAGCAGTTGCAATATGGACGTGTGATCCAGCGGCCCCTTGAAGACGGTACCCGGCGGTATCCATGGGGATGCAACAAGAGCCGGAACCCGTGGGCCCGTGCTCTCGAACGGGACCTGATATAGCGCGCCCGGCGGCGGCGGAGATGAAATAGCCAGCGGTGAAACGTGATCGAAAAATCCGCCATGCTCATCATGCATCGCAAGCAGCAGCGTGCGGCTCCACTTCTCGACATCTTTTGTCAGAAGCTTGTATATATCCCGCAGGAAGTTTTCCCCCGGACCCATCGCCGTCGGCGGATGATTGTCATTAGGGGTCCAGCCGAAATGGATGGGAGAATCGCTATACTCGGGCTCAATGAATATCACGGCCGGCATCTCGGCCGCTGATTCCGCTTCCCAATCCGCAGGAAAATGCCGGAAACTGCGGAAATTGGGCCCCAGTACTTCCTCATGAAGCCCATCAAAGAGCGCGAAGAAGGAAATTCCGCAGTGATAAACCCGCCAGCTCACGCCGCGGGCGTTCAGCCATTCAAAAATGAAGCTTCCCGGAACGATCGGAATGGGACGAGGCTCGGTATTGTCAATCGGGGCATAGCCGCTAAAGGCCATGGAGCGGTTTGGCTGCGTATCGGTCGGCAGCGGCGCGAACCAATGGTCGCAGACGGCATATTGCGCGGCGAGAAAACTAGACATTGGGGTATCTGCGGGCGCGAGAAAACCCATCGATGGAGGATCAGACACCCTGCTGCCTGTATGGCGGAAATAGGCGTCGGCAAAACCGCTCATGGTGTAACGGCCATTCGCCTTCGCCAGCTGATCCTCAACTAGAGCCCTGTTATGCGGAAGATCATGCAGCAGGGATCCATCTTCCAATTCCAACGGCTGATAGCCTTGCGCATCCAGGAAATTGGTATAGTCGAGATTGGTCTCGGGATCGACAAGTCCCTCCACATCCTTTCGTTTGCCGAAACGGGACATGCTGAGATGCCCCAGGACGTTGTCGAAAGAACGGTTTTCGAACATTACGATGACGAACGTCTGTATCTGGTCAAGGACTGCCATGGACGCTCTCTCCGCAACTCATCTGTGTTGTTATGGTCAGCCGGGCGCGGACAGCCTCCAGCGCGGTATCGCAAGTCTCGTTCTGCGCGACCGGGGTACGGATGATCCAGCTTCCAGCCAGGGATAGGGCTTTAAACCGGTCGGTTGCGCTGTTAGGAGGAATTTCGACCTCGATCGCATCTTTCCTGACGAGCAGCCGACGCTGGTAGTGGTTTGCGATCGACACGGCGCGGGTACGCGCCGACGTGTCCTTCTGCTCGATCGTGAATGATGTCGTTACAAACCGGGCATCGTCGCAGCGGGCAATACCGCCCAGCAGTCTTGCGCTCTGACTCGGAATGACCTGGACATCCCATTCGCGTTGGTCGCTCTTGAGTACCCCGGGCACTTTCAACGTAAACCGCGTGCTGCGCTCCGGCGCGACTGATCGACGCCCTTCAGCCGGCCCTTCCCCTTCTCCGGCAACTGGCGGAGACGCTTGCAGTGTTACTTTGCCCGAAGCCTTCCAATTGATCTCGACCGTCTCTCCCGAGCATATCGTACTGGGCGCCACGGAAAATGACTTGATTTGCGCGCACCCAGACATCCACGGCGTGATGCACAGCATCGCCACGACCAAAAGCCGATCATGCAATGGCAACAGACTGCACGCGCCGCGCCTGGCGTCAATCATATGCCTTTCCGTACCCTTTCCGTACCCTTTCCTTATCCATGAGGCGGCTGCAAAAGCGCCGGGGCTAGGACCAGTACCCGGGCGGCACCATATAGAGCCCGGTATCCCATTTCCATTGACGAACAGGGTTTTCGGTCATCGCATCCATGTCATCGGGCTGCGCCGTCCAATGGAAATCGCACACGCTTCCCTTGTGTCCCACGAAGGTATGAATTCCCCCGTTTGCAACCCCCACAAAAAAGGGCACCCTCTCCAGTTTTTCCAGCAACGCCTCAGTCCGATCATCTGGTTGCACGTCCCTGTAGCCGGTAATCACCGCATCACAGCGTATTCCGGTCGAACCTGCAACAGGCGATTTCCAAATCCGGGCGCCAGCCTTGGCCATATTGAGTGCGGCCAGTTTCTCGCGCTCCCCGGACCCCGCGAGATCATCTGCCGGGCGCGGAGAGTAAAAAACAGCGGTCCAGCCGTCCTTCTGCAACTCTTCGCACAGGACAGTGCCGCGCAGATCCGCCTCCTTCACTCGACTGCTGATTTCAGCGAAACGCGATGCCAGGCCAGCGCCTTCGTACGCCGCTTTGACATTGTCAATTACCCACCCGATACACGAGCTCTCGCGCAAACGCCCCGCCCGGCCCGAGGCATCCTCCAAGACTACGGCTCCGGGCTCAAACGAATCCAGTCTCCAGTTGCCCAGGCTCATGGCGTCTATTTGCGCCTTGAGGGCGCGGTGATCGCCCCTTAAAATGGAATCGTGAAATGGGGAATGGTCACCGTAATAAAGCCCTACTCCGGTATTTTCAATAGCGGTCTTATGGGCGTTGCGATTATCCGTAATGCTTCGGTCGCCATGTTCCGCCACTTTCCTCCAGTCTATCGCCTCGCCGTCCGGAACCGCAGGGCTTGCCGTATTGGCAAACAGCCATTCAGCAATGGCAAGCGCCACCTGATCGGAGATGGTATTGACATTGCCATCGTGGTCGTAGTTATCGATAATCTCCCATAACCTTTCCAGATTGAGCGTGGTTCCATCGATGGCGCCATTACCGCCGATACTACTCAAGTTCAGGTCGGGGTAAGCGCTACGCAGCCGCTGGGTGTCAATGCTTTGTCCCTTGAGGCGCCGGATGAAGGTCGAGTGATCAAGTGTGGCCATAATTCGGGGCTCCTGGAGAATGAGGCGAGAGTGATGTTAGCCGAAACGAAAGGTATTTTCATTTATTTTCATCTACCTTAGTAGCAGTTCAGAAAAATTCAATTGTGCATCCTATTTTTTCGTCCCCCTGAAATCAATAGGGCAAGCGCCTCCTAGCAACAGAAATGACACGAAACCAGACCGGCAACCACGGCCGGGGCGGGAGTACACGTCCAGCCAACACGCTTCCCTGAGTCCGTCAACGAAGAAGGTAGAGATAGAGGCGACTGTTCGCTCGTACGTAGAAAGGGACTCACAACGAAACGCAGGCTTTATGCCTCAACTAAAGCTCTGAAAGGAAATAACCCAGCGGGTGTTCTGTAAATCCCCAGGAAAACTGACCAGCCGAGGAATTACGAAATGCGGAAAGCTTGCTACTTACTTTTTCCAGGTACTTTCCAGTTCGTTACCCTTGGTAACCTATTTTATCAGCCGAACTCTAACTCCCTTTTTTTAACCCCTCTCTCTACGAGTGGCGATAGCTTGATGTGCTCCCAACCCGGTCTGGGTTCTTACGTTAGCGGTCTCCTCCATCCTTTAACCCTCAATACCCACACTCATTCACGGGTGTACCTCAGTACAGTGGTAAATACTGCTGAGTTCGATAAAATCGCCTCGCCAATATTTTCGTGCTTTGAAGGTTTTTAGAATTGCCCCCGGTCTGCAGAGATCTTTCGCGGAATGCTATTGGATTTGCAAATACGGTTACACGATTCTTTGGAAGAAGGCGTTAGCTGGCGGCAAGAATGGGTGGATACGTGCAAATAGGGATGCATCATTCTCTCCTTCATGGCTATGATCTTGGCAGGGGTTTCCATGAGAAGTCTTACTAGATAGGAGGAAAGGTTTTTGCATGAAAAAAACTCCTATCGAGCGCCTGCCCGAACTCGACGATAAAGGCATGTTGTGGAAGGAAGTCAACCATCGCTCAAAGAGCGTCTACAAGGTGAACAATTAAGTTTCGAGTGCCGAGAAGTTTTATAAAAAATTAGTTATGGATTAGAGGATCCGTATCATTTGAAGAAAATGGACTATCAAAAGTATCAGGCGGACACGACAGCGGATATTGCGGAGTTGATCAAAAAAAAAGGCTGTCAGCCAATTCTATTTATTGGATCGGGATTCTCTAAGCGCTATTGGGGCACTCCGAACTGGGATGAATTATTAACAGAGCTAGGAAGTGAGTGCGCAGAAGTTAAACATGAATACGCCTATTACAGGCAGTCTGAAAAATCAAACAAGGAGATTGGCAGCATATTTGCAGCTGCGTATAAAGAATGGGCGTGGAATAACGGTAAAGCGGGTTTTCCAAGACAATATTTCTCACCAAAGTACGGATTGATGTGCCCCCGATAATAGTGCCAGGGGTGTTCTAGCGAAGTTCAGTTAAAAGATCAGCTTCTTTCTCTCTCACAGCCGTTGATTTCTTTTTGC
>NZ_FOPV01000038.1 GCF_900113575.1 Nitrosospira sp. Nsp14
GCGCTTGAGCAGGATGCCGCCTACCCGCGGACGTATTTCAACCTCTTTGGCGCCTTCGGTCTGGGCCACCGCTTCCGCGCTGATTGGCACACTGGCGGACTGCACCTCAATCATGCTGACGGGGAGAGACGTTGCTCCCGGCTGCCGGCTCGCCGCTTCATTTTGACCGCACGCGGCCACGGTAACGCAGAGGGTTAGTCCAAGTAGAGTGCTTCGATAAACCGACAAACTGTATGTATACATTCGTGTATGTATGTAGCTAGGTATAGTAGAGTGTCTGGTGGGAAACCGGAATGCCCATTGGCTGGCGCGCCGGATGTGGAATTCTCTCTTAAGAGAGGGGTCTAGCAAGAGATGGGGTGAAGTCTAAACAAAGCCGTGGTATAGTAGAAATGAATTAATACAATATCAGGTATTGTTATTTTTAATTTCACTCAAGTCGATCTTAATCTCCTGGTGACGCTCGAAGTGCTGTTGACCGAACTGAACGTCACTAAAGCCGCGGAGCGTCTTAACCTGAGCCAGCCCTCCGTGAGCGTGCAGCTCGGGAAACTGCGGAATATTTACAACGACCCGCTGTTGCTGCCCGGACCACGAGGTATGTTGCCAACGTCCCGAGCCGTTGAGCTGCTTGAGCCCTTACGTTCAGCTCTTCTTGAGCTGGAGCGCGTGGTCGGACCTCAGAAGCGCTTTGATCCTGCAACTGCCGAGGTCACCTGGAGCTTGGCGGCTCCAGATTACGCGGAGTCGGCAATTCTCCTTCCAATTCTGTCGAAATTAAGATCGGCCGCTCCGCGTACTCGCATTGCAATCCGCGATACCGCTCCACCTCAGATGGCTAAACAGCTGGAACAGGGTATCTGCGACCTTGGTTTCCTAACCATGGATACAGTGCCCCCAGAGCTTCGGTTCAAGTTTCTTTTCATTGAACACTACGTGCTCATTGCGCGGAAGGATCATCCGCACGTGAAACGCAGACCAACAATAGATCAGTTTTGCACTCTGGAGCACATTCTGGTGTCGCCCGATGGGGGAGGTTTTCGGAGCATTACGGATACAATGCTTCAGAAGATGGGGAAAACGCGGCGGGTTGTGTTATCCGTTCCACATTTTCTATTTGTTCCAGCCTTAGTTACCCAATCGGACATGGTCGCGATGCTTCCATCACGCCTGATACCCAACCTGTCGGACGAACTCTGCGCGTTCGAAGCACCGTTGGAGATCCCCGGGTACGAGATGGCAATGGTCTGGCATGAGCGTTCACATCGTGATTCAGGGCACAAGTGGTTGCGTGAGCAGATTCATGCCGGACTATAATCCGCCCGCTCGTCCGTTTTTAATTCCCACCAATTTCTAGTCATAACAAACTTACTACCCACGTTTTAACCCACGCGGTTCCCTCATCTATTCTCGCATTAACTCAAGACGAGCATATATGGATCTGCGATACGCTCGTATCCACAGGCCCACGGCTGAACCTGAAGTTCTGTAAATATACGCCTTGGCATGCCGATGTGGATCGGTGCCACGCCGTCTGTGAAAGCGTTTCAATGCTTGTTCGGCTTTCTTCGTAGAGTTTTACGTACTGGGTTTGGCGTAACGGGGAAGACCCGCTGAGCGCATGTATGCGGCGGCAGCGTCAAGTATTGATGGGTTGGAACCGGAGGAAGTGCTGGGTAGGCCTGCGAGGGATTCGTGCCGACCAG
The DNA here is from genome assembly GCF_900113575.1 of Nitrosospira sp. Nsp14. GTDB lineage: Bacteria > Pseudomonadota > Gammaproteobacteria > Burkholderiales > Nitrosomonadaceae > Nitrosospira. The sequence continues at coordinate 1,707 of NZ_FOPV01000038.1, forward strand.
TACCTTCGGCGGCCCCTGAGGTTGGCTATTCGCTCGTCCTCTTCGTTCTCCCGCTTGCGTCGGGTGCCTACCAGCTCGCTTGGCTCGCTCTTCGGCTCTGAGGTTGAGGGCTTTTTGGGCGACTTCTTCACAACTTTAGTCGGAGGTTTTCGGCGTTCCCAGTTGCACATAACCTCTTCTCATAATACCAGAGAAATGCTGGACCCCAGCAACCAACGCCTGGGTGCACCATCACCGACTCCTTACAATATCGATTCCTACGGCTGATATGCTCATCTAAAACAACATGCTCTATTTTCTCGGCTATCAGAGAAACCCGAAGGCATGGGGCTCGGACTCCCAGAAGCGTGTAACAAAATCATCCATGCAAGGAAAATAAGTTTTGACGTCGAGAAGATCGGGGAACACCCCTATCTAAACCCTTATGTTTATCTGTATGGAAAGCAAAATGGGAAAAATTGGAAGGCTACGTTAATATAGTGGCTTTACGAAGGCTTATGTTTCGATCGTGTGCTGCGGCTGAATGCATTTTCTGATTCGCAACGTGCCCCAGATTTTGGGCTCGTTCATGGTCGCACCTGCTATCGCAGTCCGAAATACATGGGTCCGATTTGCGACGCCATGGCGCCAGTCCGTCTGCACCTCTAATCGTTCGATTGCAACATCCAAGATTACACGGGCTCCGCGACTTCTCATATAGTAAGAGGTACCGCAACCTATACCGTGGTAACAAACGTGGTAACTTCCTGTGTCGCCAATACGTGAACTTAACACAATGAAGCGGGTTACAGCCTCCAATGTGAAGGACACCGCTTCTCAATTTCGTAACTTCTTGTGATTAGTATGGTTTGTTTAGACCTAATCTCTACCCACATCTAACCCCCCACCGGCCCGTCGTAAACCTGTTTGCGTTAACTTGTCCCACCATCCATGTTCCCACTTGCGCCGGAACAGGCCCGCTCAACTTTTCTTCAATACAGTCGAACTCGTCGTGTGATCTTGTGCATAAAAACCCGTTGCTCGCAAGCGGCCAGCAACACGTCCGCGAGGACCATGCCCAGAAGTAACTCGAGTTACCACAAATTGGGTCATTAACGCGTTTGTTCCTACTACGGCACGGGGAAGTGCTCGTCCCCTCCGCTTTACTCAGTTCTGAGAGAAGCCATGTCGATGGCGAACCGATACTTCACATCCGACTTCAGCAGTCTTTCGTAGGCTTCGTTGACCTTCTGGATGGGGATCACTTCGACATCGGCAGTAATGTTGTGCGTCCCGCAAAAGTCGAGCATCTCCTGGGTCTCACGGAGACCGCCGATGAACGAGCCGGAAAGAGTGCGGCGGCCTGATATGAGGCCAAAGGCGGCGACCTCGAGCGGCTTCGGGAGAACACCAACGATGGTGAGATTGCCGTCGACGCCAAGCAGATTGATATAGGCGTTGATGTCGTGTGCGGCTGAGACGGTGTCGAGGATGAATTCAAAGCTGCCGGCGTGCTTCTTCATTTCGTCCGCGTTGCGAGAAACCACGACTTCGTCGGCCCCGAGCCGGAGCGCGTCTTCCTTCTTGTTAGGCGACGTTGTGAAGACGACGACGTAGGCTCCGAGCGCATGCGCAATCTTCACGGCCATGTGGCCCAGTCCGCCGAGACCCACAACGCCAACTTTCTTGCCCTTTTTGACGCCCCAGTGACGCATGGGCGAGTACGTCGTGATTCCCGCGCACAGGAGCGGCGCCGCCCCCGCGAGATCGAGGTTGGACGGGACGCGCAGCACGAAATGCTCGTCGACGACGATGCTGTCTGAATAGCCGCCGTAAGTCATCCCTCCCAGATACTTGTCGGGTGAGTTAAAGGTAAACCTGAGCTCGGGGCAGAAGTTCTCAAGGCCCGCTTTGCACTGGGGGCAGGTGCGGTCGGAATCAACCAGGCACCCGACCGCGACCAGGTCGCCGGTCTTGTATTTTGTGACGGCGGAGCCGGTTATAGTGACACGGCCAACAATCTCATGGCCGGGAACAATCGGATAGACGGTGGGCATGAACTCGCTCCACTCATTGCGGACGGAATGAAGATCGGAGTGACAGATACCGCAGAAAAGGATTTCGATCTGCACGTCGTGTTCGGTTGGGTCGCGCCGCGCAATTGTGGTGTCGGCAAGTGGTGAGGTCGCACTGGCAGCGGCGTAGGCCTTAGAGTTAAACATACACTGTCCTTTCTAGCGTTGAATCACCCCTGATATTTTTGTTATGTACCAACTCTAAGGGCTGAAACCCCCAGATTTGAGTTTCTTCATTTCAAACTCCTAACCCCATGGGTGGAACGGAGATTAGTGTGGTGGTCAAATCATTTCAGACACCGTGATAGGTGGTATTGCTACCATTTTCCGTTCATAGACGACGGGCGACAGGTAGCCCAGTTTCGAGTG
>NZ_FOPV01000040.1 GCF_900113575.1 Nitrosospira sp. Nsp14
AGGCGAGGCGCCTGCTGCTTCAACCCAGCCGCAACCCGAAAAGCAGACCTGAGCTCGAACTAACTCATGACCAGATTCTTCATCACCCGCCCGATTTTTGCATCGGTGCTGTCCATCATCATCGTACTGTCAGGGCTGATCGCCGCGCTGCAGCTTCCTATCGCCCAGTACCCGCAGATCGCGCCTCCAACTGTGCTGATCACGGCGACGTTTCCGGGCGCGAGCGCGGACACACTGACCAAAACCGTAGCCGCCCCGATCGAGGAGCAGCTGAGCGGCGTGGAAAATCTTTTATATTTCAGCTCCAGCTCTGACTCAAGTGGAACCCTGACCATCACCGCGACCTTTGAAGTCGGGACCGATGTAGACGAGGCAACCTTCAATATCAGTAATCGGGCAAATATAGCCTTGCCGCGCCTGCCGGAAGAAGTCAGGCGGATCGGGTTGAAAATAGAAAAGCGTTCCAATGACATCCTTATGGTGTTCATGCTCATCTCAAAGGAGAAGGGAAAGTATGACCCGCTCTACCTGAGCAATTACGCCACACTTAACGTACTGGATGAGCTGAAGCGAACAAAAGGTGTGGGGGATGTGCAGGTTTTTGGCGGTCAGGACTACTCCATGCGCATCTGGCTGCGTCCCGACCGCATGGCGCAGCTCGGCATCGCCACAACCGACATAACCGCGGCCATTCAAGCCCAAAATGCGCAGTATGCTGCGGGCAAGATAGGCCAGGAACCGATGCCCCCGGACCAGCAATTAATCTATACCGTCAACGCCAAGGGACGACTGCTTACGCCCGAGCAATTCGGTAATATCATTCTGCGCGCCGACGGCCCGCAAGGTGTTCTCTATCTCAAGGATGTCGCCCGTATTGAGCTGGGTGCTCAAAGCTACGATGTGCGGACTGCGTTGAATGGCGAACCCGGTGCAGGAATGCCGGTTTTTCTTCAACCCGGCGCGAATGCACTCGACACGAAAAATGCTCTCGTCACCAAGATGGACGAGTTGAAGAAACGCTTCCCCCCGGGCATGGACTATGTCGTTCCCTACGATACCAGCCTGTTCGTCAAGGCCTCGATGTGGGAGGTGGTAAAAACGCTCGGCGAGGCGATGGTGCTGGTTATTCTGGTTGTCTACCTGTTTCTGCAAAGCTGGCGTGCAACCCTCATTCCCCTCATCGCGGTGCCTATTTCCCTGATCGGCACCTTTGCGGGTTTGTGGCTATTTGGCTTCTCCATTAATACGCTTACGCTTTTTGCCATGGTCTTGTCCATAGGCATCGTGGTGGATGATGCAATCGTGGTGCTGGAGAACATCGAGAGGCTGATGGACGAGGAAAAACTCTCGCCCATGAAAGCAGCAATCAAATCGATGGAACAGGTTGCGAGTGCGGTGGTGGCAATTGTATTGGTACTATGCGCGGTCTTTGTACCGGTGGCGTTCATGGGGGGAATAGCCGGTGAGCTCTACCGACAGTTCGCGGTAACCGTCGCGGTTGCTGTCACCATTTCAGGGGTGGTCGCCCTTACGTTGACACCTGCCTTGTGCGCCATCCTGCTAAAGCACACGCATGGGGAGTCGGCATTCTTTCTTGCTTTCAATCGGAATTTCAAGCGCCTTACCGATTTCTACGTGAATATGGTCAGCACTACCATACGGCACAAGATTATTGGCGCGATTGCGTTCTCTGGCATCATCGCACTGGCGGGATACCTGATCAAGACAGTACCGGAGGGCTTTGTGCCCCCCGAGGATCAGGGATACGTGGTGGCCGCAACAATTTTACCGGATGGGGCAACACTCGCTCGAACAACCAGAACCGCCGAAGCGGTACGAGCCAGCATAGCAAGCGATCCTGCGGTAGCCCACGAATTCGTAGTCAATGGCTTTGATCTGATCGGCGGCGGCAATAAAACCAGTTCGGCGACCATGTTCGTCGCGTTCAAAGACTGGTCCGAGCGCACGGCTTCCGCAGAGGATATTATCCAGAAATTGACCGGTATCGGTATGCAGCAGTCCGACGGCATCGCCATCGCGTTCAACCCGCCGGCGATTCGAGGCCTCGGCACCGCCGGTGGCTTCGAGGTTTACGTGCAAACCCGTGCGGGCGCGGATCCACTGCAATTGTCGACCGTGGTCAACAATTTTATCGAGGCGTTGAACCAGGAACCTCGTCTTGCGGGCATTGCAACTTTTTTCCGTCCCACGGTACCGCAATTCTTTGTCGAGGTGGACGATGCAAAGGCGATTTCTCAGCAAGTGCGGATCGCCGATATCTATGCTACCTTGCAAAGCACGATGGGTTCGTTCTATGTCAACGATTTCAATCTCTCAGGACGCACCTATCGCGTACAGTTGCAGGCAGAGCCGGCGTATCGCACGAATCCGGATGATCTTGGCAGGGTATACGTACGCTCGCAATCGGGCGCAATGGTGCCCCTGTCCGCCCTGAGCAGAATCAGCACCGTGGTCGGAGCCGAGCAACTGGAGCGGTATAATGGGCTGCTATCGGCAAAAGTAATGGGCGGCGGCGCCCCTGGCGTAAGCTCGGGTGACGCGATCAAGCTGGTAGAAGAAATTGCGGAGAAGAGCTTGCCGGATAACTACCAGATTGCCTGGACGGCGCA
>NZ_FOPV01000043.1 GCF_900113575.1 Nitrosospira sp. Nsp14
TAGAGCTGCACGACGGATACCAGATGGAGGCGGTGGGTAGCGGTTAGAGAGTACTCGGCCTCGAAGAGATTGCGTTTGGCAAGCAAGACATCGACGTAGCTGGTGATGCCCCCTCGATAGCGCAGGGTGGCGACATTCAACGCGGAGCGCAACGCATTCACCCGGTCCTCCTGCGTCTTGCGCTGGTCGCCGACGGTTCGAATCGCGACCAGGGAGTCTTCAACCTCCTTGAACGCCACCAGGATGGTTTGCTCATATTGAGCCAGTACTTGCCGTGCCTGGGCTTCTGCCGCGCGCTGCTGGAATCCGAGGCTTTCCGCATTGAGCAGAGGGCCTGCCAGTCCAAGTCCTCCCACGCCGAACTCACTGCCGGAGAGCAGGAGATTTGACAGGGCAGGGCTGGCCACGCCCAGGAAGCCCGTTATCGTGAGCTTGGGAAACCGCGCTGCCTTGGCCATGCCAATTCTCGCGGTTGCCGCGGCAAGCGTCTGCTCTGCCTGTAGAATATCGGGACGACGTTGCAATAATTCGGAAGGAAGACCCGCGGGAACTTGCGGTGGCATCAACTGCTCCGTCAGCGTACGGCCTCGCGCAACTGGTACCGGGTTCTTGCCCAGCAACACGCTCAGTTCGTTTTCCTTTTGAACTCTCAGTCGTTCCAGTTCTGCCACCCTCGTGGCGGCGTTGGCTCGCTCAGACTCGAACTGATCGAGATCGAGCCTGGAGATTATCCCGCCCCGGAGCTGTGCCTGGGCGAGAGCAACGGATTCTTCCCATGAGTGCACCGCGTTTCGGGCAATGCCCAACTGCATGTCGAATTGCAGAAGATCGAAATAAGCCTGTGCTACCGAACTCACGAGGGTCAGGATCACTGCCCGGCGGTTTTCCTCACGTGCCATCAGATCGGCGCGAACTGCCTCACTCGAGCGCCGGAGACGCCCCCAGATATCGATTTCCCAATTGAGCGTGCCCTGGCCAAAATAATTGAAAGGCGTGGGGAATCCCGGAATCTGAAAGCCTCCGAGGGTACCGAACGCAGGCGCATTAACGTTCGCGTCCAGCTTGGGAAGAAAGTCAAAGAGCGTTGTTGTCAGGCGAGCCTGGAGCTCTTCCACGCTGGCGACCGCCTGCTTGAGATCCTTGTTTTCTGCGAGCGCCTGGCGGATGAGCCGTTGCAGTTCTTGGTCACGCAGGAGTTCCCACCACGGAAGATTGGCAATGGACTGCCCTTCCGTTTCCGTCATGCGAAACTTTTCCGCGGTTTCGATATGCGGACGGACGTAGTCCGGTCCCATGGCGCAGGACATCAGCAACAGGGATGGCAGGAGCAATAATGCCCAAACCAGCGCCCTGCGGATTCGTTCCAATGAGCGCAGCGTCATCATGCTCTTTCCTCCTGCATGCCTTCATGCATCTGCGGCGCGTGCTCGCGGGTAAGCCAGGTGAAGAATAGGGGAATAAAAATTGTGGCTACGAAAGTCGCAAGCAGCATGCCGCCCAAGACGCCCGTGCCCATGGATTGGCGCGCCGCTGCTCCTGCCCCGGTCGCAAAGACCAGCGGCACGATCCCCAGCACAAAAGCCATCGAAGTCATGACAATGGGGCGAAAGCGCAGGCGCGCGGCTTCCATCGCGGCCTGCGCCACCGGCATTCCTTCCCGCATCTTCTGGCTGGCGAATTCCACGATCAGAATGGCGTTCTTGGCTGCCAGCCCTATCAGTGTAATCAAGCCTACCTGGAAATAAATATCGTTGGGCATTCCGCGAATCAGCACGGCAAGCAACGCGCCGGCCAGGGCGAAAGGCACGGCCATGATGACTGCCAGCGGCAGCGCCCAGGTCTCGAACTGCGCGGCCAGGATCAGGAACACCATGATAATGGCGAAGGTGAAGGCGAAAACCGCGGCTGACCCGGTGCGTTTTTCCTGATAGGCCTGCGCCGTCCAGGCAATCTGGTAGTTATCCGGCAAGCTCTTCTCCGCAATTTCTTCTACCAGCTTGATCGCGTCACCCGAGCTTACGCCAGGGGC
>NZ_FOPV01000046.1 GCF_900113575.1 Nitrosospira sp. Nsp14
CCGGCTCAAGGATAAACGCAAAGCCGGACATGTAAAGGTCAAGGCTTAGTAAAATTAAATGTCCGGGTGGGTCAGTTTTATTCCGGCCAAATAACCAAAAAGTGGGTCAGTTTTAAACCGGCGTTGACACCTAGCTTGCGGCTTCGTTGATATGAAAACTATCGAGGGGGAGGGTCGATGAAATTCAAGTTGGTCAAATCCAAAATCACATTGTATGCCAGGCTGCTTGCAGCATCGATAACGGCGGGTTTACTGTCGGTTGCGGGAATAGCGGAGGCAGACGAAGTGCGTTCCGGCGCAAAAGATGTAAAATCGGTGGGAATCACGCTCATGCCCGTCACCGCGCAGGTCCTGCCGGACGATCCAAAGCAGACCCTGACCGCTTTCATGGTGTACCTGACACCCGAAGCCAGCACCACCAGCCATCGCCATGCAGGCGTCGTGTTCGTGCATGTGCTCGAAGGCACGGTCCGCTCTCAGCTCAACAATGGGGAAGTGATCGAGTATCGCGCCGGAGAAAGCTGGAATGAGCCGCCCGGAAGCATCCATTCGTACATGGAAAATCCCAGCAAGACAATTCCGGCCCGCTTGATCGCAACCATTATCGCTCCCACCGGAGCAAGGTTGACAACCTACGATCAGGAAGCCTCCGGAAATTCGCGGCACACACATTAACGGAGCTTGATAAAGCTGCGCTACGTTTCAGTTTTGGCGGTCTTGAGGCTACAGATACGCTCGGCTTCTTAGCGGAATAATGACGCTATAACACAAACATATGCAAAATTGAGGGCTAATCAAATGATTTTATGTCATACGATATCAAGAGGATCATAAACGGTTCTTCCTGACCTCATCACCATTTTCCTCTATATCCCTTATCATCTTTTTCGCGGTAAGAGTTAAAAGCGACCCCAAAACCGCTTCATCTTCGACTATTTCCGGCGTCACATGAATTCTTTGCCAACGAACAAGCTTATCCCTGTGCTCGTTGATTGTGATCGTTATAGCGTATACTTTATCCTCGCTCACCCTCCCTCCCGTTCAATCAAATTTTATTTTGCTTGGATTGTAGTTCATGGATTCTATTGAACTCTTGCACCATCTCGACCTTTACATCTTCCGATGCGCCCGGAGCAGCGCTGTACTCAAGAAGAATTTTGGACAATCGAGTCTTATCGTCGCTGTCAATCTGATCCTTGAGGGCGATTTCCCCTACAGCTACCCAATACGCAGCGATCATCTGATTCAGTCTAGTATTTGTTCCTTCATTACTCATCCTTCCTCCTCCCCTCTTCTCATACAGCAACTCGACAGTGTTGCCGATCTTATGATGTTCCCCCAATTCTGATGGGATTCAAAACTAGAATCTAGCCGCTTCGAGCAGTCTGACCTGGTTGGATTTAACGTATTCGCTTGGGGTCA